>NZ_CP020562.1:2772309-4158464 GCF_002082565.1 Halomonas sp. GT
ACCGTGGCAGTGACGCTCAGTGCCGTATCCGTGCCGTCCAGGTCGGTGATGGTGACGGTCAGGCCGTTGTCCAGCATCGCCTGGGTGACGTCGCCGTTGAACAGCTCGTTGCCTTTGCCATCCACCACGACCAGGGTGTCGCCGATTTCGGTGCTGCTGCCCAGGGTGACGGTGGCGTTCACGCCATCAGCGATTTCGTCGGCGCTGTAGATGTCGCCAGAGGCGTCTTCCAGCGCCACGCTGACCGTCGGCGCGGTGGCGTCGATAACGCCGTTATCCGTATCGCTGTCGCTGTTGCCTGCTGGGTCGGTGACCGTGGCAGTCACGCTCAGTGCCGTATCCGTGCCGTCCAGGTCGGTGATGGTGACGGTCAGGCCGTTGTCCAGCATCGCCTGGGTGACGTCGCCGTTGAACAGCTCGTTGCCTTTGCCATCCACCACGACCAGGGTGTCGCCGATTTCGGTGCTGCTGCCCAGGGTGACGGTGGCGTTCACGCCATCAGCGATTTCGTCGGCGCTGTAGATGTCGCCAGAGGCGTCTTCCAGCGCCACGCTGACCGTCGGCGCGGTGGCGTCGATAACGCCGTTATCCGTATCGCTGTCGCTGTTGCCTGCTGGGTCGGTAACCGTGGCAGTCACGCTCAGTGCCGTATCCGTGCCGTCCAGGTCGGTGATGGTGACGGTGACACCGTTATCCAGGTCGTCCTGCGTCACTTCACGGTCAAGGAGCGTGTTGCCCTTGCCGTCGGTGACCACCAGGGTGTCGCCCACTTCGGTGCTGCCGCCCAGAGTGACGGTGGCGTTCACGCCATCAGCGATTTCGTCGGCGCTGTAGATGTCGCCAGAGGCGTCTTCCAGCGCCACGCTGACCGTTGGCGAGGTGGCGTCGATGGTACCGGTGTCGCTGTCGCTATCGCTGTTGCCTGCCGGATCGGTAACCGTGGCAGTCACGCTCAGTGCCGTATCCGTGCCGTCCAGGTCGGTGATGGTGACGGTGACACCGTTATCCAGGTCGTCCTGCGTCACTTCACGATCAAGGAGCGTGTTGCCCTTGCCGTCGGTGACCACCAGGGTGTCGCCCACTTCGGTGCTGCCGCCCAGAGTGACGGTGGCATTCACGCCATCAGCGATTTCGTCGGCGCTGTAGATGTCGCCAGAGGCGTCTTCCAGCGCCACGCTGACCGTTGGCGCGGTGGCGTCGATAACGCCGTTATCCGTATCGCTGTCGCTGTTGCCTGCTGGGTCGGTAACCGTGGCAGTGACGCTCAGTGCCGTATCCGTGCCGTCCAGGTCGGTGATGGTGACGGTCAGGCCGTTGTCCAGCATCGCCTGGGTGACGTCGCCGTTGAACAGCTCGTTGCCTTTGCCATCCACCACGACCAGGGTGTCGCCCACTTCGGTGCTGCCGCCCAGAGTGACGGTGGCGTTCACGCCATCAGCGATTTCGTCGGCGCTGTAGATATCGCCAGAGGCGTCTTCCAGCGCCACGCTGACCGTTGGCGCAGTGGCGTCGATAACGCCGTTATCCGTGGCGCTGTCGCTGTTGCCTGCCGGGTCGGTAACCGTGGCAGTGACGCTGATATCGGTATCGCCATCCGTGAGGTCGGTAATGGTCACGGTCAGGCCGTTGTCCAGCATCGCCTGGGTGACGTCGCCGTTGAACAGCTCGTTGCCTTTGCCATCCACCACGACCAGGGTGTCGCCGATTTCGGTGCTGCTGCCCAGGGTGACGGTGGCGTTCACGCCATCAGCGATTTCGTCGGCGCTGTAGATGTCGCCAGAGGCGTCTTCCAGCGCCACGCTGACCGTCGGCGCGGTGGCGTCGATAACGCCGTTATCCGTATCGCTGTCGCTGTTGCCTGCCGGGTCGGTAACCGTGGCAGTGACGCTCAGTGCCGTATCCGTGCCGTCCAGGTCGGTGATGGTGACGGTGACACCGTTATCCAGGTCGTCCTGCGTCACTTCACGATCCAGTAGCGTGTTGCCCTTGCCGTCGGTGACCACCAGGGTGTCGCCCACTTCGGTGCTGCCGCCCAGAGTGACGGTGGCATTCACGCCATCAGCGATTTCGTCGGCGCTGTAGATGTCGCCAGAGGCGTCTTCCAGCGCCACGCTGACCGTCGGCGCGGTGGCGTCGATAACGCCGTTATCCGTATCGCTGTCGCTGTTGCCTGCTGGGTCGGTAACCGTGGCAGTCACGCTCAGTGCCGTATCCGTGCCGTCCAGGTCGGTGATGGTGACGGTGACACCGTTATCCAGGTCGTCCTGCGTCACTTCACGATCCAGTAGCGTGTTGCCCTTGCCGTCGGTGACCACCAGGGTGTCGCCCACTTCGGTGCTGCCGCCCAGAGTGACGGTGGCGTTCACGCCATCAGCGATTTCGTCGGCGCTGTAGATATCGCCAGAGGCGTCTTCCAGCGCCACGCTGACCGTTGGCGCAGTGGCGTCGATAACGCCGTTATCCGTGGCGCTGTCGCTGTTGCCTGCTGGGTCGGTGACCGTGGCAGTGACGCTCAGTGCCGTATCCGTGCCGTCCAGGTCGGTGATGGTGACGGTGACACCGTTATCCAGGTCGTCCTGCGTCACTTCACGATCCAGTAGCGTGTTGCCCTTGCCGTCGGTGACCACCAGGGTGTCGCCCACTTCGGTGCTGCCGCCCAGAGTGACGGTGGCGTTCACGCCATCAGCGATTTCGTCGGCGCTGTAGATATCGCCAGAGGCGTCTTCCAGCGCCACGCTGACCGTCGGCGCGGTGGCGTCGATAACGCCGTTATCGCTGTCGCTATCGCTGTTACCTGCTGGGTCGGTGACCGTGGCGGTAACGCTGATGTCGGTATCCGTGCCGTCCAGGTCGGTGATGGTGACGGTCAGGCCGTTGTCCAGCATCGCCTGGGTGACGTCGCCGTTGAACAGCTCGTTGCCTTTGCCATCCACCACGACCAGGGTGTCGCCGATTTCGGTGCTGCCGCCCAGAGTGACGGTGGCGTTCACGCCATCAGCGATTTCGTCGGCGCTGTAGATATCGCCAGAGGCGTCTTCCAGCGCAACGCTGACCGTCGGCGCGGTGGCGTCGATAACGCCGTTATCCGTATCGCTGTCGCTGTTGCCTGCTGGGTCGGTAACCGTGGCAGTCACGCTCAGTGCCGTATCCGTGCCGTCCAGGTCGGTGATGGTGACGGTGACACCGTTATCCAGGTCGTCCTGCGTCACTTCACGGTCAAGGAGCGTGTTGCCCTTGCCGTCGGTGACCACCAGGGTGTCGCCCACTTCGGTGCTGCCGCCCAGAGTGACGGTGGCGTTCACGCCATCAGCGATTTCGTCGGCGCTGTAGATATCGCCAGAGGCGTCTTCCAGCGCCACGCTGACCGTCGGCGCGGTGGCGTCGATAACGCCGTTATCGCTGTCGCTATCGCTGTTACCTGCTGGGTCGGTGACCGTGGCGGTAACGCTGATGTCGGTATCCGTGCCGTCCAGGTCGGTGATGGTGACGGTCAGGCCGTTGTCCAGCATCGCCTGGGTGACGTCGCCGTTGAACAGCTCGTTGCCTTTGCCATCCACCACGACCAGGGTGTCGCCGATTTCGGTGCTGCTGCCCAGGGTGACGGTGGCGTTCACGCCATCAGCGATTTCGTCGGCGCTGTAGATGTCGCCAGAGGCGTCTTCCAGCGCCACGCTGACCGTCGGCGCGGTGGCGTCGATAACGCCGTTATCCGTATCGCTGTCGCTGTTGCCTGCTGGGTCGGTGACCGTGGCAGTCACGCTCAGTGCCGTATCCGTGCCGTCCAGGTCGGTGATGGTGACGGTCAGGCCGTTGTCCAGCATCGCCTGGGTGACGTCGCCGTTGAACAGCTCGTTGCCTTTGCCATCCACCACGACCAGGGTGTCGCCGATTTCGGTGCTGCTGCCCAGGGTGACGGTGGCGTTCACGCCATCAGCGATTTCGTCGGCGCTGTAGATGTCGCCAGAGGCGTCTTCCAGCGCCACGCTGACCGTCGGCGCGGTGGCGTCGATAACGCCGTTATCCGTATCGCTGTCGCTGTTGCCTGCTGGGTCGGTGACCGTGGCAGTCACGCTCAGTGCCGTATCCGTGCCGTCCAGGTCGGTGATGGTGACGGTCAGGCCGTTGTCCAGCATCGCCTGGGTGACGTCGCCGTTGAACAGCTCGTTGCCTTTGCCATCCACCACGACCAGGGTGTCGCCGATTTCGGTGCTGCTGCCCAGGGTGACGGTGGCGTTCACGCCATCAGCGATTTCGTCGGCGCTGTAGATGTCGCCAGAGGCGTCTTCCAGCGCCACGCTGACCGTCGGCGCGGTGGCGTCGATGGTACCGGTGTCGCTGTCGCTATCGCTGTTGCCTGCCGGGTCGGTGACCGTGGCAGTCACGCTCAGTGCCGTATCCGTGCCGTCCAGGTCGGTGATGGTGACGGTCAGGCCGTTGTCCAGCATCGCCTGGGTGACGTCGCCGTTGAACAGCTCGTTGCCTTTGCCATCCACCACGACCAGGGTGTCGCCCACTTCGGTGCTGCCGCCCAGAGTGACGGTGGCGTTCACGCCATCAGCGATTTCGTCGGCGCTGTAGATGTCGCCAGAGGCGTCTTCCAGCGCAACGCTGACCGTCGGCGCGGTGGCGTCGATAACGCCGTTATCCGTATCGCTGTCGCTGTTGCCTGCTGGGTCGGTAACCGTGGCAGTCACGCTCAGTGCCGTATCCGTGCCGTCCAGGTCGGTGATGGTCACGGTGACACCGTTATCCAGGTCGTCCTGCGTCACTTCACGGTCAAGGAGCGTGTTGCCCTTGCCGTCGGTGACCACCAGGGTGTCGCCCACTTCGGTGCTGCCGCCCAGAGTGACGGTGGCGTTCACGCCATCAGCGATTTCGTCGGCGCTGTAGATGTCGCCAGAGGCGTCTTCCAGCGCCACGCTGACCGTTGGCGCGGTGGCGTCGATAACGCCGTTATCCGTATCGCTGTCGCTGTTGCCTGCTGGGTCGGTAACCGTGGCAGTGACGCTCAGTGCCGTATCCGTGCCGTCCAGGTCGGTGATGGTGACGGTCAGGCCGTTGTCCAGCATCGCCTGGGTGACGTCGCCGTTGAACAGCTCGTTGCCTTTGCCATCCACCACGACCAGGGTGTCGCCCACTTCGGTGCTGCCGCCCAGAGTGACGGTGGCGTTCACGCCATCAGCGATTTCGTCGGCGCTGTAGATATCGCCAGAGGCGTCTTCCAGCGCCACGCTGACCGTTGGCGCAGTGGCGTCGATAACGCCGTTATCCGTGGCGCTGTCGCTGTTGCCTGCCGGGTCGGTAACCGTGGCAGTGACGCTGATATCGGTATCGCCATCCGTGAGGTCGGTAATGGTCACGGTCAGGCCGTTGTCCAGCATCGCCTGGGTGACGTCGCCGTTGAACAGCTCGTTGCCTTTGCCATCCACCACGACCAGGGTGTCGCCGATTTCGGTGCTGCTGCCCAGGGTGACGGTGGCGTTCACGCCATCAGCGATTTCGTCGGCGCTGTAGATATCGCCAGAGGCGTCTTCCAGCGCCACGCTGACCGTCGGCGCGGTGGCGTCGATAACGCCGTTATCCGTATCGCTGTCGCTGTTGCCTGCTGGGTCGGTAACCGTGGCAGTCACGCTCAGTGCCGTATCCGTGCCGTCCAGGTCGGTGATGGTGACGGTGACACCGTTATCCAGGTCGTCCTGCGTCACTTCACGGTCAAGGAGCGTGTTGCCCTTGCCGTCGGTGACCACCAGGGTGTCGCCCACTTCGGTGCTGCCGCCCAGAGTGACGGTGGCGTTCACGCCATCAGCGATTTCGTCGGCGCTGTAGATGTCGCCAGAGGCGTCTTCCAGCGCAACGCTGACCGTCGGCGCGGTGGCGTCGATAACGCCGTTATCCGTATCGCTGTCGCTGTTGCCTGCTGGGTCGGTAACCGTGGCAGTCACGCTCAGTGCCGTATCCGTGCCGTCCAGGTCGGTGATGGTCACGGTGACACCGTTATCCAGGTCGTCCTGCGTCACTTCACGGTCAAGGAGCGTGTTGCCCTTGCCGTCGGTGACCACCAGGGTGTCGCCCACTTCGGTGCTGCCGCCCAGAGTGACGGTGGCGTTCACGCCATCAGCGATTTCGTCGGCGCTGTAGATGTCGCCAGAGGCGTCTTCCAGCGCAACGCTGACCGTCGGCGCGGTGGCGTCGATGGTACCGGTGTCGCTGTCGCTATCGCTGTTGCCTGCCGGGTCGGTGACCGTGGCAGTCACGCTCAGTGCCGTATCCGTGCCGTCCAGGTCGGTGATGGTGACGGTGACACCGTTATCCAGGTCGTCCTGCGTCACTTCACGATCCAGGAGCGTGTTGCCCTTGCCGTCGGTGACCACCAGGGTGTCGCCCACTTCGGTGCTGCCGCCCAGAGTGACGGTGGCGTTCACGCCATCAGCGATTTCGTCGGCGCTGTAGATGTCGCCAGAGGCGTCTTCCAGCGCAACGCTGACCGTCGGCGCGGTGGCGTCGACACTGTAGTCACGCTCGATATCAGCACTGTAGATGTTGCCTGCGTCGTCTTCACCAATCACGTCAGCAGTGATGCTGTCATTGTCGGCCAAAAGCGCGCCTGGGACATCAATGGCGTAGTTCAGGCTTTCATCGACTTGGCCTGTGAATGTCTCACCACCCACAGTCAGAGTGACAGTGTCGCCTTCGCGGGCGTCGCCACCCACGGTGCCAGTGATAGTGACGTCACCGTCAGCTTCTGAACCGTTGATCACGTCGTCACCGGCTATGGTATCGATGGTGATCGTAGCTTCTAGCTCGATATCTGCATCTGCATCTGCATCGGCGTCAGCATCGGCGTCGGCATCAGCGTCCGCGTCGGCATCTGCATCGGCATCCGCATCTGCATCGGTATCCGCGTCCGCATCAGCATCAGCATCGGCATCGGCATCGGCATCGGCATCAGCGTCCGCATCGGCGTCGGCATCCGCATCGGCGTCCGCATCAGAATCGGAGTCGGCATCTGAATCGGCGTCAGCGTCCGCATCTGCATCCGCATCCGCATCCGCATCTGCATCTGCATCCGCATCCGCATCCGCGTCTGCATCGGCATCCGCATCTGCATCGGCGTCCGCATCAGCATCAGCGTCAGCATCTGCATCGGCGTCTGCGTCTGCGTCTGCGTCTGCGTCCGCATCGGCATCGGCATCGGCATCGGCGTCGGCATCAGCATCTGCGTCGGCGTCAGCGTCAGCGTCAGCGTCAGCATCAGCGTCAGCGTCAGCGTCAGCGTCCGCATCAGCATCGGCGTCCGCATCAGCATCGGCGTCCGCATCAGCATCAGCATCAGCATCAGCATCGGCATCGGCGTCCGCATCAGCATCAGCATCGGCATCGGCATCGGCATCGGCATCGGCATCGGCATCAGCGTCCGCATCGGCGTCGGCATCCGCATCGGCGTCCGCATCAGAATCGGAGTCGGCATCTGAATCGGCGTCAGCGTCCGCATCGGCATCTGAATCGGCATCTGCATCTGCATCGGCGTCAGCATCCGCGTCAGCGTCGGCATCCGCGTCAGCATCTGCATCCGCGTCAGCATCTGCATCTGCATCTGAATCGGCGTCTGCATCTGAATCGGCATCTGAATCGGCGTCGGCATCTGCATCGGCGTCTGCGTCTGCATCAGCGTCAGCGTCCGCATCGGCGTCCGCATCGGCGTCGGCGTCAGCATCTGAATCGGCGTCAGCATCAGCATCAGCATCAGCGTCAGCATCTGCATCAGCATCAGCATCAGCGTCAGCATCTGCATCAGCGTCGGCATCGGCATCGGCATCGGCATCGGCATCAGCATCAGCGTCGGCATCTGAATCGGCATCTGCGTCCGCATCCGCATCTGCATCGGCATCGGCATCGGCATCGGCGTCAGCATCGGCATCGGCATCCGCGTCTGCGTCTGAATCGGCGTCGGCATCGGCATCCGCGTCTGCGTCTGAATCGGCGTCGGCATCAGCATCAGCGTCGGCGTCCGCATCTGCATCTGCATCGGCGTCCGCATCAGCATCAGCATCGGCATCGGCATCGGCATCAGCATCGGCATCAGCGTCAGCATCCGCGTCGGCGTCTGCGTCTGCGTCGGCATCGGCGTCCGCATCAGCATCGGCATCAGCATCAGCATCAGCATCGGCGTCCGCATCAGCATCAGCATCAGCATCAGCATCAGCATCGGCATCGGCATCAGCGTCGGCGTCAGAATCTGCGTCCGCATCAGTGTCATCTAGTGCTGCAGCAGCGGCTACGCCACCATCAAATTCGACGAACTCAGCCCCTTCAAGGCCTCCTTCAGTGCTAAAACTAAGCGGGTCGGTTTCTTCGGCGATACGGGCAAGGCGCACAAAGCTGTTACCGCCACCACCACCGCCGCCAGCGCCGCCGGCTGCGGTAGCATCTAGCAGTTCAAGTAAATCGCCATCTTCATCATCAAGAGCGGCGAGCAGTGCTTCTAAATCGTCGTCTTGGGCGCTGGCATCGGTGGCTACAATCGCATCAAGATCAAGCTCGGGAGTGACAGCAACTTCTTGGCCGCCTTCAACAACGTTAACACCTGTTCCGTCGGCAAAGTCTAAATCTACACGACCATCCGCAGACGTGATGATCGTTTCACCTTCCTGAAGAACATCGCCAATACGGAGCTCTCGCAGATTGCCATCTTCATCACGTGCCCAAGCCTGACCTGAAATCGCGATAACTGTCGCCATGTGCTGTATCCCACCCGCCGTTTCATTAAAGAGTTTGCCGCTTTTGTAAAAACCAATGAAAGTAAATATTCATTAACGGCATTTTGCAGCAAGGCTAATCTTGATGACGGCGAATTCATATTGTACCGGTGGACAGTACTAGCACAGTGATAGGAGGGGCCTGACGGATATGCTGAAAATTATGATGATTTTTTAATACTGAACGGAGCGTTCTACTACGGCTTTTTGTTCATCAACCAGCCCAATGGTTTCATAGGCTTTTATAAGCCCGGACATCATATTGAGTGCGCCTGAATCATTATTAAGATGACAGCGTTGGCAGAATTCATGAGCGCGCGCAGCGAGTGCGACACAGTTCGCCGCCATGGTGGGTGAAGCGAACTCCGACCAACCTTGCTGATTATTAGGGCTTTCCCATTGAGTGCTGATTAGCTCAAGTACTTCCGCATTTAGCTTTGCAGATAGCGGCCAGTGGGCCCCCAGCGTGTCATACACCCAACCATGCCAGTCCAGCAGAAGCATATACTTGCCTATGGTTGCCATGCGCGCGCTACTCGCATTTTGCACCGTCAAGCATTTGGGGAGCCTTTCTATCTCAACGATCATAAGCGGCCATAACTTCATGAAACGCTCAACTTGAAAGGTCTGATTGTCTTCTTGCGTCAGATAGGAAAAATGCGATGCCTTAATATTTCTCATGCGTTCAGGTAATGAGGCAAACGTTGCAGCGTACTGGGTAATGATATTGTTTGGCACAGGGACATGTCGTAAGCCTTGACGTAGCTCACTCATCCAAGGCTTACGTTCTTCAGAGTTTTTCCATTGAGGAGGTGTGTCCCCCACTTCCAATAACAAAAAGGAGCACCAGGGCAAACGACCGCTGGCTAGTAACACAGGCACAGTAGGGATGACTCCATAACAATAGCCACCGACTTCACTCAATAGCGATATTTCATGAAGCGCTTCATTTTCCCGAGCAGGGATGTAGCACTTCAACAACCTATAGCGAGGGAAGCCATTGCTATCCACATCCCGAACCAACACGTGTGCGATGGCTCGCCCAGAAAGCAGGCGACACTGCAAAATTTCAGGATCGCGGTGGCAATAATGACACTCAACTAACCATGGCAATAGCCAACGTTGAAGCGTTGCTTGTTCAAAACGTTGTACAAAATCCGTGGTTGAAAAGAGAGATATCTGCTGGGAGCGAGGCAAAAGCAGCATATTAATCTGCTGAAAATACTTGATGATACTCAAGAAATTGACCAATCCATTAACACTGGCCGCCATTAATTGGCGCATTCCCAGCAGCAATATGAACAGTGTCAAGAGTGGACGCATCGTCCCATTGAAATAATCTAGGACAATAATTAAAAACCCTAACGCAAAGCTGATATTGATGACTGTCAGAACGTTGCCTTGCAACATATTCTGAATTTTCGTCACCCGCTCAAAGCGATAGTAAAAGCCAACGATCATCACCAGCCCCAACACACAAGTAACTGCTAATAGCGCTAGCAGAGGATGTAGAAGAGCGATTAAAAGACAGAAAAGCAGTGCAATCACCGTTGATGACAAAGCACCTATCACAATGCCTAACACGCGTTTGCCAAGTAATCGGTGGTTGGCAACTAACCGGGTTTTATTCAAATGACCAAGAATTAGGGTCGAAAAATGCGCAATGGCTTTTTTGACTAGCCATTGAAGTAAGGCGTAGGTGCAAAAGCAGAGCACTGCCAATGCGATTAATACCGCTATCTTGCCACCATGGTTATCCACCCTGGGAACCCAACCATCTATACGACTATGCCCGGTGATCAACACTTGAAGCAGTTGCCAGGGTAGCACTAGGCTTGCCAACAGCATGACCTGACTTACAATTTGTATTAGCAAGATAGTCAATACGCGCCAACGAAATGGCCACAATACCGCACGAGCTAACGCAGCCATCAGGTCGAGAACTTGATCTCCGTGAATCTCGTTTCTCTCACTGTTAGTCATTTGGTTGCTCATCGATCAATCATGGGTTCAATAAGTTGCATGAATGTGCGTAATTCGTCAGGTTGATCGGTTATCGGCATATATAGGGAAACAGCATGGTGCACTGCGGATAGGAT
The DNA here is from genome assembly GCF_002082565.1 of Halomonas sp. GT. Taxonomy (NCBI): domain Bacteria; kingdom Pseudomonadati; phylum Pseudomonadota; class Gammaproteobacteria; order Oceanospirillales; family Halomonadaceae; genus Halomonas; species Halomonas sp. GT. Next base: position 2,783,165 of record NZ_CP020562.1, read on the forward strand.
GGCTCTATTGTGCCGCAGGTCACGCTGTTCTGCTTCTGCCCAACCATACACGGGCCATTGTTCTTGATGGGCCAGTGCCTCCCCCGCTTCATTTAGCGAGGAGAAAAGTAACGGTAGAAATGCGCTGCCATAACGCTCACTCACTGCCACTACTTGGCTGCCATCGTGATAGCGCATCTCTCTTAGTGCCTTTGGGATAGAGCTGTCGCCTTGAGGATCAAGCAGATAAAACAGTCTCTGCCAAAAGATTGTGGCGCCGTAGCTATCTTGCATTACTACTTCCAGCGCTTCGGCACTAGTAGGTAAGGGATCCCCTTTTTGTATATCCCCTCTAAGTAGCGATTCTGACCAGCGGGCTAACCCTTCATGCACCCAACCTTGCTTGAACATCATGTGTGCATTTTGATACAGATGAAATAACTCATGTGCAGGGGTTAAGTTTTCTGCTGCATTCACTTGACCACCTAGGGCCATGCGAATATGGCAATCAGACACTGCGGGGCTGCGTACCACTTCATCATACGCTTGCCCGCCGCGCACTTGGTCAGCACGCAACATCACAATAATGAAATTTGCACGCTGATAGCGTGGCATAAGTAAAGGTGGTGTGAGCCCCAATACTTCACGATAGAGTATATCGGCGGCTTCAAGCTGTATTTTCAAGTCATTAAGTCTTGTCGCGCTTAGCGGCACGCTCTGATCAGTTGCCTCGACAAAGAAGTGAATATGCTTCTCTATCCCCTCGGTTTGGTTCGGCTCACTTGCCACTACCTCAAGCGATCTGTCGCGCTGTAGATAATGGCACTCACCTGCTTCCGGGGTCGGCTGGGCAATCACTGGCGTTAACTTGCCGATCATGGCGCAAAGTATTATTAGTGCAACCCACCCACGCTGGTATGACGATAGCTGTTTAATCATGAGGTAGCTGAGAAAAAAGTGCGTGCAGTCCGATGCCATGGGACGCCTTAACAAACACGCTATCTTGAGGCACTAGATGGTCAGGCAATGCAGCTTCAAGAGCCTCAACATCGGCGAAGTGAAACACGCCAGAAGCCTCTCCACCCAGCAACGGCAACAACGCTTGGCAGTGCTTACCACAGAGCAGTATGCTTCTAGCTGATTGCGCAGCAAGGATTGGGGCAAGCTCCTGGTGCAAACGTTCTGACTCTGCCCCTAGCTCTAGCATATCGCCAATAATCAACAGCTTTTTATTGGCGTCCACAGGGAGTGAGGAGAAGGCCTCCAACGCCATACGCATCGATAGAGGATTGGCATTGTACGTTTCATCGTACAGAGTGATTGGCATCCCGTAGCAGTCTATAGCCCGCACCTCGCCCCGCCCTGCCACCGCTTGAAAAGATGCCAAACGGGATATGACGATGTCTAAAGGTAAATTATCTTGCCTAGCCACGGCTAATACTGCCATCGCATTCAGCAGCATATGTCGCCCAGCAGCACTCAAGCCAAGTTCATACACAACGCCATCACACATAATGCGACCGCTATTCCCTGCAAATTCAAGCATGCGTATGTCTGCGTCAGGATGTTCACCGAAACTGACCACCTGTAGGTGATAGCGCCTCGCCTGCTCAGCCAGATAAATATAGTGAGGCATATCACGGTAGAGAATAGCGATCCCATTGGGTGGCATACCCTGAAAAATAAGCGATTTCTTTCGGGCAATTTCGTCCAGAGATCGGTGATACACCAGATGCGATGCAGCAATATTAGTAACAATGGCGATGTCAGGGCGGGCAAGATCGGTATTCTGGGCCATGGAGCCAATGGCCATTTCAACCACCCAGTACGGTGCTTTTTGTGGCATCGAAGCCATGTTCCAAGCAATGCCTATCGGTAAGTTGGCACTGCCTTGCGTTTGTCCGACAGCACCGGTGTAGTTCAACACATGGGCTAGCATCGCTACTGCCGTTGTTTTACCTGCACTGCCGGTAACACCGATGACACGCCCAGCGTAATTCCGGCGCTGCCACTGACCTATCGCCAACGTCGCTGCACGCACATCAGCTACGTGCAGCACGGGCACACCGATATCACGATATGTCTCACGATCATCACAAATGACAGCGGAAGCACCTTTACTTACCAGAGACTTGACTGCGGCGAATGGCAAAAAACCTTTATCCATTTCTTTGCTACGAGCGACAACAACCTGCCCAGGTTGAAAAGATTTTGGCCAGCAGCATAGTCCTATCGCCTGCCAATCATCAGGCGGCACTGATGCCCATACTCCCTCAGTTGCTGAGGCGATGGCCTTGGCATCCAGCCGATTCCCTACTCGTGGCTTGACACTGGCATAGCTTGCCTCACGCAGCATCTGCTGGTACGCCACCAGCCCTGATAAGTAGTGCTCTACATCGTCTATCCTGACGCGAAAACTGTGATGACGAATAAAAAAGCCATCCACGATGGTCGCCGGGGCCTTAAAATACATAGCGACTTCCGGCCAGAAGAAACCGTTGAGTAGGTAATTCGCCCTGGCGTGAAGCGCACGGTAAAACGCATTGATATCAAAGCCGTTTAACACATCGGCTAAATCAGGGCGTGCCCCCAGCTTGAGCAGCGTTTTGTGAAACGCCATTGATAGTTCAAGCAACGTTGGAAACGTCGTGGCCCGCTTGTGAATAAAGTCGACATAACCAGTGATATTGCGCACCGCAAACGCAAAATACTTGCGCTCTGGACGATGCGTCACCAGTTCATTAGAGCAATACGCAAGCCAATGGTCGTGAGCATTTTCGTGACCACTAGCAATAAAGTAGTCAAATGCTTTGACCACACACTCCAGCCACCGGTTATTTCCGGTATGGTCGTAAAGCCGCATTAAGGCAAAAGCAGCTTCGCCATCGTAATAAATGATCCGTGTTTTTTCCTTAACCGATAAATCCGCAGCATTGAGCACGTGCACAAAGCTACCATCGGCTTCCTGCATTCTCGTCATCCCCTGCGCCAGCGCATCCGCCAAATCAGCATAGCGACCATCCCCCGTGACTTGGTGATATTTCACTAGTGCAAGAACAGCGACCGCATTGGCTCCCAGCTTGATAATGTCGCCTGCATCCACCACATAGGCAGCGCCTTGGCGATGAATAACGAACCTGGAACATAACCCCGAAAGCGCGCTAGTAATCTGCTGGCGTAAAATGTCTAGCTGCTCATTACTTAAAAGCCCTTGCTCCACACAGACTTCATAGCCTTCCAATAAGGCATAGGTACTACTGGCGTGGCGTAATACGTTGTAGGTGTTAATACGACGATCAAAGCAGGGAAAATAGCCATACACATAGCGGCCATCTTCATTTACTTGTTTGCCTAAGAAGCGGGTGGAACGTGCGATTAACTCGCCTGTGGATACCGCTGTTAGAGGAGGAGCTTCTCGCCTGCCCCAGCATCTCGGCTGAGTCTCCAGGGCATAAACGTTAGCATTTTCGCCACTAACATCCACAAATACGCCAGCGGTAGAAAAGCTCCAAGCTGGCATATTATCGGCAAAGTCTGGCATCTGACTTGAGCCATGACGCGCTTTTATATAGCGCTCTAGGTGAGCCTGATTAATATCAGCATGCGCCACCTGATTGCCTGCATACAAACAGGCATTAGCGTTAAGCTCCATCTCTGTTAGCAAGAGTCGAGGAAGCTTCTTGCCCACAAAGGCTAAGCCACTACGGAAATAGTTGCGCTTGTAACGCTTAATATCTTGTTTTAGGGCTTGCCATTGCCATTCACGCACGGCAAAAGGCCACTCCAACCGACACCACACTAATGGACGTGGGAACTTTCGCTCAAGCTGTTCTAGTGCCTGCTTCAACGCGGGGAGTAAGGCTGCCCAATTGCCTGTCTGTAAGTCGCACAAATCAAGCTGCACAGAAGCAACTTGAGCGCGCTCATAGCCATCGCTTACAGAGATCAGCATTAGCTGAACAAACTCTGCTGGCTGCGCATGCCGGTTCAACCACATAGGCATCACCGTTTCGCCGATACCATCTAAAGCATGCGCTAAGTCAACCTGTCGGGCAGCCTGTATAGCTTTCCCAGCACCCTGCTGACGTTGTATAAGCGAGCTAGGCAGTGAATAACGTTTATTATCGGGCATTCAAATGCTCAAAAATATGGGCTAATGCAAAAGCCTGAAGTTTAGCGTTTTCGTGCTAACACCTTTCGATACATCGCTTACATTCAGGCATGATCATTAGAGTCGTTCTGAAAAACTCTCAGCAACGGGCGCTAACTTCAGAATTAACTGCAGGCGGTCACGAACGGATAGCTTCTTAAATATGGCGCTTAAGTGGGCTTTTACCGTGCGCTCAGTAATATCTAATTGGCGAGCAACTTCTTTGTTGGTTGCACCACGTGTAACGGCTAACGCTACGCCCCGCTCGCGCTCCGTGAGCAGGTTCAAATATTCGCTGTGTTGATAACTTTCACCATTCTGACGATTTTGCAGGGCCTTAAATGTCCCGCCCATCACTTTCGCAAGCAACTCTTGGCCCACCCATACGCCTTGATTAGACACCACAAGAGCCACTTGCTTAAGCACATCAGGTGCCGCCAGTGTGTGCACGTAGCCACGCGCCCCAAGGTCAAGCGCCTTCAATGCCTCGCGATCATTAGGTGCATAGCTGAGTAACACCACAATTGCCTTTTTTGCGGCTATCGTCGGAATCAACTCATCCCAGTTTTCGACCATCGTTGTTAGCCAGACCACGTCACCTGACTGTATCTGGTACAACACTTTATCTGGCGTGGTGGCTGTGCTTACAGGAAAAGCACTTTCCCAGCGTGCCTTGAGGCTACCATCCGTTGTTACAAACCAATGTTTCATTAGCGCTCCCCCATGGAATCTCGCCACGCCCTCAAAACAGGTTTTAGTAAGAACTGCATAACCGTTCTTTTGCCTGTGACAATATCTACCTGTGCCGTCATCCCTGGTATAACCTGAAGCCGATCGGCAATGCTTTCATCTTGCAAACTACGAACACGTACCAAGTAAAAGGTATTACCTTCTTCATCCGTAATCGTATCTGCGCTGATGTGATCAAGCTCAGCCTGCAAACCGCCGTAAATAGCATAGTCATAGGCAGTGAGCTTAATCGTTGCTGGCTGACCAGGGTGGAGAAAAGCAATATCTTGGGGAGCAATACGGGCTTCAACCAGTAGTTGATCATCGCTAGGTACGATATCCAATACTTCTTGCCCTGGCTGGACCACCCCGCCAATCGTACTGATATGAATACGCTGAATCACACCATCGACAGGCGAGCGTATTTCGGTAAGTCGCACCCTGTCCTGAAGCCCCGTGCCTGACTGCTGAAGTGCATTTAAGTCGCCTAACGTCTGAGCAAGCTCATTTCGCCACTCACTTCTACGTTCGGCACCTAGCTCAAGTAGCTGCCCCTCTGCTTCTTCTACTCCCGCTTCCAGACGTGAAACAGCAGCGGCAGCTTGATTGCGCTCACCGGTGGCACGCGATACTTCACGCTGTAAGCGCAATACCTCCACTTCTGAAACAGCACCTGAGGCGAGTAGTGGGCGCGTTAGGTTAAGCTCTTGCCCTGCCATACTTGCTTCACGCTGGGCCGTATCACGACGTGCCTGCGCTTCCCGAAGCTCCTCTCGACGTTGCCGAATACGATCGTTGAGCACGTTTTCTTGTTCGCGTAGCTCTTCGCGGCGGCTTTCATACACTTCTCGTTCCTGCATCACGATACTAGGCACTTCTTGACGCAGCTCTTCAGAAGGCTCAAATGCTGTTCCAGCGGCTAACGCCCGCAGCCGTTCTGCTCGTGCTTCAAGTGCAAAACGCTGAGCACGGTTTTCGCGAAAATCAGAAACAAACCGCGTTGGGTCAATTTGCATTAACACTTCACCAGCGCTGACCACCTGCCCTTCTCGCACCATGATCTGTTCTATCACACCGCCGTCAAACGACTGGATGCGCTGCAATTGGCTTGCCGGAATAACGCGCCCTGCACCACGGGTTACTTCGTCGATGGCAGCAACCGATGCCCAAACCACCAGCACAATGATGGTTAATAAAACAGTGTAGAGAAATAGCCGCGCACGTATGGGCTCTTGCTGCATACGCGCCCAATCAGTGTCGCTTGCCCAATCACGATTAAGATGCGCAGAGGTGACACGGCGAGCAAAGAGACGGTCCATAAAAGGACGAAACGGCTTCTTCCCTTTCTCAGAAAATCGGCCAATGGCCTCAAAGCCTTTTTGCTCACTCGTGGAGGTGGTTTTTTTCGCCATTATGACGCCCTCCCGATCTGGCCTTTACGCAATGCCTCTACAACCGTATCGCGAGGACCATCCGCCACTACTTTTCCAGCATCCATAACAATGATGCGATCAACGAGGGATAGCAGCGATGTACGATGAGTAACAACTAGAATGGTTTTTCCTGGCGCAACACTCGTTAGATTCGCTTTAAACGCTTCCTCACTAGCGTTATCCATTGAGCTGGTTGGCTCATCAAGCAGCAATATTGGTGGGTCTTGGACCACGGCCCTTGCGATGGCTACTGCTTGTTTTTGCCCGCCTGAAAGCGCCTGCCCTCGTTCACCCACCTCAAGATCAACGCCTTTAGGATGGCTGTTAACCAGTGATTCAAGGCCAGCAATTTCGATCGCCCGAAGTAACGCCTCATCATCAACTCGGTCGTTTCCACCACCCGCGACAATATTATCCCGCAGCGTGCCAGCGAATAGGCTGACGTCCTGAGGCACATAGCCAATATGACGACGAAGTTGCAGAGGATCTAACTGACGAATATCAACGCCATCCACCAGCACCGCGCCGGATGTGGGCTGATAAAAACCAAGTACCAGTTTGTTCAACGATGATTTTCCACAGCCAATACGGCCGAGTAACGCGACCTTTTCACCGGCTTTGATAGAAATCGAGACATCACGCAATGCCTCTCTTTCTTCATTGGGATAGCGCAAGGTGACTTTCTCTAAGCGGATGCTGCCAGTAAAGTTGGGCTTTTCGACATACGCTTTGCCTTCATGACGCTCCACACTTTTAGCCATTACGCCATTTAACGACTCCAGGGCCGTTGACGACTGATGATATTGAGCCAGTAAAGCAGCCGCTTGACTGACGGGCGCCATTGCTCGTGAAGAGAGCATGTAGGCAGCAATCAAACCGCCCTGAGTCAAGTTACCTTCAATAATTTGATAGACACCGATGATAATGACGCATACGGCCACGCTGTGCTGAGCCCACTGGGCAACGCTTGAAACCGAGGTACTCACCATTTTTAGCTGAGCGCCGGTTCTCGATAAAAAGGCGGATGCTTTTTCCCAGTGGCGTTGAATACGGCTTTCTGCTCGCAACGCCTTAACGTTTTCTAATTGGGAAACAGATTCCACCAACAAGGCGTTACGCTGCGCCCCCACTTCCCAGGTCGTTTGTGAAAGCTCGTGCAGCTTACCTTGTGCTGCAAGGGCATATAACAGCACGAAAACGATACCAACGAGCACAGGTAACACAAGCCAAGGATTGATGAGTGCAATGATGGCCGCGAAAAGTAGTACAAAGGGTAAATCGACGATACCAAGGATAGTTGCAGAGCCAATAAATGCTCGCACCGATTCGAAAGATTGAAGCGTTGAGGTAAAAGACCCCGTCGACGCTGGCCGCTCTTCTAAACGCAAGCCTAACGTTTTCGCCATAATCGACGATGAAAGCTTTACGTCTGCCCGGCTGGCTGCCAAATCAACAAAGCTGCTACGCATTAAGCGCAGCGCCAAGTCAAAACACAGCACGATGAAAATACCGATTGCTAGCACCCAAAGCGTTTCAGTGGCCTGATTGGGGACAACACGGTCATAAACGTTCAACACAAACAGCGGCATCGCCAGCGCAAACAAGTTGATCGCTACTGAACCAAGAACGATGTCGCGATAGAGGCGTCGATTTTCACGAATAACGCCCCAAAACCAGTGCTGATCTCGGCGTTTTTTAACACCAGGCTCAGAGGTACTGTCGGCCCTAAACTTTGGCCGCACGTAAATAGCTTCACCGCTGTACCCCGCGTGAAGCTCTTCTAGCGATATTTCCGTATCAGCCTCAGACAGCTCAGGAAAAATTACTTTTGCTTTTTGCTGCTTGAGATCCAGCCCGAGCAACACACAAGCACGCCCTGGTTCCAGCAATAAAATTGCCGGAAACAGCGCAGGATTTAGCGCCGAGAGCTTACTTTTCACAATATGCGCAGTAAGCCCAGCTCGCGAGGCTGCCCGCCCAAAGACAGAAGGAATCAATTTTCCTTGCTCTAAAGGCAGGCCCGCTTTTAAGGCCTCGGATGACACTTCGTGCTGATAATATGAAGCAACTGCCTTTAAACACTCCAGTAGCTCATCGTGTTCTTCCTGACCATCGCTGCGGTCAGTCCGAGATACTTCCAGCTTACGTTGCGTCACTGAGACCTCATCATCCTAATGAATTCGTCGGAAAAAACATTCACTGAAGCTTCACCAGTGGGCATGCCTAATGCGACGACCTTACGGCCGCCGCTCATCAGCAATTAAATGCCACTGGTAAAATCTTCAAGGGTGAACCCACGCGGCCCATCGACGGCGCACGCCATCTCTGCGCGAGACGAAGCGTCCTCATAGCCAAGCTCGTCAAGACTAGGAATATCATCACGGGCTACTTGTAGGGTTTGCATTAGCTGCCCCATCGACGCCAGAGTTCGTGCTTGAGCCAGCGTTAAGTCAAACTGCGCGTTCGCATAGGCACGACTCGCTTCAAAATACTCGTTCTCACTGTCCAGCACGTCTAAAAGCGTGCGCTGGCCAATATCGAATTGCTGTTGATAAGCACCACGAACACGGTCAATTGACTGCCGGTGTTCGTTTAAATACTCCAACTGTTCGTTGAGACGCTGCGTGTCGTTATAAGCGATTTGTGTTGTTTGTCTAACATTGGTACACGCTGTTTCGCGCTGACTATCAGCTTCTTCAATTCGTGTCGTTGCCGCGTTAAAGGCAGCATAGTCAGAACCACCCCGGTAAAGATTCATACTCGCAACGAGCTGAATACTGTGCTCATCACGACGACCACCCACGGAATCGTCTTGGTTATTAGTGCCGGTACGTCCTTGAATATCTAGGCGAGGCATAAAGGCAGCGCGGGCACCTTCACGCTCAGCGCGTTGCACCGCGATATTCTCAATTGCCGCATGAAACTCAGGATTCCCCTGAAACGCCAGCTCAATGGCTTGGCTGACATCTGCGGGAAGTTCAGCGGCAAGAGACGGCGCGGGCGCCATATTTTGTGCTGGCAGCGCACCAACAATTCGTTGGAAGCGAGCAGTAACATCGTGAAGGTTTGACGCTTCCGACATTAGGTTTGATTCGGCTAATGCTAAGCGGCCACTGATCTGTTCAAGGTCAACACCCCGCCCTGCACCAGAAAGCGCACGCTCTTCAATCTGAGCAAATACCCGCTGATGTTCACGGTAGTTATCCTGCGCTAAACGCACCAACTCACGATAGCGCAACACATCCAGATAGGTACGAAAAGCCTCAAGCGTTATTTCTTCACTGACGCCTAAAAGCTCGAAATAGGCGACCAGGCGAGCACGATCTAAGCGCTCAACCTCACTGCGAGTTGCAAAGCCATCGAAAACCATCTGGGTTAAGGTCAGCTCAGCAAAATCACTGTCGTAGCTGCCACGCCCATCATTTTGCTGATCTTGCCTGCCGACACCCGCACTGACATCGATCGAGGGCAAATAGCCGCCTTGTGCAACACGGATATCACTGCCAGAGGCACTAAAATTGGCCCAGGATGCATTTACCTGTGGATTGGTAACGATAGCCTGCTGAATGGTGCTCGACAGATCGGTGGTACCCGGCGCGTAAAGCGTCGCTGGTAATGACTGAGCCAAAGCAGAGAGAGGGAGACAAGCCAGAGTAGTAACCGTAAGCGGTCGAATAGCGCGCTGTAAAAACAAAGTTTTTAGTGTCGTTTTAATACCGTCTTTCATCGCCATAGATCCCTAATGAATATTTACGCTGCTGAAGAAATAGCTGCTAAACGCCACCAACCCTGGGGCACCCTTGACTCTCTTGCTTCGCCCTCTGGTCAATACCTCATACTAATTAGTATTGATACGACTCAGTGATACGAATTAGCGCATTTACTTAGCTTAATTTAATAGCATTAGCTGTAAAGCTAATACTATGAAGCCAAGAGTCACAAAATTTTACAATAAAAATCCTAAAAAAACATTACAAAGCATTTTTTTGCTCTTTCAAAGGGCTGATTTTTTTAAGAGCGAGGCTTTAAGAAGAGCCAAGCTATAGAACTAGGCTTTCGAAGATTGCAGCTGCTGCAGCGCCAGCCCTGAAAGGATGAGCATCAACCCTACCAACGTGGATGCTAACAATGGTTCATTAACAACCAGGTAGAGCAGCAGCAGCGAGACAGGTGGGGAAAGAAAGATCAGATTAGACACCTTGGCCGTACGCGAGACCTTGCGCACCGCCATCTGCCAAAGAATAAAAGCGACTCCCATTTCGAAAAGGCCGACGTAGACACCTGCGCCTAAGGCTTGCCAGCCATGCCAACTAAACCCTGGCCCGGCTATCAATAACAGCGTTAAAACAGGCAAACCGACGCTGAAATTTTGCCATTGCGCAATTAAGGGCGCTCTTTTATCCCGTGCGTTGAGTAGCCAGTAGAGCGCCCATAACAGCGTCGATACAAGTGCAAAAACGACGCCAAGCGGGTCTGCGAAATCAACATTGAAAACGTTGCCGCGGGTAGCTATCACCCAGACCCCCGCGTAGGCAATAAGCCCCGCAACCACATCCATTCGCGTGAGCCGTTGCCCTAGGATCGGTACCGCTAGAAGCGCCATTGCCAGCGCCCAAGTATAGTTGAGCGCCATTGCCTCTTGCCCAGGCAGCCTATCGTACGCGGCAAACAGCACCAGATAATAGGCAACAGGATTCATCAACCCAGCCCAGGCCGCAGTACGCCAGCCATGACGAAGAGCTTCTGTTAAATGCCCTTGCTTCACTACCAGCACGAACATGAACGCCCAAGACACAAGGGCCGCGAGCCACATCAACTCAAGCGGACTCATCCAGGCAAGAGCAACCTTAAACGCAGTAGCAACCGTCGACCATAGCGCCACCGCTCCAAGACCATACAACACGGCTTGACGATCTTGGCTCATCGGTCGATATGTCCTAAATCTCGAGCTGGCTCGATCTTATCCCGCACGCGTTGCTTTAGGGCTTTGATATCAGGAAAGCCACCATCGCGCTTTCTTTCCCATAGCAATGCATCGTCGCACCATATTTCAAAGGTGCCACCATGAGAGGGAGACAATGCAACCTCTGCAAGGCTTTCACCAAAGGTTGAAAGCAGTTCTTGAGCATACCAAGCACTGCGCAATAACCACTGGCACTGCGTGCAGTAACGTATTTGAATGCGTGACATACAGGGGTTCCTAAACGTTTTAATGTGGCATCCTTGTTTTTCATTCTGTCACCTTACATTAGCAACTGCCAAGGGAACGCAATGACCAAGCAACATGTTTCTCAAACCCGTGTGTACGAGTGGCTGACAGGTGATGATGACAGCCGAATGTGCGATGACATTCCCGATGAGGCATGCCATGAGCAACCGCATAACTTTTTTCTGCATCTTGGCGCCTCGTTAGGCAATAAACTCGCTGACGAGGTCTCCAGCGCCCGCTTGGTATTGCCTTGGTTAATGGGCATTATTGGTGCCCCCGTATGGATGGTTGGCCTACTGGTACCTATACGCGAAGCAGGCGCCCTGTTACCACAACTGTTTGTGGCTGGCTTTATTCGCTTAAAACCAACGCGTAAATGGGTATGGGTAGCAGGCGCGTTGATACAGGCATTGGCAGCATTAGCGTTAGCACTGCTGGCACTCGTGGGCAGCGGATCTTTAGGGGGCGCGATGGTGCTAAGTGCACTGGTGTTGCTATCGCTGGCCAGAGGACTCTCATCCATAGCAACAAAAGATGTGTTGGGTAAAACCATCGCTAAGCGACGCCGTGGAACCTTAATGGGATGGAGTGGCAGCGTAGCAGGCGCCGCAACCCTGGTAGCTGGCGGCGTTCTGATGTGGTTTGGCGACCAGCCCGGCAACGTAGCACTCGCTATTTTACTGGTTGTTGCCGCCGCAGGATGGCTACTAAATGCCGTGAGTGCGGCGCGCATAGCGGAAGTACCCGGCGCTGTGGAAGGCGGGGAAAATGCATGGGACAGCATTAAGCTAGGGCTTTCTTTACTCAAAGAAGATCGCAATTTTCTAAATTTCAATCTGGCTCGCGCCCTGCTTCTCTCCAGCGCACTGGCACTCCCCTACTTAGCTCTACTCGGTCAACAACAAAGCGGTACTAACTTAGGAGGCCTTGGCCTGCTGGTAGTGGTATCAGGCATTGCTGCGATGGTGGCAAGCCCTGTATGGGGAAAGCGAGCAGACCAATCGAGTCGCCGTGTGATGAGAGATGCGGCCACCGGGACCGCCATTTGCTGTCTGCTGGGCGCAAGCCTGGCATGGTTCCCAAGCCAGTGGAGTGAAAGCGTTTGGCCTTATGCGATTATTTACGCCCTTCTGGTTATCGTTCATCACGGCGTACGACTAGGCCGTAAAACCTACTTAGTCGACATTGCCACGCAGGAGAATCGCGCGCTGTATGTGGCACTATCTAACACCTTGACAGGGGTGTTGATGCTGGTGGTAGGCGGGATAATCGGTGGGTTGGCTCAGTGGCTTGGTAGCGCTCCGCTGTTGTTAATACTCGCTGGGACAGCACTCTGTGCAATGTTATCGGCCCAACAATTACCTGAGGCAGAATAGCGCTGTCGATTGCAATGCATCACAACGCTCGCCATGATGGTAGGTAATTAGCGGTGATTAGCTGGGTTTTTGCTATTCTACCTTTATTAAGCAATATGAAATGCCGCTTAGCTCCGCGTTGATGGACAGCGCCATAGCTACGGAAGAACGAGAGCAGCAACAGGAACCCATTGATGAAACGATCTCCTTTGATCAGCCCTGAGTTACTCGAACGCATTGTTGACGCTTCCGAGGATGGCATCGTCGTTGCAGAGCAAGAAGGCGACGAAAACATTCTTATCTACGTCAACAAAGGATTCGAACGTCTCACAGGCTACAGTGCAGATGAAATTCTTTATCGCGACTGCCGTTTTTTGCAAAACGAAGACCGTGACCAAGATGCGCTGACCTCTATCCGCGAAGCGCTGAAAGAGGGTCGCCCTTCTCGTGAAGTACTGCGCAATTATCGCAAAGACGGCACCATGTTCTGGAACGAGCTCTCCATTACACCCGTTTATGACGAAGCTGATAACTTGATGTACTACATCGGCGTACAGAAAGATGTGACGGAACGCGTAGAAGCACAGCAAGCCTTGGCCGCCCTTCAGAAGCGCCAAGAACTGACAGAATAAATAAAAACGACAATAAAGTAGCCTCAGGGGCTTGAACTTCAACCTAAGTGGCGGTATATAGCGGCTAAGCGCATAAAAGCGCTAGGCGCTTCTTGTTTCATCTATCGATTGAAAGAAGAGGCCGTTGTGATGCCGGTGCGCCGGCTTGGGTTGGAGGGCATACCATGAGCCGTGACCCCTTAAATCGTGAATCTTATACCAGTGATGCAATCGATGCCGATGAGTTCGATAACTTAGACGCTGTAAACGATGACCATTACGGCAAAAGCAAACCCAGCAAAGCAGATACGCTTCGCGCCCGCCGCCAAGTAGAAGCATGGCTTGAAGAGCGCCGTTTGCAGCGCGCTATTGAAGATGATTGGGATGAAGAGGAATAACCTGATCGCCTCAATCACTTTCATTGATTAGCAGCTTAGTTACGATGTCTAGTTACTCACCGTAATTGTCGCGCACGGAGCCTTCACTAGGCTGCTGATCAACGTATCAAAACGACTTATCTTCTGTGCTTCTGGCCTTTGCCCGCGCGGAGCACTATCATCTTAGCCCTACGCCAGCACACAGCTGCGACTCTTTTCTCCAACAACCTAACGGATTTCCATGGCGCAATACGTATTCACCATGAACCGGGTTGGCAAAGTTGTGCCGCCCAAAAAGCAAATTCTCAAGGATATTTCGCTATCGTTCTTCCCTGGCGCCAAAATTGGCGTACTTGGCTTGAACGGTTCCGGTAAGTCCACACTGCTACGCATTATGGCCGGTGTCGATAAAGAGTTTGAAGGTGAAGCTCGTCCGATGCCTGGTATTAATGTGGGCTACCTTCCCCAGGAGCCACAGCTTGATGACGAAAAGAACGTCCGCGATACGGTAGAAGAGGCGTTAGGCGCCATAAAAGAAGCTCAGGAAAAATTGGATGCGGTTTATGCCGCGTATGCCGAGCCTGATGCAGATTTTGATGCCCTAGCGAGCGAACAAGCACGCCTTGAAAACATTATCGAAGCCGCCGATGCGCATAACCTTGAGCGTAAGCTGGAAGTTGCTGCTGAAGCGCTGCGTCTGCCGCCCTGGGATGCCAAAGTAGGCAATCTTTCTGGGGGCGAGCGCCGCCGTGTAGCGCTGTGCCGCCTGCTGCTTTCAAGCCCCGATATGCTCTTACTCGACGAGCCTACCAACCACTTGGATGCTGAATCCGTTGCTTGGTTAGAGCGCTTCTTGCACGACTATAACGGCACTGTCGTGGCCATCACCCACGACCGTTACTTCCTGGACAACGTTGCCGGATGGATTCTGGAACTTGACCGCGGCCAAGGCATTCCTTTTGAAGGCAACTACTCTCAGTGGCTGGAGCAGAAAGAACAGCGTCTGAATCAAGAAGCCAAACAGGAAGTATCGCGCCAGAAAGCTATCAAGCAAGAGCTTGAGTGGGTGCGCAGCAACACTAAAGGACGCCAAGCAAAGAGCAAGGCGCGCCTTAATCGCTTTGAAGAGATGCAGTCTGGCGACTTCCAAAAACGTAATGAAACGAACGAGATCTATATTCCACCTGGCCCGCGCCTGGGTGATAAGGTCATCGAGTTTCATAACGTGACCAAGCGATTTGATGACAAACTGCTCTACCAGGATCTCTCCTTTACCATTCCTCAGGGGGCGATTGTAGGGATTGTAGGTGGTAACGGGGCTGGTAAATCAACACTGTTCAAGCTAATCACCGGCCAAGAACAGCCGGATGCTGGCGAAGTAGTGATTGGTGAGACTGTTGATATTGCGTACGTTGAGCAGTTGCGCGACGCGCTTGACGACAAACAAACTGTTTGGGAAGCCGTCTCTGACGGACAGGATATTCTAAACATTAACGGCTATGAAGTTTCTTCGCGCGCCTACGTTGGCCGCTTTAACTTTAAGGGCAACGATCAACAGAAGCGCCTAGATGAGCTTTCTGGTGGTGAACGCGGTCGCCTTCAGCTTGCCCAAACGCTCAAACAAGGCGCGAACGTACTGCTGTTAGATGAACCTTCAAACGATCTGGACATCGAGACCTTACGCGCCCTGGAAGAAGCGCTACTGGCCTTCCCAGGCTGCGCAATGGTGATTTCTCACGATCGCTGGTTCTTAGACCGTATCGCTACGCACATCCTCGCCTTTGAAGGCGATTCTGAAGTCGTCTTCTTCGATGGTAACTACACCGAATATGAAGAAGACCATAAAAAGCGCGTGGGTAACGACACGCCTAAGCGGATGAAGTATAAGCGCATCGACGCCTAACGATTTGTTGCTATACCGCTAGTACGTAAAAAGCCCCTTGTACGCTAAAAACGCACAGGGGCTTTTGCTTTTGTTGGGCTATAAAATAAATAGAACCTGCTATCAGCCTGCCGGCCAAGTAAACTGCCGACCTCCCAATAAATGCATATGAATGTGATAAACCGTCTGACCACCCATTTCATTACAATTCATCACCACACGATATCCATCTTCCGAGAAGCCTTGTTGCTTGGCCAGCTGTGCGGCAGTGTGCTGCAAACGCCCAACCAAGGCTAGGTCTTCAGGGGCAATATCGTTAAGCGTAGCAATATGCTTTTTAGGAATGATCAACTGATGCGTTGGCGCCTGAGGGCTAATATCATTGAACGCGAGCACATGCTCATCTTCAAACACGATATCTGCGGGAATTTCGCGGTTTATGATTTTGCAAAACAGGCAATCCATACGGCCTCCTTCATTTTTGTAAGTGGCGAAAACGTACTAACGAGCGAAAACAGTCTTAGCGAAAACGGCGCTGAGAAAGCAAGTGGCGAACCAGGGGAGCTAGGATCAGCTCCATCGCTAACGACATGCGTGCGCCAGGCACCACTAACGTGTGCGGACGTGTCATAAATGAATCTTTTATCATCGCCAATAACCAAGGAAAATCCACCGTTGAGGGATCTCTAAAGCGAATCACTACAAACGATTCTGCATCGGTCGGAATATCCTGAACCTCAAAGGGATTCGACGTATCGACAGTGGGCACACGCTGGAAATTAATGTGGGTACGGGAAAACTGCGGCTGTATGTAGCGCACGTAATCATCCATGCGCCCTAATATGGTATCGATGACCGCTTCCTGGGAATATCCGCGCAGCTTGGTATCACGATCAATTTTTTGAATCCATTCAAGATTCATGGTCGGCGCAACACCCACTAATAAATCTACGTGACGAGCAATATCATACTCTTGTGTCACCAAGCCGCCATGCAGACCTTCGTAAAAGAGTAGATCAGTACCACAAGGCAGTGACTGCCACTCAGTAAACGTCCCTACCCGATAGCCTGCCTCAATTTTCTGCTTATCTTCTGCATGAATGTAGTGACGGAACGTACCCGCTCCATGCTCACCGTACTCAACAAAAAGCCCTTCCAACCGATCAAGCAGATTGGCTTCTACTGCAAAGTGAGAAAGCTCATCTTTACGCTCAGGCTCGTCACGAAAAATCCGCTGGAGATCATCACGGGTATAGCGGTGAAAGGCATCGCCGTCCACCATGGCAGCGTGAACATCTTCACGCAGAAACATGCGCTCAAAGCTGCGACGCACCGTGGTGGTACCCGCACCTGAAGAACCTGTGATGGCAATGATTGGATATTCCCGCGACATTAAGCACCTCTCTCCTGAGCTATCGCCCGAGCTATCGCCTGCACAACGTCATCAGGCACTTTGACAGGCCGCCCTGAAGAAAGGTCTAAAAGAAGCTGGTTAACCCGAGCAGTTGCCACCATCTTCTCGGTTTCTGCATGACAAATGCGGTGATAAACCGTCAACGCTTTGCCTTGTGGTTCAGGGACAGCGGTTTCAATTACCAAAGCATCTGGCCAACGCGCTTCGCTCTGATACTGAACCGCCAAGTCGACAACAACACTCGGGTACCCTTTCATATCCCACTCAGGCAAACCTAGCGCAGCGAACGCATGCACGCGGGCTTCATGTAGCAGCGATACCAAAGCATCATGTCCCAGGTGGCGGCCGTAATTCATATCCGTGACGCGCACCGTTAAAGGATGCCGATGAATAATCGCTGCCGAGGGGAAATCCAGCGTGACACGCTCCATGCCTAGCTCCTTGTCGGTGGTGGTTTAGCGCCAGCGGTATCATCGCTGATCGCTATTTTTCCCGGGCGATAGCACGGAAAGCGATATCACGGCGGAACTCAGCGCCCTCCCAGTGAATCGCTTTGACACCCTGATATGCTTGCTGTTGAGCAGCCGATACCGTGTTGCCTAATGCGGTTACACACAGCACTCGCCCACCTGCTGTTAAGATACTGCCGTCAGCAGCCTGAGTAGTGCCTGCATGAAATACTTTGCACTGCGCCAGGCCTGCTTGTTCCAAACCGTGAATAACATCGCCTTTGCGGTAACTGCCGGGATAGCCACCGGCCGCCATCACAACACCCACGGCTGCGCGGGAATCCCACTCACACTGCTTATCGGCAAGCTCACCCTTAGCGCCTGCTAAGCAAAGCGCGGCTAAATCTGACGTTAACCGCATCAAGATCGGCTGAGTTTCAGGGTCACCAAAACGGCAATTATATTCAATAACCTTCGGATTGCCTTCAGCGTCAATCATTAGGCCCGCATATAAAAAGCCGGTATATGCATTACCCTCTTCAGCCATGCCGCGCACGGTAGGAAGAATAACCTGCTCCATAATACGCGCGTCGACCTCCGGCGTTACCACCGGGGCTGGGGAATAAGCTCCCATGCCGCCCGTATTGGGGCCAGTATCGCCGTCATAAGCACGTTTGTGGTCTTGGCTAGTGGCCATGGGCACCACATTCTCACCATCCACCATAACGATAAAGCTAGCTTCTTCGCCTTCCAGAAATTCTTCGATAACAACGCGCGCACCTGCATCGCCAAATGCATTCGCCTCTAACATATCGCGAATAGCCGCTTCAGCTTCGGCTTCGCTCATCGCGACAATGACACCCTTACCCGCCGCCAAGCCGTCAGCTTTGATGACAATGGGCGCGCCCATCTCGGTTAAGTAAGCCAAGGCCGGCTCTACCGCCGTAAAGGTTTGATACGCGGCAGAAGGAATCTGGTGACGTGCCAAAAAGTCTTTGGTGAACGACTTAGAGCCTTCCAACTGTGCGGCACGCTGTGAAGGACCAAAAATTGTCAGGCCAGCCGCTTGAAAACGATCTACCACCCCTTCAACTAACGGCGCTTCTGGCCCTACCACTGTTAGCGCTACTTGCTCGCGCTGGGCAAATGCTACCAACGCGTCCAAATCAGTTGCTTCAATAGCTACGTTGGTCAATTTAGGCTCAGTGGCAGTACCTGCATTACCAGGCGCTACGAACACCTGTTCGACGTCACTAGACTGCGCTAGTTTCCACGCCAATGCATGCTCGCGACCACCGCCACCTATCATTAAAACGTTCATTATCATCCTTCTCAAACGGGAGTGCCTAGCTGAGATTAGCTGAGAGCGTAACTACGTTAATCGGCGTATTATGCCACAACGACTCAACCAGCGGCGTCAGGAGCTTTTATCTGGCGTGTCGTCATCATCTGTTTGATTAGGCTGATTAGGTTGGTTAAGCGTTTTTTGCCAAAAACGCATATTTTCTTCGGCCAACTCGCGCATAAATTCCATGGGGGAGTGGCGTATCGCTTGTTGCCACTGACTCTGCATGCGCTTTTGCTGCTCCAGCATAAGCTGGGTACCTTGTTCTAAATAACGTGCTAACGGTAAAGGCGATGACATGTCGTACACACGAATCAGTTGGGCAAGCAAATCATTCGAGAAAACCTCGGCTTCACTATCAGCCTGCTCTTGCTCGATAATGATCGACAGCAAAATGGTCCGCGTAAGGTCTTCACCACTTTTTGCATCCTCGACGCGGAAGGGTTCTTCTTCGATAATTAAACGCCGCAGATCCTCAAGCGTAACGTAACGACTTTGTTGAGTATCGTATAACCTACGATTGGCATATTTGCGAATTACGCGCACAGCGCATCTCCTTAAACGCGGTAGAGGCTTTGTCGCCGTTGCTGCTATTGTGCCTGCAACATGCGCCTATGCAAGCCAGCTTAACGGATTAGTAACGTTAGGCGTGTCTTCCTTATGACCAATAGACGACAATCATGAATCTTATTCTGCTTGATCCGAGCGAAGTGAAGGGAGCTAACGCTTACCTTACTGACGCACGACGTATCACCCATTTACGCGAGGTGCACCGCGCTTGTGTAGGGGACGACTACACAGTCGGCCTACAGGGTGGCAAGATGGGGAAAGCGCAGCTAACTGAACTGCACGATACTCAGGCAACCTTTACGCTAGACAACCTGAATGAGTCTCCCCCGCCGCCCCTACCAGTACACTTAGTACTGGCGCTTCCTCGGCCCAGAATGCTGGCACGTACCTTAGAGCATGTCACTGCCCTTGGCGTAAAAAATATTACACTGCTTCATACCAAGCGAGTGGAAAAAAGCTACTGGCAGTCCCCAGAACTCCGTACAGAGAAAATTCATCACCACTTAGTTCTAGGTCTGGAACAAGCGCGGGACACACAATTGCCTACTGTGACAATGTGCAAAGGCTTTCGCCCTTTTCTAGAAGAACAACTGCCTGAACTGCTAAAAGAACGGCGTGGTTTGATGGCACACCCTGGCATGCCAAATGCCTGCCCGCGGAATATTGACGGAAAAATACTTCTTCTTGTTGGACCGGAAGGCGGATTTATTCCCTGGGAAGTTGAAAAACTCCTTGAGGCAGGATGCGAGGGCATGCACCTAGGCCCTCGCATTTTACGGGTAGAAACTGCCGTCACTGCACTTTTATCACGACTTTTTTAATCGCTGATTAGACCCGTATGCAGCATAACGAGACTGATATACTCAGAGAGGCCTGATCAGGACTGTTCATCTTCTGGATCGTGGGGAACATAGGCCGAATCTTCCCCGCATTCAGGGTCTTGAAGGAAGGTATCGCGCACATCTAATAACCCTAGGTGGCTAATTGTGCGACGCCCCAAGAGCAGTGGGTAAATCATCTCTTCACGATCTCGCAGACTAAACTGCTCTTCATATACCGAATTACCCATGCAAACGTCCATTAGCACCACCGGACGCTCATCACGACCACCGGCGCCACGCACCTTTTGCTCTCGGTAGAGGGGACGCTCAATCTGATCGCTAAACGTTTCACCGTTTTCCTGATCCTCGAGTTTCAGGCGGAAGCGAACCCACTCCTCGCCGTCTTTCTCGAACATCTCAATGTCACGAGCATCTAATGAAGAGGTTAGCGCACCGCTGTCTAGCTTCGCTTTTACAGCGATACCCCATGGCTCAATTGATGCATTTTCAACCCAGCCAAAGACTTTCTCATCTGCCTGGATTGCCGTACTCACTGACAATGTACTGAGCACTGCACTGGCAGCCAGCACACCTAAAAAAGTTTTTCCCATTTCATTTCGTCCTTGGTGAGAAGTTTGCCTAACGTGAGACATTCGACTAGCTAAAGAGACTCATCGAAACGAAACATTAACGCAGCCGTTCTAACAACGCCTGAGTGGCAAAACCATCAGGCGTCAACCCTTGGTCACGCTGGAAGGCACGTAAGCCCTCACGCGTATTAGGCCCCATAATACCGTCCGCAGTACCCACCGTATATCCAGCATTATTTAGGCGTTGCTGCAGGGTACGAACATCATCACGCGTCAGTGGTGCCTGATCTCTGGGCCAGGATTGGGCAATTCCGTCACGTCCAGCAATAGCATCCGCCAAAGTAGACACGGCTAGCGCATAACTAGTTGCGTTGTTATAGCGCAAAATTGCCCGAAAATTAGGCCCTACCAAAAATGCTGGGCCATTTGCTCCTGCTGGCACAATTACCGCAGCGCTATCGAATGAGGGGAGTTCACCACTCAATGAGCGCACCCCTTGTGCCGCCCACTCAGCACTGCTGCGACGTTGCGTTTGTGAGTAATCGAAGGAATCAGGCAAACGGACTTCAACGCCCCAAGGCTGGCCGGCCTGCCAACCTGCCCTCGCCAGATAGTTAGCCGTAGAAGCCATGACATCAGGAATACTGCCCCAAATATCTCGACGGCCGTCATTATCACCATCAACTGCATATGCTTCAAAACTACTGGGTATAAACTGCGTATGCCCCATGGCACCAGCCCAGGAGCCTTTCATTTGCTCGGCGGCAATATCGCCCTGATCGATAATACGCAACGCAGCTAACAGTTCACCCCGTGCAAAATCACGCCGACGACCGTCGTAGGCAAGTGTTGCGAGTGACTCAAGTGTCGAGAAATCACCAAAATTACTGCCGTAGTTACTTTCGATACCCCAAATTGCGACGATGATTTCCGCAGGAACTCCATAACGTTGCTGCATTTGTTGCGCGGTATCGCGGTGAGCCGCAAGCTTCTCTAGACCGTTATTAATCCGGGTGCTGGAAACCGCTGTATCAAGGTATTGCCAAATGGGACGAACAAACTCTGGCTGATACTGATCAAGCTCAATGACGCGTTCACGATAGCGAAGACCATCGAAAGCAGAGGCAAGGGTTGCCTCACTGATACCCTGCTGAGCAGCATAGCGGCGAAAATCAGCCAACCACTGGTTAAAGTTGGCATAGCTAACTTGTTCTGACGCCTGTGCATCCACCTCGCTCATCAGTTGCTGATTAGCGACTGCATTAGTGCTTAATGCCCCACTGCCTGCTGCGAGTGCAAACGATAAATACAATGCAGGGCGAATACTCACTGAACCTTTAACTTTCAAAGACATAGCATTAATCTCTTGGCAATCCTTGGCGTGCGTCCGATAATGGCTCAGAAATAGCTTAGATACTAGCCCTACCTACCTAGCCGCAGCAAAACAATCAGATGAAACACCACCACGACGCCAGTCAGTACACAACGAAGCTTAAGATACCAACGTGGAAATCCTTCTCGGCCATCACGACTGAGATCGTAGCCACCGATTAGAACAAATCCTGCCAGTAATACCCATAGCCCAGTCATGACGTTGAACATTAACGCAGGCCAAGCGATTAAGCTGGGCACCATTGCAATGATCAAACGTCGGGTATTACCTGGGCGAGGCACTTGAAGAGCACTCCCCCAATGAACGCCACCCAAAAAAGACAGAATAACTGCACTGTAATAGCTAAAGGCGTATACCGCCGTTACCTGCCATACAGGGGGTGCCCACCAGGCTAGGAGCCCTCCAGCAATAAAGGGTACTAAACCCGCAAGGCCTAGAAACCAAGCAACGCGGCGGTCACTACTTATCTCACTCATATTGCACAACCTATCTTTTGGGCTCTATCGTCCGTGTTTGAGTGAAATCTTACTCATCCGTTTCTTGAAGCTCTGTTTTAGCCACTAACCAACGCTCCCACTCAGCGGGCTCTACGCAAGGAGCATCAAACTTAGAAGACGCTACTCGCCAGGGTTGGTGTCGCTCCATTCCTAACGGAAGCGAATCCAGCTCAGGCAGCCAATAGGCAACGTAAAGCCCGTTTGGATCATAATGCCCTGCTTGCTTCAGCACATTAAAGTAACGGTCTTGGCGGGGATCACGACCAACACCGGCAATATAACGCCAGTTGCCCCAGTTACTCGCCACATCGTAATCAATCAGGCAGCGCTCAAACCACGATGCACCAAGGCGCCAATCGACGTTTAGATCTTTAACTAGAAAACTGGCGACATTTTGGCGTGCTCGATTAGATATCCACCCGGTAACTTTCAGTTCTAGCATGGCAGCGTCTATAAATGGCACGCCGGTTGTAGCGTTGCGCCACGCATCAAAAGCACTGTTAGCGGGCGGTAACTCTTCATGACCAAATAATGCAGCACCTTCCAGTTGAGCCGCTCGATGGAAATAATCTCGCCACATTAATTCGAAAATAATCCAATAACTTGATTCACAGCTCCCGTGGATGGCCTCCCAGTTTTTTACTTCTTGGCAGACTTGGCGTGCAGATAAGCAGCCACGTGCCAGCCAAGGGGAAAAACGTGTGGAAAAATTGGCGCCCAGCAAACCATTCCGGGTTTTCTTATAAGACTCCGCTCCGTTTTGCCTCCAAAGATATTGCTGAAAACGATCGCTAGCTGCCGACTCCCCTCCCACAAACACAAAGCCCTGTCGCTTGTCGGGCTGCCAACCGGCACTCTCTTTGCATACTGCTTTAAGGGGGGGGAACCCTCGAGGAGCAGATTCTGGCCAGGGTGGTAGTGTCACTGGCGCAGGCAGGGGCGCTAAAAACGTACAATGCTTTTCAACACGTCGCCGAAATGCCGAAAAGCTGGGTGGCAACTCACTCAGCGCAAAGGGAAGCTCGTCTTCGGCCATTAAATAACCGCTATCAGCACAAAATAACTGACAGGCCGATGGGAGCTGTTCAACGACCCGAGCAATATGCTGTGACTCTTCATACCCGGAATGCGCTGCTACACGCACTTCTCTTGCACCGAGCATGGCAACAGTCTCTAGCACGATCCTGGCAGGATCACCGATGCGAACTAACAAATCACTGCCACGCTGAAGCAGTTCGCCACGAAGCTCCATCAAACTTTGCCATAAAAAGCGTAGCCGAGCAGGACCCAGCCTAGGAGAAACATCATCGGTAATCGAGCTTTCGAACCATCGTTGGTCTAGTACATAGAGACAAAGCAACTCTTCAGGAGGGGAGTCAAAATGTAACAAAGGGTTATCAGCTATCCGCAAATTATCCTGAAGCCATACAATATCAGTCGTGCCGCTCATGTATTTGCCTCCCTGGTGCGCTGGACTGCTTGGCTTCGCGACGGCAGCGTTCGCTGCAATAGCGCACTTCATCCCAGCAGCGCGCCCACTTTTTCCGCCAAGTAAAAGGACGCTGGCATTGAACACAGTCTTTTTGCGGTAAATCCTGTTTACGTTGCATAGACTCCATCTCGCTGCCTAACACTTACACGCCACACGTCAAAAACATAGACACATTATCCTATACAGTATAACTATTGTATATAAAATGGCGTACATGTTTTGACACGGCACTATTTTCTATCTGTTTTACCAAAGCTTTTCCCCATCCTTCATTCAAGATGCTGAAAATAAAAAAGCCATCCGAGTGGATGGCTTTTCGATGAGATACATCAGCAGGGGGGGACGTTAGAAAATGACAGTCAATCAGGATCTGTGGTGCGCGGATGCCGTTTGGCATTTTCATGGGTTTCTAAGCCACTTTTAAGCTCATGAGTAAGCGGATCATAATTGGGCCTCAGCTCATCCTTAACGGTGCCGCTCCAGAGACGTGAGCCAACAAAATAGCCTGCCCTACCAATAACATGGGCGGCTATCGGTGCCGTTATTAAAATAAACACAATAATCGCGAACGAGCGCGCAACCACACCAACTTCGGCAAAGTGCATGGCTGAGGCAAGCATAATTAAAATAACGCCAAGCGCTGCAGCCTTAGTAGTCGCGTGCATTCGGGTCAGTAGATCCGGTAACCTTAGCAAGCCGATGGCAGCAAGCAACATAAAACTCGACCCGACTATCAACAGCGTGCCTTTGATAAACTCAATCATCTCGCGGCCCCCCTCGTTCCAGAAATCGAGCAAACCCAATGGCTGCTAAAAAACCCATCAGAGCAATCACGATTGCCGCATCCAGAAAACTTGCCACACCCGATTGAATAGCATACACACCAACTAAGCCCACCACGGTAGTGGAAAACAGCTCAAGTGCAACGACGCGGTCGGGTAAGCTGGGGCCACGCACGACACGTACGAAGGTCAGTATAAGTGCCAGCCCCATAATTACCTGGCTTATCAGAATAACGGTATCCATTAACGAAATAGCTCCAGTGCACGATGTTCCATCTCTTTTAAATTATTTCGAAGCTCTTCTTCATCATCCAAAAACATGGCGTGGATATAGAGCACTTTCCGATCGTCAGAGACATCAAGACTTAACGTGCCCGGCGTTAGCGAGATCAAATTAGCCACCATGGTAATTTCCATCTCAGTATGCGCAGAAAGGGGGAAAGCAATAACACCGGGCTTCATATGCCAGGGTGGTGTCAATATGTCGAAGGCAACCCGAAGGTTCGCCTGCACTAGTTCCTTAATAAAAAAGCCAACAAACCCGATAATCCTCGGCACACGAGCCGGATAGCCTTTTAGTGCATCGACTTGAGGTTCGATTAACAACAACGCTATATAGCCGAAAATCATCCCCAC
This sequence comes from Halomonas sp. GT, assembly GCF_002082565.1. Classification (NCBI taxonomy): domain Bacteria; kingdom Pseudomonadati; phylum Pseudomonadota; class Gammaproteobacteria; order Oceanospirillales; family Halomonadaceae; genus Halomonas; species Halomonas sp. GT. Next base: position 2,808,879 of record NZ_CP020562.1, read on the forward strand.
CAGAAGATTAAGCCCGGTAAAATCGCCACTTAATAGCACCCAAGCTAAGCCAAGTAAAAGGTTCCAGATCGCACCAGTCATGGGGAGTCCTCCGTACGGTCACCTATTTGCTCCGCCTGCAACTCAATCGGGTCAAGCAATGCAGCTTCAGCGCTTGCAGAGACGCCCATTACAGCCTCAATGTAACCTGATGGGGACATTAACTGATCACCAATTAGGGTCATCACCTGCATCATTGGCTCAGCAAAAACACCTATTAATAACGACATCATGGCCAGCACAATGACCGGCGTATACATCATCCATAGGTTTGGTTTTAGTAATCGACCGTCATCACCAACGGAGGTTTGGGAGGCAGGTACATTGTTTTCTTCTGGCAAGGCTTTCCAAAATACATCGTTCCAAATTTTCACCATTGAATAGAGCGTCATGAGCCCGACTGCCAGTGCAAACCCTGTCGCTACATACGCCTCTGCTTCCAGGCCAGCTCGAACTAGCACAAACTTGGCAAAGAAACCTGATAGTGGAGGAATGCCCGCCAGCGAAAACGCCGAGATAAAGAACGCCACGGCTAACCAAGGACGCTCTCGATAAAGGCCACCCATTTTTTTAAGCTGATAAGTACCTTGCAGACGGTGGGTAATGCCACTGATCAGGAACAGGTTCGTTTTAACAACGATGTTATGCACGATGGCGAATACACCACCCGCAATCGCTAGCGGTGTGTAAAGCGCCAAGCCCAGAATCATGTAACCAATCTGGCTGACTATATGGAATGAAAGAATGCGCCGGAACTCATACTGAGCGGCAGCACCAAGCACGCCAGTGACCATCGTTAATACAGCGCCCCAAAGCATTATGTCCTGCAGATACCCCATCGTTTGATCGAAAATAAGGGTGAACACACGAAATAATGAGTACACCCCCACCTTTGTCAGCAAACCAGCAAACAGTGCCGATACCGCTACTGGCGGCGTGTGATAAGAGGCAGGCAGCCAGAAAAAGAGCGGAAAGGCAGCAGCTTTAATACCAAATGCCACCATAAACATAACGGCAAGCACCTCGACCATCCCACTATGCTCTGCCTCATCCATACGCAGCGCGATGTCAGCCATGTTTAGCGTGCCTACCGTGCCATACAGTAGCCCTACAGCTGTTAAAAAAATCACCGAGGCCAGCAAGTTCAACGTGACATATTTGATAGCGCCTTCCATCTGCGCCCGCTCACCACCCAAAATTAACAGTGCAAAAGACGCCACCAGCATTACTTCAAACCAAACATACAGATTGAAAATGTCGCCGGTTAAAAAGGCTCCCGCCACCCCAGCTAACAGCAAATGCATCAGCGGATAGTAGCCAAATTTTTCATGCCCTCGCCCAGTAGTGGCTAACGAATAAACCCCCATTGCCAAACCAATAATGCCCGTCATTAAAATCATGACGGCACTCAACATATCGGCAATTAGCGTAATACCAAACGGAGCTGGCCAGCTGCCCATCTGCATGGTGATGTAACCATCAGCTAACACAGCAACAAACAGCCATATACTCACTAGCAATAGCGCCACATTACCCGCTACCGCGATAAAGCGCTGGACGGGACGAGAACGCCAAAAAAGTAATGAAAGAGCGCCAGAAAGCAGTGGCAGCAGGACGGGCAATGCAACTTCAGGCCTCACGTGTCTGTATCCTTCATTTTGTCCAAATCATCTGCCTTTACAATTTCGTAGGCACGGCGAATTAACACGACAGCAAATGCCAGCACCCCAAATGCAATGACAATAGCTGTCAATACAACGGCTTGGGGTAATGGGTCTGCTACCTCGCCTAATGGCTGTAACATGCCCTCCGGTATTAATGGCGGCGCTCCACGCGTCATACCTGCTGTGGTAAAAATCAGCAAATTGGCAGCGTTCGAAAGCAGCAGCAGGCCAATCACCAACTTCACAATAGAGCGACGTAACATCATAAAAATAGCGGCGGCGTAGAGTAGCCCTATCGCTAATGCCATTAGCGGTTCCATACGGGGCCTCCTGAGTTACTAAGGTTCATCCTTATCCACCTCCATCAGCGCCATCACCATTCCCATCACCGAACCAAGTACCGCAAGATAAACCCCAACATCGAAAATGAGCGGTGTAGACGCTTTAAAATCGATCACGGGGATAGTCCACCACTGAGCAGTTAAAAACGGTTGATCCATAAACCAAGCTGGCACCACCGAAATCATCCCCAGCAGCAGCCCAACCCCAATTAAGTCGCGTGGATCAACCATACGCAGCACATCTTTGGTGGCACTAACGCCAAAGGCAAACAGGTAAAGCGTGAAAGCCCCTGCTGCTACTAGCCCAGCAATAAATCCACCACCGGGTTCATCGTGTCCACGCAGCAATAGGAAAATTGAAAACATCAGCTGTAGCGGCATCAAAAACCGCGCCGCAGTGTTGAGAATAATGGTGCCGGATTTAACCATCGTAGGGCTCCTTAACACTGGCTTTTTCGCCATCTACTGCCTTGCCTTCATCTGTGTCGTGACGCAGTTTAAGCATGGCGATAACCCCAATAGCAGCGAGCGCAAGCACAAACATTTCACCTAGCGTGTCGAGGGCGCGATAGTCCACCAAGATGACATTTACGATGTTGCGACCATAGGCAAGAGGTGCACTATTTTCGATCATATACGCTGAAATCGGCTCAAACTGGTCGATACTCCATGCGGTCATAATTAGTAGGAAAATCAGAACCCCCATCGTCGCCGCTACAGCACCATCGCGAATTCGTTCAAGGTTGGTAGATAGATTAGAAAAACGAGGCAACCTGAAGAGCACCAAAACCAATAAAATAACGGTTAGCGTCTCAACCAGAAGTTGGGTAATGCCTAAATCGGGAGCACTGAAGAGAATAAAAATAAGCGCAATCGAGAATCCCATGATGCCGACCGACACCACAGCTCCAAGACGTGAACGGGAAATGGTGGCAAACAAAGCCCCCATTACCATGGTGCTAGCGACAATTACCTCATGGAAGCGCACGTCCAGCGTTAATGCCAGCTGGGGTGCATGGCGCACAAGTATTGAGTTACCAATCAAAACGATCAGCACCACCAGCATGACGAGAATATAGTTGCGCATATAACCGTTTTGCAGCAGGCGTGTTTGCCATTCGGAAAAACGCACAATGCTATTCATCAGGCCCTCATAACCTGCTTCAGGGCCATGCCGCATTAGCGGTGCCAGCATCGCTAGCTTACAGCGCACAGCATCCCAGCGTTTAAACAGTAAAAAGCCTAGTCCAAGACTGACGATCGACATAATTAGCGCCATGTTAATGCCATACCAAAGCGATAATGAAACCGGCAACGACTCGCCCGCCACTGCTGTTGCGGCTGAAGTAAGTAACGCATCGGCCCCTAACATGGCTGGTGCCAGCCCTAACACAAGTGAACCAAGCGCCAACACCGCGGGCCCAACTAGCATACTAAAAGGCGCTTCATGGGGTGTTTTGGGGGTTTCAATTTGCCGACCATAAAAAGGACGGAAGGCGATAATGGCAGCCACCGCAATCGTCAGAATAGCGGCCAGAAAGGCAAATAAGACTAACAACATTTTAAAACGCTCTGCCCCCAGCGCCGCCTCTAGCATCAACTCTTTACCAATGAAGCCAAATAGCGGCGGCACACCTGCCAGTGACAGTGTCGCGACACAAGCAATCACCGCCGTGATTGGCATGGCAGACTTCAATCCGCCCATTGCGGTGACGTCTTTGGTGCCAGTTTCATGGTCCAAAATACCTGCGACCATAAACAGCGCCCCTTTGTACATCGAATGGGCAAGCAAAAACGTAACAAATGCCGTCATGGCGTACTCAGAACCAATGCCTAAAAGCATGGTTAACGTGCCAAGTGCCATAATGGTGGAATAAGCCAATAGCTTTTTAATATTGGTGTGATAGATCGCCAAGAAGGCACCTGTCAGCATCGTAGTAGCACCGACAACCGACAATATTCCGACCCACAGCGCTGTACCACCCAACTCAGGTTGTAAGCGTGCCAGTAAGTAAATACCCGCTTTGACCATAGTGGCGGAGTGCAAGTATGCCGATACAGGCGTCGGCGCCGCCATGGCGTTGGGTAACCAAAAATGAAAAGGAAACTGGGCTGATTTTGTAAATGCACCCAGCAGCAAGCAAATGAGCATAGGGGTATAAAGCGAATGCTCACGGAGATCGCTTTCCATTTGACCAATCTCATAAAACGACCAGCTACCGCTTGCTACTCCCAATAACACCAAGCCTGCCATCAGTGCCAATCCCCCGGCAACTGTCACAAATAGCCCCTGACGCGCGGATTTTCTTGCCTCCATATCGGTATGGTTAAAGCCAATCAGCAAATAAGAGGTGATGCTGGTTAATTCCCAAAAGACGAAAAGCGTAAGCAATCCATCGGCAAGCACCAGCCCCAACATAGAGGCCATAAAAGCTACAAGCGCTATATGAAAGCGCGCGATATCGGCATGGCCTTTGAGATAACCACCTGCATAAATCAACACGAAAGTACCAATAACGGTAATCAGCAGCCCGAATAACAGTGACAGCCCATCAAGCAGAAAGCTCAAGCTGATACCTAATGACGGCACCCAAGACCACTCCAACAGTAGCGGCCCTTCACTTATAACGGCGGGAGCCTGACTTAATAGCCAAGTAGCCATCAAGGCAGGAAACAGAGCCAGCACTAGGCTCGTTCGTTCTCCAAACCAGCGGTTGAGCAAAGGCGACGACGCTGCCAGCACAAAGCCCATTAATACAGCGAATTGCATCCGGTGGTTTCTCCCTGTAAGAACATGTCAGTTAACCCTAAGGCAGCAGCAACATTGAGCAGCCCTAAGCGTTGAATAAATGTGACTTTTAATGCACAGACCTTATACCAAGGTTGGTCAAAATTCTAGAAATCTAGGACCCATAAAAAAAGCCGCCTTAGTTAAGCACCTTGGCGGCTTAAGACAAAACGCACTATTTGGAAACGGAAAGCCACCCCGCCAGCTCGTTGTTAACAACCGCTAGCAAAGCATCAATGTGATCGTCTCGATCATTCAAGCAAGGAATATAACTAAACGTCTCGCCTCCTGCTTCCATAAAACTATCGTGAATCTCTTCTTTAATCTCTTCCAGCGTTTCAACACAATCAGAAGAGAATGCAGGCGACATAATCGCAATGTGCTTGTGCCCTTGCTTGGCAAGCTCAGCCACATGATCGACAGTTTGCGGGCCTACCCACTTCTCTGGGCCGAACTGAGACTGGAAGGCGGTATCTACCTCCTCTTTGCTCAGCCCTAGTTTTTCACGCATTAAGCGCGTCGTTTTCTGACATTGACAGTGGTAGGGGTCACCTTCTAATAGGTAACGCTCAGGGACACCGTGGTAGCTAGCCACCAGTTTCGTCGGACGCGTTTCAAAGCCCTCATAGGCTTCCTGAACAGAATTCGCTAGCGCTTGAATATAGGAAGGGTGCTCAAAATAAGCCGGCACCGTACGAATATAGGGCTGCCACTTCATTTTCATCAGCGTACGAAATGCCTGATCATTTGCAGTCGCAGTGGTAGGCGAGCCGTACTGAGGGTAAAGCGGAAAAAAAACAATCCGCTCACAGCCCTTCTCTTTCATACGATTAAGGACACTTTCCGTCGACGGATTGCCATAGCGCATACAGAAATCAACTTCAATGCTATCACCATAGAGTGCTTTCAAACGTGCGGCCATTTTTTCAGTTTGAGCACGCGTCGTCGTCAACAACGGGCTCTCATTTTTCTCGTTGTTCCAAATACTTTTGTAAGCGTGGCCAGAAGAAAATGGGCGCTTGGTCAAAATAATCAGTTGCAAAAGTGGTTGCCACTTCCAATTGGCATAATCGACAACACGCTTATCAGACAAAAACTCATTAAGATAGCGCCGCATAGACCAATAGTCGGTTGCGTCCGGGGTGCCCAAGTTAGCCAACACCACGCCCACTTTTGCAGGGGGAACGGCAGGATGATCACTTGGCGCATGGGCCAAGCGCCCTTCGCCCGGCTGATCTTTCACAACGCTATCGACCATGTCGCTAACTCCTCAGATACTTTAAATAGTTGACAAAATCTTAACACTTTTCGGCAAAGTTGCGGCATAAAGTTATACTATCAGCATTATTTGTATAACTGCGGGCCAACTCATGTCTAAGCCTTTATTGTTAGTTCTTGGTGATCAGCTTTCGCTTTCATTGGCAACCCTGCGCAATGCGCCGACTGACGCAGTCATTGCGCTTTGCGAAGTCGCCGAAGAAGCGCGTTATGTGCCTCATCATATACATAAAATCGGCTTATTCATGGCCGCCATGCGACACTTTGCTCAGGCGCTGCGCGATAAAGGTTATAACGTTCACTACAGCCGCATTGATGATGCTGACAATACCCAGTCACTCATCACAGAAGCCGAACGTATTGCCATTCAGTACGGCTGCCATGAAGTGTGCGTAGCAAGACCTGGCGAATGGCGACTCTGGGATGCTATGCAGCAGCGCCAAGCAGCCACCCTACCCTGGAAAGTGATCGAAGATGATCGCTTTTTCACCTCACCTGATGACTTTGCCAACTGGGCTAAAGGACGTAAACAGCTTCGTCTGGAGTATTTCTATCGGGAGCAGCGCAAACGAACTGGGCTACTGATGGAAGGTGATACACCTGCAGAAGGGAAATGGAACTTTGACCATGACAACCGTGAGCCAATGAAAGCAACGCTCAGCTTTCCATCGCTTCCCACCCACCGTCAAGATGCACTAACCCAGGAAGCGCTCACTGATGCCAAGCATCATTTTAGCGAACACATGGGGTCTCTGGATAACTTCAACCTCCCCGTTACCCGTCGACAGGCGCTAGTGGATTTAAACCACTTCCTTGATCATGGACTAGCCGACTTTGGGCGCTACCAAGATGCGATTAGCGATGAAGAGCCGTTCCTTTTTCACTCCAGACTATCGGCGGCACTCAATATCGGCCTGCTTACACCTCATGAAGTCTGTGAGGCCGCTGAGCAGCGCTATCTAGCAGGTCATGCGCCTATCAATGCAGTCGAAGGATTCATTCGTCAAATACTGGGTTGGCGAGAGTATGTTCGAGGGCTTTATTGGACACAAATGCCGACTTACAAGCGAGAGAACCGGCTTGGCTTTGAGCGAGAATTGCCAGCATTTTACTGGGATGGCAATACCGATATGCGCTGCTTACAGCGCGCTATCCAAATGACTATCGAAAACAGCTACGCTCATCATATTCAGCGCTTGATGGTAACTGGCAACTTTGCCCTGCTGTGCGGTGTTAAGCCTGAAGCACTTTGCGACTGGTATCTAGCAGTGTATGCCGACGCCTGCGAATGGGTGGAGCTGCCTAACACTCTGGGTATGGTGCTGCATGCTGACGGCGGTCTAATGGGCTCCAAACCTTATTGCGCCTCCGGCAAATATATCGACAAGATGTCTGACCATTGCCAGCACTGTCGCTATTCCCCGAAACAAGTAACTGGTCCAAAAGCGTGCCCATTTAACAGCCTTTACTGGCATTTTCTGGAAACCAACGCTGAACAGCTGAACCGCAACCCACGCATGAAACTGATCTATGGGTCACTCTCTCGCATGAAAGACGAAAAGCGTGACGCGATGCGTCAGCAGGCTGAACAATTTCTTGCCTCGCTACCCACCAGTCCAGGCTACGGCCAGACCTCCCACACACAAGGCTATCTATCAAAGGGTACTCAATGAGCCGTTTCTCTACGCTTCACGCAACGTCACCTGTCACGCTATATCACGATGGCCACTGTCCTTTTTGTCGCGTGGAAGTCGCGTGGCTTGCAAAGCATCGCCATCAAGAACGTGTCGCTCTAGTGGATATTCAGAGTCGTGATTTCAATGCAGCCGATGTAGGACGCAGGTTTGACGACATGATGGGGCTACTGCATGTCAAAGATAACCAAGGGAATTGGTATATCGGGATGGATGCCAGCCGGGCCCTCTATGCAGTACTGGGCTACCGGTGGCTAGTGTGGCTTTCTTGCTTACCAGGCCTGCGAGGAATAATGGATGCAGGCTATCGTTTTTTTGCCCGTCGCCGTGTGCGGCTAGGACAATGGTGGGAGAAGCGTCACGCTAACAAGTGAGGACGCCATAAGGTACCGAAACGTTTGTAGTGTTAAAACACTAAGGGCATACGTGACGTTAATGGCGAGCTGTAATGAGCATCGCGCCCAATCACTTCATCCTGGGGCACATGCTGCACTAAGTAAGCGCGATGAATCCCTGCGCGTTTTAGCTCAAGATAAACATCATCTAGCGAGCGGAACAGCATTGGCTTACCACGCTGCGTCAACATATGCCGCTCGCCCTCTACATCTTCAAGCTCTACTTGATAAAAACGGCTGCCCGAATGCGTTATAACGCGTATTTCAAAATTGTCGTGACCCGCAACAAATTGCTTCAGTTCTTTTAGTTCCATGGTTCCCTCCTATGATTGTTCATCATCATGGGGCACAGCATGACGATACCCCATGACAATTTTATTACCTTGGCACTAACTGCCTAAGACGGCAACTTCACAAAAGAGTTCCTGACCAAAACGTCAACTTATTCGTCGAATTATTGATACTCAGAGGGGTCGATTGCTTTACCTAACGAGTTACGATCTATCCAGTTACCGCCTTTAGTTTCCTTGTAACGGAAAACCACTTTATCGCCCACCGTTACCGGCAGTTCTGAATCTTCAGTTTGATAGCTATATTTTTCCCCTTCGACTACCAGGAAGTAACGGTAGAGGTCAGGCATTCCCAACCACTCTTTAAATGGCCCTTCTCGCTCTAGTGACTGTAGCTCCCCGCGGCCTTCCAGCTTAGGAAGACGCTTACGGTTACCACGTCTAAAACCACCTGCCATTTGCTACTCCTGTCTATCTGCTTCGTCGAGGAGGAGCATTATACGTTCTCCCCCCTAACGCTCAAGTTAATCGCCGAACGCTTCGCCATAGCTATCGGGCGCAAGGTCTTCAAAGCGTGTGTATTTACCAATAAATGCCATATGTACCGTACCGATAGGCCCGTTACGCTGTTTACCAATAATAAGCTCGGCAATCCCCTGGTTATCAGGATTGTCAGGGTTATACACCTCATCTCGGTAAACAAACGCAATAACGTCGGCATCCTGCTCAATCGCACCGGACTCCCGCAAATCCGACATGACAGGACGCTTATTGGGACGCTGCTCCAACGACCGGTTAAGCTGTGAAAGTGCTACAACAGGACATTGAAACTCTTTTGCCAGCCCTTTCAGCGAGCGGGATATCTCTGATATCTCACCGGTACGGTTTTCAGAGAAGCCAGGAATCTGCATTAGCTGCAGATAGTCAATCATGATGAGCGCCATATTGCCGTGCTCACGCACCACTCTACGCAGGCGGGAGCGCATTTCATTAGGTGAAAGCGCCGCAGTATCATCTATAAATAGCTGCTTGTCTTTGAGCAGATTGACTGCAGACGTTAGTCGCGGCCAATCTTCATCTTCCAACTGCCCCGAACGCACGCGGGTTTGATCAATCCGACCCAACGAAGAGAGCATACGCAGCATTAGAGATTCTGCGGGCATCTCCATGGAGAACACCATCACCGGCTTATCGCTAGCAATAACCGCGTGTTCGACTAGATTCATGGCAAAAGTGGTTTTACCCATTGATGGGCGGCCCGCAATAATCACCAAATCTGAGGGCTGTAAGCCTGAGGTCATTTCATCGAGGTCACGAAACCCCGAGGAGAGACCTGTCATTTCACCTTTTAGATTGAACAGCTCATCAATGCGATCAACGGCTTTGGTCAGCAGTTCGCTCATTCCGATAGGCCCACCGGTTTTCGGTCGCTCTTCAGCAATCTGAAATACTAATCGCTCAGCTTCGTTAAGCAGCTCATCAGCAGGCCGGCCCTGCGGGGAAAACGCCCCATCAGCAATTTGATTGGCCGCACGGATTAATTTACGCAGCGTTGCCCGCTCGCGAACGATATCGGCATAAGCGCGAATATTACTGGCAGAAGGCGTATTGCGGGCCAGCTCAGCTAAGAATGCTAAACCACCCACAGTATCCAACTGGTCACGCGCTTCTAATGCCTCTGACAGCGTTATAACGTCCAACGGCTGTCCAGATTCAGCCAAATGAATCATCACATTGAACACCAAGCGATGCTCATAGCGGTAAAAATCATCCGCCACTAACCGTTCCGAGACATTGTCCCAGGCTTGGTTATCCAACATTAGCCCACCTAGCACCGACTGCTCCGCCTCAAGAGAGTGCGGCGGCAGCTTTATCGCTGCCGTTTCCTGATCAGCAGAAGGCTGGTCCTGCATAGTGAGCTCCTTAATCATAAAGCGTAGCCAATAACGATGACTATCTTAGCGGGACAATCTCAAACCCACCATAAGCGACCTATCTACGCAAAGCGACGTTCAAAAAAATTCGACCCACACCTCAAACATTTTTGACCGTGCTTAGAGCGACATAGATTAAAAAGACATGCGGTTTGAATGACCAAGATCTTAAATGGTAAAGATCTTAAACCTTAAATGACAAAGGGCGCGGGAAGACCCGCGCCCTTCGAGGCGTCAGCGTTGGCGAGAGCGTTTACTCTGCGACAACAACCACGCGAACAACAGCATCTACATCTGCATGCAGGTGTAGAGCGATGTCGTATTCGCCAGTTTGGCGAATCGGACCTTGCGGCATACGTACTTCGCTCTTGGCAACTTCGATGCCAGCAGAGGAAATAGCGTCGGCCAAGTCACGAGGACCGATAGAGCCGAACAGCTTGCCTTCATCGCCTGCTTTAGAAACCAACGACAATTCGATGTCGTTAAGCTGCTCAGCACGCGCTTCAGCTTCTGCTTTACGCTCAGCGGCTTGGGCTTCAAGCTCAGCACGCTGGGCTTTGAATGCTTCAACGTTATCTTTGGTTGCCGGCACGGCTAGGCCGTAAGGAACCAAATAGTTACGACCATAACCGGGCTTTACAGTGACTTTGTCACCCAGGCCGCCCAGCTTACCAATGTTGTCGAGCAGAATGACTTCCATCTCGTAAACCTCTTGTCAGTTGCTGCGGGCAAGGCGTGCGCGAACGTTCGCGAATGTATCAATCAGCCCCAACAGCAGCACAATGAGAATCGTGGGCCAGGTCGTGATCAGCAGCACATAAAATGCCACCAGCCACAGCCCGTTCATCCCCTTTATTCCAATAAACCCATGCACTAGCGCAATGCCAGCTACCAGCAGTGGAATCCAACCAAGCATTGCCAGAGCGTGCGCTCCCAACACCATACCCACCACGCCAAGTACGACTAAAACAGCGAACTCTTTGGGCGATAGGCGAAGTGCGTGAAACTCTTCGCGGAAGCCGCCTGGGTTATAAAGCCCAGCTTGCCAGCTTCGCGCCAACGCTAAACACGCTATAGCGGCCAACAATACCACCAAGCCTGTTACACCACCGATCACCATAGCGGCGAGCGTAGGCGCATCAATACCTTGGTTAGCAAACTCTGTCAGCATGCGATCAATCTCGGTAGAGCTTTCTCGCAGTTGCTCCAGCATTAACTGTGTTCCACCTGGCGGTATAAAAATGCCGAGTTGAACCATAACCGCTGCCGCTAATGTGCCAACGATTAACGCTTCACTCCAACGCATCCTCTCACGCAGGATAACCGCCATCAGCGTCACTAGCAGTACGCTAGCAAGTGGAATGACGTCACCTTGAGACCACCAGAAACCCGCAGGTAGTGCGGCAGCGATAATGACCGGAAGCGCAGGTGCAAAGCCTTTGCGTAAGGTTACTAGCGCGGCAATGGCTGCCCCAAACCAGAACAGCCAAGGCACTAGTGTCGCTAACGCCGCCCCGCCAATGGCATAGGGCGTGCTCCGCATAAGCCATCTCGCCAGTGCCAGCATCACGTTAAACGCTTACTGATGGCTATCGGAGTAGGGCAGCAGTGCCAGGTAACGCGAACGCTTGATAGCAGTCGCCAACTGACGCTGATAGCGTGCTTTGGTGCCGGTGATACGGCTTGGAACGATCTTGCCGGTTTCGGTGATGTAAGCCTTCAGCGTGTCGAGATCTTTGTAGTCGATCTGCTTGACGCCTTCAGCAGTGAAGCGGCAAAACTTACGGCGACGGAAAAAACGTGCCATGGACTAGCTCCTTAAAACGTGCGGTGGATGAAATTAGGCAGTTTCTTCTTCAGCTTCTTCAGCGCGCGGTTTGTCTTCGCGACGCGGACGCTTTTCTTCTGCCGGCTTCATCATCGGAGAAGCTTCGGTGATCGCTTCTTTACAGCGAACAACCAAGCTGCGGATGATGGCGTCGTTGAAACGGAAGATGTTCTCGATTTCTTCGAGAGTCTCGCCGGTGCACTCAACGTTCATCAGCACGTAGTGGGCTTTGTGGATCTTGTTGATCGGGTAAGCCAGGTGACGGCGGCCCCAATCTTCCAAGCGATGCACAGTGCCACCGTTTTCGGTAACAATGCTGGTGTAGCGCTCGACCATAGCCGGCACTTGCTCGCTCTGATCCGGGTGGACCATAAACACGATTTCATAATGACGCATGGAATCTCCTTGCGGTTTGACAGCTTCCGGTGTGTATTGATACAGCTGTATCAATGACGACAGGGAAGCAAGGAGTTAACTGAAATGCCCTTTGTTCACCGTGAACGGTGTCATTTGGGACATCAAGCAGAACTGTTTTTCGTATTAACTGTTAACCAATACGAGCGCCCGCTTAAAATTAAACGGGCGCAGGCATTCTAGTGGGCTGGTGCTTAACTTGCAAGCTGCCTCTGTCGAACTGCTTCAAACAAGCAAATGCCTGTCGCGACCGATACGTTCAGACTGGACACCTGCCCGGCCATGGGCAACTTTGCCAAGTTATCGCAGGCTTCCCGAGTTAACCGACGCATGCCCTTCCCTTCAGCCCCCATCACTAACGCAGTCGGGCCGGTCATATCAATCTCAAACAAGCTAGCTTCCGCTTCACCAGCGGTACCGGTAATCCATACACCGGCATCTTTTAGTTTGGCCAATGTACGAGATAGGTTAGTAACCTGATAAACAGGCACTACCTCGGCTGCGCCGCAAGCTACTTTCCGCACCGTCGCGTTCAGCGGCGCGGCTTTATCTTTGGCAACAATCACACCATGGGCCCCAGCGGCATCCGCGCTGCGCAGGCACGCACCGAAATTATGCACATCGGTAACACCATCCAGCACTAACAATAACGGCGGTGCAGACGCTTGCCATGCGCGTAGCTTCAACCATAGCGACTCCTCCCCTTCAGGAACCAACGGGGGGCAAAAAGCCACAACGCCTTGGTGGGCTGCACCTTGAGTAAGCTGATCTAACAGGTCACGGGGCTGCTCTTTAATTCGTGCGCCACGGGACTGAGCACTCGCAACCACTTCCTTCAAGCGGTTACCCGCTCCCTGCTGCACCCACAACTCAACCGGCGTTTCGTCCCGGTCCAGCAGACTTTCCAGGGCGTGAACGCCATACACTTGGTCTAGCCCATCCGGAGTACGAACAGCCGGACGCGAGCCACGTCGAGACGACGACGATTTCATGCTCAACCCTTATTCGGTGATGGTTTACGCGGGCCATTACGCGTGCGTCTTGGCCCGCGGCGCGTCGGCTGCTTATCAGCTGATGCCGCTGCCTTGTCAGCGCCCGCCTCTCCTCCAGCACCACCTTCTCCACCGCGGCGCTTGCGCGGCTGGCGGCGAGGACGGGGCTTCTCGTCAGCTAGTCCAAAGTCGATCTTACGATCATCCATGTCTACCCGCGCGACCTGAACCGTAAGCCCGTCACCCAAACGGTAGGTTGTGCCTGTGCGCTCACCTTTGAGGCGATGCTTTTCTGCTTCATAGTGGTAGTAGTCAGAGGGCAGCGAGGTGACATGCACCAACCCTTCGACATAGAAGTCATCCAGACGTACAAACAGGCCAAACTGAGTCACTGAGGCGATAGTACCTTCGAACGTTTCGCCTAGCTTGTCGGACATGAACTCACACTTGAGCCAGCTTTCAACATCACGAGTTGCCTCATCAGCCCGCCGCTCGGTCATCGAGCAGTGCTCACCCAGCTCAAGCATTTGCTCGAAGGTATAAGGGCACCACTTGCTTGGCGGATCGACAGGCGCGCCTTCTACCCGAACAACCGTATTGGTTTGTCGTGGCCCACGAATAACCGAGCGAATAGCACGGTGTACCAACAGGTCGGGATAACGACGAATCGGCGAAGTGAAGTGCGCATAGGCCTGGTAAGCCAAGCCAAAATGGCCCTCATTCTGGGGTGAATACACCGCCTGGTTCATTGAGCGCAACATGACAGTTTGTATGATGTCAGCATCTGGGCGATCAATTATCGCCTCACGTAACGCTTGATAATCCTGAGGCGTCGGCATGTCGCCGCCACCAACGGAAAGCCCCAGCTCGCTTAAAAACAGGCGCAGCTTATCAAGGCGTTCTGGCGTCGGGCGCTCGTGAATACGATAAAGAGCGGGCAGGTCGTGCTTATCAAGGAACCGAGCGGTAGCCACGTTGGCCGCCAGCATACACTCCTCAATTAACTTATGAGCATCGTTACGGGTGCGCGGTACGATTTTTTCAATTTTGCGCTCATCATTAAAGATAATCGCCGTTTCGGTGGTATCAAAATCAATTGCACCACGCTCTTCCCGGGCACTACGAAGCAGGCCATAAAGCTCGTGCAAATTTTGCAGCGGCTTCACTAATGCCTTGTGTTCATTGCGCAGCACTTCACCCTCGTCACTCTCATTATCGAGAATGGCCGCCACCTTGTTATAGGTCAGGCGAGCATGGGAGTTCATTACCGCCTCATAGAATGAGTAGCGGCTAATAGCGCCCGTCTTGGAGATATTCATCTCGCAGACCATCACAAGGCGATCTACTTGGGGATTTAACGAACACAAGCCATTTGAGAGCAGCTCAGGCAGCATCGGCACAACTTGGCCTGGGAAGTACACCGAGTTACCCCGCGTACGCGCCTCATCATCAAGCGCGGTGCCAGGGCGCACGTAGTGCGATACATCGGCAATCGCTACCAGCAGCTTCCAACTGCCCGACTTGGTCTTCCAAGCGCACACCGCATCGTCAAAGTCTTTGGCGGATTCATCGTCAATGGTAACCAACGGAAGCTCACGCAGATCGACACGGTGTTGCTTATCTTCCTCTAATACTTCTGCTGAAATACCGCTAGTTTGGTCAAGCACTTCTGGCGGAAACTCAGCGGGTATATCGTAGCTACGAATCGCGATATCTATTTCCATGCCAGGATCCATCCGTTCACCCAGCACTTCGATAACTTCACCAACTGGCTGAACTCGCGTAGCCGGTTGCTGAACGATTTTCGCTGATATCACCTGCCCGTCTTTTGCACCAGCACTTGCGGTATGAGGAATAATAACTTCCTGGGTAATGCGGGGATTCTCAGGAATCAGCACGCCAAACTCAGGTGAATTACTACGGTATACACCCACGATTGTTTGGGTATTTCGCGCAATTACATCGGCAATGGTGGCCTCATCACGACCGCGACGGTCTCGGCCACTAATACGCGCCAGCACATAATCGCCATGGAAAACACGGCGCATCTGACGCGGCGGTAATACTAAGTCCGGCTTTTTACCATCATCACGCAGCAGGAAGCCAAAGCCATCTCGGTGGCCAAGTACCTTCCCTTTAATAAGGTCAAGCTTGTCAATTAATGCATAAGCACCGCGGCGATCGCGCAGCACCTGTCCATCACGCTCCATGGCAGCCATACGTCGGCGAACAGCTTCAAGATGATCTTCATCTTCAATACCGAGCATGCGACTCATGTTTTCGTGGGTAATTGGCTTGCCGTACGTTTCCAGGGCAGCTAATAAATACTCGCGGCTGGGCGCAGGATTATCATACTTTTGCGCCTCGCGCTCGGCGTGCGGATCATCACTCAACGTCCAGTACTTCATGCGATCAACATCCTTGATTGCGTTTGCGGGAGGCAGACAGTTTGCGCAGGCGCAGTGCGCTGCGGGCGGGGGGATTCAGCCATTGATCGACTGAAAAACATCATGTTTTGTTTGGTCATAACTGCATTATAGCGCTGCCCGCTCAATCACCCAACCACCTAGCACGGCAATTGTACGATTTTAGTGATAAAAAACAGTTACCGGGTCTTGCAATTAAACGAGGCCTCGGTATCATACGCGCCACTTGCCCAGATGGCGGAATTGGTAGACGCGCTAGCTTCAGGTGCTAGTGTCCGTATGGACGTGGAGGTTCAAGTCCTCTTCTGGGCACCATCTTGTATCATGTTACCCCCTTTTCATGATGTAAATGGTGCAGCAGCAAGCAGTCGTATTAGAAATAGTAGTGAGAAAAAGCATTAGCAAGATGTTTGTATTCGCCCAGGTGGCGGAATTGGTAGACGCGCTAGCTTCAGGTGCTAGTGTCCGTATGGACGTGGAGGTTCAAGTCCTCTCCTGGGCACCATACGAATACAGACAGCAGTAAGATCCAGTAGCAAAAATGATGTGCCCAGGTGGCGGAATTGGTAGACGCGCTAGCTTCAGGTGCTAGTGTCCGTATGGACGTGGAGGTTCAAGTCCTCTCCTGGGCACCATTTCAAGGGTTCAATTCACATCAGCTCTGATCAACATTTCATCATCCGCTTCTCAGCAATTTATCTGCCACATTCTCTTTTTGCCACACTCCTTTTCTACCACGCACATTTCTTGCCGTTATTACTATTTATCTAGATATCTAGAAAGGCCTGCTAAAAAACCGCTCAAGCATAACTCTTCGCTCTCACGGTGTTTTGTATTATTGAAAACGCCCTGGACGTCGCGCCACCTCTTCTAGCGCCCAGCCTTGAGTGCGCAATTGCCCTTCCAATACAGCTTCACGCTCTGCCGGCAAATCAGGGAAAAAATTCAGCCCTGTACGCGTCTCTATCTCATCGATAGTTACCAGATAATCATCTAACGGTTCATTACCACGAACGTCTTGCGGCATGATAAAGGCAAGCGCCAGCGGAGCCTCTTCATCTGGCACAACGATGATCTTATAAAATGCTTCTGGCACTTCCACAAAACCAACGCGATTAAATGCATTGTCCATAAAGTGCTCGGGAAAAATTGGCCCAGTAATCACCTGCAAGCGATCAAAGCGTGGTGCAAAGTGATCCATCACCGATTCTTCAAGACGCTGCCAAAGCTGGCGATTCAAATTAGGCCGCTGAGGTGTCATGTTACTCATCAAGAAGGTATCGACCTGAGCGTTACGACCATGGACCGCTGCAATGGCATAGTTAGGTGCTAAGTGTCCGCGATCATAACCACTGCCGGAATAGCTATCCGTACCTATTGGCCATAACGTGCGCCAGTCAGCTTTAAAATTAGGCCGCGGCCCAATACGAGTATCATCAGACACTGCTTCAACCTGATAACTGACCCAAAGTGGGTTTGCCCGCACATCCGACCACCCCGCTAAGAAGCCATCGTTTCTCAGCACACGGTGAAATGTTGTTGGATGAAACCCATCCCAAGTAGGCACCCCCATCCATGTATAGTCGTCCTGAAGCTGACGCTCCTGAAACTCCCAAAGCCCCGTTCCCACAATGACAAAAAGCACGGCGATACCAAGGCGTTTTCCCTGACGACGCCAGCGCGAAAGCGATCTCCCCAACAGACTTACTCCCTATAATAATGATTCTGCATCCTGCTTTTTATGTCAGGTTATTTATCGGTTACCAGCCCAGGGAGAACATCGTTTCTAGGTCGTGACGAGAGTGCACCTGCATTGCATTAAGCGTTTCGGTATCGCTAATACCCTCGACAGCATTTAGGCGTTCAGTGACCAGTTCGGCAAGGCTTTCAAAATCAGGGGTTCGAGCAATAGCGACCAAATCATAGCGACCACACGTCGAATAGACTTCACTGATACCGTCTACATCAGCAAGGCGCTCCGCAACTGCTTTTACCTGGCCTTTCTCAGTATTGATTAAAATCACAGCGTTTTGCATAGCACCCCCAACAACAGCGTTAATAACAATCTAATCAGCAACCAGAGGCGAGTATAACAGGCTGTTTGCCAAGACCAAGCACCACTCCATGGCGTGGCCAATTGTCGCGCTTTTCATAAGGTTATTCGCACTAATTTTGAGCATGCGCTAGCATGTACTGGAGAACTCCGGCTTATAAGCTTTGTCGGAGTATTAGAGGTGGTTCACCACCCAATAACATAAGCAAAACGTCAAACCGTGACGCTAAGGAGACACCATGGCTAATCAGAGCCGCCGTAAGTTCATGCGTAACAGCGTAATGGGCCTCGCCGCCCTGCCATTTGGTGCTGGTATCCTGTCAAAGACTGCTTTTGCCCAGGAACTGCCTCGCCTTGACCCATCTGACTCTACTGCCCAGGCACTTAATTACGTTGAAGTAGCCAGTGACGCAAGCGATCACCCTGCCTATGAGGAAGGGGAGCTGTGCTCAAACTGCATGTTCTTTAATGCAGAAACTGAAGGTTGCCAGCTGTTCCCGCAAAACAGCGTAGAACCGGACGGTTGGTGCCAGTCCTGGACTGCCCAGAGCTAATGTTAGTAGTCAACTAATATTGATGAAATAACTAGGCTTGAAGACTACCCCGCGCTTGCCGCGGGGTAATTGTTTAACGTTAACTCACTTCTTTGTTTTCCTCCTCAATCGGCCACTGGTAACGCCGCGTTACGCGCCCCTCTTCCATTGAGACCAAATGCACCGGGAATCCCCATAGCTGCTGCAAATGGCGAATCACAGGATATACGCTGCGACCAAGGGGCCGACGGCTATCTTGTACATGGTGCAAAGTCAGCGAACGATCCCCACGTATAGCCGCTTCGACAACTTGAATATTGGGCTCACGCACCGATAACGCGTATTGAGTTGAAAGCGCCTCTCGCACTCGCCGGTAACCCCGCTCATTGTGAATTGCGGCGACTTCCAGTGTTTCCATCTGATCATCATCAACAATTAAGAACAGCTTGAGATCGCGTATTACCTTAGGGGATAAAAACTGCTGTATAAACGATTCATCCTTGAAGTTTCGCATTGCAAACTCAACGGTATCACGCCACGGACTACCCGCTATATCGGGAAACCACTCCCGGTCTTCATCCGTTGGCGCATCACAAATCCGCTTAATATCCATAAAGATCGCAAATCCCAACGCGTAGGGATTAAGGCCGCTGTAGTGCGGGCTATCAAAACCTGGCTGATTGATAACCGCGGCATGGGATTGCAAAAACTCCAGCATCAAGCCTTCATCAACCTTTCCTTCATCATACAAGCGATTCATCAGCGTATAGTGCCAAAAGCAAGCCCACCCTTCATTCATTACCTGGGTTTGTCGCTGGGGATAAAAATACTGCGCCAGTTTACGCACGATACGCACAATTTCACGCTGCCAGGGAGCCAAAAGCGGCGCGTTTTTTTCAATAAAGTAGAGCAAGTTCTCTTGTGGTTCAGAGGGATAAAGCCCCCCACTGTGCAAGCCTAGTGGGTCTGCATCACTGTGCAGGCTACCCGGCAGCGAAGGAATTCCATTAGGCGCATCAGGGATTGTGCGCCACAACATATTGACCTGGGTTTGCAGGTAGGCTTCGCGCTCTTCTTGACGCCTTACCTCTTCTTCAGCAGAAATAGGTGAGGGGCGCTTGTAACGGTCGACACCGTAGTTTTGGAGAGCGTGACAAGCATCTAACAATTGCTCTACTGCATGGACACCGTGGCGCTCTTCGCACTGAGCAATATACTTACGAGCAAATACTAGGTAATCAACGATGGAATCAGCATCGGTCCAGGCGCGGAACAAGTAATTGCCTTTAAAGAAAGAGTTATGCCCATAGCAGGCATGCGCAATGACCAACACCTGCATCATTAGCGTGTTCTCTTCCATTAGATAGGCGATACATGGGTTGGAATTAATCACCAACTCATAGGCAAGCCCCATCTGGCCGCGCTTATAGGCTTGTTCAACGGCAAGAAACTGCTTACCAAACGACCAGTGGTGATAGCCTACCGGCATCCCTACGCTCGCGTAGGCATCCATCATCTGTTCAGTGGTAATAACTTCTATCTGATTTGGATAAGTATCTAGGCGGTACTCATCGGCGAGCCTAGCGAGCTCCTCATCGAAGCGCTCCAACACACTAAAATTCCAGTCGGAACCGGTCGCTATTGGCTTACGGGCTACACTCATGGCGTACTCCTCGGTTCGCGTTACTGCTCTTGACTCAACCGACGTTTAAACAGCTCACGGAAGACAGGATAGATATCCCCGGCATCGACAATTTGGCGCATCGCAAACCGTTCGGGGAATTGCGCGGCGACCGTTTCATATTCATGCCACAGCGACTGATGCTCATGGGGGGTAATTTCCACATAAGCGTAGTACTGCAACTGCGGCATAAGCTGTTTAACCAGTAAGTCCCGACAAATATTCGAGTCATCATCCCAGTTATCGCCATCCGACGCCTGGGCGATATAGAGATTCCACTGCCCAGCGGGATAGCGTTTTTCGATGATTTTATTTACCAAGGTGAGCGCGCTGGAAACGATCGTGCCACCGGTTTCACGGGAGTAGAAAAACTCCTCCTCATTGACCTCTCGTGCTGCCGTGTGGTGGCGCACAAATACCAGCTCTACTTTTTCGTAATGCTTTTCCAAAAACAAATAGAGCAGTAAGAAGAAGCGTTTAGCGATATCTTTGTGGTTTTGAGTCATGGAACCAGAAACGTCCATGACACAGAACATCACTGCCTGACTCGAAGGTTGAGGTTGGGCCGATAACTGGTGATAACGCAGGTCATAGGTATCGATAAACGGTACCCCTTCAATGCGCTTTTCCAAGCGTTCTATTTCTGCCTTTAGCTCAACAATTCTCGCCGGGTTGCGCAACACCGGATCCTTGCGTTCTTCTGCAGCGAGCGCCTCTTGAGCTTCTTTCAAGGCTCGCTTAATGGGCGCGCGCATGGCAATGCGGCGCGCGTAAGCTTCACGCATTGATCGGGTAATACTGATTCGCGACGGAACCCCGTCACGCGCAAGCCCCGCACGCACCATTTTTATTTCTTCAAGTGACTTCAATGGTTTGCGCTGCAAATGCGGCAACTCAAGACCATCAAACACAAACTCCAAAAACTCCTCGCGGCTCAGGGTAAATGCAAACTCGTCGTCTCCTTCTCCTTGATTGGAAGCTCCTCCTTCGCCAGTACCATCTCCGCCGCCCTGACCACCAGGGCGGCGAATTTTATCCCCTTCTAAAAACTCTTTGTTGCCTGGCGATACGATATTGCGCGCACCACCCGGACCATGCTGAAACACCGGCTCAGAGATATCCTTGGTTGGAATAGATACCTTTTCCCCTCGTTCCATATCGGTAATGGAGCGGCGGTTAACCGCCTCCTCCACCGAGCGCTTGATATGCTTGCGATAACGTTCCAAAAAGCGCTGCCGATTGACCGCACTTTTATGCTTAGCGTTAGGCCTTCGATCAATAAAGTAGGTCATACGACCTCCCGATTATCCGCTACTGGGACTTGCGCACGCGTAGGTACCACTCGGAAAGCAGCCGAACCTGTTTCTCGGTATAGCCACGATCCACCATGCGCGCCACAAAGTCCTCGTGCTTCTTCTGATCCGACTTCGACGCCTTCGCATTAAACGAAATAACCGGTAATAGCTCTTCAGTATTAGCAAACATCTTATGCTCGATAACGCCTTTGAGCTTTTCATAAGACTGCCAGCTGGGATTCATGCCATTGTTTTGCGCACGTGCCCGTAATACGAAATTAACCACTTCGTGCCGGAAGTCTTTCGGGTTAGAGATACCTGCTGGTTTCTCAATTTTTTCCAGTTCGTCATTCAGTGACTGACGGTTCAACAGTTCGCCCGTTTCGGGATCGCGATACTCCTGGTCTTGAATCCAGAAATCCGCGTAGGTCACATAGCGATCAAAGATGTTCTGCCCATACTCGCTGTAAGATTCCAGGTACGCCGTTTGGATTTCCTTACCAATGAAATCGACATAGCGCGGTGCCAGAAACTCTTTAATAAAGCCGATGTAGCGTTCAAACACCTCCGAAGGCAGCTGTTCCCTCTCTAATGCTTGCTCAAGTACGTACAGCAAATGCACAGGGTTCGCTGCGACTTCAGTGCCATCGAAGTTAAACACTTTAGAAAGTATCTTGAAGGCGAAACGGGTAGACAATCCCTGCATGCCCTCATCCACACCCGCCGCATCACGATACTCCTGAATCGACTTCGCTCGAGGATCGGTGTCTTTCAGATTTTCACCGTCATAAACGCGCATTTTGGAGTAGATGCTAGAGTTTTCTGGTACTTTTAGCCGCGAAAGCACTGAGAACTGCGCCAACATACGCAGCGTATCAGGGGCGCAAGGAGCTGCGTTAAGCGAGGAGTCTTCGAGCAGTTTTTGGTAAATCTTGATCTCTTCGGAGACCCGCAGACAGTAAGGCACTTTGACGATATAAACACGATCCAAAAATGCCTCGTTATTGCGGTTATTGCGAAATGCCTGCCATTCCGATTCGTTAGAGTGCGCTAAAATCACACCGTCAAAAGGAATTGCTCCCATGCCTTCGGTAGGGTTGTAGTTACCTTCTTGGGTGGCGGTAAGTAATGGATGCAGCACCTTAATCGGCGCTTTAAACATCTCAACGAACTCCATCAACCCCTGGTTAGCGCGGCAAAGCCCCCCAGAGAAGCTATAGGCGTCGGGGTCATCTTGAGAGTAAAGCTCCAACTGACGAATATCGACTTTACCCACTAGCGAAGAAATATCCTGGTTATTTTCATCGCCAGGCTCAGTTTTAGAGATGGCAATTTGATTCAACCGCGAGGGATAAAGGCGCACCACTCGAAACTGAGAAATATCGCCGCCCGCTTCTTTTAAGCGCTTCGCCGCCCATGGCGACATCACACTGCGCAGATAGCGCTGGGGAATGCCGTACTCTTGCTCCAGAAGCTCACCATCTTCTTCTGGCGAAAAAAGTCCTAGTGGTGATTCATACACTGGCGAGTCTTTAATGGCATAGAACGGAATACGTTCCATCAACAGCTTCAAGCGCTCAGCCAGCGACGACTTACCGCCACCGACTGGCCCCAGTAAATAGAGAATTTGCTTACGCTCTTCTAATCCCTGCGCGGCATGACGGAAGTACGACACAATTTGCTCGATAGCTTCTTCCATACCATGAAATTCAGCAAAAGCAGGATAGCGGCGAATCACCTTGTTCGAGAAAATGCGTGATAGACGCGGGTCTTTCGCCGTGTCGATCACTTCAGGCTCGCCAATGGCTTCCAGCATACGCTCTGAGGCGCTGGCATAAACCTTTGGATCACGGCGACAAAGCGCCAGATACTCCTCTAGGCTCATGTCCTCTTGCTGAACGCGGGCAAATCGGTCTTGAACGTGATCAAAGATGCTCATGGAACTCTCCTGTGGCCCATCCCCCAGCAGCTACCGCCAAGCCCAAACATCAAGCGGTGTGCAATACGAGGTGTTGCTCTATCAGCGTAGTCAGCATTAGCAAAAAGTGATGACTAAACCTTCAACGCACAATGTTTAACAATTTGAGCACAGTAGGAGAGATTAAGTTGCGTTGAATGTGCGGCGCCCTTGAAAACGCTGCTCAGAACGCACAGCGCCGCCTGAAAGGCGGCGCAATGGCGGGCAACAATGCGTCTAGTAGACGCTGCTTAGGCAGTATTATTCCAGCACTTCTTTCACATCTGCCAACAGTTGATCCAGCAATTCAACGGTGGTGTTCCAAGCGCATACAAAACGCGCACCGCCCGCTCCAATAAAGGTATAGAAAGTCCATCCTTTGGCTTTCAACGCCTCGATTGCATGAGGAGGAAATTCAACGAAAACACTATTCGCCTGGGTCGGAAACATCAGGGAAACGCCAGGTAGTGCTTGCAGCCCTTCGGATAAATAACGTGCCATGGCATTCGCATGCTCAGCGTTGGTTAACCACGCGCCGCTTTCCAACAATCCTAGCCATGGGGCAGAAACGTAGCGCATTTTCGAAGCCAGTTGACCTGCCTGTTTGCAGCGGTAGGAAAAATCCTCAGCCAAATCACGGTTGAAAAACAGAATCGCCTCACCAAACGCTAACCCGTTTTTGGTTCCCGAAAAGCACAACACATCGACGCCTACCTGCCACGTTAGCTCGGCAGGGCTTGCATTGAGACCAGCGCAAGCATTGGCGAACCGCGCGCCGTCCATATGCAGGCGTAAATCGTGCTTGTCTGCCATGGCACGTATCGCGAGTAACTCTTCTCGAGAGTAAACCGTGCCGACTTCTGTCGCCTGGGTAAGCGACACCACTTTAGGCTTAGGATAATGAATATCGCTGCGTTTAGTGACCAGCGCCTCAATACCCTGGGGCGTTAGCTTGCCGTTAGCCCCCGAAGAGGTCAGCAGTTTAGCGCCGTTAGAAAAGAACTCAGGGCCACCACACTCATCGGTTTCAATGTGGGCCAATTCATGACAAATAACGCTGTGGTAGCTGCGCCCCATTGCGGAAAGTGCCAGTGAGTTTGCTGCAGTACCGTTAAACACAAAAAAAACATCGCAATCGTAGTCAAACATTTCACGAAAACGATCTGCCGCACGGGCAGTCCAACGGTCATTGCCGTAGGCCAAATCATCGGCTTGATTGGCTTCCATCAGGTATTCCATAGCCTCTGGGCAGATACCTGAGGTGTTGTCACTGGCTAAAAATCGTGGGGTACACTCCGAGGTCATGACGATAGTCCTTTTATCTGACGGTCTTACGGCGCGAGCTGGGTGCCACTCACGCCTTAATTTGTTAACTGTGGTTAACAGCTACACTGATCGACCAGTCTATCGCCATTTCAACGCTTACGTCACCCGCCTGACTCGCTTGTGCCTACCGCTAAAGGGAAGCGGCAAGACGTGTGCCTTGATCAATGGCCCGCTTTGCGTCTAGCTCAGCAGCTTCATCGGCACCGCCAATCACATGAAAGCATGCTCCCGCCTGGCTTAAAGGCGCGATAAGCTCGCGAACCGACTCCTGCCCAGCGCATACCACGACAGTATCCACCGCCAGCACCTGCTCCTCGCCATCTCGGCGAATGTGAAGGCCGGCATCATCAATTTTCAAATACTCGCAGCCAGTGAGGGTTTTAACGCCCCGTTGTTTTAGTGATGCGCGGTGTACCCAACCCGACGTTTTACCTAGGTTCTTACCTGGTTTAGAGCTTTTGCGTTGAAGCATAACAATGTCACGAAGAGAAACTGGTGGCATTGGCGGTTTCAGACCACCACGATCGCCCACGGCAAGGTCAACGCCCCACTCATCACACCAGGCTGCCACATCCATTTCAGGATGCCCCTGGTCGGCGAGCAGCTCTGAAACATCAAAGCCAATACCACCCGCGCCAATCACGGCTACGCGCCGGCCCACACGCTCAGGGTGCTCAATGGCCTCAGCGTAGCTAAGCACGCTGGCATGGTCAGCCCCTGGTAGCGCAAGTTCACGGGGAATCACGCCGGTGGCAATCACTACCTCGTCAAATTCAGCTAATGTATCGAGGGTAGCCGCTGTATTTAGGCGAACATCCACCGCATGTTTTTCTAGCATTACTCGGAAGTAGCGCAACGTTTCGTTAAATTCTTCTTTACCTGGAATTTTACGGGCGTAATTAAACTGCCCACCCAGCTCGCTACGTCGCTCAAACAGCACCACGTTATGCCCCCGACTGGCAGCGGCCACGGCGGTGGCAAGCCCCGCGGGGCCCCCACCGACAACCGCTACCCGCTTAGGTGTTTGCGTGGGTTCGAGGGTTAACTCTGTTTCATGACACGCCCTGGGGTTAACCAAGCATGATGTGAGCTTGCCCATAAAGGTGTGGTCTAGGCAGGCTTGGTTACAGGCAATACAGGTATTAATTTCGTCTGAAAGGCCCGCCTCGGCTTTACGCACCCATTCAGGGTCAGCCAAAAACGGGCGTGCCATCGACACCATATCGGCATGCCCCTCTGCTAGCACGCGCTCAGCAACCTCGGGCATATTGATACGGTTGGTGGTGATCAGCGGGATGGATAGTGCTGATTTAATACGTTTGGTAACTTCGGTAAACGCTGCACGAGGTACGCTGGTTACAATGGTTGGCACTCGAGCTTCGTGCCAGCCAATACCAGTGTTAATCACATTTGCGCCCGCAGCTTCAATGGCCTGGCCAAGCTGCACCACTTCTTCCCATGTGCTGCCTTCTTCCACCAGATCAATCATCGACAGGCGAAAGATCATCAAGAAGCGCTCGCCCACCGCCGCGCGAATACGTTTCACAATTTCGATCGGAAAGCGAATACGTCGCTCAAAATCACCGCCCCACTCATCATCACGCTGATTGGTGCGACGACAAATAAACTGGTTGATCAAGTAACCTTCAGACCCCATCACTTCAACACCGTCGTAACCCGCCTGCTGGGCGAGCTGTGCACAGCGTACATAGTCGTCTATCTGCTGCTCAACCTCATCGCTAGACAGAGCCCGGGGCATAAACGGGTTGATCGGTGCCTGTAGCGCAGAGGGAGCCACCAGTTCAGGTGAATAGGCATAGCGCCCGGCATGGAGAATCTGCATACACAGATGCCCGCCCGCGTCATGAACGGCATCAACAACGCCCTTGTGCTCAGTTAGCTGAGACTCGTCGGTGAGTGCATTTGCCCCTTGGAACACAGCGCCTTCAGCATTAGGAGCAATACCGCCCGTTACAATCAGACTAACACCCGCGCGAGCTCGCTCAGCATAAAAGGCTGCCAGACGCTCAAAACCGTTGGGAGCTTCTTCTAAATTGGTGTGCATTGACCCCATTAATACGCGATTAGGTAGCGTTAAATGGCCAACAGTCAGTGGTCGAAACAGATGCGGGTAAGCGGGCGAGTGGTTCATCACGGGACTCCTTTATATTATTAAGCACATTCAAACAAGCGTATGACATACACCGCCTCACGTACAGTCCTTTACACCCCTTAATCTGTCACCCTTTAGGCGCCTTGCGAAACCATCAACCTTTGTGGCAAAGCACTTGCTCCCCTTGCAAAAGCACGTCACATTACCAGGCTAACGATAAGGGAACGCGCTATGCCATTGATTTACTTTTTACCTCCACTGGCCACTGTGTTGATTTGGTCAGGGAATATGACGATTAACCAACTGACAGTGGGTGCCATTGCGCCAAGCAGTATCGCTTTTCTACGCTGGCTGCTGGCACTGGCGGTAATGACACCGTTTGTGCTTCCTGCCGTGCTACGTCATCGCGATGAAATACGCCGTCACTGGCCGAAACTGGCGCTGCTAGGGTTGCTTGGCATGGGGCTGTGGCAAGGGTTAGCGTATATGGCCGCGGAAACAACGACTGCCACCAATATGGGTATTTTGGCTGCCATGGTGCCGCTTCTCACCGTACTGTTAAGTGCTCTAATTTTGCGCGAGCCGCCGACGCTTGGCGGTGTTTTCGGAGGTGTTTTGGCGTTTATTGGTGTAACGGTGTTACTTGGCAGAGGCAACCCTTTATCTCTGTTGCAACTGCAGGTAGCCACTGGCGACGCATTGATGGTGGTAGCCGCCACCTGCTACGCCCTATACGGTGTAATGCTGAAGCGCTGGGCGATGAACTTACCTCCTTGGGTAATGCTCTATGCCCAGGTCTGCTTTGCGGTTTTATTCCTGCTGCCGCCCTATTTAATGGGCCCTATGACGCCAGTAGATAGCCACAATATATGGCTAATCCTTTATGCAGGCATTCCAGCCTCCATCATTACCACTTTTTTATGGATGCGCGCGGTACGTCAAATTGGCGCGAATCAATCAAGTATATTTATTAATTTGATGCCGCTATTTAGTGCTCTGATTGCCATGGCGTTTTTAGGGGAGCAGGTGGCAGGATTCCACTTTATGGGTGGGCTACTCATCCTGGCGGGTGTCATCATGGCGCAAACGTTGACACGCCCTCTGGTGCGCACTCCCGCGACGGATAAAACGAGCAGCGCTCAGCAATGATACAATAGGCTAACTTCATTCGACGGCCGGGAACCCCTGAATATGTCCCTAGAAGAACTGCACCTTAATCTTCGCAACCTTACCAGCGATGACTACGAACAGCTCAAAACGCTGATGGACGCGGTGTACCACGACATCGGCGGTTCATGGCCAAAACACACTATTGATAAGCTCATCCAGGAATTTCCCGATGGCCAAATTGCCATTGAAGACGATGGCATGCTGGTGGGCGTAGCGCTGACGGTTCAGGTGGATTACGACGAGTTTTCCAACCCGCATAAATATGATGACCTAATCGGTCATCGTGAAACCATCCTTAACGACCAAGATGGCGATGCCATGTACGGGCTGGATGTATTGATCCACCCCGACTACCGCGGCTATCGTTTGGGTCGGCGTTTATATGAAGCTCGCAAAGAGCTGTGCCGCTCGCATAACCTGCGTGCCATTCTGGCAGGTGGACGCATTCCCGAGTACCACCAGCACGCTCAAGAACTCACCCCAGCAGAGTACATCGAAAAAGTCTCTCGCAAAGAGATTTACGACCCGATTTTATCGTTCCAATTAGCTAACGATTTCCAAGTAAAACGCTTACTGCGTAAGTACCTACCAGAAGATGAGCAGTCTCGCGGTTATGCCACTCTCTTGGAGTGGAACAACATCCTATTCGAGCCTGCTGAGAGCGTGCTAGATACCCGCCCGACTCAGGTACGAGTGGGAGCAGTACAGTGGCAAATGCGTGAGTTCGCTTCAGTGGAGGCAGCCCTTCAACAAATTGAATACTTTGTTGACGCATTATCAGATTATCAAAGTGACTTTGCGGTATTTCCGGAATTGTTCAATGCGCCATTGATGGGCCTACAAGACCGCTCGGCCCAGCAGGATCAAATGGGCGCGATTCGTTTTTTGGCAGGCTTCACTGAGCGTTTTAAAACCGAGCTTTCGCGGATGGCGGTGTCGTATAACATCAACATCGTCGGTGGCTCCATGATTGAAGTCGGTGACGATGACCGACTATACAATATTGCCTACTTGTTCCACCGGGACGGCGAAATCGAAAAGCAGTCGAAGCTGCATATCACCCCCCAAGAGCGCCGCGACTGGGTGATTGAAGGGGGTGATAATTTGCAGGTCTTCGACACCGACGCAGGCCGCGTGGGCATTTTGATTTGCTATGACGTTGAGTTCCCTGAACTTGGCCGTCTACTAGCCGATCAGGATATGGATATTCTATTTGTACCCTTCTGGACAGATACCAAAAACGGCTATCTGCGGGTACGCCACTGTGCCCAAGCTCGAGCCATTGAAAACGAGTGCTACGTAGTACTGTGTGGCAGCGTCGGCAACTTACCTTCGATTGAGAACCTGGATATCCAGTATGCCCAATCAGCCGTGTTCTCTCCGTCTGACTTCGCTTTCCCCCACGATGCAGTGCTGGCGGAAACCACGCCTAACACTGAAATGATCTTCTTCTCAGACCTGGACCTGACTCGCCTTACTGTTGTACGTGCCGAGGGCTCAGTAACCAACCTGAAAGATCGCCGCAAAGATCTATTTGATCTACGCTGGCGCGACTGGTCCTGGAAGTCCGGGGCTAATCTGGAAGAGTAAACCAACAACGCCGTCGAATGAACTGACTCTCAATAGTTGGGCGGCGTTATATTTAAAGCGCTTCAGGCTCAATCCGGCCAGACAAGGTGAGCAGGCACACGCCCTTTGCTATCAAACATAACGCCTTCATCACGCAATTTCTGATGTTGACGGTCAGCACCGCCGTGGTCGGCAAGCTTTAACGACGCGGCAATGACGCGATGCCAGGGAAGCTGATGCCCTTCTGGTAAGTGGCGCATCGCCGAGCCAACCATGCGCGGCGTGGCGCCCTCGGTCATCGCCGCGATACGCCCATAAGTCGTTACCCGCCCAGCAGGAATCTGATCAACAATGGTATAAATCTGTTCGAGCAGTTCTGGGCGTGGCATTGTTATCTCGCGTAAACCAACGTGTTACTAGAGTCTTTCAACTAATTGATCGATTGCTTGGAACGCTTCTTTCAGCGCAGCATCACGCTGAGCGTCACCCGTATTCAACCCTTCCGCAAAGACCACATCCACATCGCTAATGCCCATTAAACCGAGCATGGCTTTTAGGTGTGGCGTCTGGCTGTCTAATTCAGTCCCCGCGTACTGCCCACCACGAGCAGCTAAAATAATCGCACGCTTGCCTTCAATCAAACCCTGAGGACCGTTTTCAGTGTAGCGGAAGGTTTCACCAGCGCGCAGCACGCGGTCAAACCAAGCTTTCAACTGGGACGGAATGCCTAAATTATACAGCGGAACCGCCAGTACCAGGACATCACTCGCCCGCAGCTCTGCCAACAATTCGTCAGAGTGAGCTGCTAATGCCTGCTGATCGGCGTTGCGCTCGTTTGCTGGCGTCTGCCATGCACCGAGCTCTTCGATCGCAAGGTGCGGTAACGCATTAGCCACTACATCACGATGAGTAACCACTACATCGTGGGCTTCCGTTTTAGCTTTAAAATGGTTGGCTAACGCATTGGACTGGCCGTTTTCGCCTAGAATAGAAGAAGTTACAAGCAGTGCACGAATGGTCATTGAGAATTTCCTAACGTATTAGTGGGAACAATGAAAGCTATTTTACGGCGCTTTTCAATTAACAAAAGCGAAACGTTTCTCCTATCTCATTCTAAAAAATCGAATTAAAAAACAACAAAAAGCCCCGTCCTGCTGTGCTCGCAGTAACGGGGCTTTCGTCTATCACGTCAAAAAATAGCGGTTATTTCCGCTTTGGCCACGCGTTAGGGTCTACCTTGTTTGCCAATTTAGGGAATTTACTTGGATCAAATACAGGCTCTTGACCCGCTTTCAATTGAGCGTCGTAATCACGGAACAGTGCGAAGGCAATCGGCGACAGCAGCAAAATAGCCACTAAGTTAATCACTGCCATCATACCCATGGAAAGATCGGCAAAATTCCAGATAGCACCCAAGCTGGCAACCGAACCTACCATCACCATGCCCAGAACTGCCAAACGATAAATTAGTACGGCAACAGGCGCACGACGCCCTGCCAAGTACTCAATATTAGATTCAC
Source organism: Halomonas sp. GT (assembly GCF_002082565.1). NCBI lineage: Bacteria > Pseudomonadati > Pseudomonadota > Gammaproteobacteria > Oceanospirillales > Halomonadaceae > Halomonas > Halomonas sp. GT. Next base: position 2,840,179 of record NZ_CP020562.1, read on the forward strand.
CATAAGAGTAGTTAGCGATCACCGAGGTAAACGCAAACAACAAGATCGCGACGGCAATAAACATACCGCCCCACTCACCCACATGGCTAGAGAGCGCCATTTGGGTAAGTTGAATACCGTTGTTTTCCTCGCCAGCCAGCAGCTCAGGCCCTGCCATAATGATGATAGCTGCCGTAGCAGTACAAATAACCAAGGTATCTAAGAACACGCCCAGCATTTGAATAAAGCCCTGGGCAGCGGGATGATCTGGCCGAGTGCTAGCGGTCGCGGCAGCATTCGGGGCCGACCCCATGCCTGCTTCGTTAGAAAACAGGCCTCGCTGAATACCGTTCATAATGGCTTGAGAAATGGCATAACCCATTGCACCGCCAGCCGCCTGCTCTAAGCCAAACGCACTTTTAATAATGGTCATAAAGGCAGCGGGCAAGTCGCTAATATTGAGCGCCACCACCGTTAGTGCCAACACTAAGTACAAGAGAGCCATCAGAGGCACCACTAACTCAGCTACTTTAGCAATCGACTTTAGGCCGCCAAATATAATGGGGGCAACCACTGCCATCAGGACTAACCCCATGGCCCAGGTGGGAATGGCAAATGCCTGTTCCATGGCCTGGGCGATGGAGTTGGCCTGTACGCTGTTAAACGCCAATCCAAACGCGATGATCAAGCAGATTGAAAAAAGAACCGCTAGCCAACGCAGCCCCAGTCCACGTTCAATATAGCGGGCCGGCCCACCACGGAACGTGTTATCACCGTGATCAACTTTATAAGCCTGTGCCAGAGTGGACTCCACAAAACTGGTCGCCATACCCACCATGGCGGTCATCCACATCCAGAAAATCGCGCCGGGACCACCAAAATAAATCGCTACCGCCACACCAGCTAAGTTACCAGTACCTACCCGTGCCGCCAGACTGGTAGAAAGTGCCTGAAAGGAAGAGATACCGCCGTTAGATTGACGCGAACTGCGCAGCAGTTTGAACATGTGCCCGAAATAACGTACTTGGATACCACGGGTCATGATGGTGAAGTAGAGGCCAGCACCGATCAGCAGGTAGATCAGCACACTGCCCCATAGCAACCCGTTGCCGCGATCAACCATCGCCGTCAACAAGGGAGGGAGAGTAAAATCCATAGGTAACACGCCTTTTTTACAGTTATTAAAACAGTGGAGGCGCCTCATTCTTCACGGCTGCACCAAAATGGCAAGAAAAATGGAAAAATTCCTATCAGACAGCCATTACTACTAACTAAACTGGTCTCATTAGCCGCGCTTAAACGCCGAACATAATTTCATCCTGTTACACCTCTAACGTATGCTCTCGCTTTTTTAGTACAAGCGGCGGGGAAATATGTAACGCACGTTACTAAAGGGTATTGGGTTAGTCATTGTAGTGGTAACGCTGGGTATCATGTGGCGCTAGCTTCAGCAGCAAGGCTTACTCACCGAAACCCACCTTACCGAGCTGGCGCCCACCCTCAGTCAAGGGAAGCAAGCACCCTGGATGAAGGAATCAAATTATCAATTCGCTTCACAGCCATTTATGGTTGCCAACAGGCGACGCGAACCTCCTTGCTCTCGATGCTCACCTAACCACAACCCCTGCCAGGTGCCCAGCGCCAAACGACCGTCACGTACGGCTAGCGTAAGCTGAGTGCCCAGCAAGCTTGATGCAACATGGGCAGGCATATCATCAGGGCCTTCAAGGGTGTGGCGAAAATAGCTCAGCTCTTCAGGCACTAATCGGCGAATAAAGGCATCCAGGTCGTGACGGACATCAGGATCGGAGTTTTCATTTAGCGTAAGTGAGGCAGAGGTATGCATTAACTGTAGGTGCAGTAGCCCTTGACTGCATTCGGCCAAGCATGGCAGCGCCCTGGCTACCTCATCCGTGATTAGATGAAAGCCCCTAGACATTTCGGGTAAGTGAATCTCTTGTTGATGCCACATAAACACTCCTTTGTTGTAGCTATTGTAAGGGCTTATTCGGTACAGAAATACCATAGCCTATTTTCACTTCCTTCCGGCAATAGCACCTTCAAAAGAAACCGTTAATAGCGCTTATTTCGCCATACTGATAGATTTAACACTTATATATCATGCAGTCATTAGGAGCCTGTAATGCTCACTTCCGCCCAAACACCAAAGAAGAAAGTGGGGAAAATCGTTGGGCTAATAGCCTTCAGCAGCCTTGTATTAACTGGCTGCACCGGCATTCCTGACGGCACCGAGCCTGTCACAGGTTTTGAACTTAACCGCTATCTGGGTCAGTGGTATGAAATCGCCCGCCTGGATCACTCCTTTGAACGAGACTTAGACTGCGTAACGGCTAGCTACAGCCTACGTGACGATGGCGGTGTACGCGTTATCAACCGGGGCTACAACGTCACAGAGCAAGAGTGGAATGAAGCTGAAGGCCGCGCCTACTTTATTGACGAAGAAAACATCGGGCGGTTAAAAGTCAGCTTCTTTGGCCCTTTTTATGGCGGCTATAACGTTTTAGAACTGGATGAAGATTATCAGTGGGCGCTGGTATCAGGCCCCAACCGCGATTACCTATGGATTCTCTCGCGTACACCAGTCATGGAAAGCGCGGTGGAAGAGCGACTACGCCAGCGCGCAGCCGAGCTTAATTTCCCCACTAATGAATTGATTGACGTCGTACAAGATCAAACCTGCCCCGAACGCTAATCACAGAAGGAGCCACTATGGCCCACCGCATTGCAGTCATCGCTGGCGACGGTATTGGCACCGAAGTCATGCCCGAAGGCATTCGCGCCCTGGAAGCTGCCGCAAAGCGTTTCAACATTGACCTAGCATTCACAACGTTTGAATTTGGCAGCTGTGACTACTATCAAGCGCACGGCAAAATGCTGCCCGACGACTGGTTCGAGCAGCTCAAGGATTTTGATGCGCTGTTTTACGGTGCCGTCGGCTGGCCCGACAAAGTGCCCGACCATATTTCACTGTGGGGCTCGTTGCTACAGTTTCGCCGCCAATTTGATCAGTACATCAACCTGCGTCCCTGCAAACTCATGCCCGGCATCAAAAGTCCATTAGCGGGCCGCGAGCCAGGCGATATCGACTTTTACGTAGTCCGCGAAAACACCGAAGGCGAGTATTCAAGTGTCGGCGGCAAAATGTTTGAAGGCACCGAGCGTGAAATTGTTCTTCAAGAGACGGTGATGAGCCGAGTCGGCGTCGACCGAGTTCTGAAGTATGCGTTTGACCTTGCCCAAACCCGCCCGCGTAAAAAGCTCACCTCGGCCACCAAATCCAACGGCATTTCAATCACTATGCCCTACTGGGATGAGCGTGTTGCTGAAATGGCCAAGCAGTATCCCCACATTGCAGTGGATAAGTTTCACATTGATATCCTAACCGCTAACTTTGTGCTGCATCCAGATTGGTTTGATGTGGTGGTTGGCAGTAACCTGTTTGGCGATATTCTTTCAGACCTTGGCCCCGCCTGCACGGGCACTATTGGCATAGCTCCCTCTGCTAATATCAACCCTGAAGGCACATTCCCCAGCTTGTTTGAGCCGGTTCACGGCAGCGCACCAGACATCGCAGGCAAAGGAATTGCTAACCCCATTGGCCAAATCTGGTCCGGTGCCATGATGCTGGAGCACCTGGGTCATCACGCAGCGGCTGATGCGATGGTAAACGCTATTGAAGACGTGTTGAGCGAAGGCAATAGCCAAGTGCTCACACGAGATATTGGCGGGCTGGGCAATACACTAAGCCTAGGCCAAGCGATTGCTGAACGTATTAGCGGCTAACCAAAAATGCCTCACTGTAAAAACAGTGAGGCATTGCGTTTCAAGCGTGTTGGCAGCCGGGCGTTAGCTCGCCAGCTTCGCAGCAATTTCTGCGACATGCTTACCTTGGAAACGGGCAATTTTCAGTTCACGATCATCTGGCTGCCGCGAGCCGTCGCCACCGGCAAGCGTGGCCGCGCCATAAGGTGTTCCACCGCTCACTTTGGAAATATCAAACTGCTCTTCAATACCATAACCAATCGGCACAATCACCATGCCGTGATGGGCTAACGTTGTCCAAGTGGAAGTAATGGTCATTTCATCACCGCCGCCGGTCCCGGTAGAGGTAAACACACTAGCCACCTTACCGCGCAGCGCGCCCTTGGCCCACAACCCGCCGGTTTGATCTAAGAAGGTACGCATCTGACCCGCCATATTGCCGAACCGCGTTGGCGTACCAAAAATGATTGCGTCGTAGTCAGCAAGCTCCTGTGGCGTCGCTTCTGGCGTGGTGAAGTCCTGCTTACCGCCAGCATTCTTGAAGGCTTCGTCTGGCATAGTCTCAGGAACACGTTTAACAGTAACGTCAACACCATCAATACTTTTAGCACCCTCAGCCACCGCAGCAGCGAGCGTATCTATATGTCCGTACATGGAATAATAAAGAACTAATACCTTTGCCATTACTTACTCCTTGTGGTGTTTGCTAACTCTAATAGACAGTACTAATAGATAGTCCTGATAGACAGCTCTAATAAACAGCATTGAGCCTTATTTTTTCAAGCTTGTGAAAATCTATTAACAAAATAGCTCAGCTTAGCGTAGAAAAAAGCGAATGTTTTCGACGCCTTCCTTCGATTTTGTCGATGACTCCCCGTCCTCACCTTGCGCTTTCAGTGCTTGAGCACTAGCTTTTCAACATCCACACCACTTGCATTCATTTTTTAACATTACTGCTAGAAAAATAGCCACGGAGAGAGGCATGACGATTTTCGAAGCATTACGAAAAGATCACGACATCCAGCGGGATCTGTTGTCACGCTTGGTAGAAACCCATGGCGATAGCGAAGAGCGCGAAAAGCTCTATCAAAAAGTGCGCGCCGAACTTAAATACCATGCCAACGCCGAGGAACGCTCACTCTATATCCCCATGATGGATATCGACCTGACCCAAGAAAAAGCTCGCCACAGTGTTGCAGAGCATCATGAAATTGATGAAATGATAGAACTCCTCGACGAAACTGATTACAGCGCAACCAACTGGCTAACCCACGCCAAACAGTTACAGCACTTAGTCACCCATCATCTGGATGAAGAGGAGCAGGAGGTATTTCAGCTGGCAGGTCGTGGCCTAAAAGAGCAGCAGAAAACATCGCTTGCGACACAATATCAATCAGAAATGAAGCGACAACGCTCAGAATAAACGCCTTAATTTAGCAGTGCCTAAAAATGAAAACGCTTATGCAAAGCGGCGCATAAGCGTTTTTTTATCGATGGATTTTCATGTTCGCACCTGCGTTTTTCATGCTATCGACGTCCCCCCTTGTGGTTAAGCTTCAGCGTGTTAAAGGTACAACATTACAAAAAGCTGACGCTCCCTGCTCAAGGAAAACTTCATGCTTGGCCAATGGCTTGATTGGACTCTCGATGACAAACACCCTTCTCCGCGGTCCGGCCGCTTTGGCAGCGGCACCTACCAATTGCATGCACCGGGGATTTTAGAGATAACTCCGGCGGCTGTTCGTCCCGCGGCTCACGCTTGTGTTTTTTCTGCTGCGATACATGGTAACGAAACAGCCCCCGTGGAACTGTTGGGTAACTGGCTATCTGCGATAGAGGCCGGCACGATAACCATTGGCGCACCTATACTAGTGATTTTAGGCAACCTGCCTGCTTTAAAAGCCCAGCAGCGATTTATCACGACTAACCTCAACCGCTTATTTCAGCGCGAACTAACCGAAACAGGCCAAGAACCTGATCGGGCACGTGAGTTAATGTCAGCGGTAGATAGTTTTTATAATCGTCATCAGGCCTTTCCCAAACTCCACTACGATTTACACACGGCGATTCGCGGTAGCCTATACACTCGCTTTGTCGTAGAGCCCTTCGCAGAAACCATGATCAACCCAGAGCAGTGGGAATGGCTCGCAGCGGCAGATATGCAAGCGGTGCTACATCAACACCAGCACAGTTGGACGTTTTCTCACTACAGTAAGCATTACCACGCTGCCCAAGCCTTCACTTTCGAATTAGGCCGCGTTGCGCCCTTTGGAGAAAACGACATGGCTGCATTAGCGCCGATGCTAACGCTTATTAACGCACTTAGCGCTGGAGAGCAGCCACCTAAAAAGCCCACTGACACAATGACGTTTTTCCAAGTTCAACACGAGCTAATGCGTCAGGCAGAAACCTTTTGTCTCTGTTTCGATGAAGATGTCCCCAATTTCAGCCGCTTTGAGCCGGGCACTTGTCTCGCTAAAGATAGCGTAGCGGGTGATTTTATTGTTGGGGACACGCCTTTGCATGTGGTATTTCCCAATGCAAAGGTAGAGATTGGTGCACGGGCAGCACTGCTAGTTGTCCCCTCTCACGCCAGCTAACGACCCACGCACCACACCAAGAAAATAATTGTTAAAAATGCTTTAACAACAATAACGTAGAGGCGTTTCCAGGTTTATCAATGTGTGTTGAAACGAACGTTTTTCTTATAAATCGCATAAGGAAAGCACGCAATATGCACAAGGCCTGATAGAATCGCCCCTTTTTTCGCGCCAGCCGCCTATCAAGCACGTGTTTTAAACCTGTTGCTGCTGCGGCAACCCTGTACTGGAGCCACTGTTATGGCTGATACGCCTACCCCCCTTGAAGTGCGCAATATAAAAAAGCGCTTTGGCGATACAGAAGTTCTCAAAGGCCTCTCTCTCGAAGCTCAAAAGGGTGATGTCATCACTCTCATTGGTGCATCAGGGTCTGGCAAAAGTACCTTCTTGCGCTGTATGAACCTATTGGAACAACCTGACGAGGGTGAACTGTTCGTTCATGGCGAACAGATTCGCTTTAAAACGACCAGACATGGCCGCGAACCTGCCGATTGGAAACAAGTCGTGCAAATGCGTGCCAAGCTGTCGATGGTTTTCCAGAGCTTCAACCTCTGGGCTCACATGACGTTGCTTGAGAACATTATCGAAGCGCCTATTCATGTTCTGGGAAAACCCAAAAAAGAAGCTATTGAACACGCACGTGCACTGCTCGAGCGGGTTGGGCTAAGCGCACGCGCTGATGCCTACCCGGCGCAAATGTCAGGAGGACAGCAGCAGCGCGGAGCAATTGCCCGAGCGCTCGCGATGGACCCAGAAGTGATGTTGTTCGATGAACCCACGTCTGCTCTTGATCCAGAACTGGTCGGCGATGTTTTGAAAGTAATGCACGGCTTGGCAGAGGAAGGGCGCACCATGGTAGTGGTCACTCACGAGATGAGCTTTGCCCGAGATGTATCTAGCAAAGTGATTTACCTGCACCAAGGTTTAGTAGAAGAAGCTGGCGCGCCTGCTGATGTGCTAGGCAACCCGCAATCACCGCGCTTAAAGCAATTTCTGGCCCCCAAATATTGATCAGCGAGGCACACCATGCTTGATTTGCAAGGTTATGGCCCCCGCCTGATCGAAGGGGCGGGCGTTACACTTCAATTAGCGGTTCTATCACTCATTCTTGCCATTGTGCTTGGCTTGTTAACGGCGACGGCTAAAATGTCACGCAACTGGTTCCTACGACGCACAGCGACGGTGTATACAACCGTAATTCGCGGCGTACCGGACTTGGTGCTGATGATGCTACTTTTCTTTGGTGGTCAGATCGGTGTTAACGCCATTAGCGACATGCTGTATGACAATTATGACATCGATATCTATATTAATTTCAATGCGTTTGCGGCGGGCGTTATCACCATAGGGTTCATTTTTGGCGCCTACATGGGTGAAACTTTCCGCGGTGCTTTCATGGCGGTTGATAACGGTCAGATCGAAGCAGGAAAAGCGTATGGCATGAGCAATGCCTTGGTATTTAGGCGTATTCGTTTTCCGCAAATGATGCGCCACGCACTACCCGGCTTATCCAACAACTGGATGGTACTGCTCAAAACAACCGCACTCGTATCCGTCATTGGTTTGACAGATATGGTTCGCGTGGCCGCAGAAGCTTCCCGGGCCACCCATGAACCCTTTGCTTTTCTACTTCCTGTAGCGGCAGTTTACTTGCTGATTGCTAGCGTATCCGAGTGGATTTTCGTGCGGCTACAAAAACGTTACGACATCGGCTTTGGGGGGCAGTGAGATGCTGGATATTTCTGCGTGGTTCAACGACCTGCTAGCTGGCAACCTGATTTTTACCCCAACCACATTAGGCTACTACTGGGAAGGACTAGTCACGACGACCCAACTGGTATTCCTCTCGTTGGTAGCGGGCCTAGTGCTGGCAGTACCGCTTGCCATTATGCGCAGCTCAAAGCATAAATGGATTAGCTTACCCATCTACTTTTACACCTATGTCTTTCGTGGCACGCCACTGCTGATTCAGCTATACATCATTTACTATGGCGTGGTGTTTATTGATGGTATCCAGGAAACATTTTTGTGGCCCATCCTTCGGGAAGCTTTCTACCCTGCCTTAATCGCCTTTACGCTTAACACGGCAGCGTATACCACCGAAATTTTCCGCGGGGCAATCAAAGCCACATCCAAAGGGGAAATTGAAGCAGCCAGAGCCTACGGTATGTCACAAGGCCTGATGATGCGGCGTATTATTCTGCCCAGTGCCTTCCGTCGCGCCCTGCCCGCCTATGGCAACGAAGTCATCTTTATGCTGCATGCCAGCGCTATTGCCAGCGTTGTCACGCTAATGGATCTGACAGGTGCCGCGCGCTTTGTTTATGCCCGTTTCTATGCGCCATTTGATGCATTCCTATTTGTAGCAGCGATCTACCTTTGTCTTACGTTTGCCATTTTGTACTTCTTCCGTTTCTTGGAGAAAAAGCTGCTGGCCCACCTACGGCCGCAAAACACCTAGTATCAAAAGTACATGAAAACAAACGCATCTAATAACAAAAGTACCTAGCGACAAAAACAGCCTCGTTTGTTTTACCGTCAAACAAACGTTGGTTCATAGCAACGCTTCCTCTTTTCGTTCGCCTCAACCTAGGGTACGTTAAAGGGGATCAACTCTAGTGAACCTGCTTTCTACGGAGTATAAGAATGAAAAAACTACTAACAGTATCTGTGCTTGGCTTAGCCATTGCTGCTGCCTCTTCTGCCCAAGCACGAGATTACGACCATGTGCGCATTGGTGTCGACGTGCCCTACGAACCAATGGAATTCCGCACAGCCGATGGTGAGCTGACCGGTTTTGATATCGATCTTGGCAACGCACTTTGTGAGCGCATCGGTGTAACCTGTGAATGGGTTGAGCAAGAGTGGGACGGCATTATTCCTGGCCTAATGTCGCGCAACTACGATGCCATCATGTCCTCCATGACGATCAACGATGAGCGTCGCGAGCAGGTATTGTTCTCAGACCCCTACATCACTATGCCGTCCGCCTGGTTCGCACCAAGCGGCTTTGACATCAGTGAAGCCAATGAAGAAACCCTCGCAGGGAAAACGATTGGTGTGCAGCGCGGTACGCTGCAAGATAACTACGTGACTGACAACTTCAACAGCGTTGCCAGCATCAGCCGCTACTCCACCGCCGATGACATGGTGCTGGATATGGAAGCACAGCGTTTGGACATCGTGTTCCTCGACTTCCCGATCGGCCAGTCCACCCTGTTAGAAAGTGAAGAAGCCGAGTACGTTGTGATTGGCGAACGTATCAGCGAACCAAAAGAGTATTTCGGTGACGGCTTTGGCATCGCTTTCCGTCAGCGTGACGAAGCACTCGCTGAAAAATTCAATGAAGCCCTTGCAGAGCTTCAAGAAGATGGCACTTACGACGAAATTTTCGCTCGCTACTTTGGCGAAGAGTAAGCGCTAGCAGCATGTGTACGCCTCCCCATACCGGGGAGGCTTATACCGCGAGAAGCTATCATGCACACTTATCTTCTTTCAGCGCCATTATTGTTGCAATTGCCAACTCTTTGCGCGCTCCGCCCAGGTACTAGCGGTGATATCGCCTGCTTTTATCTGAGCGAATGGTTCGACGAATAGCCTTCCCCTCTTGGCACGCCCGTGCCATTCCACGCCCCTGCGCGTGATCTTTGTAATGCGGAAATAACGCATTACGACCCTGCGCTTAGCGCACCCCACATGCTTTAGCTCATAAAAAAATCGCCGCTAGGCATGTAATCAATACCTAAAAAACGCTTCAGGAGACTACTATGCGTTATGCAACGCTTCCCCTTGCCGCTATCTTCGCGGTTGGTTTTTCGACGGCTTTTGTTTCCCCCCAGGCTGATGCCCGGGACTACGACGAGATTCGTCTTGGGGTCGATATCCCTTACGAACCCTTTATGTACCGAGAAGCAGACGGCACGTTGACTGGCTTTGAAATCGAGTTGGGTAACGCGGTTTGTGATTACCTAGAAGCAAGCTGCACCTGGGTCGAGCAGGACTGGGACGGTATTATTCCCGGCCTTCTCGCTCGTAATTACGACGCCATTATGTCATCCATGGCGATTACCGATGAACGCGCCCAACGCGTGCTGTTCTCAGAGGCCTATTACACAACGCCCAGCGCTTGGATCACCACGCAAGAGCGTGACATCGACATTGAAGACCGCGCCAGCCTAGAAGGGCTAACCGTTGGTGTTCAGCGGGCAACGCTGCAGGATAACTACGTCACTGAACTTTACGGTGACATACTGGAAATCCGCCGCTATACCGGCGTAGACGATGTGGTGACCGACCTGATGGCCGGGCGTTTAGACCTCACCTTTATGGACTACCCAATTGCTGAAGCCGCGATTGAAATTGATACGCCGGAGAGTGATTTCCAGCGTATTAGTGACTTTATCAAACAGCCTGAGCATATCTTTGGCAAAGGGGTAGGTGTTGCGTTTCGTCCGCGGGATGAAGCCTTGGCAGAGCGTTTCAATGAAGCATTAAGCGCGCTAAAAGAAGACGGCACCTACGATGAAATCATGAACCGCTACTTCAACTACGATGTGCGCTTATAAGTACAATTTGTAAGCACGACCTCTGCGCCGACCGCTGGTCGGCGCATATTTACCACCTGTTGATTCCTCTGGGAAGCACATGCTGACTCTTGTTAAAAACGCCCAGCTTTTCTCGCCAGAACCCCGCGGTCTTTGCCATCTGCTTATCGCTGACCAGCGTATTGCCGCGGTAATAGATGCGTCTGAACCGGTGAATCTAGGGCCATTAATTACCACCGTGGATCTTGAAGGGCGTCGCGTAATCCCTGGCTTAGTCGACCCCTTGGTACACTATATTGGTGGCGGCGGTGAAGGAGGTTTTGGCAACCGAACGGCAGAACTCAGTTTAGAAGATGCCTGTGCCTCAGGCGTCACAACGCTGATTGGCGCCCTAGGCACCGATGCACTAACCCGCACCCCCGCCAATTTAATTGGTAAAGCACGAGAACTCGCCGCTGGGGGCTTAACCGCCTACGCCTATACCGGTTCTTATCAACTTCCCCCAGTAACACTTACCGGCTCCATCGCTAGCGATATTCTTTATATTCCAGAGTTTATTGGTGTGGGCGAAGTCGCCATTAGCGATCATCGAGGCTCTCAACCGACGACCCAAGAGTTAACGCGACTTGCCTCGGATGCACGAACAGCAGGCTTGCTGGCAGGAAAATCAGGGATTGTCTTCATCCACACGGGCGATGCCGACACTCACTTGGAACCACTTCGCAACGTTGCTAAACATAGCGCGATTCCGCTTGCACAGTTCTACCCTACCCACATCAATCGTACCGCTGAACTATTTGAGGATGGCCTACGCTTTGCTCGTGAAGGTGGCTTTATCGACTTCACTACCAGCACAACACCAGAGCTATTAGCAGGCGGCGAAGTACCAGCCTCAGAAGCCGTTGCCAGAGCGCTGAAAGCACGTATTGACCCCCGCCAGATAAGTCTCTCTTCAGATGCCAATGCCTCGCTGCCAGAATTTGACGAACAGCGCCGCTTTGTTGGCTTAAAACCCGGTAGACTAAGCAGCCTCTTCGAGGTGCTCGGTGAATGTATTAATGAGCATCATGTCAGTATTGAGCATGCATTAAGATGCGCCTCGACAACTGCTGCCGATACGCTAAAGCTGCCCCGGAAAGGACGGCTTGTAGAAGGAACGGACGCCGATTTTATCGTACTTGCCGAAGAGCACTGGGCCATTGATCAAGTGTGGGCATTGGGCAAAACCATTTACGACAGTAAAGCATGCTACTAAAAAGCCCAGTTGACATGCTATGCCACCTTAGCACTTGAACCTGTAACGAACTTGCTCAGTCAAATCGAGTCTGTAATCCATTAAGGAAACTCACAAGGAAGTCTCATGGCTGAACAAACCAATGCAAACGTCTCCACCGAGGCGGCTTACGATTCGCGCCCCTCTTCACACTGGACCGCCTGGGGGCAATGGCTGGCGTTATTCACCATGACCGTGGATCACCTTACCCGTTATGTGTTGCCGGGTGACTGGGACTTAGGTTGGGCAGGTTCGTCCATTGGCCGCATCGCTTTTCCCCTCTTTGCGGCAATGGTGGCCTGGCACGGGCTGTTTAATACCCGCAACCCATTACGCTACTCGCGCCGCATACTGATCATTGGTCTAGTGGCTCAGTTGCCTTATATGCTGATGCCACGCACGTCTGACGATTTTATCCTTAACGTCTGCTTCACACTTGCCTGCGGCCTAGCGTTGGGGGCGTTGGTTCGCCAAGGTTGGCAGCACTATCAACAGCAGACGCTAGGGTTAGCATGGCTAATGCTTGGTGCGGCGGTAGGCGTAACCGTCTGGTATCTACTGGGTTTCTGGGTGGAGTACGGCCATAACGGTTTGCTACTGATTCCACTATTAATGTTCGCCATGCAAGCGCTTAGCGAAACCCGCAACGCGCTGAAATCGCGCTTATGGGCAGGTTTAGCCGCGTTTCCCTCACTTTGGATAGCCGGTCAAATGAATGCTTCGGACATGGCAAAGTCGTTCACCGTTGGCACCTGCGTAGTAGTATTATTACTGGCAGCAGGTGCCGCCCAACGCGTACCTCCCGTAGCACTGGCTATGCCACGCCGCCTATGGCTCGCTTGGTATCCAGGACACTTTGCTTTAATTGCGCTGTGGCTGCTGCTTAGCGGCCAGCTTATGGGGTGATGACTGATTCCGAGATGCGTTTATTTAATTCTTCGCTCATCCAGGGTTGGTAACGGCGTAACCGAGCCCGCCCCTCCATTTTGGCTTGATACATAGCGATATCCGCCTGCTTTAAAACGTCACCATGATCACACTCAGTCGCATTAAAGCAGGTATACCCCATACTCGGCGTTACCGTTAACCACCGGCTCTCCAGTCGGTACTGTTCTGATAATACCTGCTGAACATTACGCATATAACGCTCAGCTTGCTCATCCAACTGCTCTGAAGAAACCTCTTCAAATAACGCTAGCAGTACGAACTCATCACCGCTTAGGCGGGCTGCCATGTCCTCTTCTTTTAAGCATAGCTCTAAGCGCCGTGCCACCTGCACTAATAAATCATCGCCTGCCGCATGACCCATGGTATCGTTAATCAACTTGAAACGATCCATATCTAAAAACATCACCAATCCATAGCGCTGCTCACTGCGCTGCTCATTACACAGGCTTTCTAAACGTTCAATAAATAGTCGTCGATTAGGTAAATCGGTTAAGGCATCATAATAAGCTTGACGATATATGATCGCTTCGTTGCGCTTGCGCTCAGTAAAATCTTCGATAATTGCCACCCCGCCAATCATTTGGTTACTGGCGCTCAGCACTCCGTTAAAAAACGCCCTTAACGGTATACCTTCCGTTGCTCTAGGCAGTCGATAAGTACCTTCGTAATAGCCCGTGCCTTTTTCTAATGCATCATTAACTGCTTGCGCGACATCATGATCTGCCGAACGGGCCAGCATTCGGTAGCCAATAAGCTGTGCACGTCCCACGCCTAAAATAACTAACAACTTGTTGTTACAGTCAGTAATAGTGCCTTGCTCATCAAAGTGTAAAACACCGAGCGGAGAGTGCTGAAAAATAGAGCGATAGCGATTTTCACTTTCGCGTAGCTGCGCTTCTCGCGAGGCCATGCTTACTCGCAGTGCAATGTTGTCGTGAATAGTGCGACTAAAACGGCGGCTAGTGGTGGCAATCAAGCCTAAAAAAAGCACCAGCATTAATCCTATCAAAACAGAGAGTGGTGATCCCTGCAGTAAAAATTGCAATTTCAGAGGCAGCAAAATTGGTATCACGAACCCTATCGATACCCACCAAACCGAAGAAAGCGTAGTAACGCCCCCAGCAGAAATACCCGCTAAAACGATCGAAAGCGCCGCGATTTGCTCTGGATGGTCATTACTAAAGAGTAAAAGGCCTGTTGCTCCCCAGACGCAACCAGACGTAATTGCGCCGACAGCAAACCAACCCAACCAGCGGCGGTGCTGTTGGTGCGCAGCCGGTAAACGCATAAAGCGCTGTGCAAGCAACAAACGAAGACCAGAAATCGCGGTAAGCGCTATAAACCAGCCAATTAACACGCTAGCGTCCACCACCGGCCACATCGCGGCGACCAATAGCCCCCCGGCAACCACGCTGCTTAACACAGGCTGCCAAAGATTGTCGTACAGCAAGCGTACTTTTTCACCGCGCAAGCGCAATTGTGTTAGATGATGTTCACGTTGATAGTCACTACGCAGACCGGAGGCTGTCGCTGCTTCTGTTGCGAACGCCGCATCAGAAATTATCGCGGGGGGTGGCATATAAACTCCCTTTCAATGAGCTGGCTTATAAACCAATCTTATTCGTTCATTCAAACTATTCCTTTAGTATCTCTTTTAGCACGTTTACCAAGTAAAAGTAGCCTAAACATGCAATAAAAAAGCCGCTCCATTTGAGCGGCTGTTAAGCAATACGAGGCTATAGTGAGCTTTCAAAACTCCACGCCACCGGCGGTGCATCAGGTAGTAATGCCTGGCAAGCACGCACTTTTTCAAGCAGCTCGGCATGCGTGTCAGCGACGACATTCACATGCGCCAGCTTACGCCCTGCACGCTCTTCCTTGTCATAACGGTGCAAGTGAGTATTGCCAATCGCCAGCATCGCGGCATTGTCACCTTCCTGGCCAATGACGTTCACCATGCAAGTAGGCGCAATGGCTTGGGTGCTGCCAAGCGGTAGGCCTTGCACAGCGCGCAGATGATTTTCAAACTGGCTCGTCACCGAACCGTCCATCGTCCAGTGGCCAGAATTATGCACGCGTGGAGCCATCTCGTTAGCCAAGAGGCTGCCATCACGCGTTTGGAATAACTCCAACGCCATCACGCCAACATAATCAAGTTCATCTAACAGCATGCGAATGTAGCTGTCGGCTGTCTCTTGAACGCTGGCAGCTAAATCCGGTAGCGGCGCAACGGAATAGCGCAAAATGCCATCTACGTGTTGATTTTCCGCCATGGGATAAAACACCACATCCCCATCACGACCGCGCACGGCAATCATCGAGACTTCCCGTACAAAATCGACAAACGCTTCAACGATCAGCTGACGGTGACCAATGCTCTTCCATGCCTCTTCAGCCTGCTCTGGCGTTTTCAGCACCGCTTGCCCTTTACCGTCATACCCCTCAGTCACTGATTTGGCGACCACGGGGCAGCCCAATTCATTCGCTGCCGCTTCAAGCTGTTCGGCACTCTCAACGACGCGGTAAGCCGGTGTAGGAATACCCAAGCGGTCGAATAAGGCTTTCTCTTCAACACGGTTTTGGCACACCGCAATTGCGCGGCTTCCTGGGTAAACGGGCTTGTGCTGCTCAATTTGCTCAACCAGCGCTACGGGCAGATGCTCAAACTCATAGGTCACTACATCGACCTTATCGAGAAATTCTGCCAAATGCTGGTTGTTGGGATCGACAATCACGTCGCCAATGCCCGCGCTGGGGTTGCCGGTCGTGTCTAAAAACGTGAAGCGATTACCTAGCGGATAGCCAGCCAATGCCAGCATGCGACCAAGCTGGCCTGCACCTAGCACACCGATGTTCTTTGAGATGCCAGAGTTCATTACCAGGACTCCTTAGTTCGCTTCCGCATCGGGACGAGGGTCTGGGTTATCCAGCACCATTTGAGTTTGCTCAGCGCGGAAAGCCTCGACCGCTTCACGCACGGTGGTGTCTTGCAAACCGACAATCTGTGCTGCCAACAGGCCTGCATTGGTCGCCCCTGGTTTACCAATCGCCAGTGTGCCAACAGCGATTCCACCAGGCATCTGCGCAATTGAAAGCAATGAATCCAAGCCTTTAAGCGCTTTGGATTCTACTGGCACGCCCAGAACCGGCAACGCCGTTTGGGAAGCCACCATGCCGGGCAAATGGGCGGCACCGCCCGCTCCTGCCACAATCACTTGCAGGCCACGTTCAGCGGCGCTTTTAGCATAATCAAACAACAAGTCAGGGGTACGATGAGCGGAGACGACGCGAGTCTCATAAGGGACGCCCAGCCGCTCTAACATCGCCACCGCGTGTTCCATGACGGGCCAATCAGATTTTGACCCCATGATCACGCCCACTTTGGGTGCGCTGTTTGACATGCAAAAACTCCTCGGCCAAAGGGCCTACTAAAGCAATCAAGCGTTTAATGTGCCGTGTGCCGCAAGCGGCTCACCAGGAAATTAGAAGGCGCATAGTCTACCAGAGCTAGTCGCTTAGAGCGCGTTTGTAAATAGATCGAAATTTTAATCAAAGTAGCATTGAAAAGCGCGCGACTTGGCGGCATTGTGTGTTTGTCATTTCAGACTGATGGAGTCCCATGAGTACGGCATACTCAACTGCTCACGCAGAAACGCTAGATCCTCCGCGAAGCAGCCCTGACCTTGATGTCAGGGACTTAGAAAAACGTACGCGCCTCATGCGTATCATTACCCGCCTGATCGCCGTATCAGATCTGGGAAGCCGCGAAATAGCCCGCCGGGCGGGGCTTCCAGTACAAAAGATCAGCGACCTGCTCGCCGGAAGGCTAGAGCACCTAGATGTTGATGAACTCAATGTCTTGCGTCGCACGTTAGAGCTGGAGACGCCATAGCAACAGTTGCTACCTAACGTGATCATTCATCCCTTTTGTTTGTTAACAGGCTTGCCCAGTGGGCAGGCCTGTTTTTGTTTCAAAACAGATAATTAGCGTTTTAAGATTAAGGGAGCATTAAGAAACCCCCTCTAACTCATTGACACGCATCAATTTTTTATAATACCAAAGGCGTAACCTTAGCGTATTCACCTCATTCGCCTGTAGCAACGACGTTTTATTAGCGACGTTGATAACAGCGATATTTTTATTAGCTAAGGAGGCGTTATGGACGCCATACGCCGGTCGTTACTAGGCCAGTTGGCCCGACTAAGCGCGGGCGCTGCGCTAGTCCCGCTATCCAGCCTTGCCCCAGCCAGCCTTGCCCAAGCTGGCATTAATCAGCAGCCTGCCCGCCGCGAGGGCGACTCTAGCAAACGCTACGGCATGCTAATCGACCTTCGCCAATGCATCGGCTGCCAGGCCTGCACCGTGTCGTGTCATATCGAGAATGCTGCACCGCTTGGCCAATTTCGAACCACCGTCTCTCAGTACGAAGTGCAACACCATGAAAGTGGCGAACTGGCAACGTTTATGCTGCCGCGGCTATGCAACCACTGCGAAAATCCACCCTGTGTTCCGGTTTGCCCTGTTGAGGCGACCTATCAACAGCAAGATGGCATCGTTGTCGTAGATAGCGACCGCTGTGTCGGCTGTGCTTACTGCGTCAATGCCTGCCCCTACGATGCCCGCTTTATTAATGAGCGCACTCAAACTGCCGACAAATGCACCTTCTGTGCCCACCGTTTAGAAGCAGGGCTACTGCCTGCCTGCGTTGAAAGCTGCGTGGGCGGCGCCCGCATTATTGGCGATATGCGCAACCCAGACAGCCAAATCAGCCGTCTGATCAACGAGCACCGCGACGCGCTCATGGTGCTTCAGCCAGAAAAAAACACCCTTCCCCAAGTGTTCTATTTAGGTATGGACGAACGATTCACTACACGCCCCGTGGCAGAACCCGTGGCGCTTGAAGTGCTCGACCCCCACGGCCAGGAGATGGGCTATGAATTCCACCATTGAACTACTCGCCCCACGCTATGACATCGCCTGGTATCCCTGGGCAGTTCAGTACTTTTTTATGATCGCGGTCTCCTATGCAAGCCTTTGGCTGGCGGCGCCCGCACTAGTGTTTGGCAAGCAATCCTGGTTGCCTACAGCACGTCTAGCGCTCATCGCCTGCGTCAGCACAACGTTAGTCGCACCGGTGGCCTTATTGGCAGATCTACACCAGCCACTGCGCTTTTGGCATTTCTACGCCTACGCCAATACGCATTCGTGGATGTCGATTGGCAGTGTGGTACTGCCGCTGTATCTGATCAGCGTTTTAGGCTTCGCCTGGCTGGCTTGGCGTCCCGCACTGCAAGCTCGGCAACAGGCAGCGGGGCTGAGCGGGTTGATCGCCAAGTGGCTGAGCATGGGCAGGGGTGCAACACCCAAAGCACTGGTTGCCCTGGTGGGGTTGGCCGCGCTGATGCTCTCAAGCGGCATTATGCTCTACACCGGAGCGGAGTTAGCTATCGTCAAAGCTCGCCCCTTATGGAACACAATTTGGCTACCGCCCATGCTGGTAGCGAGCGGATTTATTGCCGCCGCTGGGTTAATACTGGTCCTCAACCGCGTGAGTAGAATCTGCGCGCCCGACGCCACCCGGCAGATGCTCTATGTCCTGCTAGCCTTCTGTGCGCTAGCGGGGCTTATCGCGCTCAGTTGGTTGTTAGATGGCTTGAATGCCCACGTTGGCTCAGTGGCGGCGGCATTGGAATCTGTCCGTTTCAGCCCCTCTTGGCGCAGCACCGCACTTTGGGGTGGCCTTACCGGCGTTGTGCTATTTGCCAGCGTAGTATTTCTGTTAACGCGTTCGGCTCAGCGCCAGCCAGCACTGTTTGCCTGGGCATGGTTGCTAGGCCTGGTGGCAATCCACATGGGCTGGATGTTCCGTTGGGTAGTGCTGATGGATGTTCAACATGTAGCCCGTAACAGCGCAGGTTTCCATCACTACGGTATCCCTGCTGGCTCTTCCGGCATCTTAGGCATTGTAGGCACTTTCGGGCTGTGGCTGGCGGCCATTTTACTGATCGAGCTATTTATTCCATGGCGACAGGCCCAACAAGGCAGTCAGCTACCAGGCAACGACCAAGCTGCATCTCGCGCCCCACTCACTGCTAACAAAGGAGCGCCTAGTCATGGCTAAGTCTGCTCAAGATCCCTCACGCCGTCGCTTTCTAAAAGGTGCAGCTGCCGCTGGTGGTGCTGCTACCTTTGCCGTGGGCTACGCCGACCCGTTGGCTAAAATGGCCAAAGGCATTACCGGCAGCGCAGGTGAAAAACCGCAGCATAATATTCATGGCAATTCGCTAACGCCTGAATATCGTGTCAATTTAGCGACCGGCGAACTAACGCTCACCCCCGATCAACGGGTCGCTTTTACTATTTGCTACGGCTGCACCACCCAGTGCGGTGTGCGCGTGCGGGTCGATGACACGCGTGGCGAAGTGCTGCGAGTAGCTGGCAACCCCTATCATCCACTTTCTGCCGATGACCATTTGCCAATGCGCACACCGGTGGCAGATGCATTACGCAGCGTGAGTGCTTACCAAGAACAAGGGCAAGTTAACCGCTCTACCGCGTGTGCCCGTGGCAACGCAATGATGAGCCAGATCACCAACCCGTTCCGTATTGATCACTGCCTTAAACGGGTCGGTGAACGAGGCAGTCGCGAGTGGCAAAAAATATCGTTTGAGCAACTTATCGAGGAAATTTGCGAAGGAGGCGATCTGTTCGGTGAAGGTCAGGTAGACGGCCTACGTGACATTCGCGACCACGACACGCTGATTGACCCCGACAACCCTGAGTACGGCCCCAAGGCTAATCAACTGATGGTCATGGAAGCCACCGACTACGGGCGCTCGGATTTACTTAAACGCTTCACCTTAAACGCCTTTGCGACCCGCAACTATGGTCATCATGGCGCTTACTGTGGCCTAGCGTTCCGCATGGGCTCTGGGGCAGTGATGAACAACATCGTCACTAATGCTCACGTAAAGCCAGATATACAGAACGCACGCTTTATCATGTATATCGGCTGCGCACCCAGCCAGGCAGGCAACCCGTTTAAACGCCAGGGCCGCTTGCTTGCACAGGCACGCGCCGCCGGCACGCTGGAATATGTGGTGGTGGATCCCGCGCTTAATTCTGCAACTTCCCATGCCGCAGACAACAACCGCTGGGTGCCGATCCGCCCTGGCACCGACAGCGCCTTTGCCATGGCGCTTATTCAGTGGCTATTGGATAACCACGGCTATGCAAAGGAATTTCTTGAACTACCCGGTCAAGCCGCCGCCGATGCAGCAGGGGAAACCACTCACTCCAATGCCACCCATTTAGTGATTGATACCTTCGAGCACCCGCGCCGAGGCTACTTTTTGCGCGCCAGCGACCTTGGTTTTGCCGAGCCAGGTAGCGATGCCGACCTACCCGTCGTGGTGTCAGAGGGCGACCTTGCACTATGCGAAGAGGTAATGACCGCGGACCTGTTTGCCGAACGCCCAGTGGAGCTTGCCGACGGCACCACCGTCACCGTCAAAACCAGCCTAGCGCTGCTGCGTGAATCCGCCAATCAGTACGACCTGGACACCTACGCTGAACATTGTGGCATTCCCAAGGCAACGATTATCGAGCTTGCCCAACGTTATGCTAGCCATGGCAGAAAAGCTGCCGTTAACTGCCACGGCGGCATGATGTCAGGCAATGGCTTTTACGCCGCGTTTAGCGTGCAAATGCTTAACTTGCTGGCTGGCAACTACAATATGAAAGGTGGCAGCGCCGTGGGCGGCGGCACCTACAGCGGCACCGGAGAAGGCCCCCGCTACGACCTCGCCAACTTCCCTGGCAAACGTGGGCCCCAAGGCGTGTTTCTCTCCCGTTCACGTTTTCCCTATGAGAAATCATCGGAGTACCAGCGCAAGGTCGCGGCAGACGAAAACCCCTATCCCGCGAAAGCGCCCTGGCGTTCATTGGCACCGCCAACGCTCACCGAGCACTTACCTTCCGCATTGGATGGCTACCCCTATCCGATCAAAGCGGTGATTGGCTGTATGGCTAACCCAATTTATGGCCAAGCGGGCCTGAAAGGGGTAATTGTCGATAAGCTGAAAGACCCCAAACGGTTAGGGCTCTTTGTTGCAATCGATGGGTTTATCAACGAAACCAACCGCTATGCCGACTACATTGTGCCTGATTCGGTGATGTACGAAGTATGGGGCTTTGCAGGCTCCTGGAAAGGCACGCTGGGTAAACTCTCCACCGCTTGCTGGCCAGTGGTAGAACCCCGCCAGCAAAAAACCGCTGAAGGTGAGCCGGTATCTATGGACAGCTTCTTTATCGCCGTTGCTAAACGGCTAGGGCTGCCAGGCTTCGGCGACAACGCTATTCCCGATGCCGACGGCAATCTTCACCCGCTCAACCGCGCTGAAGATTATTACCTACGGGCGGCCGCCAATATTGCCTTTCAAGATGAACCACTGCCAGAAGCGAACGCCGCGGACATTACCCATGGCGGCATTGCCCCGCTACTGCCCAAACTCGAACGTACACTTAAAGCCGACGAGCGCGGCCGCGTTGCCTACCTTTACGCCCGGGGCGGGCGCTTCGAGGATGCCAGCGAACACTTTGTTGGCGAACACCTGAAACATCAGTGGAAAAAAACGCTGTGTATTTACAACGAAGCGGTGGGCACCAGCATTGATACCACTAACGGGTTACCCAACAGCGGCGTGCCCTGCCACAAGTTGCCCCAGCTCGCCAACAAGCAACCCATGCGTGAGGTATTTTCAGAGCAGGAGTGGCCGCTGCTAGCGTTTTCATTCAAATCTAACCTGATGAACTCTTATGCCATTGGTAACGAGCGGCTAAGAATGATCAAGCCGTATAACCCTGTGCAAATGCACCGCCAAGATGCCGAGCGCTTCGGCATCCAGCATGGCGACACCATCCGTATTGAAAGCCCAGGCGGCAGCGTGGTGGGGCTTGCTCTGGTGAGCGAAAGCGTTGTACCCGGTGCACTGGGTATTGAACACGGCTACGGGCACAAAGATTTAGGTGCCACGCCACACGTCATTGACGGTCAATCCCAGCCAGATATGCCCTGGATGCGCGCAGGCATCAACATCAACGACCTAGGCTTTCAAGACCCAACACGGGAGGTAGGCGGTACATGGCTAGAGCCCATCAGCGGTGCCAGCGTGCGTCAAGGTTTACCGGTTAAAGTGAGCCGGGTGTAACGTGGATGGGGTAGTGACGCTACAGCGTGATCACTACCCCACCCAAGGCGATGACGATCACCACAATCCACGCAGGTAGCTTCCATACGGTCAGCAGTAAAAAGCCCGTCAGCGCCAGAAAAAATTCATAAGGCCCGATAATCGCGCTGGTCCATACTGGCTGATAGAGCGCCGTGCCTAAAATACCCACCACTGCCGCGTTAGCGCCGCGCATCAACGCCTGAGCGCTCTGCCAGCGGCGAAAGTGATTCCAAAAGGGCAACACCCCCACCAACAGCAAAAAGCCAGGAATAAAGATCGCCAACAACGCCAGCAGCGCGCCAACAACGCCATTCATACCGGGCAGTAGCGCGCCTAAATACGCTGCAAAGGTGAATAGCGGGCCTGGCACCGCCTGGGCAGCCCCATAGCCTGCCAAAAACTCATCTGCGGTAATCCAGCCGGATTGCACCACTTCCGCTTCCAGCAGCGGCAGCACCACATGCCCACCGCCAAATACCAGCGCGCCAGAACGATAAAACGCATCGGCCACCGCTAGCCACGCAGCGCTGCCTGCCAACAACGGTAGTAAGATCAGCAGCGCAGCGAACAGCCCCAACGCCACAGTGCCTGCACGGCGAGATACTGGAAACTGCAGTGGCTCGCTGGGCGTAGCCGCGGCAACCATGCGGCACAGTGCCAACCCGGCGATACCGCCTAGCACAATCGCAGCGACCTGCCCCAGCGGCCCGCTGACCATGACGACCACAAGCACTGCCGCCAGCGCAATCCCCACCCGGGTTTGATCGGGGCATAGGTTACGCGCCATGCCCCACACCGCGTGGGCCACAATGGCCACAGCCACCACTTTTAAGCCATGAATGATGCCGCTAGCAATCGGACCATCCAGTACCGCCGCGCCAAACGCAAACAGCGCCAGTACTATGGCGGAAGGCAGCGTAAACGCCAGCCACGCCATGGCCGCGCCCCAAGGCCCGGCGCGCATCAGGCCTAAGGCAAAGCCCACTTGGCTACTAGCAGGTCCCGGCAAAAATTGGCACAGCGCCACAAGATCAGCGTAGGCGCTTTCGCTTAACCACTGGCGGCGCTCTACAAAGGCCGTGCGAAAATAGCCCAGGTGCGCCACCGGCCCGCCAAACGAGGTCAACCCCAAGGCCAAAAACGCCCAAAACACTTCGCTTACCCGCCCACGTGGCGATGCTAGTTCAGCCATTGTTCCCACCATTTACCAATGAAAAAGCGCAAGGCTTTTATATTAAGCCTTGCGCTTGACTGCTTTATGACACGTTTAATGCCTAACGTTAAAAAGGAAGTTAAGTCATTTTACACTTAGTCTGTTACCGCACCGGTACTGGCAGAACTGACCAACTTGGCATACTTCGCCAGCACGCCTTTGCGATAACGCGGTTCTGGCTGCTGCCAGGCGGCGCGGCGACGCATCATTTCTTCATCACTGATGTCCACTTCAATGGTGTCGGCTTCCGCATCAATGGTGATGGCATCGCCATCCTGCACCAGCGCCAGCGGGCCGCCATCGAAGGCTTCCGGTGACACATGACCAACCACAAAGCCATGGCTGCCGCCGGAGAAACGCCCATCGGTAATCAACGCCACATCATTTCCCAAGCCGCGCCCCATAATCGCAGACGTTGGCGTAAGCATTTCGCGCATGCCGGGGCCGCCTTTCGGGCCTTCATAACGAATCACCACGACATCGCCCGCCACCACGGTGCCATCGTTAATGCGCGCCTGGGCCTCTTCTTCAGAGCCAAACACCCGAGCGGAACCGCTAAAGCGTGTACCTTCCTTACCAGTAATTTTGGCCACTGCACCTTCCGGTGCTAGGTTGCCAAACAGAATACGCAGGTGGCTTTCGGCTTTAAGCGGGTTACCCAGCGGCGCAATAATCTGCTGATCCATGGGATAAGGCTCAACTTCTTCCAGGTTTTCGGCCAGCGTTTTACCCGTCACCGTTAAGCAGTCGCCATGCAGTAACCCAGCATCCAGCAGGATTTTCATCAGCGGCTGAATACCACCAATCGCCACCAGTTCGCTCATCATATAGTGGCCGCTGGGACGCAGGTCAGCGACTACCGGTACACGCTTGCCAATTTCAGTAAAGTCAGAAAGCGCCAGTTCAACGCCAATAGTGCGCGCCATGCCAATTAAATGCAGCACCGCGTTAGTAGAACCACCCAGCGCAATTACCACAGTAATCGCATTCTCAAATGCTTCGCGGGTCATGATGTCAGAAGGCTTGATGTCACTGGCCAGCAGTGCCAGCACGGCCTCACCTGCCGCTTTACAGTCATCGCGCTTGTCTTGGGAAATAGCGTTCTGCGCCGAGCTACCCGGCAGGCTCATACCCAATGCTTCAATAGCAGATGCCATCGTATTGGCCGTGTACATACCGCCACAGGAACCCGGGCCAGGAATCGCGGTTTCTTCGATGTTTTTGAGTTCAATCAGATCAATATCACCACGGGAGTGCGCGCCCATCGCCTCAAATACCGACACGATATCGGTATGGCCTTTACCAGGCATAATGGTGCCTCCATACACAAACACGCTGGGGCGATTCAGACGCGCCAAGCCCATCACACAACCCGGCATATTTTTGTCACAGCCTCCAATCGCCACCAGCCCATCAAAGCCTTCACAGCCCGCTACGGTTTCAATGGAATCGGCAATCACCTCGCGGGAAACCAGCGAATACTTCATGCCTTCGGTGCCATTAGCAATGCCATCGGAAATAGTGATGGTATTAAAGATCACCCCTTTACCACCCGCCGCGTCGGCACCGTCACGGGCGAACTCTGCCAACTCACCAATGTGGCTATTGCACGGGGTTACCATGCTCCAGGTAGAGGCAACGCCCACCTGGGGCTTAGTAAAGTCATCATCGTTAAACCCCACCGCCCGCAGCATTGCGCGGCTGGCTGCCTTGCCAGGGCCATCCACCACCTGGGCTGAATGGCGGCGGGTATTATTAGTAGGCTCGGTCATGGGGAATTCCTCTTTGCTTGACTCACATCGCTTTACGCACGGTATCCACATAGCTTGGCGATATAACGCGCATCCCGCAAGACACTTAACTTATGGCACCATAGCGCTACGCGCTATTCCCAATGCCTAATGCCGCGAAGGAACACCACCGCATGTCTGCCAATTCACACTGCTCACCAACGCCATTCTCGCCAACGTCGCTTACCCCTGGCTTTATGGTGGTGCACGCTAATCGCCTGGAAGACTTGCGCGGGCTGGCGGTGCAGTGGATGCGCTTGCACCCGCTGGGACCACTGGAAAACGAAACCATTCTGGTACAGAGCAACGGCATTGGGCAGTGGTTAAAGCTGGCGCTGGCGGAAGACCCAGAAAACGGCGGCGCAGGCATCGCCGCCGCGCTGGATGTCATGCTGCCTGCGCGGTTTTTATGGCAGGCCTACCGCACGGTGCTCACCCACGTAGATCAAGATGGCGACGCGGTGCCTGAAACCTCGCCGTTTGATAAATCGCGCTTGGTATGGCGGCTGCTACGCCTGCTGCCCACGCTAGCTGGGCAGGAAGTGTTCGCGCCGCTGGCCCAGTTCTTGGAAGTCGACCGCGACCAGCGCAAACACTACCAACTGGCCGAGCGGCTGGCAGATTTGTTCGACCAGTATCAGGTTTACCGCGCCGACTGGCTGGATGCCTGGGCCAACGGTAACGACGTACTGATTACCGCTCGGGGCGAACCCCGCCCGTTAGAAGAGCACCAGCGCTGGCAGCCTGCGCTCTGGCGCATATTGCGCGAAGATGTCGCCGCCACCCAAGGCGATGCAGGCCTTAACAGTAGCCGTGCCCAGGTGCATCGGCGCTTTTTGAAAGCGACAGAACAGCTGGAAGGCCAGCCTTGCCCGCGCGGCTTGCCTCGGCGGCTGATTATTTTTGGTATTTCATCGCTGCCCCAACAAACCCTGGAAGCCCTGGCGGCACTCTCTCGCTGCTGCCAAATCGTGCTGTGTGTGCACAACCCCTGCCAGTTCTACTGGGCAGATATCATCGAGCACAAAGACTTACTGCGCGCCAACCGCTACCGCCAGCGGCGCAAAACCGGCATGCCCGAAGCGTTGGATGTACTGGGCACTGGTGACGCCGACGATGCCCTACATCTGCACGCTCAGCCGCTACTCGCCGCTTGGGGCAAGCAGGGCCGCGACTACCTGCGCCTGCTGGATGAACACGACGATTCGGGCAATTATCAAACATTGTTTGAGCAGCAGGCGCTGCGTATTGATATGTTCGAGCCGTTTAACGGCGTTGATCGCGACTGCCTGCTCAGCCAACTGCAAGATGATATTCGCGAACTGCGCCCCGTGGCGGAAACCCAAACTCACTGGCCCGCGCTAAGTTCGGCAGATGACTCCATGGTGTTTCATATTGCCCACGGCCCTCAGCGGGAAGTTGAGATTCTACACGACCAGTTGCTGGCCGCCTTCAGTGCCGACCCCAACCTGCGCCCGCGGGATATCATCGTCATGGTGCCAGATATCGACCGCTACGCGCCGCATATCGCCGCGGTGTTTGGCCAGCTACAAAATGACGACCCGCGGCATATACCCTATACGCTTTCCGACCAAGCCAGTCGCCACCGCCTGCCACTAATGATTGCCCTAGAAAAGCTGCTGCGCCTGCCAGAGCTGCGTCTTTCGGTCAGCGATTTGCTGGATCTGCTCGATGTACCCGCTCTGCGCCAGCGCTTTGGGCTGGAAGAGCGTGACCTACCGGTACTAGAGCGCTGGATGGAAGGCGCTGGAATTCGTTGGGGGCTGAATGCCAAGCAGCGCCAGACTCTCGAACTTCCCGGCGGGCTAAGCCAAAATACCTGGGCGTTTGGTCTGCGCCGCTTACTGCTGGGCTACACAGTGGGCGAAGGCCACGCATGGCAAGGTATCGAGCCGTTTGACGACATCGGCGGGCTGGAAGCAGGCCTTGCCGGGCCGTTAGCCACCTTGTTGGAAAAGCTCGAAGAGACCTGGGAAACCTTCTGCCAGCCCACCGATGCCGCTAACTGGGTAGCGCGGCTACGCACGCTGCTGGAAACCTTCTTTCTTACCGACGACGCCCAAGAAAGCGTGATGCTCACCAAGCTGGAAAACGGCTTGCAGCAAATGCTGGAAAGCAGCGAGGAAGCCCAGTTAAACGAACCGCTGCCGCTCTCCATGGTGCGCGAACACTGGCTGGCACAGATTGATGAACACAGTCTTTCCCAGCGTTTTCTAGCTGGTGCCGTCAACTTCGCTACGCTAATGCCCATGCGCGCCATTCCGTTTAAGCGCGTGTGCCTGCTGGGCATGAACGACGGTGAGTACCCCCGCTCCCAGCCACCGTTAGATTTTGACTTAATGGGCAGTGACTACCGCCCCGGCGACCGCTCCCGCCGGGAAGACGACCGCTACCTGTTTTTGGAAGCGCTGCTCTCCGCCCGCGACCAGCTCTATATAAGCTGGGTAGGCAGAAGCCAAATCGACAACACCCCGTTACCGCCTTCGGTGCTGGTCGGCCAACTGCGTGACCACCTGGAAGCAGGCTGGCAGATCGAGAAAGGCACGCCGCTGTTGGAAGCGCTCACTACCGAGCACCCGCTGCAGCCGTTTAGCCGCGTTTATTTTGATGCCAACACGCAAGTCACGCGACTGTTTACCTATGCGCATGAATGGCGCGAGGTACACGCACTGCGCACGCCTCAGGCTACCCTCCCCACACTTCCCCCACCGGAAAACATCCCATCCAGTCTGACGCTTGGCCAATTGGGCCAATTCCTACGCGAGCCAGTACGCGCCTTCTTCAATACCCGGCTGGGGGTGTATTTCGAGCAGGAAGCGATTGCCGAGCTAGACGAAGAACCATTCGCCCTGGATGGCCTGCAAAACTGGCAGCTACAAGACCAACTGATCGCCGCCCAGCGCCACGCCATTGATCGTGGCGAGCCACGCATTGAAGCACTGCACGCAGCCCTTGAGCGTTTTCAGGGCCAAGGTGTACTGGCCATGGGTGCCTTTGGCGAGCGCATGCGCGATGCCTTAGCAGAACCCATGGAAGCCCTGTTCAGCGACTACGAAGATGCTTTGGGCGCTTGGCCGATTGCGCTAGGTGACCCAGCAGCCATTCACCTGGAAGGCAGTAACGGTATTACGCTGGAAGATTGGCTGGGCGAGCTACGCCAGGATGACGCGGGCAACCGCTGCCGTCTGTTATTACTCAGCAGCAGTCTGATCAAGAACAACAAGTACCAGTGGCATCTGCTGCTACGCCACTGGGTTGCCCACCTTGCGGGCAATCTCAGCGGCCCGATGACCACCCAACTGCTCTCCAAAGCGGGCAACATCACCCTGGAACCTATCGCTGCCGACACCGCCCGCGCGCACCTGGAAACCCAGCTAAGCGCTTGGCAACACGGCCTGGAAGTGCCGCTTCCGCTGGCTCCCCAAGCCGCCTTTGCTTGGCTGACAAAACTGGGCACACCTGACATTGCGATTGAGAAAGGCAGGGAAAGCGACGCCTACGCCGCGGCCGAGAAAGTCTATGAGAGCGGATTTAAAACCACCGGCGAAGCCGACCAAAGTCCTTATCTCGGTCACCAATGGCCCCGCTTCGAGCGACTGTTTTTCGACCGCACCGCCAACGAAAAACACACCTTTGCCGAACTCACGGAAGCGCTGTACGCCCCGCTGTTTTACGCTGTGAAAGGTAATGCGAAGAAAGATAATGGGAACAAAGATAACGCGAAGAAAGCGGCATCGTAATGCGTTAAGCGCCTCTTCTAGCCCCTGTTCAAGCTCAGCCGTGTCCATGGGGTGAACAAGGTTTACTCCCTTTCTGCTTGGCCCGGCTGTTCTTCTGCGTAAGGCGCTTTTTCTGCTCAGGCTTACGCCCAGCCTGGCGAGCCAATGCGATGCGCATTAAGCGCTGAAATGTCGGGCACTCCAGGTGACTCGGCGCGGTGCAGGTCGCCACATGACGCAAACCGTCACGAAGGGCTGTCAGCTCGTTAATGCGGCGGTCCAAGAGATCCGCCTTAGCACTCACCGCTTCACGGTCGATTTCCGGCTGCCGTTGCGTGCCAAGCATGTCGCGCATCTCGGCCAGAGAAAAACCCGCGACCTGCCCCAACGCAATCAGCGACAAGCGTGTTAAAACGCTGGTCTCAAAAACCCGCCGCAGACCATTGCGCCCCACCGACCTAATCAGGCCAACTTCTTCGTAATAACGCAATTTCGAGGCAGGAATACCGCTTTTTCGCGACAGTTCGGAAATATCGAGCATGGCACTTGACTTAAAGTTGACTTGAAGTAATAGGCTACAACGCTTCTCCCTTACGTATCCACCCACGCTTCTACCCACACTTCTATCCACACTGTCTGGAGTCTAACAAGCATGCCTATTTTCAATACGCACAGCCGCCCATACGCCGTTGCTAAACCGTTAACAAGAGCAAGGATAACAAGCACAAAGATGAGCGAGGCAAAAATGCCTGGAGTACAGCAATGAATGGGCTGTTGACCAATGCGCTACTGCTCGGCCTGGGAGCAACCGCTTTTATGGATATGGTCGCGCTGCTGCAGAAACGGCTGCTGGGTATTCCCTCGCTGAATTACGCCATGGTCGGGCGTTGGCTGGGGCACTTGCCGAGAGGCAGGTTCATCCACCGACCTATAGGTGAAAGCGCCAAGATCCAGGCAGAGCTAGTACTAGGGTGGCTGGCGCATTATCTGATTGGCGTCGCTTTTGCGATGACATTCTTAGTGCTGGTTGGGCCAAACTGGCTGGCACGTCCCTCGCTCATACCGGCGTTAGGCTTCGGTGTGATAACGGTAATTGCGCCATTTCTAGTTCTGCAGCCGGGTATGGGCGCAGGGGTTGCCGCTCGCAAGACGCCGCAGCCAACCACCGCCAGGCTGCGCAGTCTTTTCGCGCATGCCAGTTTTGGCGCTGGCCTCTGGCTGGCAGGCATCATAGCGATGATGGTTCTGTAGGCCAGAATGAAACCGACTTAAAGTCTCGTCTCGCTTAACGAGAGTATCCGTTTTGCTAACGAAATCATCTCCGGGTCGCCGGTATGCTTATCCGGCACGTCGGAGAGTTTGATCACCGGCAGCCAGCCCTGCCCTTCGGGGCGCGCCTCGACCATTTTGATCACCATATTCATCGGCTCAACGCCGACATCATTAGTGAAGTTGGTGCCGATGCCAAACGCCATCCCAATCCGTTCCTGACAAAACGCTTGAATGCGCTCGACTTTTTCCGGCGTTAAGGCATCCGAAAAAATGATGGTTTTGCTCAGCGGGTTAATACCCAGGCGTTCATAGTGAGCGATGGTTTGAGAGGCAAACTCAATCGGGTCGCCGCTATCATGGCGTACGCCATCGAACAGCTTGGCGAATTTTTTATCGAAGCTGTCGAAGAAAGCGGACGACGTGAAGGTGTCCGTTAGGGCAATCCCCAAATCGCCACGATACACATCCACCCAGTGCTCTAGGGCAAGACTGTTGGCCATTTTGAAGCCAAAGCGGGCACCGTGGAACATAAACCACTCGTGCGCGTGGGTGCCTATCGGCTTCACATCGTGGCGCATGGCCAGCAGCACATTGCTAGTGCCGCTAAAGGCTTCACCACCGTAGTGGCGCAGTGCTTCCACCACTCGATCGTGAACCGCAAATGAGAAACGGCGACGCGTGCCGAACTCGGCAATTTTCAGCCCTAAGCGGCGATAAAGCTCGATCTTCTCCTGGGTGCGTTGCTCGATCAGGGCATCGTCATCATGGGTCACCGAGATGCCACGTAGCCGATACCAAAGTTCGCTGATCAACGCCATCAGCGGCACTTCCCATAAAATAGTGCGGTACCAAGGCCCCTCGATGACCACCGAAAGTTCACTGCCCTGCTGCTCGATAATTATCTCGGAGGGTTCGTAACGAAAGCCCGCCAGAAAATCGAGATAGGTCGGGTCAAGATAAGGGCAGGTAACTTCCAGGTAGCGCTTTTCCTGGTCGGTCAGGCGAAGCGCCGCCATTTTATCGATCTCGTGACGAAGCGCAGCACCAAAGCCTTCAGGAAACGCGTGCTGGCCACGATTGATAAATGCGTAACGTGCATGTGCATAGGGAAAGCGTTTGATCACGGCGTTCTGCATCGTGATTTTGTAGAAGTCATTATCCAGAAGCGAGGTCAGCATGAGATCTCTTCGTGTGAGTGAACCGAAGCCGCTGGTAGCGTAAACTGAGCGTCCTAAGAGTGGCTTGGCGACAAGATTATCAGGTGGCGAAGCACTCATACAGTCTAGGCCCCGCGCCGGGGCGCTTTGCTTTCGGAGACCCGTGATGAGTCAGCCCGCCCCGCTTAACCCTCTTACGCTACCGCTTCACGGCAGCCGCTTGATTGAAGCCAGCGCGGGCACGGGCAAAACCTTCACCATCGCGCTGCTCTACGTGCGCTTGGTGCTGGGCGGGCAGCACAGCGAAGACGACAGCGCCTTTGTACGCCCGCTCACCCCGCCGGAAATTCTGGTAGTCACCTTCACCAATGCCGCCACCCAGGAACTACGCGAACGTATCCGCCACCGGCTGGTAGAAGCTGCAGCGGTGTTTAGGGCCACTGATGATGCTGGTTCGGATTCCTTGCTCCTCCAGCTCCGCGAGCAATATGCAGAGGCCACTTGGCCCGCCTGCGCCCGCCGCCTGGAGCTAGCCGCCGAATGGATGGACGAAGCCGCCGTTTCCACCATCCACAGCTGGTGCTATCGCATGCTGCGCGAACACGCCTTCGATAGCGGCAGCCTGTTCTCGCTCAACCTGGAAAACGACCAGCGCGAGCTGGAACAAGAAGTGGTGCGCGACTACTGGCGCACCTTCTACTACCCGCTGGATGCCGACGCCCTGGGCAGCATTACCAGATACTGGAAATCGCCGGATAAACTCCACGAAGATGTACGCAAGCTGCTCCACGAAAGCGACGCCCTCGGCAGCCAACGCCCCGCGCCAGCCGACACACTAAGCGCTGCCGACGCCGAACGCAGCGCACGCCTTGAAGAACTAAAAGCTCCTTGGCGAGCGTGGGTACATGAACTACGGCAGCTTTTTGACGATGGCCAAACAGCCAAGCACTTTGCCCCTGGCAAAATGCGCAAAGATCATCGAGGAAAATGGCTGGATAAAATTCAGCAATGGGCGGAAAGCGACCTTGTCAGTCCTGATATGGATAAGAAGGCCACTGCATGGAAGCGACTGACACCGGCGGGCATTGCTGAAATCTGGAACGGAGAGCCACCGAACCACCCAGCGTTTGAGGCGTTTGAGGCACTGCCCGCCGCCCTCAACGCCTTACCCGAACCGCGCAAAGACTTGCTGATTCACGCCGTGCAGTGGTGCAAAGTACGTATGGAGCGCGAGCAGGAACGCCGCGCTGAAATGGGCCCCAACGACCTGCTCACCCATTTAGACCGCGCCCTGCAAGGCCCCAACAAAGATGCCCTGGCCGCGCAGATTCTGCGCCAGTTCCCCGTCGCGCTGATTGATGAGTTCCAGGATACTGACCCGATTCAGTACCGCATTTTTAACGCGGTCTATGACGTCGCCAACCCCCGCCGCGACGCCGCTATGCTACTGATCGGTGACCCCAAGCAGGCCATCTACGCCTTTCGCGGTGCGGATATCTTCACCTATCTGCAAGCCCGCCAAGACACCGCAGGCCGCCACGTCACGCTGGGCACCAACTTCCGTTCCAGCCGCGCCATGGTGGAAGCCGTCAATCACTGCTTCCACTACGCCGACCAGCACCCGGCTGGGGCGTTTCTATTTCGCGATGAAGGCGGTGAGAACCCCCTGCCGTTCTTATCGGTAGCCGCCAAAGGCCGCGACGAACAGCTGGTCCACCAAGGCCAGCCGCTGCCCGCCATGACACTTTGGCCGTTAACAAGCGAAGAACCACTTTCCAAAACCGCCTACCAGACCGAGATGGCCGAACGCTGCGCCTCTTATATGGTGGAATTGCTCGCGGCAGGCCAAGGTGGCAATAAAGAAAGCCAAAGCGGCTTTCAGCAAGGCGATGACCTGACCCCGCTAAAACCTTCCGATATGGCAGTGCTGGTCAACGGCCTTCAGGAAGCCCGCGCCATTCGCTTAGCGCTGGCCAGCCGTGGGGTAAAGAGTGTTTACCTTTCCGACCACGACAAGGTGTTTAGCTCGCCCATGGCAAAGCAGGTAGAACGCTGGCTGCGCGCCTGCGCCGAGCCGCTAGCCAGCTCCCGCCAGGCCGAAGCCCACCTGCGCGCCGCCTTGGCCACGCCAGTATTGGGGCTAAGCCTAGCCGACCTTGATCACCTGCAACAAAACGAACTGGCCTGGGAAGCGCGGGTAGAGCAGTTCAGCCACTATCATCGCCTATGGCAGCGCCAGGGTGTGCTGCCCCTGGTACGCCGTATGATGGTGGATTTCGACATTCCCGCCCGCCTACTGGGGGAATTCGAAGAGGGTGAGCGCTTGCTCACCGACCTGCTGCACTTGGGCGAATTGCTGCAGCAAGCCAGCGCAGAACTGGACGGCGAACACGCGCTGATTCGCTTTCTGTATGAAGCCATTGCCGACCCGGAAAGCCACGGCGACAGCCACAAGCTGCGCCTGGAAAGCGACGCGGATTTGGTCAAAGTGGTCACCATCCACAAATCCAAAGGGCTTGAGTATCCGCTGGTATTCCTGCCGTTTATCGCCAACCACCGCCCGGTAAGCGATAAAGACATACCGCTGCGCTGGCACGACGCCCAAGGCAACCTTCAGCTCAGCCTAAACGCCGATGAAGAAACGCTGGCCACCGCCGACCGCGAACGTTTAGGGGAAGACCTGCGCAAGCTTTATGTGGCGCTCACCCGCGCCCGCCACGCGACTTGGCTGGGGCTAGCCCCGCTGCAAGGGTTGGAAAATAGCGCCCTCGGCTACCTGATTAGCGGCGGAAAAATGATTGCACCGGCAGAGCTAACTAGTGCGCTGGAAGCGCTGGCTCAAGGCAGCGAGATTGCTGTCAGCGAGCCACCGGCCCCTACTGCACAGCGCCTTGCACTCTCTGCACAAAGCGCCACGCTTGGCCACGCCCGCACGCCCGCGCGCCCAGCCAAGGAACACTGGTGGATTGCCAGCTACTCGGCGCTGCGCCTTTCCGGCACACTCACCGCCCCCACGGCCACGCCACTGGAGCCCACCACCGCCCAGGAAGCCACAACATTTGAAGTACTGGATGAACCACAAGATATTTCGCTCATGCCTGATGACATGGAAAGTCTTCGAGCGAAGGCCAGTCTAGGCAATCTTTCGCGAGAAAGCGGAGTTTACGAGGGGTTAAATGAGCATTTCGAGCGAACGATTAACAACGAATGGGCGAGCGCAGACACTTTCCACCTGCATAAATTTCCCAGGGGGCCAGGGCCGGGCACATTTTTACACGGGCTGTTGGAATGGGCAGGCAGACAAGGCTTTGCAGCCGCTGCTAACGATCAAGATTCACTCAACGATATGCTATGGCGGCGCGTGCAGCTGCGCGGCTGGCAAGCATGGCAGGAACCGCTGGCTGGCTGGCTTGCAGCGCTACTCACCACACCGTTGCCGCTGGCCGCGCCGAACCAACAAAGCGTCGCGCTCACCGAACTCAGCAGCTACCAAGTAGAGCTAGAATTCTGGCTGGCCGCCCAACGGGTCAACACCCAAGCGATTGATGCACTGATAAGCAAGCACTTACTGCCAGGGGTTGAGCGCCCAGCGCTGGATGCCGATACCCTAAACGGCATGCTCAAAGGCTTTATCGATTTAGCCTTCGAGCACCAAGGGCGCTTTTACGTGTTGGACTGGAAATCGAACTATTTAGGGCCGAATGACAGCGATTACGAACCGGACGCCTTGCGCCATGCGCTGCTGGCCAAGCGCTACGATCTCCAGGCCGCGCTTTACCTGCTGGCTATGCACCGGCTGCTAAAAGCGCGCCTGCCCAACTACGACCCGCACCAGCACTTGGGTGGCTCGATGACGGTATTTCTACGCGGCAGCCGCAGCCCAGGGCGCGGGGTATTTTCCGAGCCCGCCCCGGTTGAACTGATCGAAGCACTGGATAGCCTGTTCGCAGGCGCATCGTTTTCAAGCCCCGCACAGGAAGCGACGGTATGAGTAAGCCCAAAGACACCCACACCTTCGACCTGTTTGGCGATGCCGTCGAGACACAGGATGCCCAGCCTTCAATGGCCCCCGCCCCAGTGAGCGCTCACCTTGCGTTAAGCGATACCGCTGAATTGCTAACCCTATGCGAGCGCTGGGTAGCCAGGGGCTGGCTGCGTGATTTAGACCGCGCCCTGGTGCGCTTTTTAGCGGCAGAAGCACCGGATGCCCCCGCGCTGCTGCTGTTAGCCGCCGCCCTGGCCAGCCACCAGCTAGGCCGAGGCCATGTGTGTCTGGACTTAAACGCCACGCTTAACGCACCGGATTTCGCCCTTTCGCTACCGCCAGAAGGGGATGATTTAACCGACCCGCCACCGCTGCCTAGCGACGTGCTGGCAACGCTCACGCTAAGCGAATGGCAAGCCGCGCTGCACCACCCGCTGCTCACCAGCGAAGGCCCCGGCAACACACCGCTGGTGGTAGTGACCACTCACTCAGGTTCAGACACGCGGCTCTACCTGCGCCGCTACTGGCAGTACGAGCAAACCCTGCACCAGCAAATCGCCACACGGTTAGAAGCGATGGGTGACGACAGCCAGCCCGACCTTCTTTCCCAGGCTCTGAACGTTCTGTTCAAGCCAAGCGACGGCCTCGACTGGCAAAAAACCGCCTGCGCCCTGGCCGCCCGCAGCCGCTTCGGCATTATTACTGGCGGCCCCGGCACCGGCAAAACCACCACCGTGGTGCGCCTGCTCGCCCTTCTGCAAACCCTGCAACTGGCTCACTCACCCAGCCAGCCGCTGCGCATTCGCCTAGCCGCCCCCACCGGCAAAGCCGCTGCCCGCCTGAATGAATCCATCGCTGGGCAAGTCAGCAGTTTGCCAATTGCTCAGCTAGAAACGCTGCTAAGTGAACACTCACCTTCCGCGGCCCCCAGCGCAATAGCAATTCCCACTGAAGTGACAACGCTCCATAGACTTCTAGGCGCCCGCCCCGATACCCGCCACTTCCGCCATAGCGCTACCAACCCGCTAGCGCTGGATGTACTGGTCATCGACGAAGCGTCCATGGTGGATATCGAAATGATGGCCGCCGTGCTGAGCGCCCTGCCCGCCAATGCACAGTGCGTGCTGCTGGGGGATAAAGACCAGCTAGCCTCGGTAGAGGCTGGCTCGGTACTCGGCGATTTATGCCGCCGTGCCGAAGCCGCCCACTACACCCCAGCAACCGCCCAATGGCTGGAAAGCGCCACCGGCCAGCCGCTGCCAGAAGAGTACCTGGATGCTGACGGGCAGCCGCTCGACCAAGCCATTACCATGCTGCGGGTAAGCCACCGCTTTAACGAACACAGCGGCATCGGCCAGTTGGCCCAGGCGATTAACCAGCCCAGCCATGCCCAAACTGATTGGGAAAAACAGCAGGCCGTTAGCGCCGTGCTGCGCCACGGCTACCCAGACTTACACCACCTAACGCTTGCTGAGGACACCGCGCTGGATAAGCTGGTGATTCACGGCAGCGCGGATAAGTTTCTCAATGGAGGTGAAGGCCGCACCAACCACAAAAATGAACCCATCGCCCCGCCCACTGGCTATCGCCATTACCTAAAGGTGCTGAACGCACAGCGCCCGCGTGGGGAATCGTTTGAGGACAACCCTGCGGCCTATAACGCCTGGGCCTTTGATGTGCTAAGTGCCTACAGCCACTTTCAACTGCTATGCGCGCTGCGCAAAGGTCCCTGGGGGGTAGAAGGCTTAAACCTGCATATCGCCAAAACCCTACGCAGCGAAAAGCTGCTGTTTGGCAGTGATTACACGCTGGAAAAAGGTTGGTATGAAGGCCGCCCGGTACTGGTCACCCAAAACGACTACGGCCTAAAACTAATGAACGGCGATATCGGCATAACCCTGGCGATGCCGGATCCCCGCAATCCGCAACAAAAGCTGTTAAGAGTCGCCTTTCCTTCATCAAGTGCCACGAGCGATGCCGATAACCCCATCCGCTGGGTGCTGCCCTCCCGCTTGCATGCGGTAGAAACCGTATTCGCGATGACAGTACACAAATCCCAAGGCTCGGAATTCCTGCACACCGCCCTGCTGCTACCGCCGACGATCAATCCGATTCTCACCCGCGAGCTGGTCTACACCGGCATCACCCGCGCCCGCGATTGGCTCACGCTGGTGGAAGCCAAACGCGGGGTGTTGAATGAGGCGGTGACTAGGGAGGTTATGAGGGTTAGTGGGATAGGATGAATTTAACGTCCACGTAAAGCACACGAGATATACGAGCGTCGTATTTAACGCGCTTGTTAAGGAGTTTCTCGAAGATGATCCAAGTATGGGCTGCACAAAGTAATGAACGTAGATTTCCAACCACCAGGCAAATCAACAAATGCATTCCCCCAATTATTCTGTATATGCAGATGAGCTTTATACGGTTTTTCACTACTTGAAACCTCATAGCCCAACAAATCTTCAATACACTCCTCAATCATAACCCTTCGGTCATTTCCAGTTTGAGCCAATATTGGGGCATTCATCGCTTCTGCACGCTCTGTTCCTGCGTCTCGGTCGTGCATAAAAATGTAGTTCACATCTAGTGCATTCAAATATTTTGCAATTGATATAAGTACTGCCTTTCCTCTAGCCCTTAGAAACTCACAGTTTCCTATAACTTTTGCCTTGTCCTCATGAGACAGCCTTTTAATCGTCTCTCGCACGACGACTTCTTCTGTATCACCTTCGACAAACACACACTTTTTCGAGAAGAACATTCTTGATATATAGTCATCAACCTTTAAGAGCATTTTTAGGTTTTGTTTTTCATCTCCGACGAGCGTAACGAAGGCCTTTTCGAGATTAAAAGAATTTGCTGTCGAAAAACCACCTTCAGTAAAACTAAATTTCGTGAGACTCATACTCTTTTCTGATCCAAGATCAACCATATAAGGCGAATGAGTAGTTGCTATTATCTGACAGTTCGGGCCAGCCAAGTCATACAATGAGTCCCGCATTTGGCTTGCAGCCGAAGGGTGCAAATATATTTCAGGTTCCTCAAAACAGAATATGGTTGCCCGAGGGTTATCAGTATTTCTATTTATAAAATCTTGCACAAATCTTA
This sequence comes from Halomonas sp. GT, assembly GCF_002082565.1. Classification (NCBI taxonomy): domain Bacteria; kingdom Pseudomonadati; phylum Pseudomonadota; class Gammaproteobacteria; order Oceanospirillales; family Halomonadaceae; genus Halomonas; species Halomonas sp. GT. The sequence goes on from NZ_CP020562.1 coordinate 2,878,805, forward strand.
GCAGCTGGAATGCTGTTGCCCTGATCATTCCATGCCCCTGATAGTCAACGGAGGTTTTTACATTACTCTCCATTTCCACTTTAAACTGGGGCTTTATAGATTTATCTGGCACATCGAGTGTCGCGCTAACATGTACAGACGAATCAGGAAAAAGGGTATCTACCATTCCATTCAGATCGCGAATTAGCTGCCCAAAATCCGTTTCTTCATCATTTGGATTAAGCTCGGAAGCTAGGGCATTAAGAAAAGTCTGTGCTTGAGCGTAGTTTTTAGAGTTGCTTCTAACCGTATCAAATAGCCCCCCCAACAGGTTAAACAATGCTCCACCAGGACTTGTTAGCTCTGAAATACACGACTCTGCTGGTATTACGACGATAATAGGAAGCTTAGACAACACGTTGCCGGGGATGCCACCTGGATTCTCTACCCAAGTAGGTTCTTCGTCTACTTGAACATCCCAACATTCTGGCAAATCTAATAGCTTTGGCTTTGTTGCTGCAGTAGTTAGATTTTTCTCAAAATTAGCTTCGCCAAAATGCTCTTTTAGAAATGCTTCCGAGTAATGCTCTCCTACAAGATCCGATACTTTTCTGCAGTCAGCATACATGGCACTTCTTGTTCTCGGGTATTCCTTCATAAATATCTTCGGCCTACTTTGATTAAGAGACCAAACTTTTTTATAAACAATAGAATTCCCCGTCTCTCCTTCCAGTTCATTTCTAGAGAATAGAACTCTACCTTTAAACCCCAACCAACTATTGGCTTCATTCGGCAAATTGTGATATTCCGCTATAATCTCAACGTCTTCTTCGTAAGTATAACTCTCTTCCTCTTCATTATACTCTTTTGAATAGTCCTCTCTATCCAAATTTGAATTTTTGTGAAAATGTTCCAGTGCGGAAAATACGCTGGATTTTCCAGCATTGTTTGGCCCGATAAGAAAGGTAGTATCTCTAAACTTGATGTGGCAATTCTTGAGTTTTCTAAAATTTCTTATTTGGAGCTCATGCAATCTCATTTAAAAATCCTTATTTTTATTTGGCAAACCAGCCCTTAACTCCCAAACAACTAGCGTACGTTTTTACGCATCCGACATCATATACGCATAGTTAATTCGGTAATTATATCTTTTATAGATCAAACTCTCTCAGTCTAGACTCTCTCAAATCTTTTGGTAAAAACTGCAGCCACTTTGACAATCCATAAACCTGTTCCCTAGTCAAACTACAGTGCATCTTTATTCCATTTTCTCCATTGAGCAAATCACTGACATATGAAACTCCACCAGCATTATCTTTAGCACCCAATGCTGCTATTGTTCTTTCTAAAATATATTGGTATGCATAACAGGTGGAAAGATTTTTTAGGGACAATCTCTTATTAGCTTTTGATGCTTTGTTTTCAATATTCAATATATGCGATACAGAACCCTCTGACAAATCATTATGCTCATTGTATTCACTATAATAATTCTTAAGCACATCGTACGACAAAGACTGGCCTTTAATCTTATAATCAGAAAGCTTTTCTTCCCTTAGAAGAATATAAGCCACTGCTTGAGACTTAGATAAATCATTTTTATTGCCACTTGATTCTGTGGTACTACCACCTTTTAAGTGCCCCTCGCGGCGAGCAATTAATGACTTAGTGAGGTCTGGTACTTGGCTTAAATCGTTGGCTCCGTGCATTTCGGCGCATTGTTTTCCACCAAAGTGTATATTTCCGTTCTTGTCTTTTAGGAAATACGCTTTCCCAGAAGAAAGTTTCTTACCTTTTGCACAATATGACTCGGTGTTTTCATCTATAAAATCCTTTTTCAATATATACATTTACAGACCATCTCCATTTCGGTATAACAGATATTAAACAGCGCGTTATATGATTGGATGAACGCACCAATAAGCTTGTCGAATAAATGCGGCCCATCCTTTCTAAAACAACCAACTGATTCACAATATAATTAATAAAAATTAAGCTAAATTTTCAGAATTCATGAATGCGCGGCATTTGCCATTTCAACAACACTGGGTAAAGAGTTAATTTTCCTTTCTCCATTCACTACCGCCACGCCTTCACCACTAAACACCACCCTACCCGCAATCGGCTGCTCATAACTCCAAGCAATATCCCAATGCTCACCCAGCGAGAAATACACTGTGTGCCCTTTAAACGGGCAATACGTGCTGGTTTCTGACACGGTGAGTAAGTCCATCCGCACGTCTTCACGTGGAAAGTAGTGGCGTGGCGGATAGCCGCGTTCGCGGAGTTCAAGCGTATTGATGGAGTCAGCGATTAGCGTGCCATCAACATGCGCCTGCACGCGTTGGCTAATAGGGTGAAGCTCAATGCGTGGGGGATTTGGCATTAGGTTGTTCCCTGCGGCGTTGTGCGCTCTAGTAAAATTAGCCTAACAGTTAATTTAGATTAAGCCCACCGAAGGGTAGTAGCACTTTAGGCTACGGATATGACCTGGATCAGGCTTGTGGGATGATTGGCTTACTACCTGCTCTGTATGTTGGTGCCTACTTCATCGTCGAAGTGTCGAACTAAAGCTAAAGCCCCCTTATACAACCGGGATCAATTTGGGTGGATAAGCATGTTTCGCGGGTGCCTCATTCGCTCGTTCCTCGCGAGATTCGTTACCGCACGCTACACGTTGCTTCCATTTTTGATAACGGCTCAGTTTACGTTGGGGCTCTATCATCGCGGCCTGAAATCGCTTCCTTCAATGCTACGTGTTGAGCGGGCCATTAACCGTTGAGGTTAATATCGATTCCTTTACGTTTCATGGCGGTGAGGAAGTCATACAGCGATTCGTTATCAAAGGCGTTCATGGCGAAATCGAGTTTGAAATAGTCGCCGTTGCTTAGCACAACCGTCAGCCGCGAGGCGGCTTTGCTTTTAGCGCCACCCTGCCCTGATGTTGGCTTTTGCATGGTATGGGTATGCGTGCCGATGTGTATTTTTTTAACGTCATTCACCGGCAGTTCATGTTCAATGGTTCGCCGCCCCGAAATGCCTTTCACAATGAGCTGATTGCCTCTCAGGGAAAACTGGTATGACGACAGCGCTGTCAGCAGCCACTTCACATAGATGTAAAACAAGCCACCCAGGAACAGCACTCCACTTGGTAGCCCGACTGTTTGCGCGACTGCTTGCTCCATGCCAAACAACTGCATTAGTAGCCATATAGCGAGCCCGACAAATAATGCGCCGTAGAGAATGAGCGCGACCAGCACCATGGGCAACCAGGAGTAAAATGACTTCACGATCTGTTCTTGCGTGTTGAGTCTGACGTCCATGATGGCCCTCTAGGCGAGTGAAGGTGATTCAGGCTTTTTTCACAAACTGGGCGGTGACCATCATGTCGCCAGCGCCATCGACCTTGCAGTCGAGCTGGTGGTCTTTGCCTTCCTTAAGCCGCTTGATAACGGCCTTAGTGCCAATCTTAAGCACGATTGAGCTGCCTTTGACCTTGAGGTCTTTGATTAGCGTTACCTTATCGCCTTCAACAAGCAGGGTGCCATTGGCATCTTTCACCGTGACGGTGTCTTCCGCTTCAACCTCGGAAGGGTTCCATTCGTGAGCGCATTCCGGGCAGATGAACAGGCTTTGATCCTGGTAGACGAATTCAGATTGGCAATTGGGGCAAGGTGGGCATGACATGGAAGGTGACTTCTGTGGTTGGGTTGGCTGCTTATGATACTGAGCCTCTGCAGCCTTGGCGAATGCATCCAGGCAGGTGCAGCCTGTTGATGGCTCAGTGCTTGAATCGTCGCGGGCTAAAGCCACCTCCTACGGGGCGTGTGGTAGGAGGTGCAGTACGATCAAACCGGCTCCAGGTGCCAGCCTTGTTCGGTTGCTAGCAGGCGATCTGTTAGCGCTAGGTTTTCCAGAAAGGCATCGTCGTGGGATACCACCACTAACGCGCCTTGGTAACTGCGCAGCATGGTTTCCAGTGCTTGTGCTGAAGGCAAATCAAGATGGTTATTCGGCTCGTCCAGTAGCAGTAGTTGCGGTGGGGAATCGGCATAGAGGATGCAGGCTAGCGCACCTTTCAGGCGCTCACCACCGCTTAGCAATCCGCTGGGTGTGGTGATTTTTTGCGCGCCTAGGCCTAGCTGGGCTAACCGCATGCGTAGGTCTCCTTCACTCGCGGTTCGGTTGGCCCGTTGCAGCTGTTCGAGTAGCGTCTTTGCTGGGTCTAGATTCCCCAGTTGCTGGTCGAGATAGGCGCTTTCGGGCGTTATGTTGTAGGTTCCTGATAAGGGCTCAATCTGGCCCGCCAGCACGCGGAGCAGCGTAGATTTACCACAGCCATTCGGCCCTATGATGCCTAGTCGCTGCTGCCCTTTCAGCATTAGATTAATGTGCCGAGTGGCTCCCATGACGAACGGTAGCTCAACCCTTTCTAATTCTGCTAAACAGCGCTTGGCGGCCTGGGTAACGGGTATTTCATGCAGGTTGATTTGTAGCTCGTTTTCAACCTGCTTTGCGGCGTCACGCACACGTTGATTTAGCTGCGCCTGACTAACTGCCTGCTTTTGGCGCAGCGCGCCCGCCGAGGTTTCGCTGCGCTCTTTCTGACGATCTAACAGAATCTTAGCCTGGTTGGCTTCCTTGCCCAGCCGATTGCCGCGCGCCTGTCGTTTCTCCTGACGTTCACGCTGCTTGCGCATCGCTCGCTCTTCGCGTTGGCGTTCGAGCTTTCTCTGGCTGAGCTGATCAAGGGCAGCCTGATGTTCATGCGCTTTCGCTTGGGCATAGAACGTATAGTTGCCGCCGTAGCTGTTCAGCCCTAAGGGGGAGAGTTCCACGATACGTTCCATGGCTTCCAGCAGTTGCCGATCATGGCTAACCACTATCAGCCCACGTGGCCAGCGCCGAAGATGTTCGATGAGTGCCAGCCGATGGGGTCGGTCGAGATGGTTACTTGGCTCATCAAGAATCAGGCAATCCGCGCCAGAGAGCATGGCGCCTATTAAGGCAACGCGCATGGCTTCGCCGCCGCTCAATGTGTTCGCTGGAGTGCTGGCCTCAAGATAGCCCAGGCTATTGCGTTCGAGTTCATGGCGAAATCGCTGGGGCATGTCCCAGCGATCATCAACTGCTTCAAAATCCTCAGGCACTGTGCTGCCAGCCTCAATGCGGGCTAGCGCATCCAGCGTTGTTCGAACATCGGCAAGATCAGCGACACAAGTGCCCTTCGGCTGCGCCACCTGCTGGGCAAGATAATGAACGCTGCCGGGGCGCTGACAATGGCCAGTGGTTGGCTGCAATAGGCCAGCAAGGATTTGGGCTAGGACTGTTTTGCCGACACCATTACGCCCCACCAACCCGGTTGGGCGGCTATCGAACCGCTCGTGAAGATCAGTGAAAAGCGTTCTGCCATCCGACAGAACGTAGGAAACACCTTTTAAGGTGAGATAGGTATTTGTCATATGTGATTCCAACGATGCCAAGAACTTTCTCTAGAGCCCTCCCAAGGACCATTTCAAGGACTATTTCTCAAGGACTATTCCAAGAACTATTCCAAGGACTATCCTTGCTGCTGGGGGGATGGAGACTGGCCGTTATAGCAACGGCGGCATCAATGGTTCATTGGACAAATACCTCTGCTAAACGTGGGAAGACTTAAACCATAATACAAATAACACTCGCTAGCTATGAGGTGTTAGGGAGATTTTCGCTCACCATTCCTTCGACAATATCGGCCCCCATTATCAGGTCAGATCCAACCCCAAAAATTGGGTTCCTGGGACAGGGTTATTCGTCACGGGTGGGTGTGGAACGAACCCATATGACTGGTATAACGCCAAGGCCGTTTCGAACTCAGGCAGCACATCAAGGCATATTTTCTTATACCCACTGCTGATGGCTTCCTGCAATATTCGCTCTACCAACCTAGCGCCCAACTTACTTCCACGAGCAGTTGGACGAACATAAACCCGCTTCATTTCGCAGGTATTATCGTTCACCTTGCGAAATGCAGCACACCCCACCGGTATCTTATTAATTGTTGCTAAAAATATCTTTGACTCATCCGAGCTATACTTTTCAGATAAGTTATTAAATTCTTCATCGTTACCTTGAAAAGCAAGGTCAACTGACGTGCTCGCTATATATTCTCGATACAAATCAAGTACAGCATTTAAGTCAGCGGGAAACGTTGCTCTTTCTACTTTATACACACCTTCCTCCTAGTTGCATGATGCGTAACGACAACCAATTCTGAATGGCGCACTTTTAAGCACTATTACAACGAGGCGATAACCGTTAATGATGAGTACGCTAACAGACATTAAACCACATAAAATTGCTAAGCTTTTGTGACTAGCTTCGCTCCCGCCATCTTCCTGAAAACTGATGAAAACGCCACTAGTTAGCTGTTGAAAGCAATCGCTATTGGCTTATCCCCGCCTCGGCTCCTAGACTGAAAGCTCATTTCTTTTGAGTTACCGACCTATGCGTGTGTTTTCTAATCCGGTCGGTGCCGGTTCACTCTGGTTTGATAATTTGGTGACCGCCGACGGCGTTCCTGTGGCTTACGACCCGCAAGCGCGCGCCTTTCTGCCAATGCCGCCCTTCTGTGCCAACCGCGAAGTGATCGGTTGCAACTGGATTGCCCCTAAGCAAGGTGAATTCTGCCGTGCCTGCGCAATGACTGCCCTTGCACCAGACCCTTCTATTGCTGATGCCATGCCCAACTGGGCACAAACGGAGGCGGCGAAGCGCTGGGTGATCGATAACCTTGGCCGTTGGAACTGGTTTCGCCCGGAAGACCCCGGAACACCGCCGATATTTCATATGCTGGCCGAAGGGGGAACGCCGGTGCCCATGGGGCATGTCGGTGGCGTGGTGACCATCAGTGTGGCGGAAGCGGATGCTGTGTTGCGCACGACCCGCAAAGAAGCGTTGGAAGAGCCTTACCGCACAATGATTGGCCATATGCGCCATGAAATCGCCCATATGCTGTGGTGGCGGCTGAGCTTACGGGATGACTTTCTTGATGAGTTTCGTGAGATGTTTGGCGATGAGCGGGAGGATTACCCAGCAGCGTTGCAGCACTATTACCACAATGGCCCACCTGCGGATTGGCGGCAGCGTTTTCTTTCCACCTATGCGTCCTCCCACCCCCATGAAGATTGGGCGGAAACCACTTCGCACCTGCTGCATCTGACCGATATCACCGATAGCTTTGTGTCAGCAGGTATGACCTCTCCTGCCTTGCCCAACACCTATGGCTGGGATGCTTACGCTGAACCGGATGCTGAGCGTTTGATCCATATTGCGGCATCATTAGTCGCCGGTGTTAACCATGTGAACCGCTCGATGGGGCTTTCGGATCTTTATCCGTTTGTGCTTTCCGACCCGGCAATGCGCAAGCTAGCCTTCGTGCATAATTGGCTGCGGCGCGGTGCTCAAGGGCTTTAAACCTGCACTTACAACAGGCCCTGGGGAAAGCAGCGCTTTAGCCAGGGCCTGTCATCCATAAATGCGTTAGCTTAGCTGCAAAGCGTCAATCACCGCCGCTACCCTTTTCCGTGCATCGCCCTGCAGCGTTTGTAACGGCTGGGGCAAACAAGGCTGGCTTACTTTTCCGGTAAGTTCTGCAATAGTAGCGACTACTCGCAGGCTGCCGCCGAAGTCCCGATAGAGTGCCCATAACGGTTCAAGCGCAGCGGAAAGCGCATGGGCATGTTGTTCGTCTCCCGCTTGGGCGGCACGGGTTAGCGCCAGCGCAGTGTCGGGGTATAACCCACCAATCACCGAGTACCAGGCATCGCAGCCAGCAAGTAGCCCTGTGGCAGCGGCTGGGTCGCCACTAATGCCAATTGTCACGTCGTTGGAAATCAATCCGCGCAGCCGTGCCACGCGCGCCTGTGCGGCGGCTATATCATTCTGCACTGGGGGAATTTTAATCGAACGAACCTGGGGCAGTTGGGCGATGCGTCCATGCAGTTCATCGCTAAATTCAAAGTGCGTAGTGCCAGGGTTGTCATAGACACATAGCGGCACGCTCAGCGAACGACAAACCGTCTCGAAAAGACCAAACACCTCATCCTCGGTCAGCTTTTGATAGGAAACCGGTGCCAGCAGCACACCGCTAGCGCCTGCTTGCTGCGCGCTTTCAGCATTGGCCAGCACATCCCGGGTGCGTAGCGCGCCTATGCCCACTACCACTGGTACGTCAGCGGCATGCTCAACGCATAGCTTGGCCACTCGGGCGCGTTCTTCACCACTTAAATAAGCATAGCTGCCCGTCGACCCCAGCACGCCGATAGAATCCACCCGCGCCTCCACCAAGCGTTCCACTAAACGAGTAAACTCATGCTCATGAATGCCCTGCTCGTTCATGGGGGTTAGCGGAAATGCGCTCAGGCCGGTGAACATGGTGAATGATCCTTTTAAGAGGGTAGATAAGAAGCTTTTAACATACGTGATGCTGCTTGCTGAGGCTAGAGAGTCTCTCAAGGTTAATCAGAGGTTTCTTAGCAATTATGTACAAGCATTTGATATCCAGGAGCACATAAGCTAGGTGGTGTGACTCATCAGGAGGGTTTGGCATGGCGAATGCAAGCCGGTTTCAATTCATCAAAAGTCAGCATGTGCCAACACTAACGGTGCTTCAGGCAGCGATTAAAGACTTCAGCTATGACCGTCACGCCCATGAGGAATTTGCTTTCGGCGTAACGCTATCTGGGCGTCAGGATTTTTTTAGCGGCGGGCAGTTCCACAAAAGCCCGCCGGGCAATGTGATTCTGTTCAATCCTGAGGAGGTTCACGATGGCCAACCGGGCGGTAAGCACGCACTGGACTACCTGATGGTTTATGCTCACCCGGACCAGGTCAAGCCGCTGTTCGCTGATGCGCTTGGACGTGAACATGCCACGGATTTTCGTTCCAACCAAACGCTGATTCAGGATGCTCAACTGCGTCACGCCATTTTGGAACTGGCGCGCTTGGTCACCTCCCAAACAGGTAGCTGCATTGATCAGGAAAATGCGCTTTATCGGGTTATCGAGAGAACCGTTCAACTCGGCGGCATTTCACAGCCCAGCCCCGTCACAAATCGTCCTGACACCCTGCTACGTCTGGCTAAGGAGTATATCCATGCTCACCTAGAAAGCGATATGTCGCTTGATGATATTTGCCAGGCAGCGCATTTATCCAAGTACCACTTCTTGCGCTTGTTTCGCCAGCATTACGGTATTACACCCCATCAGTACGTGATTAACTGTCGAATCAATGCGGCCCGTACTGCACTAGACATCGGCGCCCCGCTTAATGAAGTGGCACTACGCTTTGGCTTTGCCGATCTTAGCCATTTTAATCGGCGTTTTAAGCGCATTTATGGCATGACTCCCCACCAGTACCAACGCGATATCGCGCGTTAATCCTCAGTTTAAGAACTGCCATTAAACAAACGAGGCCTTACCATGCTAGGAATCGTCGCCTATGCCCTGGGCGCTATGTATACGCCTGGGCCTGTGAATCTGCTGGGCTTAAACGTTGGCATCAATGGTCAAGCCAAAAAATCGCTCGGTTTTTGTCTGGGAGTAGGCACCGCGATGTTTGCTTACTTATTACTGTTGGGCTGGGCAGGCGCCGCTTGGATCGACGATGAGGCACTGATCGTCGTGAGCGCGTTGGGGTGTAGCTATATTGTTTATCTCGCAATAAAAATTGCCTGTTCAAGCGCTGATTTAAGTAGCGACTTAAACACCCAGTTAAACAACCATGACCACACCGCACATCTGCTGCGTTTTCGCGATGGGTTGGTGATGCAACTGCTTAACCCAAAAGCCATTATTGCCACCCTACCCCTTGCCACACTGCAATTTCCTGCGGCAGGTATTGAGGGGATTAGCTTGGTGGTTTGGGCATTCGGGCTGGCAATATTAGCCGCTGGCGCACCCGGCAGTTATGTCTTGATGGGCAGTTTGGTTGGCCAGCGCATTCAAAGCGCAGGGATCATTAAGAGCTTCAACTGGGTAATGGCGGGGCTGCTGGTCGCCGTGGCGTTATCGATTGGCTATGAGCATGTTTGGCTGCCGCTTAACGCTAGCTAGCCTGATGACACAGGTAGCGAGCATTCTAACCATTGATTGCTCGCTACATTTGCGGTGTGTCACGCACCTTCTTGCGCCCTGGCAATAGCGGCAGAAATAGCAGACGTTGCCTGCGGGCTGTTTTTCCAGCAGGTGGTGTGCAGCATGGCGGCCACCATTTCCGCTATCTCATCAACTTGGCGGGCGGCCAGCTCAGCAAATGAGTCGATACCAACCTCTTCAAAACGCTTAATGACAGTGGGACCAACGCCTTTCACACTTAAAAGTGCATCTCTTTCTGCATCAGTAAAGGCCACTTATATCATCCTCTTGAATCTGTTTTAAAAGGGGAAGCGATAGTAGCACCTTATGTGAGCACCTCTGACCAAACCGCAAACTCATTGCCACTGGGTTCTAGGAAGTGAAAGCGAAAGCCGCCTGGGAATTCGAAAATAGGCTGAATGACGTCACCACCGTTTTTCTCTACCTTAGCAAGTGTTGCGTTAATATCTGCGCTGTAAAACACTAACAATGCGCCGCCATTAGCGGTTCGGCTGCAAGCATCTGAATGATAAAAGCCGCCATCTAACCCCTGGTTGGAAAATGCACTGTATTCAGGGCCGTAATCAACGAACTCCCAGCCAAACACCACCGTGAAAAACGCTTTTGTCGCCGCTAAATCTTTCGCTGCAAATTCGACGTAATTAAGTTTTTCATGCGTGTGCATTGGCTTGTTCCTTTAAGCTTAGTCTAGCGTGATTGTTTAATAACCAGCTCAACCGCTTGCTTAACGTACGCATACATTACTGGGCAAGTACTGGCTCTGGGGCCTGCCACGTTTAAGACGCTAATGTTGCGGTCATGCACAAAGTCGGCAAGCAGCATCGCCGCGTGCAGTGGGTCTATCAGCTCAACATCAATTAGTTTGTAGGGTTTTGATTGCTGAATACAGAAAAGTGCAGTGGCTTCTGTTCCCCCTTGAAGATAAGACGCATAGAAGATGGCGGTGCCATCCGCGTTCTGTACATTTTGATGGTTGCGCTGACGGTAATCACCGCTCACTTCTTCGAGGGTATAGATACTGCTCATTGGCCCATCTTCGGCCATTCTGCCCACTGGGCAAGTTCCACCAATGGGAAAATCTAATGTTAAGGCAGCATCAAGAGCCGCCCTATCAGCGCCTGTTTGGCCGCCACTCATAATTTTGGAAAGCATAAATTAGCCACGTGTCTCTGATCGAGCGGCAAACGCGTTTGCCACGCGGTGTTGTAAGTGAAAACGGACGTTGTAAAACCTACTGCCCGAAGCCTATCCCCAAGCTCAGTGCTTGAAGACCATCGAACTCAACGCTAACGTCGTCTGAAAACACCGGGTGCCCTTGCACCACCATGTTCACGGCTGCCTGAGAACCGCGGTAAGTAACGGTTACTGTCAGTTCTGCAGAGGTGTTAATCGGCGCGAATAGACCATATTCAACGTTATCAACACTTACCGAAGACAGACCGCGATCATCCAATTGCTGCTGCACTTCTTGTTTTACGGCGACTCCGTAATAGATATAGATGCCCACGTAGCCAATTGCCAGTAGTACAACCAATGAAAAGAGCTTTCCCATTATTATCCCTCGGGGTGATGAAATCCTTATGGTTGCGGCCTTCGGCCAGCAATCGCGAGCGCTGATAATGCCTGCCGTAGTATGTAGCTACAAGCACTGAAAAATGAACATTATTTACAAACTAGAGAGTAGGGCTCTAATGGAGAGGTGTCGGGAATGGGTGGCATGTTGTTCACGGCGAACATTTCGCTACCGTCATCCGAGACTACGGTAACGATCGGCACGAGGCACCAGAGGATTTTTGCTGTGTTCATTCCTCATCGTTGGACATGAACTAAAATGGTCGCCTCCTAGGCTGGTAGCAAGACGCGAAAAAGAGCAGGCGCTGTTAGCCTGCTCTCTTAACGTATCGTTCTTTTTACTCTGCTTCTATAAACCGGCTTCTATCAACAGGCTTGTGGCTCGCTCGCTGTTCGGCATGCCCTAACGCTTTCAGCCAACTCACTGACTAAGCTATGCACCCGCTTGACGGCTTCGTCAGGCGTATTGGCATGTTCAATACAGTCAACAAGGGCAGAGCCGACCACCACTGCATCGCTAAAGCGGCCAATGGTCGCGGCTTGCTCGGCGGTGCGAATGCCAAAGCCGACAGCAATCGGCAGTTCGGTGTGTTCACGTAGTTGGGCTACCGAGCGCTCTAACCGTTCTGGTGTAGGGGCACTGCCGCCGGTAACCCCCGCTACGGATACGTAATAGATAAATCCAGAGGCGTTACTCAATACGTTGGGCAGACGTTTAGCATCCGTGGTCGGGGTCGCTAGGCGAATAAAATCAATGCCATGTTGAGCCGCTGGCTGGCAGAGTTCTTCGTCATGCTCGGGGGGTAAATCCACCACAATCAGGCCATCGACCCCTGCACTGGCAGCATCAACAAGAAAACGCTCAACGCCATAGCAGTAGATAGGGTTGTAGTAGCCCATCAGCACGATTGGTGTGGTGCTGTTCTGTTCGCGGAAACGGCGCACCATGTCCAACGTTTTAACTTGGGTTTGGCCGCCTTCAAGTGCACGCAGCGCGGCTTTTTGAATGGCAGGCCCATCGGCCATGGGATCACTGAACGGCATGCCAAGTTCGATGATATCCACCCCGGCTTCTGGTAGCCCATGCAGTAGGCGGCGAGAAGTCTCAGCATCCGGGTCCCCTGCCGTCAGGTAGCTGACCAGTGCTGGGCGATTTTGCTGTTTGAGCGCCGCAAAGCAGTGCTCAAGGCGAGACGTGTTATTCATAGCAGGCTCCTTGTGCGCACTCATAGGTTTTTAACGCCGAATTTGTCGCCCAGGTGATGGGCCACGCTCATCATGTCCTTATCGCCACGACCGCTTAGATTGACCACCATTAAGTGGTCGCGTGGCAACGTAGGTGCTCGCTTGGCGACTTCAGCCAGGGCGTGGGCGGTTTCAAGAGCAGGAATAATGCCTTCTTGGCGGCAGCATATCTGGAAGGCTTCCAGCGCTTCGTCGTCGGTGGCGGAAACGTACTCTACCCGCCCCTGCTCATGAAGCCATGCATGTTCTGGACCGATGCCGGGGTAATCCAGCCCAGCTGAAATTGAGTGGGCATCGATAATTTGGCCATCCTCGTTTTGCAGCAGGTAGGTGCGATTACCATGCAGAACGCCTGGCGTGCCGCCGTTCAAGCTGGCCGCATGCAGGCCACTTTTAACCCCCTTCCCGCCTGCCTCTACACCTATCATCTTGACGTCTGGATCGTTGATGAAGGGATAGAACAGCCCCATTGCATTAGAACCGCCGCCGACACAAGCGACCAGTGAATCCGGCAAGCGGCCCTGCTTTTCGAGCATTTGACTGCGGGTTTCATGACCAATCACGGCTTGGAAGTCTCGCACCATGGCAGGGTATGGATGCGGCCCAGCCACGGTACCGATAATATAGAAAGTGTCATCGACGTTGGTCACCCAGTCGCGCAGCGCTTCATTCATGGCATCTTTGAGGGTACCTGTGCCTGAAGTGACCGGCACGATTTCCGCACCCAACAATTTCATGCGAAAAACGTTGGGCTGCTGGCGTTCGATGTCGGTTGCGCCCATATAGATGACACAAGGCAAGCCAAAACGCGCTGCTACCGTGGCGGTGGCCACCCCATGCATACCTGCGCCGGTTTCGGCAATGATGCGCTTTTTGCCCATCTGCTTGGCGAGCAGTACTTGGCCGATGCAGTTGTTGATCTTGTGCGCGCCTGTGTGGTTAAGCTCTTCGCGCTTGAGATAAATACTCGCCCCGCCGAAATGCTCGGTCAGACGTTCTGCGAAATAAAGTGGGCTCGGCCGCCCCACGTAATCCCCTTGAAAATAGGCGAGCTGGCGCTGGAATTCGGGGTCATTTTTAGCGGCGGCATATTCATCTTGCAGCTCTAAAATGAGCGGCATGAGCGTTTCAGCGACAAAGCGGCCGCCGAAGCTGCCAAATAGTCCGTTGGCATCGGGCAGATTCACGAATTGGTTCATCACGACCTCTAAGTGCAATATGAGAATTGAGAATGCATTGAAGGTAGCGCAGGCAGGCGGGGATAAAAATCGATAAGATGTCATCAATAGGTGAGTTTTAATCAACTGTTAAAGCAGGTCTATTACACAGGCCTGTCACGACAGGTCTATCACATAGGACAAGCCATGCAGAACAGCATGCCGCCGCTTAGCGCCCTGCGCGCTTTTGAAGCCACAGCCCGATTGGGCAGCGTGACTGCCGCCGCTGATGAGCTAAACGTCACTCATGGCGCGGTTAGCCGCCAGTTAAAAAGTCTGGATGAACATTTTGGTGTGGCGCTGTTTGCCAAAGCGGGGCGTGGTCTGATGCTTACTCATCACGGCGTGCAGCTGCAGAGCGGCGTGGGCGAGGCGTTCTCACGACTGCGCGATAGTTGCGCAGCACTCAAGCATGAGATAGAAGAAACGCCCTTTACCCTGGCCTGCCCTGGCAGCCTGCTAGCGCGTTGGTTGATTCCTCGACTGGATCGTCTTCACCGTGAACTACCCGAACTAAAACTGCAGGTGGTGGTGAGTGACACCGAACAACCCGGTACGTCTTCTGATGCCAGCGCTACCCTGGCATTTACGGAGCCGCCTTGGCCTGCCGATATAGAAGTTATACCACTGATGTCTGAGCAGATTTGTGCCGTGGCGAGCCCAGTGCTGGCAGCACACATCGACCCAGCCAAGCCAGAATCGTTATTTGCCAACAAGCTGTTAGTGACCGCTTCGCGTCCACAGGCGTGGCCACAGTGGGCGAGCGCGAAAGGTCTGGAACAACGCGCCTTAGAGGTGGCTCTTCAGCAGGGCCAAGGGTTTGGCCATCTTTATTATCTGATTGAAGCAGCCGTGGCCGGTTTGGGTGTCGCCATTGCACCCAAACTATTGGTAGAGGATGATTTGAGCAGCGGGCGGCTAATAGCTCCGTGGGGATGTATCGAAACGCCCGCACGACTCTGTCTGTTGCTACCTAAACACGCCAACAGTCGCCGCAGCGAGCCGCTGGCGGAGTGGTTTAAGCAGGCGCTTAACGATTGAGTTATATCAAGTATTTATTACGCAGGGCGGCTACACAAATGCCGTCTGCTGAAAACTATCCCGGGTTATCACTGCAGCATGCCACGCCTGGAGCTGAGGGTACGCTTCCTTCCAATGCACCTCTGGCAATCTGAAGGCTATATAATCTAGCGCAACGGCACTGGCGATTTCACCAAGAGTAATCGACGGCGTCAGCTGGCTTTCGTGAAGCTCGCTGTTCAGTTGCTCCACAATTCGTTGCATAGCTCGCTGGCGTCTTCGTCCAAGCTCACTTTGATCAATCTCTGTACCATAGTGTTTTCTCGCGATAACGGTCGTAAACGCAACATCCATAAGATTCTGACCAAGCCCGGCCAGGTGCAATACATCCGCTAATCGGGATTGGGGAATCATAGGCAAGCTGGGGCTGACGCTATCAAGATAAACAGCAATCAGCATCGACTCACTAAGTGTCGTGCCATCGTTTGTCACTAGCGCGGGGATTCGTCCAGCGGGATTAACGTCTAGCAACGCTTTGTCATCTGCCCAGGGATCGCACCAGCGCAATGTAACGTCATCCACCAGATATTTCTCAAGTAAGATGATCCGCGCTAGGCGCGCATAGGGTGACGTTGCGTTAAGGAAAAGTTGCATTATTACCTCCGCTTCTTGGTAGTGAGAGGATCAGGAGAATGAGCAACAGGAGAGCGAGGAGCGTGGCGCTGCTGTAGGACTCGGCTTAGCAGCACCAGTACAAAGCCGCCTACCAACACCAAGCTGCTAATCGCAAATAGCGGTGAATAAGTGCCCCAGGCTACATATAGCCCAGCCATCGCGTAGCCAGAAAACGCCTGAGCTGCAGCGAAGGCAGCCGTCGCTTGCCCCCAGATTTTTTTGTGGCCACTGGGGCCAACTAACTCAGCAAGTCGCCCAGACGTCAGCGCCACAATGCCAGGGATCATCGCGCCCACCACAAACGAAGAAACTGACTGACTAAGAAACGCGAGCGAAAAGATCGGCAGAGATACAGCGGCAGCCTTGGCTAAAAAAGCGAGGGTTAAACCACGATGCCAGCCCACTCTTCGCGCCAACGCGCCTATCATCAGTGGCCCGCACACAGCGCCCAAGCCGAAAATCCCCCACTGAAGAGAAGCAGCTTGATGTCCTAAGGCATTTTCTCTGGCGAGATAATCCACCCAAAACACGGTATGGGGAACAAACCCGATGGCGTCCAGGGCATACGCTCCAATCACCAGTAGCACGGCGATTTTTACTCCTGCATACCCTTTCTGGCTCGCCGCCCCTTCCTTACCTGCCACCGGAGGTAAGGAAATCCGAGTAATACCACGGTCACCTAGCAACCCCGCCGCGATGCAGAGCAGACCAAGCGCCCCCCAAGTCGCTGTTAGGCTTAACTCCAGCAGCATAGGCACTACCGATGCTGAAAGCAGCGCACCGAGCCCAATGCCAGTGAATACCAGGGCTCCGATAACGGCTCGTCTTTCCGAGGGCGTTGCCGATAGAGCCATCGATGGGCCAACCACCATCAGAGTAGCGCCAGCAATACCTGAGACTAATCGCCAAAAGAAGAACCAACTGAAACTACCAGCCCCCGCACAGAGGAAAAAACTAAGGGCAATCGCCACGAAACTTGCCCCCAACACCGCGCGAACTGGAAAGCGCTCACTCAAGGAGTGAGCGGACAGCGCACCGATAAAGTAGCCCAAAAGATTGGCAGCCCCTAGGTAAGCCCCTTGGCTGGCGGTAAACCATCCCTGTTCAATCAGTGCAGGTAATAGCGGCGTGTAGGCAAAGCGGGCAATGCCTATGCCCGCCAACGTTGCCATCACGCCGGTAACCAGGGCAGGCAAATCTTTGCTGTTGATCATGTTGCGTCCTTACTGAATCGCTGTGGGGCGAGATTGGCGACGAGCGTATTTGCCTGTAGCCTACCCACACCGTCAGTTCTTTAAAAACGATTTATAATGATAGTAACTATCTCAATTTGAGATGAAAGCCATTTTGAGGGAAATAAGGATGCACTTTAAATCGTTGCGGCTGTTTAAGGCGGTGGCAGAAACCGGCAGCTTTATGGCCGCCGCGAATCAATTGCACACGGTGCAATCTAACGTGACTACGCATATCAAAAAGCTTGAGGAAGAGTTAGGCGCGCAGCTGGTTCATCGCGCTGGTGGCGTGCGCCTTACGTCTGCCGGGCAAGCATTACTGGAGTACGCAGAACGGCTGCTAGCAGTACATGACGAAGCGTTAGCGCTATTTCAAAGTACAGGGAATGCTGCTGGGCAACTGCGCTTAGGATCGATGGAAACGACGATGGCGCTGCGTCTTCCCCCGATACTGGCGGCCTATCATGCCAACTTTCCAGACGTTGATATGACCCTGGCGACAGGCCCCACCGCCAGCTTGATCGAGAAACTCATGGCCGGCCAAGCGGATGGCGTGTTTGTGGCAGGCGCTATCGATCATCATCGCTATCATTCGCTCAAGGTCTTCAGCGAACAGCTTGTACTGGTAAGCTCAACCCCCTTGACGAGCGTGCCCAGCGCTGAAGAACTGCTGACAGCAACGTTTCTGGCGTTTCGTCAGGGATGTAGTTATCGCCAACGCATCGAATTACTGCTGGCTTCTCAGGGAATTAATGCCGTGCGTGTTTTTGAATTTGGCACGCTGGACGCCATGCTTGGCTGCGTCGCGGCTGGGATGGGGTACACCGTGCTGCCACGTATTACTATTGAAGCCCACCGGCACCGCTTCGGCATTCACACGATGGAACTGCCCTCCGCCATTGCCAATATCGACACCTACTTTGTGACAGCAGAACCCGCTACCTGGTCGCCCGCATTAGCGCGTTTCGTCGATACGCTACACCAAGAGGCCAGGCTATAGATCCTGCCTCACTCTTCGTCTCATGCCTTTTGAGCAATCAAGTATGCGTGCAGTTCAGGATGTTGGTCATACTCTAGATGCTTGCATACGGCACCTAGCTTTATCAACAGAGATAAAAAACCGTTAGTACCGAGCGATGAGTAGTAAACCGGTGGCCCCATGAAGCTGTCGGTGTGATCACCGGGTTCATCGGTGCCACCGAAGGAGAAGATAAATACGCCACCTTCGTTCAGGCTATTAATAATCCTGGTTATCACAGCTTCCTGCTGAGCCAATGGAATATGCCAGATACTATCCCAAGCAGTAATGACGTCGTAGTTGCCCGGCGGCTGCCACTGACAAATATCCTGGTGGTGAAAAGTCACGTCTGGATGTTTCTGTTTAGCCAGCCGCACCATTTCAGCAGAAATATCCACCCCTTCTGGTGTAAAGCCTTCTTGCTTTAGTAGGTCAATAAAACGTCCCGTACAACCACAGCCAATATCCAGCGCCCTGCCTCGATTCTTCACAAACGCTAGCGCTCTTTTGTGCGCGTCTATACCGTTCGTGAGGTTAAATTTTTCGCTCTGCCAGAGATGAGTGATCTGGTTGTATGCACGGCCAATATCGGCAGGAGTCATCGGGGCCCTTTGAGTAAAAAGTGAACAATTGGGCACGTTAAGCCCTTTTTAAGACGAAGTTATTAAACAACCTCCTCAATCGAGCGTTTGCCATCCAGCAATGTGTATTCCTGGTTAATTATGCTCGACGTTTGCACCACATACAGCAGCGCGTGCGCAACGTTAGCCCGTGAGATTTGGTTATCGCCTGCTTCATCTATTGAGCTAGCAAACTGGCGGCTGGCTGTTCCGTCGGTCAGGCGTCCTGGTTTAAGGATCACATGAGGGATATCGCTGTTGCGTAAATGCGCGTCGGCAGCGAATTTAGCCGCCATGTAGGGGCGCAACTTTTCCGGTGCTTCCAGCGGGTTTTCTGCTCTCATGGCACTAACCATGATATAGCGAGATAGGCCTTTTTGACTGGCCACATCGGCGGCGCGCATGGCGCCAAAAAGATCAATCATCAACGTTTTATCTGGCCCGGTGTGCGGGCCAGATCCTGCAGTAAAGACGACTTGGTCGCAACCTTCAAAGGCATGTTCAAATTCACCTTCTAAATCCGCCACGACGCTATCAATGCCACGCTCCTTAAACCAAGCTGCCTGCCCTTCGCTGCGGATCATCGCTTTTATAGGTGTACCCTCCTGCTGCGCCAACTCGCAAAACTGCTTGCCAATCTGCCCATTTGCACCGATTACTAGCGTTGTCATCATTGCTCCTTTTGAGTGTCTTCAGTCCTTTAGTTGCAGGCATTTTTGTTCAATTCAACCTTTACCAAGGTGCTGCTTGTTGATACTGCATTGACTTAGCGTCTACCGATGAGGATAGACGACAAATGCCAGTTTGTTGCCGTCTGGGTCTCGTACGTAAGCGGCGAAAAAGCCTTCACCATACTGAGGGCGGTAGCCTGGCGGACCTTCATCGCTGCCCCCGTTATGCATCGCTAACTGATAGAGCGTATCGACTTCTTTAGGATCAGAAAATTGAAACGCTGTCATGCTGCCGTTGCCAACGCTAGCGGGATAACCATTAAAAGGAAAACCAACAAAGAACCTCGGCACACTGACATCATCCGGGTCGCCGAAAGAAACGCAGGCATCGTCTTGCCAGCACACATCCATCCCCATACTGCTGAACAACGGCGCATAAAAGTGAAGTGCTCGCTCTAGGTTATGCGTTCCCACCATTGTGTAAGCAATCATTGCGGCTACCTCTTATCGTCAATCTCCCCGTTTATCTGCTTATTTGATCTACTTATTTCATCTACTTCAGCCAGTCAACCTCCGATCGCAAGGCAATCAGTGGGAGGATTAACAGCCGCTCCCGCCCCTACCCTGGCACCAGAAAGCCACTCTTTTAGCTCGCCTGGATAAAGCGCTATTGCTAAGTAAGCAATGAGTAGCATCCACTTAAGAGTAGCTGATGCTGTGTTAGACCAAGCGTTTAAAGGCAAGAGCACCTGCCAAAGCAGGCTTTTCTTTAACAAACACAAACAAGTTACCTATTTGGTATTTTCACAAGGAGACCTGTAGGATAATTGAACAACCATTCAATTAAGGAGTTTCTATGCAACGTCATCCGTTGATTGCTGCCGTCTCATTGGGTCTTTTTGCTGGTGCTGCTACGTCCACTGTAACCGCAGAGACAACGCCACTAGAGCAGCAGCTAAAAGATCTAGAGTCGTTTCAGGTGATCGCTCATCGCGGCGCCAGCGGCCATGCGCCCGAAAGTACCATGGCAGCCTATGAACTGGCGCATGAGTGGGGTGTGGATTACTTGGAACTGGACGTTCAGCTCACCTCCGATGGGGAGCTAGTGGTATTTCATGATGATGCTATTGGCCGCACAAGTAACGGAGAAGGCAGGATTAATGATTACACGCTAGAAGAACTAAAGGCTCTGGATATCGGTACGTGGTTCAACGAAGCCAATGCTGACAAAGCAGATGCGGCCTTTGAAGGGGCACAAATACTCACACTGGAAGAGCTATTTGACCGCTTTGGTCACGATGCTCGTTACTACATTGAAACCAAGTCCCCCCAGTTAAACCCAGGGTTAGAAGAAGCCTTGGTTGAGACACTCGAAGACCACGAAATGATTGAAAATGGCCGCGTGTTGGTGCAATCGTTTGAACAGGGAAGCCTACTTAAAGTACGTCAGCTTAATGAACAAGTCCCACTCATTCAGTTGGTATGGTACTCGCCCAGCGAGAATGATAATGCTCGTTTAGCGGAATGGACAGGCGTTACCCCAGCGCCAGCAGACATCACTGACGAAGACTTTCAGGCGATTGCAGAGTACGCGGCAGGTATCGGCACGAATGTGACATATAATGGCGATGACGTTATTGATGCTGATTTTATTAGCCAAGCTCAGGAAAATGGACTTCCCGTTCACATATACACCATCAATGAAACGGATGAGATGAAGCGTTTACAGGACTGGGGCGTCAACGGTTTGTTTACTGATTACGCAGACCGACTTCTTGAACTCGCGGACTAATCCGTCGTTGGTTTACCGCTTTACGCCCGGCTTTGGCCGGGCGTTTTAGTTGATTGGGTGAATCTGTATACGCCTAACAAGCTTAATAGCAATTAGCTTCCAGTTAACTATCGAAAGTAGATCTGTTGAACACATGTATTTAACGCTTTAAGTCCTGCCCTTGTGTGTCATTGTTCACTAACCTTGCAATGCGATATTTCTAGACAATTCATACTTTTGTCGTGGGACGTTTCGTTGATTGTAATGTAGGTAAGTTCAACAAAATTGATGTAGGGTTTAAAAATTGTGCTGTTTCGACTTACCGATGCCGAGCAGAGATTCTAAAAAGTTCACTTGCCGTCACGCAAAATATCTATAAAACAATAGTTTGCCTCTAAAGACTGAAGAGGAGTAAGCGTCATTATTTCACACACAGATAGCGTGCTAGTACGGATAGCATGGTGCTTGAACTTGGCGTTCAACAGGCGATGGAAAAGACGCGCGCTATGCCGTTTCTTTACTTGATACGTATCGCTTGCCAACGAATCACACAGAGCCTTGCATGGCTGATACTGGCTTTTCTTTTTGCCGGACATACCCATGCACAATCTGTTGATCAGGACGCAGCCATACTTCTAGTGGCGCACCCAACGGTCGCCACACAATGGCTAAACCGAGACACGACAAGGGCTATGTTTGCCATGAGGCAACGTACATGGCCTGACGGCGATGCTGTACAGGTGTTTGTGCTGCCAAACCGAGATCCTGTACATGCGCGCTTCACAAAAGAGCAGCTCGCCGTTTATCCACACCAGCTGCAACTGGCATGGGATCGAATGGTTTTTTCTGGCATGGGGCAAGCGCCTAATCGCGTTGCTGATCAGCTCGAAATGCGCGAGAAAGTTGCGAATACTCCTGGCGCGCTGGGATATCTTGAAAGGGAGTATCTGGATGAAAATGTCCAAGTTATTTCAATGGAATGAACAATGGTCAGTTGCCTGCAGGCCCAACATAGCTGTACTCGCAAGTTTGCTAGCGCTGCCTGTTTGCTCGTCTGCCTGGGCAAATGAAAGCGTGATCGACACTCTACAAGTACATGGATTTCTGAGCCAGGCGCTTATCATCACCGACGACAACGATTTCTTCGGTAGTAGCAGTGAGAATGCAGGAAGTTTGGAGTATACCGAAATAGGTGTTAACGCCTCTATCCGCCCTCACCGTAATGTGCTGGTGGCCGCTCAGGTGCTTAGCCGTCGCGCTGGCGGTGAAACTAGCGATGCCATCCCAACGCTAGATTATGGCGTGGTGGATTATCAGATGGTCTCCAACCAGCAACGTACGCTTGGCCTTCAGGTAGGTAGATTTAAAAACCCCTTCGGTATTTATAACCAAACGCGTGACGTTGCATTCACGCGCCCCGGTATTTTATTGCCGCAATCAATCTATTTTGATCGAACTCGATCGTTAGGAATGGCTGGCGATGGCGCCAGTATTTATCATGAAGAGAGAACCACGTCAGGCGTTTTTCGCTTTCAAGCAGGCGTTGGCAAAACACGCATAGAAGACGATGTCGATCAAGCGCTTGGGCTGAAGCGTTTTCCAGGATCGTTACAAGCGGGCTCTTCTGCGATTGGCCAAATTCGCTACGAAGACAACGGTGGTCACTTTCTAATGGCACTCAGCACCGCGAGTGCTAACGCCGACTATGAAGACGCTAACCCGCCACTAAATAATGGCAGCTTCCAGTTTCAGCCTTGGGTATTTTCATTGCAATACAATGACGAGCTGTGGAGCTTAACCTCTGAGTATGCGCTGAGAACAATTGAACTAGATGGCTTTAATCCCGCCATTGATCAGAAAAAAACCGGTGAAAGCTGGTATGTGCAATATACACGCCGTATGGACAATGACTGGCAGTGGTTAATTCGCTTCGATCGTTTGGTAAACGACCGAAATGACCGTTCAGGTACTACCTACGAACAAAGCGGCTTGGGCCCTGCCCATTCCCAATTTGCTGATGACATTACCTTTGGCGTTCAATGGACACCCAGACCTAACCTAATGTTGGCAGGTGAATATCATCATGTGGATGGTACTGGCTGGCTACCCTTACATGAAGACGCGGATGCGTCGGAAACAAGCCGACACTGGAATATGCTGCTCTTCCAGCTTTCACTGCGCTTTTAGCATTACCTGAACGGGATACGCCGAGATGACCACACGTTCGTCTTCTAAAACGCGCTATCGGCTTAGTTTGACTTGGCGTGTTATCGCGCTGAGCAGTCTATTACTGCTAGCGCTTGTGGCACTCTTTATTTGGTTGGGCCAATACCATCTCACTCAGCAGTTAGAAAGCAGTCGGATAGAAAGCCATGAGCGTCAGCAGCGCGAGATAAGTCTAGCAATGCAACGCTCATCTGATAACTTACGCCAGTTGGCGGGCTTAACCGCTGCGGTGCCAGAGCTTGGAAGCGCGCTACAAGAGAATAACCAGGATGAGTTAGCCGATGTGCTAAGAGCTCAGTGGCCTTCTCTGCAATTAGAAGCGGGGATTGATGAAATCTTTGTTTTTAATACTCAAGGAACGAGAGTGGGTTACTCAGGTACCAACGACCCGCTCATCGACCTGCCCATTCAAGGCTGGATAGGTAGTGTACTGACCACCGAGTCCCCCATTACTACACTGCGCTGTGCAATGGCATGCCAGCAGTTTGCTGCCGTTCCTGTTCTTATGGAGGGCACTAGCATCGGAATGGTGGTGTTATCGCGCTCACTTGCTGATGTTACGCGACAAGCTAAAGAAGTCTCCAATAGTGAAATAGCACTGGTAGTGACAGGTCGTATTGCGGGACAAACGCCTGCCGAGGCGCTTCTGCTGGAGGATTGGAACGGCCATATACTAGCGCTTACGAACCGCGATCAGACACTCTCCGTACTTCAACGCGCGTCTAAAGACGTCTTTCTAAATCAACTGGTTCACATGCCTTTTAGCCTTGAATACTTGGACCGGTATTTTGAATTAAGCGCAGTGTATATGGAGGAAGACGCCGACTGGCGCAGCACTGGGTATTTCCTACTCATTTCAGATATCTCTCCTCAGATCGCAGCCATTCGTAAAGCGACGAATACACTGCTTATAGTCGGCTTGGTTGGTTGGTTAGCTGCCGAGCTATTGTTGTTAATTATCCTACTAGGCCCGATGGCGCGACTACGACGAGTCGCCAGCCTATTACCCGAGCTGGCAAGCGGTGAGTTTCGTCGTGTAAGAGATAAACTTCCTTTATCTCGGCGCCATTTTTCCAATGAAATTGATAGTTTGGAGGACTCCACCCGAGAGCTTTCCCATCAGCTAGAGGCGCTGGAGCAGAGTGTCCAAGAACATAGCGGACAGCTAGCCGAACGCGTTGATGAGCTAGCCAAAGAGCGTGATTTTGTTAATAGCCTGCTCGACACCGCACAAGTCTTTATTGTTGTCCAAAATAACAAAGGGCGTATCCAGCTAATTAACGACTACACGCTAGAAAGGTTAGGGTTAAAAGATGCCGATATCATTGGACGCCATTTCTCTGACATCTTTGATCAAAATGCCCACTTAGCACTACCTGGCAACAATAGGGAGGGGATTAACAGCGAGAATAATACCAATGGCCGTACTGTGGCTCACCTCAGTGCACCCAACCAGGAAGAAAAGACGTTTCAAACGCCGGATAAACGCTTTTTTACTGTCGTTTGGTACCACGCTCTTTTAGCGAACAGTAACAACCTCAATGCTTCTAAAATATCCGTTGGGTTAGACATTACCGAACGTAAAGCTGCTGAAGCACGTTTAACATGGCTTGCAGAACATGATCCATTAACAGAGCTCTATAATCGTCGCTATTTCCAAGATGCCTTGCAGCGCACTATCGCTAATCAAGCCGAAGGCGCTGTTTTATTACTAGACCTGGACCAGTTTAAAGAGATCAACGAACTCAGTGGCCACCATGTGGGCGACCGCCTATTACGAGAAGTCGCTGATACGCTTTTTCTAAACCTCAGTCAGCGAAGCATTATTGCCCGCCTAGGTGGTGATGAGTTTGCCCTACTGCTGGAAGACATTGGCAGCGAACAAGCGATCAACGTGGCGGAGTATATTTCTCAGCTGCTGGACGGTCTTGGCTTTACAGCTGCTGGACGCAAGCACCATGTTTCCGCCAGCATTGGCATAGCGCTGTTTCCCGTTAATGGGCAAACACCGGCTGATCTGTTGGCTAGTGCCGATATGGCCATGTACAAAGCGAAAGAGAGTGGCAATCAGCATTGGTATCTCCTCAGGCAGGCGGAAAATGCTAAAGATGAACTTCAAGAGCGCGTCTATTGGGTTGAGCGGCTGCACAAAGCGCTCGAAAATGATGAATTTGAACTGTGGGCACAGCCCATTGTTCGACTGAAGGATCGCGACATTAAGCATTACGAAGTATTGCTACGCATGCGTAATGATGATGGTAGCTTGGTCTCTCCAGCACAATTTATACCCGTTGCTGAACAAAGCGGTTTAATTGTTCAAGTTGACCGCTGGGTGCTGCGCCGTAGCCTAGAAGCGCTGGCGTCACTGCAAAAAGAGGGCTTGTCATTGGCTGTGAACTTATCAGGCCAGTCTTTACATGATTTAGGTTTAAAACAATATCTAGCAGATCAATTAAAAATCAGCGGCGCTGACCCCCACCATCTCATTTTAGAAGTAACAGAGACGGCGGCTATTACAGATTTCTCAACAGCGCGCAACGTGTTGCAAACCGTAAGGGATTTAGGCTGCCGAACAGCACTAGATGATTTTGGAATTGGATTTAGCAGTTTTCACTATCTAAGTCAGCTCCCAGTGGACTATATTAAAATCGATGGCTCTTTTATTCGCAGCTTACTTATCGATACGGATAGCCACACGCTTGTCAAAGCGATTGCCGATATAGCGAGAGGCTTCGGTAAGCAGACTATTGCTGAATTTGTTGATCAAGAAGCACTGATACCGGTTCTTCTTTCATACGGCATTCAGTATGGACAGGGTTATCATCTAGGGAAGCCTGAAAGAATTCGATTTTAGTAAGTAGCCGCACTCAAAAGGAAGCAACAGATGCTAGCAGGGAAAACCACCCAAGGGAGTGAATTTGAAGATAAAAGCAATCGCAAAGGGATGATAGATAAATTTATCGACGAGTATCATTTTTTTATTGCTAACACCGATGACCAAAAGCGACGTGCCTTCCGGCTACGGCATGATGTTTTTCTAAAAGAGTTCAACTATGAGATGCGTGAAGATGAAGCACGTTTGTACGAGTCTGATGAGTATGACAATTACTCGGTTCATTGCCTCATAGAACACAAACGTAGTGGCATTCTTGCTGGGTGTGTACGATTAGTCATGCCTTTAGCCAGCAACACTAATCCAGCTGACCATTTGCCTGTTCAAAACAAAGGCGAGCAGTTACTTAACCACCCCACATTAACACCGTTTAAGTTACCGTCCCTTGAGACATGTGAAGTATCACGATTAGCTATTTCTAAAAACTTCAGAACGCGAAAATCTAGCACTCCAGAAGAAGTAGCAGGTGAGGAAATTGTATTATTTTCACAAGATGAGGCAAAGACATTTTCACTCGTCGCCCTGGGTCTTTTTTTATGCACCTACTCTATCGTTGGCTTAACTAACCGCCGTCATGTTTTTGCAATGATGGAACCTCGCCTTCCCCGTTTATTGGCGATATCAGGTTTTAAGTTTACCAAAGTGAGTGAGCCGATTGTGTATCACGGGACTCGCCATGCTTACTACATCGACTACCATGTGGCGAAACAAGAGATGAGTGAGCGTCTGATCCCGTTATACGAACATATCGTAAAAACATTAAAGCCTCAGATCGCCCACACATTTATCTCTTAACGCATCTTTTCTAACCCGGCTTATTCAAACATCTAAGAAAGCGCCGTTTGCCGAAAATCCTGAACTGAAACACTGGCGAATTTTTCTAAAAAAAACACTAGCGTTTCAGGATGCTGAAAGCGGCGTTCAAATGTCTCTTGCCCGTTTTTGCCACGCCGCGTCACTTTGGCATGATATTGACTGCCTACTTTAGTGACATTAACGCTATTTTCTTGCTCACCTTCGTAATGAACAGCAGATAAGGGCGAAGTGCTATCAAGCAATTTTGTAAGCTGCTTTGCAGCGTCTGCCTCTACAGGCGTTGCCCACAGAGGCTGATCACGTTTGCCATAGTGAAATAGTACGATGATCAACAATACGGAGAAGATACTGCTTGTTAACATCCAAGTAAGTGCAACGTTAGAAACCGGCATAGTGAAGATCACCAGCAATTGCCCTACTGCCATGACTGCCAGTACTACCGCTAAAGGTTGCCACATGCGGGGGTTCATAAACCCACGCTTGAGTATGTAGCCCCACAGCCCTATCACGGCGAGCACTCCCAATGCGAGGTGAGCCACTGCAAGCGGTGTTCCCCCGCCTGCAAAAATAGCCACGAGCCCGATAAGTGGAAGCAGGCTGTAAAAAGCCGCTAGCAGGTAATAAGCACGCTGAAGGTTCATCAATAGCTCCTTTTATTGTTATCGCCACTACTTACCGTAGTATGCAACCAGTATAGATGAACGCCGTAAGCGTGCAGCGCAAGAAATCTGCTCTTTTAAACGCCTTGCCACACAGCGACGACAGCCTGCTTCATGCTCGATTCTTTTTCGCGCCCAGCTCGTTTTCTACTTCATTTCAAAGCCGCGTTTAACTAAAAAGTTACGCATGTGAGGACGCAGTTTTGAATCGAAGAGCGGCGTTAGGTTATGAGACCAGTCAGTGGTTTTGTTTCCGGTGCTGCGTGTTTGATAGTAAGCCTGCATAGTGCTGTCAAACGCCTCGACTTGCTCAGTATCTTCACAGTAAGTGTCTTCCTTGAGAATAGCCTCTACTGGTAGACGCGGCTTAACCTCAGGATCATGAGCCGGATAGCCAAGGCACATACCAAACACCGGATAAACATGGTCTGGCAAGTGCAAAAGCTCGCTGATCGCTTGGGGATTGTTGCGGATACCACCGATGTAACAAATCCCGAGCCCTTCAGACTCGGCGGCCACTGCAACGTTTTGTGCCATCAGAGCAGTATCAACGGTGGCGACCAATAGCTGCTCTGTCATACCTCTTTCAACATTCGCCCCTGTCCGTTCGGACGCCTCTGTCGGGCGCTTCATATCCGCACAAAATACTAAAAAAACCGCGCTACTTGCGACATAGCTTTGGCCACCGGCGTATTCAGCAATCTTTTCACGATTCGCTGAGTTGGTAACATTAATAATAGTGTAGGCCTGAACATGGCTTGATGTCGCTGCGGCTTGGCCCGCTCTGACGAGCTCTAACAGCAGCCCACGCGGAACTTCCTGATCGGTAAATTTACGAATAGAGCGGTGGGATTGAAGTAGTTTGATTACATCATTCATTTCGTCTCGCCTCTTGATACTTGATATAACGGATATGACGACTAAGTTGCTTCCGCCCATTTGGCGGTTCCATGCTTTTGCTCCAGAATTCAGGCTTAACGCATGTTATTGATGGCAAGCTATACTAAATGAAGCCATTGGGTCACCCCCTAAGATAAATAACGCCGCTAGGAAGCCAATATGTCTAACGCCCCTCACACACCGCAAGGGCAGGAATGGAACGCCAGCCACTATGCGGAACACGCGAATTTTGTTCCCACGTTGGGAAGCGATGTAATGAAGCTTTTAGCACCGCAGCCTGGACAGCGCATATTGGACCTTGGCTGCGGTGATGGCGCACTCACCGAACGCATTATTCAATTAGGTGCCGATGTGCTGGGTGTCGATGCCTCTGCAGAGATGGTCGCCGCAGCCCAACAGCGCGGGGTCACTGCACGGGTTGTCGATGGTCATCAGCTACCCTTTGATCAAGAATTTGATGCGGTCTTTAGCAACGCAGCGTTGCACTGGATGCTGGACCCGCAAACAGTATTGGCCGGCGTAAAACGCGCACTAAAACCCGGCGGGCGTTTTGTTGCAGAGTTTGGGGGACATGGCAACGTGGCCGCTATTTGTACAGCGCTTATTGCCTCGCTGCAGTTTCGCGGCATTAGCTCACGTGGCCGTCATCCTTGGTACTTTCCCACACCGGAAGAGTATACAAACCTGCTTCAAACGGCAGGCTTTCATGTCGATTCTATCGAGCTAATCCCTCGCCCCACACCACTTCCCACCGGAATTGCTGGCTGGCTCGAAACCTTTGCAAGCCCGTTTTTGCACGGGTTAGATGAAGACCTGCAAGACGCCATTATTGATAATACGATTAACCTGCTCTCCCACAGCTTAAGTGATGGACAGGGCAACTGGACAGCCGATTACGTCAGACTGCGGGTCTCTGCCCACATCTGATAGCCTCGACGCCCAGTAGTTCTCACGCGAAAACCCCACCGTTAGTCAACGGTGGGGTTATTGATGACAACTCGCTACGCAGCAGTATCTTTCAGCGTTGCCATATCAATCACAAAGCGATAGCGCACGTCACCTTTCTCCATACGCTCAAAGCCCTCATTGATGTTGTTAATATCCAGCATCTCAATATCGCAAGTGATGTTCTGCTCTGCACAAAGCTTGAGCAGCTCTTCCGTTTCAGCGATACCACCAATCAGCGAGCCAGCTACCACGCGACGCTTAAACACCAAATTGAATGCTTCAATAGCAGGCTCAATCGGTTCTAACAGGCCGACAATAATATGCGTGCCGTCATATTTCAGAGAAGTAAGGTAGGGGTTTAGGTCGTGCTGAACCGGAACGGTATCTAGCATGAAATCGAACGTTTCTGCGACAGCCTTCATTTGCGCCTGGTCACTGGATACCACTACGTGATCCGCACCATTGCGCTTTGCTTCTGCTACCTTGGCATCCGAGCGAGTAAAGACGGTGACTTCCGCACCCAATGCTTTGGCTAATTTCACGCCCATATGACCGAGGCCGCCCATGCCTATCACGCCTACTTTGTGACCTTTACCAACGCCATGATGTTTGAGCGGTGAATACGTCGTAATTCCCGCACAGAGAATAGGTGCCGCGGAGGCTAGATCAATACCCTCAGGCATTTGCAGCACAAAATGCTCACTCACCACGATGGCATCTGAATAGCCGCCTTGGGTTAGCGTGCCGTCTTGGCGGTCAGGGCTGCCGTAGGTCATCGTAAACCCTTCCAGGCAGTATTGCTCCACGCCATCTTTACAAGCAGAACAGGTGCGGCAAGAGTCGACCATGCAACCTACGCCGACTAAATCACCCGCCTTAAAACGTGTCACCTCATCACCAACAGCGGTTACACGGCCGACAATCTCATGGCCAGGTACCACAGGGTATTGACTCATGCCCCAGTCATCGCGGGCAAAGTGTAGGTCACTGTGGCAAACACCGCAGTAAAGGATTTCAATGGCAACATCATCTGGACGGGGCTCACGCCGATCAAAGGTGAATGGCGCGAGTGGTTTATCAGCAGAAAAGGCAGCATAAGATTTTGCTTGGCTCATGGAAACTCCTTAACAAGTATTCCGCAAAACGAGAAAGTGTTTTCATTATTCGCTGCTAAGCACCAGATAGCGATGAACGAAGCTACGTATTTTTTGCTCATTCCTCCATCAGCACGCAACAAAATAACAAAAAACCTCAAAAAAACATCATAATTGTCGTTTAGCTCTAATGTACACTCAGGTTAGGAGTTTCTATGGTGGCCAACACAGAACTCGTCGGCAACGCACTCGCTGATTTGATCTCACCGCTAGTAACGGGGGATGGGCTAAGTGTGTCTCGGTTGCCCAGAGTGGGGCTACTTTGCCTTGGGCGGCGTCAAGAACGAACCCCGTTGATGTACGAACCTAGTCTTATCATCATCGCCCAAGGTCGCAAAATAGGCTATTTAGGCGATCGTGAGATTCATTACAATCCTGGCCACTATCTCGTACAAACCCTGCCGCTACCCTTTGAGTGTGAAACTCACGGCTCGCCGGAGGCACCTTTGCTAGGTATATCGGTGAAGCTAGACCCAGCGTTACTGAGTGAGATGGTCACCGCTATGGGCGATATGAGCCATTCACACCTGGCTCCTAAGCCGATGGCGTCAGTGGCAATGAATGACGGCATGCAAGCCGCGGTGTTGCGCTTGGCAAATGCATTACACGATGAAATCGAGTGCATTGCCATGGGCGAAGCTAGGATACGAGAGGTGGTGTTTGAAGCGTTAAAAGGCGAGCAAGGCCGCGCCTTACGCGCACTGGTTAAAGGCCACGGTCACTATTCACGTATTGTGCAGGTGCTATCGCAGTTGCATGTCCATTTTGCTGAGGACTTTACCGTCGACCAGTTAGCCCAGCAGGCCAATATGAGCATATCGACGTTTCACCAGCACTTTAAGCAGATTACACGTTCGTCACCCGCGCAGTATTTAAAAAGACTGCGCCTACTTAAGGCGCAGCAACTGTTGTTGCAGGATAGCCACAATGTGAACCAAGCGGCACAAGCGGTCGGTTATCGCAGCGTGCCTCAATTTAGCAGAGACTATAAGCGCTACTTTGGAGCATCACCGCTGCAGCATAAGCGCCAGGAGCAGGCCCTGCGTGCCTAACCATACCCGCTAACATTCCCTAGTTTAGATATTTTCCCAGAACACGTTTACTTGGCAAAAATCTGGCCCTGATCTTTAAACGCTTTAAACTCCAACGCATTACCACAGGGGTCGAGTAAGAACATGGTGGCTTGCTCCCCTACTTCGCCTTTAAAGCGAATGTATGGCGCAATCACGAAATCGGTATTCCGCGTTTTTAAGCGCTCGGCTAAGGCTTCCCACTCACCCCATTCTAGAATCACACCAAAGTGTGGCACCGGTACATTATGACCATCGACTGGGTTGGTGTGGGCACTCTGCTGGCCGGGTGTTTTCGGATGTTCATGAATCACCAACTGATGGCCGAAGAAATTAAAGTCGACCCAGTGATCGCTAGAGCGCCCTTCTTCCAGGCCAAATACATCGTTATAGAATGCTCGGGCTAGGGCGACATCGTAAACAGGGATGGCGAGATGAAAAGGGGAAAGACTCATGGTTATCTCCTGTTGCAGCGCATTTATTCGTTGCGTTATTTGCAATGGTCAGCCGCATTCCGCTGCCACTGTGTAGCCATCCTAGAGCGCGCTATGCAAAAATAAAATCAATTGTTTTTTGACCCATCCACAAATATTTTTGATGAGTGTTCTTATGACAGTCCTTATGACAGTAACAACGAATGATACGAGAACTTAAAACGCTAGTAGCCGTGGCGCAGCACGGTACATTTGCGGCAGCAGGTCTCCAGGTTGGCCTCACCCAAGCCGCAGTAAGTGCTCAAATGAAGCGCCTGGAAGAGGGCCTCGGCATTGTGCTATTTGAACGCAGCGGCCGAACTGCGGTGCTTACCCAGCGGGGCGAAGAAACGTTGTTTCAGGCCCAAACTCTACTAGCGTTATACGCCACGCTAGGCGCTTCACCGTCAGGCCAAGGGCTTGGCAGCCGTATTTCTATTGGTGCTATTGCCTCTATCCAGCGTAGCGTATTGCCAGATATTGTAGCGCGCTTTCATCAGCAATTTTCCGAGTGTCGCACCCGTATCGTGCCAGGTCTTTCCATGGACTTAATGAACCAGGTAGATGCAGGCGAGCTGGATATGGCTGTTATTATTCGGCCACCTTTTTCGCTGCATAGCGATCTGTGTTGGACGCCCCTTGCCCACGAGCCGTTTCGCTTGCTTGTCCCGCAAGCGTTACCCGATGATGGCTGGCGGCAGTTGCTAGCCCACTACCCTTTTGTTCGCTACGACCGCGCTTCTTTTGGTGGACGCCAAGTAGACCGTTTTTTAAGGGACAACCACTGCCAAGTTCGCGACGTGTGTGAGCTGGACGAGCTTGAAGCCATTGTGAAGTTGGTAGGTAACGCGGTGGGCGTTGCTTTAGTACCACAGCCGATAGCGCTAAAACGCTGGCCCCAAACAGTTCGCGCCATCTCGTTAGAAGAGCATACGTTTCATCGGGATATTGGGTTAGTGCATCGCGCTGCTGGCCACCTAAGCGAACCTGCCCGTGCATTTGCCCAGCTTCTAGCTGAATCATCACAGCCTCTATAAACTGCGAACGTTCAACTGCCATTGATAAAGAGATTTAGCTCATGAACCCCGAAGACCTTGAGAAGCTGGTAACGCGTACCATGCCCTTTGGCAAATACGAAGGCTGGCTTATTGCCGATTTGCCTGGCCCTTATTTGAACTGGTTTGCTCGGGAAGGATTTCCAAAAGGAGAAATTGGTCAACTCCTGCATTTAATGCATGAAATCGACCACAATGGTTTGAGTGACTTGCTAACCCCGCTGCGCAAAAACTGATTTTATTTTAAAACTTTTTCTTAAAACTTTTTCTTAAAACTAAGAGCGACACCATTCGTTAATGGCTTGCTCACGTTCGACATAGTAAAACGCTTCTTGTTGGGATGGCGCTGAAGGAAAACGTCCTAGTTCCACGGCAAGCTCAAAAAAGCCTGCCGCTGGAAGCCCTTTGCCGCTCCGGCTAATCACAAGCGTTGCAATAAAAGGCTTTCCTGCGGCGGCGTCTTCTCTCATTAGCTGTTCGAGTGCTTGTGCAATACGCTGAATAGTTCTGGGTGGCGAAAGGCCTAGGGCATTCGCCGCTTGCTGGTAGGTTATAGGTAACGCACTGCTCGGTGTCGTCGCCAGTAACTCTCGCAAGGGTGGTGCTAATGCAGTCGCTAATGTCATGCTTGCCTTAATCTCTCAAATTGTAAAAAGCTCGAGTCGTAAAACGTACGTCTATTTGCATCACAGCGACTACTTGCGCTACTGATAACAGCAGAATAGTAGGGTGTCTTAGCCCACTCGTCTAACGAAGACAGATAGACTGCCGCAACCTATGCTAAGTAAGTCAACATCGTATTAATCATGAGGGAAGACATATGGCAAAGGAGCGCTCAGCACGTTCGCGTAGAGGAGGCGTTTGGCCAACGCTGCTGGCCTGGCTCAGTGTTATTGCACTAATCGCATCAGCCCTATTAATGGCTGGTGCTGGGCCAGCCTATCGCTGGGAGTTAATTGGCCTGGGCGACGCCTTCAACCTGATGCGTAATGGTGTCTATGCAGCAACCGTAGCCGTGGCAGTCAGCATCTTGCTGTTGCTCATCAGCGCCCTTGCCCGCCGCCTGGGCGCTGGCATAGTGGCTATCTTCGTTATTGTTGCAACCGCTGCTTTGCTATATATGCCTTGGCAGCAATGGCAACGCGCACAGCAGGCACCGGCCATTCATGACATTACCACCGACACGCAAAACCCACCCGACTTTGTCGCGTTAAGAGACGCTCGCGAGGCAGCGCCTAATGCGGTTGATTACCCTGGCGAAGCCACCGCGCGCCAGCAACAAAATGCTTATCCTAATGTACAGTCTTTACAGGTAACTGCGCCTAAAGCGACCGTTCTTGCGGCAGCTCAGGCTGAAGTAGAAGCGTCCGGCTGGCAGATCGCCGCGATAACAGACAGTACTATCGAAGCGACCGCAACAACCCGCTGGTTTGGCTTTGAAGATGACATCATCATTCGTCTCACTGAACAACAAAATGGCGTGCAGGTGGACATGCGCTCAGCATCCCGACTGGGAGCCAGCGATGTCGGCACCAACGCGCTGCGTATCGAGACCTTCCTGAATAATCTGGGTAAGCGGTTAGAATAATGGTCTTATCCGATGCGGCTTTCATATGTCGACTGGTGTAACGGTAGCAAACCAATTTCAGTGCATTTCTTTCAGTGCATTTCTTTCAGTGCATTTGGTTAGTACGCGTGGCCGCTTCTCTGCTCAGAATTTGCTGCGCGTCTAACGAGCCAATGGCTACCTCTACATTTTTTGGAATATCACCACTAAGTTGTAGCGCTTGGTAGCGCAGCGCGCAGACACGCAAAAATGAGGTGAAATTTCCAAGATCGTGGCCAGCATCAATCGACTCATGATAGAGCCGCGTGATGAGTTGAGCCGTGTTCATCCCATCTCGTTGAGCCATCTCTTCCAGGAGGTGCCAGAAGTAGTTTTCCATGCGAACGCTAGTCACCATGCCATCAATGCGCAGTGAGTGTGTGGCGCTGCGCCATAGCTCAGGGTCTGCATCAATAAACAGTTTGCACATCGCTATGCTCTCTCTGCTATCAAGCTCTCTGCTACAAGCTCTGCTATCGAGTAAATTGCCTGCTCTTCAGCATAGCGGCTAACAGAAAACGCGCCCAACCGCGTTGAACTCAATATCGCTGGGCGCGAAAGGGGTCGCCTATTAGTACTACTTATCATTAGTACTACTTATCCAATAGCGCCATAAATTGAGCAAGCCAAGCAGGGTGTGCAGGCCATGCAGGTGCAGTGACCAAGTTGCCATCCGTCACTGCATCGGTGACCTCCAGGTTTGCAAAGTGGCCACCAGCAAGTTCCACTTCTGGCTGGCAAGCCGGATAAGCGGAACACTGCTTGCCTTCTAGAACCTTCGCTGCTGCCAGCAACTGGGCGCCATGACAGATAGCAGCGACAGGCTTCTGGGCTTCAAAAAAGTGCTTCACCATCGCCAGTACGTCTTGATTTAAACGCAGATATTCTGGTGCACGACCACCAGGAACCACCAAGGCGTCGTAGTCTGCGGGGTTAACTTTGGCAAAATCGGCATTCAGAGCGAAACGATGGCCGGGCTTTTCAGTGTACGTTTGGTCACCTTCAAAATCATGAATTGCCGTTGCCACGGTATCACCGGCTACTTTGTCGGGACACACCGCGTCGACTTGATGCCCAACCGCCATTAGCGCCTGGAAAGGCACCATTGTTTCGTAATCTTCAGTGAAATCACCGGTAATCATTAAAATTCGCTTGTTGCTCATCTCACTTCTCCTTGTCGTTATTGATCGAGGCGCAAAGCACGCGCATGGCGTGTTCAATGAGAGTAGCAAGCACGGTTATGCAGCGGGTAGTAAGCCGCTACTACATGTAAATTCGGCGACGATGAAAGATAATAGGTCACCCGCCTCTAATCGGCTCCTTTGGGGGAAGTGTACTAGCCTTACGAGCCACACGCGACATAAAGGAACTGAATGCTCACTATCTCAAATAACGTGACGATAGCGGACTGGGAAATCGATATTAGTCAGATCAGAGCTCAAGGCTCGGGCGGCCAAAACGTCAATAAAGTCGCCTCTGCGGTGCATTTACGTTTCGATATTCAAAGCTCTACGCTACCGCCAATTTACAAAGAGCGACTAATGGCTCTGTCTGATCAGCGAATCAGTAAAGAGGGCGTGGTGATTATCAAAGCGCAGAGTTATCGCACCCTGGAATTGAATAAAGAGGATGCGCTTGCACGCTTAAAAGCACTGATTCAAAGTGCAGGCAAGCAGCAGAAAACACGGCGTCCAACTAAGCCCACCAAAGGCTCACAGCGACGCCGCGTGGATCACAAAACTCGTAAAGGCAAAACGAAGTCGCTGCGTGGTAAAGTGCCACTCTCATAAGACGTGAACTGAATTTAAGCTGCGCACTGTCCATAAGAGGTGAACAGAGTAAGTAATGCTCACCTAGCGCCGTTTTCTCACTACTGCATTGAGCTTAGCCATCATGTCCAGCGACTCCCCCACTACACTCTGCGTTATTCGCCCACTGACGCCCTGTATTCAGGTGTGCAGCATTGATTCCACTTATTCATTATGCCAAGGCTGCGGTCGCACGCTAGATGAGATTGCCTGCTGGGGGAGCATGACCGAGGCCGAGAAGGCCCCGGTATGGGAGCGACTTGAGCAAACAGGCTATGTCGATACATTACGCCCTGAAGAGCACTAGTCCTCTTCTGTATGCCGGTCACCCAGAATGTGATGAAGTTCGCCACACGCCACCATTGGATCATCGCAGTTAATCACGATTTTTGATTCTGCCAATACATAGCTACGTCCAGTCGTGGTGTTCTCCACCACTTGATAAGCGCCTTCTTGATGTGTGCCAGTGAAGGTGCCGATAAACCCTGTTTCACGTAGTGATACGGTTTCTAACTTATCACCGATTGTCAGCCGGCCTTCATAATTCATCAGCGCCAACCGCGCTGAGGTGCCCGTGCCTGTGGTGCTACGACAAATAACCCCAGGGTGTACATACGTTGTTGAACGCGAGCGAATATAGCCTTCTGCCACTTTCTCTTCCGGCCCCATAAAATGTAAAAACGGCAATGGCCCTACATCTCCCAGGGTGTAATGAGAAAAGCCGCGCTGCGCTTGTATCGCCTCAACAATTTTATAAGCGCAAGCGGCAAGCGCTGGCTCTTCATTTCGCACGAGCTTAAAACCCAGTTCTTCGGCATCTACCAACGCATAAAAGCCACCGCTGTAAGCGACTGAGTAGGTAACTGTCCCTATTTCAGGTACTTGAATCGTGTCGCGATAGGTGTCGATATAGCTTGGCAAACCTTCACAGGTAACGGACTCCACTACCCCATTGCTCACCCTTGCTTCAATTTGCACCAAGCCTGCGGGTGCCTCCAGTTTAAAGCGTTGAATCCCCTCTTGCTTGGGGACAAGACCGCTTTCCAACACAGCAGTGGCTGTACACAGCGTGTTAGAACCCGAATAAATCGGGTAGCCCATGACTTCCATAATGATATAGCCCGCGACGGCGTCAGGGTGCGAGGAAGGCACCAACAGGTCTACCGACATCTCCGGAATACCATACGGCTCTTCTAGTAGAAGCCGCCGCAAACCATCGGCATCATCACGCAGAAATTCCATTTGTTGGCGTACCGTGGCACCAGGAAGCACGTCGATACCTCCAGTAACAATACGGCTAACATCACCACCGGCATGAGTATCCATCAGTTGAATCGTATGCAGATTCTTCATTAACATTGCTCCTAGGCAGTGGTGAGGGCAAACGGCGCACCATGGGTTTCCCACTGCGCGTCAGGAACAATAACTATTTTTCCCAAGTAGTTACTGCCACGATTCACAAAGTAGCGCTCAGCGTTATGTAGATCTGATAGTTTAAAGGCAGCATGCAGCACTGGTTTCAGCGCCCCGCTGCGAATCCACTCAATCAGTTGTTCTGCCTCTTCGCGAGTGCCGTGAGAAACACCAAAAATCTGCACTTGGTACAGGTAGACTCGAGTCCACATAATCTCGCTGATATTGCCGCCACTTGCACCTGCAATGGAAAGCCGCGGATAACTGCTACGGCTCTGCATATCGACAATCATGGTATCGATAAACAAATCGGTCATCTGCCCGCCGACTAAGTCCATCACTGCATCAATTGCCTTACCCTCCGTGGTCGCCAATACACGCTCAACAAACGTCGATAAATCACCTCGATCGATGACTGCCTCAGCACCTAACGCCAGAAGCGCATCGGCTTTGTCCGGCTGGCTGACAGCGTAAGGAATAGCGCCAACGATCCGGCACAGCTGAATTAACGCCGTTCCAACACCGCCACTGGCGCCTGTCACTAACACACGCTCACCCGCACTTACGCTGGCAGACGTCATCATGTGATAAGCCGTCTGATATGAGCACATACCCATCGCAGCAAGCTCTGCATCGTGCAGCTCAGGGTTGGAAACATGATGGAACTGATCAGCAGGCACTACGACAAAGTCAGCGTAGCCGCCATCAGCTCCGTGGCCGTAATAATCTGGCGTTAAATTGATATCGCGGCGCTCATCAGCGTAAATATTAAAGTCAAGCAAGCCCCGCTCTCCAATACGAGAAGCATCCACGCCCTCGCCTACCGCCGCCACGCGGCCAGCAATATCTGCCCCTTGGATACGAGGAAACGTCAGTGTGGGCGAGCCTCCCATCGCAAACGATGTGACCTCTTCTTTCCCTTTCGTAGGGTAAAGTCCTTCACGCGCTTTTCGGTCAGTATTATTTTTGGCCGTTGCCGTTACCTGAACTAGCACTTGCCCCGGCCCTGGCTTAGGGGTAATGACATCCTGCCGATACTGCAGCTTATCTACACCACCGTGGCCAGTTAATAACATAGCAGACATCGTCTTCGGTACTTGAGGCGCAGCGTCGACCATAAATAATCTCCTGTTTAAAACATTGAATGAACCTGTCTGACAATAACAAACTTTTGCCATTACTAAAGAGTTAAAAACAAAAACGGCGTCAACGGATATAAACCATTGACGCCGTTAATTTTTATTAATAATTACTAGCTAAAAACAGGTACACCAATTACTAATGTGTGCAGATAAAGTGCGAATAAAACATACGTTATCAAGCCAATAACGACGGTGGCTATTGTTGCGGAAACTGAGGTTGGCACTGGGTTAACGGGCTGCAGGCGATCACGCTTTTTGGCTGCCTTAAATGCCAGAATAGCCCACACCAAAAATGCTGCGAAAAAGATGATATCGCCTAGTCGTCCATTGGCAAGCAAGTGTGAAAAGGCCCAAATTTTAACGGCCAACATCATCGGATGACCAAGCTTCGCTTTGATAGCATTGTGCGGCACGTAGGCTGCCACCAGCATAATAAAGGCAGGCACCATCAGCAGTGCTACCGCATGGCGTAAGCCCATAGGAGGAAACCAAATGTAGATAGGATCTAGCCGCATTTGGCCAAAACCGTAAATAGCGATTGCCAGTCCAATCACGGATACTACGGAATACGCTAGCTTCCAGGTAGTTTCCCCGAGTTTAGCAATCTGTTGCTGACGCCAGTCTTCAGCAACAATACGCACAGAATGGCTGCCAAGAAAAATCAGCAGGCCAATAATCATGATGGTCATAAAAGTGGCTCTCAGGTTGTTTGCAGGTCATTGGTCGTCTGCGAGGATGCCACACTAACGTTCAAACCACATGGCGAACTATCAACTTTTCGCCGCCAGCGACCATCTGGCTCAGTTTAAAACCAATTTTTACGTTTAAATAACCAAATTAAACACCCACCGATACCCAGCATGGCTCCCCAAACAAAAAAGTATCCGTACTGATAGCGCAGCTCTGGCATATACTCAAAGTTCATCCCATAAATACCGGCAATAAACGTCAGTGGCACAAATATGGCGGTAATTACCGTCAATACACGCATGGTGATATTTAGCTGGTGAGAGGAAATAGAAATGTAACCATCAATGAGATCGCCGCAAATGTCGTAATACATTTGAGTCAGTGTATATAGGCGCTCAAAACGCTCCTCTACATCCGTGATGGCATGCAGCGTTTCACTTTCTCCGCGAGGCAGATGGGCATAGTCATAGGCAGTAAGCTCTTGGGTAATGCCTTTGTGGTAGCTAAAAATACGGCGCATCTTTACCAATCGTGAACGATAGGCGGTAATTTTACGCATCAGCACATCGTTACCATCTTCCAAAAGCTCATCTTCTATATCGCTTAGCTCACTCTCAAATTCCAGTAAGCTATCGATATAGAAGCCTGCCGAGATATACATAATTTTCAGCGCGACATGCTCGGGAGATAGCGCCAGCAGGGTTTTACCGTGCTCATTAAAGAGCCGTTCAATACTAAGCGCCTCACCGGCGTGCAGCGTGATTAGAAAACGCTCTCCAATGAAGAAACACACCTGCTGAGGCACGAAGTTTAGCTGAGCATCAAACGATGAAATACCTCGGTAAATAATCAACGTGTGGTGCTCAAACTCTTCAATTTTAGGCGGATGTCGCTCCTTGTGAGCATCTTGAATTGCCATTGGGTGGCAATCAAAACGCTCCAATAGCTGGCGCTCACGCTCCTCAGGCTCACCTTTCATGTCTATCCATAGGTGGCTGCCGGGCATTGCTTGCCAGTCATCTACTAGGCGTTCATCGCCTTCGCGCACATCACCGTCTGACGTCGTTAGTAGGCTGCGAATCATGATCGTCCCTGTTAAGTTGGCTCACGGCTTAACGTTACGTCCTAACGTTTTGACGATTAGGCAAGTATGCCAGTGTCATGCTGACGACTATAGACGCCAGCAATGCCCCTAAAAAAGGCCCTAACGTTGGAATACTGCCTGGAAAGGTAGCCGCCATGATGCCAGCTGCGATGCTTCCCTGGCTTAGCCATCCCGGCAGTATTGCCCCTACCAATCCAGCGATACCGCCACCAATCGCCGCCACTGGTGTCATACGTTGCCACAGGCCGAGCAGCACAGGCACCACGATGGCAGCGCAAAGTAGGTCAGCTATCAAAAAGAGTCGCAGCACTGACAGTCCTTGCAGTGCAATAAATACCACCGGCACCATCATTGCGACCGTTATCCAACGTGCGGTAGTTAAAGATGCTGCATGTTGTTCACCGCCACGCCCAACTATCAGGGACGCTATACCGTTTTGCAGCGTATCGACACTTGAGGTCACTAGCGTGACTGCCAAGACTAATGCAGGTAATGCCACCCAGGCAGGCGCATCTGTTAACAACGCAAAGAAAGGAATAGGTGGTTCTCCTAGCGAAACACCGCTCATGGCGGCCATTATACCGACACCACCAATTACCATCACAACAAGCACGGTCAAACCACCGCCTAGCCAAGCGCCTCGACCTAAACTCTGATCATCCTGGGCAGCCCATACACGCTGCCAATAGCCTTGGTGAAAAAGATTGGCGGCGGTTACCGCAATCACGAGCGTTAGAGCAACACTAAGCGCACTTGCGATAGGAATAGAGGGCATGACTGCGTCATTCGGCATGGTTGGTAACCGCCAAATCGCAACGCTACCCACGGCTAATAACAGGGCCAGCAAAAGCCATGCCTGCCAACGATCAGTTGCGAGGCTTGCACGCAATCCACCAATCACCGTATACACCAAGGTAGTGAGCGCAACGCCAATAATCACCAGTGCGGGAGGTACATCTGAAAGCAGCGCGGTAATAGCACCTATCGCTGTCAGCTCCGCTGCTAAAAAACAGCCCATATAGGCCACGGACACTAGTAACACCCAATGGCGCACACCTTTACCGTAACAAGCGTGGGCAAATTCGGCGATGCTTCTGCCTTCCGGCAATGCGCGACGAATTTTTGGCCCGTACAACCCCAACACGATAAACGGCAGCGCAGAGCCAATGGCATATCCTGCCAACGCTAACGGACCAACAAAGGCACCAATTTCAGGCGGCGCAAATAGAATCCAGGCACCCATTCCCGATGCTAGAAAAGAGAACCCCAATGTGGACGCAGTTTGTGAGTTTCGTGCCGTAACATAGTCATCAAGCGACCCTTGCACATGGCGTGCACGCAGGCCCAGAAAAGCGAAACAGAGTAGCGCCGCACCAAGTACGGCTGACGTTAGGTAAGGCATGTCGCACTTCCTCCGCCGGTATGAACCGGATCAGGTTCCAGGGTCTGCGCAGTGCGCATTCTCAGCCCAACAGGTGCGGGCTCCCCTGGCGACAGTGAATGGAGACGCTATCCTCGGCGAAAGCGACTCGTTAGTAAAGGCTGGGCGTTAGTAAAATATGTCGGCGAGTAACGCCTAGGTGTGCGTCTTTTCCCTACTAGCGTGGCAGGCGTCCCATCAAATAAAACTCCTCGTTGGGGGGCGTACCCGCCATTGTAACTAACCGATTCGACATACCGAAAAAAGCAGCAATGGCGCCAATATCCCAACAATCCTCTAGCGTAAAACCTGCTTGCTCTAATGTTGTTTGCCACATAGTAGAAAACTCACCAATCTCAATCCCACAGTGCAATGCAAAATCCAGCATTATACGATGGCGTTCGCTCAGCC
Source organism: Halomonas sp. GT (assembly GCF_002082565.1). Classification (NCBI taxonomy): domain Bacteria; kingdom Pseudomonadati; phylum Pseudomonadota; class Gammaproteobacteria; order Oceanospirillales; family Halomonadaceae; genus Halomonas; species Halomonas sp. GT. The sequence goes on from NZ_CP020562.1 coordinate 2,921,750, forward strand.
CTGCCGTCAGATGATTGATAGCGACATTGTCAGCGACTAAAGGGTCTTTACTATAAATTCTCAATAACGCGCCATGGGCAACAACACAATAGAGGCAACGATTGCGAGCACTGGTGGCCACAACAATCATTTCTTTCTCAGCTTTAGTCAGCGTGTCAGATTCACGCTCCATCAAAGCATCGTGATAAGCAAAGAAAGCACGAAACTCCTCAGGGCGGTGCGCCAGCATTAAGAACACATTGGGCACAAATCCCGCCTTGCTTTGTACTTTTAATATTGCATCACGGATATCGTCAGGCAGCTCATCCAGCGTTTCTGGTACACGAAAACGGCTCAGTCGATTAGTCATCGTTACACCTCATTTCCTGATTTAGCTTTAAATTTTTGTTTTGATTAAACAATTATGTTGTTGGATAACGCGATTCGGTAACAAAATACTAAACAAAGTGACTTTCAATCGCGGCTAACGCTGTCCATACTCTCAACTATTCAATGACATATAAGCCGTGCAGTGAATGCGTCAAGCGGCAATTAACAGGGACACCAATATGCATTATTCCGAAGCCAAAGAGCATACGCCTGGGCGCTTGCATACTCTTTTTGCGGACCCTTATTGTGCGTTTAAAAACGACACTGATGAGCGACAGCTTCATATTCGGATAATGCTACACATCCTTCTCGCACTGCCTATGCATCAAGCGCGTGCTACGCTCCGCGTTATCCATGGCTGGGAAAACGGCGGCTTCGAGCCAAGTGATCTAAAGCACAAAGACTTTCCGCTTGCCTCGTTAGATGATTTCCACCGAGTGGTTAACGAGGTCTCCTCGAACCCTCAAGAACACGAGACGTCGTTAAGCGCTAACACGTCGCTTCTTTCAGCACCACTGGCTAGCGTATTCGCCAACGCAGAAGCCGAGGGCAGCATTGTTTCTGATACGCTGCGCAGTACGCCTTCCCGCTGGCCTGCTTTGAAAGGCGGTTTAGCCATTTATACGCTCTTCAAGATGTATCATCGCTTAGTTTATGGCGAAGATGATAACTACCGCTGCTCTCAGTGCGAAACACCCGATGGCTTGCGTGAGCTCCATGAATTTCATCTCGAAGAAGGTGAATTTGCGCTGCTAGTTCCTCACAATGCAAAAACGCAAACTGTCACTCCGACCATTCTTGTCATGCACGCCAGTCAGCTTGGCCCTATCGGCCAGCTCCTAAAAAGAAGCCTGCCACTATTTCAGGATACTTGAGTCGACACTGTAAAAGCCCCACTTATTGCGGGGCTTTTACATAGTGCAATTAACTCAACGAAATAGTGCTATTAATCCCACTAGATACATTTTCTGGCTCAAACCAGCGGGCCGTGACCGTTTTGGTTTGCGTCCAGAAGGTAATTGCCTGCTTGCCATTCGGCCCCAAGTCGCCAAGCTTGGAAGCTCGCGAACCCGTAAAGCTGAAGTACGCGACGGGTACAGGAATCGGAACGTTGATACCAATTTGGCCTACGTCGATGTCGGTTTCAAAGCGCCGAGCTACCCAGCCTGAGTTGGTAAATATCGACGTACCGTTGCCGTTAGGGTTAGCGTTGATAAACGCAATGGCGTCATCCAGCGTTTCCACACTGACCACACACAGCACTGGACCAAAAATCTCTTCCCGGTACACCGTCATATCAGCGGTCACATCGGCAAACAGCGTTGGGCCAACAAAATTACCGTTTGGATAGCCATCTACCGTGCAGCCACGGCCGTCTACCAGTAGTTTAGCGCCCTCTTTTTCACCTGCTGTAATCAGGCGTTCAACGCGCTCTTTCGCTTGAGGTGAGACAAGCGGCCCTAGGTCTGCATCGCGCTGAGTGCCAGGACCGACTTTCATGCTACGTGCGCCTTCCTCAATATCTTTTAGCCACTCACGAGCCTCGCCTACTAGCACGACAACCGAGTTAGCCATGCAGCGCTGACCAGCAGCACCAAACGCCGAACCAAGTAGGCTATCAATCGCCTGACTACGGTTGGCATCCGGCATGACAACACAGTGGTTTTTAGCTCCCATCATCGACTGCATACGCTTACCTGCGGCGGCTGCACGGTTGTAAAGCAAGGAGCCCACATGGGTCGAGCCAATAAACGAAAGTGCTTTAATATCCTGATGATCGGCGATCTGGTTGGCAACATCTGGGCCGCCATGGACTACGTTTAAAACGCCTGCCGGGACGCCCGCCTCATGGGCAAGTTCAACCAGTCGCATGGTGGAACTAGGATCTTGCTCAGACGGTTTCAATACAAAGGTATTTCCCGTTGCGATGGCTAGCGGGAACATAAAACAGGGCAGCATTATCGGGAAGTTGAAGGCGGTAATGCCTGCGCCAACGCCCAATGGCTGGTGCATGGTGTAAACATCGACTTCATTCGCGGCGTTTTCCGCCAGCTCACCCAGCTGCAGCGACGTAATTGAACAAGCGTGCTCAACGACTTCTAAACCGCGCCCCACTTCACCCTCAGCGTCAGGCAGGGTTTTACCGTGCTCTTCCGTAATCAGCGCGGCTAATTCAGCAGTATTTTCGCGTATCAGTGCCTGAAGTTTCAGCATGATGCGCATACGCTTGCCAAGCGGCACTTTACGCCAGCTTTTAAAAGCTGTTTTAGCACTGGCAATCGCACGCTCCACTTCTTCAGCGGTACAAAATGGCACTCGGGCTACCACTTCCTGAGTCGCAGGATTAACCACATCACGCCAATCCTGGCTTTGTGACATTACTGGTTGGCCATCGATATACATTGGAATTTCACGAACGGACATGACTACCTTCCTCATCGTTGTGTTTATTATGAGACGCAAATATGAACCCTAGGGTATATCAGCAAGTTGACGTAAACGTCAATTAGCCACTTGATAAAGAGTTAGGCAACTCAGCGTTAAGATTTACGCTTTCCATAGTCGCACTGCCCTCGCTATGCTGGCTATTAGCGCTAACGCTACACAGTGGAGCGTGCGTTTTTCAGATGCAGGTGGCCGTCGCACAGGTCATCACCCAAGGAGGCATCCATGCAGACCTTTAGCTGCCGCTGTGGCAATCCGCTATTTTTTGAAAACACGCATTGCTTGGCCTGCGAATCTGAGGTTGGCTGGTGCCCTGCTTGCACGTGTATTGTGGCACTTGAACCGCTACAAAATGGGGGATACCGCTGCACTCACCCAGGCTGCGGGACAGCCTTAATGAAATGCCACAACTATGCGGTTGAGAATGTGTGTAACCGTATGGTGGTGATGGCAGAAGGACATGCCGATACGCTGTGTGACTGTTGCCGTTACAATGAAATGATTCCTGACTTAACTATCAGTGGCAACCGAGAACGCTGGGCTGCACTTGAAGCTGCCAAGCGACGGTTATTTCACACACTTGATTTATTAAAGCTTCCTCACGGTATTAACGGGGAAAACATTCGTGTCCCACTAAGCTTCTCGTTTATGGCGGATGCTCTGCCCGATCAAGGGCTTTGGCGTTCTACTGCCAGCCAAGAGAAGGTATATACCGGCCACGCTAACGGCCATATCACCATCAATGTAAAAGAGGCCGACGACGTTGAGCGCGAGCGGCTGCGGGTTGATATGAATGAGTCCCACCGCACATTGATCGGCCACTTCCGACATGAGATTGGTCATTACTATTGGGATTTACTGGTAAAGGGCCGGGATGAAAATGCCTGCCGCAACGTGTTTGGTGACCATAATAACCCTGCCTACATTGACGCATTAGAGCGGTACTATCAGCAAGGCACACCTTCCAATTGGGCAACCCAGTTTATTTCCGCATATGCCACCATGCACCCCTGGGAAGACTTTGCCGAAACCTTTGCATTTTATCTGGACATGGTGGCCGTGCTTGATACAGCGTTGCATATGGGACTTTCTCGAGCTGAGTGTGATGGTACTTTGGACGGCATGCTAAGGGCGTTTCACCAGGTAGGCATGGCGGTTAACGAACTTAATCGTGATATGGGCTTGCTCGATTTAGCACCCGGCGTAATTGTACCTGCAGTGCGTGAGAAGCTGACGTATCTGCATCAACTGGTTCAGAGTGCAAACGCCAGCCCCTGCATGCTTAGCAACCGTTAATCGTTATCGTCATCCCCTGTGTGGCTTTGCGATTGGAACTGCGTAACACGGGGTACCCCGTCACTATTAACAAAGTAAGTTGCACTTAATGTGTCGTGTATAGCAGCGAAGCCAATCTGTAGTTCATCCACAAAGGCGTGTAGCTTGCTTGGCGAATGGGCGAGTGCCTGAATATCGGCGTCCACCACATCTGCTCGAACAAGCGATACCGTTGCTGCCACGCGATCTTGTCGGGGTAACAGCTGAAGTTCGTGCCCTACCGTTTCCAAACTGCAAGCGATAGAGCGAGGAAGATTAGGATCTTGCAGTAAAAAACGCAGCACATCGGGTCCGCGCACCCGCAAACGTACTTGCTGGCGATACATCTGGTAAGCAGTGAGCGACTTCAGGACACTCATCCATTGCAGGTTTTCAAATGGCAGCAGCTCTTCAGGGTTTTGTGGAAGCAGGCTGGCTGAACGAACATCAACAATGCGAGTGGTCATGTCCGCTCGCTCTAAATGGCGCCCCAGTTTAATAAAGGTTCGAGCAGGGCCATAACTAAGTGTCCCTTCGATTAAACCAGTTAATGTTTGGCAACCACGAATCACACTCTTTAAAAAGGTGTCCCTACGCCGCGGACTAACGCCATTTTCCGCATGCTCTGCAACACTAAGATAGAGTTGATTGACCTCCTCCCAGATTTCCCTCGGCACGACATCGCGGGTTGTGCGCAGGTTTTCTCGGGCGCTCGCTAAGGCGGCCAAAATAGAGCTACCATTTTGCGCATCGGCACACAAAAAGTGCACTACGCTTCGCTCATCAAAGCTTGAATGGCGCTCATTAAATGCTTCCAACGTACCGGTCATCTCTATTAACGGCGCCCAGCCAAGGGGCAAGTGCCGCGGTAGATCCAACATTAAATGGCTATTAACGCTCAGTAACCGAGCAGTGTCTTCGGCCCGCTCGATGTAACGCGCCATCCAATAAAGGTTTTCAGCAACGCGTGACAGCATGGCGCTAGGCTCCTTCGTGCTCAGCGGCAGCTGCCGCGTTCTCATCGGTTTCAACAATCCAGGTATCTTTACTGCCGCCACCTTGAGACGAGTTCACCACCAGCGAACCCTCCACCAGGGCGACTCGGGTCAAGCCACCGGTGGTCACATGGGTTTCGGGGCCAGACAAAATAAACGGTCGAAGATCCACATGACGCGGCTGCGGCAACCCATTCGCCAACGTGGGCGTGGTAGAGAGAGCCAGGGTAGGTTGAGCCATATAGTTGCGAGGATTGGCTTTAATCAATTGAGCAAATTCATCGCGCGTTTCTTTCGTGGAGCGTGGGCCGATCAGCATGCCATAGCCGCCAGACTCGTTTGCTGGTTTCACAACCAGTTCATCCAAATGCTCCAATACATACTTGCGATCATCTTCAAACATGCACAAATAGCTAGGCACATTTGGCAGCAACGGCTCTTGGTCGAGGTAGTAGCGAATGATCTCAGGTACAAAAGCATAAACGACTTTATCGTCGGCGACCCCTGCTCCTGGCGCATTGGCAAGTGCCACTTTCCCTGCTCGCCAAGCGCGCATTAACCCTGCTACACCCAGCATTGAATCTGGATTAAACGCCTCAGGGTCAAGAAACTCGTCGTCTACACGACGATAAATCACATCAACACGACGCAGCCCTTCAACAGTACGCATATAAACCACGTCATCGTCATCGACCAGCAAGTCGCTACCCTGTACTAGTTCAACCCCCATTTGCTGAGCAAGATAAGCATGCTCAAAGTAGGCGGAGTTATAGATACCAGGTGTTAACACCACAACCTGAGGATCATCGCCGGGACGAGGCGACATCGACGCTAACATGTCATATAGCTGGGCAACATAATCATCTACTGGAAGAATTTTGCCAGACGCAAATAGTTCAGGTAGCACACGCTTAGTAACGTTACGGTTTTCAAGCATGTAAGACACACCCGAGGGAATACGCAAATTATCTTCCAGCACATAAAGCGTGCCATCACCACCACGCACTAAGTCTGATCCGCAAATATGCGCCCAAATACCATGAGGAGGGTTAATACCGACACATTGAGGCCGAAAGTTTGCCGATTGAGCCAATACTTCAGCAGGTAACACTTTGTCTTTAATTACTTTTTGACCATGATAAAGATCGTCAATAAATAGATTAAGTGCTTGAACGCGTTGTTTTAGACCCGCTTCAGTTTTACGCCACTCGCTGGCAGGAATGATCCGCGGAACAATATCAAAGGGCCATGCCCTGTCAATCATGGCACCCTCAGAATAAACGGTAAACGTAATCCCCATGGTGCGGATGGCAATTTCTGCTGCCGTCTTACGCTCTGCCAACTCTTCCGCACTAAACCTTGCCAACATATTGCACAGCTCATCAGCCGAGGCACGTGGCTTGCCTGGTGCCGCTAGCAACTCATCGTAATAATCGCGACACGCATAGTTATTCCAATTCACTTGGCTCATGGGCGCTCTCCTGGCGCAATGGTGGAAGCGGCAACTTCCTCTAACGTAGTGCAGGCCAACCCCGCGCAATCTACGCAGTTCTCTTCATATATAAGCACGCAAAATACATACCATCTTTTTCGATATTTCAACGTTAAAAGGATTCACTTAATGCGCGCGCCACTCAACTCATCTACTGAATTGTTGCTTTTAGTTGATGCTTCAAAGTTAAACTTAAAACCATCCACAAAAGCACCAAAACAGTGCAATTAGCTAACACTAATGGTGCATTTTATATTTTTTACACTTCTTAAACGGCTTAGCGAATTTTGCAGCTGCAAAAAAACCTAACTACAACGATACTGCCGTAACTTACTTCTTTTAATCGAGGCGTCTTAATGACAAATCGGTTGATATAGACTTAATTTTGAGGGTGGCTTATGACCATTCGTGTTGCCTTGCATCACCGAACGACTTATCACTTTGACCGTCCGGTGAATTTGTCACCCCATGTTGTTCGCCTCCGTCCTGCGCCTCACTGCCGGACTCACATTGATGCCTACTCGCTGAATATTTCAGGAGGCGATCACTTCCTTAACTGGCAGCAAGACCCGTTTGGTAACTTTAATGCACGCATCGTATTTCCTGAGCCACGTAAAGAGTTAACCATTGCGGTCGAGCTGATCGCCCCGATGACTGTCATTAATCCGTTTGACTTTTTTCTCGACGACATCGCGCAAAAAATTCCGTTTGTCTACCCAGAAGAGCTCACTAAAGAACTAGGCCCCTATCTTGAAGTCACTGAGGCCGGCCCACAGCTGATGGCCTGGCTTAAGGATGTCCCCAGAGAACCCACCACGAGCGTTGATTTTTTGGTGGCTCTTAATCAACGCCTTCAAAACGACATCAGCTATCTGGTACGCATGGAGCCTGGCGTTCAGAGCTGCGAGGAAACCTTAACTCTTGCCAGTGGATCCTGTCGCGACAGCGCCTGGTTATTAGTGCAAATTCTGCGACACCTGGGGCTAGCTGCGCGCTTTGTTTCAGGCTATTTAATCCAGCTGACCCCTGATGTAAAAGCCCTGGATGGCCCAAGCGGAACCGACGAAGACTTCACCGACCTGCATGCCTGGACAGAGGTATTTCTTCCCGGCGCAGGGTGGGTTGGCTTAGACCCTACGTCAGGCTTGTTTGCCGGCGAAGGACATATCCCGCTTGCCGCCACGCCAACTACCGGTAGCGCTGCCGCGATTACTGGTTTTTCTGATAAGTGTGAGGTGGCGTTTAATGTGGAAATGCGCGTCGAGCGTATTCACGAAGACCCACGGGTAACCAAACCCTATAGCGATCAACAGTGGCAAGAAATTTTGCAGCTCGGCGATCAGGTCGATAATGAGCTTAATCTTCAGGACGTACGCCTCACAATGGGCGGTGAGCCCACCTTTGTTTCCGTCGACGATATGGAGAGCCCACAGTGGAATACGGAAGCGCTTGGCGAACATAAACGTGAACGCGCTGAAGTACTGTTAAGCCGCTTACAGGAAGCCTATGCCCCTGGCAGTGTGATACAGCAGCAGCAAGGCAAATGGTACCCAGGCGAACCGCTGCCCCGCTGGGCGTTAGCGTGCTACTGGCGCAAGGATGGAGTACCACTGTGGCGCGACCCTAAATGGCTCGCCTGCATGGAAGGTGCGCCGGTGGTGGAGGTTGATGACGCTATGGCTAAGCGCTTTACCCAAGCGCTTAGCGAACGTTTAGGGGTGGACTCACGTTACTGGATATCTGCTTTTGAAGACGCCTATTACTACCTCTGGAAAGAACAGACACTGCCAGTAAACATCGACCCGCGAAAAGCCGATTTGAAAGATGACGCCGAACGCCGTCGTCTTGCACGACTACTAGAACAAGATTTAGCCGCGGTAGTTGGCTATGCATTACCTTTGCGCCACTCGATTGCTCAGTCGCACCGCTGGGAAAGCGGACGTTGGCCTCTCAAGCGTGAACATTTGTTTTTAGTTCCCGGCGACTCTCCCATGGGGCTGCGGCTCCCCCTTTCCGCACTTCCCTGGGCTGATCCAGAAGAGCAACCGCAGCCTGAGTCACTCTTTGCGCCACGCCCCGAGATTGGTGATATCCACGGAGAGGTCGCTAGACGACATGCTGAACAGCATCGCTTTAGCAGCGCCGAGCGCCATGGTCAAAGCGTACACCAAAGCCTTAGCCACCCGGAAGGAGAAGCCGTACAACAGCAACCCCATCCTGAGAACGATCGCGACCATAAAGTGATACATACCAGCTTATGTATTGAGCCTAGAGACGGCCGCCTGCATATTTTCTTACCGCCGCTCACCCAGCTGGAGCACTATTTAGATCTGCTCAGCAGTATTGAAGAGTGCGCGCGAACACTTGGCTGCCCGGTAATGATCGAGGGCTATTCCCCACCCCGTGACCCGCGGCTGGAGAATTTTATGATCACCCCTGACCCAGGTGTGATCGAAGTGAACATTATGCCAGCGGCTAGCTGGCCAACCCTAGTCGCTCAGACCGAGCGGCTCTATGACGAAGCTCGCCAAGCGCGCCTATGCACCGAGAAGTTCATGCTGGATGGACGACACACGGGCACCGGTGGCGGCAACCATGTCACGCTTGGTGGCGTTACGCCTGACGATTCGCCCTTCCTTCGCCGCCCTGATTTACTGGCAAGCCTGGTCACCTATTGGCAGCACCACCCGAGCCTTTCTTATCTTTTTTCAGGACTCTTTATTGGTCCTACCAGTCAAGCACCACGGGTAGATGAAGCTCGCCATGAAGCGCTTTACGAGCTGGAAATTGCACTACAACAAATGCCAGAGGGAGAAGTTGTTCAGCCTTGGCTGGTGGATCGCCTACTGCGCCATTTACTCACCGATTTAACCGGCAACACCCATCGTGCTGAGTTCTGTATTGATAAGCTTTATTCACCGGATAGCGACAGCGGTCGTTTAGGGTTACTCGAACTACGTGGCTTTGAAATGCCCCCCCATGCACGTATGGGTTTGATGCAGATGCTGCTTATTCGGGCGCTTGTCGCCCGCTGCTGGAAAACGCCCTACCGCGCCAAACCGGTGCGATGGGGAAGCGCTCTGCAAGATCGCTGGATGCTGCCCCACTATTTATGGGAAGACTTGAGCGACGTGCTAAGCGATCTTGGCAATCATGGCTTTGCTTTTAAGCTTGAGTGGTTTGCACCCTTCCTTGAGTTCCGCTTCCCTGTTCATGGGCGGCTGCATACGCCCATGCTTGATATTGAGCTACGCCAAGCGATTGAGCCTTGGCATGTACTCGGTGAAGAGTCTTCTGCTGGTGGCACTGCACGCTATGTTGACTCTTCCGTTGAGCGATTAGAAGTCAAAATAAATGGCATGACCGGCAGCCGCTATTTAGTGACCTGCAACGGCCGCCGAGTACCCCTCTCAGCGACGGGTCGAAACGGCGAAGCAGTTGCCGGTGTTCGCTACCGCGCCTGGCAACCACCTTCAGCACTTCACCCACAAATCCCAATTCATGCGCCACTGGTATTTGACGTGATAGATACGTGGAATCAACGCTCAGTCGCCGGTTGTACCTATCACGTCATACACCCTACTGGGCGCAGCTTTGAAACGTTCCCTGTCAATGCATTTGAAGCGGAAGCGCGGCGCCTGGGTCGATTTAGTGACGACGGCCACCGCCATGGTTACCAGTCTCCGGCGCCAGAAATGTCCAGCTTAGAGCTTCCCAATACCTTGGACCTGCGCTGGAGGCCAAGCTAATGCTTTCCTATTAAGGCGAGCTGCAGGATAATTCGCTGCTTATTTGCTTAGGACTAAAAGGATCATGACGGCCCCTGTCTCTCCCACGCTTCTTGGACTCGGCTCTGCTGGGCTTATAGAAGATTATTTAAATCAGCTTGGCGAGGGACAGCTCGGCGTTGCAGATGCCATGGTGGACCGTCATGGTCAACTACGGCCTGGCTGGGAAAGCCTTCTTGGGTCATTGGAATCACTTGGCCCAGAAGGTCGTCTTCAACAACATGAGGAGATTCAGCGGCTGCTGGGCGAAAATGGCGTCATCTTTAATATGCACGATGACGCCCGCAGATCCTGGCGATTAGACCCACTTCCTTGGGTCATCGACCACGCTCAGTGGCAAGCTCTGGAATTAGGGCTGATTCAACGCACTCGGCTGTTGAATGCTCTCTTTGATGATATCTACGGTGCGCGCAGTCTGTTTGATTCGGGCTTATTGCCAACTCAAGCGTTACTTGCCTCGCCGCTTTTGCTGCTTCCCTGCCACGGATCTCAACCCAGCGACCGTCCGGCAATAAGTTTCCACGGTGTTGATGTCATTCAGGACACTGAAGGCCAGTGGCGCGTAATTGGTGACCGTTTGCAGGCCCCTTCAGGCACAGGGTTCTCCCTCGAAAATCGCATTTTAATGGCGCGAGCACTGCCTGAAATGTACCGCAATGCCCCCCTTAAGCGGCTAGCTGGCTTTCTCGACAATTATCACCGCACCCTAACGGCGCTCGCCTATCAACATCGTGACAACCCAAACGTCGTGCTGCTCACTCCAGGCCCCAGCAGTCCGCGCTATTTTGAGCACGCGTATCTTGCTAACTACCTCAATATCGATCTTGCCGAAGGACAGGATTTAGTCGTCAGGGATTCACAGCTATGGCTACGTACGTTAGGCGGCTTACAACCAGTGGATGTGGTACTGCGTCACTGTGACGATGCCTACTGCGACCCGCTTGAACTGCGTGGCGACTCTCAACTTGGCGTGCCCGGTTTACTACAAGCCACCCGCGCTAGCGGTGTGGCGATATCAAACGCTCTAGGTGTGGGCATTCTGGAGTCACCCGAGCTTGCCGACTATCTGCCCGCTCTATGCGAGCATTTGCTAGGAGAAAAGTTACTTCTGCCTACTGCAGATGCTACGACGCAGCCAGCTACTGCGCCGATATTTGATAGTAATATGCAACGTTTATCGCCCACTACGCTAAACCTTCGCTGCTTTATTACCCGCTCAGCGAGGAGTATCACAACACTGGGGCAACAGCTCAGCGACTATCATGTTATGCCTGGCGGGTTAGCCTGGGTTGGCCCCCCTGGCACTCCGTCATTAAGCAGCCCTATCGTGAAGGATGTATGGGTCACCGCCAACACCCCTCAGCCCCATGTCAGCCAGCTTCGCCAAGCCCGTGGTCCGGTAGTGGCCACTCGGGATGGCACGGACCTCCCTAGCCGTGTGGCCGAAAGTCTTTTTTGGCTGGGTCGCTACGGCGAACGTCTGGATGCTAGAGCGCGTTTGCTTCGTGAAGCGCTGATGCGATTAATGGAAATTGATCAGGACGAGATAGCGGACCAGTTGCTTGATGAGCTGCTAATAGCACTGGAAATCACCACCCTTAACGAGGACGGTGAAGGCGCCAAACCGCCACTCGCTGGATTCGTTCAGAAACGCGCGGCGTTGCTCGCCCAATTTGACGACACGGATGCCCAGGCCTTGCAAGCGCTGTTTGACCAACTGCTTCGTAACGCTCGTAGCGTTCGCGACCATCTAGGGGACGATTCTTGGCGTGTGATTAACCAGCTTCGCCAACGCGTTAGTGCGTTTAACTCAAGCCTTGGTGCCAGTGCTGCACGACGCGCTTGTGAGGGGCTTTCCGCGCAAATAGCCGCCTTTTTTGGCCTGTGTAACGAAACTATGCCTCATCATTACGGCTGGCGGTTTATGGATATTGGCCGCTTTTTAGATCGTGTCTTAGGCCTGCTGTCACTTCTCAAACTGACCCTTAACGCTCCTCACTCTCCAGGCCTTGCACTCTGGGAAGTAGTGCTGGCCACCACCGACAACTTTACTGCGTATCGCAGGCGGTATCGCAGCGAACTGCACCCTGAAGCGATTCTTGATTTACTTCTTTTTGATGAAACTAACCCTCGCTCAGTGGGTTACATGCTCAAACGCCTTGAACGTCAAATGAACCGCCTGCCGGGCAGCTCGTCTCCCTATCGAAATGCGGAGCGCCGCTTGTTAATTCAGGCCAATGCGGCGCTTCATTTAGCCGATATTGATCGCCTCAACCATCTTACCGATACCCCTGAGGCACAAGAAGCGCTTGAGCAATTGCTTGATCAACTGATTGATCCGCTAACAGCACTTTCAGATGCCATTAGTCATAGCCACTTCAGCCATGTCGAGCGGCCGCGGCAATTAGTGAGCATGGAGCCTGACGCATGAATTACATGTTGCGGCACACCACACGCTATCACTACAGCGCGCCTGTCACGCTATGTCATAGTGAAGCACGTGTGTTGCCTCGCAAAACACTGCACCAGGAATGCGGTGCATCTGAGCTAACCATCAGTCCATTGCCACAGGTTCAAGCAGAGCGGCGGGATATATTCGGTAATCGTGTGCTCTATTTTGCGATGGAAGATGTTCACCAATCCCTAGACGTGACGGTAACAACTCAGCTGAACACACAACCGCTGCCGCCGTTACCTAATACCTCTAACGCGTGGGAAAGCGTCGCCGAGCAACTCAATGGCGATAGCCGTTTTGATATGCAGCTGTATCGTTTAGATTCACCGTTTATTCGCCGTAACGCTGAATTGGCTGCCTTTGCTAGCACCTGTTTCACACCCGGCCGCCCAGTTATAGAGAGCGCGCTGGCACTCAATCAACTGATCTACGAGACATTCGAGTACGACCCAAGCTTCACCACGCTCGCGACTCCGCTTAGCGATGTGCTGACTAACCGACGCGGTGTGTGCCAAGATTTTGCTCACCTAGCGATTGGTGCACTGCGTTCAGTGGGTTTAGCCGCGCGCTACGTAAGCGGTTATTTGGAAACCCAACCGCCTCCTGGCCAGCCTCGCTTAGTAGGCGCAGATGCCTCTCATGCTTGGTTAGCCACTTGGATACCCGAGTGGGGCTGGCTGGCACTTGACCCCACCAACGGCACCATTGCTGGCGAGCAGCATCCCGTGCTCGCTTGGGGGCGTGACTATGCTGATGTCGCGCCGTTAAAAGGCGTCATGAACGGCGGTGGTGAACATCAGCTTGAGGTTGAGGTGGATGTAATGCCGATTAACGCTGGATAAGCCCATTGGTTAACCACGGCACCCAGGCAAGAATCACAAGGGTCATTAACGTCGCTAGCAAAAACGGCAGCAGCGAGCGAAATATTTTAAGCGGCGGCGCGCCAGTCATTGAGGAGGCGATAAACAGTCCAGCCCCAACGGGAGGCGTCAATAAGCCCATCACTAGGGTTAAACACACCACCACGCCAAACTGATACGGGCTAATAGCGAACTGACTTTGGGCAATGGGCATTAAAATTGGCACGACTAAGATCAGCGCCGCAATGCCATCAATCACCATTCCCACTAACAGCAGTGCGCCAATCACCAGCAGCAAGAACACGAAGGGGTCGCTGGTCAACGCCGCAATCCATGCAGCGGCCATTTGCGGAAGTTGCTCGTAAATCACCACCCAGCCAAACACGCCAGCGGCGGCAATCAGCATAATGACCAATCCCGCATTAATCGCTGTGCGAGTCAGCACCTGGGGTAACTGACGTAAGCGCAGGTCTCCGTACACAAAGCGTCCCATCATCAATGCCGCAAGAGAGGCCAGCGCAGCCGACTCGGTTGGAGTGGCAACCCCCCACAAAATACCGCCAATAATGATCACTGGAATGAGTAGTGCCGGCAGCCCCCAAAGCAGGTCATGAAGTGCCTGAGGGCGAGTAGGCCACTGGCCTTTAGGGTATTGCTGAACCAAGCCTACCAAGGCAATGACTACAAAAAAGCTTGTTCCTAAGAGCAGTCCCGGTAGCAACCCAGCAATAAACATTTCCGCAATGGGCACTTGGGCCATGACGCCAAACAACACAAACAGCATGGACGGCGGAATAATCGGCGACAGTAGCCCACCCGCGGCAGTAATTGCCGCACTGTAGGATTTGTCGTAACCCTCTTGCTCCATTGCGGGCACCATCGCACGGGACATAATGGCAATTTGTGAGGCTGCCGAACCAATAATCGCAGCCATCATCATGTTGGCGACTAAATTGATATAGGCGAGACCACCGCGAAACCCTCCGACTAAAATGCGTGCTAGAGCGATTAAACGGCGGGTTAAACCGCCCTCATTCATTAGTTCGCCCGCCAACATAAATAACGGAATCGCCAACAGTCCATAGCTTTCAATGGCGCTAAACAGCTGCTGTGGATACGAATCAAACAACACCGTATTGCCTGACATCTGGATATACCAAAGGGCAGTCAATGCCAGTACTAGCGCAATTGGCACAGCGCCGAGCAACAGCAGCAAAAAAACAGCAATCGTCATAAACGTACCGTCAATAGGGTAAGCAGGGCTAACGTAGCGTTTTGGCGGTCGGTTCTTGAGTCGGGGTTCGCCACTGTTTGAGTGACTGTATAAGATTCGCCCAGCCATGTAGGCTAAGAGAAAATGCAAACCATGGCACAATTAACCACGCCCAGAATTTCTTTACGCCAAGAGTGGAGGTATTTTCAGCGTAAATAAAATTGAATGTTTGCCCCTGAAAAGCGCGGGTATCAAACCCTACTTGCACTAGTGCAAGAGGCTGATACCAACGCCAGCAAAGCCACGCTAACAGCAGAGCAAATAACAGCACCATGGCATCTACCCAGATGCCTATCAGTTTCCGGCCGGTTTGCGGTAGCAGGTCGCTCAGTAGTGTGACCGCTATTCCCTGGCGGCGTTTAAACACCGTGCCGGCTATTAAGAATGTCATCCAGATCATGGCGTAAATCGCCAGCTCGCTAATCCAATAAAGCGGGCTACCTAGCGCGCGAAACGCAATATTGGTGAGAATTAGACAGGTAACCGCCGCTGCTAAAGCAGCGGCGGCAATCTCTTCACAGCGTGCAAGCCCCGATGAAAAACGTTGCAGCATACTACTCGTCACGTAACCGGTCAGCTTCGTCGCGTAACGTTTCTAACATAGGTGCCTTAGGCGCCCAGATGCTTTCCCACTGGGCTATGGCGTCAGAGAAAAAATCAGCATCCGCTTCAACAATGTTGATATCTAAGGCGCGGATTTCCTCTTCCTGAGCGGCATCCATCTCTTCAAAGCCCACTAGCACGTTCTCAAGGTGCTCAGACATCGCAGTGTCAATCAGCTCACGGTCTTCTTCAGACAGCTCACGCCATACTCGCCCAGACACGACACCCACCATAGGGAACATCATATGGTTAGAAATCAGCAGGTTTTCCGCCTGCTCGTAGAATTTCAAAATTAAAATAGAGTCGAAATCCATATCAATGGCATCGACCTGACCGTTAGCCAGCGCGTCATACACTTCTAATAACGGCATGGGCGCAGGGGCCGCACCAGTAGCCGTATAGAAATCACGAATCGGCTCAAATGGGGTAATACGTAAACGCTGCCCCTGCAGATCATCGGCGCTTTCAATAGGATCACGGCTGAGCACTTGGCGCATGCCTACCATGCCATAGCCAACGCCAATTAAACCGACTTCTTCTGGCATTAATTCGAGTAATTCCCCAGCCGCGTCAGAGCGTAAAAGACGTGCCGCGTGATTAACGTCATCGACCAAGTAAGGTGCGTATAGTGCGCCAAAATCGGGAATACGGTTGGAAATTTCGGCAATCGTCAAGAAAGCCATATCTAATGCACCAGTTTGAAGCTGCTGAACCATCTGCGCTTCATTGCCAAGTTGCTGAGCTGGAAAAACACTAACGCTATGCTCGCCACCAGAGCGCTCGTTAAGTGTTTGGGCAAAGGCTTCCGCCTCGGTAGACCATAGATGCTGTGCAGGCGTGATAAGGCCGAGACGAAAATCCCGCGCTTGAGCACTCATGGCTGAAACGGCGAGCGTGGCTGCTGCGCAGGCAAGCGAAAGCGTTTTGATGCGATTCATGCAAAGCCTCTTGTATCCAGCGGAAGCGCCTAGAGCGCTTCGCGTGTTTTTTAATTGATAGGCCTTGAGAATACCTTAGCGTTAGCGTTAATGGCACCCGCCATTACGCTAACGCAACGGCGCTACTTACGCTGCCTCGTAAGCCGCCTTTAAGCGATAGAACTCATCAACAATCGCTGCCATTTCAGTCGCATCGTAATCACACAAGCCACTAACAACTAGTTTCTTCGAGCCCACCCCAACCGCTTCTCCAGCAGACTCAATCGAAAACTCAAGCAAGGCATCGGCACGCTTACCTTGAACCTCTAACGAGGAGCTCGTTAAGGCTAAGTTTGGCGAGAAACCGTCTAAGCGCTCTAAGGAAAATCCCATGCTGTCGTAAATAACCAAGGGGCGCTTGGGATTAAACATTACCCCATGCTGCTCCATCAAAGGCTTTAAATAGTGAGGAAAATTCTTACCTGAAAACGCCACATAGCAACGGGCAAATGCCTCAATAGCCGCTTCATCGTGAGTCACCTCTCCGCCACGAGTCACCTGCAGATAGCACTTGCCCCCTTCATCGCAGACAAGTAGATCACCATTCGCTTCTTCACTAAACTTGAGAGGAGTGTCAGCTCCTACCATATTGGTGAAGCGAAATTCCATTTGTCGCGACAACCCAAACTTCACCAACACCAGCGTAAATAGCAGGTCTCCAGGTACGCAAAAACGGCGCGCATCTGGATTGTGAATCGGGTTGTAATCGCCGGCCACGCCCTTGGCGAAACGGCTGGCCTGCTCAGCAGAGATCACAACATACTCTCCGCGTTGCGCGTAAAAATCCTTGAACATGGCTTTGCTGCCTGCCTAGCGTTGAAATCGAAAACCCATTACGGCCCCACGACGCGCATAATGCCATAAAACACGCGCCGACAGGAGTCATCTGCAAGGAAGCCCGTATGCCGAAAGAAAGCACTAGGTCAAAACGTCTACCCCGTATCCTGATATTCACGCTGTTAAGCGCTTTGGTAGCGGCATTAGTATGGATATTTGGCAGTACTTGGCTACTGAATAGCCAATGGTTACCCAAACGGCTTTCTCAGATTGAGGGGGTCGAAGTACGCTGGACAAATGCAAACAGCCTTCACCCAGGGCGCTGGGAAGTAGAAAACCTTTACTTGGCTCGGGAAGACAATAGTTTGCCGGTATCTGTTGAAGCTCAACGTGCAACGCTTTCGCTATCGTTACTGGCACTTCTGCGCGGTGAGCTACACATACAGGCACTCGATGCTAACGGACTTCGCCGCTTGACTGTAGGCGATATTGCTCTTGAGGCACAAGGCCAACTTCAGGTGGCAGATACCCAACTAAGTCGCGCGGCGTTAGCTGTTCCAAGTGTATCGTTGGATATCAGCCAAGGTCGCCTAACACGCCTTAGCGACCAAGCTTCGTTAGTACAAAATATCCAGTTACGCGCAGATGCATCTCTGGACAGTGTTACTACCGCGCAAATTCCCCGCGAAGAGCTCACTACTGAGCTACTCAGCGCCCTGTCGGCACAACTGACCATCGAGGCGCAAGCAGATGCTTGGGACGTATTTATGCCCTACTTAGAAGCGCTGCCCTGGCTGACACTTGATGGCCACGGCAACTTAGCGGGTGAGCTTAACCTAAGCGATGGCGAGCTACAGCGTGGTAGCGAGCTAACCTTAAATGCGCCTGAATTGCGCTTATCGGTGAACGAACAGCGTTTGAAACCGCGCGATTCAGACGAGCTGCACTGGTTGATTGCAGAAGCGCCACCTCCGTTCCACACTGCCGTTGGCGAAGGAACTGTGCGCTTGGCGGTAGAAAACGATGAGCTTAACTTTTCAACGCAGCTCATCAATGTCGTTTTGGCGGATACCCACCCTTACGCCACCAATACGCAACTTCACCTAGCGACCAGCATGCCCAATCAGCGCCTAGACCAACTAGACCTTCCCACTGGCGCCTCACTTGAACTACAGGGCGAGGTCACTCGCCTGGATATGCTTGACCGCTACTTGGCACATACATTTGACGGCCAAGGAGTTCGGCTTGCCGGTAACGGTCAAATTGAGGCTAGCGTGACACTACGTGACGCCAAGCCTTATCACGCATCGTTAGCAATTCAAGCGCCAACACTTGCGGCTAATTTACTTGATTTCACGGCTCAAGGAAGCGGCTCATTGGCCGCACAACTGTCAAACGAAGAGGCGATAGACGCGACGCTTACCTTCACTGAAGCCACCCTTATCCACCATCAACGAACGTTGATGGCGGAGGCTGCTATTACGCTGAATGCGCTTAGCCCACTGGACCCAGCGCTAGCGCGAGAAAACGCCACTGCTCGCCTTACTTGGCAATCCGCGCGTTTACCCGACATTAGCGTGTTACAAACCTATCTTAAAGCCGCCATGCCCGACCCAGCACCATTACAGTTACTTAGCGGCCAAGCGACTAGCAGTGGACGGCTCGACTTCAACACCGAGCAAATGCGCGGTGAGATCATTTTAGAAGGAGAGCAATTAGCCACCCGCTGGCAACACACCGAACAGAAGGGTGAACTGGAAAGCAACGCACAGCTTAGGTTAGCCATTCGCCAAGCGGCTTTGGACGGCACAAGGCTTGATATCAGCGGCTCACGACTACGCTGGCAAGTGGCGGATATGCAGTCTACCAACGAGCAATTAGAGAGCATTCTAGTACTCAATGACGGCCGCTTTCAGCGCAGCGCCAGTAACGGTGATGAAGATAAACCGCTCAGTGGTGAGTTTTCACTCGAAGGTAGCATTCAGCGGCTGGGATTCTTAAATATCTTTTTACCCGACGCCCATGGCTTGTCAGTTGCGGGCAACGGCCAACTGTTCGCTCAGGGGGCTTTTCGCAATGACCGTTTACTAGCCCCCACCCGCCTGCGAGTGAATGCCAATCAGCTTGAGGTGGCATTTTTAGATTATGTCGCTACGGGGCGCGGCGAACTGACGGCCCAACTCGCCACCTCTGAACAGGCCCAGCTTTCGCTTGGGATTCCCCACTTTGCGCTTATGCGACAGGACGATGACCGCCCCCATTTGGAAGGTCGCCACTTTGCCCTTACGACCGAGACTGAACGTTTTAGTGACGTGCTTGAAGCGCCAGAGCCCGATTTTTTCACTACTCGCATCGCGCTGCCTATTACGGAGGTGCCCGACTTCACTCGCTATAACCGTTATTTACCTGAAAATGCCGGGGTTACCTTATTGGGCGGCCAAGCCAGCCTAACCAGCGAATGGCTACTGGATGGACTTACCGCTCAGGGAGACATGACACTACGTGCATTTGGCGCCGAACTAGCGCTACTTGATCAGCAACTAAAGGGCGATGTTGAATTACACCTGCAACTCACCGAAGGTGATCTAGAAACACGGCGCTTCAACGCCAATGACTCGTTCCTGCGTCTTGAAAACGTCTTCCGGCAAAGCTCGGAAGGTGCACAAGATGCGGGCTGGTGGGTGCAGCTAACAATGGAAGAAGCACAACTTGAGTGGGATGACCCCATCAGTTTAACCAGCCAACTGCGCCTTGGCATGCGTGACACAGGGCTATTGGCGCGGCTCTTCTTAGCCCGCGCCAGGCAAAGTGACTGGCTGGGGCGGTTATTAAACGTACATGGCATTAACGGTAACGCGCAGCTTCAGATCAACGGCGAACGCATACGCCTACATAACCTCACGCTTACCGGCGGTCCACTTTTACTGCTTTCAGATGTCACATTATCCGACAAAAGCGCCAATGGTGCGCTCTACGCACACCTTGGCGCACTAGGGATAGGCGTAGAGCTGATCGACAGCGAACCCACGTTAAAGGTACTGCAACCAAGACGCTGGTTTGATCGCTGGCGAGAAGCTAATGCGTTTTAAAAATAAACGAAAGAGAAAATAGCGACGAAAAAAAGAAGCTAGGAAAGAAAAGAGGTTAGGAAGGAAAAGAACGCCCTCCTTTAGCGTTATAGTCAAAGGAAGGCTGCTGGGCTAACGCTTTTTACGCTCTCGCCGGATCATCCGTACCCGCTCTTTGGCTTTCTGAGGGGTTGATAGCGGTGCCGAAGCCTCATCTTGCGTTTTCGGTGGTAGAGTTACCCAAGCAAATACCGGTAGCGCTAGGTGCCAGTGAATCGCCGCTAGGCGCAACCCGAGAGTCACTGTTAAGGCGGCTGCAATCGCAACAGTTAGTGGTGCTTCTAACGCATCGAACGCCACGTACACAATGCCACCCGCCAGGGCTGCCGTTGCATAGATCTCTTCACGGAGCACCATGGGCACTCGCTGGGCTAGCACATCACGAATCATGCCACCTGCCACACCGGTCATCATACCCATTAATACCGCCACAACGCCGGATGTGCCCAGCAGCAGTGCTTTATGAGTGCCGATGACAGTAAAAAGTGCCAGCCCAAACGCATCAGCAACGGGTAGAAAGCCGCGAGAAAGGCGATGAATATAGTGAAACCCCACCAAGGACACACCGACTGTGGCTAATATCACCCACAAATAGGTCGGATCAGTCACCCAGAAGACCGGGCGAACGCCTAGCACCAAATCCCTGAGCGTGCCGCCGCCAATACCGGTCACCGCCGCCAGCACCAACATACCGAAGGGATCCATTCGCGAACGGCAGGCCAAAATCACACCTGACAAGGCAAATACGATGACACCCGCCATATCCAACCAGTAAATCACACCCGACACGCGGCTCTCCTTGGAGACATGCTTAATAAGGCGAGCAGGATAGCACTCCTGTGAATACTCGGCTCATCGCTAGGGTAATGAAATCACTAATTAGTAGCCGTTCTGTTCCAACCATTCGCGAAGGAAGGCAATTTCACTCTCTTGAGCTGCAACAATATCCTCCGCTAATTGGCGAATTTCAGGATCTTCACCATACTCCAGCACAATCTCTGCCATGGCGATGGCGCCCTCATGATGGGGAATCATGCCTTTGGCGAAATCTACATCCGGGTCGCCCGTAAATGACATAGCCATATCTTCATGCATACGATCATTGGCAGCTTGATAAGCGTTAACAGCTGGGCTATCACGCTGCTCCAGAACCGAAGCACTATGGTGGCCATGGCCCACTTGGTGGTTATCACTGTTATGGTGGTCAGCAAAAAGGGAGGGAGTCGCCGTCAAGCCCACCACGGCGCAAGCACCCACTGCTACTTTCAAAGGACTAAACAACCGCGCATTAGCTAACTTAAACTTTGCATCATCGAGCATCACAGCAACTCTCCTGACGAGTGATAAAAGCACGAAACCGTAAAGCTTAGAGTGTAAAACCTATAGGCAGCACACAGGTCAATATGCGTCGAGTAGGTTACGCTAGTGGACAACTTCAACCACAGACTGCATGGGAGCACACATGGACTGGAATCCTGCTTATACTTGGCTGGTGATTGCCCTGTTGCTAAGTCTTGCAGAATTAACCTCTGGTGCAATGTTACTGCTTGCACTGGGAATTGCTGCAGCGCTAACCGCTGCGGTAACTGCACTGGGATTATCACTGCCCTGGCAGTTGCTTAGCATGGGGATTTTCGCAGGTGTCTTAGTACCTTTGGGCGTTATGGTAATTCGCCCGCGCTTCTCGCCAAAAGGCGTTGCCTACGGCACGACCGGTACAGGCGTTGAAAAAGGTAACCACTACAAAACGCTGGTTCGCGACTTTGACAACGCAACCGGCATTATAGTGAACGGTGATTTTTACCGTTTACGTCTTATCGAGAGCGGTGAGACCGAACTGCCACCAGGAACACGAGTCATCTTTAAACGCTTTGAAGGTACAACGGCCTTAGTGACGCTGACACCTTCATCAGGCGCTAGCCCCCAGGATGCAATTTCCCCACGCAAGGAGCCATAAACATGAATAATCTCATGGATTTATCAATTAGCCCAGGCCTGATCATCAGCCTGATTATTGTCGTTATTGGCGTGCTCATCATCTCAAAAGGATTGGTCATTGTTCGCCAATCAGAAGTGATGGTGATTGAACGACTAGGTTCCTTTCATCGCGTGCTTGAAAGCGGCATCAATATCATTATTCCGTTTATTGAGCAGCCACGCGCGATCACGATGTTGCGTTATCGCAAGATGGGCGAAGATTACACAGCGATTACCAGCGATGAAATCCGTATTGACCGCCGTGAAACGGTCATGGACTTCCCTGGCCAACCGGTCGTCACCACGGATAACGTCACCGTGAGAATCAATGGTGCTCTTTACTATCAAATTATCGACCCTAAACGGGCTGTCTATGAAGTAGAGAATATGAGTCAAGCCGTCGAGGTCTTAGCGAAAACCACACTTCGCTCAGTGGTCGGTAAAATGGAACTAGATAAACTGTTTGAGTCTCGTGCCGAAGTTAACAATGAAATCCAGGCAGCGATGGAAGAGCCCGCTTCCAAGTGGGGTGTCAAAATATCCCGGTAGAGGTGCAAGATATCGCCATGCCAGAAGAGGTGGAGTCTGCAATGCGCCTGCAGATGGCCGCTGAGCGTAAACGCCGCGCGACAGTGACAGAAGCAGAAGGTGAAAAATCTGCGGCCATTGCAATGGCTCAAGGCCAGCGTGAATCAGCCATTCTTAACGCCCAGGGTGATAAAGAGTCGGCAATTTTACGCGCTCAAGGTGAGCAGGAATCCATTAAGCTCGTGCTTAGCGCCATCGGCGACAGCGAAGAGAACAAGCGCACCGTGGTGGGCTATCTACTTGGCCAAAGCTATATCAAAGGGCTCCCCAACATGGCGAAAGATGGTGAGCGGGTATTCGTGCCTTACGAATCCTCTGCTCTACTGGGGTCAATGGGCATGTTCCGTGAAATGGCGGGATCACCTGAAGATACTGTCGCTAATCATTTAAAAAATCGCAACAGCAGCGAGAACGGCTTTCGCAGTGGCATCGTCGGCGGCGCATCCACTTAACATGCTAGTTCAATAATACGGCGCTGGTTGCTATTTCAATCAGCTACGCAAAACTTGCCAAGGCTGGGCCAGCAGAGGCTCAGTCTCCTTATCTCCTTCTCTCCTTCTCTCCTTATCTCCTTCTCTCCTTCTCTCCTTCTCTCCTTCTCTCCTTCTCTCCGAAACATTTCTTAACGTTGAAGGAACTACCATCGCCTTAGGCATATTTTTAGTTAAACTGGGAAGATGCTTTAGTGTTTGCCTCATGTGCGCCTCAATCAGCTCTCAGGCTTTGATTGAAGTACTTATCAGCAGAGGGATCATAATCAGGAGATTAGACGTTCATCATGCTGCCTCGTTGGCTTGCCATACGTCATTGCACTCAGCTGCTCCTTATACTGACCACGCTTGTGATGCTTCCAAGTGGGCTTTTCGCTGCTTCCCCGCCACAACCACTGCAAAGTTGGGAGTATCGCTGGGGCGACTCTCCACAGGATTCAAATAGCCATCCACGTTGGCTACAAAGCACTACAGCAGAATGGCAAACCATTGATTCCCCTCCAACCCGCCCGGCCGCGAGGGGCACGAGCATCTCTGGTTACGCACAACACTGCCCGCTGGCGACTGGAACGACCCTGTTCTCTTTATTACCAGCATTAACCTTATCGGGCAGGTTTATCTGGGCGACGAACTCATCTATCAATACGGCGAGTTTGACGATCAGGGAAAAGGAGACTTTGCTGGCTGGCCGTGGCATATGATCGATTTACCCGACGATGCCGCCGGGCAACCACTCACCTTTCGACTCTATTCGTACTACACCAGCATTGGCTTATGGGGCCAAGTCCAGGTAATGGAGCGTATTGATGTACTGAAACAAGTCATTCATGACTCTGCTCAAGATCTTGGCGTGAGTGCACTGGTAATGGTACTAGCGATCCTGGCGGCTATTTTCGCTTTGATAGGACCGCAGCGCCAAGGCTTCGGTGCCATTGCGCTTTTTGCCTTTGCCTCAGGGCTAATGTTGCTTGCTGAAACGCCAGCTCGCCAGCTAATTTCAGATGGCGCTCTGGGTTGGGACATGCTGCGCGCCGGAAGTTACTATACCCTGCCAGTGGCATTGGGGTTGCTACTCAGCGACTGGCTGGAAGGCACTGCAAAACGGTGGATAACACGGTTATGGGTTATCCACTCAATATACCTCGTTTTCGCTATGAGTTTGGTGCAGCTTGGTGTCATCAGCCTTTCACTCACGTTTCCCATCTTTGACGTAATGCTAGCCATCACACTTCCTATGATGCTGGTGCTCGCACTGATGCGCTTTCAACGGTTGACGCTCGAACAGCGGCTACTGTAGTGAGCTTTATGTTTTATGCACCATTGCTGCTAGCCGATATGATTGTTGCCCACGGCTTTGTGACCTGGCGCAGCGTTCCATTGAGCTATGGCACGTTAGCTTTCGCTGTCGCAAACGCTGCTATTTTTCTATGGCATTATCGCCACACTCAACAACAGCTTGCGCTAGCGAATGAAACCCTTGAGCACAAGTAGCGTCCCGTACTGCTGACCTTGACCGACTCGTTCAGGAGTTAGATAGCTATCCCGCAAAGATCCTTTAACGGGCTGCATAATCGTCGTCATTTCGACACCCGCATATGAGCACCAGTGCCAGCAGGTACACAGCATACCAGCCAACTCTCTATACTCATGCTGGATGTGGACTATTTCAAACAGATAACGACGATTTTGGTCATGATGCAGGAGACGCCGTTTTGGTAGAGATTTCACGGCTGCTGCGACAACACCTACGCGATCTCGACGTCATCTGCCGCTTCGGAGGGGAGGAATTTGTTGCCTTGCTGCCTGAAACATCGCGAATTGCTGCCGAATCCAGGCAAAAGCGCTACTGCTATCCATCTCAAAGACAGCATTTGCTCATCAGAATTACCGCTCCGGCAAATAACGCTTTCCTGCGGCATAGCCACTTACCCTGATCACACCCAAGACCCAAAAAGTTGCTTCGACTTGCCGACGAGCACTTTATCAAGCAAAACACAGCGGGCGAAACCGCTGTGTTATTTGGGAAGACTCCTTGAAGATCAAGGCTTTTTATTCAGTAAACAGCAGACCGCTATGAACACGGTTGGCCTGGTTTGTTAAGCAGCATCTGTCTTCAAAAAGTGCTCCACAAACACTTGGTAGTCTTGAGATACACAGTCGGCATAGGCAATTGCTAGAGTCGACACCACCTCAATAAACTGCGCTTCGCGACTTCTAAACGCTGGCATACTGCGTTGGCAAATGGTGCTGAATGACCACGTGATGGCCTGGGCACCGCGCAGATGCTCACGTGCGAGAATTTCACCCCATTGGCTCGCTAGCTTGCGGTAAGACTCCCCCTGAAAGCTTGTGAGTAGCCATGTCTTTTTAAACGGGAGCGCTCTCGAACCGGAAAAAACTTTCCATTCATGGTCAAGCCAACCCAAGTAGGCATCTGGGTGTCTGCAATGGCATGAAATGCCGCTGCATGGCGAATGCCTTCATTAGGAAATAGCTTTCGCCACGCCTGTTGATGGGCCTTATTCATTAGGCCATAAGCTTCCGGGGTTACTTGCTCTTTAACATCTAAGATAACGTCGTCGTGTTCATGATCCGCACCGCCCTCGATCAAAACGTAATAACGCTCCACACCTAACGAGCCCGTTCCCGCATCCAGGCGGCGAGCGGTGTCTTTTACACGAAAGTGCTTTGGGTCGTTCTCTTTGATCGGATGCTGTAACGTTTGTTGATACTCTTGCTCAATCAAACGACGCAGCTGGCTGGCGACATCTGCTGGTAAGTTCGCAAGCTTCCCAGAACGTTCAGCGAACACACGCCCTTTCTGACTATCGAGGGTTGTCCATTTTTCCAACATGCGCGCCCGACTCTGCTTATCGGCGACGTTGCTCATGAAAGGCTTGAGTGGGCCTTTGGCACTATCCAGAGTCACCGCATCAATGGGCTGCTCTTCAGCAAGAATACCGTTATCTAGAGTTCCTTGGGTATAAGTAGCTAGCGTGTGGATGTACCCCTTTAACAGCTTTTTCAGTGCTTTGTCAGTCGCTTTAGAACTTAGCCCTGCGTTTTCACGGCTGTCCAGTACCACGCTGATCGCCAGCCGCCATACATCGTATTGATAGTCACCTATCAATGCGTCATCGAAGTCATCCATACCGTAGCGCACTTGGTCGTCGTGGTGTCCATAAGCGCCGAAATTATAAACGTGCGCATCACCTTGAAGCCACGTTTGGGTATTAGGCCATCCACCAAATAGCGCAAAGCGCCAGTCATGCCAAACGTCTTGCCAATACAAGTGATTAGTTCCACGAAAGAATCGGTAGGGAGACACGGCCATTTTGGCGTACTTTGCTTGGCGGTGCGCTGCATTGAGCGGCGAATTCACCTGCTGAATTGCCTCAATCACTTGTTGTGGGCGGTTATGCCCGGTTAATGCATGGCTCATCGCGGTGCCTTTATCGGTGCGTAAAAAGCAGTCTGCTATTAGCGTAGGCGATAAACGTTAACAGAATAAGTCATTCACAAATTATGCCCATGCCCAGCTAACTAGCGCCGCCAGGTTAATCAGCACCGTCATCCAGAATACACGCCTGAAAGCGCGCTTTTGTGTTTTGTGGCGAAGCCATTGCTGTGCAACCATTGCCCCAGGCCAGCCGCCCAATAGTGACAACACATGCAAGGTATTTTCGGAAATCCGCTGCGCGTTTTTTTGTGCAGCGGATTTATCTAATGCATAGGCAAGACATGTCACCACGCTGACCGCTAGGTAGATGAACAGCAACCACATGGGTAGCTTTTCGATGACGACCGCGGCGGCCAGTAGCGCGAAAAATATCAGCGTTATTAACAGTGACCGACTCGCGGTGCCTTTCATGTGCCGAGGAGAGCTAGCCTTTCTATTCAACATGAGTGTTTTGCTCCTTTCCTTGAGCCTCAATTATTCTAAAGCAGTTAGAAGCGGGCTTTCTGCCAACGAACCGCCCCAGCCATCACGATGCACCAATTCATTTAATGAAAGCCGAGAGCGCCACCCTTTTGCTTCCAGCTCGGGCTGATCTAAAAACTCGCTGACATAGCCAAGGCAAAGATAAGCCAATGGATAAACATGTTCAGGCAACTTCAACGCCGTGCTCAGTTGATCTTGATCGAGAATACTAACCCAGCCAACGCCAATGCCCTCTGCCCGCGCTGCCAGCCAGAGGTTTTGCACGGCTAGACATGTGCTGAATAGGTCGGTATCCACAATGCTATTGCGCCCTAGCACATGGGGGCCTCCCCGGCTGCGATCACAAGTAATGCAGAGGTTAATCGGGCTTTCTAAAATGCCTTGTAGTTTCAAACCCTGGTAGCGCTCCTTGCGTTCTCCCTCAAACCGCTCAGCGGCTTTTTGGTTTTCTCGCTCGAACATCGCCACTATCGCCGCTCTCACCTCGCGGCTTTCGATCACAATAAAATCCCAGGGCTGCATAAAGCCAACCGAAGGAGCGTGGTGGGCAGCCTTCAGCAGTCTTGCCAAAATATCGGGTGCAATAGGGTCAGGTAAAAACTGCGAGCGCACATCGCGTCGTTCATAAATGGCGCGGTATAGTCCGTGCTTCTCAGCATCTGAAAAGTAGTGGTTCGGAGTACTCATTAGGAGTCAGGCCTTTGATAATACAAATATAAGTGCAGCCTACCCCAGAACCTCGCTGCGTTCATGAATAGAGCAATACAGAGTTAGATTCCAAGCAGCGGTGAGTCATGTGATCTGGAATACACGCTCTATCAACGGCCATATACCTGCTAACGCCCCAGCCCGCCAACATCACCGGCCAGGGCGAACGCATCCTTAAAAAGCGCCAGGATGTCAGAATAGGCGTGTATCGATAAATCTCCTCGTCCCATTTTTGCCCAGCTGTCATCTGGCCCCATGAAATGGCCACAGAATACACCGCCCTTTAATAGTGAGTGCGTAAGGTTTTGCCAAGCACTGGCAAATAGCCCAGGGGCACAAAAAAACAGACTTGAGCATGCGTTAATGAGCGCAGTTTTTGGGTACACAAATCTCTCAAAGCAGGACACTTTAGGAAATAGAGTTTGATTAATATAACGCCCTCCAATCTCCTCCAGACGCGCTATCGCTTTATCGCTCTTATCAAAGGCATGCACTGAATAGCCGTGTTCTATCATGAATAGTGCATCGCGCCCTGCTCCGCAGCCTGCATCAACGGCAACCCTATGCAAGGTAGTGTCCACAACGCCAAGCGCTCGCTTTAATGGCGGATAAACCGCAGCGCTGAGTGACTTTTCGAGATATGTTTGCTCGCTCATTCCAACACCTCAACACTTTTATAAGTGAGCGCAACATATATCGATGTGTAAGCGATTATGGCACATATTACTGTTGCTCCAATCCCGCTAAAAACTGCTTCAGCAGAGCATCTAATTGCGCCAGTTGTTCTTCACTTAAGCCGCTAGTGAGCTGCGCCTGAGCTTCCACATGAGCGGTAACCGCCTCATCAATCAATTCAAAACCACGCTGTGAAAGAGAGATCAAAAAACCGCGCCCATCCTCTGGGTTTTTGACCCGCTCAATCAAACCAGCCTTTTCCAACAGATTGATACGATGAGTCATGGTGCCAGAGGTCACCATCGTGGAAGCCATCAACCCCCCTGGCGACAACGCAAATGGGGGGCCTTCTCGACGAAGGGTCGCCAAAACGTCAAAGCTTGCACCGTTCAGCCCGTACTTTGTCCAGGTTTTTTCTAGTTCACGGTTTAAGCAGTAGTTCAGTCGCTTAATCCGTCCTAGTGTGGCCATCGGTGCAACATTAAGGTCAGGCCTTTCCTGCCGCCACTGATTAAGAATGCTATCCACATGATCCATAGAAGTACTGCGCTCCAAATTATCGTTCCGCCCATTTATCTTGACGTCAAGAAATCTGGCATATATCTTGATATCAAGACATTAATCGAGAGCGTATCTGATGACATTATCAAACACAATTGCAACACACTCACCAAAAAGGGTCTGGCTTGCTCCACTGATTTACCTACTATCAGGTGGAGCACTACTTGGCCTATCGACAAATTTGGCTAAACTTGCCGGGGAAATGCAGCTATCAGCACTCGCGTTTCTGTTTTGGTCAATCACCGGGGCTGCGTTAATTCTGTTGACCATTTCAGCACTTCGCGGTCATTTACCGCCTATTAGCTTTCGCTCGGTTGAGTACTACTCAGTATCCGCTCTGCTTGGCGTGGCTGGCTCTAACTTGATCTTTTTCTCCGCTATCCCACATGTGGGAGCTGGGTTCGTTGCGCTGATCATTACGCTACCGCCGCTGCTCACCTATGTTGGTGCGCTGTTATTGAAAATAGAAAAATTTCAATTTATTCGAGCGGCTGGCGTTATGTCAGCGCTGTTGGGTGCCATCACCTTAGCAGCCAGTAAGCTATCTTCGCCTGATGCCAATCACTTATGGATCCTCATTGCCCTAGCTGGGCCAGTGCTATTAGCCATCGGCAACGTTTACCGAACATTACGCTGGCCTGAAGGCGTATCCAGCGATGCGCTAGCCCCCGGCATGCTCATCGCCGCCGTTGTAATCCTGTTAGGAGTAGGGTTTTTACCGGGTTTTTCATTAAATGTTCCAACTCAACACCACTTGCCCATCATTCTGATTGCGCTCCAAGCGCTAGTGTTCGCTGGCCAGTTCTTACTACTGTTCCTGCTGCAGAAAAGCGGTGGCCCTGTGTTCCTGAGCTTACTGGGTTCCGTTGGCGCTGTCGTGGGGGTGCCTGTTGCTATCTTCCTCCAGGGAGAAGCCGCCCCTGAGGGCTTACTACTAGGCATCGTATTAATTGGCGCAGGTGTTTTCCTGCTCAACATTGGCAAAGCCAATCCGCTTCCTAGCGCTGATCAAATCAACAACAACCCATCCAAGATTAACTAAGCCTAGATTAACTAAATCAAGGAATAACTATCATGAAAATCGCGATATTGGTGCCGCAGGCGACGCTGGAACACGCCTTATGAGTGAAGCGTTAACACGAGGACATCACGTCACTGGCGTAGTAGGAACTGAAAATCAGCGTAATAAGCTGCCTGCTGAGGCAAACTACTGTGTCGCCGGTATATCAGACCCGCGCCAACTAACGCAGGTGGTTGAGGGCCAAGATTTACTGATCAGCGCTGCTCGTCCCTGGAAAACGGACAGGCACCTTTCGTCTTGGCTCGGACACTCTTGTCATGGATAAGAACGGAGAATCGCGCATTTCAATGGAGGATTTTGCGGTGGCGATGCTTGATGAAGCAGAAACGCCAAAACATATTCAACAAGCATTTACCGTAGGATATTAAGCCGATAAGACGCGGTACACCGAGTGCTAGGGAGCCTCTGGTTAGCTCTCAACGCTTTAATCACCATGTGTAGCAAGGAGCGCTTGATTAGCTTCCGCTATTTCATGCTGATTAAACACGCGAATACCATGCTGGCGGAGTAGTGCGGCAGTTACTCCCATGCCAGGCACTTTTTTACCGGAAAAACTACCATCATAGATAGCGGAACTTCCGCATGATGGGCTAAATTCAGCGAGTACCGCGACGTTTATATTAAATTTAAGGCATAAATCTAGAGCAACGGAAGCCCCCGCCAAAAACTCGGCAGTGACATTGGCTCCCTCTTTTTCAATCACATCGGCTTCGCCATTTATTACACTCTGACCACTGCCTTCAAAAATCTCTGCAGGCTGTCTGGGAATACTCATCCCCGCCTCAACCTCAGGGCAGACAGAAACGATTCGCCTTTCAGAATGCCACTGCTCAATAATCTGGTCAGCCACGGGAAGGGCTCCACCATCATAGCGAACCTTTTTCCCTAAAAGGCAGGCACTCATTAATACTTTTTTCAAAATACCGATCTCTAGTTTTGGTGGTTAGTCGTTAGAGCACTTAGCGAATACTAACACTCCCCTCCTGACCACTCCCCCTGAGCCGCGAACATTGCGGGTGCGCTGTAGGTTTACCACGCACTACCAAATATTTGAAGCCAATCCGTTGCAGTCATATACGATTAACGCCAAGGCTGTGCCTTGGCGTTTTTGCTGGGTGTACTTCTTATTACCCCAACTGAAACGGGTAAACTGATCCCACTTTTAGCAATTGCGTCAGCTCATCTAACGCCGTGAGCACTTCTGTGGCGAGCTTAGGGTCGGCCAGGTCATCTGCCGCGAGGTGATCACGGTAGTGACGGTTGACCCAAGCAGTCAGATCATCGTACAGCGCATCATTCATCAACACGCGGCCTGTCAACGCTGCCTGTTCAGCTTCCGATAAAGCTACACGCAGGCGCAGGCAGGCAGGGCCACCGCCGTTGCGCATGCTCTGTTTAACATCTTTAACAACCACATCGCTAATCGGATTATTGCCGGCCAGAATAAAGTCCTGGATCGTGCGCCAAACCGCGTCACGCTCTTGGCATTCGCTGGGCACGACCAGCGTCATGGTGCCATCCGGGTTGGAAAGGAGCTGGGAGTTAAACAGGTACGACGCTACCGCATCTTCCATGCTCACCGCATCTAGCGACACCCGCACGGGAATCAGTGGTGTGGACATTTTGCTACGCAGCTCATCTAAGGTGCGCGCTTCATCCAAAAAGGCCATTTCGTGATAGAGCAATACGGGGCCATTACCCACGGCAATGACATCGTTGTGAAAGACCCCCGCATCGATAGCATCCGGATGCTGCTGAGCAAACACCGTTTGTGCATCCTTTAGCCCGTGCTGGCGAGCCACTGCTTGGCTGGCTTCCAAGGTTTGCCGAGCAGGGAAGCGTTTTGGCTCACGCTCGCCGCTACGCACGTCACCAAATGCTTGGCGACCATACACAAAAAGGTGAACGCCTGGCTCGCCGTGTTCACCGCATAGCCGGGTGTGATTGGCCGCGCCCTCATCAGAAAAAGCAGGCGTTGCTGGCAGTACAGGGTGATGAGCAAAGTGCTGCTCATCATGGAAAATAGCCTGCAGCACACGGCCGGTGGTTTGCGGCTCTAGGTAGCGATGAAAACTGGACTGCAGGTTAGCCGGTGTAAAATGCACTCGGCGGTCAGGCGCATCAACACTTGGGGTAACGGTGCCTGCGTTGGCCGTCCACATACTGGAAGCTGAGCAGACCGCCCTCAGCAGTTGGGGTGCCTCTTTGGCGGCACGGTTCAGCACATCGCTATTGCTACCGCTGAAGCCTAAATCCCGTAATGCGCCCACATCAGGACGCTGTTGAGGGGGCAACACGCCCTGAGCGTAGCCAGCGTCCATCAGTGACTTCATTTTCAGAAGCCCTTGCAGTGCGCCCTCTTTAGGGTTGGACACCAGACCACCATGACTCATCGACGCCACGTTGCCATGAGCCAGCCCGGAGTAGTTGTGGGTGGGCCCTACCAAGCCGTCAAAATTAACTTCTCTGACGCTGTTATTAACCACGTTACTATTCACCACGTCGCTCATAGGTTGACTCCTGGCGGCAGCGTTTCCGGCATTTCCAAGCTATCGGCCTCCATCGACGCCACTGGATAAGCGCAGTAGTCCGCCGCATAGTAAGCGCTGGGGCGGTGGTTACCGCTGTCGCCTACGCCACCAAAGGGGGCGTCACCAGAAGCCCCTGTGGTTTGGCGGTTCCAGTTCACGATGCCCGCACGAATGCGCAGCAGGAAGTCGTCCCAGTCAGCTTTATCACCACCGATGAGTCCTGCAGACAAGCCGTAGCGTGTATCGTTGGCAAGGGCTAACGCTTCATCCCAATCACTGTAACGATGGATTTTCAGCAGTGGGCCGAAATGTTCTTCATCGGGCACGTCCAACCCTGTGACATCAATCAGCGCCGGGCTTAACAGGCTGGTGTTCTCTTTAAGGCGCTGCATCCGGTTAATTACCGTACCGCCCAGGGCTTCCAGCTCGTCTTGCGCCTTAAGCAAGCCATCGGCAGCCGCCACGCTGACCAAGCCGCCATAGAACGGCGCCGCCGGTGCTTCTTCAAATTGCCCTGCCACGTGTAGCTTGGCAATAGCGTCGGAAAGCGCGTCGATCAGGCGATCGCCAACGTCCCCTTGCGGCACCATCAAGCGGCGGGCGCAGGTGCAGCGCTGACCACCGGATAAAAACGCCGACTGCAGAATAGTCAGTACAGCAGCACGCTCATCGTCGACATCCTTCACCACCAGCGGGTTGTTGCCGCCCAATTCCAGCGCCAGGATTTTATCCAACTGCCCAGCAAACTGCTGCTGCAACATGCCACCCACCTTAGCGCTACCCGTAAACAGCAGGCCGTCAATGCCGGGGTGCGCTGCCAAGGCTTGGCCTACAGAGACACCCCCCTGAACTAAGTTAATCACCCCTGCAGGCAGCCCTGCCTCTACCCAGCATTGCAGGGTTAAATCGGCGGTCAGCGGGGTTTGGTCGCTAGGCTTAAACACCACGGTATTACCGGCAAGCAACGCGGGCACCATATGGCCATTGGGCAGGTGGCCGGGGAAGTTGTAGGGGCCAAAGACCGCCATGACACCGTGGGGGCGATGGCGCAGTACGGCTTTCGCACTACCCACTTCTTTTTCCCGCTCACCAGTACGCTCATGATAAGCCTTGATAGATAAGGCCACCTTACCGACCATCGCGCCGACTTCAGTTCGTGCTTCCCAAAGCGGCTTGCCGGTCTCAGAGGCAATTGCTATCGCTAACTCTTCACGACGGGCGGTAAGTACATCAACAAAACGCTCAACAAGTGCTTGGCGCTGCGCAAACGTAGTGCGCGCCCATTCAGGGAAAGCCTCACGCGCGGCATCGATAGCGGCGCTAACCTGTGCGTTTGAGGCCGAAGCACCTTGCCAAAGCAGAGTTCCCGCAACTGGGTCGTGCTTTGTGACGGTGTCGGCATCGCCCGTTACCCAGGCGCCGTTAATCAGTTGCTGCTGTTGAGCGTGCATGTTTATCTCCTTCCCAGATGCGTGCTTGTTGTGCGAGCTTGTTATGTATATTTATTTTGAAAGACTGTTTAAAAACCGTTCTCGAAAAGCTGTTCTTGAAAGGCTATTTTTGAAAAACGGTTCTTGAAAAACTAGGTTTCCAATAAGCGTACGTGGTCACCCGTCGTCACGCCTAGGCGGTCCGCTTCTTGCGGGTTAAGCACGATGGTGTTTTCCTCGCTGGGTCCGCGGCCTATCCAACTGGCGGTGAAGTTAAGCATCTCAGTAGTGGCTGCCAGCCAGCGGCTCACGCTTTCGTCGGGAGCGTTTTGAGAAACTTCAACTTGGCAAAGCTGCGAATTACGAATCGCTCGCACGTCGTCAATATAGGCTTCTACCGTGGGACCACCATCGAAAATATCGATATAGCCTTCCCAGCGCAGTCCCTCTTTCTTAAGCATTTCAAGGGCTGGTCGAGTATGGCGGTGCACTTGGCCAATACAGGCACGTGCCTCTTCCGACATAAACGTGGTGTAGATCGGGAACTTAGGCATCAGCTCACCGATAAAGCTTTTCTGGCCTAGTCCGGTTAACCGATCAGCCTCACTAAAGTCCATGGGAAAAAAGTGTTTACCCAGGCTTTCCCAAAAGGGGCTGGTGTTATTTTCATCAAACACGCCGCGCATTTCCGCCAGCACTTTTTGCGGAAAACGGTCACGAAACTGAGCAATAAACAGCCAGCGAGCTTTGGAAAGCAGCGCGCCATTACGTAGGTGCTTATTTGCTTCGCCGCGATATTCAGGGCGTAAGAACAGCGAGCATACTTCCGCATCGCCGGTGTGATCAGAGCTTAAAAATAGCGTGTCGATTGTACGGTGTAAGTCTAACTGCACCGAGGAGTGCGCCAATGTACCTAACCGGTAATTATAAAACGGCACTTCACGACCTACTTGGCCTTCAATAGCACAGCAGCCCGCTAATTCTCCGCTCTGTTCATCTTCCAGTACAAAGAAATAGAGTCGATCATCGGCTGGCGTGCGCTCTTCAAAGGCACGGGCAGCGGCTTCAATTTTTCCAGCCAAAAACTCACGGTTATCCGGCAGTGAGGTAAAGCCAACGCCTGCCTGTTGCGCAAGCGCCTGGAGCCCATCCAAATCGTCTCGGGCAATGGGTCGAATGCGCATTACATTTCTCCTTCATCAAGCGCATCTACCGCGCCTGGCAGGCTTAACGGCGCTACCAGCACCGCGCGCCCCTCTTCAACAGCCAACCGTTTAGCGTGCTGTGGTGAAAGCATTAATTGCCCAGTAGGCGAAAGCGCATAACGCGCCACAATACAGCGGAAATCACCTAAGGTTTGGTTGGCAATCATCGCTGGCTCTGCATCGGGCAGTGCGTGTTCAGGGCGTACCCTGACAGGATGCCAGGCAGCACGACGGAAGGTTTCCAATCGCTCACGCTCGGCTTTTACAATCGGCCCTGCGTCGAAAATATCGACATGGCGAGAGCGCACAAAGCCTTCTGCCAGCATTTCTGCTAGTGCATCTTCATGGGCAGGATGCTCTCGGCCAATGGCAGCGCGTGCCTGAGGCGTTAGCAACGGTAGATAAAGCGGAAATTGCGGCATCACTTCAGCAATAAAGCTTTTCGAGCGAACGCCCGCAATGTGATTCATTTCTTGGAAGCTGCGCGCAAAAAAGTGGCGACCGACGCTTTCCCAAAAAGGCGATTCGTTTTTGCCATCCAGATAGCCCGGAAAGGCGACCGCCAGAATGCGTGAAAAACGCTCGGGGTATTGAGCAATGAACATTAGTCGCGCACGGCGTAACAGACTTTCTGCACTGGTGCCTTTGTAGCGCGGATTAAGCGATAGCGCGCAGAGCAGTGTGGCATCAGAGGCTTCATGAGAAAGCGCCAAGGTTTGCACTTCCCGGCGCACATTCAGCTGTTGAGAAGCATGAATCAGCGTTTCCTGCCGGTAAGTATAATAGGCTTCTGCTGCGCCTGCCTGGGCACGAATAGTCGCCGTGCCTAGCACTTCTTCGCGGTCATCATCCGCCAGCACAAACATATAATGCTCGTTACCAGGGAACTCTATTTCACTATTAAAGGCTTCCTGGGAGCGCACGATGCGCTCCTCAAGCCGATCACGGTTGGCGGGCAGGTTGGTGAGCCGCGGTACCGCGTGCTCAGCCAACTGCTCCAGGGCTGGAAGATCAGCCATTGTTACCGGTCGAATTACCAGCATCCTTAACGCCCCCTCTTGTGTGGCTTCTTGCCTACTCATGCGCTGGCAACTAGCCGCTCAATAGCACGCTCTAGACGCGCCATACCCTCAGCAATATCGTTTTCTGGAATGACTAAAGATGGCGCCATACGTAGCACGTTGGGGCCAGCAATCAGGGCCATCACGCCCTCTTCGATAGCCAGCGGCAGAATGTCTTTAGCGCGGCCTTCAAAGGCATCCGACATTTGTGCACCCATCAGCATTCCCATGCCGCGAATCTCTTTAAACACGCCATGTTTGCGGTTAATCGTTTCTAAATGCTCACGGAACAGATCGTGACGATGCTTAACGCCGTTAAGTACTTCAGGGGTATCAATGAATTCTACGGCCGCTAGAGCAACCGCCGATGCCAACGCATTACCCCCATAAGTAGAACCATGGGTACCAATCGCTAAAGATTTCGCAATGGCATCCGTGGTTAAGGTGGCACCTATCGGGAAACCACCACCCAGTGACTTGGCACTGGTGAGAATATCCGGGGTGATACCGAAGTTTTTGTAGGCGTAAAGTTCGCCACTGCGGCCAACGCCCGTTTGGACCTCGTCAAAAATCAGCAGCGCATTGTGTTCATCGCACAGGTCACGCAGCCCCTGAAGAAACGCTTGGGTCGCGGGAACAATGCCACCTTCGCCCTGCATCGGCTCAACCATAATGGCACAGGTATCGTCGCCCACTAGCTTGCGTACGCTTTCCAGGTCATTGAAGTTAGCATGCAGAATGCCGCCTGGCACTGGGCCAAAGCCTTGAGAATACTTGGGTTGACCACCCACACTCACGGTGAAGAAAGTGCGGCCATGGAAAGACTGATAAAACGAGATAATTTTATCTTTCTGCTCGCCATGGTGGTCTACCGCCCAACGGCGAGCTAGCTTCAGCGCCGCTTCGTTAGCTTCGCCACCGGATGAGCACAAGAACACTTTATCGGCAAAAGTACGCTCAGTGAGTGTTTTGGCAAGCGCCAGTGCTGGCTCGTTGGTGAATACGTTAGACAAGTGCCAAAGCTTTTCGCCCTGCTCTTTAAGCGCATTTACCAGCACCGGGTGACAGTGGCCAAGCGAGTTCACCGCAATACCACCAGCGAAGTCGATGTATTCACGTCCCTGCTGATCCCACAAGCGGCTGCCTTCGCCACGTACTGGAATAATCTGTTGTGGCGAGTAGTTCGGCGCCATGTAGTGATCGAAATCCTGACGGCTTGGGGTGTAACTCATGGGACGATACCTCCGGTGGAGTAAAGGATAGATTCAGTATACGGGGGGCAATAGACGCCGTGCTTTCAGTATTGGGACGGTAAATTATGAAAAGCCGCGCTTATCCAAGCCGTTCTTCCCGCGGTGTAATGCCAAAGTGATTACGATAAGCGGTAGAGAAGTGCGCACCAGAAGAAAATCCGGTCATCAGCGCGATATCACCCACCGGCCGATCGCTCTCTCTCAATTGTTTACGCGCATCCTGTAGGCGCAAATCCAGGTAATAACGGCTAGGTACTGCCTGCAGATATTTTTTGAAAAGTCGCTCTAACTGGCGCCGAGAAATACCCAAATGCTCGGCCAGCTCTAGCGTAGAAAGCGGCTCTTCAATATTAGCTTCCATCAACGTGACGGCATCTACCAGGCTTTGTGGCGCATGGCCAAGGCGATTGCGCAGCGGTACATGCTGGCGTTCATCGGCTAATCGAATACGATCGCAAACGAACTGCTCAGAAACCTGCTCGGCAAGGCGCTGGCCGTGATGCTTGCCAATCAGCGTTAACATCATATCCATTGCAGCCGTGCCACCGGCACAGGTTATCCGATCACGGTCGATTTCAAACAGTTGCTGAGAAAGCGTGACCTGAGGGTAAGCCTGTGCAAACGCATCGAAGCGCTGCCAGGGCAATGTGGCGCGGTAGCCTTCTAATAGGCCGCAGCGGGCAAGCACTTCCGTGCCCCCCGCAAGGCCGCCGATAGCAACACCTCTGCCCTGATGGCTGCGCAACCATTCATTTAGCTTGGCAGGCAATGCATAGGGTAGCGGTGTAGGGGCACATACCAACAGCATATCAAGCGGCCCGAGCGGCGCGCCTAAGACATGTTGAGCGAGTAAGGAAAGTTGTGCGCCACTGCGCACAGGCTCATCGGTTAAGCTTAACGTAACGGTGTGGTAAAGCATCTGCCCGCTTAGCTGATTAGCCATCTGCAACGGCTCGATAGCGCTCGCATGGGCCAACAGCGAAAAACCAGGCAGCAACACAAAGGCTACCCGCCGACGTTCACTAGCGGATGACATCAACGTACTTGAGGACATAACAAGTTGCTTTGCTGCATAGAAATCGCCGCCAACTTAGGTAAATAGCTAGAGAAAAAGCCATCTTACCCAATTGCGCAAGTGAAGGCAGCGCTATGGCTCTTAAAACTAAAATAGGGGGCATAAATACAAAATTGCCGGGCAGTAGGCCCGGCAACAGGAGGAGTATGTGTCTTGGTTAACCGCCGCTATTGCCAAGCCCCAAGATGACAATGCCCGCAACGATAATACCCATCACGATAATGACTAAAGGAAGCATCTTATGTAGTCCGTTAGGGGACTTTTTCGCTTCTGGCTGCCGTTGTGGCTGAGATGTTTCAAAGTCCTCAGGCAGACGTTCACTCATTACGTGCTCTATCTCTTCTTCCCGGGTTTTGCTTTCCTTGGTATCCATACAACACCTCTCGCTTTCCGGTTAGATGATTAAAAGCGCGGCGATTAACACTCCTCGTCACGCTTAGCGCTATAGTGTAACGACATCAAAGTGAACATCAGGGTTCACATCTGCGTCGTAATCTACGTCATCACGCTCGAAGCCAAACAGCTTCAAGAATTCATGCTTATAACCAGCATAGTCGGTAATTTCGAATAGGTTCTCTGTTGTGACGGCTGGCCATAGGTCTTGGCAGGCTTTTTGTACGTCGTCACGCAGCTCCCAGTCATCAAGACGTAGGCGTCCTTTTTCATCGGTGACCATATCGTCATGTTGACCAGAGTAAAGACGCTCACCAAACAAACGGTTTAATTGATCGATAGTGCCTTCATGCAGGCCCTGCTCTTTCATGATGCGGTAGACCATGGCGATATACAGCGGCATGACTGGAATCGCCGCACTCGCCTGGGTAACGACCGACTTAAGTACGGCAACATTGGCACCGCCGCCTGTCTCTTTCAGCTTGGCATCAATCGCAGTCGCGGCGCGATCAAGGTCTTCTTTCGCTTTACCCAACGCGCCGTGCCAATAAATCGGCCAGGTAATTTCAGTACCGATATAGCTAAACGCCACGCTACGCGCGCCTTTCGCCAGCACACCCGCATCGTCCAGGGCGCTCATCCATAGCTCCCAGTCCTCACCACCCATCACCGTGATGGTATCGTCGATTTCTTGCTGGGTGGCAGGCTCTACTTCTGCTTCGATGATGGCGTCTTTATTCGTATCAATGGCGGTAGCGCGGTAGGTTTCGCCAATCGGCTTCAAACTCGAGCGCTTCACCTCACCAGTATCTGGCAACTTACGCACTGGCGACGCCAGGGAGTACACCACCAGATCAACTTCACCCATGTCTTGCTTGATCAACTCAATGGCTTTTTCCCGCGCTTCGTTAGAGAACGCATCACCATTAATTGATTTACTGTACAGACCTTCTTGCTTGGCAAATTTGTCAAACGCGGCACTGTTGTACCAGCCAGCAGTGCCAGTTTTTTTCTCACTACTAGGCTTTTCAAAGAAAACGCCTAGGGTATCAGCGCCATAACCAAAGGCAGCTGTAATACGCGCTGCCAAGCCGTAGCCGCTAGAAGCACCAATCACCAACACCTTTTTTGGGCCTTGGCTTCTATCTAAACCACGCGCACGGGTCGCTTCAATCTGTTCCAGTACGTTTTGCTCGCAGCCTTTAGGGTGAGTGGTGGTGCAGATAAAGCCACGCACTTTTGGTTTAATGATCACATTGGACCCCTTTATCAGATTGATGTCGCTATCAGCATGGCAGTGCCATTACCGTGTGGGGGTATTCTAGCGGTCTAGGCGCGCTCTGTCCGCTCTTGAGCTTCTTCGCCATTCACGGCAGGATAGCGACCTGACCACTCCTTGCCGACGAGACCCAGATGAACGCACAGCAGTTAGTCGATGAACGCGGCGACCTATGGCTTGCTCTCGCACCGCTGTGGCTGGACCGTGAGCCAAGCGAGCGTGACTACGCCCATATGGTTGAGATAATCGTACAGCATGACATGTCGCTGAAGGAGCTAGAGTGGATGTTCCGCTTGGAGCTTGCTCCAGTGATGGTGAGACACCAGCTGTCAATTGCCAGTGAATGGCGAAAGTTCGATGACTATAAACTGATGAAGCAATTGGTAAGTCATAACCTGCGCCTGAAAGGCTGGCGGCGTAAAAGTTGGGCGCTGTTTTCAGGTTTAACCACAATGATGGTCCGCCATCGCTGGGTGGAGTTAATGCAGCGACTGATGGTTACCCGCGGCGAGCTTTAACCGAGTGCCTGACTCTTTACCCTTCTTTATCAAGGGCGGCTTCCAGCGCAAGCCGCAGTGACAAGCCATGGTCATTGGGGGCAAACCGTGCGATCACCCTGCCATCGCGCCCCACCAGAAACTTAGTAAAATTCCACTTGATCACCTTGGTGCCTAATACGCCCGGTGCTTCCTGTTTAAGCACAACAAATAGCGGATGGGCGTTTGGACCATTGACGGAGACTTTTTCCATCAGCGGAAAGCTGACACCAAACTGTTGCTCGCCGAAGACACAGAAGGCCTCTGCGCTCTCCGGCGACTGTTTACCAAACTGGTTACAGGGGAAACCAAGTACCGTAAACCCACGATCTCGATAACGCTGGTATAAACTCTCCAGCTCTTTTAACTGCGGGGTAAAACCACACTTACTAGCCACATTAACGACCAGCAATACCTGCCCGCGCAGCGCCCGTAAGTTAAACGGCTTGCCTTGATGGGTGTAACAATCCTGCTCATAAATCATCATTTCAAGGCCCCCTAAATGACGCCGCCAGCATAGGCTTTACCATGCCACGGCATTGGCCGTTACACCAGTGCGGCTTATCAACTAATCGGCCCTGCGACAACACGCAGTGCCAGTGCAATAAGCAGCACGCCAGTGATTCGATTGATCCAGTGGGCATGGCGCTGGAGCCAAGGCAATACACGAGAGTGTGAAAGCCCTACTGCTACTAAAACATACCATCCCCCATCAATAATAATCGCAGTTGCGACGATAATTGCCTTGGCAAGGACGCTCATTTCAGGCGTTACAAACTGACTTAATAGCGCCACAAAAAAAATGATCAACTTTGGATTACCCAGCGCTACCAGCACCCCTTCCTTGGCAGCTTGCCGCGGCGTCGTCACTGCTGCATCAGGGGATAGCGCTCCACCTCTACCCGCCCGTAGTGCTTTCACCCCTAGCCAGGCCAAATAGGTCGCCCCACACCATGTCACTAGTTGAAATAACTCTGGGTGGCGCACAATAAGCGCACCTAAGCCCCACACGGTGAGCAACGCATAAAACCCGACGCCCAACGCATGAAAAATCGCAGCCGTCATGCCGGGCAAGCGCCCCCCGCCTAGCGTATGGCGCAGTACGAGTGCCAGACTAGGTCCTGGTGACATAGCCCCCATGGCGCAGATAGCAGCCAGCGATAGCCAGAGTGACAACGGCATTTTTCTCTCCTTGAAAGACAGCAATGTAGGTTGGCTGAGTATACGTCAGCCACACGGGGGCTTAGCGAATAAATCCATCCCCTTAAATAACGCTGTTAGCATGGTACTCTGTTGGGTAAAATTTTCCCCTTTTTGATAACGATGACGCCTGCTATGCAGGCGGTTCATGGCTAATAAAGGACTTCAATATGGGTAGGGCGTTTCAAAACCGTAAGGAATCCATGGCCAAAACGGCCGCTGCGAAAACCAAGGTTTACAGCAAGTATGGGCGTGAAATTTACGTCTGCGCTAAAGCAGGCGGCACAGATCCAAACGGTAACCTTGCACTACGCGGTTTAATGGAGCGTGCTAAAAAAGACCAAGTACCCTCTCACGTTATCGATAAAGCCCTAGATAAAGCGAGCGGCGCAGGCGGCGAAGATTTTTCACCAGCGCGGTATGAAGGCTTTGGTCCTGGTAATGTAATGGTGATTGTTGATTGCTTGACCGACAATCCCAATCGCACCTTTGGTGATGTGCGCGGCTGCTTTACCAAAACGAAAAGCAAAATCGGCACGCCCGGTAGCGTTAGTCACATGTTTGATCACTGCGCGATTTTTTCGTTTGCGGGCAGCGATGAAGAAGCCGTGCTTGAAGCACTCATGGAAGCCGATGTCGACGTTACCGATATCGAACAGGAAGACGGTCGTATCACGGTGTTTGCGCCACATACTGATTACGCTAAAGCCAAACAAGCACTGTTGGATACTTTCGGTGAGGTTGATTTCGAGGTTGATGAAATCCAGTTCTTACCACAAACACCCACGCCCATCGAAGGCGATGACGTGGTGATGTTTGAGAAACTGCTGGGTATGCTTGAAGAGCTCGACGATGTTCAGAATGTTTTCCACAGCGCCGAATTGCCGGAAGAAACCGTTTAAGCCGTCACTCGGTTAGCGCATCACAAGGGACAAAAATCCACCCTTCGGCCGCTGGCATTTCCGCTGGCGGCCATGCAATTGTCTCTTTAGCGTGCTCTACGCTCCATGCAAGGAGCGCGCAGTGCCAAGCATCCTGAATATCCTGCTGCTTAGGGGTGGGATGATGCAATATGGGCGCAAACTCAGGCGGCATCGCTACCCGCGCACGAAGTGCAGCAAATACCTCTGAACGTTTAGCTGGCGTTGGGTAGCCTTCCACAACACACAGCGTACCTTCAGCACTTTGCCATTGCCCGCATACGGCAATATGCGGTGCAAAGCGTGCCAGTAGATGCATGCCTTTGGTAGCTTGGCTGCCGATCATATCTTTAATGGGCGAAAGTGGCGTCACCCCTCGCTGAAACAGCCAACGTTCAGTTTCACGATATAAATACGGGTTATCTTGTGAGCGGCCAAGCGTCTCAACAGCGGCACCTTGTGCCAATGCCAGCAACGCCGTGGGTAGCGCGAGCGGCGTATCAACCGCCATCACCACCCGTTCACTGCCACTTGCCTTGTACTGGCAAAGCTCCAGCAGACGATGGATTAAATTGCGACTAGTTGGCGATTCGTTGAGTGTGGCTCTCAGATTGCCTCTCCACGGTGTTCCCACTAAGTGAAGTGTTTTATCTATCACCACCAACGCATCGCGGCTGGAAGGGTTATTATCACAATTCCAGCCACCCACATCCCAACCGATATAAAGCGACTCAGGTACGCTCATTAGCTGGCAGCGCCCCGTGCATCTAAGGCCGCATCAGGCGGCAGCAACGCTGGAGTAACGCCCGCCGCACTCAGTACCTGTTTACCGCGCACGGTTAAATCGGTAATAAATAAAAATTGCTGCCGTGGATCCACCGGATAAGCGCGAATACGGTAATGCGTTCCCCAAGGTTTTTCCTCCGCTACGACAATAATTGGCTTATCAAATTTAAGGTACGCACTGGTTAACGCGACGTCTCGTAGCGCTTTGCGCACCCACCCAGCTTCATGCTCCGGATGAAGATAAAAGCT
Organism: Halomonas sp. GT; assembly: GCF_002082565.1. Classification (NCBI taxonomy): domain Bacteria; kingdom Pseudomonadati; phylum Pseudomonadota; class Gammaproteobacteria; order Oceanospirillales; family Halomonadaceae; genus Halomonas; species Halomonas sp. GT. The sequence goes on from NZ_CP020562.1 coordinate 2,966,168, forward strand.
TGCCACACACTGAAGACTGGTACCGCCATTGTTAGCGTTATAAATAGCAGAATCCCAAAGTTTAAGATGAGGCACCGCGACCAAGTCATCGTCGGGCGTTAGGATTTCTACTGTGCGCATTCCAACGTGCTTTACTTCACCGTAAGTCCCCTCAATATTGACCCAATCACCAGGCCGATAGGGAAGCTCAACGGCAGATACTACCCCGGCAATCAGGCTGCTGACGTAATCTTTTAAAGCAAAGCCAATCGCTAGGCCAATGGCCCCTAATAGCGTTACCATATTGCGCAATGAAGGCTCAATAACGATGGGTACTGCAATAGCCAGTGCGGTAATTAAAATCAACAACCGAGTTAATGGCACCAACGCAAACACTCTAAACCGCACCTGGCCATGTAAACGATTCGCTAACCAGTTCAATCCTCGCTGACTAGCAATAATCAGTAGCACCGTACTCGCTAGAATGACCCCTAAAGTAATCAGCGCTTGACTATCAATATCATTAAACAGCTTGGCATACCGCTCTTGATCGTCCATTGAAGCTCCTAAAGCGGGTCGATTAGGTAGTTACGCGATTCCAACAGTTGTCGCACGCTTGCGTAGCTTAGTGGGTCGACTTGCCATCGCCCTTGATGGCAACGGAGAATTCCCTGGCGAGCAAGTGCTAACCGTGCGTTTAGCGCTTCATGACTTGAGAATGGCAGCACATACCCTAACGCTTGATCCTCTAGCCCCCCATGAATGAGCAACGTATGCAGCAACAGCGTTGCCACATCTCCCGTATCCGACGCTAGCTCCGCTTCAGCCAACGCATCTAGTAGCCATAGCTCTTTTGACGGCTCTTCTTTCGACGGCTCTTTTGGCTGCCCTTGAGACGGCCCTTGTGAACGGCCACTATCCTCATTTTCAGCCGGTTCGCGCAGTCGTTCTCGCCAGTAGTGCCAAGCAATACCTAAATGCCCTCGACAGTGGGCCGCTAGACGTTGCAACTCTTTATAGGAGCGCTCACCACCATCGCTATGATCATTAGCGTCAGCAAGAATCAGCTGCCCCGTGCGGGAGCTATACACCGTCGGGCGGACGCCACCATCGTCTGCCAACTGAGAAAAATAGTGCGCCAGCTGCTCGCCCTCTAACGCCTGCAAGGTAACCACGGGGACGCCTTCCAACCCCACCGCATGCTGCAGATACGCATACGTCCAGCTATCACAACCAATCACGCCCTGCCCCAAACGGCCACTTAACGCCCGCTCTAACAATTCACGGACGCCCTGTAGCCCTTGGGTGTGGCGTAAAAAATGCCGCTCTAAGGCGGGGATTGCCCACTGACGCTGGTAGCCACAGCGCTCGACCCACTCTAGGCAACCCTCCGTAAGCTCGTTAAGGGTTGGTGCAGATACGCAATTGACGCCCTGCTGCTGCGCCCAATGGCTAACGACAGCTTCGTGGCCACCATGAGGTGGAGAAATAAACAACACGACTGGCGCATCATCATCTCCCTGCGTTACTTGACTGAGGGCGTGAGCCGCAGGCGTCCAATCAATAGTAGGCACCCAATGCGACAGCGCGACGTCAGGTAACTTACGCAGCTCACTCTCCTCCTTTGCTTGGCGTTCCGAGGCTTCTCTACCTACTATCCATGTAGTTGCTGCTCGCCAACTACGCCGCCACTGGCTAGCTTGGGTCTGCTCTGGTGTTTGAAACGACTCAAGTGCCACAATTTCCCATGGCGAAAAAGCGGTCTTCGTTGAGCGCTGCGTCATATGCCGCCTCGAACATAAATAAGTGGATTAAGGTTAGCATGCCCCATATTGTCATTGAGGGGTTAGACGAACTTATCGTCTAAAATAAAGTCGTTATACAGTAGCTAACTAATATGAGAGCAAAGCGCAGGAGGCGACAATGAGCGTAGTCAACGTCACTATGGCAGAACTGCATGAAAAGCTTTCAAAGTGCATTGCAGGCGAACGGGTGCTTATCGATCATGAGGGAAATCGATTTAGCGCACGTATTCAACATGTAGGCTTTACGGGGTTAAAAGTCATTCCAGAAACGCAGATCAAAAACAGCACGGGGGACCCAGGCGATATCGACGGCGTAACCGTTCCTTATGATGATATTTGGGAACTTGAAGTGAAAGGCGTTGTGTATAGCCGCTTGGAAACGTAATTTTTTTGCACACCCACTACTCAGTGGGCGTGCAAGCACATTATTCCAAAACCAAAACGTTAACTAAAATAAACGCTTCCTAGCTAGAAAGTCAGACAAATCTTTCCGAAGTGTTTGCCAGACTCCTGGTGGCGGAAGGCATCAGCAATGTCGCTCAGTGCAAACTCACGGTCAATAATCGGCTTCAAATTAGCCGCTTCAATAGCATGAATCATCTCGATTTGATGACGACGACTACCCACAATAAGACCTTGCAGTTTAGCTTGCTTAGCCATCAGCTTAGCCGTTGGTATTTCGCCTTCTCGACCGGTTAGCACACCAATCAGCGCGATATGCCCACCAATTTTCACCGCATCAATCGATTGCGGTAGCGTACCAGGGCCGCCTACTTCAACAACATGGTCGACACCTTCACCATTCGTTAACGCTTTAACTGCCTTACCCCAGTCAGGCGTTTCTTTATAGTTAATGGTGTGTTCAGCACCCAGCTCGCGCAGACGGGTCAGCTTTTCATTAGAAGACGATGTGGCGATTACCCGCGCGCCCATCATCTTGGCAAACTGTAGCGCAAAAATAGAAACACCCCCGGTGCCCAACACCAGCACGGTATCTCCCGCTTTTAACCCACCATCAACGACTAATGCCCGCCAAGCGGTCAAGCCGGCGGTCGTCAGCGTCGCTGACTCCGCATGACTGTAACCTTGCGGCTGATGGGTGAACGAGGTAGCAGCAGCCACTCTTTGCTCGCGTGCATAGCCATCAATACCATCTCCTGGCGTGGTAGTGAAGTCGCCTACTCGCGCTGGCCCTTCCAGCCAATCAGGAAAAAACGTCGACACGACTGCATCACCGACAGCGAACTCGCTAACGCCTTTCCCTACTGCTTCTACGACACCGGCACCGTCCGACATGGGAATACGGCCATCTGCGGTGGGAATCATCCCCGCTACCACGGCATAGTCATGAAAGTTAAGTGAGCTAGCGCGCAGACGTACTTTAATTTCACCAGGACCAGGCTCACCTGGCGCCGTTAGTTCAACCACGTTCAGTTTATCTAAACCGCCGGGCTGTTGAAGCTGAATGGCTTGCATCACTACCTCCTGTTGAACACATGTCGTTGAAAACGCCCAGTAGTAAAAAACCTGGTAGTAAACAGCTTAATAAACGACTGGTCTAATAAGAGATGGGGGCACTGTGGTCAGTATCAAGGCCAAAATCAAGGTCGTGACCCAAAAAGCCACCAGACTGACGCTGCCACAAGCTGGCGTAAATACCGTTCTGTGCCAGCAACTCCTGGTGTGTGCCGCTTTCCACCATACGACCTTCATCTACCACAATTAACCGATCAAGCATCGCAATGGTAGAGAGTCGATGAGCAATGGCAATCACCGTCTTGCCTTCCATCAGCGAATCGAGTTGCTCTTGAATCGCGGCTTCCACTTCGGAATCCAACGCTGAGGTAGCCTCGTCCAACACCAGAATGGGGGCGTTTTTAAGCAGTACGCGAGCGATAGCAATACGCTGGCGCTGACCACCGGATAGTTTCACACCACGCTCGCCGACATGGGCGTCTAAACCGCGCCGCCCTTTAGGGTCGACCAGCTCATTGATAAACGTATCGGCGTGGGCGCGGCACACTGCTTGCCACACATCATCATCGCTGGCATGAGGGCTACCGTAGCGAATATTGTCTCTCAGCGAACGATGCAGCAGTGAGGTATCCTGAGTCACCATGCCAATCTGATGACGCAATGACGTCTGGGTAACGTCAGCAATATTTTGTCCATCAATCAGGATACGTCCGCCCTGTAAGTCATAAAAGCGCAGTAACAGATTGGCCAGGGTGGACTTACCTGCCCCAGATCGGCCAATCAGGCCAATTTTTTCGCCAGGTTTAATCGTCAGACTCAACCCGTCAAAGACGTTTTTACTTTCACCTTTAGCCTGGGCGTACTGAAAGCGCAGCGCATCAAACACAATTTCGCCATTGGGCACCACAAGCGCTTTGGCATTGGGCTTATCTTTGATCGTGGGCTCCTGGGCAATGGTATTCATACCATCCTGTACCGTACCAATATTTTCAAACAGGCCAGCCACTTCCCATAAGATCCAATCCGACATAAAGCGGATACGCATCACCAGGGCTATCGCAATCGCTAAAATACCCAGGGAAATAGCGTCCAAATACCAAGCACTAATCGCCATGCCTGCCGTTCCCACCAGCAGCAGCGTATTGAGCAGCGTCAGGCAAACACTCATGATGGTGACTAGCCGCATTTGACGATGCACCGTGTCCATAAAACCTTGCATCGCATCCTTGGCGTAGCTCTGTTCACGTTCGGTATCAGCGAACAGCTTAATCGTTTGGATATTGCTGTAACTATCAACCACGCGCCCCGTCATCTGGGCACGAGCATCGGCCTGAGCCATCGAAACGTCGCGCAAGCGCGGGACAAAAAAGCGCATAATGCCTAAATAACCGACCAACCAAACGCCTAAAGGCAACAGCAACCATGGGTCTGCGCGGCCTAATAAAATTGCCGCCCCAGTAAAGTACACGATGGCGTAAACCATTAGATCCATCACTTTGGTGACGGTCTCACGAATGGCCAACGCTGTTTGCATGACTTTTTGCGACACCCGCCCTGCGAACTCATCCTGATAGAAGGCCAAGCTTTGGCTAAGCATATGACGGTGAGAAAGCCAGCGGCCAATCATCGGGTAGTTACCGAAAATACTTTGATGGGTAACCAGTGACTGGACGAGCACTAGTAGCGGTAAGCCGATAATCACCATCAAGCCAGTCACCGCCAACCAAGGACCGTGATCCGACCAGAAATTCGCGCGTTCTACGTTACCCAGCCAATCAACCAAATCGCCCATATAACTAAAAAACACCACCTCCGCTGCAGAAACCAGGGCTGTTGCTACCGACATCAGCAAAAGCCACGGCCATACGGGGCGCGAAAAATGCCAAATAAACGGCAGCAAACCTTTCGGTGGCGTGGCAACTTCACCTTCGGGATAGGGGTTCAACCGCGTTTCAAAGTAACGGAACAGCGGCGCTAGCTTACGTGACAACATGGAAAGTCCTTTCGTTACCTTGGTAGACAGACGTCGTTAAGAAGATTGGCGACGCAATAGCCAACGAGCCCAAAAAGGCGCCACGATCATCAGTGTGACCATACGCAATAAGTGGTGAAATGCTACAAACACGGGGTCGATATTAAGCGCGACAGCAAGAATAGCCATTTCACCGATGCCACCGGGAGCCAGCGCTAATAGGGCTACGTCACGGCGCACGCCCAACAGCTGATGGATCAGTTCAGCAAACAGTGCTAACACCATCAGTGCGAGCAACGTCGCCACCCCTGACTGCCATAAATAACGCCCGAGCAGGCGTCGTGTCATGCCTTGAAAACGCGAGCCAATCGCACTGCCTAGCACCCACAACATGAGGTTCATTCCCCAACTAGGCAAGCTAAGGCTTGCAAGCCCAAACCCAGATAGCAAGGCCGCCATAATCAGCGGCGCAAGTAACGCCGAACTTGGAATGTGCAGCCACCGGCCCACGGGTAATAAGAAAGGAATAGTGAGCAGCATCCAGCCGTGCTCAAGGGCAGCCTGGGCTGGTCCAATGTCACCTGCACCGCCTTCAAATGCCCAAAACAGGGGAGGCAGAAATAGGATGACGAGGATAATACGTAGCGACTGGGCAATAGCGATTCGTTGTGGGTCACCGCCACATTGATCGCCGAGCATGATCATTGCCGTCATTGCCCCGGGCGATGCACCAAACCAAGCACTGACAGGGTCGAAGCCACAGCGACGATACCACGCCGCGGCAACAGCAGTGGACGCCGCAACACCTGCCAGCAAGAGGGCTGCCGAGATTGGCCAGTCCAGCACACGATGGGCAAGTTGAGGCGTTACTTGGCTGCCTAGCACCAATCCCATGACCGCTAAAAACACGTTGCGCAGCGGCTCCGGTACGCCAACGTTAATTCCTTTTGCCGATACCAGCAGGTTGGCGATTAGCGGGCCTAGCATCCAGGCAAGCGGTAAACCGGTGAGGTGAAAAACGACGCCGCCCACGGCGCCTACGGCAAGCGATGTTACAAGTCCCTTTGCACTTTCTGCGCTGACACGGATGCCTTTCACGCTCTCCTCCACCCTAACCATTAACGTTAAAACGCAATTGTTAACCTGCTAAGCGTAAACGTTAGCTTACCACTGCTAAGGGCATTAGGGTGTTAAGAGCTAGTTTTTAAGTGCCTCTCGTTAAGTACCTCTTGTTAAGCACCGATTGTTAAGCGCTAGGTGTTAAGTGTCTGATGTTAAGTGTTAAGTACTTTTATTCTTAGTCTTCGTCATCATCGCCGCGGATACGAGCCTGTCGATCAGCTTCTTCCTCAATAGCATCATCAATCACTTCCAATAGCTCATCAACATTGGCTATGTGGCTATCAAGTTCAAAGTGGCCAGTTAGCTTACTATCAGGGTGTAGCTTCCCTGCTTCATATAAAGCCCACATTTCTTTACCGTAGTGGGTAGTCAGTAGCTCGGGGGCGAAACGACCAAAATAGGCACGCATATTATCGACATCGCGCTCTAGCATTGCTGCCGCACTATTGTTGCCCGCCGCATCCACCGCCTGGGGCAAATCGATAATCACCGGCCCTTCGGCGTCAACCAGCACGTTGAATTCAGATAAGTCACCATGGATCAAACCTGCGCACAGCATTCGCACTACGTCTTGAATCACTTTGGCGTGATAGCGCAGCGCTTGCTCCTCGGTTAGGGTCACTTCGTCCAAACGTGGCGCTACGTTTCCCTCGGCATCGCTGATCATTTCCATGAGCAGTACGCCATCAACAAACCCATGGGGCTCAGGCACACGTACATCAGCGGCAGCAAGACGATATAGCGCATCAACTTCCGCATTCAGCCACGCCTGTTCCTGCTCTTTTTGACCGTAGCGGGTCTTTTTAGCCATAGCGCGAGAACGACGACTATTGCGCTCCTTGCGCCCTTCTTGGTATTGCACAGCCTGCTTAAAACTACGCTGTTTAGCTTCTTTAAAGACCTTGGCACAACGTACTTCTTCGCCACAGCGTACGACATACACCTGCGCCTCTTTACCACTCATTAACTGCACCAGCACTTCGTCGATCATTCCATCATCGACCAGGGGCTGTAATCGCTTAGGGATTTTCATGGTTAGCTGCGTCGGCTCCTCTTTACTATCTGTGCACAATCATTAATCGATCAATAGCGAATACGGCGGACGCGGAAAGCGCGTCCTTTAAGTTTGTCACGCTCAAGTTTGGCCTGGGCTTTTTGAACAGCGCCATGCTCCACTGCCACATAGGCACTCCGGGCCAACACTTTAATTTTGCCTACTTGATCGCCCCGTATGCCACCCTCGCTGGTCAGTGCCCCCAGGATATCCCCCGGGCGCAGCTTGTCTTTCTTACCCCCTGCCAACTGTAGTGTTGCCATAGGCGGTTCAAATGGCACTGAATGCTGGGGTTTGGGCAAGGGTTCGGTAGTAATCGGTTGTTCTAACAAGCCTTCCAACCGCTCCAGCCGATAGTGCTCTTTAGGTGTGACCAGCGTACAGGCAATGCCGCTAGCCCCTGCTCGCCCGGTACGTCCTACTCGATGCACGTGAACATCAAGCTCACGGGCAATTTGATAATTAAACACAGCGTCTAATTGAGCAATATCTAAACCACGCGCTGCAACATCCGTTGCCACTAGAATAGACGCACTTTGATTAGCAAACAGAATTAGTCGACGATCACGATCTTTCTGCTCTAAGTCGCCGTTGAGTGCCACGGCACTAAAGCCGGCATCCACCAGTTGCTCAGCCACCGCCTGAGTTTCGCGTTTGGTGTTGCAGAACACTACGCTGGTCGCTGGCCGATAAACCAGTAGCAGCTGTTGAAGGGCAGCGAAACGCGCCTCTTCACTGGCAACGTCATAGAAGTGTTGATCAATAGTAGTGGCATCATGAACCTCGGCCACTTTAACCATCACTGGCTCACGCATAATGCCGCGGGTCATAGCAGTCAGGCCACCTGAAGTCTGATCATCCGGGAATGTCGCACTAAAAAGCAGCGTTTGGCGGTCGGCAGGCGTCTCATCAATGATCGCATCAATGGTGTCTTGAAAGCCCATATCAAGCATACGATCGGCTTCATCAAGTACCAAGGTGGTCAGCGACCCTAGTGTTAACGAGCCTTTGCGCAAATGCTCGTCGATTCGCCCCGGCGTGCCCACGACAATATGCGCACCATGCTCCAAGGAGCCTAGCTGCGGCCCAAACGGCGCTCCGCCGCACAGGGTAAGCACTTTAACGTTAGGCAACCCACGCGCTAAACGGCGTAGTTCTTCGGCCACTTGGTCGGCGAGCTCTCGGGTGGGGCACAGCACCAGGCCCTGTACAGCAAACGCTTCTACACGCAATTCAGCCAGCAGTGCCAAGCCAAAGGCAGCGGTTTTTCCCGATCCCGTTTTGGCTTGGGCCAACACATCACAGCCAGCCAACATCGGTGGCAGGCTTTGAGCCTGTACAGGCGTCATTGTGTGATAGCCAAGGGAATCTAAGTTGGTTAAAAGCGCAGGAGAGAGCGCGAGCGATGCAAAAGAAGTGTCAGACACAAAATTATCCTGAAGGGGCTACATTGCCCAGCAAACCTATAATGTGAAGCACCATACCAGAAAGCGCCAACCTATGCCTTGGCAAGGATATACGAACGGTACAGAATGGGTGATTGCTAATCCTCTAGATAGTAGGCCAGCTATTTAGGACAGTATTTAGGACAAAGTAGTTGCTAACGCTGCAAAACGCCCCTGGCACAACGTTGCTAAGTCCCGCGGAGAAAGTTCAATTTCCAGCCCACGTCGCCCCGCGCTTACATACAGTGTCGAAAATGTCTCCGCCGAGTCGTCGATAAACGTAGGCAGACGCTTTTTCTGGCCCAGCGGGCTAACACCACCAAGCACGTATCCTGTGGTCCGTTCAACGTCAACTGGCGCCGCCATTGCGGCTTTTTTCGCCCCTGCCGCTTTAGCAATTTGCTTTAACCCCAGTTGGCTGGTGACCGGTACAATACCAACTGCCAACTGCTTACCATCCAGGGTAACTACCAAGGTTTTAAACACTTGCTGAGCGGCAACACCCAGTTTTTCAGCTGCCTCCAGCCCGTAAGATTGCGTAGCGGCATCGTGTTGATACTCATGGATCTGAAACGCAATTCCCGCGTGTTTCGCGCTATTAATCGCCGGTGTCATGTAATTCTCTTAAGTTAACATCGTCAGCTCGTCTGGAAAGGGCACTGCTCTCTGCTAAGCTTAATATCGTGATTGGTTTAAGGAAGTCAACTGACAGGAGTCGACCTATGAAAGCAACTTCCAAAGCACAGCAGAAAGCGGCGGGGGCGGCGCTTTCTGCCAAGCGTGGTGAAACAAAGCCTAGTGAACTTTATGATTCCTCTAAAGAAATGTATGACTCAATGAACGAAGAGGAGCTTCAAGAAATGGCGAGCACCCAGCGCAAAGGTAAACCTCAAAAGCAGGAAAACGACTAAACGCCTACTGGCAACAGCTGAGGTTGAGGCAGCGCTGTCACTGCTGCCTATTCTGCTGCTAATAAATTAAGTTACCAATGTAATGCTGGTCACAGCACGCAGATTACGTTTTTTGCAGTGCTGTTCTACACTTTCAACAATCTCTTCAGCATCATTTATTTGTTGCATATCCAGTTGAATATCAACCATTAAGAAGCTACCAACCTGAGCTAAACGCACGTCGTCATTCGCAATATCGAAGTCTGCCACCTCTTGTACTACGTCCTGGCGAACGCTACCCAACGGTTCGCCAAACATCAGTTCGCGCAGCGCGCCACGCACCATGCGAATAGGCATTGGCAAGAAGTATCCGGCGATAATCAACACCATCACCGGATCGGCAAAACGCGCCAAGTGAGCCCAGGGTGTGAGCGTCAATCCCCATGTGAGCGCAAAGCCCAGCATCACGGCGGCACTCAGCCATGTGTCCATTTGCCACTGACGCAGCTCGGCGGCCAGCAGTGAAGAGCGCGCAATTTGGGCATAACGGCTCAACCACCACCAAGTAAGTAAACATCCAGCCACATTCACTACACCAAACATCAACGCAAGATCTAACGTTACCAACCGCCCACCTTGCGCAAGGCTCCACACAGCAGAGACCATAGAAAATAGGCATACCAACGCTATCACTACGCCTTTAAGCAGCACAGCCAACGGCTCTACGGTAAGCCGCCCAAAGGGGTAATGATTATCTGCCGGTTTACGCGCCTGCTTTAACGCAAACAACGACAGAGACGCCAGCACTAAACTTAATAGCGAATAGCCACTATCGAATAAAATAGTAATTGATCCACTGGCAAGCCCGAGAGCAAGGCCGGTAAAGGCAAACAGGCTGGCAGAGACAGCAGAAAATCTGAGCGCACGGCGCTCGGCGACAAAGGGGGTCACGCGAAATACTCCAGTAAAGTGTGTTAAACCCAACGCATAATAGTGAGTACACTAACGTTTCACCAATCGCTCAGCGCCAACTTTCTTGGCTCTCAATGGAGTAACCCATGCGCGCAGAACAAGTGCAGGCGTTTATTGACGTTACTGAACATGGCTCCTTTGCAGCCGCCGCGCGACACACCGGGATAAAACGCAGCACGCTAAGCGCCACAGTGAATGCCTTGGAAGACAGTCTTGGGGTCGTGCTGTTCGAGCGCTCAGGCAATAGCCTACAGCTCACTGCAGTAGGTGAAAGCGTGTTGCCGGACTGCTACCGACTGCTGACAAGTGCCAGCCGAATCAAAAAACACTGCCAACAGCACCTGCAAGGCGTAGAAAGCCAGCTGTGCATTGCCAGAGATGATGCGTTGCCCGAAGCATTTTGGCGACAAGTCATGCACGATTTAAAGCAGCGCTATCCGCTTACGGCCATCTCGGTATATTTATTACCTCCCCAAGAGCACCCACAGTTCGTCCTTCGCCAAACCGTTGATATCGCCTTTGGGTTGTATACCGCTGAAGGTGCCGACGTAAATGCCAGTAATCTTGCACCGGTGAGCATGTGCTTAGTCGCGGCAACGTCGCACCCGCTAAGCCGCTTACCCAGTGTTACCCGCGACGATCTCGCCCAATATACTCAGGTGTGCTTAACCTATGAGCAGGGCGATAAACTCGTCAGTGATGCACTTTTTTCGACAAATTACCTCGGGCTGACCATGTTCGAGGTTATCCGCGATGCCGCTATCAATGGCACTGGCTGGGCATTACTACCCTACCCATTGGTGAAAGAAGCCATAGAAAGCCATCAGCTTTGCGCGCTAAATCATGATCTCGCCCTAGACAGCCACTATTATCGCTACGTAGAAGGTGAAAGCCTCGGAGTGGTCGCCACCGCGCTGCTAACGAAGGTGTCACGCTTTTTAGGCACTACCCGTTGATGCTTTGTAATAACGTTGAAATAGAGCATTGGAAAAAATTGCTTACGCCTTCCACTCTGTTAAGGAACTTGTAAAAAAGTGCTACACAAGGAGATCAAAAGGACACGCTAGAGAACCGGCACAGGTGAGTGTCATCTAAGCGTAAAGTGCATCTGCCAGTGTCGATGTTGCCGTCAACTAAGGAGTAGTTTCCACGATGGTACGACTCGATAAGAAAGCGACTAGGCTGTATGTCCTAGACACGAATGTCCTTATCCACGACCCCGCCGCGCTCTACCATTTTGATGAGCACGACGTCGTTATCCCCATGACTGTACTTGAGGAGCTAGACAAGCATAAAAACGGCATCAGGGAGATCGCTCGCACAGCGCGGCAGATTAGCCGCACGCTTTCCGACTTAACCAACCAAGTCACCTTCGACGAAATACAGAAAGGCATTCCTATTCCCCGCATTAGTGGTGAATCGGGCCGCCTACATTTTTTGTGCTATAACGACCTTAAACCCTTCGACTCCCTTGATGACAGCCCTGATAATCGTATTTTGGCGGAAACCTGCCGGTTACGCGATGAGCGTCCGGATGCTTCCGTCATTCTGATCACCAAAGACATCAACCTGAGGGTAAAAGCTGCCGCGCTAAAAGTGCCGGTGGAAGACTACCTGAATGATCGCGCCTATTCTGACAGCGATGCCATGATTGAAGGTGCGCAGGTTTACGCCACTGCCGGACAGGATGGTGCTTCGCTGTGGGAAGCGCTCAATGTCGACGTCACCGTTGAACGTGTCGACCACCACACCTTTTATCAACTAAGTGGCAACATGCCTCGCCATTGGCATGTCGGCATGCTGGTATCCGATAGCGAAAATGGCGCTGAGTTTGAAGCCATTGTCCGTGAGCTATCACCGTCATCTGCCCGACTACAGCTACTTACCAACTACCGTCACCATGCTGGCGTATGGGGCGTTCATGCCCACGACAGTCGCCAAAACTTCACCCTCAACCTACTAATGGACCCTGATATTGATCTAGTGACTATTGCTGGTAACGCAGGCACCGGCAAAACCTTTATGACACTCGCCGCAGCGTTCCAGCAAACACTGGATGCAAAACTATTTGAGCGCATTGTATTTACCCGTGCGCCGATTCCCATGGGTGAAGATATCGGTTTCTTACCGGGCACCGAAGAGGAGAAAATGTCACCGTGGATGGGTGCCTTCCACGACAATATGGACAACCTGTTGCGTAACGAAGAAGGGGAATCTAGCTGGGATAATGGTGCTACTCGGCAGTTAATTGGCTCTAGGGTACAGATTCGTGCACCGAGCTTCATGCGAGGGCGCACCTTAAACGATACGTTCTTGATTATTGACGAGGCGCAGAACTTCACCCCCAAACAACTTAAGTCACTGGTAACCCGAGCGGGTCGAAATACTAAAATTGTCTGTTTAGGCAACGTTGGCCAGATCGACACGCCCTACTTAACTGCCAACACCTGTGGCATGGCTGCTGTTGTCGAACGATTTAGGGATTGGCCCCATGCAGGGCATATCACACTGAAAAGCGTTGAGCGTTCACGCTTGGCGCTGGCCGCTGAAGAACTGTTGTAGCGATTGCCGCAAAACACCTTACCGATTCACCCATCTATTAAACAACATCGCCCAGCAAAGCTGGGCGGTATTGCTTTGTGGAAGGCTGACAGGATCATTTATCTCTCCGTTGATGACGCGTATCAGCATTTTCGCTATTCCAGGGATTTTCAACACCCACCGTATCAGCAGCAAATGCCTTACGTTCGCCCATAGGGCGAGCTGCCCCCACTGTTGTATCGTTGAAGGTCTGGCGCTCCATTTCGCAGTTGAGTTCGGCGCCAAACAGCACCACAAACGCTGAGAGCCAAAACCATAGCATGAGCGCCACCACCGCCCCAATAGAGCCATACAGCTCACTAAATGTAGAAAAGTAGCGAACGTAAAGCGACAGGCCACCTGAGCCTAATAACCACATAGCAGTGGCAAACAGCGTGCCATAGCTTAACCATCGCCATTGGGCAGAACGCCGATAGGGAGCATAACGATACAGCAAGGCAATAAGTACGCTCATCAGTACCAACAACGCCGGCCAACGTAACCATTTCAAGACACTATCCACCGGCGGTTCAATCGTCAGCGTATCAACTACTATCGGCACAATAGCGATAAATCCCAGTGACACTAGCGTCATCGTAATTAACCCGAAGGTTAACGACACCAACACGACACCACGTAGCAGCAGCGGACGCTTTTCATGTTCGCCGTACACCACATTCAAGCCGACTACGAGTACAGAAACACTTTTTGACGCAATAAACATGGCAACCAACAGTCCTGCTAGCGCGGTCATCACATTCCCAGACTCCGTACTTTCCACAACCTCTTGGGCCTGCTGATCAATCAGCTTCGCCGCATCCGGCGGCATAAAACGACTAATCTCATAGAGCTGACGACCGGCCTCAACAGGGTCAAACAGCAACCCCCAAAGAGAAATAACAGCGGCGATGGTCGGAAATAGTGCCAGCAAGGCATAAAAAGCAATACCCGCCGCAAACATCGTAATGCGGTCACGCCGAGCAGCACGCACTACCCGCCAAAGAATATCGTGCCACCCCTTACGGGGGATATCATCAGGCGCCGTTGCTTTTCTGCCACGCCAGTGAGCCTCTACTACTCTCTCTTTTTGGCTCATCGTAGCCCCTCCCACATCAGCAAAAGCGCCGCTATCACAGCAAACGCCATCATTAGACCGCTACCATGATGACGCATCCATGCCTCTGCGAATAACCCTTTCTTCAATTGCCCCATTAACGTCCGTTCAAATGCTAGAGAGAACGACACACTCGCCATTTTCACTCTTTCACAGGCCCGAGCCAACGCCTCTATGACGTGCAATCCTTTTACAGAAAAGACGCTATACAGCCACCATAAATCGCCTGCGGGTGGCGCTTGAATGACAACGCGGCGCAGCAAGCCAGTGCAAATCAAAACAGCCATCACAACGACCATGACACCGACGGGGAAAGGCCAACTCAGACTTAACCATTCGGCGGCTGGTGGTATCACGACACTACCAGCGGGCAGTGGGAGCCATATTGGCGTTACCAGGGCGGCGACTAATGCGGCCAACCACGCGCCCCACTGGAAGGCATTACCCCCCCCTGAGTGCCGTTGCTGCCACTGACGCCACACGCAAACGCTGATCAACGCAGAAGTGCCAATGGCCGCCCAGGTAAGCAGCATAATCAGATGTTCGTGATGCATTTCATAAAGCGCACTTTTAACGCCCCACTTACTTAGCATCCCCGCCGCTAGCGCACCCGTTAGCGACACGCCAGGCAAGGCGATTAACGCAAACAGCAGTGGTTGCTGCCAGCGAGGCATATGCTCGCTAACGCTAGTACCTAGAAATAGCGCTCCTTTTGCCAAGGCATGATGGCCAGCAAAAAACACCACACCAGGCAATAATAGCGGCCACACGTCTGGGGCGGCCAATCCCATTGCCACCATTGCAGTGAGCATTCCCATTTGACTGATGCTGGAGTACGCCAGAACTGCTTTTGGATGGCGCTGCCACACACCATATAAGGCTGCGCCAAACGCGGCTGCCAGCCCTGCCACTAGCATGACATGACCAAGCAATGTGAGGCCTGACGACAACTCCTCGCCTCCTAAAGGCAGTACATTTATCCACCCTAACAACCCGGCCTTAATCATCGCGCCGCTCAACACCGCGCTAGCAGGAGCAGGCGCCACGGGATGTGCTAACGGCAACCAAACATGAAGGCCAATAACCCCCGCTTTCACCCCAAACCCAAGCCACAACAAAAGCGCCATCATGGCCCCGTGATCAGCAGCAGCAATTCCTTCACGCACTCCCTTAAGTGTCAGCGTCTCTGAAGTGCCTGCCACCCAAAGAAGACCACCAAGAATAAGTCCTTCGCCAATAACGGCTAAGATTAAGTATGCCCTTGCGCCAAGCCGCGCTTCGTCACTACCGCTATGCACCACCAAGACATAAGCGGCAAACGTCATCAGTGCAAAGCCCAGATAAAAACTGGCGATATCTTGAGCAACAATCAGCAGCACATTGCCCAGCAACGTAAGTGGCCACAGTAGCGCTAACCGCTGACATCGACGCTGGATAACCCGATCGCCTGCACGGGCTTTTCGTTGCTCTGCTGCAAAGTACCCCCGAGCATGAACTGCTGCCAAGCTCCATAGCAAAGCGGTAAAGGCCAGCCACGGCCTACTGAGAGCATTTAACTCCCAATAACCGCCTAACATCCAGGCCTCGATTGTCCATTGGACCTCGCCACTGAAGGCCAACAATAACGCTGGCCATGAAGCGCTTATCCATAGCAACGAAAAATAGTCACGGCTAGCAGCAGGCGTTCGATACGCCTGCCACACAGTGCTTCCCGCAACACACAGAGGCCAAAGTAATGCCGCAAGCAAAAGTAGCGTGATCATGGCAGGTACTCCCCTACCGCCACGCGGGTAGCCCAGTCCAGCGGGCTAAACGGCAATCCAGCCAGCAGCCCCGCACCAATGCTCACCATCGCTGTAAATACCGCTGGCCATAATAGCCAGCCATGGGTTTCCAGACGCCCAAGGCACTGTTCATTAGGCCATTCGCCCTTCCCATGTGCTGGCCCCTCGCGAAACCAAAGGCGATGCAAAATAGGCAGAAAATAAATAGCATTCAACGTACTACTCGCGACTAAAACAGCCACGACCCAATACATTTGTGCCTGGACAGCCCCCACCCCCAAGTACCACTTAGTAATAAAGCCCGCGATAGGAGGCAGGCCAATCATCCCCAGTGCCCCCACAGTAAATGCAAAGCTGGTAAGTGGCATACGTTTCCCGGCACCGTCCATTTCATCAATACGATGGATGCCTAACTCTTCAGCGTAGTTACCCGCACAAAAGAACAGCGTGACTTTCATCAAGCCTTGATGCAGAAGATGCGCAAGTGCACCAATGGTACCGAAGGGGCCAAACAGGCAAACACCAAGCACAACATAGGACACCTGGCTGATAGTAGAAAATGCCAACCGGGGCTTTAATTCTTGCTGGGCAATCGCGCGCAGCGAGCCGTAAATAATCGTAATTGAAGCCGCGACCGCCAGTACAGTGGTGACACCAAGCTCAACGCTGAGCTCAATACCATAAAGATCATATATAACGCGAAGGATGCCAAAGGCACCGGCTTTTACAACCGCAACAGCATGTAACAGCGCGCTAACTGGCGCAGGCGCTACCATTGCTCTTGGCAGCCACCCATGCAACGGCACCATGGCAGCTTTAACCGCCAGCCCCCCCACCAACAAGGCAAATATCAGTGTCAGCAGGCCACGATGATCATTGAGGTATGGCGACAACCCCTGCTCAGAAGCAAAGGAGTGATCGCTTGTTAAACTGTAAAGTAGCACTACGCCGAGCAGCAGCACCACCCCGGCCGTTAAGGTATAACGCAGATAAACTCGCCCCGCTGCTAACGCTTTGGCGGTGCCTGAGTGGACGACCAACGGATAGGTCGAAAGCGTCAGCATTTCGTAGAAAATAAGAAACGTAAACAGGTTACCGGCTAAAGCGATGCCCAACGTACTCGCGACACACAAACTGAAAAAACCAAAAAAGCGTTTGCGGTTCGCTGCCCCTTCTAAATAACCGATAGCGTAGATGGTGGTACACAGCCACAGTAACGAAGAGAGACCAGCAAACATCACCCCTAGCGCATCAGCTCTCAGTACGAACTCAACACCGCCTACTATCTGGAAACTAAAGGTGTCTTCAAACCCCTGAGACACTCGCCCTACCATCAAGATGACTAAGATAATTTTACTAACAGCGGCCACCAGGTTAATAGTGGTGCGCAGCCGCCGTGCGTCTTCAGGTAAAAGAAAAATAACCGCCGCAGCAAAGAGAGATGTTGCTAGCGTTGTTAGCGGTAGCCAAGCCGCATTCATGCGCCACCTCCCTGCAATAGTGCCAGTGGTAGGTGAGCCAACAAGCCAAGTGCAAACGCCGCTAATGCCAAACAAAGCGCAATCAGATCCATGCCAGGCGCTAACGGTTGGTAATGATGGCGAGGCGCCGTTTCATCAAAGGAGTAGCGGAAAACACGAAATACATAGGCAGCAGTTAGTAGCGTACCTACTAATAGCGCAGCGACGGCTACCCACTGCTGAGTCATCACCATTGCCTGTAGCAGCAACCACTTTGCAGTGAACCCAGCGCTAGGCGGCAACCCCATCAGCGTAACGGAGGCAATACCAAAAACAAGTAGTGATAGCGGTAAGCGGCGGCTAGTGCCTGCCAGCCCTTTGATTGAGCTTTCACCTGTGGCAAGTATCAAATTACCAACGGCCATAAACATAGCCGCTTTTGCTAACGAGTGGCCCATCAACTGAAGCCAAAACCCTTCCCAGGCCAGTGCACCTGGCAGCGGAGAAATAGTAGGCCCCAACAGTAAAGGAAAGGCGACCATTAAGTAACCCAGTTGACCTACTGTAGAAGATGCTACCAAGGTTTTAAGCGATTCAGCACGCCACGCAATTAGCCCGCCCCACACAATCGCGAGCATTCCTAACCATGCCACAAAGCGTGGGGCAAACAGTGCTTCAGGAAGTAAAATCCCCCACAGCATGATCAACATAAACAACGAGGCTTTAATCACCAACGCAGCATGCAGTGCACTCACCGGCGTCCAAGCATTTTCATGCACAGGCGTTAGCCACCCGTGTAGCGGAAAGAGCGCTGCTTTCAGCGCCAGCCCTGCACCTATCAAGGCAGCAGCCACCCAAGACACTGGGCCAGGTTCAACAACCTCAGCCAAGGATTTGAGGCCAAGCTCCCCCCAATACCCAAGCAGCAAGGCCACGCCTAGCAAATAGGCAAGAGACCCTACCAACGCTAACAGCAAATATCGCATGCCTGCTTTCAGCGCATTAGACTTACCTGACAGCAGTAACATACCCACAGCAGCCAGCCCCATTGTTTCTAAAGCGGCGTAAAGGGTTAATAGGTCTGCCGCTAGCCAAATCAGCGAGAGCGAACTGATCAGCACACCCATCAGCGGCCACAGCCATCGTGCCTGCTTACCAGGGCGGGTAAGTTGCAAATGCCCCGGTGTGTACAAGGCAGTTGCTGCCCCCACCCATTGAGTGATCATTAACATTAAACCGCTCAGGCCATTAAAGCGCAGTGACAGCTCCACACCTGCAACGTGCCACTGCCAGCGCAGTAAGCCTACTTGCAGGTAATCGACAACCAACAGTGCACCAGCCATTAAAATCGGCAGACACGCAAGAAGAACGGGGAGCAAACGGCGCGGCGTAAAAAGTGCGCCTAACAAGCCTGCAAAGATCGGAAACACGAGTGTTGCCAACAATGCCCAATGGGAATACCAAAGCGGGTCGAATGTGCTTTCGTACAAGCCAAAACGCCATATCATTGCGCTTGCCTCGCAGCGTCACTGTCACTGTCTAGTGCAAGCACACCCTCTAACGAAACAAGTTGCCGAACTAACAGCACACCCAACAAAGTACCCAGCCAAGCAATGATCAATCCAACGCTGATAAACGCTTGCGCTCCAGGCATCGTGCCCGCCATTCCCGCCAACAGCAGAAACACACCAGAGCCTAGAACATTGAAGGCCATTAAGCGGCGCAACATATGTTTATGTAGCGTAAACGCCCCCATTGCCATAGCCACAATAACAACAGCAGCAATGATCAGCGGATGCTCAGTCAGCGAGTACGCCATATCAGGCAATAAAAACCGAATGGCGCCGCCTATCATCACACTCCAGGCCAGCGCCAACAGTGCACGTACCACGCTATGAGACCAGCGATGGCGGGAGCGATCATAAGGCGGCACCTTTTCGGTACTGCCAGGGATCGCGCTCAATGCATAAAAAAAACTTCCACCCGTCAGCGCGACTCCTAGTACAAATTCAGCCAACGCCAACCAGGGGGCGCCAAGCTGCCACCAGGAAAGGCTCATTAGTAGCGCAAATAGCAAAAATAGACCGCTCGCCCGTTTTAAGTGACGATCAAACAAACAAACTAGCGACGCGGCTACTAGGCAGAACGCGATACCGCTTTCTAGATAGTCAATTGACGCTATCATAAGCCTTCGCTAATTCCTTGCATCGGCTGGGAGTGTTAATGCACGTTTAAGCTAAACGCTCGCTCAGCCACTTGCCAATATCGTTAACCTGCTGCGGGCATAGCGCATGCGCCATCGGATACTGGCGATAATTAACCGCGTAGCCCATTTCTTTTAGGCGTTCGACACCACTGCGGCCCAGAGTTTCAGGAACGATGGGGTCGAAATTCCCATGATGTACTTCGATGGGAATATCACGATTGGATTCAGCTAAATCGATGCTATCGGCCGTCGCAAAATAGGTCGACATGGCCAACAGTCCGCCAAGAGGCTGAGGGAACGAAAGTGCCGCCTGATAAGCGACTGCGCCACCTTGGGAAAAACCCGCGACGATAATACGACGGCTGTCGATCCCTTGATCAATCTGTTCTTCAATCAGTGCCTGGATACGTTCGGCAGACGTTTTCAGCTGTGCTTCATCCACCCGACGCCCTAAGTCCATAGCGAGAATATCGTACCACGCGGGCATCACCATGCCGCCATTAATAGTGACCGGCAAGCGCGGCGCGTGAGGCATAATAAAACGCACATGCGCTGAGTCCGGTAGCGTAAGGGCTGGCACTAGCGGCTCGAAATCGTGCCCATCGGCACCCAACCCGTGAATAATAAACACGCACGCATCGGCGGGTTGACCATTTTGCGGTTCAATAATCAGTTCGCCTGGGGCTGTCATGGGCTCTTTCCTTGCTGACGTTAAAAGCGCCACCCTAGCGTAAAGTGACGCGTTGGGCGAGTCATTTGCCTGCTTAAAGCGGCCAAACCAGTGGAATAAGGGTTAAGGCAATGGCTCCCGTCAAAAGGTTTAAGCCACCACCAACACGTAAGAAATCACTAACCCGATAGCCGCCAGGGCCATGCACCATAAGGTTCGTTTGATAACCAATCGGCGTTAAAAAACTCGCCGAGGCAGCAAACATTACCGCCACCACGTAGGGCATCGGGTTAACCCCCAGGCTTTCTGCTGCTGCCATGACCACCGGAAAGATGATCACCGCAGCGGCATTATTGGTTACCAACTCGGTTAACAATGCCACTACGCAATAGGTGGCAATTAATAGCAACAGCGGGTTACCCACCACCAACGATAGTACACTTCCCGCCAAGAAATCCGCCGCGCCGGACGTTTGCAACGCTGCCCCAACCCCAAAAGATGCCGCAATGGTCAGCAACACTTGCGTATCCAGACCACGCTTGGCAGCCCCGACGGAACAACAACCGGTTAATAACGATAGCGCCGCGCCCAACATGGCAGCATTGAGCATACTTAAGACACCTAACGCCGCCAGCAGCACAGCCCCTAACAAAATTGCCCAAGCTAGCGGGGCTTTTTCATGAACAGGCCGCGCTGAACCGTTTAACTCACTAATTAAAAGAAAGTCTTTCGATTGGCGGTGGCGCTCAATGAACGGAGGGCGTGCTTCTAACAGAAGTACATCAGCAGGTTGCAAACGGACTTGCCCTAAATTGCCAGTTACCCGTTCGCCGCCACGGCAGATTGCTAAAACAGCAGCGCCATATAACGTTCTAAAACGACCGTCACGAATCCGCTGTCCAATAAACTGGCACTGGTTCGATACCACTGCTTCAACCAAACGCCGCTCTTTAAACTCTTTTTCCAAACTCGACGCCGCATCACGAGAAGGAATGAGCCCACGAATCTGCTGTAGCTCTACAGCGGCGTCCGAGGTGCCCACAAAAACCAGTCGGTCGCCTGCCTTTAGCTGCTCGCCTGGCCCCACCACACTCACCACATTACCTGCCCGCTCAATTTCAACTAAAAAAAGCTCTTGAAGGTGGCGTAGCCCAGCTTCTTCCACCGTACGGTCAACCAGCACTCCCGCAGGATCAACTTCCATTTCGATAGTGAACTCGCGAGGGTTAGCAAACGCTTTTGACATCCCCTCTCGTGAAGGCAATAAGCGTGGCCCTAAAAAGATAAGATAAGCAAGACCCACCAGCGCAACAGGGATACCTACCCACGCTAAATCAAATAGCCCCATCTCAAGCTCGGGATAGCGCTCTACTAATAAACCATGCACAACTAAGTTAGTACTGGTGCCAAACAGTGTAATAGTACCGCCTAGAATGGAAGCAAAGCTGAGCGGCATTAAAAGCCGTTGAGGAGAAAGCCTCAACCGTCGACTCCAACTCATTACAGCCGGAATGTAGGTAGCCACAACGGGTGTGTTATTGAGAAAACCGCTCAGTGATGCCACGGGTAACAGCAGCCGAACAAGCGCACCGCGTTCACTGTTAGGGCGACCCAATACATAGCGAATAATTAGGTCAATACCCCCCGTTTCACGAATACTGGCAACCAACACATACATGAAGGCCACGGTAAACAAACCGCTGTTAGAAAAACCACCCAGCGCCTGTTGCGGGTCAATGACACCCAAGGTCATTAGCACCACGACGGCACCAAGCAGAATAATATCTGGCCCCAGTCGAGACAGCGTCATTAACGGGAAGATAGTGAGCACTACCCCCACGGCTATCCAAGCATCCAGCGACATATCCTGCATCCCTAACCTAAAATCTTGGGAGCATTGTGCCGCCTTAACGATATTCTAAAAAGTTATTTTTAGAAACACAGTAATAACAAAAAAGAATATGGGCGTGGGCGTGGGCGTGGGCGTGGGCGTGGGCGTGGGCGTGGGCGTGGGCGTGGGCGTGGGCAGTGTACTAACTAAGTAAAAACGAAAAAACCCCGCTTTCGCGGGGTTTTTTAGCATATTAGCGTTACACGCTAACAGCGAACATCATCGTTTCTAATTAAAGAACTTTGATGTTAGAAGCCTGAAGGCCTTTTTTACCCTGAGTAACGTCGAAGGAAACCTTCTGGCCGTCTTGCAGAGTTTTGAAGCCGTCAGCTTGGATTTCAGAGAAATGCGCGAACAGGTCGTCGCCATTGTCGTCCGGAGAAATGAAGCCGAAGCCTTTAGTGTCGTTAAACCACTTAACGGTACCAGTTGCCATGATCGAAATCCTCGATGTAGCTTGATGTAGAGCCGGGTAATACCCGAGTTGCAGTGGGTAGAACAAGAAACTTTCACCAGACTAAACGCTTGGGCGTTTCGATACTGCTGACAACGTTCGACTTGCTAACCAACTGCATCCAGCATGCGCTTAACTTAGCCGCACGTCAATACAATGATGAAAAAAAATGTCAGGGTGATGACCGATCTGCGGCCATCATCCACCCTGCTGCTTTCTCAGCAATCATTAAGGTAGGTGAGTTGGTATTACCGCTGGTAATGGTCGGCATAATACTGGCGTCCACTACTCGCAGACCGCTCACGCCCTTAACACGCAGCTTGGAATCCACCACGGCCCCCGGGTCGTCATCGCGGCCCATTTTCGCCGTCCCGACTGGGTGAAAGATCGTGGTACCAATATCGCCCGCCAATTTGGCCAACTCTTCGTCGCTTTGATACTGCAACCCAGGCTTAAACTCTTCTGGCTGATACTTAGCGAATGCCTGCTGCTCAGCAATCCGCCGCGTAACCCGTAATGAGTCTGCCGCTACCTTGCGGTCTTCTTCCGTGCTCAGGTAGTTAGGCTCAATGGCGGGCGCCGATTGTGGATCACGATTTTTGATCCTTACCGAGCCACGGCTCGTGGGATTAAGGTTGCAGACACTAGCAGTAATCGCAGGAAACCCATGCAGTGGTTGGCCAAACGCATCAAGGCTTAGGGGCTGTACATGGTACTCGATATTGGCATGCTGATACTCGTTAGAGCTACGGGTAAAAATGCACAGCTGGGAAGGTGCCATACTCATCGGGCCTGTGCGTTTAAAAACGTATTCCAAACCAATCTTGGCTTTACCGAGCAAGGTACTCGCCATGGTATTGAGCGTTTTTGCCCCTTTCACTTTATAGACGGAGCGAATTTGCAAGTGATCCTGCAGGTTTTCGCCCACACCCGTTAGCGCTGACACCACATCAATACCGTGTTGTTGTAATAGCTCGGGCGCGCCAATACCAGAAAGCTGCAGAATCTGTGGCGAGCCGATAGCGCCTGCACTCAGCACGACTTCTTTATTGACTGTCACGTTGATCGTTGTACCTTCACGCAAAAGCTCAGCGCCCGTGCAGCGTGGTTGGCCATCTTGTGGTTCAAATAGCAGCCGATTGACATGGGTGGAGTGCCAGATCGTTAGGTTGGTGCGTTGCTTGATCGGCCGCAAAAACGCTTTAGAAGTATTCCAGCGCCAGCCATTGCGCTGGTTGACTTCAAAATAGTTAACGCCTTCGTTATCACCACGATTGAAATCGTCAGTACGCGGAATACCTGCTTGCACCGCCGCCTCGGCGAAATCATCTAGCACTTGCCAGCTTAAGCGCTGTTTTTCGATCCGCCATTCGCCACCATGACCATGGTAACGGCGATGATCGGCATCGCCATCACCGCCTTCATCCAAACGATGATGGTCTTCGTGTTTCATGAAATCTGGCAAGCAGTTCTCCCACCGCCAGGCGTCATCGCCGGTCAACTCGGCCCAGTGATCGTAATCCCGTGCCTGACCACGCAGATAAAGCATGCCATTAATGCTTGAGCAGCCACCTAGCGTTTTACCCCGGGGATAAATCAGTGAGCGACCATTGAGCCCTTTGTCAGGCTCGGTACGAAACAGCCAGTCGGTGCGCGGGTTGTTGATGCAGTAAAGATAGCCCACCGGAATATGAATCCAGTGGTAGTTATCCGGCCCACCCGCTTCAATCAGCAGCACCCTATTATTTGGATTGGCGCTGAGTCTATTTGCCATCAGGCACCCTGCGGTGCCTGCGCCGATCACAATATAGTCGAAGTTATTATTAGCAACCTGTGACATGAACGGGCTCCCGTAACGTAATGGCGTTACTTCGCCGTAGGCATCACAAACTCAGCGCCTGAATCAATAGAGTCTGACCAGCGCTGCATAATGGATTTTTGCTTGGTATAGAAACGTACGCCCTCTTCACCATAGGCATGCATATCGCCAAATAGTGAACGCTTCCAACCGCCGAAACCGTGCCACGCCATGGGTACCGGAATGGGTACATTGATGCCAACCATACCCACCTGAATGCGGCGGCCAAATTCTCGGGCGACGCTGCCGCTCTCGGTAAAGCAACTGACGCCATTGCCAAACTCATGGTCATTGATCAGTTGAATGGCTGTGGCAATATCCGGCACCCGAACACAGACCAACACTGGGCCGAATATCTCTTCTTTATAAATGGTCATCTCGGGGGTGACATGATCAAACAGAGTACCGCCCATCCAGAAGCCTTCGGCACAGCCGTCGCCGGTTTGCGCGACATCAAATTCACGGCCATCTACCACCAAGTGTGCGCCTTCTTCTAGGCCTTTATTTATATAGCCGGTAATCCGCTCGTGAGCCTGACGGGTGACAATCGGGCCCATTTCCGCATCAAGCTGCATGCCGTTCTTAACTTTCAGCGCCATAGCACGCTCAGCCAGTTGAGCCACGACGCCATCCGCCACATCGCCCACCAATACTGCCACACTGATTGCCATACAACGTTCGCCTGCCGAGCCATAAGCAGCGCCGATTAAGGCATCCACCGCTTTATCCAAGTTGGCATCCGGCATCACTACCATATGGTTTTTAGCGCCACCCAGTGCTTGCACACGCTTTCCGTGCTTAGCGCCGCGCTCGTAAATCAGATTCGCTATTGGCGTAGAACCAACAAACGACAACGCTTTAACATCCGGATGGTCGATCAGCGCTTCAACACTGTCTTTATCGCCCTGCACCACGTTGAACACCCCATCGGGAAGACCTGCCTTTTTCAGCAAATCAGCTATCATCAGCGAGGCGCTGGGGTCCAGAGGGCTGGGCTTAAGAACAAAGGTATTACCGGCAGCAATTGCCACAGGGAACATCCACATCGGTACCATGACAGGGAAGTTGAACGGCGTAATACCAGCCACTACGCCCAACGGCTGTCGCATGGTCCAGTTATCAATACCGGTGCTGACCTGCTCGGTATAGTCACCTTTCAGCAGCTGTGGAATACCACAGGCGAACTCGACGATATCAATCCCTCGGGCAACTTCGCCCTGGGCATCAGTAAACACCTTACCGTGCTCCTTGGTGATCGCTTCCGCCAATGCATCTTTATGGGCGTTGAGTAGCTCCAAAAACTTAAACATTACGCGAGCCCGGCGTATCGGCGGGGTATCAGCCCAAGCAGGAAATGCCGCTTTAGCGGCTTGCACAGCACTATCTACATCATATGCAGAGGCAAGCACCACGTTTCCGGTAACGTTACCCGTCGCAGGATTAAAGACATCTTGAGAAAGACCCGAGCTACCCTGACTGATCTGCCCGTTAATGAAATGATGAATAGTGGTTGTTGTCATTTGGCTACCTTTATAAGCAGATTAAAATAACGAATTAAGTATCGACAGATTAACCAGCTCTGTGAGGCAATCAATTGAGTAATTCTTAACCCAGATATAAGCTTTTCAAATAACACAACGACAACAGGTGCTCGCTTATGCAAGAAAACTCAGCGCTACGGGCATTTGTAGCCGTCGCACGAACCGGAAGCGTTTCACGGGCAGCTGACCAGCTCTGCCTGACCCAGCCCGCCGTCAGTCTAAAGTTGAAGCAACTCCAGCAGCACTTAGGGCTAACTCTATTCTCCCGTCGCCCTCAGGGGTTAACGCTAACCGCCGATGGCTATGCGTTATTGCCCGCCGCAGAAAATGCCCTTGCCAGCGCCCTGGCCTTTGAGCAACGCGCTAGCGCTTTGCACAGCACCCTGCGAGGAAAACTAAAAATCGGCACGATTGTTGACCCGGAATTTATTCGCCTGGGCAAATTTCTCAGCCGATTGATGGCTCGCGCCCCTCAATTGGAAACCGAGTTGCATCATGGGATGAGTGGCAACGTATTAACGAAGGTAGAGCAAGGCGAACTAGATGTGGGCTTTTTTCTCGCCCCTCCCGGCGAAGGATCAGGAAGCGAAATCCTTGCTTGGCGTGAGCTGACCCACTTCCACTACCACGTAATTGCTCCAGCAGGCTGGGAAACCAAACTGTTAGATACTCGCTGGGAAGCCCTAGCCAAGCTTCCCTGGATAGTCACGCCCTCGGTCTCAGCACACCACCGGCTGCTAGAACGCGTCCTAACCCCAAGTGGCGCCACGCCTAATAGGGTTGCCCAAGTAGACCAAGAAGCTTGTATGCTTGATTTAGTACGTGCGGGAGTGGGTCTTAGCTTAGCAAGGGACGCGCTGGCAATGGCCGAACGCCAGGAAAGCGGTTTGGCTGTAGCCGAAAATGTCCGTCTACCCTGCGCCCTTAGCATGATATGGCGCAAAGAACGTGCAGCGGAGCCAACGCTCAAAGCAGCATTGGATACGTTAGACACAGTATGGCCTTATCGGCTGGGGTAGCGAATAGGTTATGTAAGGTATTAGCCCACGTTGCCACTAATCGACTCTACATTGAGCGATAACTCACCACGTCCATCGGAGTACCTACAATGACCCTATTTCACCTTCTTCGCCCCTTATCTCAGCCCTTAACGCTGTGTGTCATAGCGGCCGCAGGTCTCACCAGCACATCACTTCATGCCCAGTCTAATGCGGAAGCCACCTTTGCTGGCGGCTGTTTTTGGTGCATGGAACCACCCTACGATAAGCAACCCGGCGTCAGTGCGACTATTTCAGGCTATATGGGCGGCGAGCTTGAAAACCCCACGTATGAGCAGATTTCTCGCGGTTGAACTGGCCATGTCGAAGTGGTGCAAATTGCCTACGATGATAGCCAAATCAGCTATGAACAGCTGCTAGAGATTTTCTGGCGTAATATTGATCCTTTCGCTGTAGACCGCCAGTTTTGCGACAGCGGTGACCAGTACCGCTCAGCAATTTTCTACCACAATGACGAACAGAGGAAACTAGCAGAAGCGTCGAAAGCTGAAATGGAAGCACGCTTTGACCAAGCCATCGCGACTGAGATAGCCCCTGCCAGCGAGTTCTGGGAAGCTGAAGAGTATCACCAGGACTACTATGAAAAAAATCCACTGCGCTACCGGTTTTATCGCTTGAGCTGTGGTCGTGATGATCGCTTGGAAGAAGTATGGGGTGAAGAAGCAGGCGGCCCAACATTTCAGTAGCCCACCATAAACGTGCGAGCTTAACGGAACGTTTTTTACCGGTGACTGCCTTAGGGATAGCGCTTTAGTTAAGACGCTAACAATCAATTTGGGCAAAGCAGCGTTTTTTCTACTAGAGTGGAGAATCAGTATTAATAGACCAGTCGGCTAATAACGGGTCTATTCTTTAACGCCCCGTTGATCAAAAGATAGGAGATCTTATGAGCAACAGCATCACAACCGTTAACCCAACCACCGGCGAAACGCTTGAGACTTATGCGCTGATGGATGCTAGCCAAGCCAAGCAGATTGTCGAGGCCAGTCATAAGGCGTTTCTTGATTGGCGGCTCAAACCACTTGAACAGCGCGCTAAGGTGGTGAAAGCCATTGGCGAGGCACTTAATGCCCATAAAGAAGAGCTCGCCGAACTGATGGTGAAAGAAATGGGCAAGCTACCCAGCCAGGCCCGTCAGGAAGTTGAGCTTTGCGCAGGTATATGCGATTACACCGCAAAACATGGCCCCACTAAATTAGCTGACGAAAAGCGCAATCCCAGCAACGGCGAGCGCGGCATTGTCACTTACTCTCCCATGGGGGTTATCTATGGCATACAGCCGTGGAACTTCCCCGCTTACCAGGTAGTGCGTTACTCCATCGCCAACATTATGGCGGGTAACAGCGTGCTACTGAAACATGCTGAGAATGTCACTGGCAGTGGCCTACTGCTCGAAAAGATTTACCGCGAGGCAGGCCTACCGGAAAACGTTTTCCGCACGATCATTATCTCTCATGATGTATCTGACGAGGTGATTGCACACAAGGCGGTTCGTGGCGTCACCCTTACGGGTAGCGATGGTGCAGGTCGTAAAGTGGCGGCAAAAGCAGCCGAACACCTGAAAAAAACCGTATTAGAATTGGGCTCAAACGATGCCTATTTGGTTCTGGATGATGCTGACCTCGACGTTGCCGTCAAAACCTGCGTCACTGGCCGAGTGTTTAATACCGGACAGACCTGCGTGGCTGCAAAACGCTTCGTAGTGACCGATGCCAACTATGAAGCGTTCAAAGAGCGTTTTGTGGAAAAGATGAAGGCGCTTAAAGTAGGCGACCCCAGGTCAGATGATACCGATCTAGGTCCCATGGCCCGTGTCGATCTGCGCGATACTCTTCATGATCAAGTGGAAGAGAGTGTGCGCAAAGGCGCAAAAGTCTTGTGCGGTGGTGAAAAACCATCCGGCAAGGGCGCTTTTTATCCGGTCACTGTGCTGGATAACGTGACACCCGGCCAGCCCGCCTACGATGACGAGTTATTCGGGCCAGTCGCAGCGCTGATTCGCGCTAAAGACGATGAAGACGCAATGCGCATTGCTAATGACAGTCGTTATGGTCTCGGCGGCGGCATCATCTCTAAAGACGTGAAGCGTGCTACTGAACTTGCCAGCAAGTACTTTGACACCGGCATGGTCTTCATCAATGGCTTTGGCGTTGCTACCCCGGAAATGCCGTTTGGCGGCGTCAAAGATTCCGGTTATGGGCGTGAGCATGGCGGTTTTGGCATGCTTGAGTTCGTTAACGTAAAGTCGGTAATTGTTGTTAAAGAGTGAGGCGGTAAACGCTCAGAATCATAGGTCATAAAAAGAGCGCGCCGCTAGCTTTCAACAGGCTAGCGGCGCTTTTTTGTTGCTGATATTTTTATGGGTTCAAACGTTGTTCAGAGGCTCCGCGCTGCCAAAATTTCAGTATTAGTGCCATCACTCCCCACGTCACTAACGCCGCAATAACATCATCTAACACAATACCGAAGCCACCCTGCACATACTCTGCCAAATGAATTGGCGGTGGCTTCAGCGAATCAAAGAGGCGATAAACAACGAATGCTAGCGCCATCACCAACGGGTGGCGTGCTGCCTGTAGCCCAATAACCGCTAGCGGGAACGCCAAGTACTCATCAGCAACAATGCTGCCATGATCTAATCCTGCGTAATGCCAAGCAGCGACGTGGCAAACCGGCACCGCAAGTGCTAGCAGAACAGCGATAGTAACGCCCTGCTGCACCAGCGGTCGGCTTAACAACCACCATGCTAAGGGGATGCCCAGTAACGAGCCAACCGTACCCGGCGCGATCGGCGCTAGCCCCAGCCCAAAGCCGGTGGCTAGCCAAAAATTAATGGTATCTAACATTAACCTGCCTGCTGCGCCTGGCGTTCAAGCTCAGCGGCCATGTCAGGCGAGAGATTCAGTGCACTTGCCAATTGATCCAGCCAAGCGCGCTCCATGGGATTTTGATCATCAGTCACAGCAACGCTGATCAGATACATCTCACGGGCAGCCTGGGGGGAGTCGGCTTCACGGGCGAGTGCCTGTGCATCCAGCGGCGCGTTGAGCTGTTGCTCGACCCAACGGTGCATCTCCTGATCGGCACCTAGCGCGTCGATTTGCTCCGTGATGAGCGCCTGTTCTTGCTCATCAATATGACCATCAGCCCTTGCGGCCATGATCATTGCTTGCAACAGCTCGAGGCTACGCCGCTCTTGATACTCACCGCTAAGTACTTCTACCCGTTCGCCCTCGGATGTATTTTGAGCAGCATTAGACGAGTTAGCACCCTTTTTCCCTTCCTGGGAGCTTTGCCATGCTTTCCAGGCTAGCATGCCCACTCCAGCAATTGCGCCGTACTTGAGCGCTTTACCGCCCATACTACGACCACGTTTAGAGCCAACGAGCAGCCCCATTGCGCCGCCACCTAATAGGCTCTTCATATCAAAACCGCTAGAGCCGCCCCCTTGTCGCGAACCTTGGCCAGCGCTACTGCTGCCACCGCCTAGCTGGCGCGACAGCCCATCAATAACGCCTCTAACATCGATACCGTTTCCGCTGTTTCCACTACTGTTTCCACTACTTCTGCTACCGCTGGCCTGCTTCATCAACTGTTGTAAAATCTTGCTTGCGTTCATCCTTGCACTCCTAAGTGGATAGTATCTCTAGGGCTCGCTAGACGATTAACTTCCGTTATAAAACATGCTGTATGAACGCAGCATGAATTAACGCCACCCCAGGCATTAAAGAAGCGCGCCCTTCACTTCCACCGAGCTACCAAGTCGGCTGGCACGCACTTCAACACGGACAGGCATTTGCTCTTTGAGTTCGCTGACATGCGAGATGATCCCAATCATTCGCCCACCCATTTGTAACTCACTGAGCATGGCAATCGCTTGGTCTAATGCATCCTGATCAAGGCTGCCAAAGCCCTCATCAATAAATAGCGTATCCAACTGAATACCGCCTGCGTAGGCCTGCACCACATCAGAAAGACCTAGCGCCAACGCCAACGCCGCCATAAACGACTCGCCGCCAGAAAGCGTCGCTACCGAGCGACTCTTTCCGGTGTAGGTATCGGCCACGTCTAATTCCAATCCCGAGGCTTTATTGCCCTTGGATGGGTCTTCACGTCGCACCAACTGGTAGCGCCCGCGGCTCATACGCACCAGCCGTTCAGACGCCTGAATCAGTACGTCGTCTAGTAGTACTCCCAGCACAAAACGCTGCAAGCTAATGCGGTTACCGGTGCGCCCGTTAGCCACTTCGCTGAGCGTTCCCCACACCCGATATTGGGCTTCAAGCTCGGCCTGGGCCGCACGGGCAGCGGTAAGTTTCTGGCGAACACCCTGCAACGTATTTAACCGCTCATCTAGCGCCCGCCACGCATCGAGTTGAGTATGCTCCTCCGCTTGGGCGGCTTCAGTGAGTGTGGCGAGTGCGGCGAGATCTGGCGGCGTTTTTTCGGCCAGCTGGGCGTGGTAATTGTGTAGCGCGCCGTCAAGTTCAGCCAACCGGCGTTGATAGGCCTCTACCTGGCGAGCCAGGGCTTGCCGTTGGCTATCCTCTAGCTGAGCCGCCTGAAAAGCAGCTTCACTTTCAAATGAACTGGCCTGTAACGCCGTTTGCCACTCAGCCTGAGCCTGTTTAAGCGCTTGCTGGTTACGCGCCAGCTGTTGGTTTGCGCTGCGCAGCTGCTCTTCTGCCCGCGCCTGCTGGGTTTCGCTCGTCGAAAGCACCTGCTGTGAACGCTCCCAGACCTGTTCAAGCTCAGCAATTTGGTTATCAAGTTCAGTGAGTGTTTGGCGCATGGCCAACGGGTTACGGGCATCTTCTGGCAGCGATTGACGTAATTGATCGCGCTGGCTCTCTAGCCGTAACGCCTCCTCTTTGGCCTTTTCAACCTGAGGCCGTTGGGCTTTGAGCTGTTTGTCTAACGCGCTCCAATCCCGGCGATGCTCGTCACGAGCAGCGTTTTGCCGGTTAATCTCACCCTGGACATGCTTGTGACGCCCGACCTGGCGGCGCAATTGTTCGCAGGCCTGTTGCAGCTCAAACGGCGGCTGGCTGGCCCAAGCGCCTAGCTGGTGAGTAAGGCGCTGCTTCTGCTCGGCGTTGTAGCTAAGCTGCTGTGCTAGCTGTTGCTCCTGACGCTCGGCGGTTTGGAAGGCGTGGCGGGCCTGCTCCTCAACTGAGCGGGCTTCTTCTACCTGCGCTTGGGTAACGATATCAGCATGCTGAACCGCTGGGGATGGGTGTTCAAGGCTGCCACACACCGGGCAAGGCGCGTCCTCTTCCAGGGTGAGCGCTAACAGTGCGGCTTGCCCTTGGTGCCAGCGCATCTCTTGCTCCGTTGCGTGGCGCTTAGCCTGTTCTGCTTCGCTGCGCCGACCTTTAAGCGCCGCCGTTGCCTGCTGTTGTTGAGCGACAAGTTCACAACCCTGCCGCATCAGCTCCTCCAACTCCTGTCGCTGAGCTAGCAGGCTCTCATGACGGCTCAGCTCTGCAGGGGCGCTGGCCAACTGCTGACTTTCCGTTTGTAGCTGCTCAAGCGTAACGCTTAGCGCTTCACCATGCTGACGAATACCGTCTAATTGAGCTTCATCACGCTTAAGTATGTCATCGGCTTGCTGCCAAGCGGTTTGTGCCGCTTGCCAGTGCGCTTCAAGCTCACTTAACTGCTGGCTTTTGTGGATAAACTCGCCCAACTGACGATGGCGCTCGCGAAGTGCAGGTAGTTCGGTCTGGCGCTGGCGTGCCGCTTCAAAGGTACGTTTGGCTTGTTCAGTATTCGTACGTTGGGTAGTCAGCGCGGCATCAGCCTGTCGCTGCTCTTCCTGGGTGGTAGTGAGTGACTGCTGCGCTTGGACTAACGCAGCACTGTAAGGTCGCAGCGCTTGAGCGTGGTCGCTTTGGGTCAAGCGGCTCTGAGAGGCCGTTATTTGCGCTTGCTGCTCAAGGTGGCGTGCTTTCTCTGCGGCGAGGCTGTCTCGCGCTTCAAATTGGCGCTGTAACGCTTGGGCTTCATCTCGTCGCTGTTCAGCACCACGGCGCTGCTGCTGAGCGGTTTCAAAACGCTGACGCGCTTGCCCTACTTGCGGGGTTAGCGCCTCTACTTCTTGCGCTAATGCCGCTTCGCTTTCCAGCTCGCCCCCGGCCAAAATGCCGCTGATATGCTGGCGGTGATCATTCACCGCTCGCTCTATTTGATTCGCCTGGGTACGCAGGCGCTCTTCAATGCGCTGAAAAATCTGGGTTTGAAATAGCTGGGAAAAAATTTTCTCGCGGTCTTTCGATTCCGCTAATAACAGTTCACGAAACTTCCCCTGGGGGAGCACCATTACTTGGCGAAATTGATTAGCATCCAGACCTATTAACGCGTGCAGCTGGCTGTTGGCATCGGTGACCTTACGCGCCACCAAACATTCATCCTCATCACCTTCCGGGGTCAGCCGCCACAGCTGGGCTTCAGCGCTTTGTGTGGTTGTGCCTTCACCAGTCGCCTTGGGGCGCTCCTGCTGGGGCACTCGGCGCACTCGGTAAGCACTATCGCGCAGGCGAAAATCCAAGCTCACCTCGGTCAATAAGGTAGCAGCAGCTTGGTCGCAGCGCATTTGGCCGGCATCGCGGTCATTACCGGTGGTTTGGCCGTAAAGCGCAAAACAGATGGCATCTAATATCGAGCTTTTCCCTGCGCCAGTGGGGCCGTTAATCAGAAACAACGGGCTTTTGCCCAGCGCAGTAAAGTCGATCGTTTCGCTGCCTGCAAAGGGGCCAAACGCCTGCATGGTGAGCGTTAACGGCGTCATGACTGGCTCTCCTGCTCACGGCTTAGGACGGTGATGAGTTCGCGCATGGCACTGGCCTGCTCATCACTCATGTTGCCCCCGCTGGTTTGGGTAAAAAAATCACTAAACATATCCAACGCGCTGAACTGCAGCCGTTCGCGATCTAGCTGCTGACGTCCTTGGGCTTCCAACATGCCGGGCTTTTCTAAATGCAGCACGTTGGGGTAGACCTCGCGCAGCTTCCCCATGGGGTCAAGAATCGCGTGACGGTCGGTCAACCGAACGAGTAGATAGTCATCGGTTTGGGTATCGGTTCTGCCTTGTGCTAGCAGCTCGGTCAGTTCGCCTTCCAGCACACGCACCTCTCGGCGCGGCGTCAGCGGGCGGTGTTCGATCTGGATCACGCCCTCGGGGCCAATATCCACCAGCGTGACGCCTTTGCGCTGGTTAGCCTCTGAGAAACTGTATTTAAGCAGCGAGCCACTGTAGCGAATATGATTACCGCCGCGATATTGCGGCCCATGAAGATGGCCTAAGGCGACATAGTCAAACAACTGCATCGGCTCCCAAGCAACACTTTCCGCTCCCCCCAAGGTTAACGGTCGCTCTGAATCGCTGGCACTGCCGCCATCCACAAAGCAGTGGCTCATAAGCACAGTAGGTCGACCCGCTTGGCGCTGGGTGTTGATACGTTCGACTAAGTAGCGGTGGGCGCTGTCGAAATCGCGGACATCCACCGAAAACTGGCTGCGTACATACTCTGGGTCAGCGTAGGGAATACCGAACACATCCACTTCTTCCCCATTAATCGACAGTGTCACGGGGTGATCGCAGGCGGATAGATCAGACAAAATATGCAGCCCTGCTTGGCGCAGGTGGCGCGCCCCGAAGCCGAGTCGCTCAGCGCCGTCGTGGTTGCCGGAAATCATAATCACCGGTAGGCCACGCTTTTCACACAGCTCACCAAGCACCTCATCTAACAGCGTGACGGCGGCGGATGGCGGCACCGAACGGTCGTAAATATCGCCTGCAACCAGCACAGCATCCACCGCATCGCGGTCGATAATATCCAGTAGCTGGTTCAGTACATGGCGCTGGTCTTCCAGCAGAGAGAGGTTGTGAAACAGCCGCCCTAGATGCCAATCGGCGGTATGAAGTAGTCGCATGGCAGGCTCAACGCAAAAAATATGCCCCATCATAGCAATCTGCATTCCAAACTGTCCGTCACGCAGCACAAAAAGCTATCTACCAAAGCTATTTACCAAAGCTCCCTGCAAAAAGCCCCGCACATGGCGGGGCTGAAGCAACAGTAGTGGCTGGCTGTTAGTCGCGGAACGCGTCCGGATAGGTGGTTAGATCGATTCCCCACATGAGGGGCAATAAGAAATAAACTGCCGCAACGATAAGCAGCAGTGCGAAAATATTTAGCCAGAAGCCGTTACGTACCATTTCGATAATTTTGATTTTTCCGGTCGCAAAAATAATCGCGTTGGGGGGCGTGCCCACCGGCAGCATAAAGGCGCAATTCGCTGCCATGGCCGCAGGTACCATTAGTACGAAAGGATGGATATCCAACGCCAACGCCAGTGAGGCAAGCACCGGAAGAATCATCGTGGCCGTTGCTGTATTGGAGGTAATTTCGGTCAAGAACAACACCATTCCAGCGGCAAGCAAGATCACCAGCAAGAAGTTAACGCCTTCCAACACGCTCATCTGACCACCAATCCAGGCAGCTAAACCAGAGGAACCAAAACCAGCAGCAATCGCCAAGCCACCGCCAAATAGCAGCAGAATGCCCCAGGGTACGTCTTTCGCAATATCCCACCCCAGCAGGCAGCCGCCTTTATTTGGTGAAGGAATTAAGAACAGCGCAATCGCCGCCACAATGGCAATCATTGTGTCGTTAATCCCTGGGATGGTGAGTATTTGGCCTTGCCACAGGAAAGAACGGGTAATCCAGAAAAACGCCGCTAACAGGAAAACAACCAGCACGGCTTTCTCTTCAAAGGTGATCTTTCCCAGCGCAGCCTTTTCCTTTGCAATGAGCGCCTTACCACCCGGAAGGTTGCTAAATTTAATCGGGTAAATAAAGCGTGTCAGCATTAGCCAACCAATAAACAGCAGTACCACAACGACCGGAAAAGCAAACATCATCCAACTGGCAAAGGTAATTTCAACACCAAACAGTTCATTCACAATCGCTGCCAGAATGATATTGGGAGGCGTACCAATCAGGGTACCCAAACCACCAATAGTACCGCCGTAACCAACGCCAAAAATCAGCGCTTTACTGAATTTATCGATGTCTTCGCTATGATCACCATCGCTCTTACTCAGCTCTTGTGTCACCTGATACACAATCGCAGTGCCAATAGGCAGCATCATCATAACCGACGCCGTATTGGATACCCACATCGACAAAAAGCCAGTGGCCGCCATAAAGCCGAACACAATACTGTTAATACTGGTGCCCAATACCGAAATAATAGTGAGAGCAATGCGCTTATGCAGATCCCACTTTTCCATCGCTAGGGCAATCATAAAACCGCCGAGGAAAAGGAAGATAATAGGGTTGCCATATGCTGCTGTCACCGCACTACTCTCAAGCGCCCCAGTAATCGGCAGCAATACAATGGGCAGTAGTGACGTAACAGGAATAGGTATCGCTTCGGTAATCCACCACACGGCTACCCACAGCGTGGTAGCAAGCACCATGCGGCCTTCTAGGCTTAGTTCCGCAGGGTGAAAAAACAGCAGAACAAAGGCAAACAGTAGCGGCCCTAGCACTAGCCCAACTTTTTGAGCTTTCGTATAGGCAGGTGGCTTTGGCGGCCTGCTACCCGAGTGTTGTTGCTCACCTGACGTAGTAGAGGGTGAGCGTCCAGCACCGGAGGTTGGCAACGCACACATAAGTAGGTTTTTGACTTGGTCATGGGAGTGCCAAAGCGACTCCCAGAGTGTCATTGTGGCAGTTCTGCGCATTATCAAAGTACCGCTCGCAGTCAGGTGATCGAAAGGGAGCTTCTCTTAGCAACCCCCTATGGCGTATTAAAACCAGCCTAGCTGATTTTTTGGTGCCCTTTATTCACTGCAGCCAAGTATTAGTCCAGCGAATTGACTAAAATTACAACCAAAGTCTAACCACTTTAGTCGAAATTATTAGCCAACACTTATGTGACATTGCTGCTTTATCACGGTAGGTTTGAGACGCTTTCCAAGGAGGTACTAACGTGCTCGACCGTTTTACTATGCCGTTGACCCATCGACCGCTTGCCAGTATGGCTCGGCATCTCAACAATAAGCAGATTACCCCTGACGAAGTTACCTTAGTCGCTTTTCTAGTAGGTATGAGCGCGCTACCGCTATTAGCCTTTGAATATTATGTTTTGGCACTGATAGCGATTTTATTGAACCGCCTTGGTGATGGGCTAGATGGTGCACTTGCCAGGCTAAGCGGCCAGCAAAGCGATGCGGGTGGGTTCATTGATATTGGGTTAGATTTTGTCTTTTATGCTGCGGTAGTACTGGGATTCGCGCTGGCTAACCCTGCGCAAAATGCGCTGCCAGCAGCGGTATTGCTATTCGCATTTATCGGCACAGGGACATCATTTTTAGCCTTTGCTATTGCGGCGAAAGCACGCAATGTTGAACGGCCAAACTTTCCACAAAAAGCATTTTACTATTTAGAGGGGTTAACCGAAGGCACAGAAACCGTTATCGCGTTAGTACTCTTCTGCTTGTTTCCTCAGTATTTTCCATGGTTAGCGGGTCTCTTTGCAGCCGGTTGTCTAATCACGACTGCCACGCGGCTATGGGGAGGCTATTGGACCCTTCGTTAGCACTTACGTTAGCCCTTCGACGGTGACGCACGCAATGTGCGCTATCGAACCGACAGCAGCGAACGTTAAGCACATCGTCCTGATAGAAAAGCATTGTTTTAAGAGCTGTGCTGTACACATTCATCAGGATGTAACCCGTGACTCTTTTTTTTCAGACGCCTTTATTTCGTCGTGTGCGCCAACACAAAGCTTCTTTAACATTGTGGAGTTCTTCCACGCCAGTACGTGAAGAGTTGTTTAGTGCAGAACGGCTTGAACAGCACGCGGGTAGTTTAGCGCTGGCGCAAGTTGTGACTGCAAGCCCTCTCAAAGTAGTGTCGTTGACGCGCCGTCTAAACGATAATGCTCGCGTATTACTTGCCGCTTACCGCGCTTGCGCTGTCACACTGGCAGAGGGTCGAGATGTCGTTCCAGCCGCCGCTTGGTTACTTGATAATTATCATCTTATCGAAGCACAAATTCGTGAAATACGCGGTGATCTTCCGCCGGGTTATTACCGACAGTTACCAAAGCTTGCAGAAGGTCCCTTTGCGGGCTATCCACGCGTATTTGGTATTGCATGGGCATTTATCGCTCATACCGATAGCAATATAGAACTCGCTAACTTACGTACATTTATTAAAGCTTATCAACGCGTACAGCCACTAACAATCGGAGAGTTATGGGCGGTCGCGATAACGCTTCGTATTGTATTAGTTGAAAATTTACGTCGACTTGCCGATCAAATTATTAGTGAACAAACGGCGCGCGATGCCGCGGACACACTTGCGGCCAGATGGATTGCTACTGAAAATGACTCGGTAAACAACGAATCGGCTAATAGCGTCTCGACAGATAGCTGCTCAATGGATGAGGGCTCAATTGATCATCAATTCCCTTCTTTTACGTCTCAGAAAACACCACTGTCGGCGCCTTTTATAGCTCAATTAGCCAAACGTTTACGCGGCGTTAACCCCCATACCAATGCACTGGCCTGCTGGCTTTTCGAGCAGCTTAATCGCCAGGGCGAATCCATCGATGATGTCGTGCAAAGTAACCAACAGCGCCAAGGTGCTGCGAACGTTACTGTGCGAAATATCATTACCAGTATGCGTTTTATTTCTAGCACCGATTGGGCTGAGCTTTTCGAAAGTGTCAGTTTGGTAGACGCAAAATTACGCGAACACAGCCGTTTTGCGCAGTACGATTTTTCAACACGTAATCAGTATCGCATTGCAGTGGAAGAGCTCGCCCGTGGCTCAGTCTATAGCGAGTTGGAAGTCGTTGATCATACGCTAACGCTGTCACGAGAAGCGCTGCCACTTACCGATGATGTCCATGAGGCAGCACGAGTCGAAGACCCCGGTTATTTTTTAGTGGCAGCGGGTAGGAATACGTTAGAAGAACGCCTTAACTATCGCCCGCCATTGAAACGGCGCTTTCGCCAGCTGCTGTTGAAAAATGGCATCAATGGCTACGTCATAATGCTGACAGCGACTACCGTCGCTTTGATGGTATTGGCAGGGTGGTTGCTGCTATCAATGCATTCAGGCGAGGTGTCGTCACGTTGGTTATTGTTGTTGGCAGCCCTGGGTATCCTGCCCACAATTGAGTTCGCTACGTCTATCGTCAATCGTTTCTTTATTTATAATATTGGCGCTCAGCCACTGCCTAGCCTAGATCTTTCCAAAGGTGTTCCCCCTTCTCTTCGTACGCTGGTGGCAATGCCAACGCTATTGACCAATGAAGCCGACTTAAAAGAACAGCTTGATCGGCTTGAGGTGCACCACCTGGGTAGTGATGGCGGTGCTATTAGCTATGCACTCTTAACAGATGGTGTTGATGCCCAGCAGGCAGAACTAGCCACCGATGAGGCACTGTTGAGCATTTGTGAAAAACGCATTGAGGAATTAAACAAACGCTACTGTGCTTCCAGCCATGAAAAGCGCTTCTTCTTACTACACCGCAACCGTGTCTACAACGCAGGTGAACAATGCTGGATGGGATGGGAGCGCAAACGGGGCAAGCTTCATGAGCTCAATAAACTGTTACGTGGCGCGACGAACACGACCTTCAGAACCCCACCTTCCCTGCCAAGAAATGTGCACTATATTCTTACGCTGGACGCCGACACACGCCTGCCAAGAGGAGCCGCCAGCAAGCTGGTTGGCAAAATAGCCCACCCGTTAAATCATCCTCGATTTGATACGCAGCAAAGACGGGTAGTGGAAGGCTATGCAATTTTGCAACCACGCGTCACTCAATCAATGCCTACAGGCGAAAGAGGCTCTATTTATCAACAGCTCTGCTCTTCTCCAGGCGGCATTGATCCTTATGCCGCCGCCATTTCAGATCTTTATCAAGACCTCGTCGGTGATGGCTCGTTTGCGGGGAAAGGTATTTATAATATTGATGCCTTTGAAGCATCACTAGAGGGCCGTATCGCTGAAAACAGCCTACTAAGCCACGATATGTTTGAGGGCATTTTTGCCCGTGCGGGATTGGCATCAGATATTGAAGTCATAGAAGACTTTCCAGACCGTTATGATGTGGTGGCCAAACGCCAACATCGCTGGGTGCGAGGAGATTGGCAGTTACTCCCTTGGCTACTGACAGCCTCGTTACCACCTTCAGGGCGCTTGAAAATACTCGGCAATCTACGCCGATCGCTGCTCCCCCCGTTACTGTTAGCCTGCCTTGCGGTGAGCTGGCAACTGCCTGTCATGATGGCCGTTGTCAGCAGCTTAATGGTTATTATGGTCATTAGCATACCGGTCTTACTGTCGTTAATAACGTCGTTCGCTCCGCTGCGCGCAGGCGTCAACCTTCGTTACCACTTCCAACAATGGAGGGATGAACTGACGCTGGGATTGAAACAAATTTTACTGCAAGTAATGTTTCTCCCCGACCAGGCTTGGCGGATGCTAAATGCCATTGCTAGCACCCTGACACGCGTTTTTATAACTCGCCGCCATTTATTAGAGTGGACATCGTCTGCCCAAACGATGAAATGCCCCCACCTGACCGTTTGGGGTTTTTATCGGCACATGGCGCCCGGTACATTACTTGGCATAGCCATTGCCTTCGGTGCGTTATGGTTTAACAGTAGTGTTTGGCTAGTGGTCTTGCCGATCGCACTACTATGGATAGCAGCGCCTGTGCTGGCAACTTGGCTAAGCAGTTCAGTTAGTACTGCGAACCAACCTCTACTAGCAGAAGAAACCGCCCGCGAGTTTCGGCTAATTGCACGTAGAACCTGGCGCTACTTTGAAACCTTTGTAACTACATCAACCAATCTACTGCCGCCCGACAATTTTCAGGAAGAGCCTCAACCAGTTATCGCCCAGCGAACGTCACCGACCAATATGGGCCTATACTTGCTGTCGATACTGGCGGCGCGTGATTTTGGCTGGATCGGCAATTTCAACGCGCTAAGCCGTATAGAAACGACACTTGCCGTCATGCAAACCCTGCCCCGCTATCGTGGTCACTTCTTTAACTGGTATGCAATCGATGATCTGCGTCCGCTAAACCCCAGGTATGTATCTACTGTCGATAGCGGCAATCTTGCTGGCCACCTCATTACCCTCGCCAACGCTTTGGAAACCTGGCAGGACACGACATTTCAACCTGATCCTCGCCAAGCACTAGCCGATACATTGGCGTTGGCAATCGAAGCACTTAAATTTGAAGAACTTAAGCGCGCTTCTCAATCAATAGAAAAATCCCTACCCACTAAACCGCTCACTGAACAGCTTGAGAAAGTCGCCACTCTATTATGCGAAAATAAAACGTCGTCATTAGACTTGGAAGCCCTCACCAAACATACAAAACAAGCACTTAGAACAGCCAGTGACCTGTTTAATGATCATAGCGATCGCCATGGTGAAGATGACAATAAAGGGGGTAATAAAAATAGGGGCAATGATGTTGGCGAAGATGTGGTTTTTTGGGTGGCAGCACTGCACAAAACGGCTACACAGCATAGCGGTGACTACAAAAACAACACAGTCGCCAACGGTGCATATGAAGAGCGGCTTCAGCAACTGGCCAGTAAAGTGCGACGGCTTGCCCTCAGTATGGATTTTGCGTTTCTTCTCAACCCTGAAAGGCAGTTACTGTCGATCGGCTTCTCGCTAGACGACGTCAGTCTGGACATCAGTTGTTATGACCTGCTGGCGTCAGAGGCACGGCTAGCCAGCCTGTTTGCCATTGCCAAAGGCGATGTAGCCACTCGCCACTGGTTCCGATTAGGGCGCGCTGCCACCCCCTTAAAAGAGGGTGCGGCAATGATTTCCTGGTCAGGCTCTATGTTTGAATACCTGATGCCGTCGCTGATAATGCGCGCACCCGCTGGCAGCCTACTGGAGCAAACTAACCGCTTAGTAGTTAAACGCCAGGAAACATACGCCGCACAGTTTTCAGCGCCTTGGGGTATTTCTGAGTCGGGGTATAACGCACGGGACATAGAGCATACCTATCAATACTCCAATTTCGGGGTGCCTGGGTTGGGGCTTAAGCGTGGTCTATCGGCCGATTTAGTAGTCGCGCCATATGCAACGGGCTTAGCGGCAATGATAGACCCAGAGGGGGCCTTCAAAAATTATCGACGCCTTGCAGAAATGGGCGCGCTAGGACGCTATGGCTACTACGAAGCGCTAGACCTGACCCGTTCACGGCTCCCCAAAGGTGCCAAGCTGGTGATTGTGCGCAGCTACATGGCACATCACCAAGGCATGACTATCGTTGCCATCGCTAATGCGCTCCACCGTGGACAGATGCGCCAACGCTTCCACCGCGAACCAATGATCCAAGCGAGCGAGCTATTGCTTCAAGAGCGTATTCCACGGGATGTGGCTATTGCTCACCCCCGTGCGGAAGAGGTGAAATCAACCGCTAGCCAAACGATCAACGAAGCACAAACCGTGCGCCATCTATCAACCGGCGTCAACGGACCTCCGGTGACTCACCTGCTCTCAAACGGCAACTACTCTGTCATGTTGACCGCAACAGGTGGCGGCTACAGCCGATGGCACAATCTTGCCATAACTCGCTGGCAACCAGATACCACACGCGATCACTGGGGAAGTTTTATTTTTCTCCGCGATACGCGACGCCCAAGCGTTTGGAGTGCAACAGGACAATCACTGGAATCACATGCCAGTGCTAATGACGACGACAATCACGTGTTATTTGCTGAAGATTATGCCCGCTATGTCCATCGGCACGAATCTATTGCCAGTCACTTAGACATCCTGGTGTCTGGGGAAGATGACAGCGAAGTACGCTTGCTAACACTGACCAACAGTGGACGCCAGACCTGCGACATTGATGTTACGACTTATGCAGAATTAGTACTCACCACGCCGAGTACCGACAACGCCCATCCTAGCTTTGCCAAAATGTTCGTTGTTACTGAATACCTTCCAGCATTCAATGCGTTAGTTGCCACCCGTCGGCGGCGAGACCCCAGCGAAGCGCAAGTATGGGTAGCTCACTTCGCCGTCGTAGAAGGCGATACTGTGGGAGATTTCCAATATGAGACCGACCGCGAGCAATTTATTGGCCGGGGCAACCGTATTTCCACAGCGACGGCGCTTGCTGAAGGCCAGCATTTATCAGGCACGGTAGGGAGTGTTATTGACCCTATTTTTGCATCGCGCTACTGCCTGCGGATCGCGCCAGGTAAAGCCGCCCGAATCGCTTACTGGACGGTCGTTGCTGGCTCACGCGAGGCGCTGATGGATCTCATTGATAAACATCATGATGTTAGCGCCTTTGAGCGAGCAAAAATGCTCGCCTGGACTCAAGCGCAGGTGCAGTTACGCCATTTGGGCACTCAGCCAGAGGAGGCCGCCGACTTTCAGCGGTTAGCTGCCCCA
The DNA here is from genome assembly GCF_002082565.1 of Halomonas sp. GT. Lineage (NCBI taxonomy): Bacteria > Pseudomonadati > Pseudomonadota > Gammaproteobacteria > Oceanospirillales > Halomonadaceae > Halomonas > Halomonas sp. GT. Next base: position 3,009,968 of record NZ_CP020562.1, read on the forward strand.
CTGCTCTATCCAGACGCACGCTTTAGAGCACCTCAGAAAGCCATTCAAAGCGGCGCAGCTCAACAATCGCTGCTGTGGCAACACGGGATCTCCGGCGATTTACCCATCGTATTGCTTCGAATTCAATCCACTGACGACTTGCCACAATTGCATCAATTACTTCGCGCCCATGAGTATTGGCGCATGAAACGTCTCGAAGTCGATGTCGTCATCATCAATGAGCGTGCATCTTCTTACATTCAAGATCTACAGCAGGCCATTGAAGCCACGATTCTCAGCAGTCAGGCAAGACCCCGACTTCACAGTGGCTATGCCCAGGGAACGGTTTATGCCCTACGCGCCGACTTAGCAAGCGCCCAGTCACGCTCTCAGCTTCACTCGATTGCTCGCGTGGTGCTGATAGCGCACCGAGGATCAATTGCCGTTCAGCTGTCTATTATGTTGTCCCAACAGAGCACCGCGAAGCCTCCGCTTGTTATTACCAAACGTGCACTCCCCCGACAGTTGATAGATAAGGCTCACAATCCTCACCAGTTTAAGCGGCCTACACTGGAGTTTTTTAATGGTTGGGGCGGGTTTGCAAAGCAAGGACGAGAGTATGTCACCATCTTAGAAGCAGGCAGCTCAACGCCTGCGCCATGGATTAATGTGATTGCCAATCAACAGTTCGGGTTTCAAGTATCAGCAGATGGCGCTGGCTATCTATGGGCAGATAGCAGCCGAGAAAACCAGCTGACACACTGGAGTAATGATCCCGTTATTGACCCAAGCGGTGATGTTATTTATGTCCGGGATGAAGAGACGCTAGCGCTTTATACGGCAACGGCAAGCCCGATTCGTGATTCAGGCCGCTACGTTGCGCGTCATGGCTTTGGCTATAGCCAATTTGAACATCAGAATGACGAGCTTAGCTTAGAACTGTTGCACTTTGTGCCGCTGGATGCCCCGTTGCGCATCTCACGGTTGAGACTGATTAATCATTCAAATAAGACGCGCAAACTCTCTGTGACTGCTTATGCAGAGTGGGTTTTGGGCACGTCGCGCAGCGCATCAGCTCCTTTCCTTATTACGTCACAAGCACCAGAAAGCGGTGCGTTGTTAGTTACCAATCCATGGAATGCCGACTTCCCAGGCCGAGTGGCTTTTCTCGATATTGGCGAACCACCTACCCAATGGACTGGCAATCGCAGCGAGTTTATCGGTTATGGAAAAAACCTGGCCGAACCGGCTGGGTTACGCTGTAAAACGCCGCTTTCCGGCACGTTAGGCGCGGGACTAGATCCCTGCGCCGCTCTTCAGCGTCCCGTGACGCTAGCCCCAGAAGGAACAGTCGACATTATAGTACTGCTTGGTCAGGGTGGCTCCAATGACGACGTTGCGAGGCTGATTACCCGTTTTCGTGATGCTGATATTGATGCCGAGCTTGCCAACATTCATGACCATTGGAATACGCAGCTCAATGCCATCCAGGTCAAAACACCTGATCAGGCGATGGACATCATGCTAAATGGCTGGCTGCTGTATCAGACCATCGCCTGCCGTTTAACGGCTCGCTCAGCGTTTTACCAAGCCAGCGGCGCCTATGGCTTTCGCGATCAGTTGCAAGATTGCATGGCATTGACGTTTAGCAACGCCGCTACAACGCGCCAGCATTTACTGCGAGCAGCTTCACGTCAATTCCCTGAAGGCGATGTACAGCACTGGTGGCTGCCACATTCCGGACAAGGTGTGCGCACGCGCATCTCTGACGACCGGGTTTGGTTGGCTTACGCTTGCGCGCGTTATATCGCAACAACCCATGACATAGCGGTGCTTGATGAGCCGGTGAGTTTTCTAGACGGTGCACGGTTGTCATCGCATGAGCACGAACATTTTTTCCAGCCAACCACCTCTCTAGAAACCGCCCCACTGTTTGAACACTGCGCACGTGGACTGGATATCACCCTTTCGCAACTGGGTGAACATGGTTTGCCGCTGATAGGCGGTGGGGATTGGAATGACGGTATGAACCGCGTGGGTGCTGGGGGCAAGGGAGAGAGTGTGTGGCTAGGCTGGTTGCTGCTTAAAACACTTCATCAATTCGCGCCAATTGCCGAGCAGCGCGAGGCCCAAGCCTGCCACTCAGATGATCCTCAACGCGCCGTTCGTTGGTATGAACATGCTCACGCGCTACGCATAGCGCTTGAAGACAGCGCTTGGGATGGCCAGTGGTATCGTCGAGCTACTTACGACAACGGCATTTGGCTAGGCAGCAAACAAAGCGATGCATGCCAGATTGATTCCATCGCCCAATCATGGTCGGTGCTTTCCGGCGCCAGCGACCCTGAACGGTCGACGCTCGCGATGCACTCGCTGGAGCGCGAACTCATTCTGCACGACCCGCAGTTAGCGCTGCTTTTTTGGCCTCCTTTTGATCATCCTAAGCAGGACCCTGGTTATATAAGCGGCTACCCGCCAGGTATGCGCGAAAACGGCGGACAGTATAGCCATGCATCAATGTGGGCAATTTTGGCCTTTACCCAACTGGGTGAAGGTGACAAAGCCCATCAGCTATTTACACTGCTTAACCCCATCAACCATGCCACCACCACGGAAGCGGCTACCCGCTATCGTGTTGAGCCTTATGTGGTGGCTGCTGATGTGTATTCCGTGGCTCCCCATGTGGGCCGAGGAGGCTGGACATGGTACACCGGCGCCGCCGGTTGGATGTATCAAGCCGGTATAGAGGGTATTTTAGGCATTCGCCGGGAAGCTAGCTGGCTGGTGATTTTTCCATGCCTGCCAGCGAGCTGGCCGTATTTTACTGCTGACATTACCCTTGACCAATCGCACTATCATATCAAGGTGAACAACGCGCAAGCTTCTCCAGCGACATTAAGTCAGAATCTCTTAAGCCAAGCCCTCACTGCAACACTGGATGGCGTTTACTTAGCAGAAACGGAGGTTGGCATGCCCATTCGAGTGCCCCTAGATAGTCAGCAGCATCAACTAGACATAGTTATCCGGCAGTGCGCACCTACATGATGACGGTGGGATGACTGATTATTTAATTTCTTGTATAACTTTCGTGAATTTATTTTTTACTCAGTGAGCAGCTAGGTGAGCAACTAATCTACACTCACCTACCATGAAGACGGTGCTTTAATAGACCTAATTAATTTTTTGAAACATTTCTAATTTGCGATTGAATCTCTCGGAACAGTGTATTAGCCTCGAAAGGTACAAGAGGCGTACAAAAGAGCGCCGAGCTTAATACAGCACAGTATTTGTAATCGTTAGCATTCGAAACCGTTAGCATTCACAAGGAGTCGTGGCATGCAACCTAACCAGTTAAGCGATATTTCCCGAAAAGGCCTCCAACTGGCCATTCAAGAGATCAGGGAAGAAATGTTTGATACCCCGGAATGCGATTACACCATCGCCAAACTGCTTAGCCATTGCGGCAAGTTTGAAGCAGCTGAACATCATATCGACGAAATGTTGTTGAAGTGGGGTGTATCTCCAGAGGTAACTCGTCTGACCGAGCAGGCCTACACCGATCTAGTGACATTTAGTGCTGATAGTACCGAGTCATTATCTTCTAGCGTGATAAGCCGCCGTCCCAATGCCGAAGTGGTTTCTCAAATACCGGCTATTGCTTAAGCAATAGCGACGTGCACGAAACAAAACGGCTCGCCCCTATCCCGAAGCATTATCAGCGAGGTCGCTGTTGAGAAGGGGCAAGCCGGTCAACATTTTTAGTCTAAATTATCTAACGTCACCACTAGATCTTGAGTTGATACGTCTACATTCCAAAAAGTGTAGCTATCATCTTCTTCATCGACTAAACGAATATCGAAGATAGGACTGTCATAACCCGTAATCGTCACCCGCTGAGTACCACCATCCATCAGCACGTCATTGCCGAGCACATCCTCTTCCCAGCTTTTCGAATCTGCAGGGCTTACGTACATATAGTAGAGGGTATAACCCGTACGATTAGTAATATCTACGTAATAGTCGGCGGCCATGACAAGCGACGAACTACACAGCATCAGCAGTGCAGCGAATAACACGTTAATGCGCATTGATAAACTCCTGGTTCTTTTTCTTTTTGAGAGAAGCAGTTGATCACATTGGAGGTGTCACAGAGAGCAAGGCCTAGCGACTTGCGCAGTATATCGCTAACCACTCATTTAAGTGAGCGCTTTGAAGAGTTTTTGGCACGCTACGCCGCATCATGCTCACAGCTGGTAGAATATTGCCCCTTTCAGGCACGTCCACGGCCTATCGCCGCAACGTTTTCCCTTCTACTACCTGAGAGTCGCGCAATGACCGCCACCGTCCACACTGTGTTTCAGCCACTTTTACGGCTGGGCCTTATCCCGCAGATTTTAATTGGCATTATTGCCGGGATATTCATCGCCCTTTTCACACCCGATATTGCAGGCAATGTGGCACTGCTTGGCCAGCTATTTATTGCCGCACTGCAAGCGGTTGCCCCTATTTTGGTCTTTGTGCTGGTTACCGCTGCCATCGCCGCACACAAGAAAGGTCAACCAACGCATATTCGCCCCGTACTCATACTGTATGTGGTAGGTACATTAATCGCTGCGTTAATTGCAGTGGCGGCAAGTTTTCTTTTTCCCACCGAACTTTCATTAAATGCGGGGCAAATTGATGGTAATCCGCCTGGGGATATTTTTAGCGTTTTAAGGGACCTGTTATTAAATGCGGTGGCTAACCCGATTAGTGCGCTGATGGAAGCGAACTTTATCGCTATTCTGGCATGGGCCATTGGCCTTGGTTTATCGCTACGCCAAGCCAGCGATACCACCCGCCAAGCGTTAAGCGATTTGTCCACTGCTATCACCCGCATTGTCACACTCGTAATTCGATTGGCGCCGATTGGCATCTTTGGCTTAGTCGCAGGAACCTTGGCAGAATCAGGGGTCGATGCATTACTGAACTACGCTCAACTGCTGGGTGTCATTGTCGGCTGTATGCTGTTTGTCGCTCTTGTTAGTAACCCACTACTCGTTTACTTCACTACCCGCCAGAATCCTTATCCACTTGTGTTCACCTGCCTGCGCGGTAGTGCCATCACCGCCTTTTTCACCCGTAGTTCTGCGGCGAATATTCCCGTAAATTTAGAGCTGTGCCGCCGTCTAAAGCTGGATGCCGACACCTACGCTATTTCAATTCCGCTCGGCGCGACGATCAACATGTGTGGTGCAGCTATCACCATAACGGTCATTACCTTGGCGACCACCCATACGCTAGGCATTACCGTCGACTTCCCCACTGCCCTACTATTGTGCGTGGTATCTGCACTGGCTGCCTGTGGTGTTTCAGGCGTAGCCGGTGGTTCGCTTATGCTCATTCCAATGGCCGCCAACCTGTTTGGCATTCCAACAGAAGTCGCTATGCAAGCGGTGGCGATTGGCTTTGTCATCAGCGTGGTACAGGACGCGACCGAAACAGCGCTTAATTCCTCAACGGATGTGCTGTTCACTGCCGCCGCCTGCCGAGCCCGTCAGCCTTCCAGTTCTGACCAAACGTTTTAACGCAATATGATTGACTTCTCGCTGTTCCTTATATAGAACGTTCTATAAAAGGAACAGCGAGGTAAACCAATGGATGAGCACTCACTTAGTACCCTAGGCCAGCATTTGCAATCTCTCCGCCAAGCGCGGGGCTGGTCGCTCTCCTCTCTAGCCAATGCCGCTGGCATCGCCAAATCGAATCTGTGCCGTCTGGAACAAGGGAATGGCAACCCCACCTTGGATACCATCTGGCGGTTGGCAGTGCAGTTGAATGTCCCCTTCGGCACCCTGGTCGCGCCAATTTCCGTGCCCCTAGGGGAAGATGGCGTACAAGTGCAGTTAATTGACCAAGGCAAAGGCTCGCCCCAGGTAGATGCCTATTGGATGCGCTGTGCTCCCCATACTCTGCGCCACGCTGAGGCTCACACACTAGGTACTAAGGAAACGCTGACCCTTATTAGCGGCTGGCTAGAAGTTGGCCCGGAAGGGGCGATTACTGCGCTAACCCCTGGCGAAAGCATCACCTTTCGTGCAGATAAGCCTCACCTTTACCGCACCCAAGACCAAGAGGCCACCATGCTACTCACCGTTACGTACGGCGAACGGGGGGATGCACCATGAACCAACTTGCCAGCCACTCGCCGTGGCGTAGCGCGCTGCAAGGCGTACGCGAAGCCATTCCCCTATTGGGTGGCTATATACCAGTGGCACTATCGTTTGGCCTAGTGGCTAGCCAAGCAGGCTTTAGCACCCTTGAAGCCACCGCTATATCCGCACTGATTTACGCGGGTGCTTCACAGTTTTTGTTTGTGGGCATGATCGCCACTGGTGCACCGCTGTGGCTGGTGGTAGCAATGACCTTGTTAATAAATGTGCGCCACGTGGTGTACGGCCCGAACCTAGCCGAGCTGCTTCCACGTAGCCGCCACTGGCCTTGGCTAATGCACGGCCTAACCGACCAAGTGTTTGCACTGGCATTAACCCGGCTTCCACAACTGCCTGACGCTAAGCGCTTTAGCTGGTTTGTGGGTGCATCGTTACTGGCGTGGGGCGCTTGGATTGTAGGGACGACTGTCGGTGCCACCGCGGGTGAAGCGTTTACCGCACGTTGGCCGCTGCTGGGAGAGATCATGCCTTTCGCGCTGCCCGCCTTATTTCTAACCATGGTAGCACCACGATTCACCGATAAACGCTGGGCAGCCGCCATGGGGTGCGCCATTTTGGCTGCGCTGAGCTTGACCCTGTCAGGGTGGAGTAATGTGGCTATTCCGCTCGCCGCTGCCTGCGGCGCATTGTGCTTCTACACGGTCAAATTTCAAACACGGAGGCGCACATCATGAGTATCGAGTCATGGCTAGCCGTCGCGGTTTGCGCACTGGGTACCCTGCTGATGCGCGTGGTGCCCTTCTTGTGGATGCAGCGCCGATTGGGCAGCGACACGGGCATTAATACAATGCCCCAGTGGCTGGGTATTCTGGGGCCATTAATGATTGCCGCCGTGCTGGGGGTTTCCATTGTGCCCGTTAACCCAAACGCTATTTCCTGGCTAGCCACTGCCGTTGGGCTTTCCGTTACGCTACTGGTGTGGTGGCGGTTACGCTCTTTGGGCTGGCCAGTGGCTGCCGGGGTCGCGACATTTGGCTTGGTAGAGATCGTAGCGACGCTCTAATCCGTTCCCGCTTTTTCCATCAAATACTCCGCAACAGCCTGATAGGCGGGCAGTGACGTAGGGTCGTTAGCTGCATTTCCTGCCACGGGGTGCGATGCAAAGCGCACAATCACCATCTCAGCGGTAGGGTCAATATAAATGGTTTGTCCATGCACGCCTCTTGCGGCAAAGGCACCATGCTCGTTATGCAGAGACCACCACATGCCACGGTAGCTGCCGCCCGGTAAATAACGATATCCCGCGGCGGCAAACGCTTGCCTGTCGCCGCCTTGTCGAATGCGTTCAACGGCCGCTGCAGGAAATAGCTGCTCACCGTCCATTACGCCGTCATTGAGCACCAACTGCCCGACCCTGGCCATATCCCGAAGGCCAGCGCTCAAACCGCCCCCTGCGAACGGCGTACCAATAGAGTCGACGGTAAAGTAAGCATCCTGCTCCATGCCTAACCGCTGCCAAAGACGCGATGACAATAGTGACGCCACCGATTCCCCCGTCGTGCGAGCGATCACCCATCCAAGTGCATCGGTATTAATCGTTTTATAACCAAAAACCTGCCCATGCTCACCTTCCGGCTGTACCGTCGCTAAATACTCATAATAGGTGCGCGGTCCAGTGTAATCGTCTGGCTTGGGAAGCGGGCTTGCCGCCGCATTGTAGGCCCAGACCTCAGCGTTGGGGTCACTGTAATCTTCGCTGTAAGCAAGGCCTGTGGTCATTTCAAGCAGCTGCTTCACCGTGGCATTACCAAAAGCACTGTCGGCAAGTTCCGGCAATATATCGCCCACGATTGCCTGCTCATTCAACGCGCCTTCTGCCACCAGAATTTCACCCAACAAGCCGGTCATGGATTTAGTCACCGACATAGCGCCGTGCTGGCCTGTTTCATCCAAACAGCCTGAATAAGTCTCATACACCACCTGCCCTTGGTGAAGAATTAGCAGACCATCGGTGTAGTTTTCATTTAGCGACGCCTGCCACGACATAGGCTCACTACCGTCAATCGGGGTGAAGGTGACATCGTTTATCGCGTCGTCCAATGCATAGGGCAAAGGAACAGGTGCACCCAAGCCACGGCTAACCTGTTTAGTAGGCAACAGCTCGCGAAAGTGGCACACCGTCCAGCGCATTTTGGGGAAACTAAAGTAGTTGGAGTCTGGCTGGCCAATCACCTGCTCTGGCGCAGGTGGGAAGCCCTGCATCCAGCCTAGGCGGTTAGGGTCAGAAGCTTCGGCACTTAATACCGAGGCTCTCGCCTGCGTAGTATCAGCATGCCCCATAGAGCTAAGCAGCATAGCGGGCAATGCTAGTGACAACATCACACTAAAACGACGACAAAATTGTGTCATAACCAACTCCCAGGCGTACACAACGCCACACGAGCGTGAGCGTAACGCTTGAGTGTAGTGACTTCTAATAAAATGGGTAGCTAAACGAGTTCAACGTTCTTTATGGTTATATTGTCCGATCTTATTTTCCATATCATGACTAAATACTTGGTATTGGTTTCGACCACTTCTCTTCGCACGGTACATAGCGGTATCGGCACTCTCGAGCAAGCTATGTTCATTTGCCCCATGGTCGGGATAAAGGCTGATCCCGATACTGACACTAATGCCTAGCTTATAGTGACCAACACAGCATGGCATCGCTAATGCGCGAAGAATTTTTTCTGCCACTTGGGCGGCATCACTTAATTTTTCAATTTCATTAAGCAACACTATAAATTCATCTCCACCCTGTCGACACACAGAATCTGTATCGCGCACGCATTCACCGAGACAATTAGCAACTAACTGCAACAAACTATCGCCAACAGTATGGCCAAGTGAATCATTAATGAACTTAAAATTATCAATATCTAAATATAACAGCGCGACATAATGGTCGTGGCGTTTTGCTAGACGGATAGCGCGAGCAAAGTGCTCTGCAAATAGAAAACGATTGGGCAGTCTAGTTAGCGCATCATAATGGGCCTGATAGGCTAGTTGCTCTGCGTGAGTTAAAGAGTGCTTGGCATCATGAAATACAATCACCGCGCCTACCGTAGCACCATGGCTGTCATGAATAGGAGCTGCCGAATCTTCTATCTCTAGCTGGCTTCCATCCTGACGAATCAAAACGCAACCCAGTGCCAACTCTACCGTACGATTTTCTTCCATCGCCCTTAGCGCTGGATTGGGCGCGGGCTCGTGAGTTTGAATATGAACGAGCTTCAATACCTGATCAATTGGTTTACCAACCGCCTCTACACTTGTCCAGCCGGTCAACACTTCAGCAATGCGATTCAGATAGGTAACTCTGGTGCTCAAATCAGTCGTCAAAACGGCATCACCGATTGAATTTAGTGTTGCTTTAGCCCAATCCCTTTCCACTTGTAGGGCATTCTCAACACTTCGCAATCGCTCGTCGGCATCTTGCTCGGCATCGTTTTCTTGCATCTGGGCATTATTGTTTAGGCGACCACCGTACAGCATGACGTTTTTATCCATGTGTAGCCGTGTCCAAAGGTGAGGATGGCGCTGCATTCCTTGCAGCGCACAGTGCAACATCCTGTTTAGGCATATCCCTTGCCCCACTGATAGTGACATTAGACGGTAGCTTAATGACTCACTGTGCGCTGGCGAACACAAGAAGCAAGTTATTTTAATTAAAGTTGGAAACTTTCAAGCCCACAAATCAGCCCTATGTGCGATAGCGTACAGAGATTGCTTGAAGGCACTCTATACTTGAAAGGAGCATGTCTATCGGCTGGAGATGTACATCCATAATGGCTCCCTTATAGCAGCGGCGGCTTAAAAAAGCTGCTTATAAGTTAGGGATAATGAGGACACTTAATGCTTGAACCGCATGATTTTAAACAAAATGCGCTGCTAGACTTACTTCCCAAAGATGATCTTGCGCATCTGTTGCCTCACCTTGAAAAAGTGACGTTGACATTGGGTCAATCACTCAGCGAATCCGGTCGGCAAATGAGTCATGTCTACTTTCCGCTAGATTCCATCGTCTCGCTGCTATGCGTGATGGAGAACGGCGCCTCGACAGAGATCGCTATAGTCGGTTACGAGGGAATTGTGGGTGTCTCACTATTTATGGGAGGTGAAACCACTCCCAGCCGAGCGATTGTACAGAGCGCAGGACATGCTTACCGCCTTAAGGGACAGCTGCTCAAAAACGAATTCTACCGCGCCGGTGCTATGCAGAGACTGCTGCTTCGCTATACCCAAGCCTTACTAACCCAGATGGCGCAAACGGCGGTATGCAATCGCCACCACAGCGTCGACCAACAGCTATGCCGGTGGCTGCTGCTCAGCCTTGACCGATTGCCAGGAAATGAACTGGTGATGACCCAGGAATTAATTGCCAACATGCTGGGGGTGCGTCGCGAGGGGGTCACCGAGTCAGCGGGCAAACTGCAAAAGGCTGGCTTGATTTCTTACAACCGAGGGCATATCAAAGTCATCGACCGCCCAGGGCTGGAGGCACGGGTCTGCGAATGCTATTCAGTGGTCAAACGCGAGTATGACCGACTGCTCAACCACCATAACGTTATGTAAGTTACTTAAGCTAAACCGCTAACATAATGCCAAAAGCACTAACGCGCTATGTACGCTAGCGTGCCGACGCTTGATTCACCCAATGTTAATATGTGGAGGTACCATTAAAAACAGATGGTGCGTCTGCAGCCGACATCAAAATGATCCCTATCTTCATTGTGCCGTTTGCCAGGTTCTTTCAACCGGAGAGGCACATGACGTCTATTTTTCACGCTGCCGATGCCAACCACTTACTTGCTGATCTGCCTACCGCCGAGCGGGACGCTTTTGTGGCTGGTTGCGAGACTGTGTCGCTTACGTTTGGCGAAGAACTTTACCACCCCACCGATACAGTCACTCACGCCTACTTCCCCATCAACAGTTTCATTTCACAGATCGTCATTCTCCATGGGGATAGCCGCCTTGAAGTCGCGATGGCAGGACATGAAGGCATGCTTGGTATCTCACTGATGCTCGGCATCGAAGAAGCGCCACTGCTCGCTGTCGTTCAAGGAGCCGGTGTTGCACTGCGTATTAACGCTGCTAGCTTTCAACGACTGTTGGCAGAGTGCCCAGTATTGCATCAGCGGCTAAAAAGGTACCTTTACGTCGTCATTAATCAGCTAGCGAACTCAGCGGGCTGTATTCATTTTCACCGAATTGAAGAACGACTTGCCCGCTGGCTGCTAATGACCCAAGACCGCGCCAAATCGGATAGATTGAAGCTAACGCACGAGTTTTTAGCCATGATGCTAGGCGTGCGACGGGCAGGAATTACACAGGCCGCCATTGCCCTACAAACACGCGGTCTAATTCGTTACCACCGCGGTGAAATCATTGTCATGGACCGCCCCGGCCTGATCGAAGCATCATGCACTTGTTATACCGAAGATTGTGCGCTGTATGCCCGTGTACTGACGGCATTATAAAAATACTAGGGCAGCCTGACACGAAAGTTAACCAATATAATATAATGCGAAACACCTTTTCTCTTTCTCCAATGCCGTATGGCTGAATACGCGACCAGTCAGCTCATTCTATCACCCTGCCTTTATGCTGCTGGGTAACTCATACGTCCTAAATTCATGCGCACTGAGTTCATGTAATTCATGTAGCAGGCTCCATCCACGCCCCAGTAGAACCGACCTCATAACACGAAACCCACTCATCTGGCTCCTTAAGCCATTGGCGCAACGCGCCATGGCTAAATTTATGCTGAAAGGCGAACCGATGAGGAGCAGCCTAATGGTTATGATTGGCCGCTATACACTATGATTAATAAGCCACTGTATTAATGGGAGAGCGATATGAATAAGGATGTCATCAACGCTATTCGAGAAAAAGAGCAGTTACCCGACAGCATGACTGATAGTGAAATAGCGCTGGAATACAAAGGAACATATACCGCCGCCAGAGCCGCAGTAAGTTTAGAGCACAAACCGCTTGATCAAGTAATCAATGACGCTATGGCCAAAATATTTCCATTTATGCGTAACAAAAAGAAGTAAGTGTTAGCGATTTAAAAGCTCCTACACGAAAGTAGGTAAGAAACACTTTATGGTTACACGCTGAAATAACGCAGGAAGCTAATAAAGACAAGTAGTCTATTGGTTGGTGGTGTCAGTTTTAAGAGCGGTCAACCGAAAATCCAAGGGACTTATAATCCCCTGCCATGGAGAAGCTTACTAGAAATGGTGGGCCCAGTAGGACTTGAACCTACGACCAAGGGATTATGAGTCCCCTGCTCTAACCAACTGAGCTATAGGCCCGTAAAGCGTGCATATAATAGCGAATGTGTTCGGGCGAGGCTACCCCTTACGGTGCTATCTTGTGGTGATAGCAGCAATTTTTTAGGGGCACTTATTGAAAAGCGTGGGGTCTGGTAGTGAGTTCCTAATGCGGAGACGTGCTGTGAAAGCTTTGATTGCTCTTATCCCGCTATTGTTGGCGGTGCCGGTTCATGCGGATTGGCAGCTAGATCCTGCTCAGTCGCGGGTGCAGGCGTCTATTACTCAATTAGATGGCAATGCCCCGCAAACCCATCACCATCAGGTGAATAATTTGCAGGGTGATATCTCTGCCGATGGCACCCTTCGCCTACCGTTACGTTTGAGCCAAACGGATTTGCTGACTCGCTTTGGTGATTTGCCACCGTGGGTGGGCTTACTGGCCAATACCACGCTAGTCACACTGATCGCGCAAATGCCGCCGGAGCGGTTAGATGGCTTGGATATTGGTGAATCCATGGTAGAAACGCTTACCTTTCGGGTGCAAACCGACTTGATCAACCAGGAAGAGTCGGTGCCGCTGCGCTTTACCCGTGAAGGGCTGAACGAGGTGCGTGTTACTCATGCTGAACCGATGGCGATGGATGGCCGAGCGCTGATGGCCAACAGCACGGTGCGAACCGTGCTGTCGTTGCTGGGCTATCAGGAGATTGACGAGCATGTACCGGTCACCTTGAATGCCCTGTTGGTGAACCGCTAACGCGCCGCAAGGCGCGTTCAGTGGCTGAGTGTTTCCACATCTCCTGCCTGGGCAGCGCCGGTTTGTACTCGCCACTGGGCAGCATAGTGGCCATCAACCTCCAACAAGCTTGAGTGGTTACCGCGCTCAGCAACGCGCCCTTTCTCAATCACCACGATTTCATCGGCATGCACAATGGTCGAAAGTCGATGGGCAATCATAATTACCGTGCGGCCATGGGCAATGCGCTTTAGTGAACGTTGAATGGCTGCCTCAGTTTCGTTATCCACCGCGCTAGTGGCTTCATCCAGCACCAGAATCGGCGGATCTTTAAGCAGCGCCCTGGCCAGGGAAAGCCGCTGACGTTGGCCGCCAGAGAGTAACACCCCTCGCTCGCCAACCGGGGTTTCTAACCCTTGGGGCAGTGTTTCAATAAAGCTCCAGGCTTCGGCGGTTTTCGCGGCGTCAATAATCGCGGCCTCCGAGGCATCGGGTTTGCCGTAAGCAATGTTGTCGCGAATGCTGCCTTCAAACAGGTACACATCCTGGCTCACCAAGCCTATCGCTTGGCGCAGCGAGTGCATACTGACCTCCGTGATCGGCTGACCGTCGACAAGTACGCGACCGCTGGCTGGGTCGTAAAAGCGCAGCAGCAATTTGATCAGGGTCGATTTGCCGGAACCGGTAGCACCTACCAGCGCCAGGGTGTTGCCTGCAGGCACGTGGAGATCAACGCCACTCACCCCCACTTGGCTAGAGGCATAGTGGAAGCTCACCGCTTCGAACTGCACCTCGCCTTTCACGGGCGCAGCGAGAGGCGTTGTACTTTCATCTTTAACCGTAATCGGCACTTCCAATAGGTCAAGAATCCGCTTGGTGCTGGCCATCGCGCGCTCGAACAAGTCGATCACTTGGGCAAGGCCGGTGAGCGGCCACAGCAAGCGCTGGGTAAGGAAAACCAGGACGCCGTAAGCGCCTACATTCAGGCTGCCGTTCAGCGCCATCATGCCGCCGACGGTGAAGGTGGCGAGAAAGCCCGCCAAAATCGCCATACGGATGACGGGTATAAACGCAGAGCTGACCTTTATCGCCCGGCGGTTGGCTTCTAAATAGGCTTCGCTGGCATCACGGAGGCGCTCGGCTTCCCGCGCTTCACTGGTAAAGCTTTTGATGGTGGCAATGCCACTTAGGTTGTTGGAAAGGCGGCTGGCAAGATCACCCACCTTTTCACGCACATCGCTATACAGCGGCCCGGCTTTGCGCTGGAAGAAGAAGGCGCCCCAGATAATGAGCGGGATCGGCGTGAACGCCAGTAGCGCAATCAGCGGTGACAATACAAAGAACACAGCGCCTACCGCTATTACCGTCACACCAACTTGAATCAGCGCGTTGGCTCCGCCGTCCAGGAAGCGCTCCAACTGATTCACGTCGTCGTTCATGGTGGCGACGAGCTGACCAGAGCTTTTTGATTCAAAAAATGCCATGTCCAATCGCTGGGCGTGCTCATAGGTGTCCTGGCGCATATCCGCCTGTAGCCGCTGGGCAAGATTGCGCCAGAGAATTTGGAACAGGTACTCGAACAGAGACTCCCCCGCCCAGATAAAGAACGTCAGCACCGCCAGAATGGTGATTTGTTGATGAGGCGTTTCAAAGCCCAGCCGCGCGACAAAGCTGTTTTCCTGGTTAACCACCACATCAATCGCCACACCGATTAGAATTTCCGGAGCGATATCAAATAGCTTATTAATAATAGAACAGGCGGTGGCCGCAGCGATCCGCCGCCGATATCCTTTGGCATAGCGCAACAATCGCACGAGTGCTTGAAAGCTTTGGCTGTGAGCCCTCTGACTTCCAGAAGGTTTAGCGTGAGAATCGGGTGGAGAAGAAGCCACATCGGTTCCTTTTAAAGTTATAAAGAGAGTTATATATAGAAGGTTGTATGTAGAGAGTTATATACAGAGAGCTACTACGTAACCTTTATGCTGGCTGAGTCACGCGGCGCACGTTGGCCAGTAAAGGGCTTCCGGTATCCGGATCAAGGAGCAGCGTGCAATCCACTTGGTATAGCTCGCGCACCAACTCGGGTGTCACCACACTGGCGGGCGCCCCCTGCGCAATAACCTGACCATCGCGCATGGCAATTAAGTTGTCTGAATAACGGCAGGCACTGGCGAGGTCATGCAATACCATCACCACCGTGCGGCCATGGCAAGCCAAGTGGCGCACTAACTCAAACACTTCTATCTGGTGGCCTAAGTCTAGCGCAGAGGTCGGCTCATCTAATAGCAGTAGCGGCGTTTGCTGGGCAATAGTCATCGCGATCCAGGCGCGCTGGCGTTGCCCGCCGGAAAGCGCTTCTAACGGCCGGTCGGCGAGGTCTTCCAAACCAGCAGCATCAAGCGCGTACTGCACCACCCGCTGGTCTTCCGCCGACCATTGACGCAGCAAGCCTTGGTGGGGCTGGCGACCAAAACGAATCAATTCGGTGACGGTTAGCCCTTCTGGGGCCACTGCCTCCTGAGGCAACAGTGCTAACTGGGTGGCTAACTGACGCGCTGGCAAGCGTTGAATATCCTGACTATCCAGCAGTACTGCTCCGCTGTCAGGTTTGTGCAGGCGAGCCAGACCAGAAAGTAGCGTTGATTTGCCACAGCCGTTAGGGCCAACAATGGCCGTTACCTGCCCACTAGGTAAGCTAACGCCCAGGTCTTCAATCACTCGACGTTGGCCGTAGCTCATACACAACGCATCGGTAGCAAGCGTTGGCGAAAGAGATGTGCTATTCATGGGCGGCTCCGTTGTGGGCGCATTAATATCCATAGCAGCCAGGGCCCG
This sequence comes from Halomonas sp. GT, assembly GCF_002082565.1. Classification (NCBI taxonomy): domain Bacteria; kingdom Pseudomonadati; phylum Pseudomonadota; class Gammaproteobacteria; order Oceanospirillales; family Halomonadaceae; genus Halomonas; species Halomonas sp. GT. The sequence continues at coordinate 3,025,996 of NZ_CP020562.1, forward strand.
CCTACCACCGCAGTGACAATGCCCACGGGAATTTCAATTGGTGCCAAGAGAGTGCGCCCGGCAAGGTCGGCCAGCACCATCACCAGTGCTCCCGCCAGCGTGGCGGCTAGAATCGGCACATGGCGGGCGCTAGAAAGTGAGCGGGCAATTTCTGGGCCGATCAGCGCAACCATGCCCACTGGCCCCGCCACAGCAACCGCAAAGGCGGTAAGTACGACGGATAGCATCAGGATCTGTAGCCTGCGGGCTTTAACACGAAGTCCTAGGCCGCTGGCGGTGGCATCTTTAAAACGTAGTAGTGTCAGTGAACGCGCCAGCGCCAAAGCGGCAATCACCCCCAATGCCAAGCCAATTCCCAACAGTTGTACTGCGCCGCCGGGGCGGGCATTGAGTGATCCTACTGTCCATGGGTAGGCGGCATTGGCGGTGTCAATCGCTACCCGCGCCAGCATTAATTGAGTGACAGCACCAAACACCGCCCCCACGCCAATGCCCGCGACAATAAACCGATACCCCTGTGTGCCACTGCCTGCCGCAAGGCCAAAGGTCAGCACGGCGGCGGTCGTCGCCCCAGCCAAAGCCATCGCTGGCGGCGCAATCGACACACCAATGCCCACAATAGAAGCCACTGCGAAGGCAGTCGCACCATTATCAATACCGATAATACCGGGCGTGGCTAGGCGATTGCGTGCCAGGGTTTGCATCAAAATTCCTGAAAGTGCGAACGCCGCTCCGGTAAAGCAAGCAGCGGCTAAACGAGGCAAACGCAGCTCCTGAACCATAAAGGCCGTCATCATGTCACCCTTACCTAACACGGCAGGAATCACCGCACTGGGCGCCAGCGGTACGCTACCTAAGCTTAGATAGAGCAGGCAAGATGCCAGCAGCGCAATCAACAAACCAATGTTGACCGCTAAAGCGCGCTTTTCGAGCAAAAAACTATAGCCCCAACGGGGTAGCGCAATATGCCAGTAGCCTTCCGGCGCTGGCACGCTATCGGCATGCTCTGCGGCATGGATAACATTGTTTAAAACATGGCTGGGAGTGACAACATCCGTTAAAGGCGGATGATTCGCCATTATTTTCATATCAATACATCACCAAAATGACACCGCGACGCCTGGACGGCAGGGTGTTAAAAAAAAGCGTTACAGCATGGGTAACCGTTTAGCACGCACCACGGCAATCAATACCGGCGCGCCGCATAGTGCGGTAAGTACACCCAATGGCAGCTCGGAAGGTGCGACGACAACACGCGAGATAATATCCGCCATAAGCACAATCAATGGGCCTATCGGCAGGCAAAACCACAGCGTGCGGCGAATATCGGGGCCTGCAAACGCGCGCGCTACGAACGGCACTACCAGCCCTACAAAGGCAATCGGACCAGCAATCGCAGTTGCCGCGCCAACTAGCAGTGCTACGCAGCCTACGGCTACCCAGCGGATCAGTGTGGGGTGATGCCCCAAACCACTCGCCACTCGTTCACCTAGCGCCAGCGCCGCCAGTGGCCGTGCAATGATAACCACCGCGATGGCAGCAACCAGTAAGCTAGGCAGCACCGCCAAAAGATCATCCAGCCGTCTGCCCGCCAGGCTGCCTACCACCCAAAAGCGAATCTCATCGGCAGCGCGCTGGTCATACAGCAGCATTAATGAGGTGAGCGAACCTAACAGCCCAGAAAACGCCGCCCCTGCTAGCACCAAGCGCACGGGGTCATTCCCCACTCCACGAAAACGCGCCACGCTGAGGACACAAATACAGCCCACCAACGCCCCTAACTGGGCAACCGAAATACGCAGCGTGGCAGCGCTAGCCCCTAGCACCAGTGCCAGTGCCACCGCGAAGGCTGCCCCGGCGCTTACCCCTAGCAAACCAGGCTCGGCGAGTGGGTTGCGGGAAATGGCTTGTAGCAGCGCCCCGGCAACGCCCAACGCAATACCAACAACAATGCCAATTAACGTGCGCGGAGCACGGAGCTCCCAGACAATAAACTGCGCTTCACTGTCGCTTGCGCTCTTCAGCAACCCCAGCACTCGCTGCGGCCCCACCTCACCTGCCCCAATCAGCAAACTAACGACGCTCACCGCCACAAGGGCGGTGAGCAGAATAAGCAACCATGTACGGGGAGCATAGCGCCGACTGGCACTGCTCACTGCGCTAGGTAGGGATGTCACGGCATCTTTCACGGCAACAATGCGTTCTCAATATCGTCCAAAATGGCTTGAGCAGCCAGCGGGCCGTTAGCACTGCTCCACAGCTGGCCATTCACCGGCACTACCTGCTCTTGTTTAACCACGTCCAAACGTGTGAAGGCAGCGCTTTGCTTGGCGGCATCTAATGCCGCTTGGCCATCAGCGTTAAGCGTAGCCAAGAACAGCCAGTCGCCGTCCACTTGGGAAAGATTTTCAAGACTGAGTATATCGCTATGGGGGTGCCCTTCATCGACCAGTCCGGCATCCTGAACCTCTACCCCCACTTTCGCTAACAACCCAGTGGCGATCAGCTCTTTGGACATCACCATCGGGCCATTGGGCATCCAGCGAGCCAGCACAGCAGTGCCGCCTGCGTTAGCATTATCAATAGCAGCGGCCAATTCGTTAGTGCGCTGATCGACGGCCGCAATGGCGTCTTCGATTTCTGCTTCACGATTGAGCGCCTGTCCATAAAGCCGCGCTTCCGCTTCCCAGTTATCAAACGCTAACGGCTGAGCGTGCGGCACCACAGTAGGCGCGATGCGCGATAGCAACTGGTACTGCTCTTCCGGTAGCTGGGAGGCGGCCAGAATTAAATCGGGCTGTTGGGCCAGAACCGCTTCAATATTGATTTCACGTACAACGCCGACAATCTCAGGGCGCTCGCCATTAAAGTGGGCTTCTACGTACTCAGCAACGTTATCACCACCGCGGGTAGTGACCGCGCCAACGGGGGTAACGCCTGCGGCCAAAGCGGCATCTAACGCGCCTTCATACAAAGTGACAATACGTTCTGGCGCATCGCTAACATCAACGTCTCCGTAAGCGGTATCCAGCGTGCGCGCCTGAGCAACGCTTGCCAATGCTCCACCTACTAATGGCCCACCTAGCAACAGTCCGCTTACCACAACCCCCATCAATCCCTTGCGTAGTGATGAGTAATCCATAGGTGACGCTCCTGAGTGTCTGTGCCGATGATAATAACGATTCTCAAAAGCACTTGCATTACTATTTCAACGAATCTTGCGTTCCAGATGCTGCAACGCCAGTTTAATTAGCCACCTAGCAGCCTTGATGGGCGCCCTTTTGCAGGTCTTTTTTCAACAATCTGTTCGACATTGAGCAACGCAATGTTCGATGAAACAAACTCGCATATGGGAACTTTTCTTCTTAGAATCACCACCTCGCTTGATAACCATTTTCATTAGCAAATAAGTTTCATCTCAGGGGATCGCCATGCCACGCTTCACTCGCACCGCTTTAGCCAGCGCCGTCGCTCTAAGCGTCACCGCCACCGCGGCCTTAGCCCAAGAATCAGAACAACTGGACAATATTGTTGTATCTGCGAGCGGCTTTGAGCAGGCACTGGTGGATGCCCCTGCCAGTATTTCCGTTGTTTCTCGTGAGGAACTGGAGCGCAAGCGCATTACCAGCGTGGCTGATGCGTTACGTGATGTAGAAGGTGTTGATGTTGGTGGAGCAGTCGGCAAAACCGGTGGCAGCAATATCAGCATTCGCGGGATGCCTAGCGACTATACGTTGATACTTATTGACGGCCGTCGGCAGAACGCAGCTGGCAGCGTCACGCCTAACGGGTTTGGCGAAACGTCTACTAGCTTCTTCCCACCTGTCTCCAGTATTGAACGTATCGAAGTGATTCGTGGCCCAATGTCGACGCTATATGGCTCTGACGCCATGGGCGGTGTAATCAACATTATTACTCGCCGAGTAGAACGCGAGTGGGTTGGTTCAGTAGGAATTGAAAACACTTTTAATGAAGATCGTGATTTCGGTGATCGCCGTGAAATCAATCTTTATACGAGTGGTCCGCTTATTCAAGACACGCTTGGCATTCAGGTGCGCGGTCGCTTATATGAACGGGATGCATCAGAGCTTACTTACACTGACGGCAACGGCAATCCCATTGACGTTAGCCAGCGCGGCCCCAGTCCCGTTGAAGGCGATACCTACAACCTGGGCGGCAAGTTAACCTGGACACCAAATGCCGATCATGACCTGTGGGTGGATGGCGAAGTTAATCGACAGCGCTATAACAACGACGAATGCCAGCTCGGTACTCTAGACGGCCGTACCCGCAGTTGCGCGCCAGACCCGGGTGTCGCAAATGGCTACGCCGACGAACTGCGTTTTGAACGGCAGCAAGTTGCTATTGGCCACACCGGGCGCTTTGCATCAGGCACGCTCGAATCCAGCTTGATGCGCAACACCACAGAAACTAAAGGCCGTACGATTCCTGGTGAAAATGGCGTTGCCTATGACGGTTTTCCTGGCATTGTGGGCGGCGCGCCGCGCGAGCTTGAAACCACCAATACAGTGTTAGACAGCAAATATATCATGCCGCTAGGCGACCACATGACCACGGTGGGCTTGCAGTGGTGGGATGCTAAGCTCGATGATGGGTTAGCAAATGAGACCTTTGAGCAAACTACGTGGTCACTCTTTGCAGAAGATGAATGGATGCTACGTGACGATTTGGCGCTAACACTTGGCGGCCGCTATGATCATCACGATGCGTTTGGCAGCCAGTTCAGCCCGCGTAGCTATTTAGTGTGGAACACGACCCCAAATTGGACACTAAAAGGCGGCGTCAGCCGAGGCTACAAAACGCCCTCGCTGAATGACCTGCATGCGGGTATCAATGGCGTCACGGGCCAGGGCACTATACTCACTATTGGTAACCCAAACCTTGAACCAGAAACCAGTACTAGCAGTGAAATTAGTGCACATTACGATAGCCAGGCAGGTTTCACCGCTAGCGCCACACTGTTCTATAACGAGTTTGACGACAAAATAGCCAGCGGCAACGACATTGTTGTTGAGAACGATCCGCTCGTGCCCGACGGCGTCTATAGCCAAGACATCAATATTGATGAAGCCGTTACCCAAGGGGTCGAGCTTTCTAGTAGCTATCAGTTCACGCCAGACTGGCGCTTATCAGCCAACTACACCTATACCGATAGTGAACAGAAGAGTGGCAACAACCGTGGCGAACCGCTGACCGATACCCCAGAGCATGCGTTCAATGCCACGCTGCGCTGGCAAGCCACGCCTCAGTTGGACACGTGGCTTTCCGCCGAGTACCGCAGCGAGCGTTACCGTAACCGTGAAAGCGTTAGGGGCGCGCCCTCTTTCGACGACCTAGGCGACTTCAAAGCCTATTCACTGTTCCACTTAGGCGGCAGCTACGCATTTACCGAGCAATTTAACGTGAGTGCCACCATTTATAACGTGTTCGATAAAGATTTTGTTGATTATCGCGCTTACGGTGACGGCACTAGCTTTGGCAATGTGTATGCCAATAGTGAAGAAGGGCGTCGACTGTGGCTATCTGCACGCTACGAGTTCTAAACGCTGCTAGCTAGAAGGTTCTGTTTACTGTTTCAATGAGAACTTGCTGCCCTGGCCATGTGCCAGGGCTTTTTTACGCCGTAAGGTTGGGTGGTAGCCAATCTCTATGCTGGCAATTCATTAAGTTAATCTCTCGTAAGCGCCAAGCTTAGGTACTATTAACCAACTTCCACGCCCGCTTAACAGCGAATTCAATGTTTATTAGGAAACTGTCTGTTATGACCGCGTACCCGCTTGTCCGCTATTTTGCTTTGGTTCTACTGTTGCTCTGCGGCCTAATACTTTCTGGCGCTTCCTTCGCGCAATCAGCCCCCAGGGTCGAACTCGCGCCCGTAAACCGCGAGCCAATTTATACCGAAACAAATCTAGTCGGCACCGTTAACTCCCTGGAAGATGCCCTACTTTCAGCATCCGTGGCAGGGCTTATTATTCAGGTAGCGGTTAATCCTGGCGACCACGTCGCCAAGGGAGACAGGCTAATCGCACTGGAAGACGACCTGGCTCGTTTTGACGTAGCAGCGGCGGTTGCCGCAGAGCAGGAGGCCCAGGCCGCGCTAGCGGAAGCGGAACGTCTACTGCGCGAAGCGGAATCGGTGGGCGTGGGGCGAAACATCGCGGCGACTGAAGCCAGCGCTCGTCGTAGTGCCGTTAACGTAGCTCGTGCCGCTCGCTCACGCTTAACGGCGGAACAAGCACGTTTAAGCGCCTTACTGGCTCGCCATGAAATCAACGCCCCTTTTAATGGTGTCGTCAGCGCTCGCAGCGTTAATCTCGGTGAGTGGGTCACGCCAGGCGATAGCGTTGCCCGCCTCGTTAACCTTGATGAACTGCGCGCTGATTTCCAGGTACCCGAAGCCTTTTATGCTGCCGTTCAAGACGAAGCGTTGATCAGCCTGCGCGTGGGCCAGCAAACCCACGAGACCACTATCGCTACCATGGTGCCGATCAGTGACCCCAGCGCTCGCACATTTCTATTACGCGCCTATGTGCCTGATACAGCTTCACTGTACCCAGGTAATGCAGTGGATGCCGTGCTGCGCGCTTCAACCGGCAGCGATGGGCTGACGGTTCCCCGCGATGCGTTAAGCCGCTACCCAGACGGGCGAGTCACCGTGTGGGTCGCCACACCTAACGAAAACAACACCTATCAGGTCACTGAACAGCGTGTGCAGTTGGGCATTAACTTTGCCGACCGTGTGGAAATTGTCGAGGGCCTCTCTGGTGATGAGCAAGTCGTCATTCGTGGCAATGAATCGCTGGTCGAAGGTGTCAGTGTTGAGGCTGTCGCGGCGGGGAGCGAGTAATGTTTGCAGCCCTACTGCGTCAACAAACGCTGGTCACTGTTATCGCGCTAATCTTCCTACTGCTGGGCATTGCCGCCACACTGCGCATCCCCGTTCAGATGATTCCCGACATTGAAGCCCGCACAATTACGGTCGAGACGCGCTGGGCGGGAGCGACACCCCAGGATATCGAAAAAGAGATCCTCATTGAGCAAGAGCAGTACTTGCGCAATGTGCCAAACCTTACCCGCATGACGGCCATGGCTGAAAGCGGCAGCGCTGAAATTGAACTTGAATTCCCGTTTAGCGTGGATATGACCGCAGCGCTGATTCAAGTCAATAACGCGCTCAGCCAAGTATCGTCGTATCCCACCAATGTGGACCAGCCACGCATTGTTTCTGCCGCTTTTTCGACAGACGCGTTTTTACGTTTTCACGTGGGAACGCTACCCGGCAACCCTAAGGCGTTAGATATCCAACTGATGAGCGACTTTATCGACGACCGTGTGCGGCCACGCATGGAAGGCGTTGAAGGCGTGTCAGAAGTCGGCGTCAATGGCGGTGCTCAGCGGCAGCTACAAATATTGGTCGATCCTGGTGCGCTGGCTCAGCGCGGGGTCTCACTTACCGAGTTACGCGACGCCATCACCCAGCGTAACCGGGATGTTTCCGGGGGTGAATTGGAAGCTGGTAAACGCCGCTATCTGATACGCACGCTGGGGCGCTTTGATGACGCTGAGGCCTTGGCGCAGCTGGTTGTCACTCGCCAAGGTGATAGCATCGTGCGACTTGCCGACGTTGCCGAAATCCGCCAGGGGCAGTCTCGCTTAAGCCAGCTATCGTTTTATAACGGCCAGCCGGGTATTGGTATGGATCTTCGGCGGGAAAGCGGAGCAAACGTCATCGATATTAAATACGCCATTGAAGAAGAAATAGCGGCAATTAACGATAGCATTCTGCGTCCGGCCGGTATGGAAATGGTGCTGACTGCCGATGATGTGCGCTACGTGGAGGCCTCGGTCAGTAATGTGTGGAGTAACCTGTTACTCGGAGCGGCCTTCGCAACGTTGGTGATGTACCTGTTTTTGCGCTCGGCACGCGCTACCTTTATTGGCGTTATCGGCATTCCCTTTTGCACCATCGCTGCTTTTTTAGGGCTGATGCTCACGGGGCGCACGATTAACGTAATTTCCATGGCAGGCATTGCCTTTGCCATTGGCATGAGCGTCGATAACAGCATTGTGGTGTTGGAAAATATTGAGCGATACCGCCGTTTAGGGCTCGACCGCATTGAATCGGCGTTACGCGGCGTGCAGGAAGTATGGCCCGCGACGCTGGCATCGACGGCCACCACCATCTTGGTGTTCCTGCCGATTCTGTTTATAGAAGAGGAAGCCGGGCAACTTTACTCCGACGTAGCCATTGCGGTTTCTGCCGCTATTTTTGCCTCGATGCTGGTGGCAGTCACCCTGGTGCCGTCACTATGTTCGCGCTTTAATTTTTCGATGCGCAACGAGCATGATGATAGCTCCGCGGCCTCACGCCCTTCGTGGGCTGGGGAGCGGCTTGATCGATTGATCGCCACTCCTTTTCGGCGCGGAGCGATTCTAGTCACTACAGTAGTGATCAGCGGCTGGACTATCGTTGTACTCACTCCGCCAGCCGAGTACTTGCCCGAAGGCGAGGAACCTAAAACCTTTGCAGTGATGAGCCCACCGCCTGGCTATAGCCTGCAGGAGATGGCGGGAATCGCCGCGCAAGTAGAGGATTACTTTTTACCCCATGTAGACGCTGACCCAGCGGCTTTTTTAGCGGGCGACACTGAGGTGCCACCGCTGGCTTATATGAACATGCGAGTCGCCCCCACGCGGCTGTTTATCGTTGCGGAAGCAGCTGACCCAAGTGATATCGAAGCGTTAATGGACGCACTTACCAGCTACTACGAACGCTTCCCTGGCATGCGTGCGTTTGCCTCGAAAGGCTCGATTATTTCCAGTAACGATGGCGGCACCCGGAGTATCAACCTGGATATCGCCGGCCCGGATTTGGCAACCGTTTATGAAGCCGCCAATAACCTCTACCGAGAAGCCCGCAATGAGTTTGGCAATCCGCGCATTCAGAGCCAACCCTCTTCGCTGTCGCTGGATCAGCCGCTGATTCAAATTCGCCCAGATTGGGCGCAGGCGTCAGCGCTTGGCTTAGCGGCTGGAGATGTCGGCTTTTCAGTCGCCGCACTTACCGAAGGAGCCTATGTGGATGACTTCTTTCTCGATGACGAGAAGATCGATATTTATCTTTATGGCCCTCAGCTGTCGCTACCTCTGGACCAACTACCCAACCTTCTACTCCATACTCCCAGCGGCGCGACGTTGCCGCTCTCTGCCGTCGCCAGCATTGATGAAACCATGGACACCAGTGTTATTCGCCGGGTCGATAGTAGCCGAACGGTGACCCTCAATGTCATCCCACCACCCAGTATTGCCCTAGAAGCAGGGGTTGAGCAGGCAGAGAGGATGCTGGAGCGTTTACGCCGTGAGGGGGTGCTACCCTCGGCGGTGGATATTTCGATTTCTGGGGCTAGTGATCAGTTGAATGCCACGCGAGACGCGCTAATGGGCAACTTCTTGATTGCCATTGTGATTGTCTATTTACTACTGGTAGCGATTTTCTCCCACTGGGGGTACCCGCTGCTGATCCTTACCTCCATTCCTTTGGGCGTGGTGGGTGGCATTATGGGTTTGGCAGCCATGAACGCAGTGGGCAGCCTACTGCCACTCATTGGTATCGCTCCACTAAGTCAGCCCTTCGATATGATTACGATGCTGGGTTTTTTGATCTTAATGGGAACCGTGGTGAATAACCCCATCCTGGTGGTCGACCAGGCACGCCGACGATTACACGATAAGCAGCTATCCGTTCAGGAAGCCGTATCTCAAGCAGTACAAACCCGCCTGCGCCCAATTGCAATTACCACGCTGACAACCCTGTGCGGGCTTTCACCGCTGGTATTTTTACCCGGTGAAGGCACCGAACTCTACCGTGGCGTGGGGGCGATTGTCCTATTTGGCTTGCTGGGAGCCTCCATCGTGACGGTGACGTTCCTGCCAGCATTGATGATAAGCGTAATGCAGCTTAGCAAACGACATACTCAGCCTGCCCAAGCCCAACATCCTTAAATAAACACGTGACTCACTCAAAAACGCGGCCGCCCAATAAGGTGGCCGCAACGTTTAATAGAAAGATTAAACAAGTACTAAAAAGCGACGTTTAGTCCCAACCAAACACGGCGACCATCGTCCACATAGCCATACTCGTCGTAAGTAATGCGCTCATCAAATAGGTTGTAGATACCCGCGTTCACCGTGGTGCTATCGTTGAGCTTGTAACCTACTCCTGCATCAACAAAGGTGTAGGAAGGCGCGACGATAGCGCTTTGCGACGGACCCGTAGTGGGCTGGCTCTCTTCACCGCGGTAGCTCACTTTTGTCCATTGGCTGAGTCGCGAGCTGACCTGCCAGTCAAGCGTAGCCGAGACCTGGTGGCGCGGTAGCTGCGTTAAAGGCTCACCAACATATTGGCCACTTTTTTGTTCGGAGTCAGTGAAGGTATAGCTAGCCGTTAACGAGACTGCATCTGTCAACGGCGCTGCCAGACTGGCTTCCACCCCTTGTGTAATCGCCTCATCCACGTTAACGCGATAAGTAGGGTCGCTGCCAAAATCATTTCGGCCATCGGTACAAATATCGATAGGACAAGCAATACGCGTAATTTTATCGTCAAAGTCGTTGTGGAACAGCGTCAAACTGCCGCTCAGGCCTGCATCATTGGCGTAGAGCAGTGCAATCTCTTTGTTAAGCGACGTTTCAGGTTTAAGGTCCGGGTTACCGTAAATATTGCCACCGCGGCTGACTTGCCCCCAATCGGGAGCGATTTCACGTAGGCTTGGCGAGCGATAACCGGTTGAAACGCCCCCTTTAAGCGTCCAGTCAGGCGTCACATTCCAAACACTGTAAAGACGCGGACTGACGTGGCTGCCGAAGTTATCGTCGTCATCGACGCGTAAGCCACCGGTCAACGCCCAGGTGTCGGTCAACATCCACTCATCTTCTACAAACAGCGCCCGCTGGCTATTTTCGATTTCAGTCCGGTCAGATATCTTGTTGGTGGTAGTATCGCTCAGCGACTCCTCTTCGTAGCTCGCTCCAACAGTCACTAAGTGCATGCCTAGTGGAATCACCGCGCTGGTTTTAGCGGTAGTGTTGGTAATTTCGATATCGCGGGATTTGTTGTCGCTACGCTCACGCTGCACAAAGGTCTCGCTGGTGCCCCAGTCAAAGCGGCCACTGTGGGTAACGGCAACGTGAGTGTTGGTGTATTCTCCGATACTGTCGGTGCAACCACCTTTGCACCCCTCAGCAGCGGCAGAACGCCCCATCCGAGAGTGACGATCCTGTTCGGTAATACCAGCTTCAGCAGTGAAGTCGTGATTATCGTTCGCCGCAAAGTTCAGCCGCGCGGTTAGACTTTGCAGGCTTTTCTCTTCGTAGCCATTCAAAATATCATCTTCATCCCGCTCAGACGCACGCCCATAAAGTTGCAGCCCTAATCGGTCATCCACTAACGGGCCGCTTAGGTAGAAATTCGCTTGGCGGCTATTTCCAGAATTACTGCTCTCTTGAAGCACCGTGTCGAGCTGCACATTGCCGTGCCATTCATCGGCCACCTTACGGGTAATTACGTTGATCACCCCACCAATAGCATCTGAACCGTAAAGTGTCGACATTGGCCCACGCACTACCTCAATGCGCTCAATCGCTTGTAGCGGCGGGAGCCAGTCTTGTTCAAACCCAGCGCTACCATTCGGGCGTGACTCCCGAGAATTTTGTGGGCGTCCATCCACCAAAATCAAGGTGTACTGGGAGGGCATGCCACGAAGTGAAATATCATTACCACGGTCACCTGCGCCACCACCGGTAACAATCACACCAGGCACATCGCGCAGGGCGTCGGTGACATTTTGATAATGGCCACGCTCAAGCTCTTCCCGAGAAATAACGCTGATAGATGCAGGGGCACTGGTAATTTGCTGTTCAAAACCTGAAGCGGTAACCACAACATCATCTAAGCGAGGCGTTTCTTGAGCCCACACGGCACTATAGGCCAATGAAGAGATGGCGCTGGCCAATAGAGTCCGACGCAAACGAGAAGACATGGCTGGGTTCCTTTGATGTAAAAAAGCATTTGCAATAAAATACGAATTATTAGCATTCGTATTTTTGCACAATCTTTTCACAAAGAGATCGTACAGCGTGTTCAGCTAGCCGGAACATAAATGCCAATTATTTGCATTTGCAACGCTTGATGGCACAATAGTCTTTCAATTGCTGCCCAGTGGCCCCGACCATGTACGATTTTGATGAACTCGCCGCCTTTGCCGATGTGATGACCACCGGTAGCCTGACGCGCAGCGCACAAAAGCTAGGGCTTGCTAAATCAACGCTGAGCCGCCGCATTAGCCAGTTGGAAGCAAGGTTGGGACAGCCACTGCTCAGACGACAAGCTAACCGACTGATTCCTACCGAAGCAGGTCTGCTATTTCATAACTACTGCACAGAATTGCTGGCGATGGCGGCACATAGCCAAGAAGCGTTAGCAGAACTACGTGAGGAAATCAGTGGAAAAGTAACACTGGAAGTGCACGGGGCATTGGCACGAGGTTGGATGGCGGGCGTCGTTGATGCGTTTTTAACCCGCTACCCAAAAGTCGAACTAACCCTTCATACTCGAGAATCTCCACCCACTAAAATGCACAGTAACAGTGTGCATATATGGCTAGGGGCAACGAACGAATGCGGGCTCAACCAAGAGCGTTTAGGCCACTTGACCCGTGGCCTTTATGCCAACCCCAGCTATCTTGCCAACGCTGGTTATCCTCAGCACCCAAGCGAACTTGAGGCACACGCGTGGATTGATTTACTCGATAGCGCTTCAAGTGGCCTGTTGTTACACCATACTCATCACGACGATTTTCTGTTTAATGCGCCCCGCTCGCGGCTGCGCGTCGACCTGACGGTGCTTCAAATTGATGCCATTGCCTATGGCCAAGGCATTGGGCTACTGCCCCATTGGGTCGTTGAAAAGCGCGAACAACACCATCCTGGTGATTTAGTTAGTTGTTTGTCCGGCTGGGAACCTGCTCCACTGCCAATCACCATGTTGTACGCTTACGGCCACCATTCTCGCCGGGTTAATGCACTGCTCGAGTTTTTGCGCGAGCAAGTTCCCACCGCTTGGCAATCACGTCACTCCACCGCTAACGCTGATTAGCCAATTCACCTTGCCAGTTAGCGGCCTAATTAACGACAATGAGCCGCTAATCATCGTCAAGGAATGGTAATGCTCGCCGAACTTTTTGCCGTGATGGCGCCGGTACTTGCCGGTGCTGGGCTGGGATATTTGTGGGTACGCTTAGGTCATCCCTACCCCGTCGACTTTATTACACGTTTGGTATTTAACATCGGCACACCCGCGCTAGTGCTTGCCTCACTTTCTGGAGCTAACATTGATGCCAATAGCTTTGGGCAGATGATGTTGGCCACAGCCTTAGTGATACTCATCATGGGTGCGGCAAGTTTTGTGGTCGCTAAACTGTTGCGCCGCAGTTGGCGCGTATTACTCGCGCCGATGATGTATCCCAACACCGGCAATATGGGACTACCCGTTGTTTTGTATGCCTTTGGTAGCGCAGGATTTGCCTATGGTATTACGGTGATGGTGACGGTCTCGCTCTTTCAGTTCACCTTAGGAGCCGTTCTCAATAGCAACGGAAGCCCTACCAAAACGCTGCTGAAAACGCCCACCGTGTATGCCATTTTAATTTCGATGGCGCTGCTGCTAACCGACACATCTCTTCCCCCTTGGCTGGCCAATACGGTCGACTTAATGTCTGGTTTCACCGTTCCGCTGATGTTGATCACGCTCGGCGTCTCCCTAGCCAGCATCCAGGTAAAAAGCCTACGTTCCGGCATCAGTTTTAGCTTGGTGCGCATTCCTCTTGCTGCTGGGGCAGCGTGGCTAATCGCAAGTTGGGTGGGACTTCCCCCACTGGCGCAAAGCATTCTCGTGCTGCAAATGTGCATGCCTGTAGCGGTGTTTAACTACTTGTTCGCCCAGCGCGCGCAGCGCGAACCAGCCTATGTCGCCAGCCTCGTATTCTGCTCTACGTTGCTAGCCCTGGTGTATTTGCCGATACTACTGGCGTTACTGATGTAACGTTACTCATATAGCGTTTCTGATATAGCAACATAGGGAACCCCATCCGCTTTAAGCAGTCACTGCTAGACGGGTACGTGATCATCACCAGCCACGACGACAGGAGTGACCATGATGCACCAAGCACATGAACGCCAGGCAGTGTTAACGATTCCGTCTCATCACTGGTTTCTAACAGCCATTGGCGGGCTAGTGCTGGCGGGTACTTTTAGTAATGCCCAAGCAGATATGGTTCATGACGCTATTGAGACCGATCAGATAACGTTGTCTCTTGATCGCGTGGCGAGTGGGTTGAGCAGCCCCTGGGCAGTTGCGTTTTTGCCTGACGGTCGTTTCTTGGTCAGCGAACGCCGCGGTCAACTAACCCTGGTAGATCAAGAAGGTAACCAGCAGACACTCGATGGAATGCCCACGGTCAGCCACCAGGGGCAAGGTGGGCTTCTCGATATCACCCTGCATCCTTCCTTTGGTGACGGTGAACATGACTGGATCTATTTCACCTGGAGCAAACCCGACGGCAATAACAGTCGATCAGCACTATCACGGGTTAAGTGGCAAGGGGATTCACTCGGTGAGGTCGAGCACCTTTTTGAACAGGATCGCGCTTCTTCACCCGGCCGTCATTACGGCTCGCGTTTGGCGTGGCTAGCAGACGGCACCCTAATAATGAGTATTGGTGACCGCGGCGTTAACCCATCCCGTGCCCAGGCACGTAACGACCATGCAGGATCAACGCTACGCTTAACAGACACGGGCGACGTTCCTGCTGACAATCCTTTCGTGGGCGATGACAGTACCCTGGATGAAATTTATTCCACGGGCAATCGCAACATTCAGGGTATGACGGTACTTAGCAATGGTGAAATTTGGGCGACCGAGCATGGCCCGCGCACAGGCGATGAACTTAATCACATCAAAGCAGGCAGTAATTATGGCTGGCCAGTCGTTAGCTTGGGGAATGATTATCGGACGAATGAGCCGATCGGAGTCGAATCGAAGCCCGGCATGGTCGACTCGGTTTACCGCTTTGAAGGTCGTTTTGCTCCTTCGGGCCTTACCGAAGTCACCAGCGATGCGTTTGGAGACTGGCAGGGGCAGTTATTAGCCGGTGGTTTAGCCAGCGAGACCTTGCTGCGTCTGCAACTAGAAAACGGCAACGTGGTGGGTGAAGAGGTCGTTCTGGACGGTCACATTGGGCGCATTCGTGATGTGCGCCAAGGCCCTAGCGACGCCATTTATTTGCTAACAGATGGTGACCGGGCCAGCCTTTACCGTTTGGAGGTGGTTAATTAACCCACACTAACGTTATCTAAACCGTTACTCTTTATACTACCTATTTATACAGTCTATGTACGCTGCCAGTGCTGTTCACAGCTGAACAGCGGGTACTCATCACGGATGCCTGATGCGACTACGTAATTTAATTATTTTGACGGTCATCGTGCCGCTGTTTGTCATTCTAGTGGTTTTTAGCCTAGTGGCTATCAAGTCGCTAGAAGATAACGTGCGCTCCAAGCTGCAAACCGAAGTTGAGATTATTACCCGAGCATTGGGTACATCACTGAGCTATGCCGTCGCTCGCGATAGTGATACCCCGCTAGAAGAAGCATTGCAATCCGCTTTTTCATTTCATCGTATTTATGGTGCTTATGTGTTCGATACACAAGGCCGAGAAGTTTATGGGCTTGGTTTAGGCAAAGATCTGTTTACGCCAGATGAAATTCAGCAGGTTATCGAACAAGACGATCTTTATAGCAATTACCGCCAACAGGAAGGCTGGACGTACTACTCAGCATTGATTCCGCTACGGGCGCAAGACGGTACGGTACAAGGTGTTTTGCAAGTAAACCGTCTTAATACCGGCATCGAAAACTATACGGGCTTTATCAGCATTGTGGCAGTTCTGGTGTTTGTTATCGGAGCGGCCGGTATTGTCTTTAGCATTTGGTGGGGCTTTAGGCACTATATTGAACGGCCGCTCAATCGCCTTTTAAACGTCATGTTATTGGTCGAAGATGGCGACCGCAGCCAACGGGCTACCGTGGATGGCCCAACGGAATACCGACGTTTGGCATCAGGCTTGAACGGCATGCTAGATGCTATGGCAGAAAAAGATCGTGATATTGATGCCCGCCGACAGCGCGAAATCGAATTAGAAAAGCGCCTGCGCAAATCTAAAAAGCTGGCCGAGTTAGGCGTTTTGGCGGCCGGTGTGGCCCATGAAATTGGCGCGCCATTGACCGTTATCAATGGCCAAGCTCAGCGCTTAGCCCGAAGGGATACCATTGGCGACGATGAACGTGCACGTCTAAGCCGCATTCGAGGCGAAGTCGAAAGAATTGTTCAAATTGTGCGCCAGTTAATGGAACTAGGCAGACAACATAACGTAGAGAAAGGCACGCAAGCGCTTGATCAACTTATTCTTAGTGCTAGTGAGTTAGTGGAAGAGGAGCTTGAGCCACGAAATATTCACCTAGATATTGATCTTCCCACCCCTACCCCCCATTTATTAGTCAATGGGCAGCAAATTGTGCAGGTACTCACCAATCTATTGCGCAATGCAGCGCAAGCACCTGATGTTAGCTGTATACGCCTTAGTGCCAAGCAATACAGTGAAGAGCTAACGCTGTGGGTGGAAGATGACGGGCCTGGTATTCCCGCGTCACATCATCAGCAAGTATTTGACCCTTTCTTTACGACCAAACCGGTGGGCCAAGGCAGCGGCTTAGGGCTCTCCATGGTACACCGCATTATTAACGACCACGGCGGGACAATTGGCGTATTTGATAGCGGCCTTGGCGGCGCTGGATTTGAGATTACGCTCCCCCTTAGTGAAACCGCATCCGCTTGAGGAAAACGTTTGTGACCCATCAGGAACACCTTTTACCTTTATTGGTGGTGGAAGATGACGCCGCTATACGTGAGTTATTAGAAGAAGAGCTCAACGACGCGGGCTATGACACGCTAGGCGTCCCTAGTGCCGAAGACGCCTTGGCGCTACTCAGCCATACACCTGTAGCAATGATGATTACGGATGTACGTCTTCCAGGAATGACCGGCATTCAGTTACTTCAGCAGCTACGTCAAAGTGGCAGCGAACTAGGCATTATTGTCATTACTGCCTTTGGCACCATTGACCAAGCCGTCGAGGCGCTAAAGCTGGGAGCCGATGATTTTCTAACCAAACCACTGGATTTAGATGCGATTCGCGAGGCGGTTTTTCGTGTCTTAGAACGCCAACGCCTGTCTCTCTCTCACGACACTGAACTGAGCCACTTTCACGGCATTGTCGGAAAAAGCTCCGGCATGCAGTCTCTGTTTCATGATGCTTCACGGCTGGCTAAAAGCGATGCGCCTATTTTGATTCTGGGCGAAAGCGGCACCGGTAAAGAACTATTGGCCCGGGCTATTCACCAAGAAAGTAAACGTCATGAAGCACCTTTTGTGCCCGTTAACTGCGCCAGCATTCCTGTTGATTTAATGGAAAGCGAATTTTTTGGCCACGTGAAAGGAGCATTCACCGGGGCAAACGAAGCGCGCCGGGGGCTGTTTCATAGCGCTCAAGGCGGCAGTCTTTTTTTGGATGAGATTGGCGAAATGCCCGTTAATCTTCAAGCCAAACTACTGCGTGCGCTGCAGGAAAAGACAGTACGTCCGGTTGGCGGCGAACGTGAAGAGCCGGTAGATGTACGTATTATTGCTGCTACCCATCGCAATCTTGAAAAAGAGATTGAACAAGAAAACTTTCGCAGTGACTTGTTCTATCGCCTTGAAACGTTCTCGCTGCGCATTCCACCGCTACGTGAGCGGGGTACCGATATAGAGCATCTCGTGTTTGCATTAATCGACAAACATGCTGAAGCTCAGAGCAAGCAGATTGAACAAATTGAGCCCGAAGCGCTGAACAGCCTGCTGAATTATCCCTACCCTGGCAACGTACGCGAGCTGGAAAACGCGATTATGCGTGCCGTGACATTGAGCGAAGAAGGCGTATTGCATCACAAAGATTTGCCAGAACGTCTACGCGAACAGGCCAGCCAACATAGCGGTTCGGAAATAACGCCAACACTCAGTGGAGAAGTATTGCCTGGCACTCAAGTGCCAGCGCCTACCCCTGCACGCTGGCCCAGCTTGGAAGAAGTAGAAAAGCGCTATATTCGCAAAGTGCTGGAAGCCACTGGCGGCAATAAGCGGCGCACCGCTGAAGTGTTGGGTATTGCTCGACGAACGCTTTATCGTCGACTGGAAGATAACGAAGAATAATTTAATACAAATGCCGGTCACTCATCCATGTGACCGGCTCCTATATATCGATAGACTTCTCTACGTTGCCAAAATAATGCGCAGGCAATCCTTTTTAAAGAGGGCTTTTAGACAGAAAGGCTTTTAAAAATAGTCACTAATTACATAAAAAAAACCCCCGCGGGCGCGGGGGGAAAGGATGATAAACCGTGTGGAGCAGCCGCAGGGAACAGACAGCTGGGTCGGCTTATCATCGTAGGGAGCGTCAACGATTACTGGCTGCTGCTCATATCATCGTCATTCTCATCAGCACCTGGCATCGGGTCAGTACCTTCACCAAATCCTGGATTTTCCTCAGGATCTTCTACGTCACTAGCTTCTTCGCTGGGCATAGACTCTTCGTCGGGCATCGGTTCTTGCGATGCCGCGGCATCGTCGCTTAACCCAGGGTCTGCAGATGTAGAGTTGTCGGCCGCTGCAGGCTCATCGTTCATCATGGGATCAGAAGTAGTGTCCATGGCGGCATCATCATTTGCAGTAGAAGCCTGTCCAGTGGAAGAAGTCGCATCCTGTTCCATTGTCTCTGGCTGTTCAGCAGGCGGCATGGGCTCGTCATCATTACCACAACCAGCAAGTGCAAGTGTGCTTACAGTGGCTGCTAACATACACAAAGTAAGCACACGGGGGCGTTTAATAACTTGATTAACGTGGTTGTCCATAAGGCTTACCTCCCTTCTAGCCAAAAATATCGATTAACTGAATATACCAGTACACAGTTCGTGCCAAAAACCATAAAAAATAATAAAAATAATAAAAATCAAAGACTTAAAAACTTAAAAAAACATAAACTCTTCCCTGAGCTAATGGTTACTGTGGGTTCAAACTGACACATGTGACGACTTTTGATACTCAGCGCAGGGGGCGTTGTGACACACACTACTCACATATGTATAATAAATATTAATAAATAACCAAACCAAAACTTAAATTTTAATTATGAACCGTTTTGTGTCGCTGTTTGCAAGGAAAGCCATTTGGTGTTGGAAATCGATCTGAGCAACGACACAAGGCTGCTCATTCACGCAAAAGGCACCGCTGATGGACGAGACACGCCCTGTCAAAATTCAGGTTCGCGGCTTAAGCAAGGTATTTGGCAAACAGCCGAAAAAAGCCCTTGAGCTTCGTGATCAAGGTTTAAAACGCCCTGAAATTCTTGAGAAAACTGGTCAAACATTAGGCCTTTCAAACATCTCATTCGACGTCTATGAAGGTGAGCTTCTTGTCATTATGGGACTTTCTGGTTCTGGCAAGTCAACCTTGATTCGTTGTTTAAACCGCCTGATTGATACCACCGAAGGTGAAATAATCATTGATGGCGAGAACATTCCTACGTTAAGTGAAAAGGCGCTGTTAGAGTGTCGCCGCCGCCATTTTTCTATGGTTTTTCAGAACTTTGCACTGTTCCCGCACCGCACCGTACGCCAAAACGCCGAGTTCGGGCTTGAAATTCGCGGTGTAGATAAAGCAGAGCGTAAGCAAATTGCCCAAAGCGCGCTAACGCAAGTGGGCCTTGATGGCTGGGAAGAAGCTTATCCAAATCAGCTTTCTGGTGGTATGCAGCAGCGTGTCGGTCTAGCCCGCGCCCTGGCGAATGATTCCACCGTGCTATTAATGGATGAAGCCTTTTCAGCGCTGGATCCTTTAATCCGAAAGGATATGCAGCAAGAGCTGCTGCAACTGCAATCCAAAATGCAGAAAACGACCGTCTTCATCACCCATGATTTAGATGAAGCACTCAATATCGGCGACCGCATCGTGCTGCTTAAAGATGGCGAAGTCGTACAGATTGGTACACCGGAAGAAATTTTAACCCAACCGGCCGATGACTATGTGCGCCGCTTTATCGAAGGCGTCGATCGTTCGCGGGTGTTAACCGCCGAGAGCGCCATGCGCCCCGTGCATTCTACCGCCCGTGAAAGCGACGGCCCGCGCACAGCACTTCATCGTATGCGTGACCACAGTATTGATTCCATTTATGTCACTGATCGTGATCGCCGCTTAATAGGCTTATTAGAGGCCGAGTCGGCAAGCAAGGCTATTGATGCCAAGTCAGAAACGATTACTGACTACCTGACTCAAGACTTCCGCAACGTCCATCCTGAAGAACCCCTACAAAACCTGTTTGCTATGTTTAGCGACAAAAGTTTCCCCATCGCCGTCGTTGACAAGCAACAGCGGTTGCTAGGTGTCGTTGTGAAGGGTGCGGTACTGGACGAATTAGCACGAGCAGGAGAACAGTAATGAATATTCCACGCATACCTCTTGGCGAATGGATTGAAAGCGGCCTGACCTGGTTAACCAGCGAATATTCAGCTGTAACCCGGGCAATCTCCCGCTTCACTCAGACCGGCATTGATGTATTAAACGACAGCTTGATGTGGTTACCTGAGTGGGCGCTACTTGGGTTAATCACCCTGCTCTGCTGGAAATTAGCGGGCACTCGCCTAGCGATTGGCGCGGTCGCTGGGCTAGCCTTGATTTGGAACCTGGGTCTCTGGAACCCGATGATTGAGACGCTCACCCTGGTGGTCTTCGCGACCCTGGTTGCCGTGGTTATCGCATTGCCTGTAGGCATTGCGGCGGCATTATCTAATCGGCTTTACCGATTGATTATGCCGATATTGGATTTCATGCAGACCATGCCTGCATTTGTCTACTTGATACCAGCAATTCCATTTTTTGGCATTGGCTCTGTCTCCGCCATTTTTGCGACAGTCATTTTCTCGATGCCACCAGCTATTCGCTTCACAACGTTAGGTATTCGCCAAGTACCCGTTGAGCTTATTGAAGCCGCCGACGCCTATGGCGCGACGCGCAGCCAAAAACTTTTCAAGGTTCAGCTTCCGCTCTCGCTACCCACGGTAATGGCGGGTATTAACCAGACCATTATGCTGGCACTCTCAATGGTGGTTATCGCCGCCATGATTGGTGCAGACGGTCTGGGTAGTGAAGTGTGGCGCGCTATTCAACGACTACGCCCTGGTGATGGCTTTGAAGCCGGTATCGCCGTAGTCATTCTGGCCATGCTACTTGATCGTTTAACTCAATCATTACGAAAAACACGACGCTCACAGTGAATCAATACATGAAAGGTTATGCAGACAATCACGCTGCGTTGACCAATCTTCTTGATGCGCTCTTTATGCATGCGCATGCTGGTCGTGTCTTCGAGTTCTTAATTTAAATGCATCTGATAGCATGCTTACTAAGGTGGTGGCACTCACTCACACGTTTGATAACTGCCACGACTATTTCCCCAAGGAGCAAGTGAATGAAAACTCGTACGTTAAATCACCGTATCCGCCTCGCCTCATTAGCCCTCATTGCTGGCACTGGCGTTGCCACTGGAAGTCTGGCCTACGCCCAAGATCAGGGCACTGTAAACCTTGCCTATGTTGAATGGTCGTCTGAAGTAGCGTCTACCAACGTAGTCGCTGCTGTATTAGAACAAGCTGGTTTCGATGTCGAGCTAACGTCGCTTTCTGCTGCCGCCATGTTCCAGGCGCTTTCTACTGGCGATGCCGATGCCATCGTCGCTGCTTGGCTACCCACTACTCACGCTGACTACATGGAACGTGTAGGTGGCAATATTGAAGATCTCGGCATGAACTTGGATGGCACCAAACTGGGGTTGGTCGTTCCGGCTTACACAGATGTTAACTCTATTGCCGACCTCAACGACAACGCCGACAGCTTCAACGGCGAGATCATCGGTATTGACCCCGGTGCGGGCCTGATGGCTCTTACTGAAGAGGTCGTGGATACCTATGACCTCGGGCTGCGTCTGCGTAGCGGTAGCGGTGCCACCATGACCGCCGCGCTTTCAAGCGCTATTAACAATGAAGAAGATATTGTGGTGACTGGCTGGACGCCACACTGGATGTTTGCCCGCTTCGATTTGAAATACCTCGAAGATCCTGAAAGTGTCTATGGTGGTGCTGAGCAGATTCACACCGTGGTGCGCCAAGGTCTAAAAGATGACTTGCCGGAAGCCTACGCTATCCTTGACGCTTTTGAGTGGACGCCCGAGCAGATGGGTGAGGTCATGTTGATGAATCAGGAAGATGGCAGCGACCCCTACGAAAATGCCAAGCAATGGGTTGAAGATAATCAAGATGTAGTCGAGCAATGGCTCAATAGTTAATGCCAAATAGTTAATGCCGTGAGTCTTACAGTAGCAACAGAGGACTGCGGCCCTCTGTTGCTACTGTAAATACCAGTGTAGTAAAAGCTATTTTCATGGCTGTGTGCAGCCCGTTGAATAAAGATTAAGCAACGTTTGTTATTGTACTGATGGTACGCCCGCTAGCTAATGCCTGCTAGGAGTGAGGTGTTGATGACAAAACGTTGTTGATGTCAAAACGTTGTTGATGTCAAAACATAGTACTCCTCGAATGCATAGCCGTTTTTGTTCAACATGGAGAGGCTAAAGTGGATAATCCTGATTCAAAACGCTCCCCAGATGAGCCGGTCTCAGAGGGCATTCCCGCCCCTGATGGTCCAGCGAATCTAATAGATACCGATTACGTTATCGGCCAAGACAACATCACCACCAGCACGATGGGCGTGAACCTTGATTTGCATGGCAAGGTATTCACCATTTCGTCGATTGTGGTTCTACTGTTTGTCGTTTTAACACTCGCCCTACAAGACACTATTGCACCGGTTTATGACGCTATTTTTAGTTTCTTGACCGGTAATTTGGCGTGGTTCTTTATTTTTGCCGCCAATATTTTCGTTATTCTGTGTCTTGGGTTAATTATCTCCCCACTTGGTAAAATCCGCATTGGCGGCGCTGATGCAAAGCCCGACTTTACCTATGTGGGTTGGTTTTCAATGCTATTTGCCGCGGGCATGGGCATTGGCCTGATGTTCTTTGGTGTTAACGAGCCGCTGACCCACTTTGGTACATCCTTTGATGGTGGAAGCTGGGCACCATTAGCAGGCGCTGAAGGTGATGCTGCTGGCGCAGCGGCGCTCGGTATGGCAGCCACTATCTTTCACTGGGGTCTACACCCCTGGGCGATTTACGCAGTAGTAGCACTGTCTCTTGCCTTATTTTCGTTTAACAAAGGGCTACCGCTGTCTATGCGCTCGGTGTTCTACCCCATACTGGGTGAGCGCGTCTGGGGCTGGCCAGGGCATCTAATCGACATTCTGGCCGTATTTGCCACACTGTTTGGCTTAGCGACATCACTTGGTTTGGGCGCGACTCAAGCAGCAGCAGGTTTGACTTACCTGTTCGGCGCGCCAGAAAGCGATATTACGATGATTCTGCTCATCATCGGCATAACGATCATCGCTATCGGTTCAATTCTGGCTGGTGTCGATAAAGGCGTTCAGCTCCTCTCAAAAATCAACATCGCCATGGCGGCTTTGCTGCTTTTCTTCGTTATTGCCGTTGGCCCAACACTGCTTATCGCAACAGGTTTCTTTGAAAATCTGCTTAACTATGTTGTTCATCTGCCAGCACTGTCGAATCCGTTTGGCCGTGAAGATGCGAACTTTAGCCAAGGTTGGACTGCCTTCTATTGGGCTTGGTGGATCTCCTGGTCTCCGTACGTTGGCATGTTTATCGCACGGGTTTCCCGCGGCAGAACCGTACGCGAATTCTTAATTTCGGTACTGTTGGTGCCATCTATTGTCTCGGTACTTTGGATGACCACCTTTGGCGGCACCGCTATCGATCAGTACGTTAGCCAAGGTATTGAAGCCGTGCGCGACGCGGGCGTGGACCTGCAATTGTTCATCATGCTTGAGCAACTGCCGCTGTCACAAATCACCTCGTTTGTTGCTATTTTGCTGGTCATTATTTTCTTTGTGACCTCTTCTGACTCAGGCTCACTGGTTATCGACTCCATTACCGCAGGCGGCAAGGTGGATGCACCGAAGCCTCAGCGCGTGTTCTGGGCGATTATCGAAGGGGCTATCGCAATTGCGTTGCTGCTTGGCGGTGGTTTGACCGCTCTGCAAACGATGGCGGTTTCTACCGGCTTTCCGTTCACCATCATCTTGCTAGTGGCATGTTATGCCATTATCAAAGGGCTGATGAGCGAACCCAAAGCGGTATAATATAAATCGCTATCCCTCGCACCGAATCGCAAACGGGCAGCCAAATGGCTGCCCGTTTGCGTTAAGTAATGCCGCGATGCTCACACCCAAATATCTTTCAACCGTGTTTCAGGTGTGTAGTGGTGACTGATCTGAGCTTGTAACAATTCTGCTGTCGCAAGGGCATCAACCAGCGCGTGATGACCTTGATAGGCAGGTAAGCCATAGCGTTCACGGCTGGCATTTAAACGAATTGAAACCGGTGGGCGCCCCAGCCAGCGACGAAACCGTGCCCACAATGTTTGTCGATGCATGCGCGCCTCAAGCGACATCGTATCGATCATTGGAAACATCAGCCCTTCTCCCCGACGTGCTTTCACGGCAGCATCGAGAAACGGGCGTTCAATATTACGAAAATGCACCACCACCAATCGCCCTGCCAGCATAACTAATAGTTCATCCAGCACTGCGTCAAAATCAGGCGCAGTAGCAATTTCAGAATGAGTGATGTGATGGTAAGCAATGGACTCCTCATCCAGGGGCCTAGAAGGTTTCACTACCCAGTAGCGACGTTGGGCGAGCGGAATGCGGTCCAATGTAAAAGGCACCACGCCAATACTGACAATCGCATGTCGCCGTTCGTCCAGCCCTGTTGTCTCCATATCTAACGCTACCATCGGTACTTGCGCGATAGGTGTATCCGGGCTGGGTAGCGGCGTTGCAAAGAATTGCTTAAGCGCGACATTTTGGGTCTTTTCGGCACGCTCAGCCATATAGCCTATCCAGTTAGCTTGAACTACTTTTTGGCGGGGCCGGATACCATGCATATTATCGCCCCTGCCGCTGCGCGGGTACTGGATAGCGGAACTTCAAGAATTTTTGCGCATTGTTGAGTACTTGGAAAGCATCTTTTAGCGTATGGCGCTCGCTGTCATCAACATTCTCCGGCTCAATATTGTTATCGGGGAAACGGTCTTCCTGCAGGTCTATCACTTGATGACGAATCCGCGACATACATAAAAATTCCAACGCATAGCTCAGTTTGTCGCTAACGCCCGTTGCCAGTAGTTGAGTGTTGCTAATATCGTTTAAGCGCTGGAACGAGTTTTGCGCTTTAGACCCACAGGCCAGTGCATGTACCCGAATAAGGTCAACCATAGGGGCGGTACCACGCCGTTTTAGGTTGATAGAATTATTATGTTTTCCATCTTTTTCCATGACAAATGTGCGGAAGAACCCAAGCGGCGGCGTTCGATTCAGCGCATTACGGGCCATGGCTGCCAAAAACAGGGGCGACTGGGGGGCCGTTTGGGCAATCAAATCCTGGAGTGCTTCAACAAAGTGGTCTTCGCCGTAAATGCTGTCTAAATCGAAGAAGATCGAGCTATGGAGCAGCCTTTCAGGGGTGGGGTTCGCCATCCAATCTTGAAAATAGCGCTTCCAAACATGCAACGGCTGACGCCATTGGCGGTTGGTCGCCATCACATCGCCCTTGCAATAGGTATAACCACAGGCATCTAGGCCATCGCTTACAAAGGCCGCTAACGCGTGAAAGTAGCCGTCATGCTCGTCAGGATTAAAATCATCTGACAAGATCAGTGCATTATCCTGGTCAGTGACGATACTTTGCTCATTTCGCGCCATGGAGCCATTAACCATAAAACAGTAAGGCACGGGCGGTGGCCCTAGCGCTTCTTCGGCAAGCTCTAACAGCCGCCGCGTAAAGCTACGCCCAATGGTCGACAGGGCACTCCCCACCATCTGCGAATTAGCACCTTCTTGCACCATTCTTACAAAAGCAGCGCGCACATCTGGAGCAAGTTTTGCCAACCCCTGGGCGCTGGACTGGTTGAAAATATTGCTAACTAGGTACAGCCCGCTTTGAGTCTCGTAACGAATAATATCGGAAAGATGAACAACGCCAACGGGACGCTGGCGGTAAAGCACCGGCAAGTGATGAACATTGTTGCGCAACATCGTCAGCATGGCTTCGTAAACCGATGCATCCGACTGAATGGTAATTAACCGCTCAGAGACAACCTCTCCAATGGCCGTTTGCGCTGATAATCCTTCAGCTACAATGCGGGTACGGAAGTCACTATCCGTCAAAATGCCGCACATTTGCCAGGTTTTACCTTCGCTGTCTTGAAAGCTGTAACGCGGATTATTACTGCCTTCATTAATTACCAACACCGCCGACGCTTGAGCCTCGTTCACTTGTTTAGCGGCTTGCTGAACGGTGGTGGTGGACTCAACCATAACGGGATAACGCGTTACCAATTTGCGTATCCGCGTGACCATCATGTCGTTAGATTTCTTCTGCTGCTCTGCTGCGGTTTCTAAACGGGGGCGTTCCAGCTCAACAAAGTCAGCAAAATCATCGTCTTCTTCACAAAGTCGCTGAAAGACGACATTGGGTATAAAGTAGATGAGCGTATCTTCGATCGCTTTAGCGGGTAACCGCACTTTATGGTTTCTCAGCAGGCTAAAATGCCCAAAGATATCCCCTTCGCCCAAGCGGTTATAAAGTTCACCTTGACGACGATATACCTCAACGGCTCCGCTGCGGATATAGCACAACTCCGTGAGCATATCGTCAAACTTTAATATATCGCTACCGGTTTTGTAGTAGCGTACTTGAACCTGCTCGGCAATGGCGTCTAGCAATACATCCGATAAGCCATCAAACGGGGGGAACTGCCCCATATGCTGACGTATTTCTAACAGTTCAACATCCATGCGATCTCCTGCACTTGGCGCGGCAGCATCATCAATAGATGAAGTTTGTCTTGGATAGCGTGTACCGTAAACCCTCCAGTCACAAATGAGAGTTAACAAAAGAAAAAAACCCAGCGTAGAACGCTGGGTTTGCATTGGATCAAACGAGTTATGCTACATAGGTGCTAGCTCAAGGAGAACTACCATAGAACCTATCACCATAACTTTAAGCTAGGGTTGTCATAAACAGAGTTACGACTGGTTAGCCATTTCCTGAACACGCTGCATCATTTCAGGGTCTTGCTGGATTGACTGACCAATGGCGTTAAAGGTATCAACATCTAGACCGCTATCTTCAACGACTTCTATCATGCGGTCGTTGGCTTCAGCGCGAACTTCCTGTTGAGTGGACTCATCTTCTGCTTCCTGCAGACGCTGTGTGTACTCTTGAGAGATCACGGCGATTTCTTGAGAAGCATCGGCAAACTGTTGTAGCTGCTGATCAGAAAAATCTTGAGCGGGCGCTTGCTGGGTAGCCATCTGATCCTGAGCAGGGTCTTGAGTTTGCTGCGCGTGAGCGGTGCCAGCCAGAAGACCAGTAGCGAGAAGAGCAGCAGAGAACAGAGCAGTCATACGTTGCATAGAAAGAAACCTCATTGATGCGTTATGAATGTGCACCGTGTGACGCGTTGTTCAGGAACAGGTTCAACTTTTTATGTAAAAGTTAGTAACAGAAAGAACACAACGTAACAATAAAGCACGCAAAGAATCCCTATTCAGAGGAATTATGACCAATAATATCAATTACTTAAAAAATATAAACATGCCTTCTTTAGGCCTTGCCGCCATGCCTGGTTTATTTGTTTTACTCTGGAGCACGGGGTTCATTGGCGCAAAATTTGGCCTTCCCTACGCAGAACCTTTCACGTTTTTGTTTATTCGTTTCGTGCTCACCCTGATGCTGCTTATTCCACTGACGTGGTTAATGCGCATTGCCTGGCCTTCATCGCCAGTACTCTGGCTGCATATAGGCGTTTCAGGACTTTTGGTACACGGCACTTATTTAGGTGGGGTTTTTTACGGTATTTATTTGGGCATGCCTGCCGGGCTGGCAGCGTTATTGGTTGGCCTTCAACCCCTGTTAACAGCAGCCTGTGCAGGCCCGCTGTTGGGTGAACGCCTAACCACCCGCCAATGGCTAGGGCTATTGCTTGGCCTTGTGGGCATCTGTCTAGTATTAGGCAGCAAGTTAGAGTTCGGCACCTCGCTTTTTTCTGGCTTTGGCCTTGGCGCCTTGGTCAGTGTGATGGCTGCGTTGGTGGGGATTTCATTGGGGACGCTTTATCAGAAACGCTACTGCACCAGCATGCCACTTCTTTCCGGGGCGGTCATTCAATACATAGCGGC
The DNA here is from genome assembly GCF_002082565.1 of Halomonas sp. GT. NCBI lineage: Bacteria > Pseudomonadati > Pseudomonadota > Gammaproteobacteria > Oceanospirillales > Halomonadaceae > Halomonas > Halomonas sp. GT. The sequence goes on from NZ_CP020562.1 coordinate 3,054,593, forward strand.
TGGCATGCTATTGGGCATTGGTGCATTGCTGTTTGAAACCCGTCAGGTCGAATGGAGCTTAACGTTTGTGCTCACTCTTGGCTGGCTAGTACTTATTCTGTCTATCGCCGCCATCTTGCTATTAATGGCGTTGATTAAAAAGGGGGAAGCCTCCCGCGTTGCCAGTCTGTTTTATCTAGTACCTCCGGTCACTGCGCTACAAGCGTGGTGGCTTTTCGACGAGCGCCTGCCCCTACTCGGACTAGCAGGTATGGTTATTGCCATTGCAGGGGTGGTCATGGTGGTACGCAAACCTAGCAGCAAAGGAGAGGCTTAGAGCGCTACAAACGCTCCAAGTAACGGACACCACCTAGATTACGCATTTGCTGAAGAACCCACTGGCTGCGGCGCTCTACCTGAGCGTCTGGCCGTGACGCGCTGCGGGTACGCGGACTAGGAAGAATAGCCGCTAGTAGGCTTGCTTGCCGTTCGGTCAATGCACTTCCAGACGCCCCAAAATAGTGCCCCGCCGCCGCTTCTAGCCCAAATACTCCCGTATCCCACTCAGCGACATTTAAATACACTTCTAGTATGCGTTGTTTACCCCAGAGCATCTCAATCAGCAGCGTAAACCATACCTCTAGCCCCTTACGTGCCCAGCTACGGCCGCTCCATAAAAAAACATTCTTAGCTGTTTGCTGGCTTAGCGTACTGGCCCCCCGCAGCCGTTCGCCATCAAGACTGGCCTTCAGAGCACGCTTTAATTCAACTAAATCAAAACCACGATGCTGAGGGAAACGCTGGTCTTCAGCAGCAATCACCGCCAATTTGGCATTGCTAGATAGATTTTCCCAGCTTCTCCATTGGCGCTGTATGTCGATAGGTTCGCTGTTTATCCAGCTCTGAATTTTGCGCTCTACCATCACCATCGAGCCAGGAGGTGGCACAAATCGGAACAGTAAAACCAGCGCAGTAGAGAGAACAATAAAAGCCAGCGCGCCACGCCAAATAAGACGCCATATCAAACCAAGAAAACGGCGCAACGCGCGATTGAGCATTTCGATATCCTTAGCGCTTCATGAGGTGTTCTGCATGATAGCGCATATGCTCCTCAATGAACGAGGCGATAAAGAAGTAGCTATGATCGTAACCTGGCTGGCGTCGCAATGTCAGTGGGTGATCATGCGCTTCACACACCGCTTCTAAACGCTCCGGCATCAGTTGCTCATCCAGGAACTGGTCGGCCTCACCTTGATCGATAAATAGCCGCTGACGAGAGGCACCATTAGCGACCAGTTCACAGGCATCGTACTGGCGCCAACGTGACTGGTCTTCGCCCAAATAGCTGGTAAACGCTTTTTGCCCCCAAGGACAGTTCATGGGGTTAACAATAGGTGCAAAAGCGGAGACCGAACGGAATCGACCAGGATGACGCAATGCCAGGATTAACGCGCCGTGACCGCCCATGGAGTGACCACTAATCGACTCACGCCCATTCACAGGGAAGTGCTGACGCACCACTGAAGGCAGCTCTTCAATCACGTAATCATACATGCGGTAATTCGATTTCCAGGGAGTTTGAGTGGCGTTCACATAAAAACCCGCACCCGACCCTAGGTCGTAACTTTCATGCTCACCGGGCAGCTCGGTGCCGCGTGGGCTGGTATCGGGGCAAACAATCGCCACCCCTAGCTCAGCAGCGATACGATGTGCGCCCGCTTTCTGCATAAAGTTTTCATCGTTACAGGTTAAACCTGACAACCACCAAAGCAGCGGAACGCGCTCGTTCTCTGCCTGAGGAGGCAGGTACACCGCGAACACCATGTCGCAATCCAGCGCCCGGGAGTAGTGGCGGTAGCGCTTGTGCCAGCCACCAAAACTGCGATTGGCTGACACTAGTTCTAAAGTTTCACTCATGCTCATGGGCAGGCTCCTTAAAAAGATGAAAACGCGGAGGGTTTCCCCTACCGCGCTCATTTACCCTATTACCAATGATACTCAGTAATGCAGCACGGTACGAATGCTCTTACCTGCATGGAGCAAATCGAAGGCTTCATTAATTTGCTCAAACGGCATGTCGTGGGTAATAAAGTCGTCGATATTCAGTTCGCCGTTCATATAGCGTTCGACGTAACCCGGTAACTCACTGCGCCCTTTAACACCACCAAACGCAGAGCCTTTCCAAACGCGCCCGGTGACTAGCTGGAAGGGGCGCGTGGAGATCTCTTCGCCAGCGCCCGCGACACCGATAACAATAGACTCACCCCAGCCCTTATGACAGCACTCAAGGGCCGAACGCATCACATTAACATTGCCGATACACTCAAAGGAGTAATCAACGCCGCCATCGGTCATATCGACGATGACCTGCTGAATCGGGTCGCTGTAGTCTTTCGGATTAACGAAGTCAGTCGCGCCAAACTGCTTGGCCAATTCGAATTTATCGGGGTTCACATCGATGGCAATAATCTTCGAGGCCTTCGCCATTACCGCCCCTTGAATGACCGCCAAGCCAATCGCGCCCAAACCAAAAACGGCGATGGTGGAGCCTGGCTCTACTTTTGCCGTATTCAGTACCGCACCGATACCGGTAGTAACGCCGCAGCCCAATAGGCAGATTTTATCCATCGGCGCTTCTTTGGAGACCACCGCAAGCGATACTTCCGGCAGCACGGTGTACTCGCTGAAAGTCGACGTGCCCATGTAGTGATGCAGCATTTTGCCATCTAGTGAAAAGCGCGAGGTGCCATCCGGCATCACACCTTTACCTTGAGTAGCGCGCACGCTACCACACAGGTTTGTTTTACCAGAAAGGCAGAATTTACATTTGCCGCACTCGGCGGTGTACAGCGGGATAACATGGTCACCCGGCTTAACGCTGGTCACACCCTCACCAACTTCCTGTACCACACCAGCGCCTTCGTGGCCCAATACCGCTGGGAAATTACCTTCAGGGTCAGCGCCAGAAAGAGTATAAGCATCGGTATGGCATACACTCGTCGCCGCCATCTTAACCAACACTTCACCCGCTTTCGGGCCTTCAACATCGATCTCAACTAATTCAAGCGGTTTACCCGCTTTGAGTGCTACAGCTGCGCGTGATTTCATCTATGCATCTCCTTAACGGTCACATAAGAATAAATACTGTTTTGTCGGACTCGTTTTAATCGAATCAGATTTAATGCCTGCAGTGTAGGCCAGCTAGGCGAGTGGGATAAAGCGGGATACACTCACAAGATTATTGCCACTGAGCAACAATCTGATATTAATGAAGGATAGCCGTGCAGCGTTGGGATCGTATAGAGGCATTCGTCGAGGTGGTCAGGCTGGGAACATTCTCGGCCGCCGCACGTCATTTAAAGGTATCGACATCGCATATCAGTCGCCTGGTGAGTCAGCTTGAGAATCAGCTGGGCGTTCAGCTTTTGTACCGTACAACACGGCAAATTCGCTTAACCGATGCAGGGGCAATCTACGTAGAGCACTGCCGCCATCTCTTTGATGGCCTGCGCGATGCAGAGCAAGCGATCAGCGAGCTTCAGGCAAATCCACGTGGGCTGCTGAAACTGACCTCAGCAACGACGTTTGGCGAGCGCTATATCGCGCCCCTGGTGAATGACTTTCAGTGCCTGCATCCGCAGCTTGAAGTGCATATGCACTTCACTAATCGCCCCGTAGAAATTATTGAAGAAGGCTACGATATTGCCATTCGTATGGGAGTACTCAAAGACTCTAGCTTGATAGCTCGGCGGCTATGCGAACGGCAGGAGTATGTCGTGGGCTCGCGGTCTTACTTCCGCCAAGCTCCCAGGCCACACACGCTGTCGGAACTTAGCCAGCACCGTTGCCTGATAGGTTCACGTCCTAACTGGTTGTTTGAAGTCAACGGGCAGCGCCGCGAAGTTAAAGTGGAAGGCTGCTGGAGCGGCAATTCTGGGCCCGCGCTGCTTGATGCCGCGCTTAAAGGGCTGGGACTTGCCCAACTGCCGGATTACTACGTGGCCCCCTATCTTACCAGTGGTGAACTGGTGTCCGTTTTGGAGCCTTTCCAACACAACGATACAGCTGTATGGGCGGTGTATCCCCGTCACCGCCATCTATCACCTAAAATACGTCAGCTTGTCGATTACTTGGTGGCCAATATTGACGCTACCTTGCCCCCCACCAACTAACACTCGATAGCGTTAACAGCCAAGCCACCTTTTGACGTTTCTTTGTATTTATCTTGCATATCTCGACCAGTGTCACGCATGGTACGAATCACTTTGTCCAACGATACAAAATGCTCACCATCACCATGCATCGCCATACGTGCAGCATTGATCGCCTTCACCGAGGCAATGGCGTTTCGCTCAATACACGGCACTTGAACCAACCCCGCCACGGGGTCACAAGTAAGGCCAAGGTTATGCTCTAAACCAATTTCAGCAGCGTTTTCCACCTGTTTAGGCGAACCGCCTAGCACGTCTGCAAGCCCCGCTGCGGCCATCGCACAAGCAGAGCCGACTTCCCCCTGGCAGCCAACTTCCGCGCCGGAAATAGACGCGTTCTTTTTACACAAAATCCCTATCGCTCCCGCCGCCAATAAAAAGGCCACTATATCGTCGTCACAGGCATCTGGCTCAAATTTCAAATAGTACGCCAGTACAGCGGGCACAATACCTGCGGCACCGTTAGTTGGTGCGGTGACCATCCGTTTACCCGCAGCGTTCTCTTCATTCACTGCCAGCGCAAACAAATTGACCCAATCCATCACAGTAAAACTCGACACAATCAAGCGTTGATTCTTAGGTGGTGAAAGCAGCTGTTGATGAAGCCCATGGGCTCGCCGCCGAACGTTCAATCCTCCAGGCAGGTACCCCGTCGCTTTTAGGCCATTTTCAATGCTGGTACGCATGGCTTGCCAAATCGTCAGTAGCTCTGAACGAATCACCTCTTCACTGCGCCATGCTTTTTCGTTTTCAAACATTAATTCACTGATACGCAAACCATTTGTTTGGCAAAGCGCTAACAGTTCATTTGCCGTTTCAAATGGGTAGGGCAGTGCCGTTTTGTCTTCGTCTAAACCACCTCGATCGGCGCAGGCTTGGTCAACATAAAAGCCACCACCAAGGGAATAATAGGTATTTGTCGCGATAACCGTATCGTGCTGATAAGCCGTTAACACCATGGCGTTTGGGTGAAATGGTAAGCACTGTTCGTCCCATTCAATATCCCGGGTACGATCAAACGATAGCGTCTGCCCATTGGGCAGCGTTAGTTGAGCGCCTTCATCCAGCGCGCGTAGCCGCTCAGCAATGGTGTCAGGATCAATTGTCTCTGGCGTTTCGCCCATTAAGCCCATGATGACCGCACTATCAGTACCATGGCCGATGCCGGTAGAAGCTAACGAACCGTGGAGCCTAACCACAATGCGCGTCAGCGACGGTGAAGTAACCGCCTGACTAAAATCGCGGGCCGCACGCATCGGCCCAACCGTATGAGAGCTTGATGGACCAATCCCAATCCTAAAGAGATCAAAAACGCTTATTGCCATTGTGTTGTCCGCCCCTCAGCGTTAGTTGTTGATTACCTGACTGCTACGTTACCGTGTAGCTTTAAGTCATCATTAGTCGAGCAGCTCACATTAAGTTCGACGTGCGGGCATAGTAAGGTGGCGATATAATAAATATCCTTCTGTGCATGTTTTTAAGCATCTCTCTTACAACGTCATCTCTCCGATAAGGATGTTGGTATGCCATCTTCCCCACCGCAGTGGCCAATCAGTTTTGGATACACGCTCCTGCGTGCAACGCTTTATGTACTTTTTATCGCGGGTATTGCTCAGGGAGGTTATTTTGAAGCTCTCTATCTACCTGAAGTGCGCTATACCGAATTAGGCTTTACGGAATTTGCACAAACCCTCGTGCTGGCCAGTTGTTGTGGCCTACTAATTTATGTGCGCCAAGTGCTCAAAGTGTGGCCTACCGTCACGCTTCTATTGCTGGCATTTGTAGCTGCATCACTGGTACGCGAACAGGATTACTTTCTAGATTACTACGTTGCAGATAACACCTGGAAAGTGTTGGTATCGCTCATTGTAATACCTAGCCTTGTTTGGGTGGTTGTCCAGCGTCGCCGATTTATTGAGGAATTTTCACATTATAGCAATACGTTCGCGTTTGGACTTTTCACTGGCGGTGTGCTCGTTACTTATATTTTCTCCCGCCTTTATGGTCGCCAAGACTTTTGGCGAGCCGTCATGCAGGACGACTATATCCGCGAATTTAAAGATGTTGCTGAGGAAGCCATCGAGCTTTTAGGCTATAGCTTAATTTTGTTTGCCATGATTGAGCTTCTATTGATTGCTCGGCGTATTCATAAGGCGCGCCAAATCGCTCGCTAACCCGACCTTCCTTGCTTACTAATTACCCTTCGCTCTCGCCGCCTTACGCCCTGCGTAGGCGGCATTCATTTTTTACATCTCGCTATACACAAAGCCATTTGCGCCGCTGTTGGCTTCAACGTAGTGTCGTTCGCCGGACTTATGGGCATATTTGCTAAAAAATAACCTACTGACGACACAAATTTTATGACAAATTCACAAAATCGCGAAGAAACCCTAAAGCGAGGTGCTTTTACTCGCTTTCTTGATAGCGTTGAGTGGCTGGGCAATCTACTTCCCCATCCTGTAACTCTATTCGCTATTTTATGCCTACTGGTAGTAATCGCCAGCGGCATCGCCGGCGCATTAGGGGTATCTGTTGCCGACCCCCGCCCTGCTAACGAAGGTGAATGGATAGCGGTTAATTCGCTGCTCAATGCCGAAGGCCTGCGCCGTTTAGTCACTGAAATGGTGACCAACTTCACTAGCTTTGCACCACTGGGTACGGTACTGGTGGCCATGTTGGGGGTCGGCGTTGCTGAACACTCGGGCCTGCTTTCAGCCAGCATGCGTGCACTGGTTCTCAACCGCTCTCCGCGCATCGTCACCTATGCAGTGGTGTTTGCCGGTATCATGTCAAACATGGCAGCCGAACTTGGCTATGTCGTATTGATTCCTTTAGCAGCCATGATTTTCCACTCATTAGGACGTCATCCATTGGCGGGCCTAGCGGCCGCGTTCTGCGGTGTTTCTGGAGGCTACAGCGCTAACTTACTGATCGGCACCGTTGACCCACTGCTATCGGGCATCACCCAGGAAGCAGCGCGTCTTCTCGACCCCGCTTACATTGTGGGCGCAGAAGCTAACTGGTTCTTTATGTTCGCCAGTACGTTCTTTGTCACCCTTATTGGTGGCTTTGTTACTGAGCGCATCGTCGAACCCAAGCTAGGCAAATTCGATTCCGCCTATGCTGATAGCGACATTGATAACCAGCGCATGGAGGGGCTATCCACATCAGAGAAGCGCGCCTTAAAAGGGACTGGGCTTGCGACACTAGCATTAGCAACTCTAGTCGCGGTCATGGTTGTGCCCGAAAGTGGCATATTGCGAAACCCCGAAACCGGGCTGATTAGCGGCTCGCCCTTTTTGCGTGGCATTGTAGTGATTGTCGCGGTGTCCTTCACCGTATTGGGGTTTGTCTATGGCCGCCTGGCAGGCACCATGCAAAATGATCGCGATATTGTCGATGCTATGGCGAAAAGTATGAGCAGCCTCGGCCTTTATATCGTTCTGGTCTTTTTTGCGGCACAGTTTGTAGCGCTGTTTAACTGGAGCAACTTTGGCACTGTCACAGCCGTTGCCGGTGCCGATCTGCTGCAGTCCTTGGGGCTACGCGGCCCAGGTCTGTTCGCGCTGTTTATTATTATGTGTGCGTTCGTCAACCTATCACTAGGCAGCGCTTCAGCACAGTGGGCAGTAACAGCTCCCATCTTTGTACCGATGCTAATGCTAATGGGCTATGCTCCTGAAGTAATTCAGGCGGCATACCGAATCGGCGATTCGGTTACTAACTTAATTACACCCATGATGAGCTACTTTGGTTTAATACTTGCCGTAGCAACCCGCTATCGCAAAGATATGGGCATTGGTACGTTGGTAGCGATTATGCTGCCCTACACGCTATTTATGCTGATTGGCTGGAGCCTGCTGTTCTTTATTTGGGTATTCGTTTTTGGCTTGCCTGTCGGCCCTGGGTCAGCCACGCATTACACGCTGTAAGCTTTATCAACATATAACGCTCATGGCATAACGCAAAAAGCCCGCCGTTCATGGAACGGCGGGCTTTTTGTTCACAGCGACAAGTACGAGAACTAACTGATCACTCGTCTAGGAACGAACGCAGCGGCTCAGAGCGACTCGGATGGCGTAGCTTGCGCAGCGCCTTTGCTTCGATCTGACGAATCCGCTCGCGAGTAACGTCAAACTGCTTACCCACTTCTTCTAGCGTGTGGTCGGTATTCATATCGATACCGAAACGCATGCGTAGCACTTTCGCTTCACGAGCAGTTAAGCCGCCAAGGACGTTACGCGTTGCTTCGATCAAGCCTTCGCCGGTGGCCATATCAATCGGCAACAGCATAGTGCCGTCTTCGATAAAGTCACCTAAGTGCGAATCGTCGTCGTCACCAATCGGCGTCTCCATAGAGATTGGCTCTTTGGCAATTTTTAGCACCTTGCGTACTTTGTCTTCCGGCATTTCCAGACGTTCGCCCAGTTCTTCCGGTGTTGGCTCGCGGCCCATTTCCTGCAGCATCTGACGAGAAACACGATTGAGCTTATTGATCGTCTCGATCATGTGCACCGGAATACGGATGGTGCGTGCCTGATCCGCGATCGAACGCGTAATCGCCTGACGAATCCACCATGTGGCATAGGTCGAGAACTTGTAACCGCGGCGATATTCGAACTTATCAACCGCTTTCATCAAGCCAATGTTGCCTTCTTGGATTAGATCCAGGAACTGCAGGCCACGGTTGGTGTATTTCTTCGCAATCGAGATTACCAAACGCAGGTTAGCCTCAACCATCTCTTTCTTAGCACGACGTGCTTTCGCCTCGCCGATAGAGAGCTTGCGGTTAACTTCTTTGAGATCGGCCACGGTGAGCTGCACCATGTCTTCTTCAAAGGCAATTTTGCGCTGAGAGCGAGCAATATCGGCGCGCAATGGTTCAAGACGGTCAGCATACTTGGGCTGCGCTTCCTGGAAGGTGTCCAACCATTTTGGATTAGACTCGTACCCAGGGAACGACTTAATGAAGGTTTTGCGCGGTACTTTAGCTTTCTTCACGCACAGCTGCATAACCGCTTTTTCTTGAGCACGCACCTGCTCAACGCTAATACGTACTTGGCCAACCAGACGCTCAAAATGCTTCGGCACCAACTTAATAGGCGAAAACAGCTCGGCTAAACGCGACTGCTCACTTTTAAGCTCCGCACTACCACGACCATATTTCGCCAACGCAGCTTCAACAGCGGCATTCTGCTCACGGATTTGTTCGAAACGAGCTTTCGCTTCTTCCGGATCAGGCCCGCCTTCGCTGGCGGTGCTGTCGTCATCTTCGTCGTCACCGTCGCTGTCGAGATCATCATCTTCGCTCAACTCGGCTTCAGGCTCAGGCTCGGGCACTTCGGCTTCTGCAACGCCTGGAATCCCCTCGTCGGGGTCTATAAAGCCAGAGAACAGATCAGATAAGCGACCAGGCGCTTCTTCATCCTGCGTGGCATCATAGGCATCCAGGATAGAAGCAACAGCGCCAGGCAAATACGCCAGCGCTGACATCACTTCCCGCGTGCCCTCTTCTATCCGCTTGGCGATTTCGATCTCACCTTCGCGGGTTAGAAGTTCAACCGTACCCATCTCGCGCATGTACATGCGCACGGGGTCGGTGGTGCGACCGACGTCGCTTTCCACGGCGGCGAGTGCCGCAACGGCCTCTTCCGCAGCGGACTCGTCCGTGGAGTGATCCGACATCATCAAAGTGTCTTCATCTGGCGCTTCTTCAACGACACTAATACCCATGTCGTTGATCATGCCAATGATGTCTTCCACTTGATCCGGGTCGGCGATATCCTCGGGTAGATGGTCGTTGACCTCGGCATAGGTCAGGTAGCCCTGTTCCTTGCCGCGCGCGATCAACTCCTTCAGACGTGACTGCTGCTGCGCATTTCCAGCCATAGAAACCCTATCTCGACGAAGAAGAATGAAACACCTGGGGCGCTGAATCGATTAAACTCAACAAGCCGAACAGTATAGCGTAAATAGCAGGAATTTTTCCAGCGAAACGTATTTGCGCGGTCATTCAGGTGTGTTAGGTTGTTCGGTTAGGCCAGCGCCTGGCGACTGACCCTTTATTTGGTGCCAACGTCAGGGAAATTCAACCCCAGCGCCTCAAACTCTAATCATTTAAAGACAAACGCTTTAAAGGCTGCTTAGTGCCGTTGAACAAGTTCCATCATTAAGCTTGCCAAACGCTGACGCTGCGCTTTATCTAGCTTTTGCCCAGATCGTTCTAAATCTAGCAACGCCTGGTACTCTTCCTGAGGCGACCGCTTGCGCTGAACCTCTATTAGATGTTCAACCAACCCTGTCAGCTCAGTTTCTCGGGTTCCCTTGGGAATCAGCAGCTCGCGTGACGCCAACTCAGCCAATACCTGCCCTTCATGGCTCCCCTGAAAATGTGCCAACACCACTTGCGGGCTGCGATATCGCCCTGCACGTAGCAACTCAATCAAGTCACGACATAGCGGTGCTTCTTCACTCTCGGGCAGCCAATCCAGGGAGTCCGGCAGCGATGCCACTAAGCCTGGCTCATGCAACAGTAGCTGCACAATACGCGCCACAGTAGAAAGCACTTGCGAGCGACGCTGCTGAGAACGCCCCTTTGGTGACTTTTTACCAGGTGACTTTGCGCTGGCCGACCACTCCTCATGATGCTCAAATGACATCATGTCAGGCGACTCAACTTGCTCCCAGTACACGGTCTCTTGCAAAGACGATTTCTGTGCCTCTTTATGCGTACTGGCAGCTGCGCGCTTATCAAGCAGCGTTTTCAGTTGCGATTGCGCCAACCCACTGCGCTTAGCTAACGCCTCTAATAGTAACGATTTGAGCATGCCTTCAGGCACTTTGTTCAATGCCTCAAGCACCTGACTTGCAAACCGCTCTCGCCCTTCCACAGTATTCAAGTCACGCCCCTGCGCTGCCTGCTCAAAAAGAAACTCAGATAGCGGCATCGCACAGGTAACGCGATCTTGAAATGCGTCGCGCCCTTCACGGCGCACGAGCGTATCCGGGTCATCACCTTCCGGCAGAAACAGGAAGCGCGCTTCACGACCGTCAATCATCTGCGGCAATGCTGTTTCCAAGGCCCGACTGGCTGCTTGACGTCCTGCACGGTCACCGTCAAAACAAAACACCACACGACTGACTAAACGAAATAGTCGGCTTAGGTGGTCTTCTGTTGTAGCCGTCCCCAGGGTTGCGACTGCGTTATTAATACCGTATTGCGCTAGCGCTACTACATCCATGTAGCCTTCAACAATGACAAGCTGTTCAAGCTTACTTGAGGCTTGGCGAGCCTCATACAATCCGTACAGCTCACGTCCTTTGTGAAAGACAGGCGTTTCAGGCGAATTCAGATACTTAGGCTGCTCATCACCCATTACCCGCCCGCCAAATGCGATGGTGCGACCCCTTAAATCCCGAATGGGAAACATCACTCGATCACGAAAGCGGTCATACGTCCGCCCTGTGTCTTCACGGTGAATTAGTAAGCCATACTCTACTTGGACAGGCTCACCAATACCTCGCGCGTTCAAGTGCTGTTTCAAGGCTTCCCACCCGTCAGGCGCATAGCCAATACCATAGGTACTGACAACGTCTTGCGACAACCCACGACCTTGCAGATAACGTTGCGCCCCCTGCCCCTCCTGCATTTTTAACCGCTCTCGGTAAAAACTGGCAGCAAGTTCAAGAAGATTAACGCCCTCTTTGCGCTTTTTTTCGCGCTGCTGGGCGCGCGGATCATCGGCACCTTCACGAGGAACCTCTAACCCTAAACGGCTAGCCAACTGCTCAACCGCATCGGGAAAGGGTAGTTTGTCGTATTCCATTAGAAAGCGTAGCGCATTACCGTGGGCACCACACCCAAAGCAGTGATAAAACTGTTTATCAGCGCTAACCGTAAACGATGGAGTTTTCTCTTGATGGAAAGGACATAGCCCAGAATAGTTACGCCCGGCCTTTTTAAGCTGCACACGCTCACCAACCACCTCGACCACATCAACGCGGCCTAACAGGTCATCGATAAAACGTTGTGGAATTTGGCCTGCCATGAACTGCGGGCATCCTCGCGCAAAGCGCTAACTCACTTGCCTAGGGTCATCGGGCATATTGCCAAATCACCATAAACAGCGATAAATAAAAACAAAAACAAACGGCCACCTAGTGGCGGCCGCTTGACATCCCTCTTGAGACGACCAGCTAACTGCTCCGGCCCCCTCGGGTACGGATCAATAGAGCCGTTCGAAACGCTTTTGCTCACGCTGAATTTTCTTGGCGTGGCGTTTTACGGCAGCTGCCGCTTTGCGTTTACGCTCAGCAGTCGGCTTCTCATAGTGCTCGCGGCGGCGTACTTCAGAAAGAACACCGGCTTTTTCGCAAGAACGCTTGAAGCGACGCAGGGCGACGTCAAACGGCTCGTTATCACGTACTTTTACAGAAGGCATTAAGCACTCACCTACCTTAAGGAGTCTTGAGTTCGGATAGTACGTACACTTTTAAAAACACAGTGTACGACCCAGTTTTACAGCGCACAGTAGTCTAGTCGTGGTTGGCGATCTTTGCAAATGCTTACGCGCCTTATGCATGAGAATGCTAAACTAGGCGACTGATTAGCAGCGCTGCCTGCCAACCAGCAACTTTTCAACTTACAACGAGTTCTTCAGCTATGCGCGTACTGGGCATTGAAACGTCTTGCGATGAAACGGGCGTCGCGATTTATGACACTTCGCACACTGGAGGCCGCGGCCTGCTCGCCGACGCACTGTATAGTCAAATTGCCATGCATGCCGAGTATGGTGGCGTGGTGCCTGAACTTGCTTCTCGCGACCATACGCGCAAACTGTTGCCGCTGATCGAGCAAGTATTGCACGATGCAAAACTGACGCGTAGCGATCTAGACGGCATTGCCTACACTGCAGGCCCGGGATTAGTAGGCGCACTCATGGTGGGTGCCAGCACAGCGCATGGTATGGCGCGTGCTCTGGATATCCCAGTACTTGGCGTACACCACATGGAAGGCCACCTGTTAGCCCCTATGCTGGAAGATGATGCTCCTGACTTCCCATTCGTAGCCTTGTTGGTCTCTGGCGGGCACACTCAACTTGTCGAAGTACAGGCCCTAGGTCACTACCAGTTACTTGGGGAATCCGTTGATGATGCTGCAGGTGAGGCCTTCGACAAAGCGGCTAAAATGCTCGGGCTCGCCTACCCTGGCGGCCCTCACGTTGCAAAACTTGCTGAACAAGGCAATCCAAAACGTTTCCGCTTTCCACGACCAATGACCGACCGCCCTGGTCTAGACTTCAGTTTTTCAGGATTAAAAACCCACACGCTGACCGCTATTCGCCAATTGGATGCTGCTGGAGAGTTAGACACCCAGGCCAAGGCTGATGTGGCGAGGGCATTTGAAGAAGCCGTAGTAGACACTCTGGTTATCAAATGTCGCCGCGCATTAGATCAAACCGGATTGAAGCGCTTAGTGGTCGCAGGGGGTGTTAGTGCTAACCAGCGCCTGCGCGAACGCCTCGCGGTTGAAACAGAGAAACGCGACGCACGATCTTATTATCCTCGCGGGCGCTTTTGCACCGACAATGGCGCGATGATCGCTTATGTAGGCGCACAACGACTGGCGGCGGGTGAGCATGATGACAATGGCATTATGAAGGCTACGCCGCGCTGGCCGCTGGATACGTTAACGCCTGCCTAACACCTATAGCTCCCTCCTGCCTGCCTAGCCGCGTAGATGCGGCTCTTCTCCGCGGCGGAGGCGGCGAATATTTAACCCATGGCGAGCAAGCACAAGTAGGCTAAACCCACTTACAACCACAACATACTCAGGTGCTAGCCAGGCGCAGGCCAGCGGTGCAACAAATGCACTAACAAGCGACGCTGCCGCTGCCATTCGCAGCCGCCAAGCAAGCAGCATCCAGCACACCGCACTAAGCAGCGCCACGCTAGGCACCAATATCAACAGCACGCCAAATGCACTGGCAACCGATTTACCACCGCGAAACCTATGCCACAGGGGATAGCTGTGGCCTAGCAGAACGGCTAACCCTACTGCTCCCTGCAACCAAACAGGCAGCCCTAGCAATTTGGCTGCCAGTACGGCAGGCGCCCCTTTTAAAGCATCTAGCAATAGCGTGGCAACGGCTAAGCGCGGCCCGTAAAGGCGTAGAACGTTCGAAAACCCAGGGTTACATGAACCGCAATACCGCGGATCTGGAACGCCTGCTAACCGGCATACGCTCAGCGCCGCTAACCAACTTCCGCTCAAGTAGCCCACCACGATCCATATCATTCCGCTCACCACCTTGGCTCTTACCCAGCGTTAGATCGTACCCAGCTGTCGTTTCGCGCTATCCTCAAGTACAATCCCTCGCTTGTTGACGCTAGGGGAAGACCTGTGGATCGCATTTTGATCGAAGCGCTGGCAGTAGATACCGTCATCGGTGTGTACGACTGGGAGCGCACTATTGTTCAGTCTCTGAGCTTAGATTTATCGCTCGCAACGGACATTCGTCCCGCGGCCGCTGCAGACGATTTGAGCCTGACGCTTGATTATGCAGCCATTTGCCAGCGGATCCAGCGCTTTGCTGACGAACACAAATTTGCTCTCGTCGAGACATTTGCCGAGCGCCTAGCCGAGTGCTTACAGCAAGAATTTCCCATTATCTGGCTGCGCCTTACCGTACGCAAACCGGGGGCCGTTCCACAAGCCGCTAGCGTCGGTCTTGAAATCACCCGCGGCACGCTTCCATGAGCTTGGTTACTCTCAGTTTAGGCAGCAATATTGATCCAGACACCCATATCCGTCTGTGCCTAGACGCGCTTAAAGACACGTTTGGCCATCTTCAAATATCACGCATTTTTGAAAGCGAGCCAGTGGGTTTTAACGATAATCGTAACTTTTACAACCTTGTAGTTGCCTTTGATAGCGATTGGTCGGTGGGTGAGCTTCAGGCGTGGTCTAAGCAACTTGAAATTGCCCATGGCCGAACTCCTGATATGGTTAAGTGCAGCCCTAGGGCACTGGATATTGATCTGCTCACAGTCGGCGGCATTTGCGGCACCGTTGACGGTGTCACTCTGCCCCGGGGGGAAATCACGCACAATGCCTTCGTTCTCCAACCCCTAGCTGAACTGCTACCCGATCAGTATCACCCTATTTATGGTTTATCTTACGCTGCGCTATGGCAGCGATTTGAATTGGGTAGTCAACGTTTATGGGCCATCGACTTTCATTGGCGTGGGCGCTGGGTTTCACAGGCAGACCCTGTACAAAAAGCGGTGTCCGCTCGCTGAGCAAAAGCCTATAACCAGTCCTTACTTAGTGCACATCCATAAGCGCGCTTGCTACTGCTTGTTGGCGGTGCTCTCGTAGCGCCTTACCTAAAGCTGCGCCGCGATACCCTGCTTGCAATAGCCCTTGGGGGTCTACGCTTTGCGCAGCCTGCCACGCTCGGTTCAGCGGTTCGAACTTATCCTCTGCTAAACGCTTGATGAGCTGTAACTGCGCATTAACCTGCGCAGGCTTACGCCAACCATCTAAACGCTCCAGCCAGTGCAGAACGCGTTCGTCGTTTAATGGCTCGGCCAATATGTCCATGCTCAATGCTACATGGCGAGCAAGCTGCGTCACCGCATTGGGCAATCGCAATCTTATCGCCAGCGCATCACGCTGGGCATCATTCAATACCGACACCAGCATCGCGTAGCGCCAGTGAGCCAGTGGAAGTGAGCTGTCGATAGCCACCCGCGGTACCGCCTCAAGCGCCATCGCATCAAGCGCGCCTGCCAGTACAACATCATTCGTTAGCTCAGGCCACCAAGCAGCCAACGCCTCACAATCGCTCAAAGCGGTGAAATAACGACCAGGATTTGGTTCACCCAGCGCTTTTTCGGTTTCCACCCACACTCGTTCCGCAGCAAGGTGGCTAAGCTCACCACTACGGCTTACATCTCGCATTAGCTCAAGGGTTTCTGGTGCAATGGCAAACCCTAAATGCGCATAACGGGCAAGAAAGCGTGAAGTGCGAAGTACCCGCAAAGGGTCTTCACTAAATGCTGAGGACACATGGCGTAATAGGCGCTGCTCAATATCCCGCTGTCCGTTAAAGGGATCGGTCAACTCGCCATCAAAGCGCTGTGCAATTGCGTTGATGGTTAAATCACGTCTTGAAAGATCTTCTTCCAGGGTTACATCAGGGCTTGCGTGTACTTCAAAACCGCCATAACCGTGGCCAGACTTTCTCTCGGTACGTGCTAACGCATACTCTTCGGCGGTATCAGGATGCAGAAATACTGGAAAATCGCGCCCCACTGGTTTAAAGCCACGCTGTTGCATGACTTCTGGCGTAGCACCGACGACGACCCAATCATTATCAACTACCGGCCAGCCTAACAGCGTATCGCGCACTGCCCCGCCAACACGATAAACGTCAAGCCCTTTGGTTTTCGCATCCACCTGGAACACGGCTATCGCCTTTTTTCAATGTCTCGTATTTTAATGTCTCGGCTGGCGGCTAGGTACACTGATGCGCTCTCCTGATTCCAGATTGAGAGCGGTTAACGACCCGCCCCACACGCAGCCAGTATCCAGTGCTTCAACCTTTATCTTTGCGTTCGGAGTGCGGCCCTCTAATGCCGCCCAGTGTCCGAACAACAGTTGAAGCGCATCTGCTCTTGGGTATTGAAACCAAGGTGCAAACCCTTCAGGAGCACTTTCCAAGCCTTCTTTGGCAGCGAAGTCTAGCCGTCCGTTGGTGTCGATAAAGCGCATGCGCGTAAATATATTGACGAGACATCGCAAACGGTCAATTCCTTCCAGGTCGTCATAAAACTGGTCGGGCTGATTACCAAATAGCTGCGTTAAAAATTCACCCGCCGTTTCACTAAGCAAGGCCGCCTGCACTTCTTGACTAAATGATATGGCCTGCTCGGCGCACCACGTTGGTAATACACCGGCATGGGTCATCAGCGTATTGTTTTCATAAACTGCCAATGGCTGGCTTTGCAGCCAATCCAGCACCTGTTCGCGCTGTGGTGCTGCAAGAATATCGCTTAGAGTGTCGTTTTTTTTCAGTTTTCCGCCGCCACGAGCCACCACCAACAGATGAAAATCGTGGTTACCCAGCACACATCGAGCGGCGCTGCCTAACGCCTGCACTTCCTGCAAACAAGCAAGCGAGGCAGAGCCACGATTGACCAAGTCGCCAACCAGCCAGAGTGTATCGTTTGCTGCATTGAAACTAAGCTTTTCTAACAAACTGACAAATTCAGCATGACAGCCGTGCAGATCACCAATGGCATAGGTGCTCATCGCTACCCCTTTTAGAGAATGATCAGTGAAGCTGACGCGGTACCGCTAGCCTAAAAGGTGCAATGGGCACTTCAAAAGCTCGCTGGGTATAGGTGTTAAGCAGCGTGTAAGCGCCTTCCATAACGCCTACCGGCGTTTGCAGAATGGCCCGACTGGTGTAACGAAAACGCTGCCCCGGCCCAATTAACGGCTGCTGGCCCACCACTCCTTTACCGCGCACCTCTTGGCTATCACCGTTACCTTGGGTAATTTTCCAGTAGCGCGCCATGAGCTGCACGCTATGAGGGCTTTGATTATGCACTGTCACGGTGTAACTAAACACGAAGCGCGACTCACTGTCATCTGACTCGGCCGCACGGTACTCAGGAGCGACACTAACCTCAATGGCTAGGGCACTCACGCGTCAGCACTCCCATTTTCACTATGCGCTTCGTCAATAGCCACGTGGTTGGCAATAGTTACGTACTCCGCAACTGTCAGGGTTTGCGGTCGCCGTGCAGGATCAATACCTAGTGCTTCTAATGTCTCTGCGCTTACCCTGCCTTTCAGATTATTACGCAATGTTTTGCGCCGCTGGCCAAAAGCCAACTTGACCAATTCAAACAGCAGCGCTGGGTCATCTGCTGTTTGGGGCAATCTTTCGTGAGGCGTGAGCCTAACAATGGCGGAGTCAACTTTCGGCCTGGGAACAAAGGCCTCCGGCGGCACGACGAACAGCTGATCAACGTGGCAGTAATATTGAGCCATCACCGACAGACGCCCCCAATCAGTGCTACCTGGCTTAGCGGCCAAGCGCTCAACGACCTCTTTTTGCAGCATAAAGTGCATATCGGCAATCGCATTGCCCATGGTTAACAGATGCACAATTAACGGCGTCGAGATGTTGTAAGGCAGGTTACCGACGACTCGCAGTGCAGGGCCATCCCCTTTTAGCGCGGCGAAATCAAACTTCAGCGCATCACCTTCATGAATAACGAAGTCGGGGTAGTTAAAAAACTGCACTCTCAAGCCTGGAATAAGGTCACGGTCTAATTCAATGACTTCAAGCTTTCCTGCCGCCTCTAGCAACGGAGCAGTGAGCGCGCCTTGTCCAGGGCCAATTTCGACGAGTCGGTCGCTTTCGCGGGGTCCAATGGCACGGACAATACGCGAAATGATGCCGAGGTCACGCAGAAAGTTTTGACCAAAGCGTTTACGAGCGCGGTGCTGCTGAGGCACTTGAGACATCTAACAGTGTTCCTTGGAGGGTTGATTCATAATGCATTTAAGGCATAGGCACGCTGAGCAGCAAGTCGCTTTGCTAGCGCTAAGGCAACGCCTAAGCTATTGGGGTCGGCAATACCGCGGCCAGCTAAGCTGAGTGCGGTACCGTGGTCTACCGAAGTGCGCACCAGCGGCAAGCCAAGTGTAATATTCGCCGCTTGACCAAAGCCTGCGTATTTTAATACTGCCAGCCCCTGATCATGATACATCGCCAGCACCGCATCAACGCCCGCCAAATGGCGCGGCGTGAACAGCGTATCAGCTGGCAGCGGGCCTTGAATATCAAGCCCTTCAGCGCGCAGCGCTTTTAGCGCAGGGATAATAACATCGAGTTCTTCGCACCCTAAATGTCCATCTTCCCCGGCATGGGGGTTTAACCCACATACCGCTATGCGCGGGGCGGCAATCCCAAACTGGTTTTTCAGATCAGTCGCGAGCAAACGACTAATACGGGTAATTTTGTCGTAAGTAACCGCATCCGCCACGTCACGCAGCGGTAGGTGTGTGGTGACAAGCGCGACGCGTAGGTCACTGCTGCCTTGCCAATGACTCGACTGGGCATGTAACGCCTGGTCGGTCGCCAACAACATCACAACCTCATCAACCCCACAGGCATCGCGTAGCCATTCGGTGTGGCCAGTGAAACTGGGGAAACCACCTTCGATAATCACCCCTTTATGAAGCGGCGCAGTGACCATGGCCGCTGCCCTCCCCTGCTGACAGGCGTCTACAGCGATTTGCAGCGTCTCCAGTACGTAGCCTGCATTAGCAGGATTGAGCACGCCTGGAAGTACTGGTTCGCGAAGTACCGCGGGCCACACAACCAAACGCCCTGGAGAGGAAGCCACCCCGCTTCCTGGGGCTGCTTCTATCACGTCAAGATCAAGCCCGAGCAACGCCGCACGTTGTTTCAGCAACTGCGTATCGCCAATGGCCACCGTATTATTTAATTGGCCATTGGCGGCCAGCATCAGCGTAATATCTGGCCCGATGCCCGCGGGCTCTCCGGTAGTTATCAGCAGTGGCGCGCTATTGCTCATTAGATTGGCTCATTAAAGGCGAATATCGACAAAAGCCTGTTCACGCATTTCACGCTGCCACGTCTGCAGCTCTTCGTTAGCACGGCGCTGGAAAATGGCCTGACGAACCTGCTCACGACGACTTTCTTCCGTTACATCTTGACGGCGACGCTCGAGCACTTCAATCACGTGATAGCCAAACTGGGAACGCACTGGCTCAGATAGCTGGTTAGTACTCAATGACCCCATCGCTTCTTCGAAGGCTGGCACTGTTTGTCCTGGACGTACCCAACCAAGCTCGCCACCATTCATAGCACTACCACGATCGTCGCTAAACTCACGAGCAACAGACGCGAAGTCTGCCCCTTGCTGTAAACGCTGACGTGCCTGCTCAGCACGGGCACGGGCCTGATCTTCATTGCGCGTTGGCGTTAACTCTACCAACACGTGGCGGGCACGTACTTCTTCAATGAACGCCTGACCTTGCTGAGATGGCTGCTGGCTCAAGAAACGTTCAACGTCACGATCAGTCACGGTGACACGCTGACTAATTTGTCGCTGCTGTACTTGGCGCATCAGCATTTCACGACGTACTTCTTCACGCACGTCACCCAGGGTCATGCCATCCGCTTCCACGGCATCAGCAAATTGGTCTAACGTCATGCCGTTAGATTCAGCAATGGAGCGCAGCTGGCGATTAAGCTCCGTGTCGTCCACGCTAAGATTGGCTTGGCGAGCCATTTGCAGCTGGATTTCATCCATCACCATGCGCTCTAGCACCTGTTGAGCCAGTTGGCTACGAGGCGGTAAGTTACCTTCCTGGGTCTGCGCTTGCTGCTCTACCTGGGCAATGCGGTCGTCAAGTTCGCTGCGCATGATGACTCCGTCATTGACGACAGCCACAACGCTATCCAGCATTTGACGCTGGGTTGATTCGAAATTTTGTGCGTAAACCGACAGCGGCACAAGGGCAGCACTCGTTCCAAGGCAGAGCGCCATCATGCCGCCCGCAGAAAGCAGTTTTGCCCGCTTTTTCAAGCCATCGGTCAGCAGGGTCTTTCTGGTAGTCATAAAGAATCTCTTTCAGTCAGTCGCCATTTAACAAAATCGTTACAGGGGCGTTGGGCGGTAGCCAGGGATGGCCTGTTCAAAGTAGCCGTCAGTCTGTTGACCAACGCCACCAAGGCCACGGAATACAAAGCGTAAAAATAGCCCGCGGTCATTAAAGTCATCACCCACGCGAGCAGTGTCGTTATCGTCTACCCATTGACGCCATACCAGTTGTAAGCCGTAGCAGCAATCATTCCACTGAACACCGGCCAACTGTTCAAGCGCACGGTCATTGGTTTGATCGTGCAGGTAGCGACCAATCAAATCAATCCTCGGACTGGCTTTCCAAGCAAGTGACAGATCCCACTCCTCTCGGCTGAAATCTCTAAAGCCGTCATCGCCTGGTATAACGCCTGGATCGAAACCTTCGATCTCCCAACGGTAACCAAGGTTCACTACGTGACCGGCAGGATGACGATAGCGTGCATCAACACTAGAGCGTTCGGTCTGTTCACGCTGGTCGTCGTATAACCATTCGTAACCCGCGCTCCACCGGTCATTAATTTGCCAATCGAGACGCGTCACCAATGGAGATCGATCGCGAGTGGCCTGATAGCGGCTAAGCGGGTTCACGCTTGGATCATCTTCTGGACGAGCAGGGAGTGTATCTGGATCGCCCTCGCTATCGATGCGACGTTCAGAAAAATAAACACTTTGCCCAACCCCAAGGGTCAACCGATCCTGCCCAGAGGCGTCTTCAATAAAGCGAGACTGCACGCCCAGCGACACACGATTAAGATCCCCTAAACGATCCGCGCCTGAAAAGCGATGAGGAGACCACAGCTGATCCCACGAGAACGCCCGTTCGCGGCTGTCAAAATCAGGCAGTTGTGTTTGATTAGTGCGTGGAACGTACGCGTAGTTCAAACGTGGCTCGAGCGTCTGGCGATAGTCGCGTCCGCGCAACTCTAATTCGCGTTCAAATACCAACCCACTGTCAATAGACGTGACCGCCGCACTGCGGCTGGGAGATGTTCCCCGATCAGTGACACGATCGCCGTAATCCAACTCATAGGCGGTATGCCACAATTCGGTGCGCGGCTCGATATAGCCCCAGGGTTGCTCAAAACGCCAACCGATAGCTGGAGTGAGGTGCAGACGCGTGCCGATGGCAGCTTCACGCTCAGGCACCTGACGCTCGTCTACATCACGCCAGAAATAGGTCGCGTTAGAGCGCCATTGTGTATAGAGCCCCCCGCCTAACTGCCAGTCGGAGTTAGCGGTCAAACTTGGCAGACGATAAAATGGCTTATCGGAATCACTCAGCGGATCTTCCAACCGCTGAAAGCCTTGTGCACGGGCATCTAACTGCCAACGCTCGCCTCGGTAACCTACCTGAGCCAGTCGCTCCATACTAACGCGCTCACTATTGCCAAACTCATCACCAAAGTCATCGAAATAGCGCCCATCACTGGCAGCACCGTAACGTAACTGATAGTCACTACGAGGTGTCAGCGTTCCTGCATGTTGCGCATCAATATACCAGCGATCATTGCCTTCAAAGCGGTTATCACCATTTTCACTGCCGTCATCACTATTAATGTATCCACCTTCTATCGTCCCTCGACTCTCTTCAAGCAGGTACCGGTACTCGCCGTTAAGCAATAGTCCTCGATCCGACATCCAGCGCGGCGTAATGGTCGCATCATGATTTGGTGCTATGTTCCAATAAAAGGGCTGGGCATAGTCAAACCCCTCATTGGAAAAGCTGACAGAGGGTGACAGCAATCCTGTATGGCGACGGTCATCAATGGGAAAACGTAGCCAGGGCCAATAAAAAATCGGCACGTCTTTTACTTTTAAACGTGCGTGCCGTGCGGTGCCAAACCCTTCAGCTTGATTCAGCTTTATATCGCTACTAACAAGTTGCCAGCTATTTGTGCCGGGATCACACGTCGTAAACGAAGCATTGCGCAGACGATATTGTTCTTCGCCAGTTTGCTCTAATTGACTGGCCTGACCGCGTAAATGTTGTTCGTAGAGCACATAGTGGCTGTTGCGTAACGAGGCTTGGTCATCGTTTAGCATTAAGGTGGCTTGCTCGCCACGCACTAGTGCCTGACCATCACGTATAGCGAGATTACCTTCTGCATCTACACGTTGGCGGTCTGCGGGTAAATACATCTGCGCCGCCTGTAGCTCTGTGTTGCCACGTCGTAGTACAACATCACCGCGCAAAAACGCCTCACCATCTGCGGCGTAATCGACTTCCTGAGTCTCCACCGACAACGTTTCGGGGTTATCCTCCGCTGGCAAGCGGTAGTCAGGCATCACATAACGCCCTCGACACAGCTGGTGCGGTGCTTCATCTTGGCTCCAGGCCTGCCAGTCAAGCGCCTCGGCAGGCAGCGCTTGGCCTTGTGCCACCGCTGAAAATGAGGCGCCAGCGAGCAAACTGCCCAACAGCGTGTGCGCAACCGGTACGGTACGTGAGATTCGCTTGCCCATGTTCGTTATCCTTGGCATCCAGAATCGGTATTATACAGCCCGCATGATGCCCGACCAGCAAGGAGCTTGCATGTCCTCTTCTAGGATTGACGCCCTCACCCAGTGGGCGGCTGAACAAAATGGCCTAAATAGCGCCGCTATCCGCCTTTCCCCAGCGGGCGGTGACGCAAGTTTCCGGCGATATTTCCGACTGACACTGCCCAACGGCGGTACTCAAATAGTAATGGACGCCCCCCCTGCCCAGGAAGACTCAACGCCGTTCGTCGCTATCGGAAAACGCTGGTACGCGGCAAAACTGCCCGTGCCGCATATTTACGCCGCCGATCTCGACGCGGGTTTTTTGCTGCTTGATGACCTTGGAGATACTCCTTTACAAGCGCTATTCACTGATGAAGCGCGCATTCAACAAAGTCATTTGGATGCACTGTCGTTACTTGCCAAGTTACAAAACCACGCCAACCCCGCAGTGCTGCCGCCTTATGATGCGACGCTACTGAATCGAGAGCTCGACCTTTTTCCTGAGTGGTGTTTAAACAATTGGCTGTCTCTACCAACGCCAGACAGCTGGGATGCGCTGCGTGGATACCTCGTTAAGCAAGCGCTCGATCAACCCGTCGTCAGCGTACATCGCGATTACGATGCGATGAATATCATGGTGCATGACCAGCAGCTTTACATGATTGACTTTCAAGATGCGGTGGCAGGGCCAATCAGTTACGACGTTATTTCCTTACTGCGCGGTCGCTACTGCCGTTTTTCTCAGGCGCAGTTTATGCAGTTCGTCGACTCCTTTTATCGCCAAGCGCGACAAGATGGGCGTCTCTCTCGCCATGTCAGTAACGATGAATTTCTGACCCAATGCCAAGCGATGGCCGCTCAACGCTCGCTAAAAGTGCTTGGAATTTTTTGCCGCTTAACGCTTCGTGATGCAAAAAAAGGTTACTTATCACGCCTGCCGCATTTTTTGGCGCATTTAGAAGATAGTCTAACGGCGCTTCCCCAGCACAGCGAGTTTGCTGAATGGGTAAGTGACACACTGCGTCCCGCCATTGCCCTACGTTTAGCGGAAAGTACGTTATGAAAGCGATGATTTTAGCCGCGGGCCTAGGCAAACGGATGCGGCCACTTACCGACCACTGTCCAAAACCACTGTTACCGGTAGGCGATAGGCCACTTATTGTGCACCATCTCGAACGGCTCAAGCGTGCTGGCATTAACGAGGTGGTTATCAACGTGAGTTATCGCGCAGAGCAGATCATGGCAGCGCTGGGTGATGGAAGCGACTATCAGTTACGGATTCTTTGGAGCCATGAAGAGACCCCCTTAGAAACCGGTGGTGGTATTCAAAAGGCACTCCCCCTGCTTGGCGATGCCCCGTTTCTGCTGGTCAATGGAGATGTCTGGTGCAATTACATTCCCTCAGAATCACTGCTACAGGGAAGTGACGTCGCCCATCTTGTACTAGTAGATAACCCCTCCCACCACCCCAGCGGTGATTTTTCCCTCATTAACGGGCGCGTTGGTGTGGAAGGCCGCCAGCGCCTCACCTTTGCAGGCATTAGCCTGCTACATCCAGATCTTCTTGCCGACCAGCCGCCAGGGGCGTTTGCCCTGGCACCACTGCTTAAGCAGGCAATGGCGGACAACCGTGTCAGTGGTGAGCACTTTTCTGGTCACTGGGTAGATGTAGGAACCCCAGAGCGCCTTGAGATTCTTGAAAACCACCTGTTGGTACAACAGAATAGCAAGCGATGAAAAAGTGCGTCTATCGCTAGAAATGTTATGCTTCGCGACCTACCTATAGGTGCCTAGATGAGGAGAGCGACGTGAAAGCACGAGTAAAATGGACAGATGGTCGCCAATTTGTAGCGGAGTCCGGTAGTGGGCACAGTATTGTTATTGACGGCCCTCCTGATCACGGCGGCCGCAACACCGGCCCTCGCCCAATGGAAATGCTGTTGATGGGCATGGGGAGCTGCACCGCTTTTGATATCTTGAATATTCTTGATAAAGCCCGCGCTGATGTCACCGACTGTGTCGCGGAGCTTGACGCAGAGCGTGCCGATGAAGTGCCCTCCGTGTTTACCAAAATCCACGTACACTTCGTGGTGACTGGCCGCAACTTAAAAGAAAAGCAGGTACAGCGGGCAGTTGAACTCTCTGCAGAGAAGTACTGCAGCGCGTCTATCATGCTCGTGCAAGGCGGCGTTGAGATAACCCACTCTTTTGAGATTGTCGACGCTTGAGCGACTCAGAGCGTCATCTTTCTCATGTATCAACGACATATGTATTAAAAAAAATAGCGCGGCTGGATGCATACAGTGCGCTTGGCGGGCATAATACGCTCGCTTGTTTTTACCCCTACTGCGTAGCAAACAGCCGCTTTGCAGAAAGCGACTACAGCATCACGGTGACAAGTTATTATCGGTTCCGGCGCTGGCTCGTCGGGGTGTCTTCATCTGCCATAGGGAGGTTCGGACGTGTCAGATAATCTCCGACTCCACGGGTTTAATAACCTGACTAGCTCGTTGAGCTTTAACATTTACGACATCTGTTACGCCAAGACCGAAGAGCAGCGTGCGGCTTACATCGACTATATCGATGAGCTTTACAACGCCGAACGATTGACGCAGATTTTAAAAGACGTCACCAATATTATCGGCGCTCACGTGCTCAATATTGCTCGTCAAGACTATGAGCCCCATGGGGCCAGCGTTACGATTCTGATTGCTGAACACGAGCTGGATGAAGCAAACCCAGAGCAAACTGAACCAGGCCCTGGGCCGCTACCTGAAACAGTCGTGGCGCATCTTGATAAAAGCCACGTGACAGTACACAGCTACCCTGAATCGCACCCCGACAATGGTATCAGCACCTTCCGATTGGATATTGATGTATCTACCTGTGGCCATATCAGCCCGTTGAAAGCGTTGAACTACCTAATTCACAGTTTCGACTCTGACATTGTCACCATGGATTATCGGGTTCGCGGCTTTACCCGTGATGTCGATGGTAAAAAGCTGTTTATTGATCACGACATTACCTCGATTCAGGATTACTTGGCAGAAGATACCAAGCACGCCTATCAGATGATCGATGTAAATGTTTATCAAGAAAACATGTTCCACACCAAAATGCTGCTGAAAGACTTCGAACTTGATAACTACCTGTTCGGCACGTCGCGCCGCGACATTACATTCGAAGAAGCACGGGATATTGAAAGTCGGCTGCGCAAAGAGATGCTAGAGATTTTCTACTCTCGAAATCTGGACTAATAGCTGCTTTCAAAATTAACGAAAAGCCGTTTTGCCACCCTAGCAGAACGGCTTTTTTTGTTTATCACTTCGCTAACGAATGCTACTAGTAAACGCCTGCCTCCCCTTCCGGGCGAGTTTTAAAGCGCCGATGAAGCCATAGGTACTGCTCAGGATGCTTGCGAATAGCCTGCTCGATAAATTCGTTGACCCTTGTTGCATCGGCCACTTCATCACCGCTTGGAAAGTTATCAAGCGCGGGCAAGCAAGTGATGGTATAGGTCTGGTTATCTGGGTTTCGGTGATACATCAGCGGCACTACCGGCGCGCCCGTTAAACGAGCAATCTTTGCCGTAAGGCGAATGGTCGCTGCTTGTTGACCAAATAGCGGTGCAAATACGCTAACATCGCGACCATAATCCTGATCAGGGGAGTACCAAACGGTTCGCCCTGATTTGATGCGTCGCACCATGCCGCGCAGATCATGCCGATCAATCGCCTGACCAAAAACACGCGAGCGAGCACGTGTCATGAACCGCTCAAACAGGGGATTGTTATGGGGCCGATACACCGCATCGGCAGAGAAAAACAGCGAATGCAGCGCACCGCCTATATCCAACGTTGAGAAATGCACCCCCACAATGAGCACTCCCTTTCCCTGGGCCTGGGCTCGCGCCAAGTTTTCTTGGCCATGGTAAGCCACACGGTGACGCAAGCTTTCGGCATTACGGCACCAGCCCGTAGCGGTTTCTACCAGCCCCATACCATTGGCAATAAAAATCTCTTTTACTAGGCGCCGCTGCTCATTGGCACTTTTTTCAGGGAAACAGAGCGCAATATTTGTCTCCGTGATGTGCCGACGACGTTTTATAAAACGCCATGCTAATAAACCTATGATTTTCCCTACCCACAACTTAAACCGCCAGGGAAACCAAGCAACAATATGCATCGCACCTATCGCAAGCCAAGTTGGCCAGTAACGTGGGTGTGCAAACGACCGTGGATAAGAGGTTTTAGACATACTGATAACCGTTTAAGCGAAGGCTCCGTGGTAGCGTCGCGGCGCTCTTGGCAGCACTCCCGTTAACAGGGTGTAGCTGATGGTATCGCAGTAGCGTGCTACCTCATCAATTGGCAGTACAGTACCGTCGCTAGCGGCTCCCCACAGCACCACCTCACCACCAATGTCAGCCCCCGGCACGTCAGAGACATCTACGGTTAGCATATCCATTGAGACCTTGCCGGCAATCGAACAGCGCTGACCATTCACCAACACAGGAGTACCATCTACGGCATGGCGATCATAGCCATCACCATAACCTGCCGCCACGACAGCAATTTTCGAGCGCCGAGATGCACGCCAACGGCCACCGTAACCAACAGGCTCGCCTTCCTCAATCTCACGAAGGGCAATAATTTCGGAGCGTAAACTCATCACCGGGCGCAGCTGTTGAGTGATCTCGTTGGCTTCTTCCAACGGGTCACTGCCATACAGCATGACACCAGGGCGATTCCAGTCACCATGGGCGACCGGCCAGGCCAGTGTTGCTGGGGAGTTCGCTAAGCATAGGGGCGCATCAAGTGCTTTCGCCAATCTCATTAAGGCAGCCATCTGCTGATTAAAGTAGCTCCCTTCACGGGCATCTGCCGTCGCAAAGTGGCTCATTAAGTGCAGTGCTGTCACCTGTGGAGCGTTGGCTAATCGCTGCCATACATCCGGCGCTTCGTTTAGGGAAAAGCCTAAGCGGTGCATTCCGGAATCCACTTTCATCCATA
This sequence comes from Halomonas sp. GT, assembly GCF_002082565.1. Taxonomy (NCBI): domain Bacteria; kingdom Pseudomonadati; phylum Pseudomonadota; class Gammaproteobacteria; order Oceanospirillales; family Halomonadaceae; genus Halomonas; species Halomonas sp. GT. The sequence continues at coordinate 3,082,971 of NZ_CP020562.1, forward strand.
CTGGGATAGGCTGACGGGGTGAAAATGCCAGTAAAGCAGCTACCTGCCACTCACTGTGGACGCTGATCCAGAAATTGTATTGATCAACCAGCCTCAGCTCGTCAGCGGTAAAAATACCTTCAAGCAATACAATGGGTTTTTTAATCCCCCCTTCACGCAAGCTGATCGCTTCTTCTATGCACGCGACAGCAAATGCGGGCACATCGTCTTCCAGGGCGCGCGCGCATTCAAGCGCACCGTGACCATAAGCATCCGCTTTAATAACGGCTACCGAGCGACTTTGGGGCGCGCAGCGGCACGCTAGCTGATAGTTATGACGCAGTGCGTCTAAATCAATATGGGCCACCAGGGGGCGCATCACGTTTCTCACTTACACAGTCAATAGTTAACAGGTGAACAACCAAAGGGCGTCAAAAACAACGCACCGAGCGATAAACTCGGTGCGTTATGATCGAAGTGACGCAATAGCTTACCGCGATTAGCTCTCGAAAATAGCGTTTAGGGAAAGGCCCTGCTTTTCCAAAGAGCGGCGCAGCTTCTTTAGCGCCTCTACCTGAATTTGCCGAACTCGCTCGCGCGTTAACCCTATTTCAGCGCCAACCTCCTCTAACGTGGCTGCTTCATGGCCTCGCAAACCAAAGCGACGAACAACTACCTCACGCTGCTTATCACTCAACTCATCCAACCAGTGATCGACGTGCTCGCGCACATCGCCATCAACCAGACAAGCTTCCGGCCCTAGCACTTCGTCATCGGTTAGGGTGTCGATTAACGGTTTATCGCTTTCACCGCCCATTGGATAATCTACGGAAGAGACGCGTTCATTCAGCCCAAGCATCTTCTTGACCGTTTCTACTGGTTTATCGAGATGATCAGCGATCTCTTCTGCCGTTGCTTCATGATCAAGCTTTTGGGTCAGCTCACGCGCTGCACGAAGATAAATATTCAGCTCTTTAACCACGTGGATTGGCAAACGAATGGTGCGCGTTTGATTCATCAGCGCACGCTCAATAGTTTGTCGAATCCACCAAGTAGCATAGGTAGAAAAGCGGAATCCGCGCTCAGGATCAAACTTTTCTACCGCCCGAATTAATCCAAGGTTCCCCTCTTCAATCAAATCGAGCAGCGTTAGCCCCCGATTCAGATAGCGTCTGGCAATTTTGACAACCAGACGCAGGTTAGACTCGATCATCCTTGAACGCCCAAGCGGGTCGCCTTTACGCGCTAAACGGCCATAGTAAACTTCTTCTTCCGGCGTTAATAACGGCGAAAAACCAATTTCATTGAGATAGATTTGTGTTGCGTCCAAGCTTTGAGTCGATTGACGCTCATCGCGGCCCAACGCTTTTTCAAAGGCGTCTTCCTCCGCGGTGACATCATCGGCACTATCCAGCGCCTCTTCAACAGCGTCCAGGTCAACTTCCTGTAGATCCTTCTCCAGCATACTCATGGTAGTATCCCCCGTTATTTCGCCTAACCGCCATTTAGAAAAGTAAAGGTGGCCGCACTCCCTGTGCACTTACACCATTATTGTTATATGACGCCCTATTCCAGCTATTCGGGTACCCCAAGCACATCAATTGAAAAGTTCGCTTGGTAATGATTAACGAGACGGCAGATAATCCAAGGGATTTTGAGGCTGCCCATCACGGCGCACCTCAAAATGCAGTTTGACACTGTCTGCATCGCTATCCCCCATGGTTGCAATCACTTCCCCCGCTTCAACGACATCATTTTCTTTAACATTTAAGCTATCATTATGCGCATAAGCACTCAGATACTGATCGTTGTGTTTGAGTAGTATTAAGTTACCGTAGCCTCGTACGCCGCTACCCGCATAAACCACGATACCTGGCCCTGCCGCCTTGACAGGTTGCCCCTTTTGACCGTCGATATCAATCCCGGCGGTGATTGAGCCGCCCTGGCCAAACTCTCCGGTTACCTGTCCTGTTGTTGGCCATTGCCAGTTAACATTCTCTACAGGGGTAAACGTGCGTGAGGAGCGGTCAACGCGAGCGGTTTGGCTCGGCTGCGCAGCCTCAACAGGCGGTGCCGTTACCGCAGGCTCTGGTTTGGATTCAGGCTCTGGCTCAGGGCTTGGTTCTGGCTCAGGGCTTGGCTCTGGCTCAGGGCCTGGCTCTCTTGCAGGCTCTGGCTGCGACACCTCAGGCGTTTCCACATTAGGTGCAGCGGCACTTGCGCTATCAGCCACTTCCTGCGCCGCGGCCACCGACACTTGTTCAGCTCGCTCCGCTCGCTCAGCCGTTAAACGCTGGTTACGCTCAATCGCACTTTCATCGGGCAGCAACCAGTCTAACTGCTGGTCGTTGCTTGCCACGGAAGTCGTTTGAGGGTTCAGCCCCGTTGCGACAGCGCCCGACGCAGGACGCTCTTGAGCAGAGGAACCTGCTGACTGATTATTGGATACCGCCGCACCTTCACGAAGCGCAATCGTTTGGCCTGGATAAATTTGATAAGGCGCATCAATATCATTGATTTGCGCCAACTGGCGATAATCAAGGTTGTGCTGCCAGGCAATACCATACAGGGTATCGCCCGCTTTAACGGTATACTGAGGTGAGTCTGCTACCGCGCGGCGCGCTTCGCTTAAATCGCGCACTTGTGGGGTGTTTTGCTGCTGATTGGCGCAGCCGCTGACAGCTAACGCCAATACTGACATGATGAAAACCTTACGCATGAAAACCCTACTCCTTTTCAACGTCGCGCGCGTTTCCTATTGATCTATGCCCGGCATAGTGCACTGCGCGACGGTTTAATAACACCACCAATAGGGCGCCAACCACCATTAATGCCACAACGCCTACCGCTTGTGCAGATGCACCAGACAATATCGCATAGTCACTAGGCAACAGATAACGATGAGCCAACGGGATCATTTGCCCATCAGGGCCAAGCTGATAACGTACAAGCTCTTTCCAAGGCCATAACACGGGTAACGAGCCAACAATAAACCCAAGTAAAAGCTGTAGTGTGGAATCATGATGGCGACGCAGTAGCCACGATAGTAGTCGCGAGAATAGCGCTAGACCAACAACACATCCCATGCCAAAAAGTATGATAATACCGATATCAAAGCTTCGAATAGCGCCTAGAATGGTGCCATAAAGCCCCATAGTAAGCAGCAAGAAGCTACCAGAGACCCCTGGTAACAGCATGGCGCTAATAGCAATACAGCCAGCGACCATGACTACCAGAGCTTCATTACCGATAAGTAGCACCAGCGGCATCATACCTGGCAGCGACTTAGCCAACAGCAGCCCGCCAACCATTGGCAATAAATACCAAAATTTCCAACCTCTTCCCGCCTTGGCTACAACATACCCCGACGCGGCTACCAAACCGAAGAAAAACCCTTCAATCAGCAGCGGGTGCGCTTCCATTAGCCAAAGCGCAACATGAGCCACACTGAAAAGGCTAACTGCAACGCCAAGCAACAGCGGTACTAAAAAGGGTAAATTTAAATGCTGAGCCAACGCCAGCCAACCGCCACGACGCCAAGCGATAAAGGCGCTGGGGCCAAATTGCTTGATGGTATTAATGAGCTCCTCATAAATACCGGTAATAAATGCGATCGTCCCACCTGAAACACCGGGCACCGCATCGGCCGCCCCCATTCCTGCGCCTTTTAAAAACAGCTCTACAAATCGACGCTTCAATCCACCACTCCTTGCAATAGAGGTACAAAGCGCACGGGGTCAAGCCGACGCTTTTCAAAGGCATTACCAATGCGTTTTATTTGGGTGAGCCATTGGCTACCGTCTGGCTCTTCCAATGGAGCAATTAGCACGCCATCATGGCTAAGCTGCTCTAAAAGAACTTCTGGCAGCGTCTGGGCACAAGCGGTTAACAAAATCACATCAAAGGGTGCAGCTTCCCTCCACCCCTCTCCACCATCAGCTACTGCCAGCGTCGCTTGGGCATCAAGCCGTAAAAGTCGCTCTGCAGCGCGCTGATGTAATGCATAAATGCGTTCGACCGAGTAAAGCGTTGGCACCAGCCGGGACAATATCAACGTTTGATAGCCAGAACCGGTTCCCACTTCAAGCACGCGCTTTGGATTAGCCCGCAGCACCAGTTCGGTCATGCGCGCAACCGTTAGTGGTTGCGATAATGTCTGGCCAAAACCGATAGGCAGCGCGGTGTCTTCATACGCACGATGCGCCAGTGCCTCATCAACAAACAAGTGCCGAGGCTCACCTGCCATAATTTCGAGCACCCGCGCGTCTTGAATACCTTGCTGCTCAAGCCGCGTCACCATTCGATCACGAGTGCGCTGGGAGGTCATGCCTCGTCCGCGCAGTTCGTTGGGCGAAAGCTCAGGCAAAAGCATCCAACCAGTCCTGCACGTCGCTGCGCGCGGGATGGCGCGTCAAGTCTGTTTGTAGCGGGGTAATTGATACATAACCCGCTTCGATAGCAGAAAAGTCGGTATCCTCACCATCGTCCGCATTGGCCGCAACGGGTGCTATCCAGAAGCGCGTACGACCACGTGGATCTTTTACTGGAACAGGTTTCTCTGCTGGTCCGCGATAGCCTAAGCGGGTCACTCTGACACCTTTAATTTCTTCCCACGGAACATCTGGCACGTTGACATTCAAGAGTGTGCGAGGTGGCAGCGATAGCTGATCAGCAGCACCGATTAAGCTGGCCGCCACTTTCGCTGCCGTCGAAAAATAGCGCTCACCACACAGCGACATTGCAATGGCAGTCATACCCAAATTGCGCCCTTCCATGGCAGCCGCCACGGTGCCTGAATAGAGCACATCATCGCCAAGATTGCTGCCATGATTAATCCCCGAAATCACCAAGTCAGGACGCTCATCCCAGACGCCGTTCACGCCCAGATAAACACAATCAGCAGGCGTCCCATCAACACTATAAAAGCCATTATCTAACGCAGTTAAAGAGAGCGGACGGGAAAGCGTCAGCGAGTTACTCGCGCCGCTGCGGTCTCGATCAGGAGCAACCACACGTAAATTCGCATGGGCGACTAGCGCATCATGAAGTGCCCGCAAGCCCGGCGCATGGACACCATCGTCATTAGAAAGCAGCAGTCGCCGCATCAGCGTCTCCTTTATGGATGCCTAGTAAAGATAAGCCCACGCGGGGCGCATTAAGCAAAGTCCGGATGAGCAATTAACTCACTCACGACCGCTGTCGCAAAACTTCCCCGTGGTAAGGAAAATGAGAGTACCACGGCATTAGGTAATGTCTCGATACTGGGCGAAATTAACCTTGCTCGCAGCGCCCGATGGGAGCGCTTCACACCGCTTTTCACCAACCCCTCGCACAACGTTGGATGGCACGCTAACAGCTGCTGCTCGTAGTCTGCTACCTGGTATGCAGCGTGTTCCCCGACGCCCCACAAAGCACCGGTCGGATGGATATCAAGTGCAGCAGCACGACCAATCAAGTCGTCGTCAACTGCATCAACGGTAAACACACTGTTTGTGCCATCCAGCATCAGCATATCGCCCGCGAGAGGTTGGCCCCACGTTCCATCCGCCAGACGTTCACTCAACAACTCGTTAAACAAGAAACTACGCGCGGTGGAAAGCATCATTCCCTGGCGATCATCTCGCTTGCGCCAGCCTTTAGCTAAAAGGGCCTCTGCACGCTGTAAATTCCGTCCTGCAGGCCCAAAACGCTGGGGTCCAAAGTAGTTAGGCACACCTTGGCGACAAAGCGCCTGCCAACGATCAAAGAAATGATTTTCCTCAAGCGCCTCACCGCTAAGCCGCAAAGTGAAGTGGTTTGTGCGATGGACACCGCGTTTGAGTTTTCGGGGGTGCCTCGCCTGCGCCAATACCGTAATACCCAATGCCGCTAATGAGGCGCTCAAATCACTTGGTGCCTCGCGGCCAGGCAAATGCACGCTTAACCATTGCCGGGTCACTGCAACACGATCCTTCATCCCGGAGTAGCCCACATCCCGAAGTGTTACACCACAAAGACGGCTGACGCTTTTTACCACATCTAACGTGGTTTGATGTCGCTTTTCAAGACGTAACCACAAATGCTCGCCATGATTTTCAGGCGTAAAATCCAGCTGCTCGTCGACAACAAAATCTTCTGGCTGAGCACGATAATGGCCTGGCCTGGGAGCACCGAACTCGGCATCTAAGCAGCGCTGCCAAGCGGGTAAGTTAAGCATTCAGCGCCTCTTGGTGCTCAATCAGCACCACTGCCTCAGCGGCGATACCTTCACCTCGTCCGGTAAATCCAAGCCGTTCGGTCGTCGTGGCCTTAACATTGACCTGCCCAAGACTAATACCTAAATCTTCAGCGATGACAGCGCGCATTGTATCAATGTGCGGCGCCATTTTAGGCGCCTGGGCCATTAACGTGGCATCTAGATTAACCACAGAGAAACCCTCTGCGTGAACCAGTTGAACCACGTGACGCAATAAATGGCGGCTATCTGCACCAGCCCACGCTGGATCGGTATCGGGGAAGTGCCGCCCAATATCACCGAGCGCACAGGCACCCAGTAGTGCGTCACTGACAGCATGCAGCAACACATCGCCATCCGAGTGGGCAACAAAACCATGTTCGAAAGGCAGCTTTACGCCACCAATCATCAAATGGTCGCCAACGCCAAATCGGTGCACGTCAAATCCGTGTCCAATTCGCATTAACAACTCCTTTTAGATTCAGGGGATTGGGCGACTTGCGACGCCATGATGGCGGCAGCAAGGGCAAGGTCATCAGGATGGGTGATCTTGAGATTATCGCGACGCCCACTAATCAGTTTGGGGGCCTGCCCAAGTGCTTCAACAGCCGAGGCTTCATCCGTGACCACACAGTGATTAGCGACAGCGTATTCAAGGGCACGGCGTAAAAGCGCATAGCGAAAACATTGAGGTGTTAACGCATGCCACAGCCGATCCCGAGGCTCTGTTATTACACTTAACTGTTCAGCATTGGCCCTTTTCATGGTGTCAGCGACCGGCATCGCCAAGAGTGCGCCACTTGGATGCTGCTGAGCAGCGTTATAAAGCGTCAGCAAATCAGAAGAGGTAATGCAGGGTCGCGCGACATCATGCACCATCACCATATCGTTTTCTTGTGCTTTTATAGCGTGCAGCGCATTTAAAACGCTATCCATTCGCTCCGCGCCACCCGCCACTCGTTGCCACTGGGGAAATGGCACCCATTCAGGCTTGAACCAGCGATCGTCTCTATCCAGGCACAGCACTAGGGTCGCAGTAGGGAAGGCTCTGTGTAACCGACTAAGTGTATGGGCAAGAATAGGTTTTTCACCCAGTGGCAGGTACTGCTTAGGCTTATTAGCGCCCATTCGCTTACCTTGCCCTGCGGCGGGTACGATTAGCCACAGCGAATGACTCATTCGTCAGTGGCCTCGCTAGGCACGTTTGGCTGGGTCACTAGTCCTGCATTGATGCCCACTAATTCTGCTTCTATGGCAACACCCGGCACCCAGAAAAACTGTTCATCGCTGCGCACCATGCCCATGTCACTACGAGCGCGCTCTTCAATAGCATCCAGGCCAGTTTTTAGGTCGGTAACTTCAGCAGCTAACCGAGCATTACGCTCTCGCAGAGGGACATTGGCAGCCTCTTGAACGGCAACGCGCTCCTCTACCAGTTGCAAATCTTGCCAGCCACCATTACCTAGCCAAAGTTGATATTGGAGAAATCCCAATACAGCAAGCAGCGCAACCGTTAGCCATTTATGCATCACCGCATTCCTTTGTTTAGGCCTGAACGAGGCGCATTATGCCATCATGGGCTATTTCCAGCGAGTCACGCTTTATATAACTGGCTTTATAAAGCGATTTTCATTTGAACGGCAATGCGTCGGCCGCCGCCTCGCGATAGGCGCTGATATGGGCCCCCTCTTCTTGGCAAAATTGGGCGACTCCGGCCGCTAGGCCTGGGTGTACAAGATAGTGCAGCGAGCGAACCCGCTGGGGCGCAAAACCACGCACCAGCTTGTGCTCTCCTTGAGTACCGGGGTCGAACAAAGAGAGACCTTTCTCCAAACAAAACTCAATACCTTGGTAGTAGCAAGCTTCGAAATGGAGACAGTCAGCAACTACCTCGCTTCCCCAATAGCGGCCGTACAACATGTTCTCACCACGAAAATAGAGAGCTGCAGCAACAGGCTGGCCATTTAACAGCGCCTGAACCAATACAAGCGCCTCAGGCATCGCATGACGCAATCGCTCGAAAAAAACGTCATTTAAGTAGGGAGGACGTCCCCGCTCGTGGTATGTGATCGTGTAGCAGCGAAAGAAGTGCGCCATTGCTTCTTGAGTAATCGCCTCGCCCTCTAAACGCCGTAGTGTAAAACCTTGCTCGGCGACCAAGCGACGCTCACGTTTAATCATTTTGCGACGCTTCGACGTAAGGCTCGCCAGGAAGCCCTCAAAATCACCAAAGGTGCGATCTCGCCACTGGAACTGAACGCCTTCTCGCGCAATTAACGCTGGAAACTGGCGCTGCCAGGCATCCACTTCGTCATCTTGTGCAAATAGGAGGTGCCAACTCGATAACGCTTGTTCTTCACAGTGAGTTTGCCACGCCGCTGCTAATAACCCGCGAACATCATCGGCGTTAGCATCATCGGCAATTAAGGTACGCGTACCAGGCACCGGGGTAAACGGAATAGCACTTAATGCTTTGGGGTAATAATGGCCACCTGCTCGTTCCAGTGCATCGGCCCATCCCCAATCAAATACATACTCACCATAAGAGTGGTGTTTGCGATACATAGGCAACGCGCCCACTAGGCGGCTATCTTGCCATACACAGAGATGGCAAGGCTCCCACCCAGTCGCCCCACTCACAGAGCCGCTGCTTTCTAATGCATGCAAGAACGCGTGTCGTAGGAAAGGCTGGTCGCTACTCACCAGTGCGTCCCATTGGGCGGCATCCACAGCGTCGATAGCAGGTAGCATAATGCATGACAATGAGTGCGAAAGCATGATGCCTCCCGAGGAATATCGTTTAAATGGTGAAAGTGTGACCTTACCACCAACCATGCTGCCAGTGCCTTTATTGATGCTGTCATTTCTATTTAGAGTGCGGTATTCAAGTAGCAGGACAAACGACTATTGTTATTAAGGATTAACCCAAGGAGCTGCCATGAAACGCGATTTAATGCGCCTGTTGCACACTCAGCGTCATGCGTTTGGCCAAGCGCCCTTCCCCTCATTAAGGTTGCGACGAGAGCGCTTAGCCCGCCTTGCACGAATGACTAAGCATCACCAGCGGGAGATTATCCAGGCCATTCAAACTGACTTCGGCAAGCGTAGTGAGACAGAAATACGCTTAGCGGAGATTAACGCGGTGCTGCATGCCATTCGTCATACACGGCGACACCTCTGGCATTGGATGCGCCCATACGCTGCCAACATGCCATGGCGTTTATGGCCCGCCCGCGCCCGCATCGCTCCTCAGCCACTTGGCGTGGTTGGTATTATGTCGCCCTGGAACTACCCCTGGAGCTTAGCACTGATGCCCGCTATTGATGCTATCGCAGCGGGTAATAGCGTCATGATCAAGCCCAGCGAGTACGCCCCCAATACCAGCGCCCTGCTGGCTAAGCTGGTACCGCAGTACTTTACCGATGAAGAAGTATGCGTTGTTGAAGGTGGCCCAGAGATAGCAAAAGCGTTTAGCACACTACCTTTTGATCATCTAATTTTCACCGGCTCGACGGCGGTGGGCCGCCAAGTTGCACTTGCCGCTGCCAAGCAGTTAACCCCGGTGACGCTTGAACTAGGTGGTAAATCGCCCGCTATCGTGGCGAGTGACGCTGATCTGGATCGTGCAGCCGCCTCAATTATATTTGGCAAGGGAATGAATGCCGGTCAGACCTGCATTGCACCGGATTATGTGCTTGTAGAAAGCCGTAACCTGGAAACACTTATTCAGGCGTTAAGTCGAGCTATCGAACAGCAGCGCCCCAACGATAAAGAGGCCACGGGCTTTGTCAGCCCCCACCATCAGCAGCGCAGTGAACGGCTGATAGCACAAGCGAGTGATCACGGCTGCCGCATCATCGATATCGGGCAACACGCACCAGCCCTCGTTATTGATCCAACCCAAAACCTTGAGCTGATGCAAGAGGAAATTTTTGGCCGTGCACTACCGCTTATCAGCGTTAAAAACATCGACGACGCGATTACCTTTGTAAATACCCGGCCTCACCCACTGGCACTTTATGCCTTCACCGACAATAAGTTGCTGCAAACAACCTTGCGCCACACCACTCACTCTGGTGCGCTGGTATTTAACGAAACGCTGCTTCATCACGCGGTTCCCTCACTACCCTTTGGTGGCGTTGGTGAAAGTGGCATGGGGGCTTATCACGGCCGCCATGGTTTTGAACGATTCAGCCATTTACGAAGCATTTTTTATCAATCCAATCGAGCCTCTAGCTCACTGGTAAGGCCACCTTATAAGCGCTGGCTATTAAAATTACTAAGGATTGGCTAAAGCTTCGCCATTAATACCCGATAATTATTACTATTCGCCGATTAGTTAACTACGCCGATTAGTTAACGACTTAGTTGAGCGCACTTTTTGAACGAACTATTTTTTGGGACGCACAATGCAAGCCGCAGATTTTCCTGAGAATGAATACCAGCGCTTGGCGGCATTGCATGCTCTCCAGGTGCTTGACACACCCGCTGACGAAGCGTTTGACCGAATCACTCAGCTTGCTTGCGACCTCTTTGACTTACCTATTGCGCTAGTTTCCCTCGTCGATGCAGAACGACAGTGGTTTAAGTCCCACCAAGGATTGACTGCCAGCGAAACCTGCCGAGACCTATCGTTTTGTGCCCACGCGGTGGGGCTTAATGACATGCTGGTCGTCGAAAATGCACTCGATGATCTGCGCTTTGCGGACAATCCCCTCGTCACGGGCCCCCCGCACATTCGCTTTTATGCCGGACAGCCATTACAACTGGCCGATGATCTGCCCGTGGGTACGCTATGTTTAATTGATCGTCAGCCGCGCTCGTTTAGTCAGCGAGACCGGGGCATTTTAAAAAGCTTAGCGGGGCAAGTGGAAGAGCTGCTTCGCCAGCATCAAATACGTAGAGCCCTGGCTCAAACGACGCGCCGCTACGAGGCGCTGTTTAACGAAAGTGCCACCGGCATCGTACGCATTGACCGCTCTGGTAGCGTGTTAAGTATTAATCCTTTTGCACTAACGATGCTGGGCTATCAGCAACACGAAGTAGTCGGTAACAATGTGTCGATGTTTACACCTGCATCGATCAACGCTCATCACGACAGCTTTCTGGCCAACTTTTTGGCGGGAAGCGAACCCAAGGTGATTGGCCGAGGCCGAGAAGTAGAAGCACTCCATAAAGACGGCCACTTGATACCCGTCCATCTTGCCGTTAACGCCATCCATAATGAGCAGGGAGATGTTGCTGAGTTTCTGGGTATTCTGACCAACTTAACTGATGTTTATAACGCCACACAGCAAATTCATAAAGAGCAAAGCCTGCTTAAAGTACTTCATCAAGGCATTACGGACTATCAGGCACTAATGTCGGTTGAACAGTTGTGGACGTTTTTAATGGAAGCGCTGCGAGAACTCACTGATAGCGACTACGCCTTGATTGGGGAAGTGCTGCCCACCGATACCACCAATGCTCTCAAGATACATGCTATCACTGACCTCTCCTGGAGCGATGAGTCCAGGCTTCTGATGGAGCGTCTACGCAGCGGAGATATGACGCTTACCAACCCTAACTCACTCTTAGGGCGTGTCTTTGCCCATGGCGATGTCATCATGACTAACGACGTTTATCGCCATACCAAGCGCGGCGGCTTCCCACCAGGTCACCCTCGCTTAGACAACTACTTGGGCGTGCCGATTTTCAGCGGCGATAGCCTTATTGGCATGTTTGCCATCGCAAATAGTAAACAGCCATTAAACCAGACCCTTTTAGACTGGCTTCAACCTTTTACTGATACCTGCGCGCTACTCATTAACCTCTATCGCCAAATGGCCGAGCGCGAGCAAGTTACCTGCGATTTAGCAACCGCTCGTGATCAAGCAGAGCAAGCTAACAAGGCAAAAAGTGAGTTTCTCTCCTCAATGAGCCATGAGCTGCGCACCCCGCTTAATGCGATTATCGGCTTTGCTCAACTGTTAGCAAAAGGCCGTCGTGATCCACTGAGTGAGAAGCAGCAACGCCAAGTAGGGCAAATCGAGAAGAGCGGTCAACACCTGTTAAGCCTGATTAATGAAGTACTTGATTTAGCGAGGATCGAAGCGGGACACATGACGCTTTCATTAGAGCCTATGCTAATCGAAAACGTATTGGATGATGCCTGCACAACGCTGGAAGCCAACATCGGAGCAGCCAATATTACGCTAACGCGTGATTCATTAGCGCAACCCTGCATGGTCATGGCGGATTACACGCGGGTTAAGCAAGTACTGCTTAACTTGCTTTCCAACGCGATTAAATACAATCGAGAAAACGGCACCATTCACGTCAATATTGAGCCGATTGGGAGCGAACTAAAAGTGAGCGTTATCGACTCTGGACATGGTATTGCGCCAGAGCGCCAGCACGAGCTTTTTGAACCGTTTAACCGCCTGGATGCAGAGCACGGACCGATTGAAGGGACAGGCATTGGGTTAGCCATTACGCGTGAACTGGTAGAGCGGATGAAGGGGCGTCTCGGTGTTGATAGCCAACCAAGCAAAGGCTCCACCTTCTGGTTTACGCTGCCCATTACCGAACACCCGGCCGAACATGAAGCACCGCCTCATAATAGCGTCGTGGGCACCTCAAGCGGTTCTTCCCGCGCATTCAACCTGCTTTATGTAGAAGATAATCCTGCTAATCAGCGGCTTATGGAAGATATTATTGATGACTTCCCGTCAATACAATTACGTGTCGTGGCAAGCGCTGAACTCAGCTTGGAGATAATGCGTCATTCGCCACCTGATCTCGTCCTAATGGATATCCATCTACCCGGAATGAGTGGTTTTCAAGCGCTCGACATTATGCAAAACGACCCCATGCTAAAGCAGATCGATGTCATAGCGTTATCTGCCAATGCGATGGAGCGAGACTTACATTATGGACTAGCGGCTGGGTTTGCGGACTACCTTACCAAGCCTATTGATATCGACAAATTGACCGTATCGCTAAATCGATTTATTACCATTGCACCAAGGACGGCGCCATGAGTCTGCTCCATAAACACCTCCTCGTGGTGGACGACAACAGTATTAACGTAGAGCTGCTATTGGACCTGCTTGACGACCATGGCTTTGAAAACACGCATGGTATAAGCGATCCACGCAAAGTGCTGGCGCACTGTCAGCAAACGTTGCCAGACCTGATCCTGCTTGATATTCGCATGCCTTACTTGGATGGGTACGCGGTTATCAATCAGCTGCAAGCAGAGTTTGGTCACCATATCCCCCCAATTATTATACTCACCGCACAGATTGATGATGAAACGCGTCATCGATCACTGAGCATGGGTGTGCGCGACTTCGTCACGAAACCGTTCAAACATGATGAGGTGCTACAGCGCATCCGCAATACATTAAGCGTTGAGCACCGTTATCAAATCCGCAATCAACAGGCAGACGTACTTGAACGCATGGTGGCAAAGCGTACAAAAGAGCTAGATCGCCAGTCTCGTACCGACCCAATCACCCAACTCGCTAATCGCCGCGCACTGACTCAAATGCTTCGTGAAGCAGCAATGCGAGGCACGGGAACAGGGCTTCTCTTCATTGCGCTGGACCACCTAGACGACGTGATTAAGCTACATGGTTATGGTGTCGCTGATAAATTGATGGTTCATATCAGCCGTCAACTTTCGGCTAAACTCAGCCAGCAATGCCAAATAGGTTTATGGGGAGGCAGTGAGATACTGGTGATTACTGCTCACGCCGATCTCGAAGCGTTACGCCACTCCGCGGCGCAGCTATTGAGCTGCTTCGATCAAGACCAAGCGCTGGGCGACCTACTACTGCCTCTAAATGCGCGCATTGGCATTAGCTGGGCGGATGCCCATTTCGATATTGAACGCCTTGTGCATATGGCCGCCTTAGCATTGCCGCAGAACGGTACGCTGCGCGTTCAATGCTATAACGAAACGCTGGAAGCGCAACAACGCCAGCGCCTGAATCTTCAGCAAGCTATTCGTGGTGCGACCGAACGGGGCGAGATGTCCCTGGCATTTCAACCAAAAGTTTCTCTGGCAACACAGCGTGTTATCGGAGCTGAAGCTCTCCTACGCTGGCACCATCCCGAGCTAGGCCATATTTCCCCAGGGGACTTTATTCCCCTTGCGGAAGCAAGTGGTGATATCCTCTCTATTGGTGAGTGGGTGCTTGAGAAAGCAATGCAGCATATCGTCGAATGGCGAATAAAAGGCCTGCTGGATGATGACTTCCATATTGCGGTGAACGTTGCAGCCCGCCAGTTGGCGCGCAAAGACTTTGCTCAGACATTGCTTTCCAAGCTGGCTGAGCAAGAGATCCCTGAACGTTTTTTTGCACTGGAAGTTACTGAGTCAGGCTTATTAAGCGATATGCACAACGCACGTACGCAATTGGCTCAGCTTGCTGAGATGAATATCGCCGTTGCGATCGACGATTTTGGCACTGGGCACTCTTCTCTCGCCTATGTTAAAACACTGCCCTTCTCTACCCTGAAAATAGATCGTGCCTTCGTCATGGATTTAGAGCACGACGCAGTAGACCGTCATTTAGCCCTTACCATTACTCAGCTTGCCCATGCCGTTGGTTGCGACGTAGTGGCAGAGGGTATTGAAACATCTGCCCAGGCGGACTACTTACGTTCTATTGGCTGTGAAGCAGCGCAAGGGTATTACTATGCGCGTCCGCTAACCGCCGACGCATTTTTTACGTGGTGCCGCGAATGGGCACCCAACGCCCAAAAAAATATTGCCATGGAGTCTGTTGATGGCGCATGACCTGCTTGACCGCTTACGCGAACGCTTAGAAGAATTAAACCGCTCAGAACGCAAAGTTGCCAATGTCATCCTGGAGGACCCAGCAGTAGCCACCAGTCTGAGCATTGCAAGCCTTGCCCAAGCGGCCAGCGTCAGTGAGCCCACGGTCAACCGGTTCTGTCGTAACTTCGGCGCCAAAGGCTACCCCGACTTTAAGATCAAACTTGCGCAGAGCCTCGCAGGTGGAACGCCCTATGTGACGCGAGCTGTCGAGCCCGGCGATACGGCAACGCAGTATACCCATAAGATTTTTGGCGCGACGATTGCCGCCCTGGACGAAGCCCAGCGTGAGGTCGATATGGCCGCCGTTGAGCGCATGGTTGATTATCTTACTCAAGCAAAACAGATCCATTTCTTTGGCTTAGGTGCCTCAGGTGCCGTCGCTCAAGATGCCCAGCACAAATTTTTCCGTTTTAACTTGCCTGTCATGGCCTATGTAGATGTGCTGATGCAGCGCATGGTGGCCGCTGCCTGTCATACGGGAGATGTAGTGGTGATTATCTCGTACACAGGTCGTACCAAAGAACTGGTCGATATTGCACGCGTTGCGCGCGAAGCAGGTGCCGTGGTGCTGGGAATTACCGCCCCTAACTCTCCACTTTCCTTGGAATGTACTGCGACTCTCGAAGTAGCCACTCCCGAGGACACCGACCACTATATGCCCATGACCTCGCGGATGATTCAACTAACACTGATTGATGCCTTAGCCACTGGGGTTACTCTAAGGCGCGGCGAAGACTTCCTACCGCACCTGAAGAAAATCAAAGATAGTCTGCGCGATACCCGCTTCCCTGTGGAAAAGACAGGTAAGTAATCAGTAAAACAGCTATCGCTGATACAGATAACTTAACTGCTGACGGCAGTGGTAACCGTAATTTCTACTTTCAACTCATCAGCAGGCAACGGCGCGCATACACAGGTGCGTGCCGGCGCATAACCTTCGGGTACCCATGCATCCCACACCTCGTTCATTGCAGCAAAATCATTACCGTCTTTAAGGTAGATTGTCGCGCTCAACAGCTGCTCTCGACTGGAGCCAATTTCTTTTAGCAAGGCATCAACCCGCGCCAGCATACTCTCGGTTTGCTCTTTAATTCCTTCGTAGCGTGCTTCAGGACCAGTTACCTGGCCACACAAATAGGCAACACCTTGATGAATAACAGCACGGCTCATACGGGCTTTTGTATCATGGCGCTGAATTGTCATGGCTCAATCTCCTAGGTAAGACAAAAAAAGCAGTGTAAACCGCCACTGCCTCGTTGCCTATGCCTTCTTCATCAAGCGCGCTCCGTAGGCACAGGCCGATGCTCGAAGACTCGCCGCAAAACAAAGCTGGTGTGGGCGCCAGTAACCCCTTCAATACGGTTGATCACGTGCAGTAAAAGATGCTGATAGTCGTCCATATCACGTACCAGTATCTTAAGCTGAAAATCCGCCGCTTGGCCGGTGATAATCAAACACTCAATCACGTTAGGAATTTTACGAATATGGCGTTCGAAGTTATCAAACCGTTCGGGGGTATGTTGATCCATTGAAATATGTAGCAACACCATCAGTTGATAGCCTAACTGTCGTGCATCAACATCGGCCCGGTATTGGGTAATTAACCCGTGCTCTTCTAGCGCACGCACTCGGCGCAAGCAGGGGGATGGGGAAAGCCCTATACGCTCGGCTAACTCCTGATTACTAATCCGTCCCTCCTGCTGTAACACATTCAGAATATGGCGATCAAAACGATCAAGCTCAAGCGGCACGACTGGCATAACAAGCAGCTCCTACCAATAAAAACAAAATAATCGATATTTACTGCCAATTATTGGCGATATAACCACACTTTCGCAATAACCTTTCGCCTAACTTCAAGTAAACTGTATTGACTGTCACAAGCAGCCCCTACACGGTGCCTTACCCAGGCACCTGTTAACGCGGCTTACGCCACAAGCGGCCGCCCAAATAATTCATCGCCCTCAGGAAACTCACCATGTCTGCTTTTGATCATCGCAAATACCGCCCTGCTCCGCGTGTTCCCGCATTCAACCGCCAATGGCCTGACCGCGACCTAACTCAAGCGCCCATTTGGCTAAGTGAAGACCTACGCGATGGCAATCAGGCGCTATTAGAGCCGATGACGGTGGAGCAAAAGCAGCGCTTTTGGCACCAAATTATTAAAGTAGGCATTAAAGAAGTGATGGTGGGCTTTCCCTCGGCTAGCCAACCAGACTATGACTTTGTCCGCTGGCTAATTGAAGAAGACCAAATTCCAGACGATGTCACTATTGCGGTACTCGTTCAGTGCCGTGAACACTTAATCGAGAAAACCTTTGCATCGCTGGTGGGCGTCAAACGCGCCATTATTCACCTTTATAACTCCACCTCTACCATCCAGCGCGAGCGGGTGTTTGAGATGGACCGTGACGGCATTACCGACATTGCTGTGCAAGGCGCTACCTGGGTGAAGACCTATGCTGCCCAGCATCCAGATGCTGATTGGCGTTTCCAATATTCACCGGAAAGCTTTTCTAGCACTGAAATCGATTTTTCACTGGCCATCTGCGAGGCCGTGATGGATGTTTGGCAACCAACACCAGACAACAAATGCATCCTCAACTTGCCCACCACGGTAGAAGTTGCGGGGCCGCACCATCATGCTGACCAGATTGAATATTTTTGCCAGCACATTAGCCGTCGCGACAGCGTGATTATATCGGTACACACCCACAACGACCGCGGTGGCGCCGTTGCTTCAGCAGAGTTGGCATTGTTAGCGGGAGCCGACCGTGTCGAAGGCACGCTACTGGGTAACGGCGAGCGTACCGGCAACATGGATATTGTGACCCTGGCGATGAACCTATACAGCCAGGGTATTGATCCGAAGCTGGATCTTTCAAACCCGGACGAGATCGTTCAGGTGGTGCATGAGTGTACCGGTATCACTATGCACCCGCGCCATCCCTGGGTCGGCGAAATGGTGTATACCGCATTTTCCGGCAGCCATCAGGATGCTATTCGTAAATCACTCAAGCATCAAAAGCCCGACGAGCCGTGGCAAGTGGCTTACCTACCCATTGACCCGCATGATATTGGCCGCGACTACCAAGCCGTTATCCGGGTGAATAGCCAGTCTGGCAAAGGGGGCATGGCCTTTTTGCTGGAGCGAGACTACGGCATTAATTTACCGCGTTGGATGATGCTGGCACTTGCTCCTTACGTACAACAAGAGAGCGAGCGCCGTAACGGCGAGCTTTCCAGTGAAATTATTCGCCAAGTAATGTTTGATAATTTCACTCAGGATGCGCCACTGGCATTGGCCGATTACCGGCTATCAAAAGGCCAGCACGAGGGAATAGAAATAACCCTTTGGCAAGGCTCTGAAACACTGCGCCTGTCAGGTACCGGCAACGGCGCGATGTCATCCTTCACTGATGCTTGGAAGAAGCATTCGGGCAGCCATGTAGCCATTATTGACTACAGCGAGCATTCACTTGGCGGTGACAGTGAAGCCAACGCGATTGCCTTTGTGCAGCTGAATATTGATGGGCAACGACTTTGTGCCGTGGCCGAAGATAGTGACACCGTTAGCGCATCGCTGAAGGCGCTGCTGTCAGGCATTAATATGGCGCAGGCCACCAAGCAGCATCAGCAGGAAGCCACTGCTATTGAGGTCTAAGCGCTCACTCAGCACACTCGATACATTTCAGCGCTAACGGGTCCCAGGTGAGGCGTTTGGCACCAATCCATTCGCCACACTCAATGCATTCGCCAAAGCACTGTTGATCAATGCGCTGCAAGGCGCCGCTAATACGCTTAAGCGACATTTGGCGGCGCTGCTCTTCTGCCTTTGCCATTGCTTGGCCCTGCAGCGCACCCATACGTGACAGACGCCCCACCGACGTTTGGTCAAGCACCACCGTCTCTCTTGAAGACGCGCTTTCAATGCTTTCTTCTCGCAAAGAAACCTCTAGCGCCAACAGCTTTTGGCGTATCGCGACTATGTCTACCTCAGGGTGGTTCATCTGCGTCTCCTAGTGACCTCAGCGCAGAATCAGCACCGGCAAATGGGCATTGCGTAACATGGCGGTCGTCGTGCTGCCAACCAGCAAGTGACGAATACGCGAATGACCATAGGCACCCATAACCAACAAATCGATGCCGTGCTCTTGCTTGTAAGCGCGCAACGTTTCTTCCACTTCACCAGCGCGTATTGCCCCTTCAGCGTGGTGGCCAGCAGACTCAAGAACATCAATTGCCCACTCAAGCTGTGACCGGTTGTCTGCCGTCTCAGCACCCACGATCACAACATGGCAGGCAGCACCTTCAAAGAGCGGGCTTTTGGCCAGCATCTCAATGCCTTTGCGGGCCGTTTTGCTGCCATCAAACGCCATCATCACGTTTTTCGGCTGCGTAAACTGCTTAGGCACCATCAATAGTGGACGATGCATCTCACGCACAACGCGTTCAAGGTTAGAGCCTAGATGGCCACTGGCTTGATGCGCGGTTTCGCCACGCTTGCCTAACACCAGTAAGCGCATCTCTTTTTCGTTTTCAACCAAGGTTTCTACCAGCGTACCGTTACGCTGAAGACAGAGTGGATCCGTAATACCGGCTTTCATTGCGCGTACTTTTGCCGCATCGAGCATATAACGCCCCTGCTCACGGGCAACTTTCGCGCGCTGCTCTTCAATATCAGATAGCTTTTCTAGCAAATGCTCTCGAGTCCCTAAGCCTAAATTCCCGGTTAGATCAGGCTCTGTCACCTGAGAGTGGTTATCCAGGGTATGAATAAAGCTTAATGGCGCATCAAGTGCCTTGGCGGCCCAGACAGCATAATCACAGATACTTTCCGAATACTGAGATCCATCAATAGCGGCGAACACGCGATCAGACATAAAAGCGACTCCTTGAGCGGGTGCGTTAAGATTTTTATTATTCTCATTCTTTTTTACACGAACTTATTGACCAGCGACACCTTAACGCGTTCTTTCCGATCACCCCTATCGTTATAGGGTGAGTGGTACACTTAGCGGCCTGTAAACGCGGCCAGTTAAAGGAGTCACGATGGGGCATGGTATCGCGAGCATGCTACTGGTAGCACTTGGCGGCGCGTTAGGCGGCATGAGTCGCTATGCCGTTTCTAATCTTATGGCCCATCTGCTGGGCAAAACCTTCCCTTGGGGCACCTTACTGGTGAATGCCAGCGGTGCATTTATAGCGGGCGGACTTCTTGGTTACTACGGCGTGCCAAGCGCACAGCCGCTGTGGCTATTTACTGTTGCAGGCTTATTAGGTGGCTACACCACTGTTTCATCATTTAGCTTACAAACTATTGAGCTGTGGCAAAGCGGCCAAGCGCTGCGTGCCACCTTAAATATTGCTGCTACCTTAGTGCTCGGCATGGTGATGGCCATGCTCGGTTGGCTGTTGGCTAAGGGATTGCTGCTATGAACTGGCAAGCTTACCTAGCCGTTGGGGTTGGCAGCGGGCTTGGCAGTGCCCTTCGCTACGGGGTATCTCTGCTGTCTTTGGCAGCGCTTGGCGGCTATTTCCCTTGGGGTACACTGCTGGTTAACGTGCTGGGCTCTGGGGTCATCGGTTGGGTTGCCGCTACCGCTTCGCGTTTTCCTAACGGCAACTTGGCGCACTGGCAGCCGCTGTTAGTGGCCGGTTTTTGTGGCGGTTTTACCACATTTTCACTCTTTAGCCTGGAAACACTGCACCTTATTCAGCAAGGACTCTCTGGGCTAGCGCTGCTTTATGTACTTATCAGCCTACCGCTTTGGTTACTAGCAGTCTGGCTAGGAGAACGCATAGCGCTTTCTCGTCTATAACCGTAGGTATTTTATGCGCGAGCAGTTAGAGCGACAGCAGTCCTGGCTTTACTTAGGGTTTATCTGCTTAGGGCTTACGCTGGGTCTGATAGCTCCCTTACTAGCGTCATCACTTGAACAGCTGTTATGGCCGCTACTCGGTATACTGCTCTACGCCACCTTTACTCAGATACCGCTATTACATATCAAGCAAAGCGTTACCGATAAACGCTTTATGGCAGCGCTGCTGATTGGCAACTTCATTATCATCCCTGCGCTACTGGGGGTCTTGGTGCTAGGTCTTTTAGTACTGGGGCTGCCACTGCCACAACCGGTGATAGCTGGGGTTTTGCTAGTGCTGCTGGTGCCTTGCACCGATTGGTTTATTACCTTCACGCACTTAGGCAAAGGCGATGCCGCCCGCGCTGTCGCGGCAACGCCGCTACTGCTGCTCATCCAAATGGTCGCGTTGCCCGTTTATCTTTGGTTATTTTTAGGCGACGAATGGTTTCAGTTGGCCTTTTCTACCGACCTTCTCAGTGCCTTTGCTGGCTTAATTATGCTGCCCTTGGGATTGGCATGGCTGACGAAATTAGCAGCCTATCGCTATCACGCCATTGAGCGTGTCACTGAGCAGCTTGGCTATTTACCCGTGCCACTACTGGCATTGGTAGTATTGGTTATTGCGGCTACACAGGTTAATAGCGTGCTAGCGCTTACCCATGTATCGGTACAGGTAGTGTTTATTTTTGTGGGCTATTTAATAGTGGCGGCATTCCTAGGTAAAGTGCTGGGCAGGCTATTTAAGCTTCCCGCCGCCAGCGCTCGAACACTTGCCTTTAGTTTTGGCACGCGCAATTCGTTTGTCATGTTGCCTATTGCGCTTACCCTGCCCAATGGATGGCAAGCTGCAGCAGTTGTTATTGTTTTTCAATCGCTAGTGGAACTATTTGGCATGATAGCGTTGATACGTTGGGTACCCGGCAAGCTAATTCCAAGCCACCTATAAAAAAAACGCCGGCCCCTTAGCGTGGTGACCGGCGTTAAAGCGTGCGTATTGTTTAACGCAATATCAGTACTGGAATTCGGCTGCCGCGTAACATCGCTGTTGTGGTACTGCCGACCAGCAAGTGGCGAATACGCGAGTGGCCATAGGCGCCCATCACTAGAAGGTCGATAGCATGCTCCTTCTCGTACGCTTGCAAAGTGTCGTCTACCTCACCAGCGTGGATGGCGCCTTCGGCTTGGTGGCCAGCGTCGCGTAGCGTAGTCAGCGCCCACTCAAGTTCGCTGCGGTGCTCTGCGGTTTCAGCACCCACAATCAGCACATGGCATTCGGTACCTGCAAATAACGGCGAGCGCGCCAGCATCTCCACCCCTTTCCGGGCAGTTCTGCTACCGTCAAACGCAATCAGTACCTTTTCAGGTTGCTTAAAGGCTTTAGGCACCATGAGAATTGGGCGGTGCATTTCACGCACCACACGCTCAAGGTTAGAACCTAGGTGGCCGCTGGCATGGTGAGCCGTTTCGCCACGCTTGCCTACCACCAATAAACGAATGTCTTTCTCTAGCGCTACCAAGGTTTCGACCAGCGTGCCGTTAAGCTGGCGAACAATGGGATCAACGACCCCATCTTCCACTGCCCGTGCCTTAGCAGCTTCCAACATGAGCTTGCCTTGCTCACGGTTCACCTTGGCGCGCTGCTCATCAAGCTCGGAAAGCTCTTTCATCAAGCGCTCGCGGGCACCAAACCTTAGGTTACCTGACAAATTTTGTTCTTCTGGTACATCAGAATGATTATCCACCACATGCACAAAGCTAAGCGGGGCATTTAATGCCAAGCTTGCCCAGGCGGCGTAGTCACAGATGCTTTCTGCATATTGGGAGCCATCAATCGCGGCGAGTACGTGTTCAGTCATATCGCTCTCCTTGCGGTGGTTAGTGGCCGCCCATCAGCTTTTCAACCGCCTCAGGGTCGTTGTGTACCGCGTAACGATCTACCACGGTGGCACTGGCTTCACTCAAGCCCACCAGTTCTACCTCGGTACCTTCACGGCGGAACTTAATCACCACACGATCCAGGGCTTGAACAGCGGTAATATCCCAGAAGTGGGCGCGGGAAAGGTTGATGGTGATCTTATCGATGCTCTCTTTAAAATCGAAGGCAGCAATAAAACGCTCAGAAGAGGCAAAGAACACTTGGCCAACCACTTGGTATTCACGCTCTTTACCGGGCTCTACTTCTTTCGAGCCGATATACAGGATGTTGCCGACTTTATTAGCAAAGAACATCGCCGCCAGCAGTACACCTACAAAGACACCAATTGCTAAATTGTGCGTCCCCACAGTCACCACCACTGTGGCTAGCATAACGATATTGGTACTCATCGGATGTTTTTTAAGGTCGCGAATCGACTCCCAGCTAAAGGTGCCTATCGATACCATGATCATGACTGCCACCAACGCTGCCATGGGAATCTGCGAGACCCAATCAGAGAGAAAGACCACCATCAACAACAGAACAACACCAGCGATGAGCGTTGAGAGCCGAGTCCTGCCACCGGATTTTATGTTGATGACTGACTGACCAATCATTGCACAGCCTGCCATACCGCCCAGCAAACCCGATCCGATATTAGCGATACCCTGGCCTTTGCACTCACGGTTTTTATCACTGGGTGTATCCGTTAAGTCATCAACAATGGTGGCTGTCATCATAGATTCAAGAAGGCCCACCACCGCCAGCATGATGGCGTAGGGAAAGATGATCATCAGCGTTTCTAAATTAAGTGGCACATCAGGCCATAAAAACATTGGCAGTGTATCGGGCAGTTCACCCATATCACCTACCGTGCGTATATCCATGCCACTTACCATATACACCCCGGTAAGCACCACAATGCATACCAGGGGAGAAGGGATCGACTTTCCAATCGCAGGCAAGTACGGGAAGAGATAGATAATACCTAAGCCTGCTACCGTCATGGCATACACATGCCACGTTACATTAGTTAATTCAGGCAGTTGCGCCATGAAAATCAATATCGCTAGGGCATTCA
Organism: Halomonas sp. GT; assembly: GCF_002082565.1. Classification (NCBI taxonomy): domain Bacteria; kingdom Pseudomonadati; phylum Pseudomonadota; class Gammaproteobacteria; order Oceanospirillales; family Halomonadaceae; genus Halomonas; species Halomonas sp. GT. Next base: position 3,106,854 of record NZ_CP020562.1, read on the forward strand.
CAAATCCGGTGACCACCGAACGGGACACAAAACGCATCAACTCTGCAAGTTTTAAGTAGCCTGCGATAATCTGTAATACCCCAGTCAATAGCGTGGCCGCCAGTAGGTACTCAAGGCCATGTTCGCGCACTAAAGTAACCATCAGCAGTGCCATGGCACCGGTAGCTGCTGAAATCATACCTGGGCGACCACCGGTAAAGGCAATCACTACTGCGATACAAAATGAGGCGTATAGGCCCACTTTGGGGTCAACGCCCGCAATAATCGAAAATGCAATCGCTTCAGGAATTAGCGCTAGGGCAACAACAATGCCTGAGAGCGTGTCGCCTTTGATGTTAGAGAACCACTCTTGCTTACTGAAAAGTGCCATTCAGGGAGTCCATAGTTGAAGGTGAAACACTACGCACTACCGCCACACCGAGGTGAAGCGAGAACGCGCAATTATGCGAATAGGTTGTCAAAACAGTGCTGCATCACGAAGATACGGGGGCAGCGTAAACAGCCAATGAACGGCCATAGGATGCACAAGCGCCGACATAACGCGATAGGCGTCATGGCGCTTATATAAGGAGGGAATTACTTAGGGCGGAGTCATCAGCCCAGAAAAGATGTGAGTAAATGCAGTCATGAGTAATATTCTGTACGGTTGCAATAAGCAAGGTGCGACAAAGCGCAGCATTCTAACAGCATCACAGCCGCATTGCATCTCACGCCACTCTGGTAGCACACACTGTGATACGCGCTGACACGCCCCCACCTCTACTTAGGCAGGGTGACCTCGCGACGGATTGTGGCGTACCATTGCGCCACCAGAAACGATGACAATTGCCAACGTTTTATGTTGAAGCGGCACACATAGTCACGTGCCGAATATGCCCGCCAAAGAGGAGAAATAGACGATGAGTCAGTCAATTGCGGTGATTAAAGGCGACGGTATCGGCCCAGAAATTATGGATGCAACCCTGCGCGTGCTTGATGCGCTGGAGTGCGGTCTGAATTATGAGTTTATCGATGCTGGCCTGGCGGCGCTTGAAAAACACGGCACGCTGATTCCTCAAGAATCGCTTGATGCCATCGAGAAGTACGGTATTGCCCTGAAAGGCCCGCTGACCACCCCCATTGGCAAAGGTTTCTCCTCCATCAACGTGCAGCTGCGTCGTCATTTTGACTTGTACGCCAACGTGCGCCCTGCGATTAGCTTCCCCGGTACGCGTTCGCGTTACAGCGATATTGATATGATTACCGTGCGGGAAAACACCGAAGGTGCCTATCTCTCTGATGGCCAAGAGATGATTGACGATGGCAATACCGGTATTTCAGTCATCAAGGTAACCCGCCAGGGTTCCGAACGTATTGTGCGCTATGCGTTTGAACTAGCTAAAAATAACGGACGTAAGAAAGTCACCGCTGTACATAAAGCTAACATCATTAAAACCAGCTCTGGCCTATTTTTGGATGTCGCGCGGGAAGTCGCCAAAGAGTATCCCGAGATCGAATTCCAGGAAATGATTGTAGATAACGCCTGCATGCAGTTGGTGATGAATCCGCACCAGTTTGATGTCGTTGTCACTACCAACCTGTTTGGCGATATTCTTTCTGACCTATGTGCTGGGCTCGTTGGCGGGTTAGGCCTGGCACCAGGCGCTAACATCGGTGAAAAGGCGGCTATTTTTGAAGCAGTTCACGGTTCCGCACCGGATATTGCCGGACAAAAAATCGCCAACCCTTGCGCTTTACTGCTGGCAGCCGCCCAAATGCTCGACCACTTGGGCATGAACGAAAAAGGCGACGCTATTCGTCACGGAATACGTGCGGTGTTGGAGACACGCCGCGACATGGTGACACCCGATATGGGCGGCACCGGCACTACCGATACGTTTGCCCAAGCGCTCGTAGAGCACTTAACCGCTTAACTGTTGAGGTGCTTCTCCCATCACCGCAACGCGTTTTACGCGGTGATGGGATTCTTGAGCTTTAAGCCTGACTTTTCTTAGCTTAGGGACGCTCATATTGCCTATCTCCTCACAGCAAGCTGCCGAACACTTCAGTTATGTCCGCCCCCGTCTGCTTGCGTTTGCACGCTTGCAGCTTAGGGAGAATGCTGCCGCTGAAGATGCCGTTCAGGAAACGTTGCTCACCGCGTTTGAAAAAACCAGTTCATTTGAAGGGCGCTCAGAATTTGAAACCTGGGTATTTGGCATCTTAAAATTTAAGATACTTGGCCATCTGCGCCAGCAGAAAAAACAGGGGCGCTGGCAACCACTAAATGACGCAATAGACGATGACACGTTAGACCGGCTATTCAACTCAAATGGACATTGGCAACCCAGCGCCCGCCCGCATGACTGGGGAGAGCCTGAGCATATTTTAGAGAACCAGCGCTTCTGGCAAGTGTTCGATGCTTGTTTAATAGCGCTACCCGACAGTATCGCGCGCGTATTTACCTTACGAGAGCTGATGGGATTATCTACACAGGATATTTGTAAGGAACTCGACATAACAGAAACTAACTGCTGGGTTATCTTACACCGAGCACGGTTAAGGTTAAGAACGTGCTTAGATAATGGCTGGACTCAGTAGGAGCCAATAAAGATGCTAATGTGCCGTGAAGCAACACGTTTGATGTCACTTAAGCAAGATAGAGCACTCACTTTTCGCGAACGTACTGTACTCCGCATCCATCTCTCTATGTGCAGCGCCTGCCGCGCCTGTGCCCGCCAGTTTGACTTGCTTCACAAAATTGGCGAGCACCACCCTGCTGTGCCAAAAAACTCGACAGACAGCGGTGGTCATTATGAGCCTCGCTAGTGCTTTGCGCATCAAAGGAACAGCACTAGCGAGCCTATTTTTTAGCCCGTTATTGTTCACAACCGCTAGCGGGCAAGAGATACGCTTTACACCCAATCAAATCATGACCTGGCCTACCCGTAGCTTTGAAGGCGAAACACGTTATTCCATTGTTGATAAATCAGGCCAACGAGTGCTTGAAGCCAATGCTCAGGGCCAAGCCTCTGCACGCTACCTCGAGCGCGATATTGATTTAAATGAAACGCCCTATCTTCACTGGTGCTGGCAAGTAGACTCAACCTATCCGGGCGTTGATGAAACGACCAAAGCGGGCGATGACTATCCCGCACGGGTTTACGTAGCTCGCAAGACGGGCATTCTGCCTTGGCAGGTCGAATCGGTTAACTATGTCTGGTCCTCTACCCAACCCCAGGGTACTTCGTGGCCGAATGCATTCACTGACCGAGCCCAACTGATAGCGCTGCAAAGTGGCAATAGCGCCGTTGGGGAATGGGTGGCAGAAGTACGCGATGTACGTGTTGACTACCAAGCTCTTTTTGGCAGCGCCCCTAGCCAAGTCAATGGTATCGCCTTGATGAGCGATGGTGACAATACAGGCGGCAACGCCACCGCGTGGTTTACCCAACTAGGCTTTTCTAGCACGCCCACTCCACCTGCATGTCCTAATAATTAGACAAGACTTGCAGCCTATACCTTCTTATTTTTTTATACAAAACCATTACAAGTAAGTGCCTTTTATTAAGATCTGATCTATTATCAACCTATTCACGGATAATAACAGATTAGATTTAAGGGACTACCAATGCTCGCATATTTTACTTCTGACGCCTTACGTAGCGCCCTAACCCAACATACTGCTTGTATCTACTTTTCATCGGAAGGCATTATCCAAGAGGCTAGTGAGCAATTTTTAGCCTTTATGGGTTACTCATTAGCTGACATTAAGGGACGTCATCACCGTATTTTTTGTTTTCCTGAAGAAAGGTCCAACCGTCAATATGGTGTTTTCTGGAAATCACTTGCAGCAGGTGAAAGCCAACAGGGGCGTTTTAGGCGCGTGAATGCACTTGGCGAAGAAGTATGGCTTGAGGCTACCTATATACCGATTAAGAATCGACGTGGCAAGGTTGTACAGATTTTTAAAGTAGCCAACGACGTGACCAAGGAGCACCAAAACGCCGCTAGCGAACGCTCCGTTCTTCAAGCTCTAAATAGCTCAATGGCAGTGATTGAATTTACAACCGACGGCTATATTCTGGATGCCAACACTAATTTTGAACAAGCAATGGGGTATCCACTGCACAAAATTCGTGGCGAGCATCACCGACTTTTCTGCGATAGTGATTTTTACCGAAAACACCCAGACTTCTGGCAACGCTTAAGCCAAGGGGAGTATAAACAGGGTAAGTTTTTACGCCTAAATGCCAAAGGAGACACCGTTTGGCTGGAAGCTACTTATAACCCTATCTTTGATGACGAAGGTAACGTGGTAAAGGTGGTTAAATTTGCTACCGATATCACCCAAGCAATGCTGGCAACAGAAGCTGCTAAAGCCACGGTAAGCAGCGCCCAAGCATCGTCTAGCCAGACCGAGCGAATTGCCCAAAATGGGTTAACCCATCTGCAAACTGTGCTTTCTGACTCACAACATGTCGCCCATACGCTCAACGAAGCACAGCAGCTAATCACTGCGCTAAACCAACAAGCGGAGCAGATTAACAAAATTACTGCATCAATCGCGCAAATTGCCAGCCAAACAAACTTGCTTTCATTAAATGCAGCGGTGGAGGCAGCAAGAGCGGGTGAACAGGGTCGTGGATTTGCTGTTGTAGCAAACGAAGTACGCCAGTTAGCCAAAGGGTCAAGTGAAGCGGTGAGCGAAATCACTCGAGTTCTAAAAGAAAATAATGCACTTGTCTCACGCACCACCCAGGCAATGCAGCAAGTGGTCAAGCAGGGTGAAACCAGTCAAACTAGTGTTAAAGAAATAGCGTCAATTGTGAGTGAAATTTTACAAGGCGCGCAGAATGTATCTCACTCTATCGAACGGCTCGCTTTAGCACCTTCATAAGAAAAAACTCGCCATTTTCATGGCGAGTTTTCAGTCTTAAACGAGACAGCGTTAACTAATTAACGCAATTTCGTTTTACGCAGGTACGGCAGAACTGCCTCGAACTCACCGAATTTCTGTTTGGCATCTTCATCTGACACACTCGGCGGAATGATAACATCCTGACCAATCGTCCAATCAGCAGGCGTGGCAACACCATGCTGTGCCGTGGTTTGCAGGGCATCTAGTGCACGCAAAATTTCGGCAAAATTACGCCCTACTGTCATGGGGTAGGTCATGGATAGTTTCAGTTGCTTATCTGGCCCGATAATAAACACCGAGCGAACAGTGGCACTGTCGGCTGGTGTGCGGCCATCAGGTAGATAAGCTTCTTCTGGCAGCATGTCGTAAAGCTTCGATACGGTTAGCCCGTCATCAGCGATGATCGGAAAGTCGACTTCACTGCCGCTAACGGATTGGATGTCGTCACCCCAGCGTTTGTGGTCTTCTACGCCATCCACAGAAACGCCAATGACCTTGGTGCCGCGCTTTTTCCATTCTGCGCTGAGGGTAGCAACAGCACCAAATTCGGTGGTACATACTGGGGTAAAATCTTTAGGGTGAGAAAACAGGATTGCCCAACTATCGCCAATCCAGTCATGAAAACGAATCGGGCCTTGGCTAGTTTCTGCTTCGAAATCTGGCACTACCGAATTGATACGTAATGACATCGTTCCTCCTCATTAGGGTCAAGTGACCTTAATACCTTATATGACTTTCAACGCCTTCACTATAGAACGTTTTGTACTATAGCAATGATACATACGCTGTATTCAATCAAGCGACTTGTCGTCTTTCTCTTCCCGCTTAATGCGTTTTACCCAGCGCTGTTTTGCATAATGGCGCAAGTTCGCCACACTGTCGGTTTCATCGACAATATCTTGACCTAATATCGTCTCAATAATGTCTTCTAGGGTGATAAGGCCAACAAAGGTGCCATGTTCATCATAGACCACCCGCATATGCAGATGGTCTTTTAACATCGATGTAAACACCTGCTCGACATTGTTCGAAACGTCGACACTGCCAATCGGATGCATCAGTTCACGCATGGTTTTGGCGTCATCAGCGTGATACATATCAGCCTTATGCACATAACCAAATGCCTGCTCGCCATTATCCATCACGGGGAAACGAGTGAATGGCGTTTTGCCATACTGCTCGTCAAACTCCTTAACCGTCATATTAGGTAACACAGTTTCACAGACAGTACGGGGCGTCATCGCTTTATTGACCGCAATTTCATGCAAATTCAGCATGTTAATAATGGTGCGTGACTCATCCGCATCCAATACTTTCTCTTCCAAACCTACCCGCGCCAGCACTTTAATTTCATCGCGCAAATCAACGTCATGTTCTGACTTTCCTAAACGGCGCGTAATCTGTTCGGACATCCAGATAAACGGTAGCAATCCAATGATCATAGGGTTCAGTAGCCGTGGCAACACGGGGGATAAACCTCGCCAATAGGTAGCACCAATCGTTTTCGGAATGATTTCGGAAAGAACTAAAATCAGCATGGTCATGACGGCCGACACAATGGCGATAGATGCTTCGCCAAACACGACCGCGGCCTGCGCCCCCACTGCCGTTGCACCGACGGTATGCGCAATGGTGTTAAGAGTTAAGATCGCGGCCAACGGCCGATCAATATGCGTTTTTAGCTTGGTCAGCGCTGCATGAAGTTTGGGATTATCTTCTTTTTGCTTGGCGATATAGCTTGGCGTAATAGACAGCAGCGCCGCTTCAAGGATAGAACACAGAAAGGAGAGCGCGATTGAAATGGTAGCAATCGTGATGAGAAGGAACATGGGAGCTCATAGTGATGGATGATGCGTCGTATATAAGGCCACGGGAGCCTAGTGTCAATGAGCAAACACACCTTTTGACACCTTTATTTTCATCCAACCTGCTAACGACATTTCTCACCACTGCCATTCGCATCTCGCTACCGCATCGTGGGCGTGCAAACTTTCAGCATGAACCACCTTCAGCTGGAAGCCTGAAATATCAGCCATCTTTCTCAGCGCTCGATCTAGGCGCTTTGCCGCATCTTCACAGAACATCAGATTCTGGCCATTGGCGAGGGCAAATGCCTGCTCATCGATACGTTTAACCGCTGTCTGTAACGCAGTCCCCAGGGCGTTTTCAATACGTTCAATAAGCTCAGCAAGCGGGATTTCACCGTTACCCGCCAGCCGTATGGAACAGTGGGCGACGCTGCGCTGGCTATGCGGCGTCGCGAGAACGCCCTCTTCACTTCCCAACCACGCAAGTACGGCCTGCTTAGTTAACGGTATCTCTTCAAAATCTTCCGCAAACGCTTGTTGAATTAGCTGCCGCGCTAATGCCGCTGAGCAGGGGCACGTTGAGGAGTAACCAACGGCTACGTCTAGCTCTACCTTAAACCCTGATGGAGTTAGCTGGCTGTGCAGCGTAAACGGATAACTTTTCCATCCTGACAAAGGGCTGATGAGCGCGTCACGTTTAAGTAATACGTCCCCACTGAACGTTAGGTAAGCGTTTTCTGATAATGTTTGATGACTCTCCAAAAAAGCTGCAAGAACACGATGAAGTAACGTAGTCGTTAGTGGCTGGCGTTCTAATGCATCCAATGCGGTATACAGCCGTGACATGTGGATACCACGAGCACCGGCCTCCTCAAGGCTAACACCAGCTGATACATTGGCGTTCACTTGGCTCCCCGCCAGCTGTACTGGCAACGCAATACCTTCCATACCAACCCAGGAAAGCGTGCCCGGTAAACGGGCAGGTTGTTGGGCAATATCGGGTAAAGTAAAAGCCGTCATTGAATTGCCTCGTTAGTTGATGAATCAGTTGATGAGAGCGTCGAAGCAGTAGAGGGTGTAAAAAAACGATAAAGCTGCGCCACAGTAGCAGGCGCGACATTTTGAGTAATGAAGACAAACCGAGAAATGCGGTCATTAACACACTGCATCGGCAGAGGCGTCGGCGGGTGGAAAATGTGCTGGACGCCGTGCAGCGCGAGCGGCTCATCACGATCGGTAAGGTGCACAATCGCTTTGATACGTAGCATTTTCTCGCCCATCAACGACATCAATAGATCCAGCCAGTTTTCCAAAGCGTCTGGGGTAATTAATCCCTCAACGCAAAAACAAAACGCATTGATATTCTCCCCATGCCGAGTCAGCGTTGGCTGGCTATTGGGCTGCACAAAAGCAGTGTTACTGTCGCCCTGCTGCACCCCCTCGTGCTTAACATCTTCAGCATGGATAACGCTGTAACGTGCTGACTTCAGCCACTGCTCTACCTGGTATCGTTGAGAATCCCGACGAAAGAGCCCTGCGCCTACCAACAACTCGGGCGAAAGATTACCGTTCACTACCTGCCATTGCTCTGCTGCCGGATTGATGGACGCCAGTTGGTTAGCCAGTGGCGCTAAGCGAACTTCGTCAACCAAGTCAGTTTTGGTGATGAGTAATCGGTCAGCTATCGCTATCTGGCGCTGTGACTCACGATGCGCCTGCAACGTTGCCTCACCGTTCGCGGCATCAACACAGCACACCACGCTATCCAACTGGAAACGGTGGGCAAGCCAATGATCGGTCATTAACAGCTGTAAAATAGGGGCGGGATCGGCCAGTCCTGTGGTTTCAATCACAACACGGGAAGGTGCTGGTTTTCCCTCTGCCAACAGCGAATCAATAGCCTGCTGTAGCGTGCGGCTCAAGTCTCCCCTCAATGTGCAACACAAACAGCCACTGCTCATCTCCACCACTGCTTGCTCATCACTTTGCGTAATCAACTGATGATCAAGGCCAATATCACCAAACTCATTAATAACGATCAACGTGTTTTTCATTGACGCTTGGCGTACCCAGCGATTGAGTAACGTTGTCTTACCGCTCCCTAAAAAGCCGGTCAGTACATTAACCGGTGTCAGCGTGGAGAACTGCATCACTCCCCCCGTGCCTTGCGGAAATGGTGCTCTTTACGCTCCTGGCGCTCCTTTGCTTCAATGCAAAGTTTTGCCGTTGGACGAAAAAGTAGGCGTTGAATACCAATAGGCTCGCCAGTTTCTTCACAGAAGCCGTACTCACCATTTTCGATACGCTGTAATGCTGCATCAATATTATTGATCAACCGACTTTCGCGATCTGCTTGGCGAAGTGACAACCGCAGCTCCTCCTCAAACGACGCCTGGTCAGCCTCGTCGCTATCTCTCTCATGGGAGGCGATAGCCGTTTTCACCTCGTTTAAATGCGCCTCAAGCTCCGCACGTTCGTTCAAAAGCCGCTGACGGAAAAACGCAAGCTGTTCGGCATTCATGTACTCGTCTGCTGATGAGGCCAACAGCAAAGCCTCCTCAGCTTTTTTTGCATCTAGGAATTCAGCGCCACTGTCTGTTCTGGCAGTTACTGACTGAGTGATATCGGGTTGCAATGTATAGTCTCCTATTGATAAAAACGTTATAACATAACAAATAAAGCTCTGCGACCTAACCTTTCTCAATGCTAATGCACTGCTAAACGTAACAGGAGACCTACATGCCAGCCCCACACTCTCATCAAGCAGCATCTTGGCTGCTACCACAACACGCCGCACGGGATACCGACATCAGCGTGCTTCCGCGCATATTTGAAGAGCAGATTAACATCGCTATTCTGCACCGCGCTCTGCCCGCCGATGTGGCGCTTAGCGCAAACATACAGAGCCAAACATCGCGAGACTGGCAGTATGCATGGCTTGGCAGTCCTACAGATGACTTTAGAAATGACTTGCGCCGAAAGCTCCCAGAGCCCTCAGCGGGAGATGCGTTAGTTGACGATATCGCAACCGTTGCTGAAGCCATCGCGTTCCTCTTTGATACCGATACTGTGGGCATTCGTCTACGCTTATTAACGGCGGCAATGTGCCCACGATTTCACTGCGACAACTTGCCGGTACGTTTAGTGACCACCTATGTCGGCCCAGGCAGCGAGTGGTTACCTGAAAATGCGATTAACCGCTCAGGGCTAGGTGCCCCAACGCCTGATCGCCCAGAGATTATTAGCGACCCAAGCGCCATTCAGCGTTTGCACTCCGGTGACATCGCGTTAATAAAAGGCAGTGGTTGGGTGGGCTGTGAAGAACATGGTTTAGTGCACCGCAGCCCCTCTTTGGAGGCAGGTCAAAAGCGACTGTTGCTATCAATAGATCCTGCTTGATCACCTTCAACCTGTCACTAATTCGTCATTCCCCCCTGATAAGGTTTGATAAATTAAATCGCTCATGGGAATGGTCATGCATAACAAACTACTGCTTGCAGGTGTCATAGGCATCTCGATGTTAACCTCTACGGCGCATGCGGAGTCATTAGGTAATCTAGCCTTTTCTGACACAACGCCCTATACCTCAGCCATGATGCTAAAAGATGATTTCACCATTTTAGGTGATGACGATTTAATGGCGATGGATGCCATTAATAGCAACGGTTTTGCAAACGCCATTATCGAGATACCAACGGGCACATCTGCCAAATGGGAAGTTAGCAAAGAAGACCCAAATGCGGTTTATTGGGAATATAAAGACGGCGAGCCGCGCGTTGTAAATTACCTAGGTTATCCCGGCAACTATGGCGCCATTCCTGGTACTGCTCTGCCCAAAGAACTAGGCGGTGACGGTGACCCACTAGATGTCATCGTATTAGGTCAGGCGTTACCGCGCGGTGAAGTTGTTGATGTGCGTGTTATTGGCGTTTTAAAAATGTTAGACGACGGTGAGCAAGACGACAAACTGGTGGCAGTGCTTACCCAAGATTCACCATTTGCTCATATTGAAAGCATGCAGCAACTTGATAGTGAGTTCCCTGGTGTTAGCCAGATTGTTGATATCTGGTTTGCAAATTACAAAGGCCCTGATGGTGGCATGGAAGGTCTAGGGTTTGAAGACGCCGAGTCTGCATTAGCCGTACTAGAAGCAGCTGCTGAGAATTTTCAAGCCACGCAATAACCTGATCAAATAACACCGTCGTGGTTTAAATCGCTTAAACATCACTGCTCTACTGATAGAGCAGTGATGTTCTATACCTTACCTTCTATGCCTTTCCCCATGTTTAACCATTAGCAATCGCGGCACTTTTACACTTCACGCTCTTAACGGAAGCGCCGCCCCAATGGCTACGAAAATTCCACCACAGGTGCGATTAAAGCCGCGGCCTACGTGCTTCAACCAGTGGCGAATCCGGTTAGCCATATTGGCAATCAGGCCTTCAACTATGCATTCAATAGCCACAAAGGTGCCTGCCAGCACAAAAAACTGCAGGATTAAACTACCTTGCGGGTCGATAAACTGCGGCAGAAACGCACTGAAAAACAGTAGTACTTTAGGGTTGGTAATCGAGGATAACGTACCTTGGCGATACAGATGCCACCCGCTTGCGCGACTAGTCGTTACATCAATTTCACCAGTAATGGGCGGTGAGCGCCATAGCTGAATACCCAACCAAACAAGGTAAGCCCCGCCTACCCATTTCAATACGGTTAGCCAAATTACTGATGACTTGAGCAGTGCACCAATGCCAAATAGGCACAAGGCAATAATCAGGATGAACCCAGTAGCACCACCGGCGATGGTAAAGAGCGTTTTACGGCTGCCATGCAACGCACCATGAGTAAGCGCAAGCAGACCGTTCGGCCCTGGCGAAAGCGATAAGCCTATGCAGGCGACTAGGTATAACAGCCACGTATCCAATAGCATTTTAATGCCCCGCCAGCCAGTGAGTGTGCTTGTGGTGCCAGCATGTCACCGTTATTCGGCGTTTTCCATTAGTTAATGGATTAACACTAAAACGCCCCCAATAAGGAGGCGTATTACTGATATTACGTGCTTACATTGACCGTTTAAGCAAATACTTCGGTCCACTCACTGCGCTTAGCCAGCAAGCCTTTGGCTAGCTTTTGGGCACCTTCCAGGCTGTGGCTAGCGGCCCAGCCACACTGCATCTCATTGCAGGCGGGCACTTCTGTGGCGGTCAGCACGTCGTTGAGTGTTTGCTCGATAATGCTTAGCACGCCGTCATAATCATCGTGGTTAATCATCGCGATGTAAAAACCAGTTTGGCAACCCATCGGACTGATATCAACCACTTTGTCGGTGTGATTACGCGACATTTCAGCCATCAAGTGCTCCAGGGAGTGCAGCGCGGGCATCTCCATGTGTTCTTTGTTGGGCTGGCAAATGCGCAGATCATATTTGTGAATACGGTCGCCATTTTGGCCTTCTTTAATATCGGCCAAACGCACGTAAGGTGCTTTTACCTTGGTATGATCCAAGTTAAAGCTTTCAACGTTCATTTTCTTTTCAGTCATGTTGGCTCCGTCATCTTGGTACAACACTTACTTATCCTACACCGTTACCGCTTTTTACACCTTGGGAGCGTCGAAATTCCACGGCTCGTCGGTATAAACACACACATTGGCATCTTCAATATCGCCGTCGGGTGATTCGACGTGCTTAGCGAAAAAATCTTGAATCTCTTTGCGCTGACAGTGGGCTTCAAACTCTTCACGGCTAGCCCAAATTTCATGAAACACGATTGGGTAACTGGTGCCCTGGGCAAACGGGTTATCGATTTGCCGAGTCACAGTGTAGTGAATACAAGCATCTTCGCGATGGGTGTTTGGTTCTAATGATTGCAGCGCTTTAAATACCGCTTCTTCTTTTCCAGCTTTGGGCTTAAAGCTGGCGATACAATAAATTTTTTCCGACATGCTAGCGTCCTAACAGATTAAAAGGCCATCATTATGCGCGGCCATTGTGCATATTGACAGCCTTTACGCTGCTGCGTTCACGATACTACTGGGCCGCACTTTCGGCCACATCGCGCAATACATTAGCCACGTTATCGAGCGGTAAATCGCACGCCTCAAGGCGGTGGCGCTCAGCGAGATAATGCGGGTCATTCCATTCTATACGCACGCCATCATCTGTTTCGCGCACGACCATTTTTTGCGGCAAATCTAACGCGACGCTGCCATTACACTGCATCATCGGGGTGCCAACGTTAGGATTACCGAAAATAAACGTCGTAGTGGCAGGCAGCGACAGCTCGTTGTTGGCAGCATTTTTAGCATGATCAATACTTGCCACCAGCATAAGCCCTTTATCCTCAAGTGCTGAGCTAAGCTGGCCGGTTACCTGCTCAAATGAGCTCTCACTATCAACATGCTCAATTCCCATTGAAGAGGATGCCAATGCAGGTTGAGCCATGATTGAGAGGGCAGCTACTGCGGCATAGTAAGCAAAACGCATACAATCTCCTTAATATGTGGGATACCGTTATTTAAGTAAGCGGTAGGCGAAGGATTCAAGATCAGCGATGGTCATGTCTGGCTCTCCACCCCAAGGGTCGAACGGCGCATCAGGGTGGCGGCGCACCCAGGCGCTGTGTAAGCCTGCATGTGTTGCTCCAATCACATCAAAAGGATTGCTGGAAATTAGCCATGTATGTTCAGGGCGCGCTTCTAAACGTGTGCGCAAATAAGCATATACCGCGGGGTCGGGCTTGAAGCGTTTTACATCATCGACACTCACCACTGCATCCATATGGCTCTCCACGCCTGCGCGGGCCAATAGCTTAGTAACAGCTTCTTGGGTGCCGTTAGAAAATGCCACACAGCGAATTCCTGCATCACGCAGTTGGTCTAGGGCAGGCACCACGTCGGGGAATGCAGGTAGCTCCGCATAAACCGCCATCAAGTGGTCATGATCGTTATCAGTGAGACCGCTCTGCATCGCGCGACCAGTGAAAACTAATGCCTCGCGGGTGCACTCTGAAAACGGTACATAGGCTCCCATCAAGCCATGGCGAAAGCTGTATTCCAGCTGTTTTTCCCGCCAACGTTTAGCGAATTCCTCAGCTTTGGAGACATCACTAAGGCGTCGTTCTAGCTCAACCGTTACCCCTTGGGTATCAATGAGCGTGCCGTATACATCAAAAGCAAGTACCGGTTGCATGATAGCTCCTAGTCTAATGGGTCGAATAATGATGGGAGATAAGCGATCTCATGCATTTAGCATAGCTGCCCTTCTTAAAAACAAAAACGCCGCTGCGATATAGGCAGCGGCGTTTGGAGAGCGTTAAGCGCTATTAAATCGTAAAGGCGGCTTCTTGCTCGCCGGTTTTGAGATCTCCAGAGCGCACCAACTCATCCGTCACGCGATCAATGGCGCGCTTAGCGCGACCAATCATTTCGTCAACTTCACCACGGTTAATGGTCAGTGGCGGTGCAAAGCCTAGAATATCGCCTTGAGGCATCGCACGGGCGATCAGGTTTTCTTCCATTGCCGCTGCGGCAACACGCGGGCCAACTTTCAACGCCGGGTCGAAATGCAGGCGCTGTTTGGCGTCTGGTGAGAACTCGAGAGCGGCCATTAGGCCAACACCGCGTACGTCGCCCAGCAATGGGTGGCCTTCAAAGGTGGCCTTGAGCTGCTGCTGGAAGTAACCGCCAGTTTCAGCAGAGTTACCCACTAGATTTTCGCGTTCGATAATATCCAAGTTAGCAAGACCAGCGGCACACCCTAGTGCGTGACCTGAATAGGTCCAACCATGACCGATGGGGCCAAACTCTCCGGTACCCTGTTCCAGCACCTTCCATACTTTATCGCCAACAATCACGCCAGAAAGTGGCTGGTACGCACTGGTTAGCCCTTTAGCGATGGTGACCAAGTCAGGCTTCATGTTGTAGTGGTGGCTACCAAAGTCAGAGCCGGTACGGCCAAAGCCACACACGACCTCGTCGGCAATCAATAGTACGTCATACTTGTTTAGCACTGCTTGAATTGCATCCCAATAGCCTTCTGGCGGGGGCACGATACCACCCGTTCCCAGAACAGGCTCACCGATAAATGCCGCAACAGTGTCCGGGCCTTCTTCCAGAATCATCGCTTCCAGCTTATCGGCACAGTAGGCAGAAAACTCGCGTTCTGTCATACCGTGCTGCTCTGCCGCGCGCAGATAGTAGTGCGGTGCTTCAGTGTGGCGAATGGTATCGATTGGCAGGTCAAAATGGTCGTGGAACGCTTTAAGACCGGTTAGTGAACCAGAAGCGATGCCGGAGCCGTGGTAACCGCGCATGCGCGAGATCACTTTTTTCTTCTGCGGACGACCTAGCACGTTGTTGTAGTAGCGCACAATTTTGAGCTGTGTTTCGTTCGCATCAGAGCCTGACATGCCGTAGTAAACCTTGGACATGTTCATGCCGGCGATTTTTAGAATACGCTCAGAAAGCTCGATCTGCGGCTCGTTCGAGTGACCCACATAGGTGTGATAATAAGAAAGTTCTAGCGCTTGCTTATAGATTGCTTCGGCAACTTCGGTGCGACCGTAGCCGATATTGACGCAGTAAAGGCCCGCAAAACCGTCGATAAACTCACGGCCATCTTTGTCTACGATGTTAATGCCTTTGCCGCCAGTGATAACACGACCAGGCAAGTCGCCTTGGGCGAAGTCGCGCAGGTGAGTAGAGGCGTGAAAAGTGACTTTACGGTCGCGTTCGATCAGATCCTGATGCAAGCTCATAACATTCTCTCTATACAGTAAACCTCCCCACCATGTGGGGAGGATGCTTAAATTAATAAAACCGATTGGATATCAACTACCAGACACTGATCCTAAAGCCCCCAGGCAGTAGTACTTTGTTTCTAAATACTCATCGATACCGGTAGCGCCGCCTTCACGGCCAAGGCCGGACTGTTTCACGCCACCAAAAGGCACCGGCGGACCTGTCATTTTCACGGAGTTAACGCTAACCATGCCATACTCCAGCGCGCGCATTAGCTTCCAGATACGGCGAATATCATGGGTATAGATATAGGCCGCTAAGCCGTATTCGGTGTCATTGGCCATTTCAATAACTTCGTCATCGGTACTATAAGCGGTAATACCGGCCACCGGGGCAAAGTTCTCTTCACGCCAGACTTTCATTTGCGGTGTTACGTTGGTCAACAGCACTGGCATAAAGAAGTTATCGCCCGGTGCTTGGCTCTGGTCACCAGCAATCATCGTGGCGCCTTTGGAAATCGCATCATCAACAATCGATGCTGCTTTTTCGACTGCCTGACGATGAATTAGCGGGCCAAGGTCAACTTCACCGTGCAATCCGTTACCCACGGTAAGTGCCGCCATGCGCTCGGTAAATTGCTCGACAAACTCGTCGTGGATGGATTCGTGAACCAAAATGCGGTTGGCTGCTAAGCAATCTTGCCCAGCCGTTTGAAACTTAGCTGAGACTGCAGCATAGGCTGCCTCTTTGGGGTCCATATCCGGACCAACGATAAACGGCGCGTTGCCACCTAATTCCAGCGATAGCCGTTTGACCGTGTTTGCGCTCTGCTCAATCAGCAAGCGGCCAACACGGGTGGAGCCAGTGAAAGAGAGCGCCCGGATACGCGGCTCGCTGCACAAAATTTTAGAGACTTCTGCAGGATCGCCCAGCACGACGTTAAAAATACCGTCTGGAATACCCGCACGCTCGGCAAGCTCCGCCAGCGCCAGCGCAGAGAACGGCGTTTCATTGGCAGGCTTGATGATCACCGGACATCCAGCGGCCAACGCCGCTGCGGCCTTGCGGGTAATCATTGCCAGCGGGAAGTTCCACGGCGTAATCATCGCCGCAATACCTACTGGCTCCTTAATGGTGCCAAGTGATGCATTGGGGATATGGCTGGGAATGGTTTCACCATAGGTGCGCTTCCCTTCTTCAGCGAACCAGCGCACGAAACTGGCACCGTACTCTACTTCGCCACGGGCATCCGGCAGCGGCTTGCCCTGCTCCAACGTCATAATGGTGGCTAGATCTTCACGGTTGGCTTGAATCAAGTCGTACCATGCCAACAAACGCTCGCAGCGCTCGTCAGCGCGTAGGGCACGCCACTGTACAAAAGCAGCTTCAGCAGCATCTACGGCAGCGGTAATTTGCTGAGCTTCCAGCAAGGGAATGTGGCCAATGGTTTCATTTGTCGCGGGATCATACACCGCTTCTTCGCGGCCGCCGTCACCGTGGGTCCATTTACCGTATACGTAGGCGTACTGCCGAAACAGACGCGGATCTTCCAAGCGCTTAGTGAGCGTGGTCGATAGTGTGGTCATGGGCACCTCCCCAGGTTGCAGCCAATTACGGTGAAGCCAATCGGTGGCGACAAACCGTTGCACATAAAATGTTGCAATAAATATAGGTAAGCAGCCCAACGTTTCGATGGGCTGCTTCAGTGTGTCTAGCGTAAGGGAGATACCGCACGAAGTGTTTTTGAAAGCGCCGGATAATTCCGGCGCTTTTTTTGTGAAAGCTACCTTTACAGTGCTTTTTTTTGGCAGCGCCTCTATTTAACCTGCTACGGGGTTAATCAAGGCCTCCTCAGTAAACACCACGAGTCCTAACTCCGGCCGATAGCCATGGATCTCAGTGACATCCAGCGCCTGAAGAAACGATAAAATCTCTTCGCTGATGACCTGCCCTGGTACTAATACCGGAAATCCTGGCGGATAAGGGATGACAAAACTTGCCGATACAACATCGCGACCGGCACGCATCTGCGCCTGTAACTTACCATTATCGAAGCGTAAGTATTCAGTATTCTCTTCGTCGTAACTTAGAAAGTAAGCGCAACGAATATCGCCCTGGGGCGTATCGGGATTCGGCCGGAAGGCGTCGTGGAAACGACTGAAGTCAGGTAGTGGCGGCAAATCATGATTCAGTGAATGCACCTGATTTTCGATGATTTTACGCTCAGGACGGCTACTGTCTTCCAAGCGATACTCGAATTCTTTCGCCAATTTAATCAGCACATCCAGCAGGTAGGCAATAGAGCCCCGTGTAGTGCCGATATTGGTCATAAACAGTACGGTGTTGCGGGACGTTTTGTTAATTTGAATACCGTACTTATTCATCAGGTATTCATTTTTGAATGTGTCGCCATCAACCCCAGTATTGCCGATGGCAATCGTGACACGGGAAGGATCAACAACAAACTCATCTCGCGCCCAGGCTTCCTCCATTTTGTTCCAGCCCGTCACTGGGTCAAAATAGGACTCGACACCCGACTCTCGGTAGGCTTCGGGTACCATGTCGCTATTCTTCAATACGCGAAAATACTTCTGCAGCAAGGGATGGGTGTAGAGTTGTTCGCGTAGGGAAAGCGCCGTCTCTACCTGCGCATGCACCAGTTCGAACCCTTCCATTTCCGCCTGCATTCTTCCCACATCCAGCGATGCTACAATTTGATAGTTGGGCGAAGTAGATGTGTGAGTCATGTAGGCTTCATGGAAAGAAGCCTCCACTTTCTGACGAAAATCTTGATCCCACACGTGAATCATTGAGCCTTGGCGTAACGAGGTCAGCGTTTTGTGGGTTGAGTGAGTCGCATAAGTGCGAATACGTACTTCATCCGGGTCGGGCATCAATCGCTGGTCAAGCCATGTAGCATCGTCTTCTGGATCGAGCTTATCGAACTCGGCTTTCCAAGCCGCATACTCTTCCCGATAACTCTCACTGCGGTAACGATCCCGTAATGTCCGTGCCGCATTCATGGCGGTCCGTGGCCGATACGTCGGGTTAAAGCCAGCGAAGGCAAACCATGCTTCATCCCAAAGAAAAACCAGATCTGGTTTTATCGCCAAGCATTCTTCCATCACCCGGCGCACGTTATACACAATGCCATCGAAGGTGCAGTTGGTCAGCAACAACATCTTCACCTTGTGAAGTTCGCCGGAGCGCTTGTAGGCGAGCAGCGTTTTCTTTATTTCATGCAGCGGCACAGCACCGTACATGGAATAGTCATCAAGTGGATAGGAGTCTAGATAACTGACATGTGCACCGGCTAACACCATGCCGTAATGATGCGATTTGTGACAGTCACGGTCGATCAGCACAATGTCTCGCGGCTTAATAAGCGCCTGTACCACAATTTTATTAGCCGTAGACGTGCCATTGGTTACAAAGAAACTACGACGCGCTCCAAAGGCTCGGGCAGCGTACTCTTGTGCCTTTTTGATTGGCCCGAACGGTTGCAACAGCGAGTCTAGCCCCCCCGATGTTGCTGATGTTTCTGCTAGAAAAATATTAATGCCGTAGAAGTCGATCATGTGCCCTGCCCAGTGGGACCGAGTCACCGACTTGCCCCTGGAAATGGGCATGGCATGGAATACCCCTGTAGGCTTCCTACTGTATTCACGCAGAGCATCAAAAAACGGTGTGCGATAGCGATTATCAATGGCGCGTAGAATCGTATGATGCTGCTCGATGTAATCCGTTTCACGGTAGAAGATACGGTTGAAGTGCTTAATATCTCGGCTTGCCGTGGCTTCAACATCACCACTAGTCACCAGAAATTGATCAATTTCTGGGCGCAGCTCATGAATCATCGAACTCAGCAGAATACTGCGTTCAGCTTCGCTATGGTGCTCTAGCTCATTTTCTGAGAGACCTTCCAGATAATTACGCAAAGCACTGAGGTTATACTTAGACTTATACGGAAACTCGTAGCGAATCAGACATGCTTGTATATTAGGATTCACCAATATGGCAATCAACGCATCTTCAAAGCTTTTTACCGTCACAACATCGTAAACAAAGCGATCCTCAGGACGACGCATGTTGTGAAATGCTTCACGCACCACATCTTCTTCCTGGTTAGAAAGGTTATCTACGATCAGCAGTTCAAAGTAAGGTTGCGCCGAGCTATTGGAAGCCGGGTGCCCGCGGCGAAGTTGATTTAGGGCGTCCAGTGCCTCCATGTCTTCAGCACCTGCATCCGTCTCAGAGAGATCCACATGTCGTCGACGATAGGACTCACTGATCAACGCTCTTACCAAACGCTTAACGACTTTATCCAACAGTGCGTATTCACCGCGATTGAATAGTGTCCAAAGGTGGCGAAAATCCTCTTTGGATGGAAATGCATGATAGTCCTCAATAATCTCTAAGCGTGTCAACTTGATGTCGATAGCTTTAATCAAGTTCTTGGCGCGATCCTCTTCTTTAAGGCGCGTCAAAATACCCAAATCACGCTTAAGCTCATTCCAGGTATCAGCACGAAGTTGGGAAATTTTGTGATAAAAACCCAGGGCGGTGTAGGAAGTTTCGGTTGGATTATTCTCTTGCATGACGACACCCATCCTTTGTAGGTATTTATCTGGAAAAGACACTTGCCTCAGCAACAGTGCTAAATCAGCCGTACAGCCCACGTGAGCCATAGCGAACGGTAATTTGCTCTTCAGGAAACACATCGAAGTTCAAATCCAACACTCTACCGGGCCAGCGGAACTGAGTAAGTCTTTCCTTGGTGCGATATACCGCGGTATACACTGTGCCCAGACCACGCCGATAGTCATGACGAAACAAAGGGGGAGCGGAAAAAGCCGAAATTAGTCGCTCTTCAGTGGTGGCATCGTCGTCCACCAGAATCGAAAGCTGACGCTCGCGAATCAAGGTTTCAGAGGCCAGCGCATGGGCATACCATTCGATTTTCTTTTGGTGATTGGTAGCCACCGCCACCCGCCGAATGCTAGCGCGGCAATCAGGAGCAATCATCGCCGTGACATAACGACCTGAGGCGTCTGCCACGGTAATGTTGTAGGCCATATGGGTAGGCACCCTCGCGAGCACCGCAGCTGCTTCGGGCACGGTATCGCAGAACTCAAGGATATAGCGAAGAATTATCGGAGCACCGAAGCCATCCCCCACCACCTTGCGCCCACCGAACGCTAGAGAAACAGCAAGTCCTGAATCGTTCATCCCGTCTAGCACGCCCCACAGGCAATCAGACATGGCGATAACACGGCGCTGATTCCACCGAGTGTAGAGAATAGTGCCCTCGCACAGCTCCGGCGGGTAGTCATAGTTGCGTGCCAACACGGTTGACATCGGCCTTGTTAGCACCGCCTGTGAGCAACCGGTAATATATGGCGGCGGACGGTACAAACTCAGTAGCCGCGACGAAAGATCCCCTCCACCAGCTACTTCACATAACGTGCGGTAAGTAGCCAGCAGTTCGGGCATGTGCTTGCGTAAGGCGTTATGACACTCTAAATAAGAGGGACGCTCACGCTCACCTTCGGCCAGATACCAAGGCTCATAGGCAGGCCAGTGGTAATGGAACAACGACTGCCATTTTGGCCCCGCCACTTCTTCGTGCACAGTGCGAAACGTCAGTGCCTTGTCCAGCTCCACACCAGGCGCTCGGCCCGCAGCAAAGTTGCTGTCCATGATTAAAGGATTTTAAAGTTGCCACCGCCGATAGCATGGCTGACGGCAACTTCCTCCACCACTGGATCTTGCAATGCCTGTCCGGTGTACTGACCACGAATGCCGTCTATCCAAGCCTTGGCACGCTCGTTCAACTGGAAGTCATCATCCATTAACCGTCCTCGGGTAATCAAAATACCCAGGTCGGCCCCTTCATACCGGAAGTCTCCTGCGCCACTAATACGCAGAAAAAAGGCTTCCTGCTCGTTCTCTGCCGCATGAGGGTGATAGCTATAATGATCATAGGCAATCTCGCCCTGATCATTCATGCGCCATACGCCGGTAGTAGGCGCCTGCGTTAACAAGTCAACGCTTTCATCGGTATGCTTGATAACCAGCTGGCTCCAGCTGTCGACACTTTCAGGATGCGCCCAACGCTCATTGATATCATTGATATCCAGGTCAAAATCGACATCCGAAAACTCAAGCAGGTGAAACAGGAACAGTGGAATATCAGAATGAGCAAAAGCCGCCACATTCGTCAGGGAGCTTGCCCCTGTCACGCGGGGGTTAAGTTCGCCTAGATACACTTCATTGGTATCCATATCGATCAGAAAATCGAGTTCAAAATATCCTCGATAGCCTTCTTCGCGCAGTGCCTCACCAAATTTAAAGGTGTATTCACGCGCTAAATCACGTACTTCCTGACTAAAGGCGCCAGCGAACATTTCGTTGCCACACCAACCACCCTTATAAGGAGTCAATGTTTTGAAACCTACAAGCTCTGTCATCAGCGGGCCAACGACCGTACCGCAACGCGTGGCACATGCTTCTATCGCTGAGCCGCGACAGTTGATGCGCTTCATGATCTTGACCTCGGGCTCGGCTTCGATCTCTTCAGCATGCTTGTAATAGTCTTCTTCACTGGCAATAAAGAAGGTGGTGTGCCCAGAATCGCCAAACGCGGTCTGTACCACTAAATCGTTACCGAGCGACTCGCTGACCTCTAGAAGCTCCTGATAACTGCCTACTCTGGCCAACACGTTGGGCACGCTGGGCACGCCGGCTTTGTTGCCAATACGCACTGTCTCAATTTTATTATCCATCCGCTTGCGCAGTTCTGCGGGGGGAAGGCAACCCGCAGACCCAACTGCTCACAAATTTCTTCAGTGTGCTCATCGAACATTAAAAACGATGCCACCCCAGCACTTTCGCTGTTGGCTCGTGATTGAATGAAATCAATGACTTCTTTGTGTTCAAGCAGATAGTTATTAATGTCTTCAATGCTCTCGAAGTCGCGGGGGAACTTCTGTTTAGGCACGAAGACATTTCGCTGCTTGCCTTCAAAGCAGTCGATATAGTTAATATGCCGGAAGCTACCTACCCAATCACCGATACCTAGAAGGTTGAAGTTCGTCGCAGAAATAAAGTAGATCGGCTCTTTATTATTTAGGAAATGTCTACGAACATCTGCAATGGACGTTATTTTATTCATTGTTTTCGCTCCTTGTATGACAGGTACTGAAAGCTGTGTGGAACTAGTGCTGCCTAGGAGTTTCGCTAAATATCGCGATATTCGCCTAAATTGATCATCCAGCTTGGCGCGAAATCCGTTCTTCTCGTGATGATGGGTCAAGCCAAATAGACTCCTAAAAAATGTCTTGGTCAGTACGTACGGGTTTAGCAAGTGGTCCTAAAGTGTCAAGGAAAGGAGAGGATCCATTTTCGCTACGGTATATCGAGAAATCGACTTCACGGTCACGGAAACTTTTCAGTGGCTGTCCCAAACCGCGCAATCCTGTTTCGCGCTCGCGGCGGACGCGGTTTAGGTCAATTTCGATAGGCATGACCTCTTCCCCTATCCCCGCTTGATGAATCACGTCGCCAGAGGGACCAACGACGATAGAGCGTCCATTTCCCAACGCGCCAGCGCCATTGATATCGAAGAAGTAACACTGGTTAATCGCCGCATTGGTGCGAGCAATTGATAGCTCAATATCTCGGTCAATGGTATCCGTCATAGTGGGGTGAAGAATGACTTCAGCCCCCATTGAGGCCAATGTACGAGTCGTTTCGGGAAACCACATGTCATAACAGATAGAAACGCCAAAGCGTCCTATCGTTGGTACATCAAAGACCACAAATTCACTGCCGCCCTCTACGCCAGCTTCGTAAGGTCGGAACGGGAACATTTTGCGATAACGCGTTACAACTTGGCCAAGGGGGTTAATGACTACCAGTGTATTGTAGGTATGTTCGCCTACTTGCTCGAACATTGAGCCTGGAATTAACCAAATGCGGTGTTGCGCAGCCAGTTGGCAAAAAAATGCTTCGGTATCGCTGGGCAACGTTTGAGCATGGAGCGGTGAAGCTCCCATTGGCATTAATTCGCTGAACAGCACCATTTGAACCTGAGGAAAACGGTTCATTAGCGCATCGATCCGATGGCGCATAGCCTCGGTATTGTCGCCATGGTGCAGGGCATGCATTTGAACACCGGCAATGGTGAAATATGACATTAGCTTCTCTCTGCGTCAGGCGATCTGACTGTTTCCGCTTAGCAAATTAACTTTTATGGATGTCTTTCGCTAAGCTAGTGGTGAATGGCCTCAATTTTCATGTTAAGCCAACGGAACGCTGAAATGGCGTTGATCAAGCACCTGGATAAATTGTTAAATTCGATTTACACAGGCCAATATTATAAAAAGTCGTTCGATCCAATACCTGGCTCGGTTCGTTTGACCGACTTAGTGACGATATAGGTGAAATAACGTTCTATTCCCACATCGGAGATCAACCAACTATCGATCAAACGTTGATAACTGTCGATGGAAAACACTTCAAACTTCACCAGATAATCTACACCGCCACCTACCGCTACGCACTCTGTGGCATCTGGCGTTTGCATGACTAACGCTTCAAAGCGGGAAAAACTCTCAGCATTGTGCTGTTTGAGCTCGATCTGCACCCATACGGCGTTGCGTGGCATTAACACATCGGCATTAATGCGCGCTGTATATCCTTCGATAACGCCCGCATTTTCCAGACGTTTCACTCGCTCCCAGCAGGGACTCACCGAGAGGTTGATGGCTTCAGCTAACTTCGACTTAGTGATTCGTCCATCTCGAGAGAGAATATCGAGAATTTTTAAATCATAACGGTCCAGTTTCATCATGCTGGTTGTCACGCTTCCAGGCGTTCAACAACATCGGCAATCACCGCCAGGGTGTCCCCCATATTGATCAACGATGGCGCACGGCGAGCCATCAATATGCCGTCACGCTCCGCTTTGTACGCCACAGGAGCGGTGCCGCTACGGGTCATATCGTAGACATAGGCAATGGTTTGGCCTTTTTTCACCTCATCACCCAACGCCACTAACAGCTCTAACACCCCAGAGTGCTGGCTTTGCACGTAGCAGCTGGCATCTGGCATATCGAGATACATTTGCCCTGCTTCAGGCATTTCTACCGAGCCTTCCACCAAGCCGTAATGAATCAAAAAGTTGCGTACACCACGTTCAGCAATCGCAATACTTTGAGGCGTGGACGTACCGCCGCCGCCAAGCTCAGTGGCAACAAACACTTTGCCTTGGCGCTCACAGGCAGTATCGAACAGCTTTTCTGCATCTAGCTCAAACATCACCATCGCGTAGGGAGCACCGAACGCTTTAGCGCCTTCCAGCGCCGCCTGCTGTTGAGACTTATCGTCTAAAACATGAGAAGCGCCGAACGGCAATATATCCAGCGTGCGGCCACCAGAGTGCAAATCGAGGACTACATCGCTAATAGGAACCAGCACGCGGGTAAAATAATCAGCGATTTGCGACGTTACGGTGCCGTTTGGATCCCCTGGAAAACTACGATTCAAGTTGCCTTTATCCATCGGCGACGTGCGCTTTCCGGCCATGACGGCTGGCGTGTTCATACACGGCACAATAATCACCCGACCACTTACCTCTTCCGCTTTCAACGTGGAAGAGAGCTTTAACAGTGACGTTATGCCTTCATATTCATCGCCATGATTACCGCCAGTTAGCAGTGCCGTTGAGCCTTCGCCATTTTTAACCACAGTGATAGGGATCATCACCGCACCCCAGGCAGACTCATCGGTCGAAATCGGCAGCTTTAAAAAGCCGTGCTGTACGCCATCGGCGTCGAAATCAACAGTGGCGGAAATAGGGCTGGGCCGCAGTTGGTTCGGTTGGAGCGTCATCATAAGTCCCTTGTATTGTATAGACAGCTACTTAACAAACAGCTGGCGCGGAAAATTAGCCAGGGTTTCACAGCCATTTTCAGTAATCAGAATACTTTCGGTAATTTCTAGACCCCAGTCTTCCACCCAGAGCCCTGGCATGAAGTGAAATGTCATGCCGGGCTGAAGGATAGTGTCGTCAGAGGGGCGTAAACTCATTGTGCGCTCGCCCCAATCTGGTGGGTACGAGATACCAATGGGATAGCCACAGCGCGCGCCACCACGGTCAAAACCGTATTTATCCATCGCCGCACCTAGCGCCATAGCAATATCTGCCGTACGGTTTCCCGGCTTAGCCACGGCCAACCCACTCTCAATACCTTCCAGCAAAGCGGATTCAGCACGAATAAAGTCTGTCGGCGGCGTTCCTAAAAATACGGTGCGCGACATCGGCGCGTGGTAGCGCTTGAAGACACCAGCAATTTCAAAGAAAGTGCCCTCGCCTTTGCGAAATGGCGTGTCGTCCCAGGTAAGGTGCGGCGCAGCAGCGTCTTTACCGGTTGGCAGCATCGGAACAATAGCTGGGTAATCACCGCCAAACACTTTGCCATTCTCGTCGACAAACCCCTCGATGCCGACGCGATAAATTTCCGACACCAGCTTACTCTTTGGCAAGCCGGGTTCAATAACTTCCAAAATACGCGTGTGCATCCCTTCAACAATTTTTGCTGCCACACGCATATAAGCTATTTCTTGCGGCGACTTAATCGCCCTGCACCAATTCACAAGTGCGTTGGCATCCATAAAACGCGCATGAGGAAGCTCACGCAAAAGGCTTTGATAGGCTTTAGCAGAGAAGTAGTAGTTATCCATCTCCATGCCCACTACACCGGTATGCCAGCCACGGTCGGGCATAATCGATTGGGCAAGATACTCCATTGGATGCATATCCGGATTTTGAACATAGTAATCCGGATAGTAGGTAATATTATCGGGGTCTATCCAGCAGGTGCGCAGCGCGCCGTTGGCATCCATACGGCGGCCAAACCATACAGGTTCGCCTTCAAGGCCCACCAATACGCATTGATGAACGTAAAATGACCAACCGTCGTAGCCGGTCAACCACGCCATGTTGGAGGGGTCACTGACGATCAGCACGTCAATGCCACGGCCAGCCATTTCTGCACGCACCTTCCACAAGCGATTAGCATACTCTTCACGTGTGAAAGGCAGGGAAACCTCAGTCATCGGGCAACTCGCCATCAAAGATCACTAAGAACCAGCGCCATCTATTGTAAGTTAGGTACGCTGGGCCACAGGATCGACCTGGCCACCCCCGCAGTAGGCCTGCCAATGTCGTCTTAAGGCGATACTAGCACCGACCCTTGGTTGCCGGTCAAAGCCTTTATGACAAAAATAGTGGTAAGCCGTGGTAGCGTAACCATAGTTAACATGCAGTCAGGAGGAAAAATGAAAATAGTCATCCATATTGATGATTCAGCCCAGTGGCAAGCTGCACTTGAGAAGGCGCTGCCCCAGGCCACTGTATTAACAAGTGACGCGCCTGAAGACGAACGAAAAAACGCCGACTACCTTGCCGTTTGGAAAGCGCCAGAGCATTTACTGAAGGAACAAAACCAGCTCAAGGGCATTATCAACCTGGGCGCGGGTGTTGATTACTTACTAAAAACACCCGGCCTTCCAAGCGGTGTTCCTATCGTGAAGTTACGTGATGCAGGCATGGCCGAACTCATGGCAGATTACGTACTATACGGCGTACTACACTTCTACCGCAGCATGGATCGCTACGCTGCTCAACAGCAGAGCGCCAGTTGGAAACCCCAAGCCGTGCCTGAAAAAACACAATGGCCAGTTGGCGTGTTAGGTCTTGGTGCAATCGGCAGTTTCGTAGCCGCACACTTGTCGCAAGCAGGGTTCCCCGTACTTGGCTGGAGCCGCTCACCTAAAGAGATTAACGGCGTATGCTGTCTGCATGGTGAACAGGGTCTTGATGAACTGCTTGGCCAAGTGCAGAGCCTAGTCACCATTTTGCCAGATACCGCAGCTACAGAAGGTATTCTTAACGCCGAGCGGTTAGCGAAATTACCTGTGGGCGCCAGCGTTATTAACCCCGGCCGCGGCAGTCTAATTGATGAACAGGCGTTGCTTGATGCACTCGGTGACAGGCATAAACCAGGACATCTGCGTGGTGCCCTGCTAGACGTTTTCTGTGAAGAGCCTCTTCCAACCAACCATCCCCTTTGGCAGCATCCAAGCGTGGTAGTAACGCCTCATATGGCAGCGCCTACACCACTCAATGACGCCATTGATCAAGTAATTGCGTATATTAAGGCATTTGAAGCGGGTGAATCGTTAGCAACGATTAGCCCAGAAGCGGGCTACTGACGCCTAGCCATCCGCCCGCTATACTGCGCGTGGAACCAAGCGCTAACTAAAGGCTCTTAGGAAAACACTCGAGAAGGAGGAAGGGCCTTTGCGTTATGTTACAAGTGGCGTCAGACACCCTAAGTCTGCGAGCGCAATGCTGGGCGCTTGCATGCTTTCCCTGTGCGGTTTAGTAACAGCAGATACTCCACAAGGTGAGCAAGCTCTGCAAGCTCCACACCCCTTCCAGGCCCAATACCGTTTAGAAATACGCGGTTGGCCCGGAGCGACCATTACCCATACGCTCAGTAATGAGGGGCTTCACTGGTTAAGTAATATGAATTTTGCTGTCGCGATTGCCCGTGGCGAGGAGCGTAGCCGCTTTTCGATAGATGACACCACTACCCGTTCTTTGCTCTATAACAGCAGCTATTCACTACTGGGTGTAGGCGACAGTTACCAGCTCAACGAAGGTGATATTAGCTCGCTTGATCGCCAGGCCGCTCTATTTGACCTTTCCCGACGAGCGGGTCATGAAGGCTGTATGGTCAGCACCCCCTGTGATATCGAATTTGTTGATCACCGCGGACGTGACGAACACTTTCAGTACTATGTCGATCAACAGAATATCAACGAGCCCAACACCATTACCGTTCCCGCCGGTGAATTCGAAGCCACGCGCGTCACGCTGATTGATAAAGAAAAGCCCGACCGATATCTACACATTAATTTCCACCCAGATTGGCCAGGACTGATCCTCTCGGCAGAATATCGAAAAGAGGGGCGTCGCCAGACGTATCTCACCATGACTCAATTCAACCCCGCTGGGGGTAACGCACCTTAAATGTTTTCTGGATTACTGATTGTTTTATTGCCTCTCTTGTTAGGCTACTTAGTACGCGTTCGCTCCACCCGCTTACTTCATCTCATCAACCGAGCCGTTAATGGCTCGGTTTATTTGATACTGTTATTTATGGGTGTAAGCCTTGCGGGACTTGAAAACCTGAGCAGCCAACTTTCAAGATTAGGCGGTAACGCGCTGCTGCTATTTAGCATTACTACCGTGTTCAACTTGGGGGCACTGTGGTGGCTATCACGCCAAGTCGCTTTGAAAGCCGGTAGTTCACCGGTGGTGAAGAACGCTCCTACTAGCAAACTGGCTGCCATGCAGGGGTCACTCATGTTGGTAGGTGTGGTGGCCGCTGGCGTGATATTTGGTTTGCTAACTGGCCCTCTCATTGGGGAGACGCTGTTTACCACCGCCGACTGGCTAGCCGAATGGGTGCTATACGCACTGTTGGTGCTGATTGGCTGCCAGCTACGCAATTCCGGCATGCCACTTAAACAAATTTTGCTGAATCGCCTAGGGCTTGCCATCGCGGTCACCCTTGCGCTGAGCTCACTGCTGGCTGGCTTGTTAGCCGCACCGCTTCTCTCACTTAGTTGGAATGAAGGCTTAGCCATGGCGTCTGGCTTTGGCTGGTATTCGCTTTCGGCTATTTTGATTGGCGACCAACTTGGTCCATTAATGGGCGGCGTAGCGTTTTTCAACGACCTTACGCGCGAACTGCTGGCCTTTATTCTGATTCCCCTTGTTATCCATCGTCACACGGCGCTAGCCATTGGCTATGGCGGCGCTACCTCCATGGACTTCACTCTGCCGGTGATCCAGCAGCACGGCGGTGTGGCCTGCGTTCCTATCGCGGTGGTCAGCGGATTTATCCTGTCACTACTCTCTCCACCACTAATTCTGTTTTTTCTTTCGCTGTCGGGTTAGCGATTGCAGGCAATCATTGGGTAGGATAAGCAGCGTTATTTGTAACCACGTACCCTTT
This sequence comes from Halomonas sp. GT, assembly GCF_002082565.1. NCBI lineage: Bacteria > Pseudomonadati > Pseudomonadota > Gammaproteobacteria > Oceanospirillales > Halomonadaceae > Halomonas > Halomonas sp. GT. The sequence continues at coordinate 3,136,394 of NZ_CP020562.1, forward strand.
TGCGCACGCTTAGTTAGGAGTGTACGCGCAGTTAAAACACAACTGCTTCACTGCCCAGGATGACGGCCCACCATGCTAAACGGAATTTGGTTAAGCTTTTTCATTGCTGCGTTTGCAGCCTCGTTATGGCAGTGGTTAGTCGGTGGCGATAGTGAGGTTTTTGCTCGCTTAGTGCAGTCGCTGTTCGATATGGCAAGCGTCAGCGTCGATATTATTTTAGTGCTGTTAGGCACAATGACGCTTTGGTTAGGCTTTCTTTCGATTGCTGAAAAGGCAGGCATGATTCGCTTACTAGGACGCGTGCTTGACCCGCTGTTTTCCCGCCTAATGCCAGAAGTGCCCCGTGATCACCCTGCCATGGGGCTAATTAGTATGAACTTTGCGGCCAACATTCTAGGTTTAGATAACGCCGCCACCCCCATTGGCATTAAAGCCATGCAATCGCTACAAAGTCTCAACCCAAGCCGCGATACCGCCAGCAACGCACAAATTCTATTTTTAGTGCTTAACACGTCATCACTGACACTGCTCCCCGTCACGATCTTCATTTATCGTGCTCAGCAAGGGGCGGCAGAGCCTACCCTGGTCTTTCTGCCGATTCTGTTGGCTACCAGCGCCTCCAGCCTAGCAGGGCTTCTGGCCGTCTCACTTATGCAGCGCTTAAAGCTTTGGCAACCTGTGGTGCTGGCTTATTTGGTCGCTGCAGCGTTTGCCTTGGGATTATTAATCACCACACTGGCGGGCATGTCAGCCCAGGCATTAGCGGCTGCTTCAACATTGGTGGGCAACCTAACGTTATTCACTATTGTCATGATGTTTTTAGTGGTTGGCGCACTGCGTGGTGTGAGGGTGTATGACGCCTTTATTGAAGGAGCAAAAGAAGGTGTCAGTTTTACGGTCACCCTGCTGCCGTATCTTATTGCCATGTTGGTGGCGGTTGGCGTACTACGTGCCAGCGGCGTTCTAGACGCAGGGCTGAGTGGCATCCGCTGGTTGGTGGAAGGCGTTGGCTGGGATACACGCTTCGTAGATGCGCTGCCTACGGCCTTTGTAAAACCCCTCTCTGGTAGCGGCTCGCGGGCCATGATGATCGAGACAATGAATAACTTTGGTGTCGACAGCTTTCCTGGCCTGCTGGCCGCTACCCTGCAAGGCAGCACCGAGACGACTTTCTACGTTCTAGCGGTCTATTTTGGCGCAGTCGGCGTTACTCGTATTCGCCATGGCCTGGGCTGCGCGCTCATCGCTGACGCCGCGGGCATTATCACTGCCATCGCCGTCTGCTACTGGTTCTTTGGCTAACGCCACTTGGCAACCACGTTAGCCACCAAGCTGGTTATTCGTAACAACACTCGTAACAACAATAGATTAGGTAATTTGCTTCATGCATGCTCAACACACGGCATTACATAACGAGCTTCACGCGCGGCCTCCCATCTATTTTGAGGGGCCTGCCTGTCTTCATCACTACGCTTTTACGCTTGAAGGCGATGACGTTACTACGTTGCTTAATCGCCTAGCAGAACTGACAGAGGCCACTGTCACTCCCGATCAGGTGCAACAAATAGTCAGTTGCCAGGGTTGCTTAGTCAAGTGGGAGCGGCACACCGAGTTTTTTACGCTAACCATTAAGCACGACAACAACAGCAACCCTCGCATTTGGCCAACACCGCCGACTTTTTTAGCCCGTTTACTCGCGGATGTTGCCGATCAAATAATCAGTGCCAGCGTATTACGCGTGGAAACCGCCAACCGTTGGGCAGGCAGTGTGGAAGCCTATGGATTAGACCAGCCAGCGGGCTCAAAGGTAGGCGGCGGAGATGCCACGGTTTGGAGCGACTTCAACCTGGATGATCAGCAAAGAAACCGATTGCTAATGGTTAACGATAATCTGGATAGCTATCGATTGGGCAGGATGGCGAGACGCTTATTTGATATTGAGACTTACCGCATAATGGCAATGCTGGCGCTACCGGAAGCCAAAGCACTCAGTAGCGAGTTACAACACTATGAAACTGAGCTGTCAGCGCTCTCTCATCAACACGCTGAACAGCACACCTCGCCTGCAGAACCGTTGCTCAATGCATTGACTCTGCTCTCGGCAAAACTCGAACGCTGCGGTGTACAAACTCGCCAACGATTTAGCGCGACTGATGCCTATGCCAACATCGTGTTGGCGCGCATTAATGAGCTGCGCGAGGAACGTATCGGCAATTATCCCCGGCTTGGCATGTTTATTTTACGTCGCTTTGAGCCTGCCGTGCGTTACTGCGATGCCATGAATCGCCGAGTAGAAACGCTGGCCACCAGCGCCACACGCTTAAACGACTTGTTGCGTACCCGCTCCCAGGTCGAAATCGAGAGGCAAAACTACAAAATTTTGCAGAGCTTAGATGCCCGTGCAAGCAGCCAACTAAAAATCCAAAAAGCCGTTGAAGGTCTCTCGATCATCGTCATCAGCTATTACATTTTCAGTTTAATGAAATTAGGGTTGGAAAGCTTAAGAGCACTCGGCGTCACTATCGAACCCAACGTCGCCGCCTCCGTTATAGCGCCACTGAGTGCACTGATTATCGCTATCCTAACCTGGCGAATTTGGAAGGTTAAAAAGCACTAGTAGGCAAGTCGTTAGCTGCACTCGCCCCGTAGTGAAACGCTAAGCGCCTTGCGCAGTGCAGGGCCGCTTATGCCACGACCTAATAGCACCGTCAGTTTCGCAACGGCGGCTTCCAGCGTGATGTCACCTCCCGCAATCACACCGGCTTGGTTCAGCGCTGCGCCGGTGGCGTAGGCTCCCTGCACGACCTCCCCTTGGGCACACTGCGTCACATTGAGTAGTGCGACCCCTCGTTCATTTGCAGCCGTTAACGCCCTTAACAGCTCGCCTTCAAAACTAGGCGGGTTGCCCACACCGTAGCTATGCAGAACCAAGCCTTTTAGGCGTTCATCGGCCAGAAGCAACTTGGCGCGGTGCAGCGACATGCCGGGATAGAGAGGCAGTATCGCAACAGCCTCTTCATCCACCTCAATGGGGGTAAAGTCAGGCAGTCCGCTCATCAGCGCAGAGGGCTGAGGGAAAGACATAGCGATGCCAAGTTCGGCAAGCCAGGGGAAATTAGGAGAGTCAAAGGCATCTAACCCCTGAGTGCGTACCTTGCGAGCGCGATTACCGCGCAGCAGTCGATCGTGAAAGGCCAGACTCACTTCACAAGGTGTCGCGGAGTGGATCACCAGTTGCAGTGCACTGACGAGATTATTCAGTGCATCACTGCGGGGCTCCCCCAAAGGAATTTGAGCGCCGGTGAAGATCACCGGCTTGTTGAGTGTTCCGAGCATAAACGACAGCGCAGAGGCGCTATACGCCATGGTATCGGTACCATGTAGCACTATAAATGCATCGTATGCTTGCCAGTGGCTTTCTAACTGTGCCACTAAACGGTTCCATGCGTCGGGCATTAGCTCGGCACTATCAATGAGAGGCTGCATTTCCAGCACATCAAACGATGGTAGCCTGCCGGCATCGCCCATTGCTAAGTGCGCGGTTAAGCGCTCGGCCAGCCCCGCGCAAGGCACATACCCATGTGGCGATGGCTGCATACCAATGGTACCGCCGGTGTAGAGCATGAGTACGCGGGGCATAGTCTCTCCTTATCTAATAGCGTTAGTGCATACGGGGGCTTACTTAGCAGGCGCGCTTTCTAGACGCTGCTTTAACGCTTCGGCCTCTTCAGGCTCTAGCTCCCAGGCTTTCGGATCTAGCTCAAGATCTGGGTGTTGATTGGCATCGAAAATTGGCTGCTTGATGCCCTGGCGACGCTGGCTATCGTAATCGTTAAGGATGCGTAGGCCGCACTTGAACAACAGAATCAGTGCCACGAGGTTAACCACCGCCAGAAGGCCCATGGTGACATCGGCAAATCCGAACACAGTGCCAAGATCTGTGGTCGCCCCCCAGCACACCAGCAATACAATGGCGACACGGAAAGCGTTAAACAGATTCTGGTTATCGCGGCTAAAGAAATTGAGGCTGTTCTCGCCCAGGTAGTAGTTGTACAAAATAGTACTGAACGCAAACAACAGCAGCGCGAGGCTAACAAAGGTGCGACCCCATTCGCCTACATGGTCGGCAAGCGCCGCTTGGGTGAGGGCGATACCTTCAACGCCAGCACCTGCGGCCGGGTCGTACACACCGCTGAGCAGAATCAAAAACGCCGTGGCCGAGCAGATAATCACGGTATCGATGAACACCGAAAACGCCTGCACGATACCTTGGTTAGCTGGGTGCGGTACGTAAGCAACCGCCGCCACATTAGGCGCACTGCCCAGACCCGCTTCGTTAGAAAACAGGCCACGCTTCAAGCCCATCATAATGGCCGCACCAATACCGCCACCAATCAGCGGTTCAAGGCCGAACGCACTTTTTACGATTAGCGTTATAACGTCGGGAATTTCACCAATGTTCATGGCGATGACCAACAGCGCAATGGCGATATAGCTGACCGCCATAAAAGGCACTAGATACTCTGAGATACGCGCAATACGCTTGATACCACCAAAAATAATCAGCCCGACCAGCATGGCCAGGGCAATGCCGCTGTAAAGCACCGGCACACCGAAGGCGTCACCAAACGAGGTCGCTACCGCATACGATTGTAGTGCGGTAAAGGCAAAACCAAAGGTTAACAGCAATAACACAGAGTAAAACGCTGCCAGCCAGCGCCACTGTTTGCCTAACCCTTTAACAATGTAGTACGCCGGGCCACCACGATAAGTGCCATCGCCTTCCGCTTCTTTGTAGGTCTGCGCAAGGGTACATTCTAAAAAACTAGTCGCCATCCCCATCAGGCCCACTAGCCACATCCAGAAAATAGCCCCTGGACCACCTAGCGTAATCGCGACCGCTACGCCAGCAATATTACCGCCACCCACGCGCCCCGCCACTGATAGAACAAGTGCCTGAAACGAACTTAAGTGGCCATGTTTATTACGCTTAAAGGCCTGACCCGACCCCAATATGCGAAACATTTGGCCGAAATAGCGAAACTGCACAAAGCGGGAAGCAACGGTAAAACCGATGCCAACGCCTACTAGCAGCACTAGCAGTACCTTTCCCCAGAGGAGCTCATTGAGCATATCAAGCATGTGATTTTCTCCGCGTTCTTGTATTAGCGTTATGTTGGAATTCGCGTCGTTTTATGTCGCGCTTATTAAAACCGCGCCGCGGAGAACGTTTTACCAAGCATGGGGAAGAATTAAATTTGGCGCAGAGGTGCAGTTGTATGCACCGACTGCGCCAAGCCCTGCACCAAAGTGCATCACATAAAAACGGTGCGCGCCGTTTAAGGCTGCGCACCGTTCGGTCACGTCTGCATTTGAAAAGCCAAGAGGGTGCTTTTTATTTAATCGCTTTCGCCGCTCGCGCCGCATGAAGCTTCTTATAGCTTTCGATCAAGCGCTGGTGGCGCTCCAGACCTTCTAACTGCATGTTAGTCGGCGTTAAGCCATGGAAGCGTACTTCGCCACTCACCGACCCCACGACCGCTGCCATGGTCGCTTCACCAAACATGCGCTGGAAATTGGGTAGGTAATCGTTGAGTTCCAGCTCATCATCAAGCGTAATCTCTAACACCGCGTTTACCGCCTGATAGAACAGACCGCGCTCGACGGTATTATCGTTGTACTGCAGGAACATCTGCACACAGTCCAGCGCCTCTTCATGGCGTTGCAGCGCAAGATAAACCAGCAGCTTCAACTCTAGGATCGTTAGTTGCCCCCACACAGTGTTCTCATCGAACTCGATACCAATCAGCGTGATGATATCGGCATGGTCATCCATCTGACTCTCTTCCAGCCGCTCGACCAGATCGGTAAGCTGAGCGTCATCCAAGCGGTGCAGGTTGAGGATATCCTCGCGGTAATCCAACGCCTTATTGGTGTTATCCCAGATTAAATCTTCAATGGGGTACACCTCTGAGTAACCCGGCACCAGAATACGACAGACGGGTGCGCCCAGGTCTTCGTGGACCGCCATATACACTTCCGCGCCCAGCTCCTCAAAAATGCCAAACAGCGTCGCGGCCTCTTCCTCATTGCTGCCAGAGAAATCCCATTCACTGAATTCAAAATCGGGCTTGGCACTAAAGAAGCGCCAGGAAACGACGCCCACCGAGTCGATAAAGTGCTCAACAAAATTGTTGGGTTCAGAAACGGTTTGCGAGTTAAACGTCGGCAGTGGCAGATCGTTTAATCCTTCGAAACTGCGCCCCTGCAGAAGCTCAGTTAGGCTGCGCTCCAGCGCCACTTCAAAGCTCGGGTGCGCGCCAAATGAAGCAAATACGCCGCCGGTACGCGGGTTCATTAAGGTGACGCACATCACCGGGAACTGCCCGCCCATAGAGGCATCTTTGACCAACACCGGGAACCCTTGGGCTTCCAGGGCGTTAATGCCTTCTACGATACTTGGATACTTGGCTAGCACGTCCTGCGGTACATCCGGCAGAGCTAACTCCTGTTCGAGGATTTCGCGCTTCACCGCCCGTTCGAAGATTTCCGACAAGCACTGCACCTGGGCTTCCACCAGGGTGTTACCCGCACTCATGCCGTTACTTAGGAACAGGTTTTCAATTAAGTTGGAAGGGAAGTAAACCGTCTCATTATCGGATTGACGCACAAACGGGAGCGATACAATCCCCCTATCTTCACGACCAGAGTTGGTATCGATCAGATGTGAGCCACATAGCTCGCCTTCAGGGTTATAAATATCGCGACAGTGGTCATCGAGAATGTCAGCGGGAAGCTCATCGTTCGGCCCCGGCTGAAACCACTTCTCATTGGGGTAGTGAACAAAATCGCTGTTGGCAATCTCTTCACCGAAATACTGGTCGTTATAGAAGAAGTTGCAGCTTAAGCGCTCAATAAACTCGCCCAGCGCCGAACACAGGGCGCTCTCTTTGGTAGCCCCTTTGCCATTAGTGAAACACATCGGTGAGGCCGCATCGCGAATATGCAGTGACCAGACGTGGGGCACGATATTTCGCCAAGAGGCGATCTCGATTTTCATGCCCAGGTCAGCCAGCATCGCGCTCATATTAGCGATAGTTTGTTCTAATGGCAGGTCTTTACCTGGAATATAAGTAGCGCTGCCCTCCGGCGCGCCCATCAGCAGCGCCTGGGCGTCCTCGTCGATGTTTTCTACCGTCTCGATCTGAAACTCAGGGCCAGTTTGAACGACTTTCTTTACCGTGCAGCGGTCGATGGAGCGTAGAATGCCCTGGCGATCTTTTTCAGAAATATCCTCTGGCAGTTCGACCTGGATTTTAAAAATCTGCTTATAACGATCTTCAGGGTCGACGATATTGTTCTGAGACAGGCGAATATTCTCGGTAGGAATATCCCGGGCATTGCAGTAGACCTTAACAAAGTAGGCAGCACACATCGCCGACGATGCCAAGAAGTAGTCGAACGGACCGGGAGCCGAGCCATCGCCTTTATAGCGAATCGGCTGATCGGAGATAACGGTGAAGTCGTCGAACTTGGCCTCTAAGCGGAGGTTATCGAGATAATTGACTTTAATTTCCATGAACGGGCATCCGGAGCAATGAGTGTGCCTCGGCTATTAACAGCATAAGCCGGTAGGCGGATTGCTGCCCATTATCCAGTTTTTCACCCGCTTCGTCTTGGGAAGCATTGCACTGACTGGCCCAAAGCGTCACATTAGCCGCACCGACGCCTACTGAGAACGTTGAAACCGCCCCTATGCATGATGATTTTGTGGCTAACTTACGCTTGCTGTGCAGCTACTATCCGTCTATTGCGGACGTTTGCCGCCGCTTAACCATTAACCGTGCTCAATTCAACCGCTACCTCAGCGGACGCTATTATCCAAGCCATGCCGCGCTGCAGCGTATTTGTCACTTTTTTGGCGTAACGCCAGAAGATATCGCTCTGCCCCACCACGATTTCCGTGCGCTGGTGCAAACCGGACAACTCAATGCGGATACTTCACCGAACACACTGCCCTGGCCTAATGCGTTGATTCAGCGGGGTAGCGAAGGTATGGAGCGTTATCTAGGTCGCTACTTCGAGCTTTACCACTCAATGTCGCGCCCTGGTCATTTGATGCGCACATTGGTGTGCCTAGAAGCCAGAGAAGGAGGTGTGGTTTACCAGCGCACCGAACGTATGCAAGTCGCTCTGGGAAGGCGGCCCTGTCATAACCGTTACGTAGGAACCGCCGTTAAACTTGCAGACCGGCTCTTTTTAGTGGACCACGAGACACTCAATGGCCATGAAATTACCCAAACTATTCTGTTTCCCAGCTTCCAAAGCCAAGTCACACGCTTAACCGGATTGAAAATGGGGGTTGCTGATAACAGTGAGCGTATGCCCTGTTGTGTGCGAGTGGTCTACCAGCGCTTAGATGAACAGATAAGTTTGCGGTCTGCGTTGGCTCAGTGCGGCCTGCTATCACTGGACGACCCGTCGCTAGATGAATCGCTGCTGGCAGCCGTGTGCAATGATGTGGCTAGTGGGGAGCACCATTTTCGCGCTCGTCACTAGCGGCTTGCTTCACAGGACGCCGATGGTGTCAGCACATGGGCAAATAAAATCGACTCAAAGTGCTCCATGGGCGCTACTGACTTAAGCGTTTTAGCGCGCAATATAGCGCCTTCCCACCCCGACAATATAAAACTAGCAAGGGCTTCTGGAACAATCGCCTTATCGATATCCTTCTGATTTTGCGCCTCTTCCAGACAGATAACAAAACGTTGCTCCCAGCGCTGGAACACTAGATTAAGGGCATCACGGAAAGTATCGCTTTGACCCGAAAGCTCCTGGCCCAAGTTACCAATCAAACAGCCCGTGGTGTGGTCGCAGTCCAACATATGCTCACGCCCTGTGGCGAAGTAACGCCGTAGGCGCTCTAACGGTGGCAAGGAGACATCTTCAAGCAGTGTTGCCAGGCTTTCATCGTATTCGCTGGCAAAGCGCTCTATCACCGCCAGCCCAAAATCTTCTTTACTGGAAAAGTAGTGGTAAAACGATCCTTTAGGCACACCACAGGTTTTTAAGACGGCATTAATGCCCGTCGCATTGTAGCCCTGCTGGGCAATCAGCTCGGCACCGGTTTCAATTAACTTATCGCGAGTGGCGGTGTTTTTCATGACGTCACATTAACCAGTGAATTTAGTGCTTTGCAAAATAATAATGACAGGTATTGTTAGACCCGTCAGCGGTTAGACAGCACGCTGCAGCGATGCTTAATGGGTTGCACGCTATTTGCACATTGCTTACCTAATCATTGCTTGCGTATCGGTGATGCTAGCATCATACGCCATTTTCTCTGGAATTTTCGCCCTTAGCCAACGGATGCCGCGCGGTAATGACCTCCTCCCCCTCTTACGCACCCTCTCAACAAGGCCGTATCGGTTTCGGTGCCTTGGCAGCGCTACTGGTCTTCGTTGGCGGTTTAGCCTTGGCTTGGTGGATTATCAGCCAACCACCCCGCGTTGAGCGACGGCCGCCACCGCCCGCCGCCCCCCCCTTAGTGGATATCATGACAGCTGAAGAGCACCTTCAAGCGCCTATGCTTAACGGCTTTGGCCGAGTAGAAGCTGAGAAATCCACTATGCTTGCCAGCCGGGTTGCTGGTCAGCTAGAGCGCTTTGGAGAGGGGGTCCTCCCAGGTCAGGTCGTCGAAAAAGGAGCGCCTGTTGCTTATATCGATCAAGCTGATTTACGCCTAATTCTCGAAGATGCTGAAGCGCAGTTGGCCAACGCTCAGGCGCAGTTAGCGCTAGAACAAGCGGAGCAACAGCGCGCCCGAAGTGAGTATGAATCTTTTGGCCGACAACTCAGTGCTGAGCGCCGTGCACTGGTGCTACGTGAACCCCAGCTACGCCAAGCTCAAGCTCAACTAACGCAAGCACGCGTGGTGCGAGACCAAGCAGCGCTTAATCTTGAGCGTGCCACGCTAGCTGCCCCTTGGCGAGCGATGGTACAAGACCGCTTGGTTGGCGCAGGGACCCTATTAAGCCAGGGTACTGAAGTACTCAGCCTAGTTGGTGTTGAGCAGTTTTGGGTTCGCGCTTCGTTGCCGGGGGATATTTTGAGTTGGCTAACGCCGGGCAGCCGCGTCACGCTTACCAGCCAAGGCTGGCCAGAAGGTGCAAGCCGAGAAGGCAAGTTAGTTTCTATTCTGCCAAACCTTGAAGAGAACGGCTTACAGGCACAGCTGTTGATCGCCGTGAATGACCCGCTGTCGCTAGAGCAAGATGGCCCTGCGCTGCGCCTAGGCGATGTGCTGCGTGTTGCCTTTCATAGCACAACTCAGGAGCCGCTCATCGCCCTGCCCTCTGCAGCATTGCGTCCCGGCGAGCAGGTATGGTGGGTAGATGATGAAGATCGCTTACGCAACACCCAAGTCACCCTGGCCTATCGCGGGCAGGAAACGGCGCTAGTACGCAGCGGTTTAGTACCCGGACAACGCGTGGTTATTGCTGGCTTGGCTCAACCTCGCGAAGGCCAACAAGTCCGTATTCGCCAGCGGGGAGACACCCCAGCCAGTGACGAGGAAAGCCCATGATTCGCCGTGGCCCGCTCGCCTGGATGGTCGACCATGGCGTTGCCCCTAACCTGATGATGGTGCTGTTTATCGTCGGCGGTTTAATGGCATCCCTGGCCATCAAGAAAGAGGTCTTCCCAGAATTTGAAACGGAAATCATCCAAGTTAGCATCAGCTATCCTGGCGCCACGCCGGAAGATGTTGAGCAAAGTTTGCTGCTACCGGTTGAAGCTGCCATCGCTGACGTGGAAGGCATCGATGAATTAACCGCCAGCGCTGGTGAAGGTAGCGGCGTGGTCAGCGCCACGCTGATCGACGGTGTTGATGTGATGCGGGCCTATCAGGATATCCAGCAAGCCGTGAATGCTATCACGACCTTGCCTAACGCAGCGGATCCACCGCGCTTTACCCTAGCTGGCCGCTCTCGCAGCGTGGTGAGCCTACAAGTGTATGGCTCAGTTAGCTTAGCCACACTCCATGACGCCGCTGAGGATGTACGCGCAGAACTACAGGCTACTAGCGGTATTTCCCGAGCAGAACTCTCCGGCAACCGGGAACGTGAAATCCAGGTGCTTTTGGATGAAGAGGCCATTGAGCGCTTTGGGTTAGACCATCAACAGCTTGCCAGCAGAATTGCTGAAGAAGCGCTCGACCTCGCCAGTGGCCAGCTCACTACCGCCGAAGGCGAGTGGTTGATTCGCTATCAAGGACGCCGCAACAATGCGGACGAGTTTTCCGTGCTCCCCATTCTCACCACCGCCCAAGGCTCCCCCGTTGTACTGGGCGATATTGCTCGCGTAAGAGAAGGGTTTGCTGAAACCGATCGCGAGGAGTTCTACAACGGCGAGCAGGGCTTATCGGTAGATATCTATCAAATTGGTGATCAAACGCCGACCAGTATTTCCCAAGCCGTCTATGGAGAGCTGGAGCGACTGCGCGCTAACCTGCCCACCGGGGTACGCCTGGATGTTTCCAGAGACAGCTCAGAAATCTATGAAGACCGCCTAAACCTGCTACTAAAAAACGCCTGGATGGGCTTGGCACTGGTGCTAATTCTTATGGCACTGTTTCTTGAGGCACGACTGGCCTTTTGGGTAACGCTGGGTATACCTACCGCTTTCTTGGGCGCAATGCTATTTCTGCCTTGGATTGGCGTCTCGCTCAATATGATGTCGATGTTCGCCTTTATTATCGCCCTTGGCATCGTCGTGGACGATGCCATTATGGTCGGTGAAAATATTTACAGCTATCGGGAACAGGGCTATTCACTACGCGATGCCGCGGTGAAAGGTGCTCAAGAAATCGCCACACCGCTTACCTTTGCTATTCTGTCTAATATTGTTGCATTTCTGCCGCTACTGTTTTTACCCGGCTTTTTAGGGCTTATTTTTGCTACCGTTCCCGTGGTCGTTACCACGGTATTTATTATTTCCCTGGTAGAAGCTTTGTTTATACTGCCCGCCCACCTCGCCCACGCCAGCAAACCCCGCAAAACACCCGTATGGCAACGCCCTATAGAAGCTGTTCGTCTACGTATGCAAAAGGGCTTGCATCACTTTACTTACCAGCAGTTTGAACCGTTTTTACAGCGCGCGCTTACTCAACGCTTGCTGACGGTATCACTAGCCGTCGCCTTGTTATGTGTCACGCTTGCCTGGGCTATGAGCGGTAGGCTTGGCTTTTCACTTATGCCCAGGGTGGAATCGGACCAAGTTCAAGCCAGCGTTACCCTGCCCATTGGCAGCAACATTAGCGTTAGTCGCGAACTGAGCCAGCAATTGTTGAATGCCGCCGAGCAACTTAGCCAACGCGAAGCAACCCTTAGCTTTAGCAGTACCCGTAGCCGTCTGGATGGTGAAAGCTTGCAAGTGCGTCTTGATATCGCCAGAGAAAGTTTAGATGCCTGGCCTCCTTCTCGAATTGCCCAGGAGTGGCGTGATTTAACGGGCGACTTGGTCGGCGCGCAATCAGTGCGCTTTGAGTCAGACTTCGGGGGCCCTGGTAGCGGTGCAGCACTGAGCTTACGTTTATCGCACCCAAACACCCAAGTGTTAGAAGCGGCCGCTGCGCAGCTGGCTGAACAACTGGCCGAATATGGATTAACCGATATCGATAGCGGACTGGGAGACGGCAAACCGCAGCTTGAAATGCGCCTATCTGCCGAAGGGCGCGCGTTAGGGCTAACAGGGAACGACCTAGCCCAGGCGCTACGCGGCCCGCTACAAGGCGCCACTGCCATAGAGCAGTTTATTGGCCGTCGAGAAGTCAGCGTTGAGGTCCGCCTGCCAGAGCAAGATCGTGACAGCCTCAATGAGCTTTATCGGTTACCAATTCAGACACCTGACGGCCTTAGCGTCCCGTTAGCACGCGTGGCAGATATTACGTTAAGCCAAGCTTCTAGCAGTCTTCAACGCATTGATGGTCGGCGAATCATTACGGTTACCGCTGACTCAGAAGGAGACCAAGCGATCAATCAAGTGCTCGCCACGCTGCAGGAAGATGTTTTCCCCACTCTTAGCAATACCTGGGCAGGGCTTGAAGTGAGCATGGGCGGTCGGCAGCAAGATACCGCCGACAATTTAGCCACGCTTCGCAACGCCATGTGGCTAATGCTGGCCGCGCTGTATGCGTTGTTGGCGATTCCTTTCCGTAGTTACTTTCAGCCACTTCTGGTATTGGCGGCTATTCCGTTTGGTATTGTCGGGGCCGTAGCAGGCCATATGCTAATGGGGTTCGGACTATCGATTATCAGCCTACTCGGTATGCTGGCACTCTCCGGCGTGGTCATTAACGATGCTCTGGTACTGATTGACTATGCTAACCGTAAGCGTCGTGAGGGCATGGATGCCCGCGAAGCGATCGTCGCTGCAGCGACCCGCCGCCTACGGCCAATTATGATGACCACACTCACCACGTTTTTAGGCTTGGCACCAATGATTCTAGAAACCTCTCGCCAAGCGCGCTTTATGATTCCCATGGCCATTTCGCTAGGGTTTGGCATGCTATTCGCCACGGTTATCTTGTTACTGGTAGTGCCCTGTCTCTACCTAGGGTTAGAAAACCTGCGTGAACGACTCAGCAAGCCACCCCAACCAAGCCATGAGGGAGTCAGCTAATGAAATTGCTCGCTTCGCTACGGCAGTGGCGCCCCTCTCAACTGGGCCTAAAGCTTTTTGTAGCTATTTTAAGCGTCAACGTCGCCATTGCAGCGAGCGTCTTTTTAGCAGTGACTTACAGCATTGATCGCGGCTTTTTAGACTATCTAAACCAAGCCCAAGAGCGGCGCGCTATGCTGCTGGCGGATGGGCTAATTACTCGCTGGGAAACCCAGGGCAGTTGGGAGTGGTTGGAGCAATCGCCAGAACGCTGGCCCTATATTGTGCGCTTTGAGCTTGGCCAGGAACACCGTGACCGCCCTTCCCCTCTCGGCGAGACTCAGGACTTCGCTTTACGCAATAACGATGGCGACTTCGTCGTCCCGCCTGTTGAAACTGCACGCGGCTCAAACGGTTGGCGATGGCTTACCCTTTATAGCGACGTGACCTCAAGCGGAAACAATGAGGCGATTGGAGAACTAGGATTTCGCCCTCCACAAGATATGATGGAGCGCATGGAAAGCCGCTTTCTAGAGCGCCAGCAGCGCAATTTAGTGCTTATTGTTGTTTCTCTTGGGTTAGCATCGCTGTTACTGGCAGGAGGGCTTTCCTGGTGGCTAGGCCGACGCACCCGAGCATTGGCGGGCGCAACGCTGCGCTTAACCGAAGGTGATTATCACACTCGGTTACCAGAACGCGGCCGGGATGAGCTTTCCAGTTTGGCACGTGACTTCAACGTATTGGCGGCCACTTTAGAAGCTAGCCGTGATGCCAGAGCACGATGGGTATCAGACACAGCGCATGAGCTACGTACCCCATTGGCAGTGCTGCGTGGCGAAATCGAAGCGATGCAAGATGGGATTCGCCCACTAAACCAGGAAAATCTTAGCTCACTGGCTCAAGAAGTAGCTCAACTGGAACGGTTAGTCACTGACTTGAGGCTGCTTTCTCAAAGTGATGCAGGCGCATTAGATATTCAGCTAGCGCCGATGAATCTCAGCGAAAGCTTAAAAGGTCGTTTATCCGATGCCGACCGTTGGCTAGAGGAGAGCGGTCTGACACTATCAAGCCAGTTTATCCCCGATATCATGATACAAGGGGATGCACAGCGCCTACGTCAACTTTGGAATAACCTGCTGGATAACAGCTGCGCCTATACCCAAGCACCAGGAGAGCTACGGGTTTCATTAACCTGCGAGGCTAATCATGCTGTGATTATTTGGGAAGACAGCTCCCCAGGCGTGCCCGAAAGCGAGCTTTCACGCTTAACTGAACGCTTATACCGCGTAGAAGGCTCACGTAACCGCGCAAGTGGCGGCAGCGGGCTTGGGCTCTCTATTGCTAGCGCGTTAGTGAATGCCCATGGCGGAACACTCTCACCTGGTGTTTCTGCGCTAGGCGGCCTGAAATGGACGCTGCGCTTTCCGTTATTTATTGCCTCCTAATCTAAGCGAGCTGACTATGTCTGAGAATAGTTCACCCCAAGACGCCTCACTGCTCATTGTTGAGGACGAGCCTAAAATTGCCCGCTTAATGGCGGACTACCTGGAAAACAATAATTTTTCTCCGTCGATCATTGCCAACGGCAACGACGTTATGCCCTGGCTAACCCAGCACGTCCCTGCATTAGTACTGCTGGATGTGATGCTTCCTGGTAAGGATGGACTAACGCTGTGTCGAGAAATCCGTCAACACTGGCCTAACTTGCCTATTATTATGGTGACCGCGAAAGTCGAGGAAGTTGATCGTTTACTGGGCTTGGAGCTAGGGGCAGACGACTATGTTTGCAAACCCTTTAGCCCCCGCGAAGTGGTTGCCCGCGTAAAAGCTGTATTACGCCGTAGCCAAGCCGCAGCGCAAGTCGATGACGCTTCCGGTGCCACCCCACAAGCACCGGTGACACTCGATGAAGAGGGCTGGCAGGCGCTTGCCAATGGGAACGACCTTGGCCTCACCGCCGTAGAATTCCAACTGCTGCGCGTCATGATGCAGTCCCCAGGACGTATCTTTAGTCGCGAGCAGTTAATGGATCACATGTACCGAGATAACCGCATTGTCTCGGAGCGTACCGTGGATAGCCACATTAAGAAGCTACGCAAAAAAATCCATGAAGCACTCCCCGAACTAGAGATTATTCGCTCCGTTTACGGGGTTGGTTACAAATATCAGCCAGAAGGATAAACCCGTCTATTTGCCCTCTACTGTCGGTGGCTGAACTTGACGATTCAAAAAGGCGATTCCCGCGTCAATAGCGCTACCACGGAGTAGAAAGCTGGCAAAATGCCCATAGCCACGCTGTAAGTAGAGCTCGCTTTCAGTGCCCTGGGCCTGGAGTGCTTGATAGAAGTCGGTTGCGTGATCAATGGGCACTAGCTGATCCCAACTGCCATGAAACAGAAAAAACGGTGGTGCCTGAGGGGTGATTTGTCGCGCAGGTGAAGCCAGCGCATAGGCCTCTGGTTTTTCGGCGCGGGTGCCACCAATAAAGTCGACCACCAATCGGCCATCATCAAACTTCAGCAGGTCACTGGGTAGACCGCCGACCAACACCGCTGCTAGCTTTGTATGCTCGCCACCATAAGGATCGCCAAGCGGGCCTTCATTGCCAGCCAAGGCAAGCAGGCTTATCAAATGTGCGCCAGAAGAAAAGCCAACACCCACGATGCGGTCAGTATCCACTTGCCAACGCTCAGCGTTACTGTGAATCCAGCTCATCGCCTGTTGCAAATCATGTAGCTGTTCAGGGAATCGGTACTCGGGAGCAAAGCGGTGCTCAATATTCACTGTCACATAACCCTGCTCTGCTAACTGCTCAGCAATCGCCTCCATATCGTCAGGTCCACGGTTGCGCCAGCCACCGCCATGCACAATGAGTGCAGCTGGTCGGCGCTCTGCGTCTGATGTGTTCGGCAATAGTACCTGGGCGCTCAATGTTTGCGCCCAACCATCAGGTGTATAACGTTGGGAGGGTAGTCGAGTAAAGGTCTGTGGAGTGTTCAGCATCCCTTGTTCAATGGCAGGTAGACCCTGACTGGCTTGATGCGTTGCACCGCAGCCACTCATTAAGAGAGTCAACGCGCTTACGCCCAGGTATCGACGCATAATACGTAAATCCAGCATGTAAAATTCCTCAATACGCCCCCTCAATACAGTTTTTAATCACAGGTCTTAAATCCAGCTCTTAAGTCCAGTTCTTAAATACAGCGAGCCCCCGCCCAAGCGATTGTGACCTTATAAGCTAAGATAAGGTCACGGTTGTTGCACACTTTGTGCAAACGTTTTACACCAAGCCATTAGATACTGACATCGATAAATTGCCACTTTTTAAAATGTGTTGAGGTTTGCTATGAACATGACATTACGCCAATTATTTGCGCCTGCACTACTTGCCGTTGCCCTGATGCCTTTAGCCTTCAGCGCCAATGCTGGTCATCACAACAGTGCGGGTATTGACCGCGAAGCGATGCAGGAACGCATGGAAGAGCACCGCCAAGATGTTTATCAGCGCGCCGGTTTAAGTGAAGAGCAACAAACTGCCTTAAACGAAGCACACGCTGAACATCGTGATGCCATGCTGTCGCTGCGTGAAGAGCACCAGGCCAAGGTGGCCGAGATCCTAACCGAAGAAGAGCAACAAGCGCTGCGCGATGCCATGCACGAGATGCATGCCGAAAAGCATGACGAGCGTCGCCAGGGTGAAGGCGCTCATGGCAAGCGCGATCATGAGCGTCGTGGACACCACAGCGAACCTGTAGAGGAAAGTGCGGCAGAGTAAGCGTTTATTAAACGTCAAACCCTGCTCCAACGCCCGGCTTAGCCGGGCATTTTTGTTTCTATACTCCTGAAAAGCGCTCCATTCGCGAGTCTGAAAGCGCCCCGACGACTTGAAGTGAGCATTTAAACCGCGTATTTTATTTGAACGTTCATTCAAAAATAACGCTGTTTTTAATTCTTGTCTTAACAACAGGAGTCCGCCTCCATGGCGAAAGACAACCCCAACCTCCCCTCACGCGACCGCCTCAATCCCGTGGTTTTCCACGGGAGTGTGGCGGGCATTCTTCTTTTCTTGGTTCTTACCATGCTGTTTACCGAACAGGCCGGCGCTTTCTTCGATGCTGGGCTTGCCTGGGTAAGTAAAACATTCGGCTGGTACTACATGCTGGCGATTGTGGCTTATCTGGTATTTGTGGTGATTATTGGTATGTCGCGCTTTGGCAGCATTCGCCTTGGCCCAGATCACTCGCGGCCTGAGTTTTCGCTGCTATCGTGGTCAGCCATGCTGTTTGCTGCAGGTATCGGTATTGATCTGCTGTTTTTCAGCGTTGCTGAACCGGTCGCCCACTATCTGGCACCACCTGATTTAGCGCCTGAAAGCCAAGAAGCCATGCGTCAGGCCGTCGTTCAAACCTATCTGCACTGGGGGCTTTCCGGCTGGGGGCTGTACGTGTTGATGGGTATGGCGCTGGCCTACTTTAGTTACCGCCATCGCTTGCCACTGGCGATCCGTAGCGCTCTTTATCCAATTTTAGGCAAGCGTATCCACGGACCAATCGGTAACGCCGTAGACATTACCGCTGTTGTCTCCACTGTATTCGGTATCGCCACTAGCCTGGGCATTGGGGTGATGCAGCTCAATTATGGCCTCACCTACATGTTCGGTGTGCCTGAAACCCTCACCGTGCAGGTGATTTTGATCGTCCTGGTCGTGGTGTTGGCCACCATTTCTGTGGTGACTGGCGTTGAGAAAGGCATTCGCCGTCTTTCTGAGTTCAATATGCTGCTCGCGCTAGCACTGATGCTATTTGTGCTCTTTTCAGGCGATACCCTGGTCCTGCTAGATAAAATGGTCAATAACGCCGGTGACTACCTTTCAGGGTTTGTAGGTGCCAGCTTTGATACCTACGCGTTTGCCGATGAAGGCGCCCAAGAGTGGAAAATGTGGTGGACAATCTTTTTTTGGGGCTGGTGGATTGCCTGGACACCGTTTGTCGGCCTTTTCTTGGCACGTATTTCACGCGGCCGTACCATCCGCGAATTTGTCGCTGGAGCGTTATTTATTCCGCTGGCCTTTATGATGGTATGGATGTCAGTATTCGGTAACAGCGGCATTGAGCTGGTGGCCAACCAAGGTGTGGCCGAGCTAGGTGAGCAGGCACTCAACACTCCGCAAACCACGCTTTATACACTGCTTGAGTATTACCCCTACGCAGGCCTTACTGCAGCCGTAGTAACGGTACTAGGGATTGTATTCTTTATTACCTCTGCGGACTCCGGTGCGCTGGTACTGGCCAACTTCACTTCTATTTTGAGTGACGTTAACCACGATGCTCCGATCCGTCTGCGTATTTTCTGGTCGGCGGTGATTGGCTTGATCACCATCGCCCTGTTAATGGCTGGCGGCTTAAACGCTCTGCAAAGTGCCGTGGTAATTACCGCCCTGCCTTTCTCATTGGTGATTTTCGCAGTCATGGTGGGGATGTATAAAGCTCTGAAGCTTGAAGGCAGCAAGGCGGACGCACGCCGCATGATTGCCGGTGGCGCGCCCGGCGGTGACTGGCGCGAGCGTTTGGATCGTGCGCTGGATACCTCTAACCGTGCGGGTGCCGCGGCAACCATTCAGCACTCTATTCGCCCAGCGATGACGCAATTTGCCCAAGAACTTGAAAGCCGTGGTCAAACCGCCAACGTTACCGAAGAGCATCTTGATGGCGAATCGCTTCCCAATCTGACGCTGCAGGTTGACCTGGGCGATGCCACTAGCTTTGTCTATCAAGTATGTCCGCACCGTATGCGTACACCCAGCTTTATACCTGCGGATGATGACTTCTATGTCCGCTTGGACGTGTACTTAGCTGAAGGCGGTCAAGATAAAGACCTGAACGGCTATACCCGTGGTCAAGTGATTGGTGATCTCGTGGCTGAGTACGAACGCCATCTACACTTCCTTACTCTGGCAGGCCAACAGATGGGCCATGTGCAAGCAATGCCAGGCACCATCGGCGAACCGCCGGAAGATTCCCAAATGTAATGGCAGCAAACTTTAAGTAAAAGAGAAATCCCAGCCTACCTGCTGGGATTTTTTATGCCCGAAAAACGCCATTGTGACGCTTCTCACAACTAACGCCATATTGTGAGAATCACTGGGCAGGCGTAACGTAAAACTTTGTTTTCCCACTTGCTTGTTTTCCCACTTGCTTGTTTTTCCACTTTCTTAGGAGACTTGCCTGATGGCCCGTGCTCATCGACCTTCGGGGTACACCTTTCCAGTGCCAGGTAGTGCTCTACTTAGCGCTTGGCGCGAGGGGTACACGCTTGCCAAATTGAAGCGTGATGTCATGGCGGGGCTAACGATTGGTGTGGTCGCCGTCCCACTTTCGATGGCATTGGCGATTGCCACTGGCGTGCCGCCCCAACACGGCCTTTACACTGCGATTGTCGCGGGCGCAGTGATCGCTTTGACGGGTGGCTCGCGTTTTAACATTTCCGGCCCCACCGCCGCCTTTGTGGTGATTCTATTTCCTATTGTCGCCAACCACGGTCTGGGCGGACTGCTGATCGCCACACTGATGGCGGGCGCTATCTTAGTCGCACTTGGGCTTTCTCGGTTAGGCAGTCTGATTCAGTACGTGCCTTACCCGGTTATCCTCGGTTTTACGGCGGGCATCGGGGTAGTCATTGCGCTCCTACAACTACCTGACTTTCTTGGCTTGACCGGAGTAGAGCTAGGGGATAGCTCCCTGCATAACCTGGCACTGATTGGCCAAGCGCTACCGACTCTTTCCCTCGCAGAAATCAGCGTGGGGGTTGTTACCTTGGCAACGCTGTTAATCTGGCCCAGATTGAATACCCCGATACCTGCGCCACTAGTTGGCTTGGCGATAGGTACCCTAGCTGCCGCACTACTAGTAATGAGTGGTGTTGAAGTTGATACGATCGCCTCACGGTTTAGCTGGGAGTTCCAAGGTGAAAGCGGTAGCGGCATTCCCCCTTTTGCACCTAGCGTTGCTGCTCCCTGGCACTTTCCTGGTGCTGACGGCATACCACTTGAGATTAACTTCGCGCTAATCCAAGCGCTACTTGGCCCAGCGCTGGCCATTGCTTTACTAGCAGCAATTGAATCACTGCTCTGTGCCGTCGTGGCAGATGGCCTAACCCGTACTCGACATGACCCTAATGCGGAACTGATTGGTCAGGGGCTGGGCAACTTAATCGTGCCCTTCTTTGGCGGTATTACCGCCACAGCAGCACTTGCCCGCACGGCAACCAACATCAAAAGCGGCGCCTTCTCACCTATCGCCGCAGTAGTGCATTCGCTGGTGGTGCTACTCGCAGTGGTGGCGCTGGCAGGCGTACTGGGACATGTGCCTATGGCGGCGCTGGCGGCGTTACTATTTATAATCGCCTGGAATATGAGCGAAGCACGACATTTTGTGCATACGCTGAAAAGTGCCCCCGCTAGCGATGTGTGGGTGCTGGTAATTTGCTTTGGGCTAACGGTACTTTTTGACATGGTGATTGCGGTGGCTGTTGGTATTGGCTTGGCCGCTGCGTTGTTTATTCGCCGCATGGCACAGTTGACCCATACTCAACGCTTAGACACACCCGATAAAGACGCGCACTTCCCGCCGGAAGTCGCCCTTTACAAAATTCACGGCCCACTATTTTTCGGCGCCGCAGAAAAGGCGATTGCCACGCTACGAGTAATTGATAACAGTGTGAGAATTATCGTCCTGGATATGCGCGAAGTTCCCAGTCTGGATACCACGGCCATGGTGGCGTTAGATACGTTGCGTCGTGAGTTGAGCGAACAAGGGGTGGGAGTCATGTTTGTTGGGCTGCAGCCGCGCCTGGCACTCAAAATTAAACGCGCGGGCATTAAGCGTGAAGTGGGTAAATTAGCGGTCGTGAGCAATCTTGCCCACGCCGAGCGTATGGCACAACGCTGGTTGAAAAAGAAAGATTCAGTGGGTATTGAATAGACGGCAGGGAATAAAAGGGGGAGCTATTTTCTCCCCCCTCTTGATCACTCAACTCGCCATATCCAACACAATACGGCCTTCTATCTTGCCGTCGATCATACGTTGGAAGACGTCGTTGATATTGTCCAACGTGTCGGTCGCCACGGTCGCTTTAACTTTGCCTTCAGCGGCGAAATCCAGTGCCTCTTGAAGATCACTGCGTGTCCCCACGATAGAGCCACGAATGGTAATACCGTTAAGCACCGTGCTGAAAATCGGCAGCGGGAAGTCACCCGGCGGCAAGCCATTTAGCACCAATGTACCACCACGACGCAGCATGTTTTGCGCTTGATCAAACGCCTTCGGCGATACCGCTGTGACCAACGCCCCATGGGCACCCCCAATGGTTTTCTTCAGATACGCTGCCGGGTCGGTTTTCATCGCGTTAACCGTCACAGTGGCACCTAGCCGTTCGGCTAGGGCTAATTTACCGTCGTCAATATCAACAGCCGCGACGTTCAGCCCCATCGCTTTCGCGTACTGCACCGCCATGTGCCCCAGGCCGCCGACGCCTGAAATAACCACCCACTGGCCGGGGCGAGTGTCGGTCATTTTCAAGCCTTTATAAACCGTTACTCCGGCACACAAAACCGGAGCTATTTCGATGAAATCAACGGCGTCCGGCAGACGTCCCACATAGCCTGCATCCGCCAAGGTATAGTCGGCAAACCCACCGTTGACCGAATAACCGGTATTTTGCTGAGATTCACACAGGGTTTCCCAGCCGCCTAAACAATGTTCACAATAACCACAGGCTGAGTACAGCCATGGCACGCCGATACGATCACCCTCTTTCACATGGGAGACGCCGTCACCCACAGCCACGATATGGCCTACCCCCTCATGGCCTGGAATAAAGGGGGGTGACGGTTTAACCGGCCAATCGCCGTGTGCTGCATGTAAATCAGTGTGGCAAACGCCAGAGGCCGCCACCTTCATCAGCACCTCACCCCGCTTGGGACGAGGCACGCTTACTTCTTCTATCGTTAGTGGCTGGCCGAACTCACGTACGACTGCCGCCCGCATTGTGTTATCCATGATGCGACTCCTGATGGTTTTCGATGTGGCAACTTGTGATTGCTCTTATCGTTACAGTAAGCGTCAGGGGAGTAGCAAAACGCCCGGCAGCGGCCGGGCGATATCACTGCAGAATAGCGTATTAGAAGAAACCTAGCGGGTTAATATCGTAACTCACTAGCAAGTTCTTAGTTTGCTGATAGTGCTCAAGCGCCACTTTATGGGTTTCGCGTCCTACACCTGATTTCTTATAACCGCCAAACGCAGCATGGGCGGGGTACTGGTGATAGCAGTTAGTCCATACGCGACCTGCTTGAATGCCACGACCCATACGGAAGGCGACGTTGATGTCACGGCTCCATACGCCTGCACCCAGGCCGAACTCTGTATCGTTGGCAATGGCGAGCGCTTCTTCTTCATCTTTGAAGGTGGTAACAGCAACCACAGGACCAAAAATCTCCTCCTGGAAGACACGCATCTTATTATTGCCTTTAAGCAGCGTCGGCTGGATGTAGTAACCGCCATTGATGCTGTCATCCAGACTCTCTTTATCACCGCCAGCAAGGAACTCAGCGCCTTCGTCACGCGCGATATCCATGTACGACATGATTTTATCGAACTGCTCTTGTGACGCCTGAGCACCTACTTGAACGTCGGTATCCAGCGGGTTACCGCGCTTGATTGTTTTAGTCCGCTCAACCACCTTGGCCATGAACTCGTCGTACATGCTCTCTTGAATCAACGCACGAGAAGGACAGGTACATACTTCGCCTTGGTTGAAGAATGCTAGCACTAAGCCTTCGACGGTTTTATCAATAAACGTCGGCTCTGCGTTCATGATGTCAGCGAAATAGATATTGGGCGATTTACCACCCAGCTCCACTGTCGAGGGGATAATATTTTCTGCGGCACATTTAAGAATGTGCGAACCAACCGGTGTCGAACCAGTAAAGGCAATTTTGGCAATACGCTTGCTAGTGGCGAGTGCTTGGCCTGCTTCTGCGCCAAACCCATTAACGACGTTCAAAACGCCCGGTGGCAGTAAGTCGCCAATAACCTCCATAACTTTCAATATCGAGGCTGGTGTTTGCTCAGCTGGCTTCAGTATGACGCAGTTACCCGCGGCAAGGGCTGGGCCAAGTTTCCAAGCAGCCATTAGAATTGGGAAGTTCCAGGGAATAATTTGACCAACAACGCCCAGCGGCTCATGGAAGTGGTAAGCCACGGTGTTGGCATCGATATCCGCAGCCGTACCTTCCTGTGAACGCAGGCAGCCAGCAAAGTAACGGAAGTGGTCAACAGCAAGCGGAATATCAGCATTCAGGGTTTCACGAACCGCTTTTCCGTTATCCCACGTTTCTGCGACAGCAAGCATTTCAAGGTTTTGCTCGAGGCGGTCGGCAATCTTAAGTAGGATGTTACTGCGCTCTTGAACGGAGGTTTTACCCCAGGCAGGCGCTGCTTTGTGAGCTGCATCCAGCGCTTTCTCAATGTCTTCAGCGCTGGAGCGGGGAATTTCGCAGAATACTTGGCCGTTAACAGGACTGATATTGTCAAAGTACTGGCCGTTGACCGGGGGAACAAACTCACCGCCGATATAGTTGCCAAAGCGTTTTTCAAAGGAAACAACGGAACCAGCATCACCCGGGTTGGCGTAGATCATGGTAAAGCTCCTGAGTATTATGATTATTAAATAAGGTGCCTACCCAGTGTTGGCTACACGCGCCATTTACGATATAGCCCGATGGCAGGACGCACCCTCATCCCTTGGTAGGAGACGCAATGTACTCGTTGCTAGTGGCAGATGACCATCCGCTGTTTCGCGATGCACTACATGCGGTAATTAGCGCTGGTTTAACAGATACTCGACTGTTGGAGTCGGACAGTTTGGCGGCGGCTATTCACACGATAGGCACCCACGATGAGCTTGATCTGCTGTTGCTCGATTTAAGCCTGCCCGATGCCGATGGACTAGAAGGGCTGACAATACTTCGAGAAAGATTCCCATGGCTTCCCGTCGCCATTGTCTCGGCACATCAGGAGCGCCAGTTGGTGTTAGACGCCATTACCCAAGGTGCCGTGGGCTATATTCCGAAATCAACCCCCCGAGAGCAGCTGTTAGCAGCGCTCAACCAAATTCTTCAGGGGCAACTTTATCTGCCTGCAGATATCATGCGCCAGCCGCCCCCGCGTATGGAGTCATCAGCGTTGACGCCTTCGTCGGAGGTGTCTCGCGAACGGCTAATACGCTTAACCGACAAGCAGTTAGATGTATTGGGTTGCATGGCACAGGGGATGTCCAACAAACAAATCGCACGAGAACTACTCATCGCTGAAACTACGGTTAAAACGCATGTCTCGGCTATTTTACGCAAGCTAGGTGCAACAAGTAGAGTGCATGCCATTGTCATCGCAGGTGAAGAAGAACTAGGCGCTTATCTTGCCAAACGAACCTCTTCCACCTAGCCGCCGACTTCCCGTTAAGCGGGATTATCTAAGAGCGTTCCCAGTAGCATCTTTAAGCGAAGAGGCTTAAGCGGTTTTAACAAACAGTGCATACCTGCTTCCCGGGTGGCCCGCTTCAAGGACGCCTCATGGTTGGCAGTGATGACTACGGTGGCTAACCCTGGGTAGCGTCGACGCAGTCTTGCAGCCAGATCGATCCCATTTTCGCGGTGATCACCAAGATGGTAATCCACCAACAGTACAGCCGGGCGCTCACCGTCACTCGCTGCTTCCAGCGCACTCACCGTAGCGGCTGCCCTCACCCGACACCCCCAACTGCCAAGCAACGCCTGCATCCCATCTATAATCGCGGGATCATCATCAATCACCCATATGACACAGCCTTGTAGTGGATCGTGTTGCCAACGATCAGTTCCAGGCAACGCTTTTTGAGCATACGCAACGGGCAATGCTCCCGCGCTTGGGGCTGCATTAGTTTCTGACACAGAAAAAGGGACCAGAACAGAAAAAAGCGAGCCACGCCCAAGCTGTGAAGTAAGCGACACAGGGTGCTCTAACATAGTGCTGATGCGATCTACGATCGCCAGCCCCAACCCAAGCCCTCGGCTGTGGCTGCTCTGGGACTGGTTGGCGCGGCGAAATTCTAGAAAAATTGCCTGGCGCTGTGGCTCTGGTATACCCGGCCCAGTATCGCCCACCATAACTTCAAGACCGTTGGCACGTCGTCGACAGCCAAGCAATAAGTGACCATGTTCAGTGTAGCGCACGGCATTACTGAGAAAGTTGCGCACAACACGCGCCAGCAGCGCTAGGTCAGATTCGACCACCACACTCGACGGCACATAGTGAAGCGTCAGCCCACGCACGGCGGCTACTTGCCGATACTCTTCGGCCAAGGCGTCTAGCAGTGTTCTTACCGCAAACGGTGCTTTATCCGCATGAAGCACGCCCGCATCCAGGCGGGAAATATCCACCAATGTACCTAAAAGGCCTTCGACATCTTTTAACGAACGTCCTATATGCCCCACTAAAGCTTGGGAGGCCTCGGGGAGCGCATGCGTTTCTAAGGCACTGGCGAATAATCGGGCGGCGTTTAAAGGCTGAAGCAGGTCATGACTAACCGCCGCTAAAAATTTCGTTTTAGAAAGGTTGGCCGCCTCCGCTTCGGCATTCGCCGCCAGCAGTCGAGCATTTACTTGGCTAAGTTCATCTAATGTGCGGTGAAGTGCATCGGTACGTTCGCGTACTTGCTCTGCTAGCAGCACCGAGCGCTCAAACGCTGCATAGGGAGCGCTATTAGGGCTTGCGCCGGACTCCACACGCTCCATTAGCGCTTGGCAAACCTTACGCAAACGGCGGTTTTCCTCGCTCAGCGTGGCATTATCTGCCGCAGTATCGCTATCCGCCGCTAGTTGGAAGAGCGCCAAAAGCCACCCCCGTGAAAGTTTGATTTACGTGCATGCCATGATGATGTTCGCCATAGGTATTAAATCCCACCACTCGTGCTTGGCGAAGCAGCGCTGACGCCTGATCAAGCTGCTGCAAAGACTCAAGCGCCATACGCCTTAAGAAACAATCACAGCCTATAATCGAAGGTGTTGCACCCAGGCGCTGTTGCACGCGCTGTAGCATCACCTCTAGATCTAAAAGTAACGGCGCAGGCCGCATCGCGGTGAGCACAATGCCTGTTTCTACCGCACAGTAAAACGTTAGGCTAGCATCTTCATTTACGCGTTGTATTGAACGAATATAATGTTGACCACCGATATAAACTGCCAACGGGTGCTGGGCAAAAATGGATGGCGATAGCGCATCAACTGAACAACCGACTAACGCTGCATAAACATCAGCAGCAGGCAACCCGTTGAGTTCTAGCACTCGGCGCTGCTCCCGGTCAGCTTCTGTTACCACCAATTTATGGGCAAGCGGTTCAAGGTGATGGGTGGAAAATACCTCAAACGGGAGCCGCGTGTTAAGCATTACCACCACGGCGGCGCGGGTATGAAAACGCCCATTTGCATAAACATGAGTGTGGGTAAGATGATTATCATCACCGGCTGAGCCGCCAAAACTGGGAATACGGCCAAGAGCAGCGTCTAAGGTTGCTAATACCTGTTCTTCACGGCTGGACAAACCATCTAACAAGGTGAGTGCGAAGCTATGCTCGTTCACTGGTGCAACCGCCTGCTGTCGACAGCGCTCCAGCAAGGTGTCGACGAGCGGTTGTGCATGGCTAAGATCAAAGTGTTCAAGATCGTCTACCAGCGCGGTTTCAATCGCAAACACGCGTTTATCAAAACCTATCGCAACCACAGAGCCTCGATCATAGCCTTGCGGTGTAATCTCGCCTGCCGTCGTACAGCCACTCATCGGCACCTTATCAAACGCACCGCCAAGGGCCGTTGCTAGTTCCGCTAACGGATACTCAGCACTGCAAAAAAATAGCACAAACCCTAAGTGTTCATGACCAAGCTGTTGAGCCAGTTCATCGGCAGCTTGGCAAGGATTTAGCTGGTTACTGGCAGCGGTCTGAATACCGCTATTCTTCGGTGCTATCGTCACGGCGCCATTTCTCCAACGCTGCATGCGTTCGCGAAGCGGTTTGTCTCAGTAGGTTCATGGACTCAGTAAAATCTTGCGGTGAAGATGCGCTATTACTGGCGATTATTTCAAGCCGTTTAGCCTCAGCAGCCAAACGCTCTGCCCCAACACCGAGCGATTCGCCGCGCAGCTGGTGTGCTAAGCGCGCCACTTGCTTGGCTTGCTCCTCTGACAGCAATGCCGCATTCCTTAGGTAAGCAGCTAACTGTGCAGAGTAATCACTCACTTGCTGGTGATAAAGCATGATCAGCTGATCGATACTTTCAGCCCCCAACGACATAACCAGAGACTCTAGCGTTGCACGGTTAAGCAGTGGCTGTAATTCATGCTGCACTTGATCTAAAGGCAACGATGACAAGGCATATGGGCGTGAAACCGTAAATAACTGCAGTGACAGCACATTGCTAAGGGAAAGTAGTGATAGTGGTTTGGTAATGTAATCGTTCATTCCTGCTGCTAGACAGCGCTGACGAACATCTTCTACGCCGCCAGCCGTCATGGCCACAATCGGCACATTCGCCAGCCAACCGCCTTGAGAACGAAGCTTTTTGGTCACAGTAATGCCATCGATATCCGGTAGTTGGATATCCATAAAGATGAGGTGCACTTGCTGAGTCTGCACCATATCAAGGGCATCTTGGCCATTCTCAGCACAGACAACATCGCACCCAAGGCGCGACAGCAACCCAGTGGCGACTTTACGATTGACGGCATTATCTTCCACAAGCAGTAAGGAGGTGCCTGCAAAATCCAGCATCGGTTCAGGCGGCAACGTTGTGGTGACGGGGCTGGCTTCTACAAGGGGCAACTCAAACCAAAATGTGCTGCCTTGCCCAGGAATGCTACGAACCCCTAATCGCCCTTGCATGGCCTCGCTTAAGCGTTTACAAATTGCCAAACCTAGTCCAGTACCACCGAATCTGCGCGCAACAGACTCGTCAGCTTGCTGAAATGGCTCAAACAACGATGCCTGTTGCTCCTCACTTAAACCACAGCCGGTATCACGAACTTCAAATGACAGCCACTTTACTGTGGAATAAATACGTATATCGACTTCACCATAGTCAGTAAATTTAATGGCGTTAGCGATAAGGTTAAGCAAAATCTGACGCAATCGGCTGGCATCGATCATCACCCATGCTGGCACTAAAGGGTCAATATATAAGGTTAACTTTAGGCCTTTTGCCTTAGCACGAGGCTCAAAAAGCGATATGACGCTGTCGACTAATGGTTTAAGGGCGGTCGGCGAGGTTTCAAGTGTTAGATGCCCCGCTTCGATCTTGGAAAAATCCAAAATCTCATTGATCATCGCCAGTAGCTGATTAGCACTGTCATGAATCGTACGGGCATAGTCTTCTACTTGTGCAAGACTGGAGGGTTCACGCAACAACTCACTCATACCAATCACGCCGTTAAGTGGCGTGCGAATTTCATGGCTAACCATCGCTAAAAAGTCAGACTTAGCGTGATTCGCAGCTTGCGCCTGTGTGGCAGTGACTTCAAGTTGGCGGCTCAGTTGCTCCTGCTCACGCCGAGCAGCGGCACTTTCTCGCATTTCACGCACGAGAAACACAATTACCAGTAGTACCGCAAAGCTCATTCCCACTAGTAGCGACATTAAAAGTTTATATAAAACACTAAGTAGAGCACGCTCTTCAGTAGCAGACTGCGCTAAATAACCATTAATAGCGATAACAAATCGCTCTGTAAGTCGGGTGAGCGCAAGTAGCTCTGTCTCTAGCTCAGCAATTGGCAACTGGGGTAGAGAAGCATGAGGTTCAAACATTGGGTCTAACGTGTCTAGCTGCTGCTGAATTTGATCTAACAACGCTTTTGCCATACTGATATTGTCTAACAGCAGGCTCACTTCGCCCTCTTGTAACAGCGTCATTCGGCTATAAAGCAGTTCGAAACGTAGATTTAGTTCATCTTGACTGGAAGGTGAAAGTGGTCCACGAGTGGATGCAAGCAGGTGGTTAAATAGCTGAATCGCGTCGCGATCAAGTTTATAGACTACCCAAGCCGTATCTTCTCTCAAACTCTGCGTCAGATTATCCTGACGCCAAGCCGCTAACGCTGCCACTACCAGAGCTGCCGCAAACAACAGGACGGTAATCATGGCAACCACTTTCAAGCGACGTGGATAACGCAGCAAGCGAGGCGCCCGGGAAATAGACTGACTAACGGACATTTATCTGCATGACTTGCCAAACAGCTCTAAAACGCATTTTTTCACTCAAAAGAGTCTCATCTTGGCTGAAAGGATAGAGCACCCACAAAGGGCCGTACTCACGAATAGGAATGCTTTGCCCGTTCCGCTCTAGTGCTAGTATCACATCGTACTCATAAAAGTCACTGATCGGAATTTCTGCTTCGTACCCGTTTAAAGCAGAGACATAAACGCTATTTGCAGAGCTTTTTTCATCGCTATTTCTAGGGCTATTTCCAGAATGATCTTCAGAACCAGGCAGGCCAACGTACTCTAATAACGTGCGCATTAGCGGCCCGCTGTAGGTACTACTGCCCTCTGTCCACGGCGTGCCCGTTTCAAAGGAGTGCTGCGGTAAGGCTTGTAACATACCACGATCAAAGTGCATCTCCTGGGCAGCGTTGAAATGTGTTATGTCTCCGCTAATTGTGAGAATAACAGGCCCTTCGAGCACCTCTAGGGAAGCCTCTTTCCGCTCAAGACCCGCCACGGGAATGCTGAGCATCAGCATAGTAAATCCCAGTAAAAACGCTTTCACAACGTTTACCTCACGACGCAATATCTTGAAAATAAGACCGTTTCTGCCAACGACCAAGACAGGTAGGACTCTGAATAAAAAAAGAGATAGCGTAAAGGTTACGCTATCTCTTTTACATAGTCAGGTTAAATGCTTTTTTACTCAACCGTTAGCTTAAGGCTCAACGTTTCAATGCTTTATTCAATGCCGTCTACTACTAGGTCTCAAGCTTTTCAACTGGCTCAAAGCGCACCAAGTCTTCATAAGCATGCCATGTTGCGTGACCCAACACTGGCAAAATGAGTGCAAGGCCAATATAAAACGTAAGCACACCGATCAAAACACAGCCGGTCAAAATAGCAGCCCACAACAGCATAGGACGGAAGTTTTTAGCAACACAACGTACGCTAGCTTCAATACCTTCCATGAAAGTAAGATCCTGATCCATTAGCGTTGGGATAGCCACTGAGCTAATTGCAAACGCGCCGAAAGCAAGAATACCGCCTGCCACTGAGCCTACCGCAATCATACCTAAGCCTTCAGGCGTAGTGAGCAGCGATGTATAAAGGGTGGCAGGGTTAGGTACTTCAAATCCAAAGAACAACGCAAACAGCAGAGTTGCAAGACGAATCCAGGCGAGGAAGAAAATCATCATCATCACGCCCATCATTGCTAACTGACCTGCGTGAGGGCGCCAGCTACCGAAAGCATCTCCAAGGTTAGGAACTCTTCCCCGCTCAAGTGCCAGACTAATACCATAGGAGCCTACCGCCACCAGTGGTCCAACAAACATAAATCCAGCGATCATAGGCAATAACCAGTACCAGTAACCGAGTGTTATTGCACCCGCTGTAATGGCTATGCTTAGTCCTACCCAAAACATACCGTAGGTCAAACTGATAGCTGTTGCACGACGAAAATCCTCAAACCCCGCGGCAAGCCATGCACGCGGCCGATCCATACCAACCTTATTAATAGTAATTTTTACGTTAGACATATCTGCTCGGTCGTGCGTTTTTGTTGTAGCTGCATTCATGGCATGACTCCTTAGATTTACCCCACAGCAGCGGTGGCCCTTTTAAACCCAGTTTCGGTTGAAGTAAAACCTCTTCCCAGAAAAAAGGTTGCCACATGCATGAGTTCGTTAACCATGAGTTAATGGCTTAACGTATCTTTAATGTAGCTGAGCAATGACGAGGTGGGGTTGTATAGAGACATCGCGTACAAAAAATCCTGCTTTCATGCTATTAACGCCAATTTATTCGATGCGTTAGCCTGCGTTAATATAACCCCACAAGCAAAAACTCCAGGCCAAATGGCCTGGAGTTCGTTTAACAAACAATACGGTACTAAAGCGTCAACGCACGATCATTACCGATACCTTGGAATGATGAACCACATGTTCAGCGTTAGGGCCCAAAACGTAATCTACAAATTTACGCTTGGTGTGTGATGCCATAACGATCAGATCCACATCCAGTTTCTTACCAGCCTTGATAATTCCCTCCCATGGGGATCCATCCACAGTGACACTTTGCACCTGAATGTCCTCAGGCACTTTCTCCTTAATGAAGTCATGGAGTGCATCGGTGATCGCTGCATGCGCCTTTTTAGCGAAGTCCTTGGGAAAATAGGAACCCACCATAGGCATACGGTAATCCGGCAGTACCGTAACCACATGTAGCGAAGCACCAAAAGTACGACATAACGTCAGGGCTGTAGGCAACGCCTTTGACCAAGAAGCTTCCTCATTCAAGTCCACCGGCAACATGATCTTGCTATACATGGCATTCTCCTTCATGCGGCAGCAGTCGCTGACGTGTTGTTACGACGCCGGCGCTGCATCAATACAATCAGCCCAAAGACCAGGAACGCAGGAATCCACATCAGCTCTTTAGTCCAACGGTCAACAGGAGCCAACACCTCGATGATTTCTTGATCGAAGTCCAGGCCAAGATCCGCTGCCGTGCTGCCGAAGGCCACCATGTCGACCACGGCCCGCTCATCTTCGATCAGCAGCTCTAGCCCCAGGTTCTCCAGGCGCTCCTCACCCGTCTGCCCTTCAGGCACAGGCAGGATCATGTAGGTGGTAAGCGGGTCACCGAAGTCATCTTCACCGCGGATCTGCAGCCGCAGCGTGCTCTCCTCGTCGACATCACCCAGCGTCTGGACGAATTGTGATGGCGGCACCGACTCATAGGGATCATGGATCATGTCCATCCAGAACCCCGGGCGGAACAGCGTGAACGCAACCAGCAGCATCAGGATCGATTCATACCAGCGGTTACGCACGATCATGAATCCCTGGGTGCCAGCAGCGAAGATCAGCATCGCGATCGTCGATATGATGAAGATCAGGATGCCCTGCAGGAAGCTCACGTCGATCAGCAGCAGGTCGGTGTTGAAGATGAACAGGAACGGTAACGCTGCGGTCCGCAAGCTGTAATAGAAGGCCTGAAAACCGGTCCGTATCGGGTCTCCCCCAGAGACCGCCGCTGCCGCGAAAGAGGCAAGCCCCACCGGTGGTGTCACATCGGCCATAATGCCGAAATAGAACACGAACAGGTGAACGGCGATTAGCGGCACCAGCAGACCGTTCTGTTCACCGAGCTGCACGATCACCGGGGCGAGCAGTGCCGACACCACGATGTAGTTGGCGGTGGTGGGCAGCCCCATGCCAAGGATCAGGCTGAGCACTGCTGTCAACAGCAGGATCAGCATCAGGTTCCCCATAGAGAGGATCTCCACCACATCGGCCAGCACCAGGCCCACACCAGTCTGGGAAACCGCGCCAACGATGATGCCGGCTGTCGCGGTGGCGATACCGATGCCGATCATGTTGCGGGCACCGGTCACCAAGCCACTCCACAGATCAAGGACACCCGCACGGATATCCTCGGCCAACTCGCTCTGTCCGCGGAAGATTGCCGTGATGGGCCGCTGGGTCAGGATGATGAAAACCATGAACACCGTGGCCCAGAATGCTGACAGCCCAGGCGACAAGCGTTCCACCATCAGGCACCACACCAACACGATCACCGGCAGAATAAACTGCAGCCCGACCATCACTGTTGGCCGAGTCTGGGGCAACTTGAAGATCGGCTCATTCGGATCATCGAGTTCGAGCTCCGGGTAGCCTGCAGCCACCTTGAGCAGTGCGATGTAGATCACCGCCAGAGCCACACTCACCACCCAAGGCGTGGCGGAGCCCAGAACGGGTTTTAACCACCCCAGGCCGTAGTAGACCACCAGCGCCGTTACCATCATCAGCAACAAACCGCCCAAAAAGCCGATCACCTTGCGCACCAGCGGCTTGGGTGGGTTGCTGGTTGGCAAGCCCTGCAGGTTGGCCTTCATGGCCTCGAGATGGACGATATAGATCAAGGCGATGTAGGAAATCAGTGCCGGCAGGAAGGCATGCTTGATGACCTCCACATAGGAGATACCGACATATTCGACCATCAGGAAGGCCGCGGCCCCCATCACGGGGGGCATGATCTGCCCGTTGACAGAGGAGGCCACCTCGACGGCACCCGCCTTTTCGGCGGAAAAACCGACGCGTTTCATCATCGGCACGGTGAAAGTACCGGTAGTTACCACGTTGGCAATCGAGGAGCCCGAGATCAGACCGGTCATGCCCGATGCCACCACAGCGGCCTTGGCCGGCCCTCCCTTGTAGTGGCCCAGCAACGAGAACGCCACCTTGATGAAATAGTTGCCGGCACCCGCCTTATCGAGTAAGGCACCGAACAGCACAAACAAGAATACGAAACTAGTCGATACCCCAAGGGCGATACCGAATACCCCCTGGGTAGTCAGCCATTGGTGATTAACCAGACCAAAGAGACTTACGCCCCGGTGGGAAAGAATGCCTGGCATGTAGGGCCCGGCAAGGGAATAGATAATGAAGATCGAGGCAATGATCATCAGCGGTGGCCCAAGCGCTCGACGCGTTGCCTCAAGCAGCAACAGGAGCCCCGCCACCCCAATGATCACATCCTGTAGGATCGGTGCCCCCGGTCGTTGAGATAGCTGTTCATAAAACATGAACATATAGGCACCACAGAAGGCAGCAGCCGAGGCCAATACCCAATCCTGAATGGGAATGCGGTCGCGCGGTGAACGCTTTAGCGCTGGATAGGCCATATAGGCCAGAAACAGCGCAAAAGCTAAGTGGATAGAGCGAGCTTCAGTGGCATTAAAAACACCAAACCCCAAAATGAAGGGCACTGGAGAAGCGATCCACAATTGAAATAGAGACCATGCCGCTGCAATGCTTACCAGAAGCTTACCGGGCATGCCGCTCGGTTTACGGGCTCCCGTGTCACTGGAGGCTACCATATCCTCCAAGTCTACTCCGGCTCCCGAAGGTCTATTCTTATCTTCAGTCATATGCCTGCCCTTCTCCGAGACGATTGACGCATAATTGCCATATCGAAATGCCCTATAAACATTCTAAACTAAAATGCGCGGTACCCTGGGGTAGCCGCGCATTTCTTACCAAGGTAACAGTACGTCAAGCTATACGGTTACTCGATCCAGCCTTGTTCACGGTAGTAACGGGCGGCACCTTCATGCAGTGGCGCCGACAGACCAGAGGTCACCATGTCTTCGGGGTCGAGGTTCTCGAAGGCCGGGTGCAGGCGCTTAAAGCGATCGAAGTTATCGAATACCGCCTTGACGGTCTGGTAGATGATGTCTTCATCGGTCTCCGCGGTGGTCACGAAGGTCGCTGCGACGCCGAAAGTTTCGACGTCTTCGTCATTACCTTTGTACAATCCACCTGGAATGACCGACATGGAATAGTACGGGAACTCGTCAACGATTCCCTGAACCGTCTCATCGTTGAGAGGTACCAGATGCGAATCAACGGTGGTGGTCGCTTCCTGGATGGCCCCATTGGGGTGACCCACGACATAGGCCATAGCGTCGATGTTGTTGTCAGCAAGCGCGGCAGCCATTTCGGCGGCATCAAGCTGAGACGCTAACGAGAAAGAGTCCTCGGTCCAACCTTTCGCCCTCATCACCACTTCCATGGTGTTGCGCTGCCCGGAGCCTGGGTTGCCGATATTGACGCGCTTACCTTCCAGGTCATCAAGCGTTTCGATTCCCGAGTCAGCACGCGCAAGCAGAGTCAAAGGCTCACCGTGTACACGGAATACCGCGCGCAGGTCTTCATAGGCCTCGCCTTCGAAATTGCCGGTGCCATTGTAAGCTTGGTACTGGACATCCGACTGAGCAACGCCCATGTCCAATTCGCCAGACTTGATACCATTAATATTGGCGACAGATCCACCTGTGGAAGGAGCATTACATTTGATATCTGCGTCTTCCAGACGGTTCACCAATCGACAGATCGACTGACCGACTACGTAGTACACACCTGTTTGGCCACCGGTGCCGATAGTGATGAAGCGTTCCTGTGCAACCGCCGGGGATGCAAATGTTGCGGCCGCAATCAGCGCGCCAGAGAAGGCGGCAGTGGAAAATACATGGCGTTTCATGGACACACCTCTTTATCTTGATGTTGTGAGCGTTATACGCTTTAACTCCACCTGCTGAACGATTCCCTCAGGTGTTTTTTTGCCAAAACGTTTTCAAGACAATCTGTTATCAACGTCGACTAATACAGCCGACACTTACTACTTTAGCGAAAAAAAACATACTTGGCGAAATACACAGCAAGTCATGACTGATATAGCGCCCCTACACATCCTAGTGCTTGCAATTAAGTCCTACTGTTCAACAGATACACTTAATGCTTAGAGACAATGCCCTATAGATGACATTGCCTACCACAAGCAGCTCAGACAACAAACTTAGATTACCGATGAATTACGTTTAGTTACCGTTAATAGCCATGCCGTATTCGCATAGCGTATAGCGGATTGAACATCTTATGGCGAATTACGTCCGGCATAGGCTTGTGTTTTAGATGTTATAGCCGAGTACCGATGGCAGCCACAGCGCAATACTTGGAAAAATGGCAACAAGAGCGAGTGCGCCCCCCATCGCCAAAACAAACAGCAAGGCCCAACCCAAGGTCTCTTCCAAACGGATTTTGGCAACCTCTGTCGTTACCATTAAATTCACCGCAACCGGCGGGGTAAATTGTCCAATCGCAATATTCATGGCTAGCAGAATACCGAACCAAACCGGGTTCCATTCAAAGTGCTGCATGACGGGGATCAGCACTGGCATCATGATGAGATAGATAGAAATAGCGTCAAGCAGCATGCCAGCGACCAAAACCGCTAGCATCACAAGCACCAGCAACAAAGCACCGTTGTCGGTTAAGCCAATAATCCACTCTGCCAAATGGCGGAAAGTCCCCAGCATGGTACCGGCCCAAGCAAAAATACCTGCCAGGGCAATAATCAACATCACCACTCCAGAAATAATCGCGGCCTCTCCTAACAACTCCCATAGGTCACGTAACGAAAGCTCTTTCGTCAAAAACAGCCCCACGATAGTGCCATAGGCAACCGCTACTACGGCAGCTTCTGTCGGGGTAAACAGGCCTGAGCGCAACCCTCCTAAAATGAGCACAGGAGCAAACAAGGCGGGCAACGCCTGCCTAAACGTCGCACGCACGGTCAAGGTTTCAGCGCCTGCTACCGGTGTTCCTTCCCAGCCGAAACGCTTAGCGACAATCATCGCAGGCACCAGCAGCGCTAGCCCCGCCAAAATGCCGGGAAAAAGTCCTGCAGCAAATAACGCGCGCAGATCGACACCAGGCACCACAATCGAGTAAAGAATTAGTGCCACAGAAGGAGGGATTAAAATAGCGGTGGATGCTGATGCTGCAATGAGTGTTGCGGAAAATGGCTTTGGATAGCCCGCTTTCGTCATACTTGGCAGCATTACCATAGCCACTGCCGCTGCATCCGCTGGGCCTGACCCACTCATGCCCCCCATAATCATGCACACCAACACAGCGACGAGTGCCAGGCCGCCATGGCGAGGCCCAATAAGTGCCTGCGCAAAGCGTACCAAACGTAGCGCCACACCAGAGCGCTCAAAAATCAGTCCAGTCAGTATGAAGAGCGGTATCGCAATCAAAGGGTACTTGGCGATGCTGTTATAGGTATTCGTGCCTAACGTTGCCAGCATATCGGGAGAAAGCCCAGCGACAATACCCACCGAGCCAGCTAACGCAAGCGAAAATGCCACTGGCACACCCGCTATTAAAAACCCGGCAAAGGCGAGAATCATCCAGACATCAGGCGTCATTATTTAGCCCTCCGCTCAATCGATCTCGGGTTTGCTGAACAAGACGCCATACCATGGCAACTGACAATATCGGAAGCCATACCAAGTACCACCACTGGGGCAACCCTAACCCTGGCGAGAGCGACTCCCATTGGTACTCCTGCCAGGCTAGTTTTCCACCATACCAAGTAATCAAGCCTAAGACGGCTAACCCGCATAAAGCTTGAAAAAAGATAAGTGCAGTGCGCCAGCGCCCTGGTAATGCCCTCTCCAAAAAACCGATACGAATATGGCGGTTTCGCCTAAGCGCCACCGACGCCCCAGCAAACGTCAGCACTACCAGCAAAAATACGGAAAATTCTTCAGTAAACGAAAATGAGCCGCCTGTCAGGTAACGTGTGACTACATTTCCCAAACTAATCAACGAAATAATAATAAGTGACAGCGCGCCCAGCCAGCGCTCAGGGCGTGCATCGGGAAAGCCTTTCATGGCAGCCTCATAACAAAAAGCTACCGGCCATAAAGGCCGGTAGTTAAAATACTAAGGAGTTATTAACGTGCGTCGATAGCCGACTGAGCAGCATTTACCACGTCTTCGCCAATACGCGGCGCCCATTTTTCATACACGGACTGAGTGGCTTCAACAAAGGCTTGGTATTGCTCATCGGTTAATTCGGTAACCGTAACACCGCGCTCTTGAATGGCCGTCAGGCGTTCGCTTTCTTCCTCGCGCGTCATGGCAATTTCCCACTCCCCCGCTTCAATGGCCGTTTCGCGCAACAGCACTTGCTGCTCTTCATCGAGCGACTGCCATACCTGCTGGTTTACCGCAAAAATCAGCGGATCGTTCATGTAGTTCCAGAGCGTTAAATGTACCTGTCCCACCTGATCGATACGCGCAACGTCAAATACTGAAAGCGGATTTTCTTGCCCATCAACCGCACCAGTGGTCAATGCTGGCTGGGCATCTGTCCAGCTCATTTGCGTAGGGTCTGCTCCAAGGGCAGAAAAAGTATCCTGAAACAGCGGTGAACCAACCACGCGAATTTTCAGGCCATCCAAATCTTCAGGCTGACTAATCGGCCCACGGGAGTTCGAAACTTGCCGAAAGCCATTTTCGCCCCAGGCCAATGGCATCACACCACGTGATTCAATCGCCGCAAAAACCAACTCCCCTGCATCTCCACCGGTCACGGCATCCACAGCAGCTTCATCGGGAATAAAGAATGGTAAAGAGAATAAATTCAGTTCAGGAACCTGAGGCGACCAGTTAATCGTCGAGCCTACCGCAGCATCAATTAGCCCCGAACGCATGGCCGAAAACTCACGAGTTTGGTCACCGGAAACCAACTGAGAGTTCGGGTAAACCCGCAGCGTTAGTTCTCCACCACTGCGCTCTTCCACCAACTCCGCCCACTTTTCCGCCGCCTGCCCCCATGGGAAAGCATCAGATAAAACAGTGGAAACAGAGAGTTCACGTGCTTGTGCAGAGAAAGAAGCCGAGAGTAAGGCCGCACCAGCTAAGCCTACCGTTAAACGAGCCATAGAGCGTGTCAGCGTCATTATTGTCGATCCTTTTTTATCAGTTGGTATCCAGCGATATCTATTATCTACCCACAGTGTGCCGCTTTTTGCTACAAAATAAGCGCTAAAGCAGGCAACGCTCTATTGTAGGCACTCATGAGTTTAAAGGAAGCCGGTCGTTAGCATTTCGCCGTTAACTGCAGATGGATGAACTCCGTGCCATTACGCTGCAGTAGCGCTTACTGATATGCTAAAGCCACTGTTAAATCGTTACCAACGGATATCAACGTGCCACTACGCGACCTGTTATTAGGCCTATTTGTCATCGCCATTTGGGCGCTGAATATCATTGTCATAAAGGTGGGTGTGGCGGAGCTACCGCCACTACTAATGACGACCCTGCGCTTTATGCTGGTCGCTGTTCTATTGGTGCCTTTCTACCCTGTCGCTCGAGCTCAGCTGCCTTTTCTGCTCTTGCTTTCGTTTACGTTTGGCAGCCTGCATTTTGCACTGCTATTTATTGGCTTAGGCCAAGCAGAGGCAGGCACAGGCGCACTTCTGGTGCAGATGGGCACGCCTTTTGCCACGCTGCTAGCGGTGGTGTTTCTCAAAGAAAAACTGGGGGCAAAGCGCATCGCGGGGCTGTTGCTCTCTTTCGCTGGCGTCATTGTGCTGGCCGGCGGGCCAACGCTACCCTCGCCGCTGCCGCTGACCATTCTTTTGTTAAGCGCCTTAGGCTGGGCAGTTTCCCAACTGTTGATTAAGCGCGGCCCGCCTATTGCTCCATTAGCATTAGCGGGCTGGGTAGCGCTGTTTGCGATTCCCCAGGTCGCGCTAGGGTCTTGGCTGTTTGAAACTGGCCAGTGGCAAGCCATTCAACAAGCGAGTTGGCGCGGGTGGGGAGCGATGATTTACACCGCCGTGATGTCATCAATTGTTGCTTACGGCATTTGGTACGCCTTACTACGCCGCCACCCTGTGAATCGCGTGGTGCCAATGACCTTGCTGGTACCGGTACTCGCTGTTGGCTTGGGCGCGCTATTAATGGGCGACAGCCTAGGTATCCATAAGCTGTTAGGCGGGGGCCTCGTGGTAGCCGGTATTGCCTTGATTGTACTCAACGTTGGCAAACGTCCTCCAGCAAAGCCTCTTTAGTACGCCGGTGTCGGCGTACTGTTTCTAAGTGCCCGTTGTTATAAGTGCCTGTTGTTATAAGTGCCTGTTGTTATAAGTGCCCGTTGTTATAAGTGCTCGTTATAAATGCTAGGTATCAGGACGGCAAAATCCTGCCAGCGCAGGGACTGATACGCAGTCGCCCACCTGAATACCGCGCTCAGCGAAGTAGCCTGCATTTACCTCCAGCGCAGCATGGTATGACGCACCGGCTGGATAGGTAGGACACTCTCGAGGGGTATCGGACGCACAGGGTTGCATGGTGTTAATCGCTACAATGCGCCCTTCACCGTTGATAAAAGCAATATCCAGCGGGATTAACGTGCGGTACATCCAGAAGGCGTTGCCAGCGGGCTGTTCGCTCTCGAACCGAAATAGCATGCCACGCGCTTCCGGCAGGTGCTCGCGTTCCATCAAGCCGCGCTGTCGCTGAGAAGCGGTCTCAGCCACTTCAACATCTAATCGGTGGGGGCCTTTCTGGCTGTGAATCGCCAGCGGCAATGTCGAGGCTTGGCGAGACTCACCAGCCCAAGCGCTCAACAGCGGCAACGGTAAACTCGCCGCTAGCGAAACTCCTAAAGACGTCTTCAGTAGCTGACGGCGAGTAACAGTCATGACAGATTCCTTTTATGATGAGAGGACATGTTATTAGAAGACTGGTTATTTGAAGACTGATTATTTGAGGACGTATGGCGTGAGGACATAGCAACATGCTTTCCTGACATAATATGAATGCCTTCAGCAAGCAGAGAGACATACACCTGCTCCCCCAGTGCTAGCTGGTTGCGCCTAGCGGCATGGGTGGCGATATCGAAACGTAGCATATCGCCATGCAATACGCGCAGCGAGATCGAGGTGATACCGCCAAGAACAACCATTTCATGCACGGTAGCGGCCACAGGGTTTTCACGCTCACCCTGTGAAGGCCGACCACGGCGATGCAGCACAATATCGGAAGGCGGTAAGTACCAGGTTACTCTCTCACCCTGCGGCAGATCAGTGATGCCACCGGCAACCTCTAAGTATCGATCTCCCCACTGCAGCCGTTTCTGGCCATTAACACTGGCAACTTCACCTTCGAAAATATTGTGGCGATCTAAAAGCCTTGCCACCAGCGGCGAAGCAGGCCGCCGAAACAGTGTTTCCGGGCTCCCCTGCTGCAGACTTACGCCGTTATGCAGCACGCAAATTTGATCTGCTAACGCAGCGGCTTCTTCTAAATCGTGGGTAACCAGGATAATCGGAATCGATATTTGCTGACGCAACAGCGCCAGTTCTCGCTGCAATCGGCGTCGGGTCACCTGATCAACGGCTGAGAAGGGTTCATCTAGCAGCAATACCTGCGGCTCACGCGCTAAGGCGCGTGCAAGCGCCACCCGCTGGCGCTGGCCGCCAGACAGTTCGCTGGGAAAGCGCTTTTCCAGCCCCTCCAAACGCACATTGGCAAGCCACAGTTTCGCTCTTTCCGGACGTTCAGAGTGGGGAAGATGCCCCAGGGCAAGCTGGACATTCGCTAACGCATTGAGATGGGGAAACAACGCATAATCTTGAAACACTATTCCAATTTTACGCTGCTGGGGAGTGAGGGAGTAGCGCTGCTCCGTTGCCAACCAAGTGTTGCTCAAGCATGCCACATGGCCCTGCTCTGGTTGATACAGGCCTGCAATGGTACGTAGCAACGTGGTTTTGCCACTACCGGACGGGCCTACCAGCGCTAAAAGCTCCCCCGCTGGGCAGCGAAATGTCGCGTCCAGCGGTATCGGGCCGCACTGCTTGGCCATTACCTCCAGTCCACTGCCAGTGATCACTTTAGCCACGCACCCACCTGCGCCTGCCTGCAAGCCCGTATACCAGCCCTAGAGTCGTTAAAGACACCAATAGCAGCAGCGCTGACATACGTGCGGCGCCCTGTTCATCAAACGCCTGTACCCGATCATAGATGGCAATCGCTAGCGTGCGCGTTTCTCCATCAATCGCACCACCAACCATTAAAATCACCCCAAACTCTCCCAACGTATGAGCAAATGTTAATGCAACAGCGGAAAGAATGCCTGGCCATACCAACGGTAGTTCAATGCGTAAAAAAGTTTGCCAGGGGCTCAACCCGCTGCACCAGGCAGCTTCACGCAGGTTGGTTGGTACATTCTCAAACGCGCGCTGAATAGGCTGAATCGCAAAAGGTAAATTAGCAATTAATGAGGCTAGCAAGATACCGCTAAAAGTGAAGTTGAGCCCGCCCCCTGTGAACGAGGCCCACATGCTTCCCAAAGGTGCGTCGCGGCCAAATTGCTGTAGCAAATAAAAGCCGAGCACGGTGGGTGGCAGCACTAACGGCAAGGCCACTAGCGCTTCACAAAGCCCTTTGCCACGAAAGTGTGCGGTAGCCAACGTACGGCCTAGCCACACCCCAATGGGCAGCAAAAAGAGGCAGGTCAATCCTGCTAAGCGCAGCGATACCGAAAGCGCTGTCCAGTCCATCAATCTGTATTAAAACCGTACTGTTGGAAAATAGTTTGCGCCTCTGCTTGCTGAAGCCATGCATAGAACGCCTGCGCCACGTCTCCTGCCTGGGGTGTCAATACCATGCGTTGGTACAGCGGCGTGTGCCACGTTTCGGGAATCAGCACAAACTCACTTCGCTCGCTGAGTGTTGAAGCCAGCACTAAAGAGTACGCCACTAACCCGCCACGAGCATCATCCGACAGGGCAAACTGCAGCGTTTGCGACACATTTTCACCTTGAATGCGTAATGGCTCGGTTGTTTCCCACAGCCCCGCATTTTGCAATACCTCTTGAGCAGCAACTCCATAAGGCGCGTGTTCAGGGCTGGCTATCGCAATACGCTGGCGTAGCCCTTCATCAAGTGCGGCGATAGCCTCATGAACACCATTAAGCGGCGCGTGCGGGTCAGGTGGCGGGTACTTTCCTTTAGGTTGTGCCCACGCAAGCCTTCCACGAGCGTAAAGAACGCCCTCGTTATCGACGTGGCCTTCTTGATAAAGCGCTTTTACAAAGCTTTCGTTCGCTGAGAGAAACAGCTCAAAAGGGGCCCCTTGAGCAATTTGACGGCGAAAATTTCCGGAGGAGCCAAAATTGAGGCGCAGAGTATGGCCCGTTTGCTGGGTAAAGCGTTCCGCAGACTCTTCCAACGCAAACTGCAGGTTAGAAGCTGCCGCAATAATAGGTGCGCCTGCAAACACAGGCGCAGCAATAAACAGCAAACACGCTAACAGCAGGATTCGCATCAATCAGCGCTGCGCTTGCTCAACATGCTGTTCGGTAATTGCCATGATCTTCATGGTATTAGTGCCGCCATGAGCGTTCATATGATCACCACGA
Source organism: Halomonas sp. GT (assembly GCF_002082565.1). Taxonomy (NCBI): domain Bacteria; kingdom Pseudomonadati; phylum Pseudomonadota; class Gammaproteobacteria; order Oceanospirillales; family Halomonadaceae; genus Halomonas; species Halomonas sp. GT. The sequence continues at coordinate 3,180,129 of NZ_CP020562.1, forward strand.
GTCAGTATCACATGATCGCCAAGCGTAACAACACCCTGCTTGACCAGTAGCGTCAACGCTTCATCATTCAACTCTGTAGCGCTCATTTCTGAGGTATCAAACGGCAATGATACAACACCACGATAAAGCGCCATACGACGTTGAGCAATGGGAGTGTGGGCAAGACCCACGATAGGTAAGCCTGAACGAATACGCGAGGCAATTAGCGGCGTATAACCCGAGGAGGTCATACAGGCAATCGCAGTAACGCCTTTCATATGGTTAGCAGCATACATTGCCGAAAGTGCAATGGTTTCGTCTGGCCGCGAAAAACCTTCATGAATACGGTGTCCTGACTCCTGGGCTGTTTTCTCACGCTCGGCGCCTAAGCATACTCGTGCCATCGCCTCTACGGTTTCTAGTGGGTAGTCGCCTGCGGCTGTTTCGGCGGAAAGCATTACCGCATCACTGCCATCCAGCACCGCGTTGGCAACATCAAACACCTCTGCGCGGGTAGGCAGTGGCGCTGAAATCATGCTTTCCATCATTTGTGTGGCAGTAATCACGGCGCGGTTAAGCGATCGTGCGCGTTTGATCATGCGTTTTTGCACGCCGACCAACTTGGCATCGCCAATCTCTACCCCCAAATCGCCACGCGCCACCATGACCGCTTCTGATGCTTCAATAATGCCGTCAAGGGTTGCCTCATCCGCAACGGCTTCAGCACGTTCCACCTTGGCAACTAAACCAATATCCTTACCTGCCTCACCGAGTAGACGGCGCGCCTCTAACATATCTTCCGCATGACGGGGAAATGAGATAGCAAGGTAGTCGACACCAATCTCAACAGCGGTTTTTAGGTCGATTTTATCTTTCTCGGTCAACGCGGGAGCAGAAAGCCCACCACCCTGCTTGTTAATACCTTTGTGGTTGGAGAGCTTACCGCCCACAACCACCTCGGTGTGCACCTGCTGGCCATCTACCCGTGTGACATCCAGTACCACACGGCCATCATCTAGCAGTAAGCGATCACCGGCAGTCACATCTTGTGCCAAGGTTTTGTAGTCGCAGCCCACTTGGTGCACATCGCCCGCATCACCATCAAGCGCCATATCGAGTATAAACGGCTGGCCCTCTTGAAGAACCACAGCCCCCTCTTTGAAGCGCGCGATACGAATTTTAGGGCCTTGAAGGTCACCCAGCGCAGCGACGCTTCGGCCCAACTGGGCAGCAATTTCACGCACGCGCACTAAGCGTCGGCGATGATCATCTGCTGTGCCATGAGAGAAGTTTAAACGCACCACATCAACACCCGCCGCTAACATGGCTTCTAAGACACCTTCCCGGTCGCTGGCGGGGCCAAGGGTGGCGACAATTTTAGTACGACGGATCGAAGAGAAGTGCAGTGCGTTCATAGTTTTCCTAATTATTAATAGAATGAGAACAAAAACTTAATAAGCGTTCATCAGCGTGGGGACGATTACATCTTTCGCATCCCCCCTTTTACAAGTACAGGGTAACTACTGTGCCAACGCCTGCTGGATGAACAGCTCACAATGCTGCCGTGCAGGACGGTTTTGCAGCCCCGCCCAGTAATATTCGAATTCAGGACGGCGTGGAAGGGTTCCAAACTGCATTCCCCATCCAATGTGGGAACCGACATAAACATCGGCGGCGCTAAAAGCATCGCCAGCGATGAAGCGGCGCCCATCAACGGCCGTAGCCAGAGCGTCAATAACCGTCGCATAGTCGCCAGACCCTAGCCGCATCCGCTGCTCTGCATTAGGTTGGAAGCCCAAGCTATTCAGCGAAGCAGCAGCTTCTAACGGCCCAGCAGCGAAGAATAACCAGCGATAATAGTTGTCTCTTGCTGAAAGCGGCGGTGCCAAACCAGCCTCGGGGAATGCATCGGCAAGATACGCACAGATAGCCGCAGCCTCTGTGACCACTCGCTCACCGTGGCGAATAGCCGGCACCTTCCCCACCGGGTTGATGGCTAAATAGTCTGGCGAATACATAGTGGATCCGTACTCCAGGATCACTAAGCGATAAGGTACACCCAGCTCTTCAAGCATCCAGTGCACAATGCCTCCCCGCGAAAGGGGGTGGGTATAGAAAATCAGTTCGTCAGACAGTGCGTTGGTCGGTTCGCTCAGCGCTGGGGGAGGTAATTGAGCGCTAGCCGGGAGCACATAGCCTTGCCCTGGTTCACTAACAATTTCTATCCCTACCGCTCTAAGCACAGCAATATCTTTGTAGAGAACACTCAGCGGTATCCCCAGCGCTTCAGCCAGATCCGCACCGCTGACGGGATCGTCGTAGTGACGCAGCATTTTGAGTAGTTTTGGCAAACGGTGGGCTTGTGACATGCTGGTCTCCTACGCACAATGTGCGCTCTATTTTTCTCGTTCAGTCAAAAGCTAACCTGAGCAAGATGACAACCGTATGCTGTTAGCGCAAGTTATTCGCCTAGAGTAACGATAATATCAAGCGAGTACTCATCGCAGTTATTGCCATCTCCCCCCCTATCTACCACTAGAAACTCGCCCTCACGCTCAAGCACCGACTGAATAGCGTGCCAAGTACCTGCCCGATAATTGACGCCCTGACGGCCATCAGTGACAAACGCACGTACATCTGCGGCATTAATGGTGTCACCAGGGGGGGCTACCACCACAATAAAGCGCTCTTGATGCAGCGGCATAAAGGCTTGGCTACCCTGAGGGTGCCGCTCTAAAAAGGTTAATTCCAACGGTAACGTAATCGGCTGGCTAACAAAAATGTTAATCAGCGTGTGGGCGTTGTCACCTAATGTTTCAACGCTCGCCAGGTCATGATGACGCTGGGTACGACCAGCATTAATAGGAAACGACGCTGACGTGCGGGCATCTATCACATCGCCAAAAGGCGCAAACGCCTCGGCTGTTAGCGGTTCGGCTATCAGTTTAATCATTATAAAATCCTAAAATAGTCTGCTTCGCCGGATAAAACACAGCGAAGCAGCCAACGCCGGAACTTATATACCAGAACTTATATCCCAGAACTTCAACGCCTGAGCTCAATATTAGAGCTTGAGTGCGGCGTGGCGGTTGACGTCTTTGTATAGCAAGTAGCGGAATGGCCCCGGGCCGCCGGCGTAACACGCTTGAGGGCAGAATGCCCGAAGCCACATAAAGTCGCCAGCCTCCACCTCAACCCATTGCTGGTTAAGGTGATACACCGCTTTCCCTTCTAATACATAAAGCCCGTGCTCCATCACGTGAGTTTCATCAAAAGGAATCACGCCGCCTGGCTGGAAAGTCACAATATTGACGTGCATGTCATGGCGCACATCAGCTGGATCGACAAAGCGCGTGGTTGCCCAGCGACCTTCGGTTCCCGGCATTTCGAGAGGAGCAATGTCTTGCTCATTGGTGACAAAAGCTGTCGGTACGTCTAGCCCCTCCACAAACTGATACGCTTTACGCACCCAATGAAAACGTACGGGAGCAGAAGACTCATTGCGCACTTGCCAGTGGCTACCCGGGGGAATAAACGCATAGCCACCAGGGCGCATCGTGTGGCGCTCACCCGCCAGAGTAAGCGTTAACTCGCCTTCCACAATGAACAGCACGCCTTCGGCCTGGGGGTCTAGCTCCGGCTTTTCACTGCCGCCCTCAGGCTGTACTTCCATAATGTATTGAGAGAACGTTTCAGCAAAGCCTGAAAGCGGACGCGCCAGCACCCATAACCGAGTACCTTCCCAGAAAGGCAAATTGCTAGTGACGATATCGCGCATCACACCTTTGGGAATCAACGCATACGCTTCTGTGAACACGGCACGATCAGCGGTTAGCTGTGTTTGTGGCGGATGCCCCCCCGTAGGGGCGTAGTAGTTAGCTGGCATTTTGGAACCTATATGACCAAGTGAAGACACAATACTCTCATATTGTATACAATATTAACGAGCCACAATAAAGCGATTTCACGAAATACTTGTGAAACAATCCTCCCAAGAGTAAATTATTTAGCAACTTTCGTTTCATAACTCTAAAACTAAACGGACATGCCCATATACAGCAACTTTGGTCGACCTGCTCGTTGCTCCCACGGACCATGTCATTGCTCAAGGTAAGTATTAATAACAATAGCCGTCATGTATGGCGGCCTTATAACGCGAGGCATAACATGTCCCAACGCCCCTCCTCTTCGTCTTCCTCTGATAGCCCAGCGGCTAAAAAAAGCTGGTGTCGGATCCCTGATATTTACGTGGTTCTGTTCATCTTTATCGGCTTAGCAGCAATAGCGACGCATTTCGTGCCTGCCGGACAGTTCGAGCGTGTTCCTGGACCGAACGGACGTATCACTATCGATCCATCCTCTTACGAACAGGTCGCTGCATCTCCAGTTAGCCTCGTCGACTTTATGCTGGCGATTCCTAATGGTTTGATGAGTGCCGGTGAAGTCGTCTTTTTCACCTTCATGATTGGCGGCATGTTTATGGTGCTAAGACGCACCGGTATTATTGAAATAGGCGTTGATAAGCTAACGCGTCGCTTTGCACGACAGAGCTTACTCACTATTCCCGTATTGATGACGGTATTTGCACTGATCGCGACCGTTATCGGTACGCAAGAGTTGGCGCTGGTCTATGTGCCGGTTATCTTGCCGCTAATGATTGCCTTACGTTTCGACTCAGTCACTGCAGCGGCAGTGGCACTCTGCGCCACCACCGTCGGCTTCACAACGGGTGTACTCAACCCCATCAATACCGGCCTTGGGCAGCAACTCTCAGATCTTCCTCTTTACTCCGGCTATGGCTTGCGCGTCCTGGCGTTTGTGGTGATGTTAGCCGCGGCCATTTTCTTCGTTATGCGTTACGCCCGCAGGGTGCACCAGACTCCTTCGCTTAGCCTGCTGAGCAGTGACACTAGCGAATCCGAAAAACGTACGCTTTACCAGCATGCTGATAGTAGCCCTACCTTAATCGCCACCGCTCGCCAGAAACTGGCTGCCGTTGCCACCTTCGCCTTCTTCGCGGTACTCGTCTATGGCGTGCTGCAGCAAGGCTGGTTCATGATGGAGATGGCAGGCCTGTTTATCATCATGGGGATTGTAGTGGGCCTAATCGCAGGCCTCGATACCGACGAAATATGCGCAGGCTTCAACCAGGGTTTCCGCGATGTATTAGTTGGGGCCATGATCGCCGGCGTGGCGCGGGGTGTTGCCGTGATGCTGGAAGATGGCCAAATCATGGACACACTGGTATTTGGGCTTGGCAACCTCGTCGGAGGCCTGCCCACCCTGCTTTCAGCGATTGGCATGTTCTTCGCCCAGCTAGGTTTCAATTTCATCGTCCCCTCCGGTAGCGGCCAGGCCCTGGTCACCATGCCGCTGATGGCACCGCTCTCCGACATCATCGGCGTTACCCGGCAAACGGCGGTGCTAGCCTTCCAGTTGGGTGACGGTATCGGTAATATCCTTTATCCGACCTCGGGCTACTTTATGGCGACCCTGGCACTGGCGGGTGTGCCGTGGCAAAAGTGGGTCAAATTCTTCTTCCCACTTTTTTGCGTCTGGATAGTGATTGCCCTGGGCTTTCTTATTTTCGCTCAGGCAACGCAGTGGATCGGTTAAAAGGGATCGACTAGAGTACGGCAGAGATAAACTGCTTCAACTCCGGGGTTTGCGGATTGCTAAATAGCTCGCTGGGGGCGCCCTCTTCATGGATGCGCCCCTGGTGCATAAACACCACGCGATCTGCCACATCGCGGGCAAAGCTCATTTCATGGGTAACCAGAATCAGCGTCATACCCTCTTTTGCCAACGCTTCGAGTACGCGCAGCACTTCCCCCACCAACTCGGGGTCCAGCGCTGACGTTACTTCATCGCAAAGCATTACTTTGGGGCGCATGGCCAGTGCCCGAGCAATGGCGACCCGCTGTTGCTGTCCACCGGAAAGCTGCGCCGGGTAGGCATCGTATTTGTCGGAGAGTCCGACTTTCTCTAGCACTTCACGGGCAATTCTCTCGACCTCAGCTTTTTCCTCGCCACGTACCACCAGCGGCGCCAAACAGACGTTCTCACCGACGGTTTTATGGGGAAACAGGTTAAAGCTTTGGAATACCATGCCGACGTTTTCACTCAGCTCTTTGGGCGACATTGACGCCGCATCCAGCTGCTTATCGGCAATGGTGATCTCACCGCTGTCGTGTTTTTCGAGCTGATTCAGGCAGCGCAGCAGAGTACTTTTACCCGAGCCACTGCGGCCAATAATCGCCACCACTTCGCCTTGCGCAACCGAAAGGTTAATACCTTTAAGCACTTCCAGGTCGCCAAAGGCTTTATGAACGTTATCAACGTAAACCAGCGTCATAGAGCTTTTTCTCCAGATAGCGCGCGTAGCAGGAAAGTGGGTAGCACAGCGCGAAGTAAAGCAGGGCCACAAGGGCAAAAATGGTGAAGGGTTCGAAGGTGGCGTTATTGAGCATGGTGCCCGCCTTGGTCAACTCGACAAAGCCAATGATGGAGGCCAGCGCCGTGCCTTTGATGACCTGTACCGAGAAACCCACCGTGGGTGGAATCGAAAGCCGCAGCGCCTGAGGTAGAATCACATGGCGCATGGTCTGGAAGTAGTTCATGCCCAGCACCCGCGCCGCGTGCCACTGCCCTTTGGCAACCGCCTCTAAACAGCCTCGCCAGATGTCACATAGGAAAGCACTGGTGAACAGCGTCAGTGCGATGGAAGCCGCCAGCCAGGCAGAGATCGGATGCCCCATGGCAGCAGCGCCAAAGAAGATCAAAAACAGCTGCATCAATAGCGGTGTACCTTGGAACAGGTCAACATAAAGAGACGTTAAGCGCTGCAGCCAGCGGTTGCTGGAGAGGCGCATGAAGGTCAGTAGTAACCCCACCGTCGCACCGCCCACAAAGGCAATCAATGACAGCACAATGGTCCAGCGGGTTGCCAGCAGCAGGTTGCGCAGAATGTCCCAGAAGGTGAACTCAATCATCGTTGTTCTCCTTGCTGATAGGCGAATACCCGCTTGCCTATCAGCATAAAGCTGCGCCGCATGCCGAAGGCGAGGAGCAAATAGACCAACGTGATCAGGAGATAGACTTCAAAGCTGCGGAAGTTGCGCGATTGGATAAAGTTAGCGGCGTAGGTCAGGTCAAATACCGATATTTGCGACACCACCGCCGAACCCAACATTACAATGATCGACTGACTGATCAGCGCCGGGTATACCCTGGCAAACGCGGGCACCAGCACGATATGGCGATAGCTTTGCAGCGTGGTCATACCCAATGCACGCCCAGCTTCCAACTGCCCTTTGGCCGTGGCGCTAATACCGGCGCGTAGAATCTCGGCACTGTAAGCAGCAAGATTGAGCGTCATGGCAATAAACGCCGCGGTAATGGCATCAATTTTGATGCCGAGCCCCGGCAGCCCAAAGAAGATAAAAAACAGTTGAACAATAAAGGGGGTGTTACGGGTTACTTCAACGTAGCCGCCTAGCCCCCAGCGCACCCAAGGCTGCGCATTCACGCGTAAATAGGCTACCGCCACTGCCAGCGACAATCCCGTTAAGGTCGTCACCACGGTCAAAATGACCGTGGTGGTAAATCCTTTGAGAAGCTCACTGGCGTAGGGCAACAGGGTAAGAAAATCGAGTGTTGGCCCCATGTCGACCCTCAGCTACCGAAGTTTTCAGGAAGGTCGGCACTGAACCAGCGCTGGGACATCTCATTCAAGGTGCCATCTTCCAGTCCCGGGGCGATCAGGCGATTCACTTCCTCCATTAACGCTGGCTCGTTTTTATTCATGCCCACGTAGCAGGGTGAATCTTTGAGCTGATAAATCAGCGAGGGCGCACGGTCGCTGTTTCGCTCGGCGATTTCGGCGGCGACTACGTTACCGGTGGCGACGTAATCGACCTGACCGGAAAGAAACGCAGAAATGGTGGTGGCGTTGTCTTCAAAGCGCTGCACCGTCGTGGAGTCCGGGGCAATGTTGGAAAGCTCCATATCTTCCACGGCACCGCGGGTTACACCAACCGTTTTATCAGCCAAACCTTCTGGGCCTTCCACGCTTTCATCTTCATCAGCACTGAACACGCCTAAGAAGAACGGCGCGTAGGCATCGGAAAAATCAATCGCCGCTTCACGCTCCGGATTTTTACCCAGGCTAGAGATCACCAGATCCGCCTGACCGGTCTGCAAATAGGGAATACGATTAGCGCTAGTGACGGGGATAATTTCCAGTTCCACGCCCATTTCGTCAGCGAGGTATTGGGCCATATCAATATCGTAACCGCGCGGCTGTAGGTCGATACCTACTGAGCCAAACGGTGGGAAATCTTGCGGGACTGCTACCCGGATGGTGCCACGTGATTCGATATCCTCTAGCGCATCCGCCTGAACGTTTGGGCTAGTGGTAATAGCACCAAGGGCAACTACGGCACTCAGCCCTGTGGCTACAACACCGGACTGTAGGCGTTTGAGTGAGTTAGAGAAAGAGTGATTGAAGCGGCGCGATAGCGATTGCATGGTGTTCTCCTAACAAGGGCATGCCGGCCAGTGAAGTAGCCGTAGCGGTATGAGCAAGGGATGCAGAGCGAGTAAAAGCTTTGTTGCATAAAATCTAACAAAGAAACTTTCGTTTCACCCGACCTCCTAATTGCAACAGTGATACCAGAAGTGGCTAACATTTTTCAGAACAGCAGCTTAGCGGACACGCGAAGCCACAACGCAGCGATTGCCGCGTTGAGAAGAGGATTTAAAAGGAGGAAAGTGCAATGTGTTGGTGCAGTTTTATCCTTCAACAGGACGGGGTGCACCATGAAAGGAGGCCCAGCCTACTGGGCGCTCCAATCCACGCTCATAGTCGGCGCTTCCAGCTCACTAAGTTCAGCGTAAACATCGCTGATCGCGCTAATGCGCTCTCGACCTTCTGCAAGACGACGGTGCAGCACGCCGTTAGCAATCAGGCAGATCAGGCTATTAGCGGCGGCGTAGCTATCAAATGCCGAGAGGCTTTCCAGCGGCGTTTCAAAAAACCACGTTACCTGTGAGGCGACATTGACCGCGGTGGGGTCAGCCAGTAAGGCGACCTTGGCCGGTGAGCGCTCAAGTGCATCGATAAGCGAAGCAAATGCTGCTGGGCGGCGGCGAAAGCCAAACAGCACCACCACATCCTGCTCAGTGAGATCAACAATCTCTTCCGCTAACGACTGATTGGGGTGAGGAACCACCCGCACCTGGGTACGCGCTTGAATCAACTGCTGGCGAAAATGCAGCGCTAGCGGGTAGCTGTTACGAAAGCCGATCACGACCACATGACGCGCGCTATCCAACCGCTCTACCAGTGCCGCAAATTGATCCGCCGCAATGCCGTTTAAGCAGCGCTGTAGATTATCCTGCTCCCGCTGCAAATGGCGCTGAAACGGTGCCCCGGCCTCTTCCTGCATGGCGTTGGGGTCGATCACCAAAGGTACACCCAGGTTACGTAGCTGGCGGGCGTGGTCTTTAACAGTGCGGTAGCTTTCAAACCCCAGTCGCTTGAATAGGCGGCTGACCGTCGATTTGGACACCCCAGTCAAACGCGCCAAATCAGCGGCGCTATACACCGCCAGATCATCAAAATGATCGAGGATAAAGCTCGCCACCCGCTGCTCCTGGGCAGTTAGCGCGTCAAACTGGGCGGTAATCCGCTGTCCGATATGCGGCGTCATAGCATCCTATTTAAGCTGCTTAATTAACGAGTTGCAGGGTGATGTTCCGCCCAGTGACGGGCGATATCAACCCGTCGAGCCACCCAAACACGGTCGTGGGTTTCGATGTAATCCAAGAAGCGCTGTAGGGCTCGAAAACGCCCAGGGCGACCCAATAAGCGGCAGTGCATGCCCACCGAGAGCATTTTGGGCGCCTCCTCCCCTTCCGCGTAAAGTACATCAAAGGCATCGCGCAGGTAGGTAAAGAAGTGATCCGCAGTGTTGAAACCTTGCGGCGCAGCAAAGCGCATGTCATTGCTGTCCAGCGTGTAGGGCACAATCAGGTGGTTATGGTCACTTCCCTGACTATCGGTCACCTGCGTCCAGAAAGGCAAGTCGTCGCCGTAGTAGTCGCTATCATAAAGGAAACCGCCTTCGTCTAGCACTAAGCGCCGGGTGTTAGGGCTATCGCGCCCGGTATACCAGCCTTGTGGCTTCTCACCGTAAAGACGCTGGAAAATCTCCATGGCTTTCTGCAAGTGCTCTCGCTCAACGTGCTCGGGCACTTCCTGATAGTGAATCCAGCGGTAGCCGTGACAGGCAATCTCGTGACCTAACTCTTTAAATGCCTGGGCGACCTCAGGGTTACGTTCCAGCGCCATGGCAACGCCAAACACCGTGAGAGGCAAATCACGTTTTTCAAATTCACGCAGAATGCGCCACACCCCGGCGCGGGAGCCGTACTCGTAGATAGACTCCATGCTCAAGTGGCGATCCGGATAAGCCGGTGCACCGATGATTTCCGACAGGAACTGTTCGGAGCCTGAGTCGCCGTGAAGGACGCAGTTCTCCCCGCCCTCTTCATAATTCAACACAAACTGAACAGCAATTTTCGCATTGCCTGGCCAATTAGCATGAGGGGGGGTACGGCCATATCCCATTAGGTCGCGAGGGTAAGCATTCGATGGTCGATCAGATGAATGTGACATTCAACGGCTCCTTTATACGATTGTAGATAGCTGGTTGCAGAGCGGTTTATTGGAATTAAAGATCTACAATACAGAAAATAATTGTATACAAAATAGCGACTTTATAGAACAACCGCAATCCAACAACCGCTTAATTAGCTGAGATAACTAGCATTTTAAAGTAAGCAAGCCGCTAACCTGTTGAAACCTGAACATTTGGTCAAGCGATGCCCGCACTTTAAGTGCATAAAAAGGCTTGCGGTCGACGTAAAACAGCCCTATTTTCGTATACAAGATGCTCAATTTTGTCTACTAGCGAGCGATTTAACATGCATATACGCATTATCAATCCAAACACAACAGCCTCAATGACGACTGCCATTCATCAAGCCGCCCAGCGGCAGGCAGCGGCATCAACAACGGTTTCCGCCACCCAGCCCGATGCGGGGCCAGTGTCCATCGAGAGTCATTTTGACGAGGCCATTAGCGCGGTAGGCGTCGCCGAAGAAGTTCTTAAAGGAGAACGTGAAGGCGGCATCGATGCTTACGTAGTGGCCTGCTTTGGCGATCCTGGTTTACTAGCAGCCCGCGAGTTAACACGCGCGCCTGTCATCGGCATTGCGGAAGCTGCCTTTCACCTAGCCACCCTGGTCAGCACTCGCTTCTCGATTGTAACGACGTTAGGACGCACTGGCATTATTGCAGAACACTTACTTGAGCAGTATGGGTTCCGCCACCACTGCCGCCGCATTCGCGCTGCAGAAATTCCGGTTCTCGACCTTGAACATCACCCTGATGCCGCCTTTACCCGCATTGTCGAAGAGTGCTGCCGCGCCCGCGATGAAGACGGCATTGGTGCCATCGTTTTAGGGTGCGGCGGGATGGCGAATTTGACTGAAGAAATCACCCGCGAGGTTGGCTTACCGGTGATAGAGGGCGTTAGCGCCGCATTAAAGCTTGCAGAATCGTTGGTTAGCCTAGGCCTCCACACCAGCAAACATGGTGACCTCGACTACCCCCGCCCGAAAGCATTTACCGGTAAATTCTCTGCACTCTCCGACCTTCATCTCCCCTTGTTGAGGTAAACATCACTATAAAACACATTAATACTCACCACCTGAAAGACAGCTCTTTGAGAACCGTTCCAAAAGATCAGGTCTTAAAGGACAGCTTTTAAAAGACAGCTTTTAAAAGACAGTTTTGAAAAGACAGATCTTAAAAACAATAACCTCAAAAAATAACTGTATTCCCGTTAGCACGCCATGCCGCAAGCATCGCTTGGGCGCGTAATGCGCTCAGGCTGCCAATAACACCGATAATCTTGCGAGGACGGAAACATGAGCAACTCCAACCCTGCTCTTACGTCAGAAGAACCACCCGTTGCGAACACCGCAATAGCTGACAAAGCCATCGGCGCAGAAAGCCTAGCACCGCAAAGCACGCGAATCATGGGGCGAACGTCCTACTTTTTAGCCTGGTTTGGTGGGTGCGTCTCAATTGGTACCTTTGCCATGGGCTCAAGCGTGGTGGGTACCTTAAACCTACTACAGGCAACACTCGCTATAGCGATTGGCTGCTTTGTGATCGGTATTGCGCTGGCAGTTAATGGCGCAGCTGGTTACAAATATGGCATTCCCTTTATGGTGCAAGCGCGTAGCGCCTTTGGCTTTACCGGCACCCGCATTCCTGGCTTGGTAAGGGCTGTGCCAGCGGTGGTGTGGTACGGTTTTCAAAGCTGGATTGGCGCAGGCGCGCTCAATATGGTGTCTGCCACATTGTTCGGTTTCGATAATCTGATTTTCTACTTTATTACCTTCCAATTTTTGCAGATTGGTTTGTCAGTGCTGGGCTTTCAGGGGATTAAATGGCTTGAGAATATAGGCAGCGTCTTTATTTTGCTTTCGCTGATGTATATGTTCTACGCCACGGTGCAACGCTACGGCGATGAGCTGTCAGCCAGCATTTTGACCATGGAAGGCTCTTGGGGCTTGCCATTCTGGAGCGCTACCATGCTGTTTCTGGGCATTTATAGCACCATGATGCTGAATGTTAGCGACTATTCACGAGAGCACAAGAAAGGCACCCGCCAGAGCTTATTAACGACGATCTATGCCATGTCTATTCTGCCCTGTACGCTGTTTATGGGCTTGATTGGCTACATGGTGTCAGAGGCGACAGGCACAGCAGATCCCATTCAGGTATTTGCTAACGCTGTAGACAACACGCCACTGCTAATGACCACCCTGCTATTCATCGCCTTTGCACAGGTAACCACGAACGTACTTAACAATGTGGTGCCCCCTACCTACGTATTAATGGACGTATTCAAACTTAAGTTTCCGGTAGCCACCGTCATTGTAGGCCTACTGGCATTTGCCACTTTCCCATGGAAACTTGTTCAGCCTGAGTCGGCTGCTGGTCTGCAGCTATTCGTACAAACCTACTCAGCGTTTCTTGGGCCTATTTTTGCCATTCTCGTTGTCGATTACTACATCATACGCCGTCGCACACTGGACATTAGTAAACTATATGACCCTTCTGGCCCCTATCAAGGCGTCAACAGGGCCGCCTTAGTTGCCACGGTAGTCGGTATTGTGGCCGCGCTAACATTCTCTTCGATCTCATGGTACGCCAGCCTTATTCCTGCTGGGCTGACCTATTACCTACTGATGAAGCATTGGCCTGCCTGCCAACGTTTTACACAGTAACCATGATGCGTATCTGCCTGCTCGCTGCGCGTGGCAGGCAAACGTTTCCGACAAGAGAGCGTTAACCATGAATAATCAGCCGTCCAACAATGATCTCGATATAAAGCAAATTGATCCCACTCTTTACAATGAAGATCTTGCTCCTTTAAAGCCCCAAGACCGTAACTGGGGTGCGTTTGAAATCTTCAACGTGTGGTCGAATGATATTCAAAGCCTGTTTGGCTACACCCTGGCGGCATCGCTGTTTCTGTCCTATGGCCTGAATGGCTGGGCAGTGATGGCAGCCATCATTCTCGCCGGGGTCATTGTCATGTTTCTGGTCAACCTGACCGGTAAACCAAGCGTCAAATACGGCATCCCTTTTCCTGTTATGGTTCGCGCCAGCATGGGAGTACGGGGGGCTAACCTGCCAGCGATGTTACGCGCGATCGTTGGCATTTTTTGGTATGGCGTACAGACTTACTTTGCCTCAACGGCTGTGGCGCTGCTCATCACAGCCCTGTTTGGGGCTGGCAATGGCAGCACTTTTCTGGGCCTTTCAGGGGTCGCTTGGTTGTCTTTCGTGATTGTCTGGTTATTTCAAATCGCCATTTTCTGGCAGGGCATTGAGCGCATCAAACACTTTCTAAACTGGGCAGGTCCGCTGGTTTATGTGGTGATGGTCGTACTGATGATCATTGTATGGTTCCAAGCCGGAAGTGAACTGCTACCCGCAGTGAGTACTATTTTTAGCGGTAGCGGCGAGCAAAGTGGCAGTAGTCTTGGGGCGTTTCTAGCAATTGTTGGTACTATGGTGGCCTACTTTGCAGCGGTAGTGATTAACTTTGGCGATTTCACGCGTTTTGTGAAAACCGAGCGCCAAATGAAACTTGGCAACTTACTGGGATTACCATTAAACGTCGCATTTTTCTCGTTTATTGCGTTAATCATTACTGCTGGCACATTGGTACTTTTTGGGGATGCTTTGACCAATCCCGCCGACATTGTTGAGCGTGTTGATTCACTACCATTGACCATTGTGGCTGCTCTCACCTTCTTCGCGGCCACCGTAGGCATCAACTTGGTTGCTAACTTTATTCCACCGGCTTACGACTTGGCCAACCTGTTTCCCAGCAAAATCAGTTTTAAAATGGGAGGCCTAATTACCGCCGTGATTGCTTTCTTTGTCGGTGCGCTATGGATTTCGGTGATTAGCCAAATCGGTGTACCTGGCTTCGTTAACGCGCTAGGCGCTATTGTGGCGCCGTTTTACGGCATCATTGTGGTGGATTACTACCTGATTAAACGCCAACACCTTAATATGCAAGAGCTATTTTCCTCAGCACCGAGTAGCGCTTACTACTACGTTAATGGCTGGAATACCCGTGCTTTGCTGGCTTTTAGTGGTGCAGCGTTATTCTCACTCTCTACGGTCGTCGTACCTGCGTTCGAAAGCCTTGGCGGTTATGGCTGGTTGCTTGGCGCAGGGTTAGGTGGGCTATTCTATTATGGCTTAATGCGCCAGTTTAAGGCTGTCCCGGCACCTGCGGTATAACCACTCACACAGCATTAAACTTCCGACCTTCACAAAAAAGCCCAGGCCTTCAGGTCTGGGCTTTTTCACTGCCTATTTTCACCACTGAATAGACTTAACCACCAAAAATCTGCTGCAAGTCTGGCACATTCTCTTCTTCTTCAACCATTGAAAGTGAGGCTTCAATCGCTTTCAGGTGGCGGCTCATAAACGCTTTCGCTCGCTCGCCGTTACCCGCTTCCAGGTAGCCGATCAAATCATCGTGATCGTGGGATTCGCAGCCTAAGTGACCACGATGACCGTAAACCGCCAGAATCAACGACGAGCGTGAGCACAGACGCTCAACAAACTCTGCAAGCGTTGCGTTACCTGAAAGCTGGGCAAGGCGCACGTGAAAGTCAGCAGACAGGCGGATAGCGACGCTCTGTTGGCCATTGCGTAGCGCTTGGCGCTCTTGACGAGCCATTTCCCGTAGTTCAGCGGCTTCTTTCTCTCCAACCCGCCTTGCCACATCCGGCATTAGCCCACACTCAATCATCTGGCGTGCGTCGAACACATCCTTGGCCTCTTCAGCAGTAGGTCGTGTTACGCTGGCTCCCCGACGTGGCGTGAGCGTCACTAATTGTTCTAATGCTAAGCGCTGCAAGATTTTACGAATGCCGGTACGGCTGATGCCAAAGACGTCTGACAAGGCGTCTTCGCGCAGCCGGGCTCCCGGTTTTAGCCGCTGCTCTACAATGGCATCGCTAACCGCGCGATAGATTGACTCGTGACGCTCCTCGCCTTCTTTTTCTGCGGGTCTTTGCTTTAACGCCGCCTGCGCATCACTCATAGGCTCTCCTGTCTGCGACTTTAATCACTCCTCCCACGCGGCAATAATATCGCGCTCTTCATCACTCATGTTGGTGATGTTGCCAAGTGGCATATATCGACTCGCGACGACTTGCTGAATTTGCGCTTGATGGCCCAGAATTTCATCCCAAGTATCAAACGCGTAGCCTGCAGGTGGCGCTGAAAAACCGGCATGGTCAGGGTTACGAGCATGGCATTGAGTACAATGCTGATCAATTAACCCTGAAATTTGTGCTTGGCTCGGCACCCCTGACGCGCTCGCATTACCTGCACCTGGGCTTGGTGCAGCTACCCAAAACGCTAATAGAATAAGCCCTATCCCTACGGCAGGATAGGCTGGCTGCGTTTTTCCTGCGTGCATTAATACAAAGAACTGCCTAATAAGGGCACCGGCAAAAATGAACAGTACCATGACCACCCAGGAAAGCTCATGGGAGTAGATGAAAGAGTAGTGATTACTCACCATCAACAGTACTACCGGCAACGTAAAGTAGGTGTTATGTACCGAACGCTGCTTGCCACGCTTGCCATCCAATGGGTTAGGCGCTTCGCCTGCCTTCATGGCTTTCACCATACGGCGCTGGCCAGGAATAATCCAAAAGAACACGTTAGCTGACATGGCGGTGGCCATCACAGCCCCGGTTAATAGAAAGGCGGCACGTCCGGTGAACATCTGGGTGCTTAAATAGGCGACCACTATCATCATCACCGCAACTGCAACGCTGAGAAGACCGTCGCGGTCCATGTTAGGGCTTATGCGTTTACAGAGCTCGTTATAAACCACCCAACCACCGAGCAAGAAAGCCAACGCCAGTAGATTGGCCTGCCAGCCGGTCATACTCGCCGCCCATGCCCAGTTACTATTGGGATTAACTAGATAGAAGCCCGGGTTTGCCATATAAAGAATAACGAACAAGGCAAAACCCGATAGCCACGTCGTATAGGCTTTCCAGAACGACCAATGAAGGTCATTCGGCAGCTTGGCAGGCGCAGTCGCGTATTTTTGATTATGGTAAAAACCACCGCCATGCACGGCCCACATCTCTCCAAATACGCCTTTTTCACGATCTTCGGCTGCTTTCGGCGTTCTTAATCCATTGTCCAGCATAACAAAATAGATCGACTCACCGATCCAGGCAATAGCCGCGATAACGTGTAACCAGCGAAGTAGTAAATTAACAAAATCAATAATATATGCTTGCATAACAGACCTCTCAGCTACCGCGGTAGGTGGAGTAGCTGTAAGGAGATAGCAGCAGCGGCACATGGTAATGCTGGCTAGCATCTGCAACGCCAAAACGTAAAGGAATCACGTCCAAAAAGCGCGGCTCTTGAGAAGCTATGCCTTGATCACGCAAGTAGTCACCCGCGTGGAAAACCAGCTCATACTCACCTACCGTAAGAGCATCACCCTCTAAGATAGGCGCGTCACAACGACCATCGCTGTTAGTAATAACGCTGCCCAAGTGTTCTCGCGTGGTCCCTGCTAGGCGAAACACGTCAATGGTAATCCCCTGGCCGGGCTGTCCTTTGGCGGTATCGAGTACGTGAGTAGTTAACCGTCCCATAGCAACTCCTTAATAATCACGGTTGTTGAGCATAGTTGTTCGACTTAACCTATTGGTCAAAGAGTACCGTTGATGCTATTTATTGTATACAGTATTTCCATTATTAAACACACTGGAGAGATTTAGTGTCTATCTCAACATCACTCACGCTTTCGCCCGCCCCTAGCACATGCAGCTTGGAAACATTTACTCAACATTACGGCGATGTATATGAACACTCTCCCTGGGTGGCGGAAGCTGCATGGAAGGAAGGGTTAAGCGATGTGCATAATGCACCGGACGCGCTAGCTGATCTAATGGGACTTATGCTGCAGCGGGCAACACCTGAACAGCAAATCGCTGTTATTCAGGCCCACCCTGACTTAGCAGGCAAAGCGGCGATGTCGGGCGAGCTGACCCAAGACTCTTCACGTGAACAAGCAGGTGCTGGGCTAGATCAATGTACGCCTGAAGAGTTTGCCCGCTTTGAACAACTTAATGCTGCTTACAAAGATAAATTTGGCTTTCCCTTCGTTATTGCCGTAAAGGGGCTTGATCGCCACGCCATTTTGGCGGCGTTTGAAGCACGTTTACACAACGGTTTAGCTGAAGAACGTGAAACAGCAATTAATGAGATTATTCGTATCGCCCGTTTCAGGCTGAACGTACGGGCTGAACAGCCGTTGTAACGGGCAATCACCACGCAAAGCCCACCGCATGCAGCCACTCTTTTTTTGCTTGCAGAAATAACGTCTTATAACGCGTTAATATGCATATAGACAAAAAATGCCGCACCTGACGGTGCGGCATTTGATCTATCGATTAATAGCGTCTGATCGTTCATTATCAGTCACTTATCTAATGCAAAATAGATTACTGCTTAGCGGTTTCCACTGCTTTCTTAGTGGTCTCTTCCGCCATTTTTTGGCTCTCTTGCATAAAGTTTTGGCTAATAGCGGTGACTTTTTCAGAGTCGCCTTTCATGCGCTCCATTAGGTCAGACGCTGTTTTTTGCTGACTTTCCATCGCTTTTTTGAAGCTGTCGGCATCTTTAACGTCTAACCATGTGCGTGCCTGAGCAATTGCCATGTCAGAGTATGAACGTGCTGCATCCATTTGCGCGCTGACGACCTGCTGATAGTAGTCAAGCGCTGCCAAGGTATAAGAACGCATTGGCGATACAAAGACAGACTCAAACTGCTGGGTAGATTTCTCTGCGGCCTTGTTCATCACATAATCTCCTTAAGTGAGCTAGCGATTCGACACGCATCGATGAGCGGTCGATGATCAGGCGGTTGCCTTTACTAACAACAAAGCTAGCAGTGCTTTTTGTGCAGCGCAACATGATTTTTTCATAACATTGCGACTAGCCACCGACAACAACAACCCCATCAACCAACCAGTGACTACTTAGCGATTGCCAAACAAGTATTTACGTGCATGCTCATCCATTTCGCCCCCCGCCTGCGGGTTGACATCTTCGATCAAAGAATAAGCTTTTCGGACAGCAGGGCGTTGCGCTATTTCATCAAACCATCGTTCTAAGTCAGGAAACTCTTCTAACGTTTGGCGCTGCTTCTCCCATGGCACAATCCATGGATAAATCGCCATATCTGCAATGGAGTAACGATCGCCGCCCACGTAATGCTGCTGGGATAAGCGTTGATCTAGCACACTATACAGGCGATGCGTCTCGCGAACGTAACGTCCGATAGCGTATTCGATTTTATGCGGCGCATATTGACAAAAATGGTGGTTCTGACCCGCCATCGGCCCCAACCCGCCCACTTGCCAATGAAGCCATTGCAGCACGACATAACGCTCACGCCCCTCTGTGGGCAGATACTGTCCGCACTTATCAGCCAGATATTCCAAAATAGCCCCTGACTCAAACAGTGCCAGGGGCTGACCACCGTCTTGAGGCGCATGATCAACAATGACAGGAATACGATTATTCGGCGCAATGGTTAAGAACTCGGGGTCAAACTGCTCACCACGCCCTATGTTGATAGGTGTTACCCGATAAAGAAGCTTAGCTTCTTCAAGCATGATGGAGATTTTATGGCCATTGGGAGTTGTCCAGTAATACAGGTCAATCATTGCCATCTCCTCTCATACATACGGCATAAGCCGCTTGTATGGCTTTCTTCGTACATACGATGGATACAGGCGGCATTATTGCCGCCTGACACATTATAGATCACGAATAGTGACGGCCTTACCCGCGACCGCCTCGTGCACCTCCAGCATACGCTTAAACCACTCATCAACAGGATCATTAGCGTCAACTAATGACTCAAGTGACACTGTATATGCCCACATCATGCTGCCAAATAGTAGGTAATCGGCTCCACTAGGTACTTCGCCATCTAAATATGGGCTACTCCGAAGCTGATCACGCACAGGGGCCAACAGCTGTTTCAACTGTGCTCGGCCCTGCTCTGGGTTATTGACGTCTTCTAACGACATACCAAAACGGGCTTCGCGAGTCTCTCGGAAGTAGGCGCGATCATCAGGATGGATGGCCGCTAATAAATCTAGTGCAACCGTTCGAAAAAGTGCCGGGGTAACGCTACGCTCAATATAGAGCTTAAAAAAGTGGACTCGCTGATAGCTTACCCCCTCTCCCAATACTGGATTGGCAGGGTAAGCCTTATCTAAGTAGCGCATGATCTCGAAGCTATCAGTGACAACAGTGTCACCATCGGTTAACACCGGCACTTTGTCGTAGTCGGCAAAGGCAAGTGACTCTTTATCGAGAAAACGCCAAGGAACCGTTTTATATTCCAAACCTTTGTGTGCCAGTGCCATACGAACGCGCCAGCAATAGGGAGAAAAGCGTAAGCGTTCATCACGCCCACATAAGTCATAAAGGGTTATTGCCACTGTGACGGCCTCCTTGTTGTTAAGAAACATGGTTAAAACCAAACACACGCTGACAACAATGGGCTCAAGCCACCAAGGACGCAAGTAACCAGATTCGCTTGTGCTGAACGTTCTCCCAGGGTCGTCGTATCACCTGAGTAAACGGGCAGCTTTTTCTTAGTTCACTTGCTCTGTACTTCCTTTTCAGATGGAAACTGCACTGTCTATTAGTCTAATGGTTTGCTGGCACTCCTTCTTGATCATGAAGGCTCAAAAACAAATAAAAACAAATCGTTAAATTTAAAAAAGTGGTTCAAGACCTACACATACAACCACCCACAATTGGTAAGACCAATTATCCAATATAGCCATTTTTTCTACCTAACCGTATCTTTCGCACTGACCCGACCAGCATTGCCACGACCGCTGGCATCTGCCGAGCACATCAAATCAATAACAAGGGGCCATTCCTAACATGAATGAAACTACACTTGCACTTCTGGCATTTCTGCCGCTGTTGCTTGCCGGTATTTTGCTCATTGGTTTTAAAATACCCGCAAAAATAGCGATGCCGATTGTTTTCCTGACGGCGGCCATCATTGGTCTGACCGCTTGGGACATGTCGTTTAGCCGCGTTGCTGCGTCTACCATACAAGGGCTAATTCAAACAGCAGGCCTTTTATGGATTATCTTTGGCGCTATTCTGCTGCTGAATACGCTTAAACATTCTGGCGGCATCACTGCAATTCGTAACGGTTTTTCAGGCATTAGCCCTGACCGTCGCGTTCAAGCGCTAATTGTTGCTTGGTTATTCGGCTGCTTTATTGAAGGAGCTTCAGGCTTTGGTACGCCCGCTGCAGTCGCTGCTCCGCTCATGGTAGCGCTTGGCTTCCCTGCGCTGGCGGCGGTTGTTGTCGGCATGATGATTCAGTCCACACCGGTTTCTTTTGGTGCCGTCGGCACACCTGTTGTTGTGGGTGTGGGTAGCGGGCTTGATCGCGCAGGCATCACTGCCCAGTTGGAAGCTAACGGCTCTACATGGGACGTATTTTTCCAGCAAGTCACTAGCTCTGTGGCCATCACGCACGGCATCGTAGGCATTTTAATGCCTTTGATCCTGGTATTGATTATGGTGCGCTTCTTCGGTGCTAACCGTTCCTGGAAAGAAGGCCTATCCATTGCGCCCTTTGCGATCTTTACTGGCATTTCATTTGTCGTGCCTTACATGCTGGTCGGCGTTTTCTTAGGCCCAGAATTCCCGTCTATGATTGGCGCTATGGTGGGCTTAGCGATTGTTGTACCCGCTGCTCGCAAAGGCTTCTTGCTGCCGAAAGATACTTGGGACTTCCCTGAATCAACTTCATGGCCAGACGAGTGGATCGGTAACCTGCAAATCAAGCTGGATGACGTCGCTGGCAAAGCGCCAATGTCAACCTTCAAGGGCTGGATTCCTTACGTTTTACTCGCCGTATTCTTGGTTGCTTCACGCATCGTGGAACCGCTAAAAGACGCGTTGACCTCCGTTAACTTGAGCTGGAACAACATTTTAGGTGAGGCCGGTGTTAGCGGTGGCGTGCAGCCACTTTATTTGCCTGGCGGCATTATTATCGCGGTAGTCATCGTCACCTACTTCTTGCACCGCATGAACCCGCAGAAAATCAGCGCTGCTGTGTCTGAATCCACTAAAACCATCTTTGGTGCTGGCTTTGTCTTGATCTTCACCGTTCCGATGGTGCGCATCCTGATTAACTCTGGCGTGAATGGTGCGGACCTTGTGTCAATGCCCGTTATGATGGCCCAAGCGGTAGCTAACAGTGTGGGCGGTATTTATCCCTTCTTTGCACCTGCGGTCGGGGCGATGGGTGCCTTTATTGCCGGTTCAAATACCGTTTCTAACCTGATGCTAGCGGAATTTCAGTTTAGCGTTGCCGAAACACTTGGGTTGTCTACGGCGATGATGGTAGCCCTGCAAGCCGTTGGTGCAGCAGCAGGTAACATGATTGCGATTCACAACGTCGTCGCCGCATCAGCGACGGTTGGCCTACTGGGCCGCGAAGGCACAACGATTCGTAAAACAATTATTCCCACAATCTACTATCTGATCTTTACTGGGATCATTGCCCTTATTGCTTTCTATGTGATTGGCATTACCGATCCACTGATGTGACGGGTAAACGTTAATCAAGAGTGAGCCATCTCTGCTGGGTAGCCTATGGGCTACCCAGCAGCCTCTGCACATGAGGTTACTCCCCATCAACCCAAGCAGAAACATTGTATCACTGGGATGCCATTAAAATTTTCACTCTATGCAAAAGTTTTTCAGCGTCAGATTGGTTATTTATGGAAAGCTTTTCCATAAAGTGATTAGATACTTTTCTGCTCTCCTCACCCACAGGAGCTAACATGAACATTCTTTTCGATGAACGCCTCGACGGCGAATTCATTCACCGCGATAAAGCAGACGTATTGGAAGATCTGCAAAACGCAGTGCCGTCTTTGACACTGCTTCACCGTGAAGAGGACTTGCACCCCTTTGAATGCGACGGCCTTGCCGCTTATCGCATCTTGCCGATGCTGGTTGCATTACCCGAGACTCTGGAACAGGTAGAAGGCCTTTTAAAGCGCTGCCATGCTTTGGGTGTTCCAGTCGTTACTCGCGGCGCAGGCACGGGACTTTCGGGGGGGGCTTTACCGCTTGAACGCGGCGTCCTGCTAGTGATGTCTCGCTTCAACACGATTATTAGTGTTGACCCAGATGCTCGTCTTGCACGTGTACAGCCAGGCGTGCGGAACTTAGCTATTTCTGAAGCTGCTGCCCCTTACGGGCTTTATTATGCACCCGACCCATCGTCACAGATTGCATGCTCTATTGGCGGTAACGTGGCGGAAAACGCAGGAGGCGTGCACTGCCTCAAGTATGGCCTCACTGTCCATAACGTGATGCGCGTTGATGTTATGACGATTGAAGGCGAGCGCATGACACTAGGTTCCGAAGCACTGGATGCACCGGGCTTTGACCTCCTCGCGTTGATGAATGGCTCTGAAGGCATGTTGGGTGTGGTCACTGAAATCACCGTAAAGCTGCTGCCCAAACCCGAAACCGCCAAGGTACTCATGGCCAGCTTTGATGACGTAGAGAAAGCGGGCCGTGCTGTTGGCGACATTATTGCCGCGGGGATTATTCCTGGCGGATTAGAAATGATGGATAAGCTGGCCATCAAGGCTGCAGAAGATTTCATCAAAGCTGGTTACCCCGTTGAGGCAGAAGCCATTCTTCTGTGCGAACTAGATGGTGTTGAAGCCGATGTGGACGACGACTGCCAAACCGTTCGCCGAGTCTTAGAAAAAGCAGGGGCGACCGATATTCAGCAAGCTCGCGATGAGGCTGAGCGGGCCAAATTCTGGGCAGGGCGAAAAAATGCCTTCCCCGCGGTGGGCCGCATGTCGCCTGACTACTACTGTATGGATGGCACCATCCCTCGCCGCGAACTCCCTCGCGTCCTCAAAGGTATTGCCGCCCTGTCGGAAGAGAGTGGCTTGGCGATTGCCAACGTCTTCCATGCCGGTGACGGCAATATGCACCCGCTGATTCTATTTGATGCCAATAAAGAGGGAGAGCTGGCTCTTGCAGAGGACGTCGGCGGAAAAATTCTGGAGCTATGCGTGGCGGCGGGCGGCTCTATCACTGGCGAACATGGCGTCGGCCGCGAAAAAATTAATCAGATGTGCAGTCAGTTTCAATCCGATGAGCTAACGGTATTCCATGCATTAAAAGCAGCCTTTGATCCACAGCGCTTACTCAACCCGGGAAAAAACATCCCTACCCTGGCCCGCTGTGCTGAGTTTGGTGCCATGCATGTGCACAACAACGAATTACCGCATCCGGAACTACCACGCTTCTGATGCTACACCTAGTCGACTAACCACTAGGAAGCATAATGATTAGGAATCACCATGACTGAACTAGCGATACATGCTGCCGATCGAGATATCGCTGACGACCTGTGCGAACAGGTGCGCAGCGCCTATGCCGACCGCACGCCACTGCGCATAGTAGGTGGCGATACTCGCGCTTTTTACGGCCGACCGGTAGAAGGCCAGGCCCTCAACATGACGGCCCATAGCGGTATTGTCTCTTATGACCCAGTAGAGCTTGTGGTTACTGTTCGTGCTGGTACGCGTTTAAGCGAACTCAACGCAGCTCTAGCCGAAAAAAATCAAATGTTAGCCTTTGAGCCACCAGCATTCAGCGATGCCAGCACCATTGGCGGTGCCGTTGCCACCGGCATGTCCGGTCCACGCCGCCCATGGGCTGGCGCAGCGAGGGATTTTGTCTTAGGCACACGTGTGATCACCCAAGAAGGCAAGCTATTGCGTTTTGGCGGTGAAGTTATGAAAAACGTCGCCGGATACGACCTCTCACGCTTGATGGCAGGCGCTCAGGGGACGCTAGGTGTGCTCGCTGATATCTCGTTTAAAGTACTTCCCATCCCCACCGCCAGCCACAGCCTACGCCTAAGCATCGGCATCGATGATGCATTGGATAAACTCGCCGAACTAGGGCGTCAACCGCTGCCTATTACCGCCGCCGGATGGCACGCAGGCGAGCTATTTGTTCGTTTAGAAGGCGGTGCAAGTTCCGTTAATGCGACCAGGGCACGTCTAGGTGGCGAGTCACTTTCCAGCGATTTCTGGCAGCAATTGCGCGACCACCAGCATCCTTTCTTCAGCGTGAATGAAGGACAGGCACTGTGGCGCTTATCATTACCCCCCAATACGTCACCGTTAGCCTTGGATATACCTCAAAGCGATATCTTCTATGACTGGGGTGGCAGCCAGCGGTGGATAAAAACCAGCGCAGCAGCAGACACGTTACGCACGGCTTGCCAGCAGGCTGGTGGTCATGCCACCTGCTTTACCCCCTACGCCCAAGGCGGAGCAGAGTCACCGTTCACTCCGCTCACCCCCGTGGTCGAAAAGTATCATCGCAACCTGAAGGCCGAGTTGGATGCCTACGGCATTTTCAACCCAGGCCGTCTTTATGCGGCGTTTTAACCAGGAGAGCAGACATGCAGACGCACTTTACCGATGCTGATCGCCAAAAACCGCATATTCAGGAGGCCGAGCGTATTTTGCGCACCTGCGTACACTGCGGCTTTTGTAATGCCACCTGCCCCACCTATCAACTGCTAGGCGATGAGCGGGACGGGCCACGCGGGCGCATCTATTTAATGAAAGAGCTGCTGGAAAGCCGCGATGACGATGATCAGGTCACCGAAGAGACACGCCTGCATTTAGACCGCTGTTTGACCTGTCGCAATTGTGAAACCACCTGCCCTTCAGGCGTGGAATATCACAAACTTTTGGATATCGGTCGTGCAGAAATTGACCGCCGGGTTCCTCGCCCCATGGCCGAACGCGCCCAACGCTATGCGCTGCGTAAGATGCTGGTAGACCCTAAGCGCTTCAAAGCACTTCTGTCCTTAGGGCAAACTTTCAAACCCCTGGTGCCTGGCAAGCTACGCAGTAAGATGCCACCGACACCAGTCGACGCAGGCCAACGCCCGGATAGCCAACGCCATTCTCGCAAGGTGCTAATATTAGAAGGGTGCGTTCAACCAGGCCTATCGCCAAACACCAATGCAGCGACCGCTCGACTGCTAGACCGTCTTGGGATTAGCGTGACGCCCATCAGCGAAGCAGGCTGCTGTGGAGCCATTGATTTCCACCTGAATGCCCAGGACGATGGTCGCACTCGCATGCGTGCCAATATCGATGCATGGTGGCCACAGATAGAACAAGGGGCCGAAGCCATTGTTCAAACGGCCAGCGGCTGCGGCGCCTTTGTTAAAGAGTATGGTGACATGCTCAAAGACGACCCGGCCTATGCCGAGAAAGCGCAAAAAGTCAGCTCACTGACGAAAGATATTGTCGAAATCCTGCGTGATGAGCCAGTAGAAAAGTTACAGCTTAAAGAGCATCAACGTCTCGCATTTCACTGCCCCTGCACACTGCAACACGCCCAGAAGCTCAATGGTGCAGTTGAAGGCGTGCTCAGCAAGTTAGGCTTTTCGTTAACACCAGTGAAAGATGCCCATCTATGCTGCGGCTCAGCAGGCACTTACTCGGTCACCCAGCCAGCGCTTGCCACACAGTTGCGCGATAATAAGCTCAATGCGCTGGAAGCTAGCAATCCAGAGGTTATCGTCACTGCCAATATTGGCTGCCAAACCCACCTTGCTAGCGCTAATCGCACCCCGGTACGGCACTGGGTGGAAGTGGTTGATGCTGCCCTGGTATAAACACTAATTCACTTTGCCGCGCCAATATGCTTTTACCAGCAAATACGGCGCGGCACTTTACTCCCCTTGATGAAAAGGAAAGTTTGATGCAAACCAAAGCTGTTCTCGGCCAAGCCGATGTCATTCAGGTACTAGACGCTGCTCAAAAAGAAGCCGATAACAACGGATGGCCAGTTACCATTGCCATAACGGATGATGGCGGACACTTGCTCGCTCTGCGACGCTTAGATAATGCTGCGCCGTTCAGTGCAGATGTGGCTACCCAAAAGGCACGCAGTGCAGCGTTAGGCCGCAAAGAAACACACGTTTTTGAAGAGATGATTAACGGCGGCCGCACCGCATTTTTGTCTGCTCCACTACAGGGTCTACTATCTGGTGGCGTTCCTATCATCGTAGACGGCAACGTAGTGGGCGCTATCGGCATCTCAGGCGTAAAGCCTGACCAGGATGTACAGATTGCCAAAGCAGGTGTAAGCGCTATCGCCTAATACTACCGTGCAGCTTCATGGCTGCACATAATGGGCCCAAGGTACTAAATTACACGCAATAAAAAGCCCAGATCAGTGATCTGGGCTTTTCGGAATTCGTTCGACTAAAATATTAAGTCGATGAGCGCTTAAATGGCGGACCGGACGAGACTCGAACTCGCGACCTCCGGCGTGACAGGCCGGCATTCTAACCGACTGAACTACCGGTCCACTTTAAGTCACTTACTTCAAACCATAAAACTAACCATTTTAAAGCGGTTCAGAGGCGCTTATAAACATTAAGTTAAATGGTGGGTGGTACTGGGTTCGAACCAGTGACCCCCAGCTTGTAAGGCTGGTGCTCTCCCAACTGAGCTAACCACCCAGGGCATTGAAAGCAATAAGCTTTGCAATGGTAAAACTAAAAAAGCTATCGTGGCGGACCGGACGAGACTCGAACTCGCGACCTCCGGCGTGACAGGCCGGCATTCTAACCGACTGAACTACCGGTCCGAATAGCGATAACTTTCATGCGGTAATAATTGATGATGGCGGACCGGACGAGACTCGAACTCGCGACCTCCGGCGTGACAGGCCGGCATTCTAACCAACTGAACTACCGGTCCACTAACGCATCAATTGCTACTGCTTCACGTTCCCAAACGACCAAATAAATGGTGGGTGGTACTGGGTTCGAACCAGTGACCCCCAGCTTGTAAGGCTGGTGCTCTCCCAACTGAGCTAACCACCCGCTGGTCACGTGGCGCTGCATTCTACAGGTTATTAGCAAGATGTCAATACGATACGTTTAAATTTTCGATTCAAACCAGCGTATTGCCTTCTATTACACGTACCCTGCTGCACCTACTTGATGAGCGCGGACGAAGGATGCCGCAAGTATGGCTGCTTCGTCAATCAAAACCTGCTGATTTAACCCAGAAACACGCCTGGGCTTAAAGTCATGATCCCCATTAGCAAGCCAAACAACATCAATATTAGTAGGAAGGCTGTAGCCTGACACTTCATCCCTGCTGCCAAAGGGGTCTCGTTCACCTTGTAGAATCTGCCCAGGACAACGAATAGCAGGAAAATGCTCCAAGCGGGTTTTATCTGGTTTTCTAGGTGGATGGAAAGGATAGCCCGCGACAATAACACCAGGGCCATTCACTTCATTGGATAGCATTTCACTGGCAAATAAAGTTGCAACACGCCCTCCCATCGACTTACCGCCCACCCACAAGGGCTGATCACTCAAAGGCGCAAGTAGCGCGTACCATGAGGCAAAATTAGTCACCGTTTGCTTGATGGGAGGCGGCGGACGGCGCTTGCCCTGCTCGTTAATCTGCTGCATGTAGGGAAAATCAATTGCCAGGACCTGTATCCCTTGCGCTGCTAACGTCGCGGCAAATTGCCGCATAAATACAGAGCAATGACCCGCCCCAGCACCATGAGCAAGCAGTATTCGGCCAACCTTAGGCGATCCCAAAACTGAAAGCGGGCCGTGCCCAATCACTATAAACCGCTGTACGGTGGGATTAGCTAACGCATCGTTTAAAGCTGCTGGGTGTATATCGACGAATCCAGAATCGGCGTAATACGACACGATTAACTCCTAATAATTCAGTGTTACTTCTATTGGCGTGTTCAGCTTAGGGCGTGGCTGCGATAGAATCTCTATCGGATCTTGACCTGCATCATCAAGCGGGTGGCCGCACCCGGGCAAAATGCTAATGCAAAATGCTACGGGTTACCCCCTAACCGCGTTCGATGGGAACATGAAATGAGCACAGCACTGGAACACCCGACCTACAACTACAAGGTAGTTCGGCAGTTCGCGATCATGACCGTTGTGTGGGGCATTGTAGGTATGACGCTTGGCGTTATCCTTGCCTCCCAGCTAGTTTGGCCGCAACTGAATCTCGGCTTACCTTGGACAAGCTTCGGACGTCTTCGTCCGTTACACACTAACGCCGTTATCTTCGCCTTCGGTGGCTCTGCGCTATTTGCGACGTCTTACTATGTCGTACAGCGTACCTGTCAGACTCGCCTGTTCTCTGACAAGCTCGCAGCGTTTACCTTCTGGGGATGGCAAGCGGTTATTCTCTCTGCGGTGGTGTCTCTGCCGTTGGGCTACACCACTACAAAAGAATACGCAGAGCTCGAATGGCCGATCAACATTTTGATTGCGGTCGTTTGGATTAGCTACGCTATCGTGTTCTTAATGACGATTAAAAAGCGCACCACTTCCCATATTTACGTGGCGAACTGGTTCTTCGCAGCGTTTATTATAACCGTCGCGGTGCTGCACATCGTTAATAATGCGGCCATTCCGGTCACCCCCATGTACTCCACCTCAATTTATGCGGGTGCGGTAGATGCGATGGTGCAGTGGTGGTATGGCCACAATGCGGTCGGCTTCTTCCTAACGGCAGGCTTCCTGGGCATGATGTATTACTTCGTGCCGAAACAGGCAGAACGCCCGATTTACTCTTATCGCCTCTCAATCGTCCACTTCTGGGCGTTGATTATGATTTACATGTGGGCAGGTCCTCACCACCTGCATTACACAGCGCTGCCTAACTGGGCACAATCGCTGGGTATGATCATGTCTATTATTCTTCTTGCGCCATCTTGGGGCGGCATGATTAACGGCATGATGACGTTATCTGGTGCCTGGCATAAGCTACGTACCGACCCTACCCTTCGTTTCTTAGTAGTTGCACTCTCGTTTTATGGCATGTCGACCTTCGAAGGGCCGATGATGGCAATTAAGACCGTCAACGCGCTATCTCACTATACAGACTGGACCATTGGTCACGTACACTCGGGCGCACTCGGTTGGGTAGCAATGATTACCATCGGCTCAATGTACCACCTGATCCCACGCTTATTCGGGCGCACCGAAATGCACTCCGTCAATCTAATTGCCGTGCACTTCTGGTTAGCTACTATCGGCACAGTACTATATATCGCCGCCATGTGGGTCAACGGCATTATGCAGGGCCTGATGTGGCGCGCGATTAACGCTGACGGCACGCTGATGTATACCTTCGTGGAGTCTGTCGAAGCTAGCGGTCCAGGCTACTTTGTTCGCTTAATAGGTGGCCTATTCTGGGTCGTAGGCATGCTGATCATGGCATACAACGTTTACATGACCGTCAAACGTCGCGAAACGATTGGTAGCTATTCCGCGCCACAAGCCGCTTAAACCGGGGAAGTTGAGACCAATGAAACACGAGATTGTTGAAAAGAACGTTGGCCTGCTCGCCGTGTTGATCCTGGTTGCGATCAGCTTTGGCGGCCTGGCCGAAGTGGTGCCACTGTTCTTTCAAAAGCAGACGACCGAGCCGGTTGAGGGTCTTCAACCCCTCACCGCACTCGAACTGGAAGGACGTGACATTTATCGCCGTGAGGGCTGCGTAGGCTGCCACTCACAGATGGTTCGCCCGTTCCGAGCAGAAACCGAGCGCTATGGCCACTACAACGTAGCCGGCGAACAGGTTTATGAGCACAACTTCCTGTGGGGCTCTAAGCGCACTGGGCCGGACCTTGCTCGCGTAGGCGGACGTTATAGCGATGATTGGCACCGCGCGCATATGTATAACCCCCGTGACGTAGTACCCGAGTCGGTCATGCCTGCATATCCTTGGCTGTTCGAAAACACCCTGGATGGCGAATCAACACCGGCAAAAATGCGCGCCCTGCGTCAGCTAGGCGTGCCCTATGACGATGACGATATCGCCACTGCGACAGAAGAGGTTCGCGGCACCCAGGAAATTACCGCACTAGTAGCCTACCTGCAGCAGTTAGGAACCGTGCTCGAGGGCACTCGTTAAGTTATGGATACGGGAACTTTCCGCGGTCTTATCACGCTGATTTTGATCGTCGCTTTTATTGGCATCTTTATATGGGCCTACTCAAAGCGACGCAAACCAGACTTCGACGAGGCAGCCAACCTGCCCTTTGCCGATGATGATAAGCAACCGCCCCGTGATAAGCATACTTCGTCTAAGCACGAAGTGGATTCCCGCCACGACAGGGGAGATAAAAATACATGAATAATTTATGGGGTGACTCCCTATCCAGCTTCTGGAGCGCCTGGATTATTGTCATCACGCTGGGCACTATCGCACTAAGCGTTTGGATATTATTTGCCAACCGCCGAACCGATAAAACGCCAGATGCCGATGGGAATGTCGAAACCACTGGCCACGCGGCCGACGGGATAGAAGAGTATGACAATGCGCTGCCCCAGTGGTGGTTTAAGCTATTTGTTCTCACTGTTATTTTCGCCTTGGGCTACTTAGTACTTTACCCAGGCTTAGGTAACTATGCTGGCATTTTGGGCTGGTCCCAAGAAGGCCAGTGGGAAGAAGAGGTTGCTGATGCTGAAGAGCGCTTCACGCCGATTTTTGCTCAGTATCAGGAAATACCTATTCCTGAGCTGGCAAGAGACGCTGAAGCAATGCGAGTAGCAGAGCGTGTTTACTTGAACAACTGTGCGGTATGCCACGGCTCTAACGCCCAAGGGGGCTACGGCTTCCCAGACTTGACTGATGATGACTGGCTTTATGGCGGCGAGCCGGAAAACATCATGATGACATTGAATAATGGTCGTAATGGGTTAATGCCTGCTTGGCAACAGTTAGGTGAAAGCAACATTGAGAACCTCACCCAGTACGTACTCTCTCTCTCCGATTTGGAGCACGATGCAGAGCGTGCAGCCAGCGGTGAAAGCACGTTCCTTGCGGCTTGTGCCGCGTGCCATACACCGAGTGGAACAGGCAACATCGCCTTGGGCGCACCTAATCTGACGAATGATATTTGGCTTTATCAAGCACCAGGGCAAAGTGTTGCCGACTCTGTCCGTCAAACGCTGCGTAACGGTCGTAACGGCCACATGCCAGCGCAAGCGGCCTATATCGGTGAAGAGCGTGTTCACCTAGTGGCAGCCTATGTCTACAGCCTGCGCTTCAACGACTAGTTTCTCGCTAGCTGCATAGATCTATAGGTGTATATAGGGTGCGGTTTCATACCGCACCCTTTCTTCATCCATCGCTCATCCAGACACCATCTCTATCCGTTACACTATTGTTTAGCGACACGGCATACCGTTGCGTTATCTAGCGTCGTAGGTTTAACGCCACGATATCCATGCTGCCGCCTATTCTTGCCTTATTGAGCTGCGATCATCGCCATGGAAAAAATACCTAGCCAAGATATTACGCCGCCACCCGTTGGGCACCACACCCCTGGGGAAAGTACAACTCAGAGCATGTATGCTAAGCGCCGACATATTTATGTGCGCGAAATTAAAGGGCTCTTCCAAAAAGTAAGGCGTAGCGCTAACTGGGCGCTTATGTTGGGCTTTTTCCTGCTTCCATGGCTGAACTGGGGAGACCGCCCAGCCATATGGTTTGACCTTCCAGGTCGAGAGTTTCATATTTTTGCTGCCACATTTTATCCCCAAGAGTTCGTATTACTTTCGTGGTTGCTTATTATCTGTGCCTTTGGGCTATTTTTTATTACTGTTTTTGCTGGACGCGTTTGGTGTGGTTATACCTGCCCACAAAGCGTCTGGACATTCTTGTTTATTTGGCTTGAACACCGCATAGAGGGATCTAGAAACCACCGCATTAAGCTCGATAAGCAGCCAATGAATGCTGACAAAGCATGGAGGAAAGGAGCTAAACATTCCGCTTGGCTACTGATTTCTTTGGCTACTGGCATCACGTTTGTGGGCTACTTCACTCCTATTCGTACGCTAGTGATGGAACTGCCTACGCTAGAAGCCCATGGCTGGTCCTATTTTTGGGTTGGCTTCTTTTTAGTGTTTACCTATTTAAATGCAGGTTGGCTACGCGAGCAGGTGTGTATTTATATGTGCCCCTATGCGCGTTTCCAATCAGTCATGTTTGATCGCGACACGCTGATTGTGTCGTACGACGAAGCACGCGGCGAGCCAAGAGGTCGACGGAAGAAATCCCTTAGCCATACACAGGCGAGAGAAGCTGGCTTTGGCGACTGCGTAGACTGCGAATTATGTGTTCAGGTTTGCCCAACAGGTATCGATATTCGTGATGGGCTACAGTACGAGTGCATTACCTGTGCTGCCTGCATTGATGCCTGTGACAGCGTTATGGACAAAATGGGCTACCCTAGAGGACTTATTCGTTACACAACGGAAAACGCGCTAGAAGGCAAGAAAAGCCATATTTTACGACCTCGACTACTAGGCTACTTTGCCGCACTGATTATTATGGTGGTTGCCTTTGCCTGGGCGGTTAATGACCGTATACCGCTTAGTTTCGACGCTGAACGAGAGCGCACACAGCTCTACCAAATGACCCGAGAAGGGCAAATCAGCAATGTGTACAGCCTCACAGTACGTAACCTTGATAACGAGCCACACACTTATCAAATCAGTGTGTCAGGCTTACCTAGCTTAACGCTAGATAATACGTCGATTAGCGTACCAGCAGGCGAGTCACGCATTCAGGTAGTGACCGTTCTCGCAAATCCACAAGACCTGAGCCAACCCAGCCACCCCATTACTTTTGTGCTACAAGCACAACAAGATGAGCAAATCCGTCAAGAGCGTGAAGCCCGCTTCTTAGGCAATGCCAGGAGATAAATGCGTTATGTCAGACCCTACGATTACGCCTTGGTACAAACAGTTCTGGCCATGGTTTTTGTTAGGCCTGCTGTTCTCTTCCATTGTGGTCAGCACGACCTTTGCGGTTTTGTCGATTAAAAGCTACGACGGTATGGTGGTGCAGGAAGATTATTACGAGCACGGTAAAGCGATTAACGTGATATTCGCGAAGCAAGAGCAAGCCCGCGCTTTGAACTTAAGTGCTGAGCTACGTATTGATCCGCTTACCAGCGATATCGTTATCGACCTTGCTGGTGATGCTCGCCCAGACAAACTCTATCTAGATCTTATTTTCCCCACCGAAGACGACCGTGACCAGTCATTTGTACTTGAGCATGTGCGTGAAGGTCGCTATGTCACCCAAGGGCCTGACAATTTGCGCTATCGCTGGTATCTACAGCTGCAGCCAGAACAAGGTAGTGAAGCAGATTGGCGGCTAATCGGTGAAGCACGCTTCCCTGATGAAAACACTATTGCATTACTACCTGGTGGGCGCTCGGAGAACGAATGACCACAACCGCCCTCAGCTGCTACCACTGCGGCAACCCGGTGCCCGAAGGGGCACCGTGGCGAATTAACATTGACGACACCCCCCACCCGCTGTGCTGCCCAGGTTGCGAAGCCGTCGCCCATGCCATCGTCGATGGCGGATTGGAAAGCTATTATCGCTATCGCACAGAAATGCCAGAGCGCCCTGACGAGCGCCAAGCTGCCAAAGCAGAAACCTGGTCGGTATTTGATGATCCAGGGCTTCAAGCGCAGTTTGTTCATCCAGAGGGTGACGAAGGACAAGTTCGAGCCACACTGGCTGTGGATGGCATCACCTGCGCAGCCTGCGCCTGGCTCATTGAACATCGCTTGAATGCACTCGATGGCGTCACTTCCAGCGCGGTCAATCTCACCCATAATCGCCTTCGTGTGAGCTGGGACCCTACTGTCATCAACCTGTCACAGCTGTTCGCTGAACTAGCGGCCATTGGCTACGATGCTCAGCCCTATGAACCTGACCTAGCCCAAACACGCTTGCAACATGAAGAACGCATGAATGTGCGCCGCCTGATTGTCGCGGCTGTCGGGATGATGCAGGTCATGATGTTCTCCATTCCCATATATGTATCGGGGCCAGGTGAGCTTAGCGAAGACTTTTACGCCCTGTTTCACTGGCTATCGTTTGCACTAGCTACGCCCGTGGTATTTTTCTCAGCGCAGCCTTTTTTCCGTAACGCATTGCGTGATCTGAAAACCGGCGTTCTTGGCATGGATGTACCGGTCTCGCTAGCTATTGGCGGTGCCTATTTAGCAAGCAGTTATGCAGTGCTGTTTAACGTTGGTGATGTTTATTTCGACTCGGTCGCCATGTTTACCTTTTTCTTGCTATTTGGCCGTTATGTAGAAGGTAGGGCTAGACGGCGCAGCGGCCACAGCGGCAATGCGCTGAGCGGAGTTTTGCCAGTGTCCGCTATTCGCCTTGAAGCTGATGGCAGTGAACGCATTCTTCCTGCCAGTGAACTTACAGAAGGTGACCGCGTGCTAATCAAGCCCGGTCATGGCGTTCCCGCTGATGGCATTATCGAAGACGGCGAATCCAGTCTTGATGAGTCGATGCTGACCGGTGAGTACTTGCCAGTGACTCGGCGGGTAAGCGAAAGTGTGGTGGGTGGCAGCCAAAACATGGAAAACCCGCTTATCATAAAGGTAACCCATGCTGGCAATAGCGCCAGAGTGGCCGGCATTGTCGATTTAACCGATCGCGCTTTTGCAAGTCGCCCACGACTTGCCCAGATGGCGGCGCGTATGGCGCACCTGTTTGTGTTACGACTGCTGATCGTTACCGCGTGTGTCACCGTAGTATGGTGGTTTATTGATCCGTCTCGCGTGCTATGGGTACTACTCTCGGTATTAGTAGTCACCTGCCCTTGCGCACTGGCACTGGCTACCCCCACAGCACTGACAGCAGGCCATGGACAATTGCGCCAGCGAGGCGTATTAATTACACGTGCTGACGCGATCGAATCACTCTCCAACGTCACCCGCGTAATTTTTGATAAAACCGGTACGCTGACCCGCGGCGAAATGCAGCTGACCCAAACGTATCCTATTGACCAACAGCATCTCGCCCACAGCGATACACCGCTCAGTGAAGAGCATGCTCAAGCCATCGCAGCGGCGCTAGAGGCACACTCTGAACACCCCATTGCCAGGGCTTTTCGCCCATTCCGAGATGCCACACTGCAGGCACGCAACGTCAAAAGTGTGACTGGAAGCGGGCTAGAAGGCACTTTAAACGGCGCAACATGGCGATTAGGCAAACCCGATTTTGCGACGACAACCACACTGCCTCCACCAGGCACCGGCCAATGGCTTTTACTCAGTGAAAACAGCGCACCACGTGCCTGGTTCAAGCTACACGATGGCATTCGTGAAGATGCGGCTCAAACCATTGCCGCACTTCAAGCCCGTGGATTGGAAGTAGAACTACTTTCTGGTGACACGCAAGAAGCGGTAGAAAGCTTGGCAGAACAGCTCAATATTACGACGTGGCACGCTGGCAAATCGCCTGAGGGCAAGCTGGCACGATTACGTGAGTTACAAGCCAGCGGTGAGCGTGTTGTGATGATCGGTGACGGTATCAATGATGTGCCGGTATTGGCTGGCGCTGACGTCGCCATTGCCATGAATGGCGCCACAGACCTTGCCCGAACCCGCGCCGACGCGATATTGCTCAGCCCACGCCTAATGCGTATTTTTGAGGCGATTGATATTTCCTGCGCCACACGTCGAATTATGCGCCAAAATATGATGTGGTCGGTTTGCTACAACTTTTCGGCACTGCCTTTAGCAGCAATGGGCTTAATTCCCCCCTGGCTCGCTGCGATTGGCATGTCGTTAAGCTCCCTGATCGTGGTAGGTAACGCGCTTCGTCTCACTCGCTGGCGTACGCCGCTAGCCCCTCAGATTGCCCTATCAACACCGGTGACGGCATGACGATTTTATACTTACTGATTCCACTTTCACTCATTCTTCTGGGTCTCGCGGTGTGGGCGTTTTTCTGGGCCGTGAAGCACGACCAGTTTGACGATTTAGAAGGGCCAGCCCACCGCATCCTATTCGACGACGATGAGAATGACCTGTCTCCCGAGCAGCGTGCAGCGCGTAAAAAAAGCGGGTCCTCTTCTCAAGATGACCAAGAGCCTCCTGTATGAATCCGACGGGACTCGATTTACCGCCCCTACTAGCCGCATTTGTATTTGGCTTAATGGGCGGCGCCCATTGTATCGGCATGTGTGGCGGCATTATGAGCGCGCTAACCTTTGCCGTTCCGCCTAGCATGCGACACCCAGCCCGCATGGGTGGACTGTTGATTAGCTATAACGCGGGACGTATTCTCAGCTATATGGTGGCGGGTGCTATTGTTGCTGCACTTGGCACACTCATATCGCTTTCGCCATCTGCACGCATTGCGCTGCAGGCTTTCGCCGCATTGATGCTCATCTTGATGGCACTCTATATCGCTAACTGGTGGAAAGGGCTTCTGAGAGTAGAAGCCGTTGGAAGATACCTTTGGCGTTATATAGAGCCAGTGGGAAGACGCCTGATGCCCGTCGTCCAACTTCCTCAAGCCTTCGCCCTGGGGTCACTGTGGGGCTGGCTGCCCTGCGGTCTGGTTTACTCCATGCTAGCCTGGAGCTTAGCGATTGCAGACCCACTCGATGGCGCTCTTTTAATGGGGGCTTTTGGCCTGGGTACACTCCCTGCTCTGCTGGCAACGGGATTTGCAGCACAACAGCTGAGCCATTTAATCCGCCACCCCGCCACTCGAAGCGTCGCCGCACTGTCGATAATAAGCTTCGCCCTTTGGCAGCTATGGACGCTGATACCCCTAACAACGCATTAGGCATACTCTTCTATAGCTTGATATAGCTCAACGCTTTCCAAGTGTCTCCGACGTAGCATTCCAAGAGAATACTGAGCAACTGCGCTCAGTCACTCCTTTTGTTTACTTCTCACTTCGGAGCGCTCGCCATGCCCGTTCATGCCACTGCTGCCTTCTCACCTACCAACACTGATGTGTCTGGGGCTAATGCCTGGGATGAAGCGCTGCTGCGTCGCTATGACAAAAGTGGCCCACGCTATACGTCCTACCCGACAGCTCTAGCGTTTCATGAGCAGTTTAGTGCCGATGACTTTACTCAGGCGCTAGCGCGCAGTAACGAGAGCCACCGTCCGCTATCACTGTATGTGCATGTGCCCTTTTGTCGAAAAATTTGCTTCTACTGTGCTTGCAATAAAATCGCAACGAAGAATACCGCCCTTGCAGAACCTTATCTTTCTCAGCTAGATCGAGAGATGGTGCTCACTGCCCGCCATTTAGACACTTCACGGCCGGTGCAACAGTTACACTGGGGCGGTGGTACGCCCACATTTCTAACCTTGGCACAGATGGGAGATCTGATTGATCGCCTAGATGCCCGTTTTGGTTTATCTGGCTCAGCCGATCGTGATTACGCTATTGAAATAGACCCTCGTGAAGCAGACGTATTTACGCTGCGCCACCTACAGTCTCTCGGCTTTAATCGACTAAGCCTTGGCGTACAGGATTTAAATCCGCAGGTACAAAAAGCCATCAACCGAGTACAACCCCGGGTACTCACCGAAACGTTGATGGAAGAAGCACACCGTCTTGGTTTTCGCTCACTCAATCTTGATTTGATTTATGGACTGCCATTTCAAACAGAAAAAAGCTTTGCCGAGACACTAAGTCAAGTCATCGAACTCAACCCTGCACGGCTGTCCGTATTTAATTATGCGCACATGCCCACCCGTTTTGCGCCACAGCGACGCATTAACGAAACGGACCTTCCCAGCGCTGATGAAAAGCTGGCTATTTTGCATACCACCATAGAAATGCTGACTAACGCAGGCTATGTGCATATTGGCATGGATCACTTTGCACGACCTGACGATAGCCTAGCGATTGCTCAGCGCAACGGCACCTTACAACGCAATTTTCAGGGCTACTCTAGCCATGCACAGTGCGATTTAGTTGGCTTAGGCGTATCCGCCATATCACGGGTTGACGACGTTTACGCACAAAACCCGACCCAGCTTAACCAATATGAAGCAGCCTTAGATCAAGGTAAGCTGGCAACCGTTAAAGGATTAAGGTTAAATAAGGATGACCTAATACGAAGAGACGTGATTGAACGGCTAATGTGCGACATGCATATTGATCTAGCGGACGTTGGAAAGCGTTGGCACATCGATGCCAATGACTATTTTTCCACCGCAATTGAGCAATTGAAGATAGCTGAGCAAGACGGCTTGATCACTCGCCATCAGCAAGTTATTAGCGCCACCCCCTCTGGGCGGCTGCTGATTCGCCATTTGGCGATGGCTTTTGATGCTCGCCTAGCTGACCAGCCGACTCAGCGCTACTCTAAGATTGTATAAGCTTCTTGAGACGTCTTGCACCTGGGCCTATGATGGCTAACGAGAAAGGGAGAATAATATGCCACACCCCGCCAGCCAACGACGCTCACTGCTGCAAGAGGCGCGCTGCCAGACCTGTAGCCTAAGCTCGCTGTGTCTACCGCTTGCCTTAGAGCTTGAGGACATGAGTCAGTTTGATGCCATCATTCGTCGCCGCGCTCCGCTTAAAAAAGGCGAGCCCCTGTTTCGCCAGGGTGATCACTTCACCAGCGTGTATGCCGTCCGCTCAGGCAGCCTGAAACAGGTAACCAGCGAAGGTAATGGCAATGATCAACTGACAAATTTCTATCTTCCCAGCGAACTGGTGGGGTTAGACGGAATTGATGAAGAGCACTACCCCGGTAGCGTCATTGCACTGGAAACCACAACGGTGTGTGAAATCCCGTTTGATCGCTTGGACCTACTTTCCGAAGAACTACCCGAACTACGTGGTCAGCTTTATCGGAGTATGAGCAAAGAATTGCGGGATGACCGACGCATGATGCGCTTGCTATCGCGCAAGACGGCCGATCAGCGACTAGCAAGCTTTTTAGTTACCCTTTCAGACCGTTTTCGTCGACGTGGATACTCGCCTTATAGCTTCAGGCTCTCCATGTCTCGCGCCGATATTGGCAACTACTTAGGCTTGGCGGTAGAAACGGTCAGCCGTATTCTTAGCCGCTTTCAACAGCAAGAGGTAGTGGCTGTTTCAGGGCGCGAGGTTAATATTTTAGATATGCAACGCCTCATCACGCTAGCTGAAGAGGAAGAACAGTCGGCTAGTCCACGGTAAGCGCCTGAATACGCCCTTCCATCAACGCCGCTTGTTTGGCTTCAAGGCCAGCAAAGTCAAACAAACGGCGGTCTGCCAGCTGGGAAGGCGCTACATTGGTCACTGCTTTAAACATGCTCTCTAGCCGTCCTGGATGTTTTTTATCCCACTCAGCCAGCATATCTTTGACGACTTGACGCTGAAGATTGGGCTGAGAGCCACATAAGTTGCAGGGAATAATGGGGAATTCCATTAGCCGAGAAAACTCTGCAATATCAGCCTCTTTGCAGTAGGCAAGGGGGCGAATGACAATGTTTTTGCCATCGTCAGATAAAAGCTTGGGAGGCATTGCTTTCAAAGTGCCACCAAAGAACATGTTAAGAAATAACGTTTCTAAAATATCTTCACGATGATGCCCTAGGGCAATTTTTGTTGCCCCAATTTCCTCAGCAAACCCATAGAGAGAGCCACGTCTTAATCGTGAGCAGAGTGCGCAAGTCGTTTTTCCTTCAGGGGTTTTCTCTTTCACCACGGAGTAGGTGTCACGCTCTAAAATGTGGTATTCAACACCCACTTTATCTAAGTATTGGGGCAGCACATGCTCTGGAAAACCTGGCTGTTTTTGATCCATATTGACGGCGACCAGAGAGAAGTTAACTGGCGCGTTGCGCTGCAGGTTAAGCAGTATCTCCAGCATCGTATAGCTATCTTTGCCACCAGACAGACACACCATCACTTTGTCACCTTCACCAATCATTTGATAATCAATGATGGCGTTGCCAACCTCTCGCCGTAAGCGCTTTTGTAGCTTATTAAATTCACGCTTTTGTTTAGCGGCATGATGCTCGGATGGTGTCTGTGAGCTATTAACAGCAGAGCTGCTAACAGAAACAGTCTCAAGTGCAGCGGGATCAAAATAGTCAGGTTGTAGCATGGTGTAGGCACTGCCGATGGTAGAAGAAGCAGCGAACATTCTAACAAGACTCACCACCTCCACCCAAGATAAACCCGTGGATTCATCGTATGAGGGTAGTAACGACTACGCCTGCTGGGCGATCTCGCGCTGCAAACGCAGATATAAAAGCGCGCTTGCGGTAGCATCCCCCAACACCCCCATCCATTGAAGAGCGGGTATTTGCCAACGAGCGAGCGCTTCCGTTAGGCGGCCGCTCGTCTCACACTGTGGATGTAAGCGACGCAGCTGACGATAGTGCAGCTTTCCAACATCAACCTGGGCATTGGGCAAACCAAATCCCAGCCCGGCTTTAAACAAAAGATTAAGATGTTCCACCGAGCGGCCTAACTGCCAACCAATTAGCGGCCGATTACCGATAAATTCAGCTAGCGCCCCAAGATGCTCAGCGTTAGGCGCCAGCACCGTATCCGTCGCATAAAGCTGATGATGTCGCCGCAATGCAGGGCCGTTGTTGTTTTGCTCTTCTGCCAGGGTAGCCACCCAGGCTTGGCTGGTCTGCACTCTCCCTGGGCTTAAGACAACAGCAGCGACGCTGACCACAGGCGCTTGGCCCGGGCTAACCTGGCAGGCAAGTGCCACCATTTCTTCCCCCATGTAGGGCTGAAACAGCCATGCGTAGGGGGAATCTGCCCAGCGTCGGCGGTCGCTTTCGCGCTGCATTAATGTACGCAGCGAGCCACTGAGTAATGACATATGCCGGTCTAACAAGCGCATTCCGCTCACGAATACTCCAAATGATAACGATGGGAGAGCCGCTGCTTAAAATCTTTTACGATATGCAGCGCCTCACGCAACAGATCACGCTCAAGGGACGAGAGTTCTTGCACCACCACACGGTTGCTGCGCTGCTGAGTCGACGCTTCTGCTGTCTGCAACTGCTGCTTTAAACGTAGTTCGGTAAATAGCGCCAGCGCCTCCCCCAGGTCGTCAGCAAAACGGCGATCAAGACGACCATCTTCTGCTAAAGCGTCCAAGCGGTCTAAGGTGGAAGTGGCGTTAATTCGTCGCTCGAGCGCCATTGTGCGCACCCCATGAACAATAGGGAAAATCCCGCCTTTTTTAATATCAATTCCATGCTGGGGCTTTTTTAAGGAGCCAAATAGCGTTAGCGGTGTTGAGAAGCGCAGCGCAGCGCGTGCAAAGTAGGACAGTAGTAGCTCATCGCGTGAGCAGCGTTCAAACAGCGCTGCCCGCACGCTGTCTAGCAATTGCGGGTTACCGGCCACCCCGTGGGCATCCAGCAAAATTGCCAGCTTCATTAGGCTATCGCCATCTCTTGCACTCACCCATTTAGTAATGTTGTTTTTCCATTGCGACACAGTGCCAACCCATTCAGGATTAGACACCATGATATTACCTGGGCACGGTGGGTAACCGAGCTGAATCAGCGTCTGGGTAAGCGCATTCATGTCGTCGGCAAGCGAAGGCCATTGGCTGTCATCAGCTAAAATCAGACCATTATCTTGATCTGTTTTAAGAATTTGCTCACCGCGTCCTTCACTTCCCATGACCATTAGGCAACTGTGAGAGTGATACTGCTCGGGAATAACAAATGACCACGCTTTATTGATGATTCGGCCATTCAACGCGGCCAGTAGGTCCATAGCAAAACGTAGTTTAACCCCTTGTGCCATAAGCGCATTCACCAATTCTGGCGTGCGCTGGCTGGCAGCCGCCAATGCTTCTAAGCTATTTGCCTGTTCTACCTGCAGGCTAACCACATAGCTACGGCTCGAAAAATAGCTCAGGACATCCGTTAGCTCTACCACCCCTTTCAGGGCTCCCTGCTCCATAACCACCACGCGCGTTACTTTATGCCGAGTCATCAGCACGAGCGCTTCAAATAAGTATTGGTTGGGGGTAACAGTCACCAACGAGAAATGGGCCACATCCTCAACGGGCGATGTATGTTCAAAGTTATTCAGCACGACGCCATTGAGCAAATCGGTTTTAGTAACAATGCCAAATTCGCCCTGGGTTTTGACTAACAAGCTATCCGCATGACTGTCGTTGAGCTGGCGCACCGCGCTAGCAATATCTGTCGATGCGTCCATGATAAGAGGTTCGCGCATACATTCGCTGACTTTAGCCAACATAAAGCCAGCCATCGTCACACCGCCTTCGGCACGCTTTTCAGTCATTAAACGCGCTTTATGAGATAGCGACTGCTTGAAAAAATTTTCGAAGTCAGGATGGTGACGGCATAGCTTTATAAATAGAGCCTTAGGCATCACATAACACAAGCATTCTTGCTCAGCTTGGAAACGATAGCGGCTTTTACCATTCAGAATACTAATGGCACCAAACAGGTCACCAGCCGTGTAGTGCCCAATCCGTGCACTGGACGCTGGCAAGGTAGGGTCCAGTTCAGCAACTTCGCCTTTATGAATCAAAAATACCGATTCACCCGCTTGTCCCATCTCGATAATAATTTCATCACGATCAAAATAGGCGATGTCCATACCACGACGCACGTGGTCACGCCCTTCATCATCAATTAATGTGAAGGGCAATTGGGAAAGATCAACGTCAATCATGAGTGACCCCAGTTAACCGCGATGAAGAACAAAATGGCTTAAGGTTTGATTGTTTTTTAACCAGCGCCTTTATTATACCTTTTGCTATACCGCTAACGTCGCAAAGACGTTTGTTTAGCGACCAAAGTAGCGACACGAATTAGCAAACTTGATCATTTAATATACCACTTATTAAAAGTAGCAAACATTGCTTTTAAGCGACCCATAGACCATCGTCCTATCACCTAGGACGAAATGATCAAAAAACTTCAAAAACAAGTATTTATTTTCATAAACTAACATCACAATACGTGCTGAAAGCTCATTGATACCAAAGTCTGGGATTTATTTTTTGCGATTATTGCTCACTATTAACAACGGGCTATACAGGATGTTCATGTGTCACTTGTTAAATACTTATCAAGACACTGAAGAAAACCTTGCCAAACCATTAACCAGCAGAGCAACTTAACTAACAAGGTGATGTGTCTAACCGCACTAAATCATCGCAGACAACTAAAAGAGCGGTTTTCTATGAAGGATTGCCCTAATGGATCACACGCTATCCTGAGTTAACTTTCCAACCCTAAAAATCACAACTGGAGAGCACCACAATGGCAGATGACAAATCCAACGCTGCTGAATACTGGAAAGCCAACGTCCGACTAATCTTTGGATGCTTGGCCGTTTGGGCGTTCGTTTCTTATGGATGTG
Source organism: Halomonas sp. GT (assembly GCF_002082565.1). Classification (NCBI taxonomy): domain Bacteria; kingdom Pseudomonadati; phylum Pseudomonadota; class Gammaproteobacteria; order Oceanospirillales; family Halomonadaceae; genus Halomonas; species Halomonas sp. GT. The sequence goes on from NZ_CP020562.1 coordinate 3,224,124, forward strand.
CCATCCTCTTTCGTCCGCTGTTAGCGGGCATTCCCGTTGGTGGGACTGACTTGGGCTTTTGGTTCGCTCAACAGGGCTCCATCCTCACCTTCATCGTACTGATCTTCTTCTATGCCTGGAGAATGAACAAACTCGATGCAAAATTCGGCCTTGGGGAGTAAGCCAGTATGAGCCAGTTTGCGATTAACCTATTGTTTGTCGGCGCGTCGTTTGCGCTCTATATCGGGATTGCGATATGGGCACGAGCCGGGTCGACCAAAGACTTCTACGTTGCCGGCGGCGGCGTTCACCCAATCACCAACGGCATGGCGACTGCCGCTGACTGGATGTCAGCTGCATCGTTTATTTCAATGGCTGGCCTGCTAGCGTCTGGCGGATACGCTAACTCCACCTTCTTGATGGGCTGGACAGGTGGTTACGTTATCCTGGCAATGCTGCTAGCGCCTTACCTGCGTAAGTTTGGCAAGTTTACAGTGCCCGACTTTATTGGTGACCGTTTCTACAGCAACACTGCGCGCTTCGTCGCGATTGTGTGTTTGATCGTTGCCTCTGTTACTTACGTTATCGGTCAAATGACCGGTGCTGGCGTTGCTTTCTCGCGCTTCTTGGAAGTGAGCAACACCTGGGGTATCTGGATCGCAGCACTGATTGTTTTCCTGTATGCCGTTTTTGGCGGCATGAAAGGCATCACCTACACGCAGGTTGCGCAGTATGTAGTACTTATCATCGCCTACACTATTCCGGCGGTGTTCATTGCCATGCAACTAACTGGCAACCCAATTCCGATGTTTGGTATGTTCAGTACCCATACGGAATCTGGCATTCCGCTGTTGACGAAGCTGGATGAAGTCGTTACTGCGCTTGGTTTCCGCGACTATACTGCTGACGTTGATAATAAGCTGAACATGGTGCTGTTTACCCTGTCGCTAATGGTGGGTACTGCTGGTTTACCCCACGTCATTATTCGCTTCTTCACTGTGCCGAAAGTTGCTGATGCGCGCTGGTCCGCTGGTTGGGCACTTGTGTTCATTGCACTGCTGTATCTCACCGCACCCGCGGTTGGCTCCATGGCACGCTTGAACTTAGCTACCACCGTCTATCCAGAGATGGCAGGGCAGGTAGAAAATTACGAAGAGGCCGCCCGCAATCCGATCCTCTATGAAGATCGTCCGGAGTGGGTGCGTACTTGGGAAGAAACCGGACTTATCACTTTTAACGATCTGAATAACGACGGCCGCATCCAAATGTACAATGATGCTGTCGACTTTTCTGATCGTGGCTGGGAAGGTAACGAGCTGACCGTTAATAATGACATCCTAGTATTAGCAAACCCAGAGATTGCTAACCTGCCAGGCTGGGTTATCGGCCTTATTGCAGCAGGCGGTATTGCTGCGGCCCTCTCAACAGCGGCCGGTCTGCTATTGGCCATCTCTTCAGCCATTAGTCACGATTTGATCAAAACAATGATCAATCCGAAGATCTCTGAGAAGGGTGAAATGCTGGCAGCACGTATCTCAATGGGAGGCGCGATTCTGCTGGCTACCTACCTCGGGCTTAACCCACCTGGGTTCGCAGCGCAAACGGTTGCACTTGCCTTCGGTATCGCTGGTGCCTCACTATTCCCAGCGCTGATGATGGGCATTTTCTCCAAACGCATGAACAGCAAAGGCGCGATTTGCGGCATGCTGGCAGGTCTGGTCTGCACCCTGCTCTATATCTTCACCTATCTCGGTTGGTTCTTCGTCCCCGGCACCAATATGCTGGCTAACACGCCAGACAACTGGATCCTGGGTATTTCACCACTCTCCTTCGGTGCAATAGGCGCGATGATTAACTTTGCGGTTGCGTTTGCTGTCTCTAGCGCAACGGAAGAGCCTCCGCAGGAGATTCAAGACCTGGTAGAAAGCGTTCGCTATCCGAAAGGTGCTGGTGTAGCGCTCGACCACTAAGTCATAATCGAGTCCTCTCTTTGGCACACTGCCATTAGATTCGGAATCGATACTTATCATCGGGCTTCCTTAGGGGAGCCCGATGTCATTTAGAAAGGATATTTTATGATCTGGCATCTTGTTGCCGCTGTATTCGCAGGACTTGCTGCTGCAGGGATAGGCCTGTTACTTAGAACGCTTAGCCGTAAACGGCTGCCTAAATGGATTGTGCCCGTTTTTGGTGGTTTGGGTATGCTGGGTTATCAGGTCTCAACCGAATACAGCTGGTTTGAACACAAGCGCTCTCAACTTCCTGAAACTGCCATCCTCATTTCCAGCGATACGTCTAGCGCTGTGTGGCGTCCGTGGACCTTTGTGTTTCCGATGACGACTAAATTTAGCATCGTTGATAGCGACAATGTACGCGCTCGTCACATCGACGATGAGCTAATTGCTGAATTTATTCTCTACCAATTCGAACGCCGCCATACCGATATACTGACCACTCAGCCTTATGTCTTGAACTGCACACACCGCGAGATAGTTCCCCTGAATACAGAGACTGGCGATGCTGAATTAAGCGAACGCCGCACGCTACGGGAAACCGCGCCTTTGTTAACAACCGTTTGCCAACTTGCCGCCGATCAGCAGACGTGATGCTCCTCCTTCGCCTAGAATAGGGCCTTTATTTAAATGATCGTTCTTAAATAGTTGTTATTAGATAGTCGCTAGGCGAAGCTTTCAACGTGGGGAGACGACATGTTTCATGGCGGTCTGCTGGTCGCAGTATCATTGCTTTACATTGCGGTGCTGTTTGGAATTGCCTGGTTCGGTGATCGCCGTGCACGAACTCACGGCGCAAGCCGCCGACGGCCAATCATCTACAGTTTGGCATTGGCCATTTACTGCACCTCGTGGACGTTTTACGGCGCGGTGGGGCAAGCAGCCACGGCTGGCTGGTCATTCGCCAGTATCTTTGTCGGCCCGATATTAACGTTTCTGCTGTTTTGGCCTGTTCTGGCAAAAATGATTCGCGTTGCTAAACACCAAAACGTCACGTCAATCGCTGACTTTATTGCTTCCCGCTACGGCAAAACACAGTCTCTTGCGGCGTTTGCCAGTTTAGTCGCCCTCATTGGTACCCTGCCCTACATTGCCCTGCAGTTAAAAGCGGTGTCTACCACCTTTAGCGTTCTGACCGACGCAGCGGATATGACCCATACGCCGCTATTTGGCGACACAGCGTTTTATGTTGCTATTGTTATGGCAATCTTCGCTATCCTTTTCGGGACTCGCCACACGGACGCGACAGAGCACCACGAAGGCCTGATTCATGCGGTAGCATTTGAATCTCTGGTAAAGTTGCTGGCGTTTGTTGTCCTCGGCGCGTTTGTTACTTGGGGCATGTTTGATGGCCTAGGCGAACTAATGGGCCACGCCGAAAGCCAATTGGAGTTGCAGCGCCAGCTAGCCAATCAAGATTTTGGTCAAAGCTTCTGGGCGCAAACACTGCTCGCGATGCTCGCCATACTTTGCCTGCCTCGCCAGTTTCATGTGGCGGTGGTGGAAAATATCCATCCAGACGATGCAACGAAAGCACGCTGGCTATTTCCTCTTTACCTACTCGCAGTCGCCTTTTTTGTTGTGCCTTTGGCGGCAGCTGGTTTACTGCTATTTTCTGAAAGCGGGGTTGAGCCTGATACTTATGTACTTGCTCTTTCGATGGCGTCCGGCCAGCAGTGGCTGACCCTTCTCACCTTTATTGGCGGATTCTCTGCCGCGACAGGCATGGTTATTGTGGCGGCCGTGGCAGTATCCATCATGATTTCTAATGAAATTGTGATCCCAGCACTATTTAGATTGCGTTGGTTCGACACCAAAGCCCGCGACTATGGCCGCTTAGTACTCCGCGCGCGCCGCTTGACCATTGTTGCTGTCCTAGCCATGGCCTATGGGTTCTACCAGCTTATTGGCGAATTCACCTCGCTGGCTTCGATTGGCATGCTTTCCTTTGCCGCTGCCGCTCAATTTGCCCCAGCACTCATCGGCGGGCTGTACTGGAAACGCGGTAACCGTCTCGGCGTTATTGTTGGCATGAACGCAGGCTTTGCGATCTGGGCATACAGCCTGCTAATGCCCGCAATGATCAATGCCGGCGTGCTCCCTCAAGTCTGGCTAGCGGGCGGTCCTTTAGGGCTCAATTGGCTATCGCCCACAACCCTATTTGGCTTAAACCTCGGCGACCCATTTACCCACGGTGTCATGCTGTCGCTGGGTATCAACTTATTCTGCTACATCTTTGTTTCACAAGTGACTTCTCAGCGGGTTGTAGAGCGTATTCAGGCATCGCTTTTTGTCGATAGCGTTGAAACACGCCAAACCTCCGTAAACCGCCCTTGGACAGGCGCCACTACTGTTGGCGACCTTAAAGTACTTTGTGAGCGTTTTCTGGGGGCAGGCCAAGTAGATCGCGCGTTTGAGGATTACGCACGACGCGCGGGCAAACCCATGGAAGATAGTTCACGGGCGTCTATCGACGTCATCCAATTTACCGAACGCTTTCTTGCGTCAGTGTTAGGTGCATCGTCAGCACGAATAGTCGTTAACTCAGCACTTCAGGGGCGCGGCATTGGCATTTCAGATGTCATTTCAATCGTTGATGAAGCCTCTCAAGTCTTAGAGTTCAACCGCGCATTGCTCCAAGCCACCATTGAAAACATCAACCAGGGTATTAGCGTGGTTGACCAGAATTTACGCTTGGTGGTGTGGAACCAACGTTATTTAGAGCTGTTCCGCTTCCCTGATCACTTGATACGGGTCGGCGCCCCCATGGATCGCATTTTTCGCTACAACGCGCACAACGGCGAATATGGCCCAGGAGACCCAGAGGAGCACGTTCAACTGCTGCTAGACAACATTCGCGACGGCCAGCCCCATCGTTATGTGCGCTATCGCCAAGATGGCAGCGTATTGGAAGTCCAAGGCAACCCGATGCCTGGCGGTGGTTTTGTCTATACCTATCAAGATATTACTCAGCAGAAGCGCATCGAAGAGGCGCTGATCCGCTCTGAAAATAACATCCGTATCTACACCGATAATGTACCCGCGCTGATTGCCTACTTTGATAAAGAGTGCCGTTACTTATTTACCAACCGCGCTTACGAACAAGCTTTCGATATTGATCGTAATGCCGTGATTGGACGCCGATACGAAGACGTATTACCGGTTAAAAAAGCCGAAGAGCGTATGCCATGGGTTCAGCGAACGCTGGCAGGCGAGCGCGTCAGTTTTGAAGTCTCAATGCGCGTTAATGATGCCATGCGCTATATGCTGGTCACCTATACGCCCCACTTTGGCGATAGCCAATCGATTTTAGGTTTCTTCGCGCTTTATCAAGACATTACTGAGCGCCGCCAAGCTGAAATCGCTTTGAAAGAGACTAACGAAACTCTGGAAGAACGCGTTCGCGAGCGCACACAAGCACTTTCCGAGGCCAACGCGGCGCTGCGCCAAGAGAACCGTGTGCGCGCTGAAGCAGAGCAAGCGCTGCGCCAAGCGAAGCAATTAGCTGAAGATGCTAACGCTTCCAAAACGCGCTTTTTGGCTGCCGCCAGTCATGACTTGCTACAGCCGCTGAACGCAGCCCGGCTGTTTACCTCCGCATTAATGCAGAACGTCACCGCTAGCGACACCCAGCGTACCATCAGCCATATTGATAACTCACTTCAAGCCGCTGAAGAGCTGCTTGGCACTCTGCTAGATATTTCAAAGCTTGATGCGGGTGCCCTCACACCGCGACGCAGCCACTTTGCACTGGCGGATATTATTCGTCCACTGCGTGCCGAATTTGAAGTAATGGCCGATGACCGTGGACTGGATCTTGTCGTCGTACCGACGCAACAGTGGGTAGATTCCGATCCGCAGATGCTTCGCCGGATTGTACAAAACTTTCTTTCCAACGCGATCCGTTATACTCAAGAAGGTCGTGTACTACTAGGCTGCCGCCGCCAAGCCGGAAGGCTTTCCATAGAAGTATGGGATAGCGGGCCTGGTATTCCCGAATCGAAGCTAACGGAAATTTTTCAAGAGTTCCGTCGGTTGGATCAAGTTTCGCGCCATAAAGAAAGTGAGAAAGGGCTCGGCTTAGGCTTATCAATCGCCGATCGTATGAGCCGTGTACTTGACCACCCAATTAAGGTTCGATCCTGGGTAGGTGTGGGAACTGCATTTTGCGTCAGCGTACCCATTGTTGCCGCCCGTGAAGTAACCTTAGCGGACCAAGAACCCCAAAACCGCCGTAGCGGTAATAAGTTAGCGGGTACCCGCATAGTTTGTATCGATAACGAAACGCTCATTTTAGAAGGCATGACGGCCATGCTAAGCGGCTGGGGATGCGAGGTATTCACAGCGACCAGCATTGGCGGTGCAAAATCGATTCTGCGTAATATGGACGGCGACCCCGATGCTATTTTGGCAGACTATCACCTAGACAACGAAGTCACGGGCCTGATGGCACTCGAAGCCCTCAGTGAGCGCTTTGAGGGTGCCGTACCAGGCATTGTAATTACCGCCGACCGGACGGAAACGGTGGCCGAGGAAATCAAGCGCGCGGGTTATCAACTGCTGCTTAAGCCGGTCAAACCTGCCGCGCTGCGCGCGCTTTTAACTCGCACGCTTCAGGCCAGCCGGGCAGGAGGGAAAACGTAGTGATACGGCGGATTGCCCGACAAAAACGCCTGCTTCAAAATGGATTCCCGCTAAAAGCACGCGGGAATGACAGAGCCGCGAGACGAAGGCATCACACCGTCATTCCCGAAGGGGGTTATCGGGAATGATAGAGCGGCGAGACAAGCAGCAACTTAAGAAACTTTTATATCAACCACTTACTCTTCAAGAAGAAACTTTCGGCGGTTCCACTTCAAGTTTCTGAGCAGCAATAACTGCCTGAGTGCGTGAGTGCACTCCCAGCTTGCGCAGAATAGCCGTCACGTGGGCCTTAATAGTGGCTTCTGAGACGCTAAGCTCATAGGCGATTTGTTTATTCAACAAACCTTCCGTCAGCATATTGAGCACACGAAACTGCTGCGGTGTCAGTGAGGCAATTGCCTCCGCAAAACGCGACTCTTCTTCGCTGGTTTCATCTAATACATTCGCCAGCGCTTCTGGCAGCCAAACTTCCCCTTGTAAAATTTCCCCCACAGCTTCAGCAATTAGCTGTAGTGAGGAAGATTTAGGAATAAAGCCTGACGCGCCGTAGTCAATTGCACGACGCACTACATAGGGCTCGTCACTGCCTGAAACAACCGCCACCGGAATATCGGGCATCTGGCCACGCAATTGAATCAAACCTGAAAAGCCATGCGCTCCAGGCATATGGAGGTCTAGCAAAATCAAATCAGCATCAGGATGTCGATTAACGACCTCAGTGGTGGCTTCCATGGTGTCGGCTTCGACAATCTCAGCCTGGGGGGCTAACTGGCGCAACGCCTGGGTGAGCGCTGCACGAAACAGCGGATGGTCGTCTGCGACGATAAACTTATGGGCTACTGCCATGGATATTCCTCCGGTTCCTCGAGCAGCGGGGTTGGCTGCCGCCGCGACGCTAGGCTCATACGGTTGAAGCATGGTACCCCATGGGCTTCGTCATTCCCAAGCATCACATGCACTATTTGTCATCAATACGTCATCCAAACAGAAATAACAGTGCCGGCTCCATGGCCGGCACTGCAACGGATCCGTCCAGTTTGCCTTATTTAACATAGCAAATGAATGACATCCGTCATTTAAAATTGCCCCCAACAACAGGATAACTGGGGGCAGAAAGCATTACTGGTTTGCACGATGCTCAATGAGTTCATCCACCACCGACGGATCAGCCAGCGTGCTGGTATCTCCTAGGCCGTCACATTCATTGGCAGCAATTTTACGTAAAATGCGGCGCATAATTTTACCAGAACGTGTTTTTGGCAGCCCAGGAGCCCACTGAATTACATCTGGCGATGCAATCGGACCAATATCTTTACGCACCCATTGGGTTAGCTCTTTTTTGAGTTCATCCGTGGGATCAATACCATCATTTAGTGTTACATAGATATAGATGCCCTGGCCTTTAATATCGTGCGGGAAACCGACGACGGCGGCTTCTGCCACTGCCGAGTGAGCAACGAGAGACGACTCTATTTCAGCAGTACCCATACGGTGGCCTGAGACGTTAAGTACGTCGTCAACCCGGCCTGTAATCCAGTAATAGCCATCCTCATCCCGGCGGCAGCCATCCCCAGTGAAATACATGCCGTCGTAAGTAGAGAAGTATGTCTGTACAAAGCGTTCGTGGTCGCCCCAAATGGAGCGCGCTTGGCCCGGCCAGGAGTCGAGAATGACTAGGTTGCCTTCTGTCTCACCTTCCAATTTATGGCCTTCATTATCCACCAGCGCAGGGTTCACACCAAAGAAGGGCGTTGTAGCAGAGCCAGGCTTTAGATCAGTAGCGCCGGGAAGTGGCGCGATCATAATGCCGCCCGTTTCGGTTTGCCACCAGGTGTCTACAATAGGGCACTTCTCATTGCCAATGACGCGATAGAACCACTCCCAAGCTTCGGGGTTGATAGGTTCGCCCACAGAACCCAGCAAGCGAAGTGAGTCACGCTTGCTGGAGTCCATCACGTTATCACCATGCGCCATTAATGCACGGACAGCAGTAGGCGCGGTATAGAGGATATTGACCTGATGCTTATCAACAATTTCCCCCATGCGGCCATGGCTTGGATAGCTCGGCACACCTTCAAACATTAGTGTGGTTGCACCATTGGCAAGCGGTCCGTACACGATATAGCTATGGCCGGTCACCCAGCCTACGTCCGCTGTACACCAGTAAACTTCGCCTTCTTGATAGTCGAAAACGTACTGATGAGTCATCGCTGCATAGGTCAGGTAGCCGCCAGTGGTATGCTTTAAGCCCTTAGGCGCACCGGTTGATCCAGAGGTATAGAGAATAAACAGCGGATCTTCGGCATTCATGGTTTCAGCCTGGCATTCGGTAGATTGCTTATCCACCAGCTCGTCAAACCAAATGTCACGACCTTCCTTCCAGTCAATATCACCGCCTGTACGCTTCACCACCAATACGTTTTTGCACACATCAGTGCCATCGCGCGTCAGAGCCGAATCGACATTCTCTTTAAGGGGTACGTGTTTACCACCACGCACTGACTCATCAGCAGTGATCACCAGTTTAGAATCAGCACCAATTACCCGCTGAGCGACTGCGTCCGGAGAAAAGCCGCCAAACACAACAGAGTGCACTGCACCAATACGGGCACATGCCAACATAGCCATGGCCGCCTCGGGAATCATTGGCATATACAGCGTCACTGTATCGCCTTTCTTTACTCCCAGCGACTTCAGGCCGTTGGCCAGCTGGTTAGTGCGCTCATAAAGCTCACGGTAAGTAATATGTTTTGAATCGTTAGGATTATCTCCCTCCCAGATAATCGCTGTTTGGTCGCCACGCTTCTCCAAATGGCGATCTAGACAGTTGGCGCTAACGTTTAGCTCACCATCTTCAAACCAGCGGATATCAACATTATCTCGTGCGAAGGAGGTGTTTTTAATCTTCGTTGGCGTTTTGATCCAGTCAAGACGCTTTGCTTGCTCGGCCCAGAAACTCTCCGGGTCATCCATGGACTGCTGATACATTGCCGCATATTTATCTTTATCAGCCCATGCACTGGCAGCGATACTATCGCGCACTGGATAGACGTTTTTATGCTCGCTCATGAAGTTGCCTCTGTCCGTGAAATTGCACTCTCTGGAAAATGGTGTCGGTATTATTATTAGTCGCACCGACGCGCTTAATATTTACCTAGCATAAACCTCCCAACGCCGGCTTCCCTTTAGACATTGGTATTAACATTTTTAACATTCAAAACAATAAGTTAAAACACTTTCAAAGTTTTTCAAAAGCGCTGTAGACCAAGGTCTGATCACAATGACGGCAGCAATAGCGACGTCCCTTTACCACTAAAGAATGACGCCTGGCAGTGAAACGATGTGTTTGACAGCCACATTGATAATAATATGGCCGAGATTGGGCATCCTGAACATCAAAGCGATGAGTCACCTTAGGCTCCAGGCCAAACAGGTCTCGCATGACGGCTTGCCATTCTCGACCATGCGGTTTAAAGCGCGTGCCATTCGCTAAATGAAAGACTAACCAATGCGCCATTTCATGGGGAATCACCTCGTCAAAAAACGCCTGCCGATTATTGCTCAGTAAAACAGGATTAAAACGCAGCCCGCCACGCCCTAGATGCGCCTGCCCTGCTGAGGCACCTTTTAAGTCGAACCACACCTTTGGCGCTGGCAGCGCAGGATAGACTTCTTGGCAGCGTTTTAACGCTTCATCAGCTCTGTCTCGCACGGCATGCATGAGCGCCTCTGAAGATAGTGTCGCAAGTTTTTCAGCAGGCCATGGGGGCAATGGTAAAGTCTTCATTAGTGATAAACTAACCAGTAACGATGTTGCCAACGTGTGTTGCCGATCAACATCTTTTTCTCAAAGACGATTTTTATGATGAGGCCCCTTATGGCAGAGCGCAATAACGTTCACGCAGCAACGTCGCCCAATAACACCCCACCTCAGCCGCTACTTGATGACGAGCAACTTGATCGATTGGATGACTTTCTCGACTCAGAGCAGGTCGGCGAAGATGCGTTGGATCTTATCTCTGCCCATGGCTTTTTAGTGGCGCTGGCGGTTGCCCCCAGTGAATTACCCACCAGTCAATGGCTAACTGAGCTGTTTCAGGGAGAGCCAAGTTATCGGGACGATGCCGAACGAGACGAGATTATCCAGCTGTTAACACTGCTACGTGACAACGCCGTCGCAGTGCTTGAACAGGGCGGTTTACCAGAGCTACCCTTCGAGCTAACGCTAGATGGCATCCCCGCTGAGGAAACGCCCATCGGCGACTGGTGCGCGGGGTTTATGGAAGGTGTCTTTAGCGACGAAAGCGCGTGGTTCCAAGATGACGAAGAATCTGCCGCCACGCTACTATTGCCCTTTATGTCGCTCTCAGGTTTATTCGATGATGAGCCAGAAATGGCTGAGATGGCCCAAGATCAGGCCAGCCAGGAAACCTTTGTTGCTCAATTGCCAGAATTAGTACTGGATCTTTATCTTCACTACCGCGTGCCCCCCGAAACACCGAAACCTAAGCCTCGCAAGAAAACCCCGGCCAAAGGTAAAAAACGTCGATAGCCGATTGTTAGTCGCATATTATTTAAGGCGAGTAACAATACCATCCACTACGCCATAGACCCACTCTCGGGCTCGCTGCCGCCAGGGTCGTGCGGCCCAAGCGGCAGCATCGACTTCCTGGCTGGCGGCAAAGTTACGCTCAAAAAGCGATTGAACTTGCTTGGCAAAGGCTTGGCTTTCTACTTCTTGATTAGCTTCAAGGTTCCAGTGCAGATTCCAATGATCGAAGTTACATGAGCCAATACTGACCCAATCATCTGCTAACACAAACTTGGCATGAATAAAGGTGGGCTGGAACTCAAAGATCCGCACGCCGGCTTTTAACAACGCTTGGTAAAACCGCTGCCCTGCATAACGCACGCCTGGGTGATCATGTTTACTCCCCGGTAATAGCAAACAAACATCCACGCCACGTCGTGCTGCGCGAATGAGGCGTCGGCGCAGCGTGAAGGTCGGCACAAAATAAGGCGTACATAGCCAAAGCCGTTTGTTTGCCTGGTTTACCCGCCCATAGAGCGAGTGGCGGATAGCTTGATAACGATACCCCCTCGCTGACATCACACGGCCGCGCATGCCATCAGCATAACGCACGGCTGTCCGCTGTGGCGGCAGCACTGAGCTAGCTCGCCCATCACCTGCTTGCCGTGTTAGCCGGGAACGCCATAAACGGCGAAAAAGCCCTTCCCAATCAGCGACCACCGGGCCTTCGATGCGCACCGCAATTTCGTACCATGCTTCCAGAAACTCATCCACCGCACCAAACCCGCCGGTAAACGCAACGTCGCCATCCACGACAACAATTTTGCGGTGGTCACGACTTAAGTTGCGAGCCAGCGAGTGAAAACCAATGGGATTAAAGAATCGCAATGCAACACCTGCTTGCTCTAGGCGCCTACGATCACGATGCTCCAATCCCATAGAGCCATAACCATCAAGCAGCAAATGCACCTTAACACCACGCTCAGCAGCATCGATCAGCGCATCACTCATCTGGCTCGCTAACTTACCTGACTCCATCAAGTAAAGTTCCACCAGCACGTAGTGCTCCGCTTGGCTAACCGCATCAAACATAGCTGGCAAAAATTGCGTTGCTTCCGGCAACAGAGTAGTGCGGTTGCCTTCACGCCACACGTGCTGCATAGAGACTCCTTCTCTTAATAAAACGACTCAGCGACGAGCCAGCGAGCGATGGACGTACAAATCGTAACGGCTCGTTTTACCTTCTAACGTATGCTGCGGCGCAGGGCCACCGATAGGGGGAGCTTTGCGGGGGCGCTTGACCACCACTCGATGCGTCGCTACATCCAGCGCTGCTTCTAATAAGCGCGGTGCATCATCGTCATCTCCCGCAAGCTCTCGAAACAAGCGCATCTCTTTTTTGACCAACGCCGACTTTTCACGGTGCGGAAACATCGGATCAAGATGAATAACCTCAGGGTCAAAGGCTGCACTTTCCACAAGAGCGGCAAGCTGATCAGCGGCATCACCATGGCGAAGCGTCATACGCGAGGCAATCTCTGCTGTCGTGTCTGTTTTTGCGGCACGCGCGAGGCCATCTTGAAGCAGCGCGGCAATCGCCGCAACACGTTCAATTAATAGGACATTTGCGCCTAGGCTCGCCAGTACAAACGCATCCCGACCCAAACCAGCCGTGGCATCCACGACGCTAGGAGTGATGCCTTTAGCCAGTCCACAGGCTTTTGCCACTAACTGCCCGCGACCACCCCCAAATTGACGACGATGGGCCGCCTTACCAGCGACAAAATCCACGCTAAGCGGTTTTCCGTATTGACGCTCATTACCTGACAGTGCCAATTGGCCATCAACGTAGCTAAGCGCTAATCCCGAAGGCAAAACAAGCGTATCTGGGCTTGCCATCTGGCTCATGCTGGCTTTTTCCAGGCCACGTCGTTGCGCAAATAAACCGGCTGTGCTTCATGGGCTGCCTGACCTAACCCCGCTTCCAAATCACGAGCGGCGAGCCACGCCATCTCTTCTGCCCGTGGCTCAAGATCAGTAAGGTGCTGAGACATGTTGGTTTGTAGGCTTAACGCAAAGTCATCCCACAGCACAAACCCCGAACCCACGCCTACCCAGTCGGTCTGCTCAGCAGGTAAACGGAAGTTAGCAGGCGCCACGACCATTTCGTCACTTTGCAAGCTAAGCGTGTCATTTAAACAGTGCCAAGTAGCCGCATAAATTTCGCCCATTCGGGCATCTAACGCGGTCACTACATGACGAAAATGGTAGCGGCGATGGGCCTGAAGCGCGAGCGCTTCCAACGTAGAAATACCCAACAATGGACGATCTAGCCCAAACGCCAAGCCTTGCGCTGCACCTGCAGCGATGCGCAAGCCGGTGAATGAACCGGGGCCACGCCCAAACGCAACCGCATCTAGCTGCTGTGTAGAAATATTGGCCTCAGCGAGAATGTCATCCACCATTGGCATTAAACGCCGGGTATGGGCCCGGGGCGTCATCTCGAAACGCGCCAAGCATTCACGCCGGCTACCTTGCTGACGCAATAAAGCCGCAGAGCAGGCACTAGAAGATGCGTCCAGTGCGAGAAGGTATAACGATGACATCGGTTCTGCACTCCATAAAATATGGCCATCATTATACCTTTAGACGGCCTCAACGACGATGGCCCGCAGGTAACCTGCGGGCCATCGTGTCATTCACTAGCGTATGGTACTTAGCAAAGCGCTTCTTTCACTTGCCGAGTAATGTCAGCCACACTGCCTACGCCTTCAACCCGATGATACTGTGGCGCAGCCTCTGGATCTTCTTTCGCCCACTGCTGATAATAGGTGACCAACGGAGCGGTTTGGTCGTGATAAACCGACAGGCGGTTACGCACGGTAGACTCTTGATCATCTTCACGCTGAATCAGCGCTTCCCCAGTCACGTCATCTTTACCCGGCTCTTTGGGCGGATTATGGTCGACATGGTAAACACGCCCAGACGCCGGATGCACACGACGCCCCGCAAGTCGGCTGACAATTTCTTCGTCTGGGACGGCAATTTCCAACACGTGGTCCAGCTTAACGCCAGCCTCTTTCATCGCATCGGCTTGCGGGATGGTGCGCGGAAAACCATCGAACAAGAAACCATTTTCACAGTCGGGTTGGCTAATGCGCTCTTTTACAAGATCGATAATGACATCGTCGGACACCAAACCGCCGCTATTCATAATCTCTTTTACTTTGAGCCCCAATTCGGTGCCGTCCTTGATGGCCGCGCGCAGCATATCCCCGGTGGAAATTTGAGGGATCTTAAATTGCTCACAGATAAACTGAGCCTGAGTCCCCTTCCCCGCGCCGGGGGCACCCAACAGGATTAAACGCATGGCACTGCTCCTTGAATGTTAGTCGTTAGATATGAATAATTTTAAATAATGGACTGACAATAACCGTGCCGTTCGGATGACACAACTCCCCAAAAGCCTGATAACGCATTTTTTTAACATTTTCTTAAGCAAAAACAGTCAGGTGGCAACTCCTTGTACTTTGGTCACCCCTTCCTTGCAGACCTACTGAACTGTTTTAAACACAAGCGGCGCCCTATTGGGCGCCGCTTGTGGCTTACTCAGAGACGATTACAGCAGTAATCGGCGAATGTCCGTCAACACATCCGCCAGGAATGCCGTAAAGCGGGCGGCATCCGCACCGTTAATCGCCCGGTGATCGTAGGAAAGCGATAGCGGCATCATTAAGCGCGGCTGGAAGGCATTGCCATCCCACACCGGTTTCATCTGCGCTTTCGACACCCCCAGGATCGCTACTTCCGGCGCATTAACGATCGGTGTGAACGCGGTTCCACCAATAGAGCCAAGGCTCGAAATGGTGAAGCAGCCACCGGTCATCTCGTCGCGCTTAAGCTTCTTGGTTTGCGCTTTCTTGCCGAGCTCCGCCATCTCCTTGGCAATCTCAATCAAGGATTTTTTATCGGCGTTGCGCACTACCGGCACCATCAGACCATCAGGTGTATCCACGGCAATCCCAATATGCACGTAGTTTTTCCATACCAGCGTTTCGCCGTCACCTTTCAGGCTGACGTTGAACTGGGGGAACTTACGCAGTGCAAAGGCACAGGCTTTAACCATAAACGGCAACGGTGTCAGCTTGGCGCCTTGGGCTTCGGCCTCGGCTTTCATGGCTTTACGGAAGCTTTCGAGCTCGGTAATGTCGGCCTCGTCGAACTGCGTCACGTGAGGCACATTGAGCCAGCTGCGGTGCAGATTCGTCGCGCCCATCTTGAGCAGGCGCCCCATCGGCTTCTCTTCTACGTCGCCAAACTGACTGAAGTCGACGTCCGGTATTGCGGGAATGCCAGCACCACCACTCGCTGCTGGGGCAGCCGCTGTTTGTGCTTTACCTTGGTTGGCAATGGCCTGTTTCACGTAGGCCTGCACATCTTCTTTCAGCACCCGGTCTTTCGGGCCACTAGGCTTAACAAGACCGAGGTCTACGCCAAGTTCACGTGCCAGCATGCGTACTGCTGGGCCTGCATGTACCAGTTTCCCATCGCGGGGCTTATGAGAGGCCATCTGCGCTTCAGGGCTAGGCGTACCTTCTGGTGAAGAAGCGGTAGGCTTAGCACTTGACTGACTGGCACTAGAGGACGGAGCTTTCTCCGGCGCCGCTTTTTTAGGGGCTGCCTTCTTGGCACCAGCTACTTCTATGTAGCCAATCACATCGCCTTCAGAGACAGTGTCACCCTCTTTCACAGTAAGTTCTAAAAGCTTGCCTTTATAAGGACTCGGCACGTCCATCGATGCTTTGTCAGACTCCAGAGTGATAAGAGGGTCTTCTTCGTTAACCTCATCACCTGCCGCCACACCAATTTCGATAATCGGCACGTCAGAAGAGCCTGACAGATCAGGTACGCGAATCTCTTTGCGCTCAGGCTCACCGCTACCGCTATCTTCTTCAACCGCAGACTCTTCAACAGCCACTGCTTCCGGCGCGCTGCTGGTTTGGCTAGCGGCTTGCGCTTGCGGCGCGTCTGCGCTGTCGTCACTACCCTCGCCAGCGATTTCCATCTGGCCGATCACGTCGCCTTCCGAGACGGTATCGCCTTCTTTCACCGTAAGCGCAACGATCTTACCACCGTGCGGGCTGGGTACATCCATCGAGGCTTTATCCGACTCGAGGGTGATCAAAGTGTCTTCAGCGTTGACCTCATCGCCGGCGCTGACCGCGACTTCGATGATTTCAACGTTGTCTGAACCACCCAAGTCCGGCACTTTAATATCGACCGTTTGCTTGCCGCCACTGGCTTTTTTAGCGGCTGGGGCTTGCTCTTTAGTCGGTTCTTTCGGTTTGTCTTCTTTCGCTGGCGCGTCGTTGGGCTGGCTGTCAGACGCGGGGGCTGACGTCTCTTCGCCACCGTCTGCGCCACCTTCAACCTCCAGCTCAACGATGTCGTCGCCTTCAGAGACGGTATCGCCTTCTTTCACCAGCACTTTGAGCACCTTGCCGCCTTTCGGGGCCGGGACGTCCATGCTGGCTTTGTCAGATTCCAGGGTGATTAGGGTGTCTTCCGCTTCAATGACGTCGCCTTCTGACACCGCAATCTCGATGATTTCGACATCGGCATCGCCACCGATATCGGGAACTTTGATGATTTCGCTACTCAAGGTCGCGCTCCTTCCAAATCGGATCGAGCCGGCGGGCATCTGCCCGCCGGGCAGCGGTTTAGCTGGTCAGCGGGTTCGGCTTGTTGGCGTCAATGCCATACTTCTTCAGCGCCTCGCCGACGTGCTTGCGATCAAGCTCACCACGGTCTGCCAGCGCACGTAGCGCCGCCACGGTGACGAAGTAGCGGTCTACTTCAAAGAAGTAGCGCAGCTTCTCGCGGGTGTCGGAACGGCCAAAGCCGTCCGTGCCCAGCACGGTGTACTCGCTCGGCACCCAGGCACGCACCTGGTCGGCGTAGAGCTTCATGTAGTCGGTGGAGGCAATCACCGGGCCGTCACGTCCTTCCAGGCACTTCGTCACGTGGGGCTTATTGCCCTCAACGTCCGGGTTCAAGAAGGCTTCACGCTCCAGCAGAAGGGCTTCGCGACGCAGCTCGTTAAAGCTGGTCACGCTCCAGATATCCGCGCCAATGCCCCAGTCGTTGGCCAACAGCTCCGCAGCCGCTTCGACTTCGCGCAGGATGGTGCCGGAGCCCAGCAGTTGCACGCGGCCTTTATCGCCCTGCGTTTCGTTGAGCAGATACATGCCTTTGACGATATCGTCGGTGGGCACGGTCTCAAGCGCGGGGTGTTCGTAGTTTTCGTTCATCACCGTCAGGTAGTAGAAGCAGTTCTCTTTGTCGGAGAACATGCGCTTCAAACCATCCTGGAGGATGACCGCCACTTCGTGGGCGTAGGTCGGGTCGTAACTGCGGCAGTTGGGGATGGTGGAGGCTTGAATCAAGCTGTGGCCATCCTGGTGCTGCAGACCTTCACCGTTGAGCGTGGTACGCCCGGCGGTGCCGCCAACCATAAAGCCGCGGGCTTGCAGGTCACCGGCGGCCCAGGCCAAGTCACCAATGCGCTGGAAACCGAACATCGAGTAGTAGACGTAGAACGGCAGCAGGGTGACGTTGTTGTTGCTGTAGGACGTCGCGGCGGCAATCCATGCGGACATGGCACCGGCCTCACTAATCCCTTCTTCGAGAATCTGGCCTTTCTGATCCTCGCGGTAGAACATGATCTGGCCTTTATCGACCGGCTCATACTTCTGACCTTCCGAGGTGTAGATCCCGAGCTGACGGAACATGCCTTCCATGCCGAAGGTACGCGCTTCGTCAGGAATAATCGGGACGACATGTTTGCCGAGCTTCTTATCCTTCACCAGACCGTTCAGAACGCGCACGAACGCCATGGTGGTCGAGACTTCGCGCCCTTTGGAACCCACCATTTGCGAGGCAAAGGTTTTGTCTTCCAGGCTGGGGATCTCCAGCGCTTCAAAGTCACTGCGGCGGCTCGGCAGGTAGCCGTTTAAGCGTTCCCGCTGCAGGTGCATGTACTTAAGCTCGGGAGAGTCTTCTTCCGGCTTGTAATAGGGCACATCTTTAAGCTGCTCGTCGGTGAGCGGAATACCAAAGCGGTCGCGGAATTTACGCAACGCCTCGTACTCCATGCTCTTGACCTGGTGGGCTTCGTTGGCGGCTTCGCCATCGCCACTGCCCATGCCGTAGCCTTTGACGGTATGCGCCAGAATGACCGTGGGCTTACCGTTGGTCTGGTTGACCGCTTCGTGGTAGGCCGCGTAGACCTTGAACGGGTCGTGGCCACCGCGGTTGAGCTTCCAGATGTCTTCATCAGACAGGTCGTTGACCATCGCTTCGGTTTCGGGGTACTTACCGAAGAAGTGCTCACGGGTGTACGAGCCGCCGTTGGCCTTGTAGTTCTGGTACTCACCGTCGACCGCTTCATCCATGCGTTTTTGCAGGATGCCTTTCTTGTCCTTCTCGAACAGCGGATCCCAGTGACGCCCCCAGACGACCTTGATGACGTTCCAACCGGCACCACGGAATACGCCTTCGAACTCGTCCATAACGCGGGAGTTGCCGCGTACCGGACCGTCCAAGCGCTGCAGGTTGCAGTTGATGACGAAGATCAGGTTATCGAGGTTTTCACGACCCGCCAGGGAGATCGCGCCCAGTGACTCCGGCTCATCACACTCGCCGTCGCCCATAAAGCACCAGATCTTGCGGTCGTACATGTCTTTCAGCTCACGGTGATGCAGGTACTTCATCACGTGGGCTTGGTAGATGGCCTGAATCGGGCCAAGGCCCATGGACACCGTGGGGAACTGCCAATAATCCGGCATCAGCCACGGGTGCGGGTAGGAAGACAGGCCATCGCCGTCGACTTCGCGACGGAATTTGTCCATCTGCTCTTCTGATAAACGGCCTTCCAAGTAGGAACGCGCGTAAATACCCGGGGCAACGTGGCCCTGGATGTAAATCAGGTCGCCTTCAAAGTCGCCTTTGGGGGCGCGGAAGAAGTGGTTAAAGCCAACATCGTACAGCGTGGCTGACGACATAAAGCTGGCAATGTGGCCACCCAGCCCGGGGTTGGCGCGGTTATTACGGATGACCTGGGCAATGGCGTTGTAACGAATCAACGACCGAATGCGGCGCTCCATAAACAGATCGCCGGGCATCGGTGCTTCGCGATGCACAGGGATCGTATTCCGGTGCGGGGTTGTCACCGAGAAGGGCACCTTCATCCCGTCCCGGCGCAGGCGATCCGCCAAGCGGGTCATCAGGTAGCGGGCACGATCTTCGCCCTCACGATCCAGTACTGATTCCAGGGATTCCAGCCACTCCGTGGTTTCGAGCGGATCGAGATCTTCTCTTGTCTCCAGACTCATAGAGGTCTCTCCGAATGACGATAAATGACAATGAGCCCCGCCAACCCTTAGGGCCTGGGGCGGCTGCGGTGTTTAGCCACCACAGGCCGATAAAACGCCGACGCCTGAGCGCCGTGCAGGGGTTTTCTTTCTACATTCAACAAGCTACGTACTTTTCGATGTAGTAAAGCTACACAATTGTCGTGAAAGTTAGCCTTTTGTATATGCGAAGATACCGCAAAGTCGTCACTCTGCCAATTCCAGCAAGCCCTAAAAGGCTATCGAAAACAAACTATTGCACCGCAACATAAAGAAATAACCAGACTTTAGTCGAATCTACCAAACGCTCAAAAATGTAGCCAAACTACCGTTTTATTTACTTACGAGTGAAGTACTTACTTAAATTTCCAACGTTCTTTTACAAGTTTATTAGCCCAGCGCTAAGCATCTAACTGTTGATAATAATAAGCCCAGTCAAAGGCTGGACCTGGATCAGTTTTACGCAGTGGAGCCACGTGGGCATGACCGGTAATGCGTGACTTATCCAGCTGTGGATAGCGCGCTATTAGCCACTGAGTTACCGCTACTAACCTTTGATATTGCGCTTTGGTAAAGGGGGTCACGTCATCACCTTCCAGTTCAATACCTACCGAAAAGTCATTTAGAGCTGTTCGCCACGCTTTTTGATACGGATCCAGCCAGCATGAACGCCCGGCATGCCAAGCGCGATGATCCGTATCAACAAACTGTAAGCATTCGCCATTGCGTCGAATCAAAAAGTGAGCTGATACTCTAAGATGCGCGATCTCAGCAAAATAGGGGTGATCTTCTGGCTCTAGCTGGTTAGTAAACAGCGCCTCAATGGCATCGCCACTAAACTGACCTGGCGGCAAACTAATAGCATGAATAAGTAGTAGCGAGACCTCATTTTTTGGGCGCAGATCGCAGTTAGACGATATCTTTTGCCTAGCGCTTGGCCACTGCCCCTTACCGATTGTTCTTTTCATAACAAACACGCTCTCCTCTACGTTGGCGCTCTCTTTCACTATAATGCCCAACACACCCAATAACGCCTAGAGAACGCATCGCCATGCATTATGAAAACGCTCTTGCCGAAGAGATACGCGCTAGCGCAGCCCGCCTATTGGCCGAGGACATTGGTCCTGGCGATATTACAGCGCAGCTAATCCCTGAGAACCAATGGGCAACCGCAACTATCATTACTCGGGAACCCGCAGTGCTCTGTGGTGTTGCCTGGGTCGACGAAATTTTTCGACGGTTAGATAGCCGCGTTACGCTACGTTGGCAGGCAGCAGACGGCGACTTTCTTCGAGCAGATCAATGCTTTTTAGAGTTAGAGGGGCCTGCGCGTAGCCTACTGACGGGAGAGCGCGCTGCCCTGAATATGCTTCAAACATTGTCTGCCACGGCTACTTCAACGCGACATTACGTTGATTTAATTGACGGTACTAATGTCCGCTTACTTGATACTCGTAAAACGTTGCCTGGTATGCGCCTAGCCCAAAAGTACGCAGTAACTTGCGGCGGCGGACACAATCATCGTATTGGATTGTGGGATGCATTCTTAATTAAAGAGAATCATATTGCTGCCTGTGGCGGCATTCAAGCAGCCGTTGCGCAAGCCCGTAAACTGGCAAGTGACCTGCCAGTAGAGGTAGAGGTGGAAACGTTTGAGGAGCTTGATCAGGCACTGGCCGCAGGAGCAGATATTATTATGCTCGATAATTTTGCTTTAGAAGACTTGCATGTAGCAGTCGAAATAAATGGTGGACGGGCAACGCTTGAGGCCTCTGGTAATGTCAGTGCATCAACATTGAAGGCAATTGCCGATACCGGCGTTGACTGCATTTCTAGCGGGGCACTTACCAAAGACCTGAAATCAATCGACTTATCGATGCGTATTACTCACACTTTTGACGTTTAATTTACTTAGGTTTCGACAGCGTTAAGCTTTTTGACTAAACGATAGCGTTTCAAAAGTTCACCACTTCGCTCTACCCACTGCTCGCCGAGGTTGGTAAAACCTCGGCGCAGCAATCGTTCATAAAGCACTGAGCTTGCTTCAATTTCTACACGCGACACGCCCTGCTCAAGCAACATACGTTCAGCGTGTATCAACAACGTGGTACCGATCCCACGTCCAGTCAGTGATGGCCACACATAAAGTGTCTCTATACGTTTAGCCGCAACGTCCAGCTCTAAAAACCCTACACATCGCCCATCACAGCTTGCAACTAACGTAGTATAAAGCATTTGCCTGGCCGCCCAGGCGCTTGCCTCACGTGGCAGTGCATTTGCCCAAGCTCGGCGTTCGTCGACACCATAGTGGGAAGCGGCGCCCTGCATCACAGCGTGATAAAACACCTCTGCTTGGTCAGCTGCATCGCGAGCAAACCCTTCACGATAGGTAATTCGTGGAGTAGGCACAGAAGGTGTTTGGCACGCGTTAGTACTTGTCACATTAGTACTTAGCATTTATTACAACTCCACTATTTATTTATCGCACCTTAACGTGTCAACACATCCCTATTGGATGCCTGACTACTTTATACTTCGGCTTTATTTACACGTAAGGTGTGTCATGCACGATATATTCGCAAATGAATCGTTTACCATCAATTCTATAGGTTACATTGAAAGCGATTATCCTGATAAGTTTGGCATTCCTCGCCAACCAGGGCTAGCGACAGCAGCGAAAGCGACGCTGGTATTAACGCCCCCTTTCAACACATCATTAAGCATTCGTGGACTGGAGGCATTTAGCCACTTATGGATCAGCTTTATTTTTCACTGTAGTCCTGAAGGGTGGGCCCCCCTTGTACGCCCTCCTCGACTGGGTGGCAACAAAAAAATAGGGGTATTCGCGAGTCGTAGCACACATCGGCCTAATCGTTTAGGTCTGTCGCTTGTTGAGCTAGTGGGTATTGATACGCACCACGGTGTACGTCTCTTGCTTAAAGGGGCAGATTTAATGACGGGCACGCCCGTAGTCGATATCAAACCTTACTTGCCTTGGACTGAAGCACACCCAAATGCACGCTCAGGCTTTGCCCCAACACCCCCCCCCTTCTACCCTGTAAAGTTCTCCTCAGCGGCCGAAACGGCGCTCGCCCAACGCGCAGATGCTAGTGACTTAAAGCAGCTGATTACCCAAGTGTTAGGCCAAGACCCACGCCCGGCCTACCACCATGGCCAAGCAGAACGGGAATATGGCATGCAGTTAAGAGATGTTAATATTCGTTTTCAAATACAACAGATACCTGAATCAGGCAACGTCGTTCATGTAATTAACATTCAAAAGATGATTAACAATTAATACTTGAAGAAAAATATATCAAAGCTCACAAGAAGGAAGCTTCATTGTAAACTGACTACCACTACCAAGCTCACTTTCACAGTGAATTTCGCCGCCATGCTTAGCTGCTACCGTTTTCACTAATGCTAGCCCTAGGCCGTGCCCTTCCGCCACGCCATCTTTATCGCTGCGGGTAAAGTCGTCAAAAATATCGTTAATCCCATCGGACTCAATACCTACGCCATTGTCAGAAACCTGCAGCACAACCCACTTATCCTGTCGATACACAAACACATTAACTTCGCCCCCAGAAGGCGTATACTTAACTGCATTTTCAATTAAGTTAAAGACCGCTCTTGCAAGATAGTTTTTGTCGCCCATCATCGGGGCGCCATCTTCATCTTTTAACTTGCTCACTATTTTAATATCTTTTACTTTCGCAAGTGGGTAAACTTGATCCAACACTTCCATAACAACATCTTCAAACAACAAAAACTCTTTTTTCAAGTCAAATGACTTGGCTCGCGTTAAATTAATAAAGTCATTAATCATCCCAAGCCCCATCGTGAGGCATTGTTCCAAATAACTATAGAAATTAGCCTGTGTTGCGGCCGACGTTGGATCTTTTTGGGCTTCTAGAAATGCTAGCGCTCTTGCCTGAGGAGCTTTCATATCATGTGACAAGAAGCTAAGCATACTCGATCGCTGTGCTTCAGCTTCTACTTCACTCGTCAGGTCAACCAGCCATACTAACCAGCCCCCAGCGGCACTATTCGTCTTTGTAGATAACTCTCCCATTTCAAGCCGGTACGTTCGCCCATCCCTGTCAGTACATAAGCCACCTATTTGAATGCCGTTGACGTCACTCATACCAGTTGGCTGGGGTGGCCATATAGTCGAAAAACCGTGTTTCTCTTCAAAAGTTAGAAAGGATGGCAAAGTATCAATGTGATCGATGGCATGCCCTCCTTCTTCCCAACAAATCGCCAATGCTTTCTTATTTGCTAGCAGAATTTCTCCCTTCTTATTTAGTATGAAGATAGGGAGCGGCAATGAGTGCATTGCATCTAATATAAATCGCCGCCCTTCTACAATTCGACTTAGCGCAAACTCAAGTGCTTGAGACTGCTGATAAAGCTTCCCACCCTCTCCTCGGATATCATCTGGCTCCCTAAATGGCAGGATAGATGGCTCTTGATATAACAATTCCAGCTCTCGCTTAAACCAAGACAGCAATGCTGCCTGGCTTTGCCAAACAATTGCAATGAAGGCGATACCCAATGCTATTAAGCTCGCAAAAGGGGGCCACCACCACCTAAAGCTCAGCGCCACTACAGAAACACACAACACTCCAGCACCGAGCGATAGCACCACTAATAATAAAAATCGAAATCTTAGCCACCAGGCCAATAGCATTAAGACTACAATAGGCAAACTTGCTAAAAATGCCCCTATCCAGCTGCCTACTTGGCGTATATAAGTTTCATTTCGTAGGGCATCGAGTAAGTGGGCATGTACTTCAACCCCTGGCATTAGACCAGAAGATAGTAACGATACATTATAACGATCGCCCAAACCAAGAGCGGTCATGCCCACTAAGACAGTGCGCCCCCTAAGTAAAGAGTCGGGAACATACCCCATTAATACATCATGGTAAGAAACAGTTGGATATGTGCCCGTCGGGCCTCGAAACGGTATTCTTATTGCCTCAGTTGGCCAGTTTGATACATTACGCTCTCCTTTATTCTCTTCATCCGCAAGAAGCGTCATGAGCTGTGGCCATACATCACCCCGGCGCTCAGTCAACAATTCCACCGACCGAGCCACGCCATCAGTATCAAGTACCACGTTGATATGCCCAACCCCCTTCGCGGCAGAGAATAATGGAGAAGGGGGGATTAAAATATCTCGTGTACTACCTTCCAATAAAGATTCAGAAAGCAGTGCCATTGGTAGATAAGTGCTGCCATGGCGACGCATTGCATTGGCAAGCCCCGCATCTTCTTCCGTTAGCCGACTTGGCTCAACGAGTAAGAAGTCCAACACAATGGATTGCACACCCGCTGCATTCAACTGATCAATCAGCCTTGTGTGAACATCTCTAGGCCAAGGCCAACGACCCAATGCTTGTAGACTGGGCTCATCGATCGCTACAACCAAAATATCGGCAGAGGGAGGCTCTGATTGCCTGGACAGCCAAGTGTCGTAAAAAAAATTATCAGACAGTAAGGGCGACAAACTATAAAGAAAAAAAGCAATGGGCAGTAGTAAACTGCCCATTGCACACCATGTCATCACAAACCGTCGGTGCAATGCTCTAGAAAGGCTACTGCCCTGAGTCATTTAGTGTTCCAGTGTCGAGAACAACCGTCATATCTGTACGTTCATCCAAACTGACTACACGCCAGAATATTTCGTTGCCAGGCAGACGACTCACCCTCAAAGGACCGTTATTTTGAGGTTCATAATCCAATAAAACTTTTGTAAATTCCTGATCAGCTGCTAATTGCAAACGGTAGTTTATTCGTGATCTATGGAGCCACTCGAATATCCAGGAGCCTTCTTCCTGCTTAACGGATACTCGATTACCATGATGATGAATAACGAAAATAGCGCTATCACCCTCAATACCAAACTCATCTATAGCGGCTATTCGCAAATGATAGAACCCCGAAGCAAGTGGGTCGAACTGTATTTGTCTGTTCTCAGATCGTTGATCACGTATTACCGTTAAAAAGTTTGGATCACTTGCTATTTGTGCTCTGTAAGCCTGCCCCTGCATAGGAGGCAAAATATCTATTTGTATGGCCTCATTTGACAGCGAAGTGATATCCACACCCTTTGGTGGTGGCAATAGCTGGACGACTTGAATGCCACCCGCTTCATCAATACGTGCGCCCTCACCTTCACTTATCGAGGCTTCTATAGTATCCATTCGGTTTTGAGCAACGACATTCCCTTCATAAACCGACGTTAGCAATATTTCATCTGAATAGCTTGCCCGAAAGTGAGTACCACGCACACCGAGCACGCCCGTATTTGTTTCTATATTGTATGCTCGCCTGCGCATCCGATTTGAAGGTACGTAAGACTCTATCTCTCCTTGCTCTAATTGAAACGTGATCCCCCTCTCCCCTTCACGCTTTAATACAATGCGTGAATTAGAGGGCACCACCGCCCTAGCCCCATCGCGCATTTGCACGGTCAGAACAGAGCCAGGGCCAGTTTGAATAACGGAATCAGCCTCAATGGTGTTGCCACTTTCTAAAAGGTTATCTCCGTTCTCTTCAACTAACCATACCTCTCCCGTGCGGTACAAAACTGTCAATGGAAAAGGATCGAAAGCACTCAGGTCCACCATGGTATCGGGCTGAAGCTTGAAGGGATCAGTGATCGCATTCAATTGCTGCAAAGCAGGCCATTCGTCAGGAGTTCCATAATAATATTCTGAAATATCCCAAAGCGTATCGCCTGGCATCACTTGATGGTGCGTATCAGATGCGTAGGAAAGCCCGCAAGTCAGTAAAAACACACCTCCAACAAAAACGCCTAAAAAACGTTGCAATAGCGACTTAGCCTTCAGATTACTCCCGCTGCTTCTTTTATTCATAACGCCACCAACTTTGATACGCATAGGCACGCTCAGCAATGTATTGTTCAAATAACACTAACTATTCATTAATAATTCATTCAATTAGCGTATTGGATATCCAACCTAAAGCGGGAGCATTGTCCTGTTGGAAGTAGATTTGGCTCCACCCATCCATGCTCCCTAGCACGTAAACAGTGGTGCCTTTTGTCAATGATGCAATACGTTCAAAATCTGTACTTGCTCCAGCGCGAATATTGACGCGCGTTCCAGCAATTTGCTTTTCTTCAAGATTAGACAAGCTGGCATTAATATTTTCTTTTGCTAGGTCATTGCCACCTTGGGCAGCCATAACGAACCAAAAAACAGCCCAAGCATGGTTACGCTCAACCCCGTGCCCCCTAGCATGCATTGCACCTAAATTATTTTGCGCGAACGGATCATTTTGCTTCGCAGCACGCTCATACCACTCAAACGCACGGTTATAACTTTGCTCTACTCCACGACCTGTTTCGTAAAGGCTTCCGATATTGTTCTGAGCTGCCACGTGCCCCTGCTCAGCAGCCAACTCAAACCATCTAGCAGCCAGCTCAGCATTTTCATCGACACCCTCGCCTTCTAAATACAATAAACCTAATTGAAATTGCGCAGCAGCATTGCCTGCCTCGGCAGCCCTCTCAAACCATTGCGCGGCTGATCCTGAGTCGCCATCAAGACGTTCAAGAAGATAAAGTTCAGCCAGTCTAACCTGAGCATCTGCGAGTCCATTATCCGCCGCAAGTCGATACCATTTGTAGGCTTCATCTAAGCTGGCACTAACGCCTTGGCCGCGCTCGAACATCATTCCTAGTGCAAACTGAGAATCCGAATTACCTCGTTCTGCAGCCGTACGCCACTCATGAATAGCGGAGGCATAATGACCACGCTGGTATTCGTCAAGCCCTGCCTCATAATCCGCACTGGCTAGCGTGCTAATCCCGACAATAATAAGGCTCAACCAGGGTAGCATCCTCATATTCAGGCCTTCCTTCACAAAAGCCCGATAGACTCTCGTCTACCGGGCGTTCAACAAAATTGAGCAATCTCACACAGCTTGCGAGATTACTTCACTGGCGTTACCGACTTAGTCACTTCTGCCAATATACGTGCATAAGTATTACGGGCAGTTTGTGTAATCGCCAATTGATCTTGTAAACGCTGTAGTTCTTGATCAGTTACTCGCAGGTTCTGAAGCTGTTCGCGTCCCTGCTGTCCCAGGCTTTCAAGCGTATACTCTTTACCATCTATCGTGACAGTTGGCTGCGATGCTTGTTCGCCAACAGCCACTGCTGATTCGCTCTCATTAGCAGTCACTTGTTTTTCGCTTTTGTTGGCTTCACTTTTACTAGTACTAGTCGCTCTACTTTTTACTGAACCTGACGTGCGCGGCTTGCTCATCAGAAATTACCTCTCAATCAATGTAAATTATCGTCAAATAATAAGAGTAATAATCTCAACACTACGTTAGGAATCTTCTTCGACTATTTCTTCTTCAGCTGCTTCAATAGCGTTACCATCTTCAGCTGGCGTTCCAATACGCTCATGAGTCAGCACACAAAGCACACCTGTGCGCGTATGTTGAATTTCAAAGTTTGTATCGCAGTAAAGAGCCATGGTATTAAGCACACGGTTTTCAAGTATTAGCGCGTTTTGCAAGTCACTTTCATTTATAGCCAAACGTGCCAGAAACATACCGCCTTCGGGGCACCCTAGTGCTTGTTCGTCACTTGCCGCCACACATACCGAGCCTTGATCCACAGACCTCTTAGCTGGCTCCTCTTGCTGTTCCGCCATCACCCCCATACTGAATACAGATAGACCAACTGCTACCGCGACTGCAGCAACGAACGTAGTGATATAGCCAACATATTTCATTATTCAAGTTCCTAATTTTTAGTTTTAAAAAGTAGGGATAACACTATACCCCTACTGTTAATAGTTATCTTTAGTACTAGCTGACTATATAAGCAACTAGTGAGTTGTCTCAGTAACCGTGATTTCTACTCTCCTATTAGGCCTCAAACACTCAGTGACACTGGGTGTTGCACTTACTCCTGGGCACTCAACAACAGGGTCAGCCATACCACGTCCAGCAGTCATAATATTTGACCGGCTAATTCCTTGATTCGCCATACGGGCACCTACCGTTTCAGCACGAGAGTTTGACAACGCTAGGTTATAAGCCTCGCTACCAAAGCGATCTGTATAACCGATTATCAACACACTTGGGCTTACAAAGTCATTTGTGATCGTTTGAGTTACCTGGTCAACGGCACGACGCCCCTCTAACGTTAGCGTGTCACTATCAAAATCAAACAACACATCGCCTGATAAGGTTAGCTTCTCCGCGCGCGGCTCAGCAGCAATCTCCTCTACTTCAATTGGCACTAGCAGTGCTGGACACTGTACGTCTCGCCAACGCGTGCTTTCTAACGCCATCTCATCGTCATAATGCACTTGGTATTGGCAGGTGATGTACTCATTGCCGTTACCCGTGTACAAGTTGAACACATAGTTCCACTCTCGAACGCCAAAGAACCCTTCCGAATAATGGGGATTTCCAATCAACTGGCGTA
The DNA here is from genome assembly GCF_002082565.1 of Halomonas sp. GT. Classification (NCBI taxonomy): domain Bacteria; kingdom Pseudomonadati; phylum Pseudomonadota; class Gammaproteobacteria; order Oceanospirillales; family Halomonadaceae; genus Halomonas; species Halomonas sp. GT. The sequence goes on from NZ_CP020562.1 coordinate 3,253,182, forward strand.
CTTGGTCCTTCGTCTGGCTTTCCTGAATACGTAAAATGTTTTCAGGATCAACAAACTTGCCGCCGTCATACCAGTTACCCGCTAGTGCTGGAAAGCCATCTCCGGCGTCACGCAATTCGGTTCGGTCGTTATTAGGTGGGCTAGCGCAGCCCGTCAAAACGAGAACGGCGGCGATACTGGCGGCCCCGAGGGCCGCCTTGGTCATCATGCGATTGCTACGGTTGTTCACGTCGTTCTCCTTTACCAGTGCCAGCCAGCGCCAATACCTGCGCCGAAGTTGCTTTGCGAGTCGCCCGTCACCTTACCTTGGATAACCCAGCGGCCATTGTCGGACAGACGCGAGATCCCCACCGATACCGCCGACTCACCACCATAGGTACCAGCCCCCACACCGACCATGCTCTTACCGGGCATCCAGGCTTGTGGCACCGTGGAGGCGGCGATGGCACTGGCAGAGCCAGCATTGGCATTGCGCTCAACGCTGTCGATACGGCCATGCACGTTGACAATCTCGTTTTCAAAGCGACGGCCAAGATCATTCAACTGCCCCACGTTGACGGCATCGTCAGCATTGATGCCAGGCGCCACATTGGTGATGGTGGTACCTTCATCGCCTTTCAGGGTGATGGTGCTGTAGTCAACATTGCCGTCTTCATCACGGTCATAGTTCACCGCGCCGCGCTGAACCGCATCCAACTGACGAACGTTAACCGCATCAGTGGCTTGGGTACCGCCTGCCACGTTGGTGATCTGACGCTCATTCCCTTCACTACCCACAGAAACAGCACCCTGTGTGGAAGCAACAGATTCGTTGGAGAAGCGCTCACGTTCACCGTTCATGCCTTCACGGTCAGCAACAGAATCCGCACCAAGGGCAACGCTGCCGTCAGCCGTTGCTTGGGCACCGGCACCTGACGCTACGCTTCGATCGCCTGCCGCAACGCTGCTTGGCCCCATGGCGATGCTGTCAGCACCTTGTGGGTCTGCGGCAGGGCCGTCGCTATTGGCGCGGAAGTACTTGGAGCCCCCTTGTTCAATGTTGGTGATTTGGTTCTGCACATCCCATAGCTGGCTACCGTTCACGGCATCCGAGCTATTTTGCGCAATATCACCGGGGGCAACGTTGGTGATCTTCGTGCCGCCATCGCCTTCCAGGGTAATGGTGTTGTAATCAACACTGCCATCGTCGTTGCGGTCATATTTCACCGCACGGTCATCCAGGTTTGCCAGATCGTTGGTGATATTGCTGATATCGCCTTCAACAGTGGTGACGCGGTTGTCTAACGCACCGACCGCTTGGTTGGTGGCATACAATTGGCTGCCGTTAATCGCATCGGTACTCTCTGCCGAAATTCGGCCTGCTGCGACGTTCGTCACCGTACGTTCAGCCCCGACGCTACCAACGCTAACGGTGGCGACCGGAGAAGCCCCCGCAAACTGGTAGGTTTGACCCGCGATCTCTACCGAAGCGGTACCAACCGCAGCGGCAGTACGGGCGCCTTCCCCTAGCGCAACGCTGCCTTGATGTGAAGCAATCGCGTCGTACCCCATCGCCAATGCACGATCTGCCGAAGCGACGGCTTCGTAGCCAACAGCGGTGGAGCCTTGCCCTTGAGCAAAGGCATCACTCACAGTTAGGCCACTGTCGTTAGTGCGCACATAACGAATGCCACGGCCATTATTGGTCACATATTCATTACTAACGTCGCCAGTAACGTTAGTAACAATGCTTTCCAATTGATAAAGCTGCGAGCCATTAATAGCATCTTTACTATCTGCGGATACGTCACCATCAGTCACATTGGTGATTTTGTTATCACCCATGTCGATACCGTCACCGCTAATAGTCGGGCCACCTTCACCTACGGTAATGCTGTTGACGATTTTAAGATTATCATTCAGGGCCAGTTCCAGCGTTTCATCATCAGTCAGCTTGGTGATAATGTTGCTGTTACCTTCCTCATCAGTTTCTCCCAAGATGTCTAGACGGTCACCCAGACGGCGTTCAGTGTCATCACCCTCGTTGGCACCAAACGTTAGCGGCGTATTGGTAACTTCGTTAACCGAGTTATCAACATAGCTCTTATTGGTGATGTGGTTGTCTTCGGTGATATCGCCGTCGTAGGTGACATTACCTTCGTTGTTGACGAAGAAGTTGTCACCCAGGCGGGTCTCGCCTTGTACCGTCAGGTTCTCGTTCACCGTCATGTTGTTGGTAGTGACGCTGTCACCATCAATGAAGGTGTCGCCCACCGTTACGCTGTTGCCGATCTTGAGATCGTCATTCAGCGCCAGTTCGAGAGTTTCTTCATCGGTGAGCTTGGTGATGATGTTGCTATCACCTTCCGCATCTTCTTCACCGACGATGTCGAGACGGTCACCCAGACGACGATCCGTATCGTCACCTTCGTTGGCACCAAAGGTCAGCGGGGTATCGCCTAGCTCAGTTACGCTGTTATCAACGTAACTCTTGTTGGTGATATGCGTATCTTCGGTGATGTCGCCGTTATAGGTGACGTTACCTTCGTTGTTGACGAAGAAGTTGTCGCCCAGCTGCGTGGTGCCTTCCACCGTCAGGTTTTCGTTGATGGTGGTGTTACCAGCAACCGTCAGGTTCTCGTTCAGGAACGTGTCACCTTCAACAGTCAGGGTCTCATTCACCGTGACGTTATTGGTGGTAACGCTGTCACCATCAATCAGCGTTTCGTTAATCGTCAGGCTGCCGTCTTCACCCAGGTCGATGTTCTCGGCCAGCTGGATGTTGAGCGTGTCTTCACCATCTGCCACCACACCGATGTTGCCGTCGGTTAAGCCGCCTTCAGCACCACCTTTCACGTTGGTCTGCTCACCTAGGCGACGCTCGAAGGACTCGCCGCTGTCGCCAGCGAAGGTCAGCGGGGTATCGCCCAACTCAGTGACGCTGTTATCAACGTAGCTCTTGTTGGTGATGTGGTTGCCTTCGGTGATATCGCCGTCGTAGGTGACATTACCTTCGTTGGTTACGAAGAAGTTCTCACCCAAACGTGTCTCGCCTTCAACGGTTAAGTTCTCGTTCACCGTCAGGTTGTTGGTAGTAACGCTGTCACCATCAATGAAGGTGTCGCCCACCGTTACGCTGTTGCCGATCTTAAGATCGTCATTCAGCGCCAGTTCGAGAGTTTCTTCATCGGTGAGCTTGGTGATGATGTTGCTATCACCTGCAGCATCTTCTTCGCCTACGATGTCGAGACGGTCACCCAAGCGGCGCTCAGAGTCGTCACCTTCGTTGGCACCAAAGGTCAGCGGGGTATCGCCTAGCTCAGTTACGCTGTTATCAACGTAACTCTTGTTGGTGATATGCGTATTTTCGGTGATGTCGCCGTTGTAGGTGACGTTACCTTCGTTGTTGACGAAGAAGTTGTCGCCCAGCTGCGTGGTTCCTTCCACCGTCAGGTTTTCGTTGATGGTGGTGTTACCAGCAACCGTCAGGTTCTCGTTCAGGAACGTGTCACCTTCAACAGTCAGGGTCTCATTCACCGTGACGTTATTGGTGGTGACTTGGTTACCGTCGATCAGCGTTTCGTTGATCGTCAGGCTGCCGTCTTCACCCAGGTCGATGTTCTCGGCCAGCTGGATGTTGAGCGTGTCTTCACCATCTGCCACCACGCCGATGTTACCTTCGGTCAGGCCACCTTCAGCACCACCTTTCACGTTGGTCTGTTCACCTAGGCGACGCTCGAAGGACTCGCCGCTGTCGCCAGCGAAGGTCAGCGGGGTATCGCCCAACTCAGTGACGCTGTTATCAACATAGCTCTTGTTGGTGATGTGGTTGCCTTCGGTGATATCGCCGTCGTAGGTGACATTACCTTCGTTGGTTACGAAGAAGTTCTCACCCAGACGTGTCTCGCCTTCAACGGTTAAGTTCTCGTTCACCGTCAGGTTGTTGGTAGTAACGCTGTCACCATCAATGAAGGTGTCGCCCACCGTTACGCTGTTGCCGATCTTAAGATCGTCATTCAGCGCCAGTTCGAGAGTTTCTTCATCGGTGAGCTTGGTGATGATGTTGCTATCACCTGCAGCATCTTCTTCGCCTACGATGTCGAGACGGTCACCCAAGCGGCGCTCAGAGTCGTCACCTTCGTTGGCACCAAAGGTCAGCGGGGTATCGCCTAGCTCAGTGACCGAGTTATCAACATACTTCTTATTGGTGACTTGGTAGTCGTTGGTGATCTGGTCGGGCTCAACGTTGTAGATCGCTTCGTTGTTAACGACCGAGAAATCGTCACCTAGGAACGTGTCGCCATCAACCGTCAGGTTCTCGTTGATGGTGGTGTTACCCGCCACTGTGAGGTTCTCGTTCACCGTCAGGTTGTTGGTGGTGATGCTGTCACCATCAATGAAGGTGTCGCCAACCGTTACGCTGTTGCCGATCTTAAGATCGTCATTCAGCGCCAGTTCGAGAGTTTCTTCATCAGTGATCTTGGTGATGATGTTGCTATCACCCTCAGCATCCTGTTCGCCTACGATGTCGAGACGGTCACCCAGACGACGATCCGTATCGTCACCTTCGTTGGCACCAAAGGTCAGCGGGGTATCGCCTAGCTCAGTGACCGAGTTATCAACATACTTCTTATTGGTGACTTGGTAGTCGTTGGTGATCTGGTCGGGCTCAACGTTGTAGATCGCTTCGTTGTTAACGACCGAGAAATCGTCACCTAGATAGGTGTCGCCATCAACGGTTAGATTCTCGTTGATAGTGGTGTTGCCGCCAATGATCGTGTCGCCTGCAATCGTGGTATCACCAGCAACCGTTAGGTTCTCATTCACCGTGACGTTGTTGGTGGTAACGCTGTCACCATCAATCAGCGTTTCATTGATCGTCAGGCTGCCGTCTTCACCCAGGTCGATGTTCTCGGCCAGCTGGATGTTGAGCGTGTCTTCGCCGTCTGCCACTACACCGATGTTGCCATCGGTTAAGCCGCCTTCAGCACCACCTTTCACGTTGGTGTTCTCACCCAAACGACGCTCGAACGGGGTGCCACTGTCACCGGTAAAGGACAGCGGCGTATCGCCCAGCTCGGTCACTGAGTTATCAACATACTTCTTATTCGTGACTTGGTAGTCGTTGGTGATCTGGTCGGGCTCAACGTTGTAGATCGCTTCGTTGTTAACGACCGAGAAATCGTCACCTAGGAACGTGTCGCCATCAACCGTCAGGTTCTCGTTGATGGTGGTGTTACCCGCCACTGTGAGATTCTCGTTCAGGAACGTGTCGCCCTCAACGGTCAGGTTCTCGTTCACCGTCAGGTTGTTGGTGGTAACGCTGTCACCATCAATCAGCGTTTCATTGATCGTCAGGCTGCCGTCTTCACCCAGGTCGATGTTCTCGGCCAGCTGGATATTGAGCGTGTCTTCGCCGTCTGCCACTACACCGATGTTGCCGTCGGTTAAGCCGCCTTCAGCACCACCTTTCACATTGGTGTTCTCACCCAAACGACGCTCGAACGGGGTGCCACTGTCACCGGTAAAGGACAGCGGCGTATCGCCCAGCTCGGTCACTGAGTTATCAACATACTTCTTATTCGTGACTTGGTAGTCGTTGGTGATCTGGTCGGGCTCAACGTTGTAGATCGCTTCGTTGTTAACGACCGAGAAATTGTCACCTAGGAACGTGTCGCCATCAACGGTTAGGTTCTCGTTGATGGTGGTGTTACCCGCCACTGTGAGGTTCTCGTTCAGGAACGTGTCGCCCTCAACAGTCAGGTTCTCGTTCACCGTCATGTTGTTGGTGGTGATGCTGTCACCATCAATGAAGGTGTCGCCAACCGTTACGCTGTTGCCGATCTTGAGATCGTCATTCAGCGCCAGTTCGAGAGTTTCTTCATCGGTGAGCTTGGTGATGATGTTGCTATCACCCTCAGCATCCTGTTCGCCTACGATGTCGAGACGGTCACCCAGGCGGCGATCGGTGTCGTCACCCTCGTTGGCACCAAAGGTCAGCGGGGTATCGCCTAGCTCAGTGACCGAGTTATCAACATACTTCTTATTGGTGACTTGGTAGTCGTTGGTGATCTGGTCGGGCTCAACGTTGTAGATCGCTTCGTTGTTAACGACCGAGAAATCGTCACCTAGGAACGTGTCGCCATCAACCGTCAGGTTCTCGTTGATGGTGGTGTTACCCGCCACTGTGAGATTCTCGTTCAGGAACGTGTCGCCCTCAACGGTCAGGTTCTCGTTCACCGTCAGGTTGTTGGTAGTAACGCTGTCACCATCAATGAAGGTGTCGCCCACCGTTACGCTGTTGCCGATCTTAAGATCGTCATTCAGCGCCAGTTCGAGAGTTTCTTCATCGGTGAGCTTGGTGATGATGTTGCTATCACCTGCAGCATCTTCTTCGCCTACGATGTCGAGACGGTCACCCAAGCGGCGCTCAGAGTCGTCACCTTCGTTGGCACCAAAGGTCAGCGGGGTATCGCCTAGCTCAGTTACGCTGTTATCAACGTAACTCTTGTTGGTGATATGCGTATCTTCAGTGATGTCGCCGTTGTAGGTGACGTTACCTTCGTTGTTGACGAAGAAGTTGTCGCCCAGCTGCGTGGTTCCTTCCACCGTCAGGTTTTCGTTGATGGTGGTGTTACCGCCAATGATCGTGTCGCCTGCAATCGTGGTATCACCAGCAACCGTTAGGTTCTCATTCACCGTGACGTTGTTGGTGGTAACGCTGTCACCATCAATCAGCGTTTCATTGATCGTCAGGCTGCCGTCTTCACCCAGGTCGATGTTCTCGGCCAGCTGGATGTTGAGCGTGTCTTCGCCGTCTGCCACTACACCGATGTTGCCATCGGTTAAGCCGCCTTCAGCACCACCTTTCACGTTGGTGTTCTCACCCAAACGACGCTCGAACGGAGTGCCACTGTCACCGGTAAAGGACAGCGGCGTATCGCCCAGCTCGGTCACTGAGTTATCAACATACTTCTTATTCGTGACTTGGTAGTCGTTGGTGATCTGGTCGGGCTCAACGTTGTAGATCGCTTCGTTGTTAACGACCGAGAAATCGTCACCTAGGAACGTGTCGCCATCAACCGTCAGGTTCTCGTTCACCGTCATGTTGTTGGTGGTGATGCTGTCACCATCAATGAAGGTGTCGCCAACCGTTACGCTGTTGCCGATCTTAAGATCGTCATTCAGCGCCAGTTCGAGAGTTTCTTCATCAGTGATCTTGGTGATGATGTTGCTATCACCCTCAGCATCCTGTTCGCCTACGATGTCGAGACGGTCACCCAGACGACGATCCGTATCGTCACCTTCGTTGGCACCAAAGGTCAGCGGCGTATCGCCTAGCTCAGTGACCGAGTTATCAACATACTTCTTATTGGTGACTTGGTAGTCGTTGGTGATCTGGTCGGGCTCAACGTTGTAGATCGCTTCGTTGTTAACGACCGAGAAATCGTCACCTAGATAGGTGTCGCCATCAACGGTTAGATTCTCGTTGATAGTGGTGTTACCGCCAATGATCGTGTCGCCTGCAATCGTGGTATCACCAGCAACCGTTAGGTTCTCATTCACCGTGACGTTGTTGGTGGTAACGCTGTCACCATCAATCAGCGTTTCATTGATCGTCAGGCTGCCGTCTTCACCCAGGTCGATGTTCTCGGCCAGCTGGATGTTGAGCGTGTCTTCGCCGTCTGCCACTACACCGATGTTGCCATCGGTTAAGCCGCCTTCAGCACCACCTTTCACATTGGTGTTCTCACCCAAACGACGCTCGAACGGGGTGCCACTGTCACCGGTAAAGGACAGCGGCGTATCGCCCAGCTCGGTCACTGAGTTATCAACATACTTCTTATTCGTGACTTGGTAGTCGTTGGTGATCTGGTCGGGCTCAACGTTGTAGATCGCTTCGTTGTTAACGACCGAGAAATCGTCACCTAGGAACGTGTCGCCATCAACCGTCAGGTTCTCGTTGATGGTGGTGTTACCCGCCACGGTGAGATTCTCGTTCAGGAACGTGTCGCCCTCAACGGTTAGGTTCTCGTTCACCGTCAGGTTGTTGGTGGTGATGCTGTCACCATCAATGAAGGTGTCGCCAACCGTTACGCTGTTGCCGATCTTAAGATCGTCATTCAGCGCCAGTTCGAGAGTTTCTTCATCGGTGAGCTTGGTGATGATGTTGCTATCACCTTCCGCATCTTCTTCACCGACGATGTCGAGACGGTCACCCAGGCGGCGATCGGTGTCGTCACCCTCGTTGGCACCAAAGGTCAGCGGCGTATCGCCTAGCTCAGTGACCGAGTTATCAACATACTTCTTATTGGTGACTTGGTAGTCGTTGGTGATCTGGTCGGGCTCAACGTTGTAGATCGCTTCGTTGTTAACGACCGAGAAATCGTCACCTAGATAGGTGTCGCCATCAACGGTTAGATTCTCGTTGATAGTGGTGTTACCGCCAATGATCGTGTCGCCTGCAATCGTGGTATCACCAGCAACCGTTAGGTTCTCATTCACCGTGACGTTGTTGGTGGTAACGCTGTCACCATCAATCAGCGTTTCATTGATCGTCAGGCTGCCGTCTTCACCCAGGTCGATGTTCTCGGCCAGCTGGATATTGAGCGTGTCTTCGCCGTCTGCCACTACACCGATGTTGCCGTCGGTTAAGCCGCCTTCAGCACCACCTTTCACATTGGTGTTCTCACCCAAACGACGCTCGAACGGGGTGCCACTGTCACCGGTAAAGGACAGCGGCGTATCGCCCAGCTCGGTCACTGAGTTATCAACATACTTCTTATTCGTGACTTGGTAGTCGTTGGTGATCTGGTCGGGCTCAACGTTGTAGATCGCTTCGTTGTTAACGACCGAGAAATTGTCACCTAGGAACGTGTCGCCCTCAACAGTCAGGTTCTCGTTCACCGTCATGTTGTTGGTGGTGATGCTGTCACCATCAATGAAGGTGTCGCCAACCGTTACGCTGTTGCCGATCTTGAGATCGTCATTCAGCGCCAGTTCGAGAGTTTCTTCATCGGTGAGCTTGGTGATGATGTTGCTATCACCCTCAGCATCCTCTTCGCCTACGATGTCGAGACGGTCACCCAGGCGGCGATCGGTGTCGTCACCTTCGTTGGCACCAAAGGTCAGCGGGGTATCGCCTAGCTCAGTGACCGAGTTATCAACATACTTCTTATTGGTGACTTGGTAGTCGTTGGTGATCTGGTCGGGCTCAACGTTGTAGATCGCTTCGTTGTTAACGACCGAGAAATCGTCACCTAGATAGGTGTCGCCATCAACGGTTAGATTCTCGCTGATAGTGGTGTTACCGCCAATGATCGTGTCGCCTGCAATCGTGGTATCACCAGCAACCGTTAGGTTCTCATTCACCGTGACGTTGTTGGTGGTAACGCTGTCACCATCAATCAGCGTTTCATTGATCGTCAGGCTGCCGTCTTCACCCAGGTCGATGTTCTCGGCCAGCTGGATGTTGAGCGTGTCTTCGCCGTCTGCCACTACACCGATGTTGCCATCGGTTAAGCCGCCTTCAGCACCACCTTTCACGTTGGTGTTCTCACCCAAACGACGCTCGAACGGGGTGCCACTGTCACCGGTAAAGGACAGCGGCGTATCGCCCAGCTCGGTCACTGAGTTATCAACATACTTCTTATTCGTGACTTGGTAGTCGTTGGTGATCTGGTCGGGCTCAACGTTGTAGATCGCTTCGTTGTTAACGACCGAGAAATCGTCACCTAGGAACGTGTCGCCATCAACCGTCAGGTTCTCGTTGATGGTGGTGTTACCCGCCACGGTGAGATTCTCGTTCAGGAACGTGTCGCCCTCAACGGTCAGGTTCTCGTTCACCGTCAGGTTGTTGGTGGTAACGCTGTCACCATCAATCAGCGTTTCATTGATCGTCAGGCTGCCGTCTTCACCCAGGTCGATGTTCTCGGCCAGCTGGATATTGAGCGTGTCTTCGCCGTCTGCCACTACACCGATGTTGCCGTCGGTTAAGCCGCCTTCAGCACCACCTTTCACATTGGTGTTCTCACCCAAACGACGCTCGAACGGGGTGCCACTGTCACCGGTAAAGGACAGCGGCGTATCGCCCAGCTCGGTCACTGAGTTATCAACATACTTCTTATTCGTGACTTGGTAGTCGTTGGTGATCTGGTCGGGCTCAACGTTGTAGATCGCTTCATTGTTAACGACCGAGAAATCGTCACCTAGGAACGTGTCGCCATCAACCGTCAGGTTCTCGTTGATGGTGGTGTTACCCGCCACGGTGAGATTCTCGTTCAGGAACGTGTCGCCCTCAACGGTTAGGTTCTCGTTCACCGTCAGGTTGTTGGTGGTGATGCTGTCACCATCAATGAAGGTGTCGCCAACCGTTACGCTGTTGCCGATCTTAAGATCGTCATTCAGCGCCAGTTCGAGAGTTTCTTCATCGGTGAGCTTGGTGATGATGTTGCTATCACCTTCCGCATCTTCTTCACCGACGATGTCGAGACGGTCACCCAGGCGGCGATCGGTGTCGTCACCCTCGTTGGCACCAAAGGTCAGCGGCGTATCGCCTAGCTCAGTGACCGAGTTATCAACATACTTCTTATTGGTGACTTGGTAGTCGTTGGTGATCTGGTCGGGCTCAACGTTGTAGATCGCTTCGTTGTTAACGACCGAGAAATCGTCACCCAGGAAGGTGTCACCCTTCACTGTGGTGTCACCTTCAATCGTCGTATTGCCCGCTACATTCAAGTTTTCGGTGACGTCGACGTTAGTGAACTCGACATCATCTGCGGTAGCAACCGTGATATCAGTACCAGTACGCGTGATATCGATGTTCTTGCCATCAATGAACTGAACGGTAGCGTTGGGTGCCACATTGGTCGCAACATCACCATTGGTCTGAACATTCCACCCAGCGCTGGCAACATCATTTACTGCCTTCAACTGACTAACGTTGACTGCATCTGTATCTTCTGCACCAGCGGCAACGTTGGTGATACGACGCTCATTATCTACACTGCCGACAGAGATCTCACTATCTGCTGAAGGTGCTGCAACCGCAGCCGGGTTGCCATTAACATCCAGTGGCTGGTAAGCCGCCGTGCTCAGCGTGCTGCCATCGGCAACAGAGCCAGAACCTAACGCAACATTCTTATTACCCTGCGCGGAAGCACCATTACCAATGGCAACAGCTTCTACACCACCATCAAACATATCGGTTGAAGCTTGCGCTCCTGAGCCAATGGCAATTGATTGATTGCCACCAGCTAAGGCATTTGCTCCCACTGACACCTGATTTCGACCAACGCTTGCTGTACGCGCACCGTCACCTACAGCGACAGAGGAGTTGCCATCAGAGACAGCATTAGTACCCGCCGCCAGGGCGTTGATGCCAGTCGCGCCGTCATTATCATAGTTGCCTTGCTGAATGCCGTTATCGTTAACGCTGTAGTAGTGAGTTTCAATGCCATCGACATACTGCTTATTAACAACGGAGTTATCGTTATTAATCGGGCCGTCGTAAGTTACTTCGTTGTTGACCACCGAGAAGTTGTCACCAAGGAAGGTATCGCCCGCAACATTTAGGTTCTCGGTGACGTCGACATTGGTGAACTCGACATCATCTGCAGTAGCGACTTCGATGCTATTACCCGTACGGGTGATGGCAATGTTCTGGCCTTCACTGAAGTCAGCAGTTTCACCTGGAGCGATGTTCTCGCCGGTCGCTTCGCCGTTCGCAGTGAGATCCCAACCTTTGTTAGCCACGTCACTAACGTCGGTAAGCTGATCAACGTTCACGGCGTCAGTGCCGTTAACACCCGGCGCAACATTGGTGATGGTGGTGTTGCCCGCATCAATGCCAGTGTTAGTGATGCTCGGGCCGCCAACGATGGTCAGGCCATCGTTGTTAACGGTGGTGTCGCCCATAACAACGCTACCGTTGGTACCCAGATCAACGGTCTCGGCCAGCTTGATATTGAGCGTATCAGTGCCATCAGCCACCACACCGATGTTGCCATCGGTCAAACCGCCCGTTGCACCGCCTTTGACGTTGGTAGTGTCGCCAAGTTGGCGATTAAACGGCGTTCCACTATCACCATCAAAATTAATACCGTCATTGATAGCATCGGTGTTGTTGGTGATATTGGTGGTGTTGTTCGCGATATCACCAGCGTTATTGGCGATATTGGTCGTGTTGTTGTCTACGTTTTGATTGGTCGCGAACAGCTGGCTACCGTTAACGGCGTCACTGGAAGTATCGCTAATTTCACCATCTGCCACATTGGTGATCTTGTCACCGCCAACATCCAGACCATCAGCGGTGCTGGTGATAATGGTATTGTTGGTGGCATCGCCGATCGTTACCTGAGTGAACTCAACATCGTCAGCGGTGGCAACGTTAATGCTCTTGCCATTACGCGTGATGGCAATGTTCTTGCCTTCCTGGAAGTCAGCAGCGTCGCCTGACGCAATCGTCTCACCAGCAGCACCTTCGCCGTTAGCGCTGAGAATCCATTCACCACCATCGCCACCTATAGCGTTAACGGTATAAATTGTCTTACCAGTCGCCGCATCGGTAACAGATGTTACCGTGGTATTTGTGCCTTCCTGAACTTCCGTCAGTTGTCCAACATTGGCGACATCACCCGGGTTGGTACCCGCCGCCACGTTGGTGATCTGGTTGCCACCCATATTAACGATCGTGTCCGCCTGCAAGGTCAGGCTGTCACCAATGGTGGTGCCACCATTCAGAGAGGTAGGGCCATTCACGGTGAGCGAGTCATTAATCGTGACATTATTGACATCCAGGTCATCGCTGAGCGCAATAACAAGGGTCTCTTCATCCGTTACTTCAGTGCTGAGATTGGCGTTGCTGGTGACGATATCCAGACGCTCACCTAGCTTACGGTCTGTAGTGCCAGTATCACCACCAAAAGTGATCGGGGTATTCGCTAGCCCGCCCACTTCGCCATCAACATAGGTCTTGTTGGTGATGTGGTTCCCTTCGGTGATCGCGCCATCGTAGAAAGCTTCGTTATTAACGACCTTGAAGTTGTTACCTAGGAAGGTGTCACCTTCAATCGTCGTATTGCCCGCTACATTCAAGTTTTCAGTGACGTCAACGTTGGTGAACTCGACATCATCTGCGGTAGCAATCTTGATGCCGCCATTTTCAGCAGTCAGTGCAATGTTATTGCCTGTGATAAAATCGGCGTTGTTGTCATCCTTGCTCAGAGTTTTAACGTCTGCCCCATCGATCTGGGTGACAACTGTCTGTAACGATGAATCAGCTAAATCAAGACTATCTTTGGATGCTTGGCTCAAATCCACTGCATAGTCAGTAACATTGTTAGCATCGGGGCCTGCCGGTGTGACACTGACCGCTGTTGAACCTTCGCTGACCGATGCACCGTTAGCATTCACCGTATACGTTGTGCCGCCGTCAGCGTTGTCCGTTACGGCTACATCTGTAATGTTAGTACCTGCTTCAACCTTAGATTGCGAAGCAATTAACTGGCTAACGTTAACCGCGTCATCCAGCTCAGTGCCAGCAGCAACACTAGTAATTTGTCGGCTACCCACATCAACGGCAGCCTGCTGTGCAATAGTACCGCTAATATTGGCAGCGTCTGTACCTGTTGCGCCGAAAGGAACGTAACCTGCTACGCCAGAATCTGTGTCCGCGAAGGAGTTTGCCCCAAGCGCAACACTATTTGCCAAGGTCGCTGTTGCATTGGCCCCCATAGCAATAGCGCCTCGAGCGGCTGCTTCCGAACGTGCACCAATTGCTGCAGCATCTAACGCTGAAGCAGTTGAATTAATACCTGTTGCAATCGCATTCTGGCCTGAGGCTGTAGCTCTACGGCCAACAGCCACTGCACTATTTCCCGTGCCCTTAGCGTATCCACCAAACGCGATACCAAAGTTTTGTTGTACTCCGGTTTCAGCTTCATAACCGATCGCAATTGAACCTGCAGTATCTGTAGTAGCTCGCGTACCGATTGCAATTTGCGAACCACCCAGTAAAGGGCTGGCATCAGGTGCAGGGGATACGACATTGTTCGTAAATGCGTCGGTACCAACTGAAATATTATCAACTTGAGTTGCCTGCGCACCATTGCCCACAGCAATAGCGCGTTCAGCTGTAGCTGTCGAATTAGTGCCTAATGCACTTGAAAAAGCACCCGTTGCAGTTGCCGTGTGGCCATAAGCAGAAGCATTGTTACCGCTTGCAGTACTAAACTCACCAAAGGCTTGGCCGCCATTACTAGCATTCGCACCAGTACCTACCGCCCAGGAGCCAGTTGCCACGGCACCACGGCCGATGGCGCCGGTATCAACGCCCGACGCAATACTGTCTTTACCAATCGCGATTGCATTTGTAGCCGAGGCTTCTGCGTTATTACCCACTGCAACTGTGTCTACGGCGCTCGCATCAGCGTACAGCCCCATCGCAATAGAATTTTCGCCCCGAGCTTCAGCCAAGCTGCCTAATGCAATACTATCGTTCTCCATGGCACGAGCATCAAAGCCTTGAGCAATGGCACCACGCCCATCAGCAATTGCAGGCGCGTAAGCAGCTGGGGAAATGGCAATTGATACGTTTCCTGTTGCCTGTGCACCTGCACCAATCGCGGTTCCCGTACTCACTTCCCCATCAACGTCACCTGGCCCACCTGCTACTGCGTCGAAACCAATAGCAGTACCTGCTAGCGCTTTTGAGCCAGCTCCAACCGCCGTAGTCGGCAGATCGTCTTCTAATTGATAACCATTTGGATTACTAGCACCATCAAGTGCTTTGGTGCTAACCTTATTCCAACTCGCCGTAGCAGCATCGCCAATCGCAACCGAACGATTTCCTTTTGCGTGAGCAGCTGTACCAATGGCAACCGATCTATCTCCTTCGGCATGGTTCATTGCACCTATAGCTGTTGAATATTTTCCTTGAGCCAGAGATGCAGCACCCACTACTGTGGAGCCTATTTCATAACCAATGGACGACGTACCCACCACTGTCGACCCAGTTTTTCTCGCCTGAGACTTCAGATATCCGTCATTGCCTCCCATAGTAAGAGGATCAACGTCATCAAGAGCGCCTTGATAGGACCAGCCTTTATCGGCCAGATACTGAGTTAGCTCATTGTCACCGATGAAGTTTCCATCTTCATCATAGCTCATAAGATCATCACCACCGATCACAACAGCTCCACTACCTAACGCACTGGTATCGTTGCCTATCGCGGTTGACTGCGAACCAGTAGCGCGAGCTCTTGAACCTAAAGCAAGGGCTTGATCAGCACCTGCGTAAGACTGCCCTCCAAGAGCAACAGTAGAGTTGTTACCAAAACCATCACCAGGATCAACTGTTTTCGCATAGCTATCGAAGCCAATGGCAATTGCGTTGTTACCATCTGCCAACGCATTCTTACCTGTGGCAATAGCTTCAGCCCCCTCAGCCCTAGCCCCATCGCCAACAGCTACGGAACTGTTACCTTCTGCGCTGGCTTTAGTCCCCATAGCGATGGCGTCATCACTCAACGATTGCGCATGAGCACCCAGTGCAATAGCACGCGCACCTTCCGCTTGGGTTCTCTTAAGCTGATCGTCCTGATAGCTCAAGAATTTATCATTGTCACTGCCAATGGCGATCGCCTGATCACCTAACGCCGTCGCAGAGGTACCGAAGGCTATAGCAGATTCTCCTTCTGCTACTGAAACGCGACCAATAGCATTGGCATGACGACCAATGGCAGCGGCTCCCCAACTCACCGCTAGGCCACCTATTCCTTTCGTTACCGCAGCATTGCCCAGCGCCATGCCCGCATCATCGCTATCGGCCAAGTGGCCGATAGCGATACCTCTAACAATTGACTTAGAATGCCTGCCAATAGAAATACCGCCTTCGGTATACGCCTTATCACCCATGGCAACGCCAAAGGTGCTAAGTTGGTTACCACCATTAGCATCCATGTAATCCTGAGCAACGGAATTTTTTAGTGGGTCAGCAAACTGCTCTATGACCCTAAGATTTCCAACAGATTCGACCGCTACTCGCGCATTAGACCCAATGGCGACAGACCTTTCCCTCTCTGTTATTGCACCGGCACCAATGGCCGTCGACCAGTCGTGGCAGGCTTGGGCATTCTGCCCTATGGCAATCCTGATGTTACTGGTACCGCCAACGCAATCCGTACCCCCAGCCCACCCAACTGCCCGCGCCTCTGGCGCGACCAGCACCAGGGAACCTGCGGCGAGTGCCACAACAACAAAGACTGGTTGCAGTAGCCCAGGAATACGAGAGGCGGCTTCCGGTACCGGCAACTGACCGACCACCCCTTGCCGCGTAGCCGCTTTATCGCGGCTACGTGCCGCTTCAGATGTCACCACCAACCGGCCAAGAGTACGGTTCCAGATTAGGCGAAATACGTTATTCATTTGCTGAGAACTCCACTAACCATTCAATGAGGAGGCGCTTTCGCCTCACACAATTTTTCCCTTGGCCATCTCGGTGCGATGTTGAAGCTCAGGGAGGACTCCTAACCTGGGGCAACATCATTCCGACTGGGCAACCGTTGAGTGCCATCACGCAGTGAAAAATGCTCGTAGCACTACGCAAGGCAGACAAACGGCGTCCACAGATACTCTTAAACCTCTGTGTATAAACACAGAGACTTACGAATACCGTTCAAGGCATTTATTTAGTGGATACATTCTCTTACTTAGATAAGCGCTAACTCAACACACAGTTATTATTGTTAATATTCAAACAGCAAAACCAATCCGCTCTGACAAGAGTTTTAATTTACTTAATTTTATAATTAACATTTTTAAACACTTACCTCAGCAAACGTTATGCAAAACGCTCATGACCCCAGATCTTCATATCTTTATAAAAAAACTAGCAGACAAAAAAATTATTCATAAAAATCATGAGATTATTAAAATAAAAACTTAATCAAAAATAGTGTTTTAGCCGACAAAAAATAGCTACCTATGCAAAATTAATCATGATAAAAAAGGGGTCACTTTTAATTAACCTTTTTAAACAATGCTCGTCAATCTTCCCTATTATTTTTTAATTTACAATTGTTCATAAAAAAGACCTGCCATGACACTGTTTTTATGGGGATACAAAGCCCCTTTATTAATAAACAGTTTTAAACATTTAAGTTTTTCCACTGAAAAAAATTTATGAAACGTAAAAAAATGCCCGTAATGCCCAAGCTGATTAAAGCACGAGCTTCACGGGCGTGACCTCTGAGACAGGGCTATTGACTTACTTGCTTAGTGTGCATGTTTCAGCGTCATCTCCACTCTTCGATTGGGCTTCAGACACTCTTTCATGCTTGGCGTGGCCATTTCCCCTGGGCAAACTACAATAGGATCTAACTCTCCCCTTCCTTCCGTGTTTAGGCTAGAGCGTTCAACACCTTGACTGATCAGGTAACTTCCTACTGTTTCTGCCCTTGCCTGGGACAGCCGCAAGTTGTATTGCTCACTACCGAAACGGTCGGCGTAGCCTGCAACAAAGATACTTGTTGGTTGATCTGTTCCATGAAAGGCTTCCACCACTCGGTCTAACGCACGTCGGCCTTCCAACGTCAATTGATCGCTATCAAAGTTAAATAGCACATCACCGGATAGCGTCAACTTCTCTTGTCGTGGTTCAGCGGCAAGCTCCTCTACTTGGATAGGCACTAACAGCGCTGGACATTGTGCGTCGCGCCAGTACGTGCTTGTGACGCGCATCTCGCGGTCAAATAGCAATTTGTACTGGCAAGTAATGTAGTCACTCCCATTACCAGTATAAAAATTAAAGGCATAGTCCCATTCGCGCACGTCAAAAATTCCTTCGCTAAAATGAGGATGACCGAGTAGTCGCCGTACCTGATCTTTATGCTGTCCTTCGGAAATACGCAGTACGTGATCAGGTTCGATAAAGTCACCGACTTTCAGATAGGTACTTTCGAGGTCCGGGAAGTGTGTATCGCCACCTACCGTTGACTGAGAGCTGGAAACGCAGCCTGCTAATCCGACAGTTACGCTGATTGCTATTAATGTGGATTGGTTTTTCATGGTCACATCCTATTCCGTTATACAAGCCAGTTAGCAATAGAAATTAGGGAGAGGAGAGCCTCTCCCTCAAAGCTTGCGGATTAATCAATCACCCCTGAAATACCGACACCAATAGTGGCACCTGCCCGCGAACCGGCAATGCCTGCGTTTAAGCTCCAGCGTCCATTATCGGCAGTGCGGCGAAAGTTAACGCCAACTGCACTTTCTCCGCCGTGATGGCCTCCCCCTACGTGGTAAGTAAGCTTTCCAGGCACATAGGGTGCATGCCCCATCGCAGCAACCGCCGCAATACCGGCATTGGCATTGCGTTCGACCTTGTCGATACGACCATGGACATTGTTGATTTCATTTGCAAAACGCTGACCCAACTCGTTCATCTGGCCGACATTGACCGCATCGTCTACATTTACACCCGGTGCCACATTAGTAATAGTCGTGCCGTTAGCATTGAAGCCTGCCTGCGTCATGCTGGGTCCATCTTGAATGCGCACACCTTCATTATTGACCGTGGTATTACCCGTGGTAACGCTATCTACTTTTAGCTCACGGTTGAGCGTGACCTGTACCCCCTCTCCCGTTGTCCGGGTGGTGATGTTTTCATCACCAGTCACCGCCACGGTATCACCTAGCTTGCGGTTGACACTTCCCCCTTGGTCAGCGATGACATTCAGCCCCTTATCCACGGTGCTGCCAAGGTCAGCAATACTGTCGCGGTTACCTTCAATATTAGTTGTATTGTTGTTAATGCCTGCACGGTTATCTTCAATACTGCTGGAGTTGCCAGCCACACTCTGGTTGGTGTCATGTAGCTGACCACCAGTCACAGCGTCCGAACTATCGGGTGCGATCTCGCCCGGCGCGACGTTGGTGACCTTAGTGCCATCTTCGCCAGCCAGTTCGACAGCACCTGTATCAATAGACCCGTCATCGTTGCGTGCATATTCGACAGCTCCTTCACCTGTGCCTGGCTCTATTCCAGCCACAGTTTCACTGAGACCTCCCAGGTCACCTTCGACGATAGTCAGTCGGCTATCCACGTCGTTCATGAAATCCACAGCAGCATACAACTGACTACCGTTAATGGCATCGGTACTGTTGGCCGTAACCCTGCCTGCTGCTAGGTTAGTAATGGTACGCTCACCGCCTACATTACCCACACTCACAGTGGCGACCGGATTAGCGCCGGCGAAGGTATATGATTGATCGCCAATATCGATGGAAGTAGTGCCTACCTGTGCACTCGTGCGGGCACCTTCACCTAGCGCCACACTGCCTTGGTGTGATGCCATTGCTTCGTAGCCCATGGCCAGCGAACGGTCACCCGTAGCACGCGCTTCGTACCCAAGGGCTGTGGAACCTTGCGCTTCGGCAAAAGCATCACTCACATCAAGGCCCTCATCGTTGGTACGCGCATAGCGAATACCTCGACCGTTATTAATGATGTACTCGTCACTCAGGTCGCCTGCGATGTTGATGACCCCACCTTCCAGGTTCTTAATCAGATCCTGAGTCGCCCAGAGTTGCGAACCATTAATGGCATCGGTGCTATCTTCACCAATACCACCTTCGCCTACCCCACTAATAATGGTGTTCCCACTCTCATCCATATTGTCTGCATTGATGCTGACACTACCTATATCAACTTGATCAAAGCTAACTTCATCTGCGGTAGCCACTGTGTAGATAACCTGCCCATCATCACCGATGCGATCAGTAACCATGATGTTGTTACCAGCTTCCACTTCCGTTTTGGCGGCGGCGACACTGCTGCCAAGGTTATTGGCAACGTTTTGCAAATCACCGGCGTTAATAACATTACCCAGTGCATCGCCTTCTAGCTCGTCCAGCGGGGTGTCACCAACCCCACTTGCCGCATTGGTAATCTGTTTATTACCAGCATCTATACCTTGTGTAGTGACACTTGGGCCACCCGTGATCACCAAACCGTCGTTACTAATAGATGTATCTCCCACCGACACGCTGTTACCGATACGCACATCATCGGCTAGACGATAATCAATCGAAGTACTGCCGTCTTCGCTACGCGTATGGGAAATCACCACGTTGTCATCGCCGCTAACAAAGTCCACGCTCGCGTTAGGCCCTACATTGCTGCTAGCAGTACCTGTTTCATTTGAGGTGGTGACGTTCCATCCTGCGTTAGCTGAGCTACTAACCTTTTCCAACTGGCTGAGGTTAACCGCATCGTTGGCATCTACCCCATCAGCAAGGTTACTGATGGTGGTGGCGTTCATATCAATGCCGCCACCGGTCAGCGTGGGGCCGCCGGTAATCGCCAGGCTGTCGCTGTTGATACTGGTGAAAGTGACATCATTCGCGGTGGCGATTTTGATGCCACCCGCGTCATCGGTCAGCACGATATTGTCACCGGTGACGAAGTTGGCGACATTATCGTCCTGGTCGAGGGTTTTAACCTCGGTGCCGTCAATCTGTGTGACCACGGTTTGTAGCGCGGAGTCGGCCAGTTCCAAACTGTCTTTACTGGCTTGGCTGAGATCCACCGCGTAGTCAGTGACGTTATCGGCATCGGGGGCGGCGGCAGTCACATCCACCGCACCGGAACCGGCACTCACCGATGCGCCATCGGCATTCACGGTGTAGACCGCCTGACCATCCGCACCGGTGGTTTGGTCAACGCTGGCGACGTTGGTGCCCGCTTCCACCTCGGTTTTTGAGGCAGCGGCAGCGCCTTCCAGCTGACTGAGGTTAACCGCGTCGTTGGCATCCACTCCATCGGCGAGGTTGCTGATGGTGGTGTTATTCATATCGATACCGCCACCGGTCAGCGTGGGGCCGCCGGTGATAGCGAGGCTGTCGCTGTTAATGCTGGTGAAGGTGACATCGTCGGCGGTGGCGATCTTGATACCGCCCGCTTCATCGCTAAGCACGATGTTGTCGCCGGTGACGAAGTTGGCAACGTTATCGTCCTGGTCGAGGGTTTTGACCTCGGTGCCGTCGATCTGGGTGACCACGGTTTGGAGGGCGGAGTCGGCCAGTTCCAAACTGTCTTTACTGGCTTGGCTGAGATCCACTGCATAGTCGGTGACGTTATTGGCATCGGGGGCAGCGGCAGTCACATCCACCGCACCGGAACCGGCACTCACCGATGCGCCATCGGCATTCACGGTGTAGACCGCCTGACCATCCGCACCGGTGGTTTGGTCAACACTGGCGACGTTGGTGCCGGCTTCAACTTCGGTTCGGGAAGCCGCGGCGGCGCCTTCTAATTGGCTGAGGTTAACCGCATCGTTGGCATCTACCCCATCAGCAAGGTTACTGATGGTGGTGGCGTTCATATCAATGCCGCCACCGGTCAGCGTGGGGCCGCCGGTAATCGCCAGGCTGTCGCTGTTGATACTGGTGAAAGTGACATCATTCGCGGTGGCGATTTTGATGCCACCCGCGTCATCGCTAAGCACGATGTTGTCGCCGGTGACGAAGTTGGCAACGTTGTCATTCTCATCCAGCGTCTTAACCTCGGCACCGTCGATCTGGGTGACGACGGTCTGGAGCGCGGAGTCGGCCAGTTCCAAACTGTCTTTACTGGCTTGGCTGAGATCCACTGTATAGTCGGTGACGTTATCGGCATCGGGGGCAGCGGCAGTCACATCCAACGCACCGGAACCGGCACTCACCGATGCGCCATCGGCATTCACGGTGTAGACCGCCTGACCATCCGCACCGGTGGTTTGGTCAACGCTGGCGACGTTGGTGCCTGCTTCAACTTCCGTCTTCGACGCCGCAGCAGCGCCTTCCAACTGGCTGAGGTTCACTGCGTCGTTAGCATTCACCCCATCAGCCAAGTTGCTGATAGTGGTGTTGTTCATATCAATGCCGCCTCCGGTCAGCGTGGGGCCGCCGGTAATCGCCAGGCTGTCGCTGTTGATGCTGGTGAAAGTGACATCATCCGCGGTGGCGATCTTGATGCCGCCTGCGTCATCGGTCAGCACGATGTTGTCGCCGGTGACGAAGTTGGCGACGTTATCGTTCTCGTCTAGGGTTTTAACCTCGGTGCCATCAATCTGAGTGACCACGGTTTGTAATGCGGAGTCGGCCAGCAGCAGGCTGTCTTGGGTGTCTTGGCTGAGCGCGACTTCATAGTCGGTGACGTTGTCACCATCCGGGCCGGCAGCGACCACATCAACACCCGTGCCTGCAGAGACCGATGCGCCGTCGGCATTCACGGTGTAGATAGCCTGACCATCCGCGCCGGTGGCTTGGTCAACGCTGGCGACGTTGGTGCCGGCTTCAACCTCGGTTTTTGAGGCGGCGGCAGCGCCTTCCAGCTGGCTGAGGTTCACTGCGTCGTTGGCATCTACCCCATCAGCCAAGTTGCTGATAGTGGTGTTGTTCATATCAATGCCGCCACCGGTCAGCGTGGGGCCGCCGGTGATGGCGAGGCTGTCGCTGTTGATGCTAGTGAAAGTGACATCATTCGCGGTGGCGATCTTGATGCCGCCTGCGTCATCGGTCAGCACGATGTTGTCACCGGTGACGAAGTTGGCGACATTATCGTTCTCGTCGAGGGTTTTAACCTCGGTGCCGTCGATCTGTGTGACCACGGTCTGGAGTGCGGAGTCGGCCAGCAGCAGGCTGTCTTGGGTGTCTTGGCTGAGCGCGACTTCATAGTCGGTGACGTTGTCACCATCCGGGCCGGCAGCGACCACATCAACACCAGTGCCTGCAGAGACCGATGCGCCGTCGGCATTGACGGTGTAGATAGCCTGGCCATCCGCGCCGGTGGTTTGGTCAACACTGGCGACGTTGGTGCCTGCTTCAACTTCGGTTCGGGAAGCCGCGGCCGCGCCTTCTAATTGGCTGAGGTTAACGGCGTCGTTGGCATTCACCCCATCAGCCAAGTTGCTGATGGTGGTGTTGTTCATATCAATGCCGCCACCGGTCAGCGTGGGGCCGCCGTTGATGGCGAGGCTGTCACTGTTAATGCTGGTGAAGATGACATCCTCGGCGGTGGCGATCTTAATGCCGCCTGCGTCATCGGTCAGCACGATGTTGTCGCCGGTGACGAAGTTGGCGACGTTGTCATTCTCATCCAGCGTCTTAACCTCGGTGCCATCAATCTGTGTGACCACGGTCTGGACCGCGGAGTCGGCCAGCAGCAGGCTGTCTTGGGTGTCTTGGTTGAGCGCGACCTCAAAATCGGTGACGTTGTTGGTATCTGGGCCTGCTGCAACCACATCAACACCCGTGCCTGCAGAGACACTCGCGCCATCGGCATTCACAGTGTAAATAGCCTGGCCATCCGCACCGGTGGTTTGGTCAACGCTGGCGATATTCGTGCCGCCGGTGACTTCAGTTCTTGAAGCTGCGGCGCTGCTCTCCAACTGGCTAACGTTGACGGCGTCGTTGGCATCTACCCCATCAGCAAGATTACTGATGGTGGTGGCGTTCATATCAATGCCGCCACCGGTCAGCGTGGGGCCGCCGGTGATGGCGAGGCTGTCGCTGTTGATGCTGGTGAAAGTGACATCATCCGCAGTGGCGATCTTGATGCCGCCCGCGTCATCGCTGAGTACGATATTGTCGCCGGTGACGAAGTTGGCGACGTTATCGTTCTCGTCGAGGGTTTTAACCTCGGTGCCGTCGATCTGAGTGACCACGGTTTGTAAGGCGGAGTCGGCCAGTTCCAAACTGTCTTTACTGGCTTGGCTGAGATCCACCGCGTAGTCGGTGACGTTATCGGCATCGGGGGCGGCGGCAGTCACATCCATTGCACCGGAACCGGCACTCACCGATGCGCCGTCGGCATTCACGGTATAGATCGCCTGACCATCCGCGCCGGGGGTTTGGTCAACACTGGCGATATTCGTACCGCCGGCGACTTCCGTCTTCGACGCCGCGGCTGCGCCTTCTAGCTGGCTGAGGTTAACCGCATCGTTGGCATCTACCCCATCAGCAAGATTACTGATGGTGGTGGCGTTCATATCAATGCCGCCACCGGTCAGCGTGGGGCCGCCGGTGATGGCTACTTCTTCAAGACCTGTTAGGTTCTTGGCCAGCTTGATTTCAAGCGTATCATCTCCATTAGCAACAACACCGATATTGTTGTCGGTCAGGTCAGTAGCACCGCCAATGATATTGAGCGTCTCGCCCAGTTTGCGATCCACGTCGTTCGGAGCACCGGCGTTATCTCCGGCAAAAGTTAGCGGAGTAGTGGCTTGCGCATTGACTGCTTTCAGCTGCGCTACGTTAACGGCATCACTATCAGTAGTACCTGCCGCAACACCAGTTATCTGACGATATAAACCGTTGCCTTCATCGCCAACCGCCACAGCACCATACGTTGATTTGGTAGCCGCAATATCTAGATCATTATCATCCGAGACACCCGTCAGCGGGTTATAACCGGAAATACCCGCTCCAGTGTTGGCGTTGGAGGCGGTACCAATGGCAACACCACCCTCTTCGCTAACATTTGCAAAGTTACCAAGCACAAAAGCGTTATCTTGATCGATATTATTAGCCGCACCGATCACTGAGGAGAGATCACCACTAACAGTATTTTGGTGGCCGATAGCCGTTGACACCTGGCCAGAAACTTCATTTCGGTAACCGATTGCACGCGAGAAACCACCCCCGGTGACTTTGTTTTCAAACCCCATTGCAACGGACGTTCGTCCTTCCACTTGGTTACCAATGCCAAATGCGGTTGAGTTCTCATTAGAAATATTGTTCTGGTAACCAAAAGCTGATGAGAATCGGCCGGAGACTTCGTTACGCTGCCCAATTACCGTTGTATTTTGTGCCTGCAACTTGTTTTCGCGGCCAATGGCAATAGCGGTAAATGAGTCTTCTGGTGTGCCTGCACCCAAGGTGTTATTGCCACCTATAGCAACCTGATAGTCACTATTTGTCGTGTTATTCACGCCTAAAGCAACTGAGTTAGTTCCCTCCGCTGTGTTTCCGGTACCCACTGAGGTCGCGTTATCGGCAGATGCTGAGTTACTGCTACCAATTGCTGTAGTGTTATCGGCAGATGCGGTATTTCTATCCCCTACGGCTGTTGCAAAATTGCCCTCGGCCAGGGCATTAGTACCGGCTGCCAGAGCATTAATTCCAGAGGCACCATCATTTTCGTAGTTGCTCTGGGCGGTGCCGGCATCATTTACGCTGTAGTAACGGGTACGATTTTCGTTGAAATAATCCAGATTAAGGGCGTCGCCACCGTTTACTGGCGCGCCAACGTTGGTGATAGTGTCACCGCCCATATCAATGCCGTCGCTGTTCAACGTTGGGCCGCCGGTGATGGCGAGGCTGTCGCTGTTGATGCTGGTGAAAGTGACATCATCCGCGGTGGCGATCTTGATGCCGCCTGCGTCATCGGTCAGCACGATGTTGTCGCCGGTGACGAAGTTGGCGACGTTATCGTTCTCGTCTAGGGTTTTAACCTCGGTGCCATCAATCTGAGTGACCACGGTTTGTAATGCGGAGTCGGCCAGCAGCAGGCTGTCTTGGGTGTCTTGGCTGAGCGCGACTTCATAGTCGGTGACGTTGTCACCATCCGGGCCGGCAGCGACCACATCAACACCCGTGCCTGCAGAGACCGATGCGCCGTCGGCATTCACGGTGTAGATAGCCTGACCATCCGCGCCGGTGGCTTGGTCAACGCTGGCGACGTTGGTGCCGGCTTCAACCTCGGTTTTTGAGGCGGCGGCAGCGCCTTCCAGCTGGCTGAGGTTCACTGCGTCGTTGGCATCTACCCCATCAGCCAAGTTGCTGATAGTGGTGTTGTTCATATCAATGCCGCCACCGGTCAGCGTGGGGCCGCCGGTGATGGCGAGGCTGTCGCTGTTGATGCTAGTGAAAGTGACATCATTCGCGGTGGCGATCTTGATGCCGCCTGCGTCATCGGTCAGCACGATGTTGTCACCGGTGACGAAGTTGGCGACATTATCGTTCTCGTCGAGGGTTTTAACCTCGGTGCCGTCGATCTGTGTGACCACGGTCTGGAGTGCGGAGTCGGCCAGCAGCAGGCTGTCTTGGGTGTCTTGGCTGAGCGCGACTTCATAGTCGGTGACGTTGTCACCATCCGGGCCGGCAGCGACCACATCAACACCAGTGCCTGCAGAGACCGATGCGCCGTCGGCATTGACGGTGTAGATAGCCTGGCCATCCGCGCCGGTGGTTTGGTCAACGCTGGCGATATTCGTGCCGCCGGTGACTTCAGTTCTTGAAGCTGCGGCGCTGCTCTCCAACTGGCTAACGTTAACGGCGTCGTTGGCATTCACCCCATCAGCCAAGTTGCTGATGGTGGTGTTGTTCATATCAATGCCGCCACCGGTCAGCGTGGGGCCGCCGTTGATGGCGAGGCTGTCACTGTTAATGCTGGTGAAGATGACATCCTCGGCGGTGGCGATCTTAATGCCGCCTGCGTCATCGGTCAGCACGATGTTGTCGCCGGTGACGAAGTTGGCGACGTTGTCATTCTCATCCAGCGTCTTAACCTCGGTGCCATCAATCTGTGTGACCACGGTCTGGACCGCGGAGTCGGCCAGTTCCAAACTGTCTTTACTGGCTTGGCTGAGATCCACTGCATAGTCGGTGACGTTATTGGCATCGGGGGCAGCGGCAGTCACATCCACCGCACCGGAACCGGCACTCACCGATGCGCCATCGGCATTGACGGTGTAGATAGCCTGGCCATCCGCGCCGGTGGTTTGGTCAACACTGGCGACGTTGGTGCCTGCTTCAACTTCGGTTCGGGAAGCCGCGGCCGCGCCTTCTAATTGGCTGAAGTTAACGGCGTCGTTGGCATTCACCCCATCAGCCAAGTTGCTGATGGTGGTGGCGTTCATATCGATACCGCCACCGGTCAGCGTGGGGCCGCCGGTGATGGCGAGGCTGTCGCTGTTGATGCTGGTGAAAGTGACATCATCCGCAGTGGCGATCTTGATGCCACCCGCGTCATCGGTCAGCACGATATTGTCACCGGTGACGAAGTTGGCGACATTATCGTTCTCGTCGAGGGTTTTAACCTCGGTGCCATCAATCTGAGTAACGACGGTTTGTAGCGCGGAGTCGGCCAGTTCCAAACTGTCTTTACTGGCTTGACTGAGATCCACCGCGTAGTCGGTGACGTTATCGGCATCGGGGGCGGCGGCAGTCACATCCACCGCACCGGAACCGGCACTCACCGATGCGCCCTCGGCATTGACGGTGTAGATAGCCTGGCCATCCGCGCCGGTGGTTTGGTCAACACTGGCGACGTTGGTGCCGGCTTCAACTTCGGTTCGGGAAGCCGCGGCAGCGCCTTCTAATTGGCTGAGGTTAACCGCGTCATTGGCGTTAACACCATCGGCGAGGTTGCTGATGGTGGTGTTGTTCATATCGATACCGCCACCGGTCAGCGTGGGGCCGCCGGTGATGGCGAGGCTGTCGCTGTTGATGCTGGTGAAAGTGACATCATCCGCAGTGGCGATCTTGATGCCGCCCGCGTCATCGCTGAGTACGATATTGTCGCCGGTGACGAAGTTGGCGACGTTATCGTTCTCATCGAGGGTTTTAACCTCGGTGCCATCAATCTGAGTGACCACGGTTTGTAATGCGGAGTCGGCCAGCAGCAGGCTGTCTTGGGTGTCTTGGCTGAGCGCGACTTCATAGTCGGTGACGTTGTCACCATCCGGGCCGGCAGCGACCACATCAACACCCGTGCCTGCAGAGACCGATGCGCCGTCGGCATTCACGGTGTAGATAGCCTGACCATCCGCGCCGGTGGCTTGGTCAACGCTGGCGACGTTGGTGCCGGCTTCAACCTCGGTTTTTGAGGCGGCGGCAGCGCCTTCCAGCTGGCTGAGGTTCACTGCGTCGTTGGCATCTACCCCATCAGCCAAGTTGCTGATAGTGGTGTTGTTCATATCAATGCCGCCACCGGTCAGCGTGGGGCCGCCGGTGATGGCGAGGCTGTCGCTGTTGATGCTAGTGAAAGTGACATCATTCGCGGTGGCGATCTTGATGCCGCCTGCGTCATCGGTCAGCACGATGTTGTCACCGGTGACGAAGTTGGCGACATTATCGTTCTCGTCGAGGGTTTTAACCTCGGTGCCGTCGATCTGTGTGACCACGGTCTGGAGTGCGGAGTCGGCCAGCAGCAGGCTGTCTTGGGTGTCTTGGCTGAGCGCGACTTCATAGTCGGTGACGTTGTCACCATCCGGGCCGGCAGCGACCACATCAACACCAGTGCCTGCAGAGACCGATGCGCCGTCGGCATTGACGGTGTAGATAGCCTGGCCATCCGCGCCGGTGGTTTGGTCAACGCTGGCGACGTTGGTGCCTGCTTCAACTTCGGTTCGGGAAGCCGCGGCCGCGCCTTCTAATTGGCTGAGGTTAACGGCGTCGTTGGCATTCACCCCATCAGCCAAGTTGCTGATGGTGGTGTTGTTCATATCAATGCCGCCACCGGTCAGCGTGGGGCCGCCGTTGATGGCGAGGCTGTCACTGTTAATGCTGGTGAAGATGACATCCTCGGCGGTGGCGATCTTAATGCCGCCTGCGTCATCGGTCAGCACGATGTTGTCGCCGGTGACGAAGTTGGCGACGTTGTCATTCTCATCCAGCGTCTTAACCTCGGTGCCATCAATCTGTGTGACCACGGTCTGGACCGCGGAGTCGGCCAGTTCCAAACTGTCTTTACTGGCTTGGCTGAGATCCACTGCATAGTCGGTGACGTTATTGGCATCGGGGGCAGCGGCAGTCACATCCACCGCACCGGAACCGGCACTCACCGATGCGCCATCGGCATTGACGGTGTAGATAGCCTGGCCATCCGCGCCGGTGGTTTGGTCAACACTGGCGACGTTGGTGCCTGCTTCAACTTCGGTTCGGGAAGCCGCGGCCGCGCCTTCTAATTGGCTGAAGTTAACGGCGTCGTTGGCATTCACCCCATCAGCCAAGTTGCTGATGGTGGTGGCGTTCATATCGATACCGCCACCGGTCAGCGTGGGGCCGCCGGTGATGGCGAGGCTGTCGCTGTTGATGCTGGTGAAAGTGACATCATCCGCAGTGGCGATCTTGATGCCACCCGCGTCATCGGTCAGCACGATATTGTCACCGGTGACGAAGTTGGCGACATTATCGTTCTCGTCGAGGGTTTTAACCTCGGTGCCATCAATCTGAGTAACGACGGTTTGTAGCGCGGAGTCGGCCAGTTCCAAACTGTCTTTACTGGCTTGACTGAGATCCACCGCGTAGTCGGTGACGTTATCGGCATCGGGGGCGGCGGCAGTCACATCCACCGCACCGGAACCGGCACTCACCGATGCGCCCTCGGCATTGACGGTGTAGATAGCCTGGCCGTCGGCGCCGGTGGTTTGGTCAACGCTGGCGACGTTGGTGCCTGCTTCAACTTCCGTCTTCGACGCCGCAGCAGCGCCTTCCAACTGGCTGAGGTTCACTGCGTCGTTAGCATTCACCCCATCAGCCAGATTGCTAATGGTGGTGGCGTTCATATCAATGCCGCCACCGGTCAGCGTGGGGCCGCCGGTGATGGCGAGGCTGTCGCTGTTGATGCTGGTGAAAGTGACATCATCCGCAGTGGCGATCTTGATGCCGCCCGCGTCATCGCTGAGTACGATATTGTCGCCGGTGACGAAGTTGGCGACGTTATCGTTCTCATCGAGGGTTTTAACCTCAGTGCCATCAATCTGAGTAACGACGGTCTGGAGCGCGGAGTCGGCCAGCAGCAGGCTGTCTTGGGTGTCTTGGTTGAGCGCGACTTCATAGTCGGTGACGTTGTCACCATCCGGGCCTGCAGCAACCACATCAACGCCAGCACCCGCAGTGACACTCGCCCCATCGGCATTCACAGTGTAAATAGCCTGGCCATCCGCACCGGTGGTTTGGTCAACGCTGGCGATATTCGTGCCGCCGGTGACTTCAGTTCTTGAAGCTGCGGCGCTGCTCTCCAACTGGCTAACGTTGACGGCGTCGTTGGCATCTACCCCATCAGCAAGATTACTGATGGTGGTGGCGTTCATATCAATGCCGCCTCCGGTCAGCGTGGGGCCGCCGGTGATGGCGAGGCTGTCGCTGTTAATGCTGGTGAAAGTGACATCATCCGCGGTGGCGATCTTGATGCCGCCTGCGTCATCGGTCAGCACGATATTGTCGCCGGTGACGAAGTTGGCGACGTTGTCATTCTCGTCGAGGGTTTTGACCTCGGTGCCGTCGATCTGTGTGACCACGGTCTGGAGTGCGGAGTCGGCCAGCAGCAGGCTGTCTTGGGTGTCTTGGCTGAGCGCGACTTCATAGTCGGTGACGTTGTCACCATCCGGGCCGGCAGCGACCACATCAACACCCGTGCCTGCAGAGACCGATGCGCCGTCGGCATTCACGGTGTAAATGGTACCGCCGTCAGCGTTTTCGCTCACTACAACATCGGCAATGTTAGTTCCTGCTTCAACCTTAGATTGTGCAGCGACTAACTGGCTGACGTTGACCGCATCATCAAGTTCGGTACCTGCTGCTACACTGGTGATCTGGCGGCTTCCGATATCTACCGCTGACTGAGTGGCCACCGTACCATTAATTGCGGCTGTGTCTGCTGCCGTCGCGCCAAAGGGTACATATCCCGCTATGCCTGCTGCGGTATCTGCTACCGAACCAGAGCCTAGCGCCACTCCTCCCGCTTGTGTGACATCCGCATTATTACCCACCACCATGGCATCGGAGACATTGATGTTATTGTCGTTGCCAATAATGCGACTGCCATCAGCGGTAGCCGCAAGGATGTTACGGTTACCGAAAGCACCGGCCTCGTCAGCGTCGATGGTATTGTCGTTGCCCAGTGCGTAGCTGCCTGCGCCCGTGATGATATTAGGATCACCGATAGCGCCAGAACTTGTTCCAGAAACTTCGTTAGCAAAACCAATACTGATCGTTTTGTCACCAGAAGCGATTGCACCCGTGCCTATTGCCAGAGAGTCGCCCCCTGATGCCTTGGAGTCCAAACCTACCGCGATACTTTGCAACTCAGTAGCTTCCGCCCTCTCCCCCAACGCCAAGGAGGAGTTACTTGTAGCTTGACTGTTTGAACCAAGCGCCAAGGCAACGGACCCCATAGCTTGTGCTTTATCCCCAATGGCAATTGAACGCTCGCCCAGGGCATGAGTTTTCTCTGCATTATTATAATTAGTTCCACCACCTGCACCACCGATTGCAATGGCCTTCAGACCTTCTGCCGTAGCAGAGTGCCCAATAGCTAGTGAAGACTCTCCGATCGCTGCAGAAACATTTCCTATTGCTTGTGCATAATCTGCGCCCGCAAATGATTGTCGGCCGAATGCCAGCGATGTTTGATTTGCGGCTTTACTAGCAGGCCCTAAAGCAAGCGAATTCACGCCTGCGCTTGCATACGCTCCTATCGCAACACCGACTCTTTCAGTATTGGCATTCCCACCAATAGCTACCCCTCCCCCAAGCGCCGAGGCATTTTCCCCTAATGCAACCGATGCAGAACCAATATTATTGAAAAGAATATTGCCATCTAAATCGGGAGCGTAAAAAGGATTCCCTCTATTTAATAACGTAATACTAAGGTCATTGGAAATCGACTGAGCCCCAATAGCAATATTGTTATTCTCACATGCCTCCGCGTCTTGGCCGATCGCAATACGGGTATTATTCCCGTTAGCACAATTATTCGCCCCAGCAGCAGTATAGGCGTTAGCATTTTGCGGTGTAAAAACTGTGATACCTAAGGCAACGATTGTTGTAAATAGGATAGTGATATTTAAGGAGCTAGTGCGTTGCAACGTTGGCACTTGGCCAATTTTATTTCTACCCGCTCCAGCTTTTTGCTTAGAGTTAGCCGCTTCTGAAGCAACGACTAGACGACCTAACGCCCGCTTCCAGATTAATCGAAATACGTTGTTCATTGCGCTTACTCCCCTGCCCTTTAAACGGACAACACACTAATCTATTAATCCAGGAAAACTAGAAACATGCCTGCTATCAGCAAACATAATTAACAATTCTTCCCCAAACATTAGCGTTATGAATATCAAAGCAAGGTCGCCAATAAAAATTTAAAAACATAATCAATAAACTAATTGGCGTAGACAATCATCTAGCAAGAAATCTTGCCCCTTTTCTTCATTGTTATCAGCAGAAGGTTTTCACACAAGCAAGAGAGACAATTGTTAACACTAAAAAAATCATTAACCAAAGCTACTAAAAAAACTTCTAAACAACCCTCCAGCATAAAGAATTAAATTATATTAAATAAAAAACCGAAGCTTAAAAAAGCTTCGGCTTAATAATTTTCATTAGCAAAAAGTTTAGTCCTATACGTCGATTAACTATTGGTAACTATTACCTCCACTCTACGGTTAGGCCGTAAGCACTCCTTCACACTTAGCGTGGCCACTTGGCCTGGGCAATCAACTACAGGATCAGCCTCCCCCCTTCCCAGCAATGTCAAATCACGGCGGGCCATCCCCTGCGTCACTAGATAGCTGCCGACTGCCTCCGCACGCGCCTGAGATAAGTTAATATTATACTGATCCTCACCAAACCGATCCGTATAACCGACAACTAACACACTAGGTGATGAGTAGGCATCAAGAACCATATCTGACACCCGTTCCAAAGCTCGCCTCCCCTCTAACGAGAGCTGGTCGCTATCAAAGTCAAACAATACATCGCCTGATAAGGTTAGCTTCTCCGCGCGCGGCTCAGCAGCAATCTCTTCTACTTCAATTGGCACTAACAGCGCTGGACACTGTGCGTCTCGCCAACGCGTGCTTTCTAACGCCATCTCATCGTCATAATGCACTTGGTATTGGCAGGTGATGTACTCATTGCCGTTACCCGTGTACAAGTTGAACACATAGTTCCACTCTCGAACGCCAAAGAACCCTTCCGAATAATGGGGATTTCCAATCAACTGGCGTACTTGGTCCTTCGTCTGGCTTTCCTGAATACGTAAGATGTTTTCAGGATCAACAAACTTGCCGCCGTCATACCAGTTACCCGCTAGTGCTGGAAAGCCATCTCCGGCGTCACGTAACTCGGTTCGGTCGTTATTAGGTGGGCTAGCGCAGCCCGTCAAAACGAGAACGGCGGCGATACTGGCGGCCCCGAGGGCCGCCTTGGTCATCATGCTGTTACTAAGATTATTCACGTCGTTCTCCTTTACCAGTGCCAGCCAGCGCCAACACCAGCGCCGAAGTTGCTTTGCGAGTCGCCCGTCACCTTGCCTTGGATAATCCAGCGACCATTGTCGGACAGACGCGAGATCCCCACCGATACCGCCGACTCACCGCCATAGGTACCAGCCCCCACTCCGACCATGCTCTTACCGGGCATCCAGGCTTGTGGCACCGTGGAGGCGGCGATGGCACTGGCAGAGCCGGCATTGGCATTGCGCTCAACATCGTCGATACGGCCATACACGTTGACAATCTCGTTTTCAAAGCGACGGCCAAGATCATTCAACTGCCCCACGTTGGCAGCATCGTTAGCATTGATGCCAGGCGCCACATTGGTGATGGTGGTGCCCTCATCACCTTTCAGGGTGATGGTGCTGTAGTCAACATTGCCGTCTTCATCACGGTCATAGTTCACCGCACCGCGCTGAACCGCATCCAACTGGCGAACGTTAACTGCATCAGTGGCTTGGGTACCGCCTGCCACGTTGGTGATCTGACGCTCATTCCCTTCACTACCCACAGAAACAGCGCCCTGTGTGGAAGCAACAGATTCGTTGGAGAAGCGCTCTCGTTCACCGTTCATGCCTTCACGGTCAGCAACAGAATCCGCACCGAGGGCAACGCTGCCGTCAGCCGTTGCTTGGGCACCGGCACCTGACGCTACGCTTCGATCGCCTGCCGCAACGCTGCTTGGCCCCATGGCGATGCTGTCAGCACCTTGTGGGTCTGCGGCAGGGCCGTCGCTATTGGCGCGGAAGTACTTGGAGCCCCCTTGTTCAATGTTGGTGATTTGGTTCTGCACATCCCATAGCTGGCTACCGTTCACGGCATCCGAGCTATTTTGCGCAATATCACCGGGGGCAACATTGGTGATCTTCGTGCCGCCATCGCCTTCCAAGGTAATCGTGTCATAGTTAACACTACCGTCATCGTTGCGGTCATACGCCACCGCACGGTTACCCAGGTCTTCCAGGTCGTTAGTAATATTGTTGATATCGCCTTCGACGCTGTTGACGCGGTTGTCGAGCGCCCCGACCGCTTGATTAGTGGCATACAATTGGCTGCCGTTAATCGCATCGGTACTCTCTGCCGAAATTCGGCCTGCTGAGACGTTCGTCACCGTACGTTCAGCCCCGACGCTACCAACGCTAACGGTGGCGACCGGAGAAGCCCCCGCAAACTGGTAGGTTTGACCCGCGATTTCTACCGAAGCGGTACCAACCGCAGCGGCAGTGCGAGCACCTTCCCCTAGCGCAACGCTGCCTTGATGTGAAGCAACCGCGTCGTACCCCATCGCCAATGCACGATCTGCTGAAGCGACAGCTTCGTAGCCAACAGCGGTGGAGCCTTGCCCTTGAGCAAAGGCATCGCTCACTGCTAAGCCACTGTCGTTGGTGCGCACGTAGCGAATGCCGAGACCGTTATTGGTGATGTACTCATCGCTTCCGTCACCCACTACATTTGTAACACTGTTTTCTAACACTTCGATCCACTGATTCGTGGCGTAAAGTTGAGAGCCGTTGATGGCATCTTTGCTATCGGCTGATACACCACCTTCGGCTAAGTTAGTAATCCCCTCGTTACTAATAACAGGCCCGTCTTGCCCTACGGTAAGGCTATTACCGATCGATAAATCATCGGATAGTCCAAACGCGACTTCTTCACGATCATTTACCGTAGCCTGAGTAATGAGTATGTTACCGTCATCACTTAAGAGGTTAACTTCCCCCGTCGGAGCCACATTACTAGCGTCACCATCTTCAACGCTCAAGTTCCATCCAGCGTTCGCCGTAGCACTTACCTCTTCAATAGCCTGGTTAGAAGCGAAAAGTTGGCTGCCATTAATGGCATCAGTGCTGGTCGCACTAACTCGCCCCGCTGCCACATTGGTGATCGTGCGCTCATTACCCACACTACTAACGCTAATGGTGCTCGTCGGTGTAGTGCCAGCAAATGAGTAATCATTGCCAATCAGCGTAATGCCCTGAGTCGCAACCGATTCATCCGTGGTGCTGTTACTGCCGAGCGCTACACTTTGATCGTGACTGACCGTCGCACCTGCGCCAAGAGCGATACCCTGTTGGGCTTCGGAGCGGGCATTGCTACCAAACGCTATTCCGTCTGACAGCAGTACTTCGGCACTATCGCCAATGGCAGTGCCGCCTGGAGCCATTTGACCAACAATCGCGCCATTACCAATGCCAATGCCGTTATCACCGTTGGTAACAGTGGTCGGGCCAACTGCAATGCTGTCGTTACCAACCGCGGCGGCATCTGGCGCGCTGGAGTTCGCGCGGAAGTATTTGGTACCAGACTCGACGACTGATCCAACGGCGCCTTGTAGTTGGCGAACAGTGACAGCATCTTGCGCTTGGGTGCCATCTGCGACGTTGGTGATCTGACGGTACGAGTCGCTATCGCCTACCGAGATAGCACCGAGCAGTTCTTTGTCAGTGGTGTTGAATTCAATCGTGGCTGCCCCCGCCGGGATAAAGCCAGAGTCTGGAGCCAGCGCGCGATCAACCACCGAGCCGCTACCCAACGCCAGGCTGTCACGAATCGGTGCATTCGCCCCAAACCCCATGGCTACGGCACCGTCGCCGCTGGCACTAGCATCTACCCCACTAGCGATGGCATTCAACCCAGTGGCACCATCGTTATTAAAGTTGCCACCAACAGTGCCGCCGTCGTTCACACTGTAGTAACGGGCACGGTTTTCATTGAAATATTGAAGGTTAAGCGCATCACCGTCATCCACTGGTGTGCCTACATTGCTGATGACTTGGTTATTGGCATCAATACCACCACTCGCGGTGATGCTGGGTCCACCAGCAATGGTGAGTCCATCGCTGGTGACGGTGGTAAGGTTGCCGTTGCCATCATCGACGCTTAAGCCTGCGCTGGTGAGTTCGCTGTTGCCGGCGGTGACGCTGTCGAGATCAAGGTCACGATTAAGAGTGATTTCCACTTCACCAGCATCATCGATGCCAGTCTGCGCGACAGTGAGATTGCTATCCCCTGTGAACGTTACCTCGCCATTAGGGCCGATATTGGCGGCATTGGTACCGTCGGTGACGTTCCAGCCCGCATTAGCTGCGGCACTTACTTCTTCAATGGCTTGGTTAGAAGCAAACAGCTGACTACCGTTGATAGCATCAGTGCTGGTTTCACTCACACGACCAGCCGCTACATTGGTCAGCGTGCGCTCGTTCCCCGCACTACCAATGCTGACGGTGCTATCCGGGGTGTTGCCTGCAAATGAGTAATCATTGCCAATCAGCGTAATACCCTGAGTAGCCACCGGCTCATCCGTTGTACTGTTGCTACCTAACGCTACACTTTGATCGTGGCTAACCGTCGCACCTGCGCCAAGAGCAATGCCCTGCTGGGCTTCGGAGCGGGCATTAGTGCCGAACGCGACTCCGTCGGAGAGCAATACCTCGGCATTATTGCCAATGGCCGTGCCGCCTGGGGCCATTTGACCAACAATCGCGCCGTTCCCCATACCAATACCATTATCACCGTTAGTGACCGTGGTTGGCCCAACGGCAATACTGTCGTTACCTACCGCAAGTGAGTCTGGCGCCGTAGAGTTGGCGTGGAAGTACTTAGTCCCGGTTTCAACTACGGAGCCTATTGCCCCCTGTAGCTGGCGAACGGTGACGGCGTCTTGTGCTTCAGTACCATCGGCAACATTAATAATCTGGCGGTAAGAGTCGCTATCCCCGACAGAAATCGCGCCAAGCAGTTCTTTGTCGGTGGTGTTAAATTCAATAGTTGCCGAGCCGGCTGATATAAAGCCCGATTCAGGCGCTAAGGCTCGGTCAGAAACCGAGCCACTACCAATCGCTAAGCTGCCACGTACTAGAGCGTTCGCCCCAAAGCCCATCGCCACTGCACCCTCGCTATCGGCAATAGCGCCTACGCCGCTCGCCATCGCATTCAAACCGGTGGCACCGTCGTTATTGAAGTTACCGCCGATGACACCGTTATCGTTCACGCTAAAGTAGCGAACGCGGTTTTCATTAAAGTATTGAAGGTTTAGTGCATCACCATCATTCACTGGGTCGCCCAGGTTGGTGATGGAGTTGCCACCCATATCAATGCCGTTACCATTAAGCGTTGGGCCGTTGTTGATCGTCAGGCTATCAGCAGTAAGATTAGAGCTTGTGGCGATCTCAATCGCGCCGCCGTCATCGCTCAGTTCAATATTCTGGCCGCTGATAAAGTTGGCGACGTTATCGTTCTGGTCGAGGGTTTTAACGTCGGTGCCATCAATCTGAGTGACCACAGTTTGGAGTGCGGAATCAGCCAGCGTCAGGCTGTCTTTGCTAGCTTGGCTGAGATCCACCGCGTAGTCGGTGACGTTATCCGCATCCGGGGCAGCGGCGGTAACATCTACTGCGCCGGAACCGGCACTCACGGAAGCGCCGTCCGCATTAACGGTGTAGATAGCTTGGCCGTCAGCACCTGTGGCTTGGTCAACGCTGGCCACGTTAGAGCCACCCGCAACCTCTGTCCTCGACGCTGCCGCGCTATTTTGCAGTTGGCTAAGGTTAACGGCATCTTGAGCATCCAAACCATCGGCAAGGTTGCTGATGGTGGTGCTGTTCATATCAATACCGCCGCCGTTCAACGTAGGACCACCAGTGATGGCCACATTATCAAAAGCTACGCTATCAGCTGTGGCAACAGTGATATCCGTGCCGTTGCGGGTGATATCAACATTTTTGCCATCTAGGAGCTGGACCGTGTCGCCTGGGGCAACGTTGGTAGCAGCATCCCCATTGGCCTGGATATCCCAGCCCGTATTGGCAATCGTGCTGACCTCTTCTATCGCTTGGTTAGAGGCAAACAGTTGGCTGCCATTGATGGCATCGGTACTCGTCTCACTCACGCGGCCTGCCGCGACATTGGTCAACGTGCGCTCGTTGCCTGTACTGCCAATACTCACCGTGCTATCCGGGGCGGTGCCAGCGAAGGTGTAGCTATCACCGGCAATCGTGACGCCACTGGTGGCGACCGTGTCTTCTGTCACGCTGTTGCTACCCAGAGCGACACTTTGATCGTGGCTAACCGTCGCGCCTGCGCCCAGGGCAATGCCCTGCTGCGCTTCAGAACGCGCGTTAGTGCCGAACGCAACGCCATCGGAGAGCAGTACCTCAGCATTGTTACCGATCGCAGTACCACCTGGGGCCATTTGCCCGACAATCGCGCCGTTGCCCATGCCGATGCCATTGTCACCATTGGTGACTGTATTAGGCCCAATAGCAAGGCTATCGTCTCCGGCTGCAATGGCGTCAGGGTCATCGGAGTTGGCACGATAATATTTTATGCCGGTGGTAATCACTGAGCCCACCGCGCCTTGCAACTGACGAACCGTCACCGCATCTTGTGCTTCAGTGCCGTCGGCAACGTTAGTGATCTGACGGTAAGAGTCATCATCACCCACCGAGATAGCACCAAGCAGCTCTTTATCGGTGGTGTTGAACTCAATCGTTGCGGACCCTGCGGGGATAAAGCCGGAGTCCGGTGCCAGCGCACGATCCACTACCGAGCCACTGCCCAACGCGAGACTGTCATTAATCGGCGCACTGGCACCAAAGCCCATAGCCACCGCACCGTTACCACTGGCGGTGGCATTAACGCCGGAGGCAATGGCGTTCAGACCCGTCGCGCCATCGTTATTGTAGTTGCCGCCGATGGTGCCACCGTCATTCACACTGTAGTAACGGGTGCGGTTTGCATCGAAGTAATCCAGGTTGATGGCATCACCACCGTCTACCGCCTCTCCAACATTGGTGATGCGGTTATCGTTCATATCAATGCCATTATCATTGAGCGTCGGACCACCATTGTTGATGGTCAGGCTATCCGCCGTCAGGTCTGCGCTAGTGGCGATTTCAATCGCGCCATTATCATCACTCAGTTCGATATTGTTACCGCTGATAAAGTTGGCGACATTATCGTTCTGGTCGAGGGTTTTCACCTCAGTGCCGTCGATCTGGGTGACCACGGTTTGTAGCGCCGAGTCGGCCAGCGTCAGGCTGTCTTTGCTGGCTTGGCTGAGATCCACCGCGTAGTCAGTAACGTTATCCGCATCCGGGGCGGCGGCAGTCACATCCACCGCACCGGAACCGGCACTCACTGATGCGCCGTCGGCATTCACGGTGTAGATACCCTGGCCATCCGCGCCGGTGGTTTGATCAACACTGGCGACGTTGGTGCCTGCGGTGACTTCCGTTCTTGAAGCCGCGGCCGCGCCTTCTAATTGGCTGAGGTTAACTGCATCCTGCGCATTCACGCCATCAGCCAGGTTACTGATGGTGGTGTTGTTCATATCAATGCCACCACCAGTGAGTGTCGGACCGCCGGTGATGGCCACATCATCAAAGGCCACACTATCAGCGGTGGCGACGGTGATGTCCGTGCCATTGCGGGTAATCTCGACATTCTTGCCATTGAGCATCTGGACGGTATCGTCAGGCGCTACGTTAGTTGCCGTGTCTCCATTGGCTTGGATGTTCCAGCCGGTGTTGGCCACATCGCTCACTGCTTTGAGCTGATCTTCACTGGCCGCTTGGCCGGAGGTGAAGTTATCTGGATCAAAGGTGAGGTTGCTCAGCCCGTTAATGGTGTCACCACCACCAGTATTGACAGTGACATTGCCGAACTGGGGTGAATCAACAGTGGCGACTGTAATATCCGTGCCGTTGCGGGTGATGGCGATGTTTTGACCATCAATCATCTGAACGGTGTCACCGGGAGCCACGTTGGTAGCAGTGTCGCCGTTAGTCTGGATATCCCAGCCCGTATTGGCAATCGTGCTGACCTCTTCTATCGCTTGGTTAGAAGCAAACAGTTGGCTGCCGTTGATGGCATCAGTACTCGTCTCGCTCACGCGGCCTGCGGCCACATTAGTCAACGTGCGCTCGTTGCCTGCACTGCCAATACTCACTGTGCTATCCGGGATGGTGCCAGCGAAGGTGTAGCTATCACCGGCAATCGTGACGCCACTGGTGGCGACCGCGTCTTCTGTCACGCTGTTGCTACCCAGGGCGACACTTTGATCGTGACTAACCGTCGCGCCCGCGCCCAGAGCAATGCCCTGCTGGGCTTCAGAACGCGCGTTAGTGCCGAACGCAATGCCATCGGAGAGCAGTACCTCAGCATTGTTACCAATCGCGGTGCCGCCCGGGGCCATTTGCCCGACAATCGCGCCGTTACCCATGCCGATGCCATTTTCGCCGTTAGTGACGGTGGTAGGGCCAACCGCAATGCTGTCGTTACCTACTGCCAGCGAATCAGGCTCGGTGGAGTTTGCGCGGAAATACTTAGTACCACTATCAATCACAGAGCCAACAGCCCCTTGTAACTGGCGAACTGTCACCGCATCCTGTGCTTCAGTGCCGTCGGCGACGTTGGTGATCTGGCGGTACGAGTCATCATCACCCACCGAGATAGCACCAAGCAGCTCTTTATCGGTGGTGTTGAACTCAATCGTTGCGGACCCTGCGGGGATAAAGCCGGAGTCCGGTGCCAGCGCACGATCCACTACCGAGCCACTGCCCAACGCGAGACTGTCATTAATCGGCGCACTGGCACCAAAGCCCATAGCCACCGCACCGTTACCACTGGCGGTGGCATTAACGCCGGAGGCAATGGCGTTCAACCCCGTTGCACCATCGTTGTTGAAGTTGCCGCCGATGGTGCCACCGTCATTCACACTGTAGTAACGGGTGCGGTTTGCATCGAAGTAATCCAGATTGATGGCATCACCACCGTCTACCGCCTCTCCAACATTGGTGATGCGGTTATCGTTCATATCAATGCCGTTGTCATTGAGCGTCGGACCACCATTGTTGATGGTCAGGCTATCCGCCGTCAGGTCTGCGCTAGTGGCGATTTCAATCGCGCCATTGTCGTCACTTAGTTCGATATTGTTACCGCTGATAAAATTGGCAACGTTATCGTTCTGGTCGAGGGTTTTAACCTCAGTGCCGTCGACCTGAGTGACCACGGTTTGCAACGCGGAGTCGGCCAGCGTCAGGCTGTCTTTGCTGGCTTGACTGAGATCCACCGCGTAGTCGGTGACGTTGTTGGCATCGGGGGCGGCGGCAGTCACATCCACCGCACCGGAACCGGCACTCACTGATGCGCCGTCGGCATTCACGGTGTAGATATCCTGGCCATTCGCGCCGGTGGTTTGATCAACACTGGCGACGTTGGTGCCTGCGGTGACTTCCGTTCTTGAAGCTTCGGCCGCGCCTTCTAATTGGCTGAGGTTGACAGCATCTTGGGCGTTCACGCCATCGGCGAGATTGCTGATCGTCGTATTGCCCGCATCAATACCGCCCACCCCAATGTTAACCGGACCTGCCGTCATTGTGTCGGTTTGAACATCCGTGAAAGTAACATTGTCTGCCGTGGCGATTTCAATCGCACCGCCATTGTCGCTCAGCTCAATGTTCTGGCCGCTGATGAAGTTGGCGACATTATCATTCTGGTCGAGGGTTTTAACCTCGGTACCGTCGATCTGGGTGACCACCGTTTGCAGTGCAGAATCAGCCAGCGT
The DNA here is from genome assembly GCF_002082565.1 of Halomonas sp. GT. Taxonomy (NCBI): domain Bacteria; kingdom Pseudomonadati; phylum Pseudomonadota; class Gammaproteobacteria; order Oceanospirillales; family Halomonadaceae; genus Halomonas; species Halomonas sp. GT. Next base: position 3,294,987 of record NZ_CP020562.1, read on the forward strand.
CAGGCTGTCTTTGCTGGCTTGACTGAGATCCACCGCGTAGTCGGTGACGTTGTTGGCATCGGGGGCGGCGGCAGTCACATCCACCGCACCGGAACCGGCACTCACTGATGCGCCGTCGGCATTCACGGTGTAGATATCCTGGCCATTCGCGCCGGTGGTTTGATCAACACTGGCGACGTTGGTGCCTGCTTCAACTGCCGTGCGGGAAGCCGCGGCCGCGCCTTCTAATTGGCTGAGGTTGACAGCATCTTGGGCGTTCACGCCATCGGCGAGATTGCTGATGATGGTGTTACCCGCATCAATGCCGCCCGCCCCAATGTTAACCGGGCCTGCCGTCAGTGTGTCGGTTTGAACATCCGTGAAAGTAACATTGTCTGCCGTGGCGATTTCAATCGCGCCGCCGTCATCGCTCAGCTCAATGTTCTGGCCGCTGATAAAGTTGGCGACGTTGTCATTCTGGTCGAGGGTTTTAACCTCGGTACCGTCGATCTGGGTGACCACCGTTTGCAGTGCAGAATCAGCCAGTGTCAGGCTGTCTTTGCTGGCTTGGCTGAGATCCACCGCATAGTCGGTGACGTTATCCGCATCCGGGGCGGCGGCAGTCACATCCACCGCACCGGAACCGGCACTCACTGATGCGCCGTCGGCATTCACGGTGTAGATATCCTGGCCATTCGCGCCGGTGGTTTGATCAACACTGGCGACGTTGGTGCCTGCTTCAACTGCCGTGCGGGAAGCCGCGGCCGCGCCTTCTAATTGGCTGAGGTTGACAGCATCTTGGGCGTTCACGCCATCGGCGAGATTGCTGATGATGGTGTTACCCGCATCAATGCCGCCCGCCCCAATGTTAACCGGGCCTGCCGTCAGTGTGTCGGTTTGAACATCCGTGAAAGTAACATTGTCTGCCGTGGCGATTTCAATCGCGCCGCCGTCATCGCTCAGCTCAATGTTCTGGCCGCTGATAAAGTTGGCGACGTTGTCATTCTGGTCGAGGGTTTTAACCTCGGTACCGTCGATCTGGGTGACCACCGTTTGCAGTGCAGAATCAGCCAGTGTCAGGCTGTCTTTGCTGGCTTGACTGAGATCCACCGCATAGTCGGTGACGTTATCCGCATCCGGGGCGGCGGCAGTCACATCCACCGCACCGGAACCGGCACTCACTGATGCGCCGTCGGCATTCACGGTGTAAATGTCTTGGCCATTCGCGCCAGTGGTTTGATCAACACTGGCGACGTTGGTACCTGCGGTGACTTCCGTTCTTGAAGCTGCGGCCGCGCCTTCTAATTGGCTGAGGTTGACAGCATCTTGGGCGTTCACGCCATCGGCGAGATTGCTGATCGTCGTATTGCCCGCATCAATGCCGCCCGCACCGATGCTAACCGGGCCAGCCGTCAGCGTGTCGGTTTGAACATCGGTGAAAGTAACATTGTCTGCGGTGGCGATTTCAATCGCACCGCCATTGTCGCTCAGCTCAATGTTCTGGCCGCTGATGAAGTTGGCGACATTATCATTCTGGTCGAGGGTTTTAACCTCGGTACCGTCGATCTGGGTGACCACCGTTTGCAGTGCAGAATCAGCCAGCGTCAGGCTGTCTTTGCTGGCTTGGCTGAGATCCACCGCATAGTCGGTGACGTTATCCGCATCCGGGGCGGCGGCAGTCACATCCACCGCACCGGAACCGGCACTCACTGATGCGCCGTCGGCATTCACGGTGTAAATGTCTTGGCCATTCGCGCCAGTGGTTTGATCAACACTGGCGACGTTGGTACCTGCGGTGACTTCCGTTCTTGAAGCTGCGGCCGCGCCTTCTAATTGGCTGAGGTTGACAGCATCTTGGGCGTTCACGCCATCGGCGAGATTGCTGATCGTCGTATTGCCCGCATCAATGCCGCCCGCACCGATGCTAACCGGGCCAGCCGTCAGCGTGTCGGTTTGAACATCGGTGAAAGTAACATTGTCTGCGGTGGCGATTTCAATCGCACCGCCATTGTCGCTCAGCTCAATGTTCTGGCCGCTGATGAAGTTGGCGACATTATCATTCTGGTCGAGGGTTTTAACCTCGGTACCGTCGATCTGGGTGACCACCGTTTGCAGTGCAGAATCAGCCAGCGTCAGGCTGTCTTTGCTGGCTTGGCTGAGATCCACCGCATAGTCGGTGACGTTATCCGCATCCGGGGCGGCGGCAGTCACATCCACCGCACCGGAACCGGCACTCACTGATGCGCCGTCGGCATTCACGGTGTAAATGTCTTGGCCATTCGCGCCAGTGGTTTGATCAACACTGGCGACGTTGGTACCTGCGGTGACTTCCGTTCTTGAAGCTGCGGCCGCGCCTTCTAATTGGCTGAGGTTGACAGCATCTTGGGCGTTCACGCCATCGGCGAGATTGCTGATCGTCGTATTGCCCGCATCAATGCCGCCCGCACCGATGCTAACCGGGCCAGCCGTCAGCGTGTCGGTTTGAACATCGGTGAAAGTAACATTGTCTGCGGTGGCGATTTCAATCGCGCCGCCGTCATCGCTCAGCTCAATGTTCTGGCCGCTGATAAAGTTGGCGACATTATCATTCTCATCGAGGGTTTTAACGTCAGTACCGTCGATCTGGGTGACCACGGTTTGGAGCGCGGAGTCGGCCAGCAGTAGGCTGTCTTTGCTGGCTTGGCTGAGATCCACCGCGTAATCGGTGACGTTATCCGCATCCGGGGCAGCGGCAGTCACATCCACCGCACCGGAACCGGCACTTACTGAAGCGCCGTCGGCATTCACGGTGTAGATGGTTCCGCCATTGGGATTTTCTTCCTCAACCACATTGGCGATGTTAGTACCTGCGTCAACAGAAGATTGTGAAGCAATCAACTGACTGACATTGACCGCATCATCATTTGCGGTGCCTGCCGCCACGCTGGTGATCTGTCGACTTCCAACGTCTACGGCTGCCTGTGTCGCTACCGTATTGTTGATCGCGGTAGTATCAGCGGCTGTCGCGCCAAAGGGGATATAGCCATTGATACCTGCGGCAGTATCTGCCGTTGAGTTGGAGCCTAGTGCGACGCTATCTTCAAGCACCGCATTGCTTTGATCGCCAATTGCTGTTGAGCTTTCCGCATCTGCAGTTGAAAAACTACCTATCGCTGTTGCATATATCGCGTTTGCATTACTCTCGCCACCAAGAGCAGTGGCATAGTCAGCAAGCGCAAAAGCACCTCGGGAAATAGCAATAGCGCTGAGTCCAGAGGCCTCTGCTGCGGTTCCCAGAGCGACAGCGTCTTGCCCTGATGCATCTGTGTTATGACCAGCCGCAAACGACTGTAAGCCCGATGCTACCGAGTCCCTACCGATGACAACGGCTGCTTCACCGGAAGCCACAACGCCACTACCAATAGCACTCGAGTCAACGCCTTGAGCTGAACTTAGGTAACCACCGGCATAGGATTGGTTACCAGACGCATCCGTTTGATAGCCAACCGCGGTAGAAAAGTTTCCTACTGCATTAGCTTCGGTACCTAAAGCGCTTGAGCGATCGCCCGTTGCTGTTGCGGTTTGACCATAGGCGGAAGAGTTATTACCACTGGCGGTACTGAACTCACCGAATGCTTGACCTCCATTACTAGCATTTGCGCCGGTACCTACCGCCCAGGAGCCTGTTGCTACGGCACCACGGCCTATCGCACCGGTGTCAACGCCCGATGCGATACTATCTTTACCTATAGCAATGGAATTTTCTGCCGTTGCCTGAGCAGACGTACCAAAAGCAAGTGAATCATTTCCCGTGGCTTGGGTATTATTAACCGTGTCTTGCTTCCAACCACCGTCATCGATAGATGATGAACCCAAGGCAAAGGCACGATCGCCACTCGCTAACGCAGATGTACCGAGAGCAATTGATTCTTCACCCGTAGAGGTTGATACAGGACCAATCGATAAACTTCGTGCACCTGTGGCGGCGCTTTGATAGCCAATAGAGAGAGATTGCGTGCCCGTCGCATAAGCAGCCGGACCGAGGGCAAAGGCACTGTTGTTAGAGGCAACTGCTGATCCACCAATCGAAACACCAAGAATGCCGCTTGCCTGACTATTAGAGCCTATCGCAATTCCACCACTTGCTACGCTAGCTTCAGCACCTAACGCAATAGGGGCGTTAACAACACTTTCGACATTACTATCCACGCCGTTATTATCTTGACGACGATAGGCATAGACACCAGCCCCATTTACTGATGACTGGCTACCAATTGAGATCCCACGAGCACCTGCCGCTTCTGCCTGACCACCAATCGCAATAGCATTAGCAAATGTTGCTTGGGCGCCTTTGACATCATCAGCACCGATGGCAATTGAGTACAGACCTGAGGCCGTTGTAGAGTTAGCAACAGAAAGCGGGTTGGCATTATCTGCACCACCCGCGCCACCAATCGCAACAGCGTTACGTGCAGTGGCTTGACTACCAAAGCCCAAAGCAGTGCCAGATATTCCAGTCGCACGGCTTTCTAAACCAATCGCCGTCGCCCATTGAGCAGCACTGGTATTAAAACCGAAGGCGGCTCCACCACTTCCTGTCACCTCGCTAAATGTACCGTAGACAGTTGCTGCTGATTGAGTGTTACCATCGGCATTACACCCTGCAACGGTTGAGTAGGTGCCACTGCCATCGATAGGATCTGCGGTGGTATTGCCAGTTGTTAACCTGCCAATTGCTATCCCTCCTCCTCCAGACACACAACTGCCACCATCTGAGGCAAATTTCCTTGCTTCAGCATCGAGACTTCCCAGCGGAGAAAGCATTGTCGCGAATGCGAACACAACACCTAATGTAACAGGCCGAAGAAAAAACGTTATCGGTGAATGAATTGTTGAAGCTTCTGCCACTCGACCAATTTTTCCACTAGCTCCCGACTTACTACGACTACGCGCCGCTTCTGAAGCTACCACCAGCCGCCCAAGTGAACGATTCCAAACTAAACGAAATACATTATTCATTCCCGTGCTCCCATTAACGTTGTTAGGAATTATTGTGATTAGTTTTTCTAGCTTCTTGGGCGGTAGGTAGGGGTTACCTAATTAAGCTCACTCTTATCACCAAGCCTAAAAGGTCACATAACCCCTATCTCACAATTTTTTTGTGAAACGATTATTAACTATTTGCAGAAAAAACAGCGGCGCCTGAAACTTTATTTAATACTGAAGCTAGCACAGGGAAGTGGCCGCCTCCACACTATGAATAAACGTAAATTGAAAAATCAGAGGAAATCTTTTTTCAGACTTTGGTGATAGAAATAAGCAGCAATCAACAAAAGCACCTACGCATCAACCGTCGATTTCAATTAGACGCTATCGATATGTAGGTTAAACTGAGAGTAAGCACTTACTAATTAAAATCCAAAAAATCGATTAAAACAAAAAAAATCAATCGTTAACTAAAATTATTTATTTACACCTTTGACACCAATTTACATTTCAGCCGACATGCGTATTCTGGGAAGTAGCTGACTTGCAACGTCGTTCGAACACGTTTGGGGTTGAACATGCTGTTTCGACAACATTGGTAGAGGAAAGATAAGGGACTACTAAACACGACTTGGCAGGTATGCTCAGTGCCTGCTGTTATCATCAGTCGTTAATAAAAGAGGGGCTTAACGAGCTTTTCTACTTGCAAAGCTCATAGTTCAGAGCAAGTATCTAATTATGGCACTTTGACGCTCTTTTTAGATCTAAGTAAAAAATGCAACCTATGCTGCTCACTTTCACTGACGAGACCTGACTTGGATACAGCCTATGCGCATTGCAGTAGTAGAAGATGAGAAGGTGGTATCGGAGCGCATCGAAAAAGCGCTTACAGATGGCTTTGCCGAGCGAGGCATAGAGGCAAACATCTTCTCTTTCGAGACCAGTAAGGCATTTATTCATACTGCCAGCCGCAATACATTCGATTTAGTCATACTTGATTGGCACTTGCCTGACGGCACCGGTATTGCGCTGCTTAACTGGATGAAAACCTACCTACAGATTATTCCTGCTGTGCTAATGGTGACTCTGCGGCAAGAAGAATCTGATATTATTCAAGCCTTAAACGCGGGGGCTGACGACTTCATCAGCAAGCCTTTTAGACCGCGCGAACTGGCAGCAAGAGCCTATGCATCAACTCGACGCCATTCGCTACGCACTCCAAGTGTTGCTCAGCAGCAAACATTGGAGTTTGGCCGCATTAAGCTTAATACCAATCGTGAAACAGCCTACGTGGACGGAGAAGAAGTATCGTTAACAAGGCAGGAGTTTCGCTTAGCCTTTCTTCTACTAAACCAGCTAGGCAGCCCGCTTTCACGCTCTTACCTATATGAGTATGTATGGGGTAAAAGTGATCCACCCGGCACACGTACACTAGACGTGCATATTCACCGAGTGCGCAAGAAACTTAGCCTTACGTCGGAGTTTGGTTGGAATCTTGTTTCGGTATATGGCTATGGCTACCGATTACAGGCGCTTGATGAGCTAACTGACGAATCTTCAGACGAATAAAACACGCTATCAGACTTTAATAGAAAAACCCGCTTCGGAAACAGTTATCCCAAGCGGGTTTTTACTATACGAGCGTATCAGCACAAACGTGCTATGACAGATATGCTATGGCATTAATCAATATGAATACCAATCCGTCGTGCTACTTCTTCATACGCTTCAATGACACCGCCTAACCCCTGGCGGAAGCGATCCTTATCAAGCTTTTCTCGGGTATTGGCATCCCATAAGCGACAGCCATCCGGAGAGAACTCATCGCCAAGGATTACATCGCCTTTAAAGACGCCAAACTCAAGCTTGTAATCGACTAGCAACATATCGCCTTCAGCAAAAAGCTGCTTAAGCACATGGTTCACTTTAAAAGTAAGTGACTTCATTTTTACCAGTTGCTCGGGGGTTGCCCAACCAAAGGTTTCTGCTAGCGACTCGTTAATCATTGGGTCTCCCTTCTCATCGTTCTTTAAGAACAATTCAAAGGTAGGCGGATTCAAACTGATGCCCTCTTCCACCCCCAGACGCTTAACTAGGCCTCCTGCTGCAATGTTGCGAACAACGCATTCAACTGGAATCATCTCCATCTTTTTTACTAAGCTTTCAGTGTCAGAAAGCTGCTTCTCAAAATGGGTAGGAATCCCCGCCTCTTCCAGGCGCTGCATAATGAAAGCATTGAAAATGTTGTTCACTTTGCCTTTACGGGCAAGTGACTCTTTCTTTTTACCATCAAAAGCACTGGTATCATCACGAAAGTGCAGTACCAACAAATCAGGGTCGTCGGTGGTATAAACTGATTTCGCTTTACCAGCGTAGAGTTCTTGGCGCTTTTCCATAGGGGCTCCGAAATATTTCAAAATTAAAAATTAACGTAGGTAGCCGGAGACACGCTCAAGCAGCTCGCGCTGATCATCAGCATTGAAACTACGCTCACTGGCATTAATCGCACGCAGAATGGTCTTGTCACCGTTAGGTTGAAGGGCAAGACGAATTTGCTGCGACATACGGCGTACATCGGGACTGAAAACAATTTGCAGAGGATTGCGGCCTCGCTCAGTCTCGGTCATATACTCAACCAAGAATTCATAGTTTTCAGCAGAAGTGGCTAATAGGTCACGCTGACCTTCGACACTAAAGTCGAGCTCAAGATAGTGATCCAGCTCCGCCCAAACTCGATCAATAGATTGAGGGATCACAACTTCCCACTCGTCGCCCTGCTGACGCATTTGAAGCGCCTGATCTTGTGCGAGTCGTTGAGCCGTCCAAGAAGATGCGCTAGCAGTGGCACTGCGTGCGCCTAGATACTGCTCTAGGGCATCAAGACACCCAGCCACGCTTTGCCCTGCTTGCTCACAGCGCACCTCACTACTGCCCGCCCTAAGCGCGCTTTGTAGTTTCAACGTGGCTTGAGAGGTCACTATGACACCTTGATTCGCATCGCTTTGCTGAATACCTAGCTGCCGACTATTCGCGAACGCTTCTAACTGAGGCCAAACGGCTCCCGTATCTGCCGCGATCACCAACCATGTTTGATTACCCACCTGACGGCGCTCTACGAATTCAGGTTCTAAACCGCTCCCAATCGTCAACGTCTGAGGGGGGGCAATTTCGGCCGCCTCATCAATACGGCTACCTTGCATCGCTACCTGGGGTACAGGCATGGCATCACGGTAACGCTGAGTATTGCGAGTTTCTGGAAGTAATAAAGGGGGCGCTGGAGCAGCTTCAGTGTAATCCAAATTGCGGTCGTGGTAGTAACCATCGCGCGCACATCCAGCAAGCGTGACAGCCGTTGCGAGAACCAGCGGTATCCATTTAAGCGCACGTTTTTCAAGCACAGAGCTCATCAAGCCACCTTAACAGTCAACAGATCGAGTACTCGACGCGTTAACAAACCACGCCGAGTAACAAAAGGGGATTACGTCGAATTACTCCTCTACGACGCCCGCCAGCTGCAGCGCTTCACTAACAGTGGCGTGGTACTTTTCCGACAGCCAAGTTAACGGCAGACGAATCCCTGCGTCCATATACCCCATGCGATGCAGTGCCCACTTAACCGGAATAGGGTTCGCTTCAATGCCCAAATTGGTATGTAACGGCATCAAACGCGTATTAATTTGGTGAGCCTTGTCCGAATCACCTGCCACGGCTGCAGCACAGAGTTCATGCATCGCTTTAGGCGCTACGTTCGCAGTAACAGAAATATCTCCGTGGCCACCCATCAACATAAAGTCGCAGGCAGTGGCATCGTCGCCGGAGTAGAGCATAAAATCACTGCCCTTCAAGCGAGTAATTAGATCCTCAGCGCGCTCAAGGTTCCCAGTAGCATCTTTCAAACCGATAATATTCTTTACCTCGGCTAAACGTACTACCGTTTCATTATATAGATCAGAACAAGTACGGCCGGGAACGTTATATAGAATTACCGGCAATTTGCTTCCTTCAGCCACCGCTTTGAAATGCTGATAGAGGCCTTCTTGAGTCGGCTTGTTGTAGTAAGGGCAAACCGATAGACAGTAATCTGCGCCGACTTCGCCAGCGTAGCGAGCTAATTCAACCGCCTCTGATGTAGCGTTCGCTCCCGTTCCAGCGATCACTGGAATGCGACCGTTCACTTCTTCTACCACGCTGCGGATCACATCAAAATGCTCAGCAAATGACATGGTAGTAGGTTCACCCGTGGTGCCCGCTGCGACAATGGCATCAGTGCCATTATCGAGGTGGAAGTTCACCAGGCGACGAAGCGCCTCCCAGTCGATGTCGCCATTGACCTTCATCGGCGTCGCCAGGGCGACAATGCTGCCTGTGATCATCCGTTTGTTCCTCACCTGCAAAATTAAAAATTAAGCTGCTGACGATGTTCATTGAAAATCGAGAAGCTTCGACCATAAGGGCTCTGTTTATAAGAGCCTGTTTATAAGAGCCTGCCCATACGAGCCTATCCACAAAAGCCCTGACGAGTAGAACGAGCACATCGGGGCGATTTAACCTACTGCCATTTTATGCTTTGGGCACTGTGCTGTCGTCCCAAGGCATGTTGCAGACAGCAAATGGTACTCAGGCGGCTCGAACCTGTACAGCGTAAAGCGCTGAGAGTTTTTTCGCCTACTCATTACTGGGCAACCATTCGCTTTGACATAATAGCGTTACTTGCGTGTAATCAACTAAGTAAACCACCTTATTAAAGGAGCTATTCATGTCCGTAAAACTCAACCAACCGGTACCTGACTTTTCCGCCCCAGCCACTAATGATACGACGGTGACGCTCTCTGAATTGCGTGGCAAGCAGGTGGTTATCTATTTTTATCCAAAGGCCAGCACCCCGGGATGTACTACCGAAGGCGGTGATTTTAGAGACCGAAAGCCACGATTCGATGCTGTCAACACGGTCATTATTGGCGTTTCTAGAGATGGCATCCGTGCTCAGGAGAATTTCAAAGCTAAGCAAGATTTTAATTTCGAGCTTATCTCCGATAAGGACGAAACCGTGTGCCAGATTTTTGACGTTATCAAACTTAAAAAAATGTACGGTAAAGAGCATCTTGGTATTGAGCGCAGTACCTTCTTAATCGACAGCGAAGGTAAACTTGTTCAAGAGTGGCGCGGCGTTAAAGTACCAGGGCATGCTGATGAAGTACTAACAGCAGCTGAAGCGCTTTATGCCAACGAATAAAGCCAAGAGCGCTGCATCCTTAGCGGGTGACTGATCCGCGGGCGCCTTTCCCGTTCGACCCTTGCGTACTACGGTAGATGGCGCCTGCTAATGTTCGACCAATGGAAGCTGCTTTTCTCCTTCTCTCTCAGCTATTCCTCTTGGCCAAGCATACACCAGTGCTTTTAGCAGGGTAGCCAGGGGGATCGCGAAGAAAACGCCCCAGAACCCCCATATACCGCCAAAAAACAGCACCGCGACAATAATGGAAACGGGGTGGATATTATTTGTTTCTGAAAACAAAACCGGTGCAAGCACATTCCCATCAAGCGCTTGAATAACGCCGTAAGCGACAAGCACATAAGCAAACTGCTCACTGATTCCAAAATGAAACCCTGCAACGGCTGCCACTGGTATGGTAACCACCGCTGCTCCAATATATGGCACCAGAACAGAAAACCCCACAAGCACAGCTAGCAAGGCGGTGTAAGGCAGACCAAAAAAAGCGAAGGTAAAAAAAGCCACCGTACCAACGATGATTATCTCTATCGATTTGCCACGTATGTAATTAGCAATCTGACGATCCATTTCATGCCAGATACGAGTTAGTAACGTGCGTTTTTGCGGTAACAACGACAGCGTAAAACCTACCAATGACTGGCGATCCTTCAGCATGAAGAACACCAGTATCGGTACTAATACTAAGTAAATAATCAACGACATAATATTGCCGAGCGATGCCAGTGAAAGTGTTAATGCACGCTGCCCCAACTGGCTTATTTCCCGGCTGGCAACGCCAATCCAACTTTGCATTTGATCAGGGGTTATTAAATTAGGATAGCGGGCCTGAAGTTCGTCTAACCACCCTTGACCGCTAGCAAACATGCGAGGTGATTCTTGAACAAGCCCAACAAGCTGATTCCAGATCAGTGGCATCAAAATAAAAGCCATTGTTAGCAACACACTAACAAACGCCACAAATACAACAATGACCGCTAGCAAATGAGGCACACCACGCCTGGTAAAAGCACTCACGACACCCTGCAGCAAAAATGCGATGACAAGCGCAGTGAAGAACGGTGCCAACATCCTGCCAAACCAAATAATGGCTGCAAAACCAGCGACCAATACCAAGAGAAGAATCAACGCTTCTTCGTCTGAAAAGTAGCGATCAATCCAACTTTTCAGAATAGTGCGCATGGTCATGAGTGAGACATCCCTGCTTTACGTATCCAAAAATAGTACACATCGCCATGCTGCTCGCGTGCTTCTAACACATGGTCACTAAGATCAGTGAAAGACGCCATATCACGCCACGAACCAGCATCGGTAGCCCTCACTTCAAGCAATTGACCTGGAGCCAGCCCTGCCAATGCTTGTTTAGCTTTTAATAATGGCAACGGGCAGTGCAACCCGGTAGCATCCAACACTGTATCGGGGTTAATGCTTTCGTTTGACCTAGGCTCTATGTATTCGGACATACCCTCTCCCTCAAAATACCTACTTGATCGAAATACCTACTTGATCGAAATACCTACTTGATCGAAGTACCTACTTGATCGAAATACCTACTTGAATACGGCATTGTTACATAAACTATTTATTTAAAATGGTCGTAGAGAATTTGATTTAACGGCACTTCCCTGCCTGAATCAATGTCACACCCCTGTTTGCTGTGCTTATTACTTGAAATCAGGAACATCATGAGGATGCCATGCCGCACCTTCGATTCGCACTTTCTCGCCGGGCCTACGCATTCGCGCTTATGCTGAGTATCGCCAGTGTTAGCTCGCCTAGCATTGGCTTCGACGATTATCAGCTCCCTAGCCTTGGCGGCGCATCAACCTCTGTTAGTAACGAGGAGTATCGCCTGGGTCGCGCTTGGCTTCGTCAATTCCGTGCCCAGGCACCACAGTGGCAAGACCCTATTGTAAATGACTACCTAAATAGCTTAGTTGCACGCCTTGCTCCCCATAGTCAGCTTGGCAGTCTTCGAACAACAACCGTGATGGTTGATAACGCCTCTCTCAATGCTTTTGCAGTTCCTGGGGGCGTCATTGGCATTAATTCAGGATTATTCGCCTTTGCTGAAGACGAGGGGGCCTTTGCATCGGTCATCGCCCATGAATTAGGCCACCTATCTCAACGGCACTACGCCAGGGGCAGTGCACGTGCAGAGCAAACACAGCTCCCTGCAATGGCCGCTATGCTGGCAGGCATGCTAATTGCCGCTAGCGGAGGCGGAGATGCGGGCATGGCCGCCGCTATGGGCTCCCAAGCGGCGCTAATTCAAGACCAATTGTCTTATTCACGACGCTTTGAACAAGAAGCCGACCGAGTTGGCCTACAGGCAATGGCGAGTGCAGGATACAACCCAGATGCTATGGTGCGCATGTTCGGTGCTATGCAGCGGATGGCACGACTCCAGGGCGGCACCCCCCCAGAGTTCTTACTCACCCACCCGGTGAGCGATAGCCGACTAAGTGATGCTCAAGCACGAGCGTCACAGCTAAGTATCGCCGACACTTATACCAGCAACACTTTATACGACATGATGCGCGCCCGCGCACTTTTAAGTATTTATCACAACACACCGCAACAAGCTGCTTCACGACTTGCTCAAGAGAACAGCGAAGAGCAAGCGCAACGGTATCTGTCAGCGCTAATTGCAGCTCGAAATGGCCAAACAGACAACGCGCTGCAAACTATCGATCAACTGGCCCGGGAGTTACCGGACTACGGTATGCTACCTGCTTCTGCCGCCACCGTTGCGCTAGAAGCACAACGCTATGAGGAGGCTATTACGCGTAGCCAGCGCCTTCTGCGCATCATGCCTAACTATTTACCTGCTCAATTGGTGTTAGCCGAAGCACAGCTCCAGCGCGATCCGCAAGCAGCTTATGAGCTATTACGTGATATTACTACTCAGCACCCTGAAATCCCTCAGGGATTCAATTTACTTGCCGAAGCGGCTGGTCGCAGTGGCTATAACGGCTGGGGGCACTTAGCGCGAGCAGAGCACTTACAGCTAACGGGCAGAATTGACCGCGGCATTCGTCAGTTGAGCATCGCCAAAGATGCCGCACAGCAAGAGAATGATCAACAGGCCCTGGCGCGTATTGAACAACGCAGGGAAGCGTTCATTGACTATCGCGAAGCACTAGAAAAGTTTTGACGTTTCAAAAAAACAGCCCGAACGCTTATCGCATTCGGGCTGTCGTTTTCTAACAGCTATGGCGAGTTTATACGCTAGGCATTAAAACTCAGCATCCGCTCTAGTGGTTTTAACGCTTGCAGTCGCAGTGTGTCATCAACAAAAATCTCACCACTACCGTCACGCAATGCACCAGCTAAGTTATCCAGAGCGTTCATCGCCATCCACGGGCAATGTGCACAGCTACGGCACGTCGCACCGTTACCTGCAGTGGGCGCCTCAAACAGTATCTTATCGGGTACCGCCTGTTGCATTTTAAAGAAAATGCCGCGATCAGTAGCAACGATTAGTTTGTCATTGGGCAAGATTTGGGCGGCTTTGATCAATTGCGAAGTGGAGCCTGCCACGTCAGCCAAAGCAACGACCGCATCCGGCGACTCGGGATGTACCAGCACCGCAGCTTCGGGATAAAGACGCTTAAGATCTTCAATCCCTTTTGCCTTAAACTCTTCGTGAACGATACAGGCACCGTCCCACATCAGCATATCTGCACCGGTTTTTTTCTGGATATAACCGCCTAAATGCTTATCTGGCGCCCACAGTATTTTTTCACCTTTGGCTTGAAGATGCTCAATAACGTCAACCGCAATCGAAGAAGTGACAACCCAGTCAGCCCGCGCTTTTACGGCAGCAGAGGTATTGGCGTATACCACAACGGTACGATCAGGATGCGCATCACAAAAAGCACTGAATTCGTCGGCAGGACAGCCAATATCCAGCGAACAGGTAGCGTCCAGAGTAGGCATTAAGACGCGTTTTTCCGGCGATAGAATTTTTGCCGTTTCTCCCATGAAGCGCACACCTGCAACCACCAGTGTTGTTGCATCGTGTCGCGCACCAAAGCGCGCCATTTCAAGGGAGTCAGCAACACAACCACCCGTCTCTTCGGCCAACTGTTGAATGGCATCATCTGTGTAGTAATGGGCGACGAGCACCGCATTATGCGCTTTCAGCAACTGTTTTATTTCAGCCACCCTCGCCTCATCTTCCGCAGGAATGCGGGTGGGGCAGTACGGGCTGGGTAGCGGAGCGTCAAGCTCAGCTTGAGTAGTCATAATAGTCATCGTGTCTACCACTGTGACGAACAGGGAATCCCCCTGTTAAACACCGGCCACGGCGTATGCACTCCGCAAACGCCGCACTCGATGCGACAAGCCTCTGCGTCTCTCGCGGTGACTCGTCGCTCTGCCCGCCATTAGCCCGGGCAGCGCTACCGTGACATCATTGGTAGCTATAACTAAGACTATTGTGGTGTTAAATCGTTGCCCGCTGCAAGCATAAAGTGTGCGGTAGAACGCTTTATCACCGAATAGCAAAACGCCCCTGGCAGCAAGCTACCAGGGGCGTTAAATTTGGTGGGTCGTGTAGGATTCGAACCTACGACCAATTGATTAAAAGTCAACTGCTCTACCAACTGAGCTAACGACCCAAATTTTGCTACGCACCTAGTTGACTACTTGGCGCTATAAATCAGTTCGATTGGTGGGTCGTGTAGGATTCGAACCTACGACCAATTGATTAAAAGTCAACTGCTCTACCAACTGAGCTAACGACCCCCTCGAACGGATGCATATAGTACGGATAGAGCTCGCCAATAGCAAGCCTTTTTTACCTTTCAACAATAGGCATCCGTCAAAATCACTCTTTTTAGCTACTTCCAACCATTCTTAATTATTCCTAGCCACGTTTAGGCTTACGCATGGCTTGAACCGGGCGGCGTTTATGTTTATCACGGCTCCAGCGATTTTTTTCGTCGGGTGTTAGTGCAGGTACCTTGCGAGTTTCCAAGTTTGCTAACGTAGCTAGGTCGTCGACCTCATCCTGGGAAAGCTCAACCCACTCACCTGCTTTGGCTCGCTTATCAAGGAAGATGTTGCCGTAACGAACCCGCTTCAAACGACTAACTGTTAGCCCCTGAGATTCCCACAAGCGGCGCACTTCGCGGTTACGGCCTTCTAAAATCACTACGTGAAACCACGTGTTAATGCCTTCGCCGCCAAACTCTTGTACGTCAGTAAAGCGCGCTGGGCCATCCTCCAGCATTACGCCGTCAACCATGGCGACAATATGCTCACGCTTGACCTCACCCATCACCCGAACCGCGTACTCACGCTCTACCTGGGTGGATGGGTGCATTAGCCGGTTTGCAAGCTCACCGTCAGTGGTGAATAGCAGCAAGCCGCTGGTGTTAATATCCAAACGACCAATGGCAATCCAGCGCTCGCCTTTCAGGCGCGGAAGACGTTCAAACACCGTGCGACGCCCTTCTGGGTCTTTGCGCGTGCACAACTCACCTTCCGGCTTGTTGTACATAATCACACGACGTGGCACTTCCTCTTCAGGCCGCAGCGACACAGGGCGGTCATCAAAACTTACTTTGTCGCGGGCTTCTACCCGGTCGCCTAATTTGGCTACTTGGCTATTAACCTTTACCCGGCCGTCGGAAATGGCTGTTTCCATTTCACGACGAGACCCCAGCCCTGCCCGGGCCAGTACTTTTTGCAGCTTTTCGCTGGTGGGGGGCGTGGTGTTATTACTCTGACTCATGGTCGTCTGACCTCACATCGTTAGTCTGCGTGCGCGCATCATCATCGTTACGCAGCGCACGTGCCGCTAGGCGTGCCTCTAAATCGGCAAAACTCAGCGGCTGGGTTAACGCCGTCTCGGCGTGTTTATCAGCTATCTCTGCTGCAGCAATCTCAGCTGAAGCTATCTCTTCACTCTGGGGTGGCGCATCCTGCACGGTTTCAAGCATTTCGTCCAGTGCTGGTTGCGCTTCATCTTGCTCAATAACCGTATCGCTATCATCGGTGTTAGCCAATGCATGCATCGGCGGTAATGCATCTAAGGTTTTCAAACCAAAATCATCTAAAAAGCTGCGGGTAGTGGCATAAACGGCTGGCCGCCCAGGCACATCTCGATGGCCTACCACACGAATCCACCCCCGCTCTACTAGCGTACGCATAATAGAACTGCTGACACTCACACCGCGCACGTCTTCAATATCGCCCCGCGTTACCGGCTGGCGATAGGCAATCAGCGCCAGCGTTTCCAGCAGTGCCCGAGAGTAACGCTGCGGCCGCTCGTCCCATAGGCGCGATACCCAATGAGAGAGACGAGGCCGAATACGCAGCTGAAATCCAGACGCCGTTTCCACGAGTTCCAGCGCCCCGTCTTCATGACGCAAAACAAGGCGAGACAACGTGTCGCGAAGTGCTTTTTTGGAGGGGCACTCACCCTCTAAAAACAGCGTTTCAAGCCGCTCTAAGGAAAGCGGCTCGCCAGCGGCAAGCAGCGCTGCTTCAATAATATCGTCTAACGTGGTGTCTCTCACGGCGACCCCTCGTCAGGTTCAAATACCGGCTCTTCAAACGCAGACTCTGAGGCGTCATCGTCTGAGTCAGCCTCTTCAAATGCGTTCTCTTCTCCATCCGTGAGGGCTGCACGTCGCGCACGCACATGAATGGGCGACAGTGGCGCATTCTGAACAATTTCGATCATAGCTTCTTTAGCTAACTCTAAAATGGCCATAAACGTCACTACTACTCCAGCGCGCCCTTCTTCCAGCGTAAACAACGCTTCAAACGGGGTATAGCGCTGGAGGTCTCCATCGTGGTGTAACTGCTCCATAATTTTCAGCATACGTTCGCGGGTAGAGAGAACCTCTCGGCTGATTTGGTGGGCCTGCGCCAGCTCAGCGCGTTTCAGAATATCCGACAGCGCTCCGAGAAGCTCGTCTAACCCTACATCAGGATGAATCACCCGCGCTTCTAACGGGGGCAGTCCCGCTTGCACACTAAACCAGTCACGTCCTACCCGAGGCAGCGTGTCCAACGTTTCGGCGGCTTCCTTTAAGCGCTCATACTCTTGCAGACGGCGAATCAGCTCAGCTCTAGGATCCTCTTCCTCTTCGCCTTCTGCTTTCGGTGGACGTGGCAGCAGTGTGCGAGATTTAATTTCCGCTAGCATGGCCGCCATTAATAAGTACTCTCCGGCCAGCTCAATCTCCATGGCTTTCATCAGTTCAACATACTCAATGTACTGATGAGTAATGGTCGCCACATTAATCGTTAAAATATCTAGGTTCTGACGGCGAATAAGATAAAGCAACAGGTCAAGAGGCCCCTCAAAGGCCTCTAGAAACACGCGCAGCGCCTCTGGAGGTATATAGAGATCCTCCGGCAACTGCATGATGGGCTCATCAAACAGACGCCCAAGCGCCTCCACTACCGGTTCAGCAGTTGGCTCTATAAGTTCGTGATCAACGGGTGCGGTTGGCGTCTCGCTCACGCGGGGCGTGTTCCTTTTTAGTTAAATATCCATGGCTAGTTAAATATCCATGGTTAGTTAAACGTCCATGGTTAGGTAAGTGTCCATGCTCGCCAGTGTAACAGCGTGTCGCCTATCGAGGCATTATCGCTAGCCTGCCTCAGCCGCCTTGCGATAACGCCCTTGGTAGTCAAACAGCTTATCGCGAAGCTTCCAGTGCCGTCCGACTTTACGACCTACAACAAAATCGGGATGACGTAGGCGGCGCTGCTCTTCGACCACCTCTGCCGGGGAAGCAGGCTGCCACTTAGCGCCTGGGGCACGCAGGTGATTGCGTAAAAAAACAGCATAAAATGCACGCCGCTGAGCAGGTGTTTCCAACGCAAACCACTCCGCCAAGCTCGCGCCATCTTCATCGTAATAGGTCACTTTTAGACGTGGCAGCCCCCGCCCGTTGGTCGTGGCCTCTAATTGCATACCGCTGACTCGCAGCACTTTGGCATCTTTTAATTTAAGCGCATCTTTGAGTTTATCGTCAGCATCTACCAGCAGTTGCTCGCAGCCGTGACAGCGGCGGGCGGCAATATCATTTTCAGCACCACATTGCTCGCAGACCTTAAAGCGAAAACGAAAATCACACTGCTTTTGATCGGTGCTCTGCCTGCCCTTGCCCGGCTTCACAGAAGGATTGGGATTATCTACCAGCCCCTGGCAACGACGGCCAAAATGCTCAATCACCAGCTCTCCATCTCGTTTACCCCAGAACAGATTGGCATGGCCACACGCCGGACACTCAACCTGGACCGGTTCGCTGTTGCTATCCGGTTTTGGCTCGCCGACTTCGGGCGCATAAAGGTCCCAGGGATTGCCGGCGAAATCCAGCACCAGGCAGTTGGTTTTACCCGGTGATAAACGCAGCCCTCGACCAACAATCTGCTGGTAAAGGCTCACCGATTCTGTGGGACGCAGAATAGCAATTAAATCAACATGAGGTGCATCAAACCCAGTCGTCAGCACGGCGACGTTGACCAGAAATTTAAGCTCACGCGCTTTGAACGCTTCAATAAGAGAAGTACGCTCCTGTGAGGCCGTCGCACCGGTAATCAGCGCCGCTTGGTTCCTAGGTAAGTAGCTAATAATTTCTTCAGCATGAGCGACCGTTGCGGCAAAAATCATTACCCCTTGCCGTTCTTCAGCGTACTCAACCACCTGCTGAATAATTCTTGGCGTAGCGCGGCTACCAGCAACGACACGATTGAGCTCTTCTTCACGAAATAGACCGCTAGATGCAGGGGCCAACGCGGAAAAGTCGTAGCCTACGATGGCCATATCCAGACGCTTAGGCTCCGCCAAAAAACCTTGTTTCACCATTAATCGTAGCGGCTGTTCAAAAACGCAATCGGCAAAGAAGCACGCTTCATCGCCGCGCACCATGCCATGGTGATGGCGGTGGTAGATAAACCCCTGCCCTAATCGAAACGGCGTAGCGGTTAAGCCGAGAATTTTAAGTTGCGGGTTTTGACGCTGAAGATGCTCAATCACTTGGCGATAGCTGGCATCTTTTTCCAGCGATACCCGGTGGCATTCATCAATCACCAATAACGTAAAACTAGCGTCACTGAAGCGCTCCAGATTACGCACCACTGATTGCACCGAGCCAAATACCACTTGTCGGCTGGCTTCTTTACGCTTGAGGCCCGCGCTAAAAATATCTGCCTCAAGCCCGTAGGCTTGGTACTTGGCATGATTTTGCTCGACCAGCTCACGCACGTGGGCCAGCACCAGCACACGGCCACGGGCTAGCCTGGCAAGCTCCGCAATCACTAGCGATTTACCGCTACCCGTGGGCAGTACCACCACCGCAGGCGCGCTGCTTGCACGGAAGTGGCCCACCACACGCTTTACCGCCTCCGTCTGGTAGGGGCGCAAACGAGGTGGTGTGCCAGAAACAGGCGCAGTGGAAGGGCTGAATCGTTGCATCTCAGTCGAAACTCGGGACGCGACGCTCCATTCGTGCGCTTACCACTTCTCGATGCTCGGCACCGGCTAAAAGCTGCTGCTGCAAAAGCGCTTCGAGCGCTAGTCGATCGCGAGGAGCCAAATCCGGACCACGAGCAAACAGTTCCCGAGCAGCAGCGACGGCTTGAGGTGAGCGTGCGGCAATGAGCGCTGCGGTTTCTCGGGCGACTTCCTGGGGCGTATCGCTCAGGCGGCTACCTAGGCCCAACTGATAAGCCTCTTCACCTGACACCTTGCGCCCGCTTATCGCCAGTTCTTGGAGCACATCCTGACGCAGCCCCGCTCCAGTCACGCTAATGGCCATATCGGGGATGATCCCCCAGTCGATCTCAAGCAGCGCCAGACGTGCGCGGGGGTGGAGAATGCGGATATCGGCGCCCAAGGCTATCTGCAAGCCGCCGCCGTAAACATGCCCGTGCAGAGCAGCCACCACGGGAACGCCCGCCTCGCGCCAACCTAAAGCCAAGCGCTGAACCGGGTTGATACCCGCTTCGTCGGGTGCCAGCAGAGTGGGCAATCGTTCCGCCTCGCTCATGATCGACGCCATATCGAGCCCCGCGCAAAAGCTGTCACCATCACCGGTTAAAACCACCGCCCGCAGCCCAGCAAGCTGGGGCAGATGCTGCTGAGCTGCCAGCAGGCCATCGATCATGGCCCAATCCAGGCCGTTATGATGTTCGGGTCGCGACAACATGACCTCAGCCACGTGATCGGTGAAGGACAGCGTTACACGTTCATTGAGGTTGTGATGCATTCGAGCTCCCAGAAAGTTCCTTTGGCTCGCCATCGATGGGCGATAGCTGAGCTTGTGAAGTAGTCCGCTTATGAAGTGATAAACGCGCTTGTGAACTGAGTGTGGCGCGAAGACGAAGCATTTTCAAACACACGTTTAATTCTATCGCAACCACCACCAAGATCACTTCTTCACCACAGGAAAAAAGCGGCCCGCAGGCCGCTTTTCTTTAGCATGGCAGGGCGTATCAGCCCAGCCATACACGGGCGTTACGGAATAAGCGCAGCCAAGCGCCATCCTCAGTCCATTCGGCCGGACGCCAGGAGTTGGTGACCGCGCGAGTCACCCGCTCTGGGTGAGGCATCATAATGGTTACACGGCCATCCGGTGTGGTGAGGCCGGTGATTCCTGACGGCGAGCCGTTAGGGTTAGCTGGGTAGCGGGTTGTTACTTGACCATAGTTGTCGATATAACGCAGCGCTATCTGGCTGCTGGACTGCATACTGCGCAGATGCGCGGTATCACGGAACTCAGCACGTCCTTCGCCGTGAGCCACAGCAATCGGCAACTTAGAACCTTCCATGCCCGCCAGCAGAATCGACGGGCTTTTCTCTACCCGCACCATCGCCACACGTGCTTCGAACTGCTCAGACTCGTTACGCTCAAACGCAGGCCAGCTTTCAGCCCCCGGAATCAGTGTCTTTAGCTGCGAGAGCATCTGACAACCATTGCACACGCCCAGCGAGAAGCTGTCATCACGGATGAAGAAGTTGGCAAACTGCTCACGGGCACGCTCATTGAATAGCACCGACTTCGCCCAACCGCCGCCAGCCCCCAGCACGTCGCCGTAAGAGAAACCACCGCAGGCGACTAGCCCTTTGAACTCATCAAGGGAAACACGCCCTTCCAGGATGTCACTCATGTGCACATCCACTGCGTCAAAGCCCGCTTTATGGAATGCCCAAGCCATCTCGACCTGACCATTAACACCTTGTTCGCGCAGCACGGCAACAGCAGGCTTGGCAGTGTTGATAAACGGCGCGCTGATATCATCGTTGATATCAAAGCTAGGCGCGGCGCTTAGGCCAGGATCACGAACATCCAGCAGGTTATCGAATTCGTTCTTAGCGCATTCGGGGTTATCACGCAGCGCCTGCATGCGGTAACTGGTTTCCGCCCAGGTGCGCTGAGTCAGCTGGCGTGTGGTTTCCAACAGCGGCTCTTCAAACAGCGTTACCCGCACCTGGTCGTCATAACGGGGACGCGCAATAACACCGCATGTTTCGATACCTGCAACAGCAAACTGAGTGAGCACCTCTTCAGTGTGTTCTCGGTTTACTTGAATCACTGCACCCAGTTCTTCTGAAAACAGTGCATTGAACGCTTCCACCGGCTCATCAATCAGCCAGTCCAGCTTGATCTCAAGGCCTGCATGGGCAGCAAACGCCATTTCCAACAATGTGACCAGCAGGCCGCCATCGCTGCGATCGTGATAGGCCAGCAGTTTGCCGTCACGGTTGAGCCCCTGAATAACCTCAAAAAACGCCTTCAAGTCTTCTGGGTCATCAACATCGGGACACTCGTTACCGACTTGACCATAGACTTGCGCCAGCGCAGAGCCACCTAGGCGGTTTTGGCCATTACCCAAGTCGATCAGAATCAGGTCAGACTCATCCTGCTCCAGATTGATTTGCGGTGTCAGCGTCGCCATTGCATCGGTCACCGGCGCAAACCCAGTCACCACCAGCGAAAGCGGCGATGTAATGCTCTTTTCGTCGGCACTGTTTTTGCCCGTACTGTTTTCGTCCGAACTGCCGCCTTCCTGCCAGGCGGTGCGCATGGACATGGAGTCCTTGCCGACCGGAATGGCAATGCCGAGTGCTGGGCACAGCTCCATGCCTACCGCATGCACGGCGTCATAAAGCGCTTGATTTTCACCAGGATGGTCAGCGGCGCTCATCCAGTTCGCTGAAAGCTTAATATCTGACAATTTGGCAATCGGCGCCGCGGCTAAGTTCGTAATCGCTTCGGCAACGGCCAGACGGGCGCTTGCAGCGGGGTTAATCAGCGCCACTGGCGGGCGCTCGCCCATTGCCATGGCTTCACCTGCGTGGGTGTCGAAGCTAGCGGTGGTCACGGCAACGTCGGCCACCGGCACTTGCCAAGGGCCAACCATTTGGTCACGAGCGACTTGACCAGTAATTGATCGGTCGCCAATGGTAATCAAAAAGCCCTTCGATGCCACAGTCGGCAGGCGCAACACTCGATCCATCGCTTCGCGCAGATCAAGGTTGTCGAGCATGACGCCAGAAAGCTCTAGAGTTTGACGCTCAAACGAACGCGTCATCTTCGGCGGTTTGCCAAATAACACGCTCATCGGAAGATCGACCGGCTTGGTATCAAAATGGCCGTCACGAACTTCCAGGTGGTGATGCTCCATGGCCTCGCCTACCACCGCATAGGGGCAGCGCTCGCGCTTACACAATGCATCAAAGGTAGCCAGATCGTCAGGAGCAACAGCCAGCACATAACGCTCTTGGGCTTCGTTACACCAAATTTCCAGCGGGCTCATTCCCGGCTCGGCGTTAGGCACCGCACGTAAGTCAAACAGACCACCGCGATTACCGTCTTTAACTAGCTCCGGCAGGGCGTTAGAAAGTCCGCCTGCACCTACATCGTGAATAAAGCGAATCGGGTTTTTATCGCCCAACGCCCAACAGCGGTCGATGACCTCCTGAGCGCGACGTTCAATTTCCGGGTTTTCCCGCTGCACTGAGGCAAAATCCAAGTCCGCGCTAGACTCGCCTGACGCCATGCTAGACGCTGCACCACCGCCCAGGCCAATCAACATGGCCGGGCCGCCCATCACGATGAGCTTGCCACCAACGGGAATCTCACCTTTTTGCACATGGTGGGCACGAATGTTGCCATAACCACCGGCAAGCATAATCGGCTTGTGGAAGCCGCGACGCTCGATACCATCGTCGCTCAACGTATCCTGCTCATAGGTACGGAAGTAGCCCGTCAGATTAGGACGGCCAAATTCATTATTAAACGCCGCACCACCGATGGGGCCGTCCAGCATAATTTGCAGCGCCGACTGCATACGCTCGGGTTTGCCGTAGTCAAAGGCTTCCCAAGGTTGCACGAACTCTGGAATGCGCAAATTGGAAACAGTAAAGCCTGACAGACCCGCTTTCGGCTTACCGCCGATACCGGTCGCCCCCTCATCACGTATTTCACCGCCAGAACCCGTCGCCGCGCCTGGGAATGGTGCAATCGCTGTAGGGTGGTTGTGGGTTTCCACCTTCATCAGAATGTGAATGGGCTCTTGGTGTGCGTCGTAGCTAGCCCGCTCTCCCTCAGCGCCAGTCAGCGGCGTGGGGAAGAAGCGCCCCCCCTGGCTACCTTTAATGACCGCAGCGTTGTCGCTATAGGCCGACAGCACGTTATCCGGCGAGGTCGCAAAGGTATTCTTAACCATCTTGAACAACGAGTGACTCTGGGCTTCGCCATCAATAACCCAGTCCGCGTTGAAGATTTTGTGGCGGCAGTGCTCCGAGTTCGCCTGGGCAAACATCATCAGCTCAACATCACTAGGATTGCGGCCAAGCTCAATAAACGCTGCCACCAGATAGTCGATTTCATCGTCGGCAAGCGCCAGCCCTAACTCTCGGTTGGCTGTCGCCAACGCTTCGCGGCCGCCCTCCAAGATATCGACACTGCCCAGTGGTGCAGGGGTGTGATGAGCAAACAGCTTAACCGCGTCAGCAACGTCAGCCAGCACGTTTTCGGTCATGCGGTCGTGAAGCAGTGCTCCGATCGCGTCCAGGTTCTCAGCGCTGGGTGTGCCGCTCAACGCCACCCGATAATCAACACCGCGTTCGATGCGATCAATCTGGTGCAGCCCACAGTTATGAGCAATATCAGTTGCTTTAGAAGACCATGGCGACTGGGTGCCTAAACGTGGCACAACCAGGAAGCGCTGGGCGTTTTCAGAAGTGTCTTGGCTCGCGTGGCTGCCATAATCAAGCAGCTTGGCCAAACGCTCCTGAGCAGCAGCATCCAGTGTCTCGCGGTGGTCTATGAAGTGGATGTAATGGGCGGACAGCGCCTCCACCTCAGGAACACGTTCACGCAACACCGTTAACAGCCGTTCATGGCGGAAGGCAGAAAGGGCGGGTGCGCCTCGCAGTTCGAGCATATCTGGGAGCCTCTAAAGCAGGAAGAGTTCGTGCGGGATATCAATGAGCCGCAGCGCGGCCCTCTTTAATGACACTAATGGGGGCTATGATACTGGAAAGCGGCGGCCACACGAAATCAACAAGGTGACAGCTTCTCTCAGGCTGGGTATCGTGGCAGCTTGTTTCATGCCGACAAGACGCCATGCTGACGTTGATTTGCCGACATTTTATAGCGCGTTATCGCGCCTATTTTGCAGTATTTGTTACGCTTTTCTTAGCGTTAATTCCGCGCGCCACGCCGATACCGCAAGGTGAGCATCTCGCTCATATCATCGCGAAAGATTTTATTACTATTCATACCCGCAACACACCTACCACTTACTATGAAGGGCGCCAAGGCCCCACAGGCTTTGAATATGAACTGATGCATAGGTTTGCTGACTATCTGGGGGTTAGCTTAAATCTCAATGCAAGCCACCACCCTGAAAGCGTATTGCCTGCAGTGCGAGGTCAAGGCGACCTAGGCGCCGCCGCACTGCCCTTACTGCCCGACTCACCCAGCATTCATTACACCCGTTCAATTATCCAGATGCAGCCACTGGTGGTTTATCGTCGCGGCTTAAACGGCATTAACGAGCCAAAAAATTTAGTCGGTTTAGAGCTAGGCACGCTTAGCGAAGCAGGCACCAGCCAAGCACTTCTCGCCCTTCAGAGCGACTACCCAAGCTTAAGCTGGAAAGAGTCCCATGAGCTTGAAGTAGCAGAACTGCTAGCACGGGTGGAAAACGGCACGCTGGATGCCGCGATTATTTTTGATCATCAGTTTCGTCTCAACCGGCTCTTTTTCCCTAACGTCGAGCGCGGTTTCTTTTTGGGAGAGCCGCTATCATTAGCCTGGGCGGTTCCCAGTGGGCGCGGGCTGGGACTATTAGAAGCTGCCAATCAGTTTCTTCAAGAACTACAGGAAAATGGCACGCTGGAGCAGCTCGTCAGCCGCTATTTTGGCCATGACGATTATTTGGAGTACGTGGGAACGCGTACGTTTTTAGCCCATCTTGATGAACGACTGCCAACCTACACCGAACTTTTCAAAAAGGCCGCCCGAGACACGGGGTTTGACTGGAAACTATTGGCTGCTGTGGGCTATCAGGAATCTCACTGGGACCCTGATGCTGTTTCTCCCACCGGGGTGCGTGGCTTGATGATGCTCACCAACCCAACCGCCAGCGAGATGGGCGTAGCTGACCGTACTAACCCAGCCCAAAGCATTGATGGTGGCGCCCGTTATTTACGTAGTATTAAAGATCGCCTGCCAGAGAGCATTGTCGGCAATGACCGACTCTACATGGCGATGGCAGCCTATAACGTGGGACTTGGGCACCTATACGATGCCCGCAAGATCACCGAAATGCGCGGCGGCAATCCAGACAGCTGGCAAGATGTCCGCGCAGCGCTACCGTTACTCCAGCAGCGGGAATGGCACAGCCAGACTCGCCATGGCTATGCACGCGGTGGAGAGCCTGTGATCTATGTGCGCAACATTCGCCGCTACTACGAGATGATTGAGTATGTCGAACGCAGTCGCCAGCAGTTTTTCCAGTTGGAACAAACGCTCGTTAGCGATGAGCCTTTGCTACTCTTTGATATTATTCCACCCGTGGAATAACGATCAGCTGCTAACACCAATACCGCCACTCGTTGACGATGGCAGCAAGTTAGCGCTTCGAGGCAAAAAACTGTTTTAACAGCTTTTTTGCTGGCGCAGCCAGAACGCCACTGGTAACTACCACTTGATGATTGAACCACGGCTGCGCAAGCAGGTTGGCTTTTGATTCAACCATTCCCGTTCGCGGCTCTGCCGCACCATACACCAAGCGTGTTAAGCGAGCGTGGACCATGGCACCCGCACACATCATGCACGGCTCCAGCGTCACAAATAGTGTGCAGCCCTCTAAGCGATAGTTGCCTACCTGCTGACCCGCCTCTCTTAGCGCGCGAATTTCCGCGTGACCGCTGGGGTCGCAACTCGCTACCGGTGAGTTTCGCCCTGCTCCTATAATAGATCCCAAAGCATCCACCACTACGGCCCCCACTGGCACCTCGCCCTCTGCAAAGGCAAGGTGCGCCTGGTCAAGCGCTCGGTGCATGTAAAATTCGTCGCTGCGTATCAAGGCAAACTCCGCTAAGGTAGCAAAACGATCGTTTTAATTGTGCCATAGCCGCATAGACACCCTGGCAGACATTAGCGGCCAAACGGACAGCACTAAGGATACCGAGAATGAACGATGCGCTGAAGTTACTGGTAAGCTTACTAGAGCTGGAAACACTTGAAGAGACGCTATTTCGTGGCCAAAGCCAAGACCTCGGCTTCCCACAACTCTACGGCGGCCAGGTATTAGGCCAAGCATTAGCAGCAGCGGCCCGCACCGTGCCCGATGATCGCCGCCCACACTCACAGCATGGCTATTTTCTGCGTCCCGGCGACCCTCACCGACCAGTCGTCTACCAAGTAGACACCATTCGCGACGGTGGTAGCTTTACTACTCGACGCGTTACCGCTATTCAAAAAGGGCGCCCGATCTTCTTCTGTAGCGCTTCGTTTCAAAGCGCCGAAGAGAGCATTAGCCACCAGCGTGTCATGCCCCACGTGCCTACGCCAGAAGCGTTAATCGAAAGCGGGGATGTTAAACATGCACGTTTCCCAGGCCATCCTATCGAGTTTCTACATTTAAAAGGCAATCCAGACAATGCATTGCCTGCCGGTCAGTGCCTATGGTTTCGCCTAGCGGGCGGAACGCTGCCCGATGATCCAGCCCTGCATCGCCACCTGCTTTCCTACGCATCGGACTTCAACCTACTAACGACCGGACTGGTTCCCCACAGTATCAAGTTTACCGATCCTAAACTGCGCATCGCCAGCCTGGATCATGCGCTGTGGCTACACGAAGATACTCGTCTGGATGACTGGTTACTTTACGTGATTGACTCCCCCTGGGCTGGCGGTGCCCGCGGTTTAGCACGCGGTCATATTTATCGTCGCGATGGTCGCTTAGTGGCCTCTACCGCTCAAGAAGGGCTGGTGCGTTACCCGCAACAGCACTAAACCGCAATCAATAAACCGGTACGCAAAAACACCGACGCCCGCGATAAGCGGGCGTCGGAGAACATCAACGTGCCATGAAAAGTTTATGCACCGTAAACGTCATTAATAGTTTTGAGCGGATAGTGCGCCGGATAAGGCTTACGCGCCACACCTGAGTCTACAGCCGCCTGAGCCACCGCTGAAGAAACTCGGTCTAGCAGGCGAATATCGACCGGTGTCGGGATAATGTACTCACGCCCAAAGCTCATTTCAGTGCGCTCGTAGGCGTCTAACACTTCTTGAGGAACCGGCTCTCGGGCTAGATCCTTCAGAGCGTGGACCGCTGCAAGCTTCATGGCTTCATTGATGCGTGTCGCCCGAACATCCAAAGCACCTCGGAAAATAAACGGGAAACCCAATACGTTATTTACCTGATTCGGGAAGTCCGAACGGCCAGTGGCCATGATCACATCAGGGCGTGCCTCGCGGGCCACAGCCGGATGAATTTCCGGGTCTGGGTTAGTACAGGCGAAAATAACCGGATCTGCGGCCATTTTTTTCACTTGCTCGGCAGAAAGCAGCCCGGGGCCAGAAAGACCAATAAACACATCAGCACCGTCGATGGCATCGTCTAGCGTGCGCATATCAGTATGTCGGGCGAACTCAGCCTTATACTCGTTAATGCCATCGCGATCGGTGTGAATAACACCACGACGGTCAAGCATCACTAAATTCTCTTTACTAGCGCCACAAGACACTAGCAAACGCATACAGGCAATCGCCGCGGCTCCCGCGCCCATGCAAACAATCTTCACATCTTCAATACGCTTATTTGCAATATCCAGCGCATTAAGCATACCGGCAGCGGTCACAATGGCCGTACCATGCTGATCATCGTGAAATACAGGAATATTGCAGCGATCAATCAAGGCTTTTTCGATTTCAAAGCACTCGGGTGCTTTAATATCTTCCAGATTAATGCCGCCCCATGTGTCCGCAATTCGCGCCACCGTATCGATGAACGCCTTAGGGCTTTCAGCATCCACTTCAATATCGACTGAATTAATGCCTGCAAAACACTTAAAGAGAACGCCCTTGCCTTCCATAACGGGCTTACTAGCCAATGGACCAAGGTTGCCAAGGCCTAGAATGGCAGTTCCGTCAGAAATGACAGCGACCAGATTCCCTTTACCAGTGTAGCGATACGCATTTTCCGCCTCACGAGCGATTTCGCGGACCGGCTCAGCAACGCCAGGGCTATACGCCAGCGCCAGATCACGCGCGGTAGCCGTGGGTTTGGTTAACTCCACAGATAGCTTACCGGGAATCGGTTTAGCGTGATAATCCAAAGCCGCTTGCTTATTTGCATCCATCATGGTCAAGGTCCAATCAGCCTAAAGTAGAAAAGTCACTCCAGAATATAGAAAAAACCCATGCGTCTCAAGCACGTAGTAAACTTTGCAGGAAAACACTCGTTTTAACACCATTTCCAACATGTTCGTAACTTTTCAACACTATTTACTGAAACTTATGCGTAAGCACATCAGCCATAAAGGTTTGCTTATTGATGCAATGCGGCATTTTATGGAAATTAATTCCATTTGAAAAGATAAAAAGCTAACTTTTCCAAAGGCCACCCTCTGCAAAAGCCCCTAGTAAGAAAGCACCTGTGAAAAAGCACCCATTTAAAGCATCTGAGCAAAGTGCCTGTAAGAAGCATCTATGGATGCATCATTGCTCGGCAAATAAGCCGTCAAAAGGCCTATTAAAAAAGAAGGGAGACATGAGTATCGCTAAAAATAAAAAGCCCACGCCGTAGCGTGGGCTTATATTGCAAACACATTGTGTGTTTGCAGCAGCGCAAATCCGTTAGGATTAGCCGCGCTTAACGGCAGCGCCGAAACGCTTGTTAAAGCGCTCTACACGGCCACCAGTGGTCGCTTGCTTCTGCTTACCAGTGTAGAACGGGTGGCAGTTGGAGCACACGTCCAAAGAGAAGTCCTGACCAGAGGTAGAACCGACCTGGAAGCTTGCCCCGCAAGAACAGCTAGCGGTGACCGTGTTGTAATTCGGGTGGATACCTTGTTTCATCTTGAGCCTCATGAGCTGTATGCCGCCACCTGATCCGTTGCCAGGCACCGCATACGGGTTTGAAAAAACTGCTAACCGGTTAACCGCTCCATCCTATAGATTCAGAGCGGCCGCGCATTCTAGCAAACTAAACGCCGGAGGCCAATTGCCCGACTCTGTTTCTAACCAGACACGCCCTCAAGGCGAGTTTTCAGTACCTTTTCAAGTGCTAAAAGTCGCTCTACCATCACCACTGCGGCGTTTATTTGACTATTTACCAACACGCCAACCACCCGCTTGCGGCTGGCAGATAGGCCTTAGAGTGCGCGTCCCCTTTGGCCGCAGAGAAGTGGTCGGCGTGGTGGCAGAACTTGCCAATGGCAGCGAATTGCCTCAGGGAAAACTGCGCGCTATTAGTGAGGTGCTCGACGACGCCCCCCTGCCCAACGACTGGCAGTGGCTATGCCATTTCGCAGCCCGTTATTATCAGCACAGCTTAGGCGACACGATGCAGCTGGCCATGCCCGCTCGGATGCGCCAGGGTCATCCAATGGGAGGACGAACGCAAACCCTTTGGCTACCGCTATCACCCGGGGATGAACTGCCGCTTCAACGAGCACCAAAGCAAGCCGAGCTGTATGCCCTGCTCCGTCAACACCCACATGGGCTGGCTGCCCGAGCAGTCACTGCTCACGGCTTCACCCGTGAGCAGCTTCTAGCCTTGCAAAAAAAGGGCTTCGCCCGCTCCCAGGAAACCACACTAACCGCAACACCTCTCGCAGGCGGTAACTTACTTGCCTCGCCATCACTTCCGCTGAACAGAGAGCAGGCATCGGCACTTGCCGTATTGCATGAAAAACTCGAAAGCTACCATCCTTGCTTACTTGAAGGTGTGACCGGAAGTGGTAAAACCGAAATTTATCTTCAGCTAATTGAAGCCCTCGCCGCGAAGGGCAAGCAGTCTCTGGTACTGGTGCCTGAAATAGGCCTTACTCCTCAGACCCTAGCGCGTTTTAAGAGCCGCTTCAGAGTACCGGTTGTGGCGCTACACTCGGGGCTTACCGACCTGGAGCGCCTGGATGTGTGGGAAGCCGCTGCTAATGGCCGCGCGCTGGTGATTATCGGCACCCGCTCGGCTATTTTCACTCCACTCAAAAACCCAGGGGCCATTATCGTTGACGAAGAGCATGATGGCTCCTATAAACAGCACGACGGGCTTCGCTACCACGCTCGAGACTTAGCCGTTGCCAGGGCTCACTACCACAACATTCCCCTACTGCTAGGCAGTGCAACGCCTTCTTTTGAGAGCTTGCAGCAAGCGCTTTCCGGCCATTACCGCCATCTGCGCCTCACCCAGCGTCCCAGCCAGCATCCGCCTGCCAAACTTGAATTGATTGACCTACGTCATCAGCGTCGCCAGGGTGGGCTCCTGCCTGGCGCTATCGCTGCTATCAAAAACACCTTAAAAGTAGGCAAGCAGGCGCTCGTTTTTATTAACCGACGGGGGTTCGCACCAACGCTGGCTTGCCATAGCTGCGGGTGGATCGCCGAGTGCGGGCAGTGCGACTCACGCATGACGCTGCACCGACAGCCCCCACTCTTGGCCTGCCACCATTGCGATAGTCGGCGCGCGCTACCAGACGCTTGCCCCGAGTGTGGCAGCGGTGACCTACGCGCCCTGGGCAGCGGCACCGAAAGAACCGAAGAAACGCTGCAAGGCTTGTTCCCAAACGTAACCGTTCACCGTATTGATCGCGACAGTACGCGCAAAAAAGAGAGTTTTGAGCAGATTCTCAAAGAGATTCAGCGAGGCGAGCCATGCTTACTCGTTGGCACACAGATGCTGGCGAAAGGTCATCACCTACCCCATGTCACACTGGTCGTCGTCGTTAATGCCGACGGTGGACTTTACGCTGCTGATTTTCGCGCGCTGGAACACAGCGCGCAGTTGCTGGAGCAAGTCGCTGGTCGCGCAGGGCGTGCCGCTCACCCGGGGCGGGTTCTGGTACAAACACTACACCCAGATGACCCGCATCTGGGCCAACTTGCAGAGCATGGTTATAGCGCACTCGCCCGCAGCCTTTTGGAAGAGCGCCGCCTCGCTATGCTGCCACCTTTTTGCTTTATGGCATTGCTACGCATTGAAAGCCCTCATGAAGAAGCTGCCCTTGCTTTGGGTCAGCAGGCTGCTCAAGCACTTCGCCAATGGTTAACAATGGTAAAACTACCAGTGCGCTGCTTAGGCCCCGTTCCAGCGCCCATGGAGCGCCGTCAAAACCGTTATCATGTACACATCATGCTGGCAGCGGACAAACGTAGCCAGCGCCATACTGCTGCTAACTGGCTGGTACAGTGGCTAGAGGCCAATCGTGAGGCGCGCAAAGTCCGTTGGTCAATCGACATTGACCCGCAAACTCTCGCGTAGAGTCTCGCGTAGAGTCTCGCGTAGAGATAGGTATATCGTGGACCATTGGCTCGCCCTGTAACGTAATACGGCTTTGAAACTGCGCGCCAATTGCCGATAATGACCGTTTTGCCGCTGCCTAACATGAGCGCATGCACACGCCGCCACTGACGACATTCGGATATTTAAATGAAAGACACAATTGTTACTTTGCTAGAAGGCGCGATTGACGCGCTTAAGCACCAAGGCGTGCTGCCCGACGATCTACAGCCGACGATTAAAGTTGACCCCACTAAAGATAAAGCGCACGGCGACTACGCCACCAATCTAGCCCTTATGCTGGCAAAGCCCGCAGCAAAGAAGCCTCGCGAGCTAGCCGATCTACTGGTAGCCGCCCTCCCCGCGAGCGATGCAATTCAAAAAACCGAGATCGCTGGCCCCGGGTTTATTAATTTTTTTGCTGCCACGGATGCGGCCGCTCAAATTGTTGCTCAGGTGCTCGATAGCGGCGATGCCTTTGGCCGCAGCCTGATTGGCAAGGGCGAGAAAGTCCAGGTAGAGTTTGTTTCTGCCAACCCAACAGGACCTCTTCATGTTGGCCATGGCCGTGGCGCAGCAATAGGCGACTGTATTTGCCGCCTGTTAGAAGCCACCGGCTACGATGTGACTCGCGAGTTTTATTACAACGATGCCGGCGCCCAGATCAAAAACCTGGCGCTTTCTGTTCAAGCTCGCGCCAAGGGCCTTGGGCCAGATGATCCCAGCTGGCCAGAAGACGGCTACCGCGGCGAGTACATCGTTGATGTGGCTAATGACTACATGGCAGGCAAAACGGTGGCAGCCGATGACCGTGAAGTCACCGCTAAAGCAGATGCTAATGACCTGGATGCCATTCAGGCTTTCGCTGTCGCTTGGCTACGCCGAGAACAGGATTTAGACCTGAAAGCATTTGGCGTTGAGTTTGACGTCTACTTCCTTGAGTCATCGCTTTATCAAGACGGCAAAGTAGACGCGACCGTTGAGAAGCTCGTTGCGAATGGCCATACGTACGAAGAGGATGGTGCCATGTGGCTACGCACCACTGACTTTGGCGATGACAAAGACCGCGTGATGCGCAAACGGGAAGGTGGCTACACCTACTTCTTGCCTGATGTGGCCTACCACCTTAATAAGTGGCAACGCGGCTTTAAAACCGTGATTAATGAGCAAGGTGCTGACCACCACTCCACGGTTACCCGTGTTCGTGCAGGCTTGCAGGCACTGGAAGTCGGCATTCCAAAAGGCTGGCCCGACTACGTTCTGCACCAAATGGTGATGGTGACCCGCTCAGGCGTAGAGGTAAAACTTTCCAAACGTGCTGGCAGCTATGTCACCGTGCGCGACCTGATTGATGAAGTTGGCCGTGATGCTACCCGCTTCTTCCTAGCGGCCCGCCGAGCGGATTCGCAGCTTACCTTTGATATCGACTTGGCACGCTCGCAGTCGAACGATAACCCTGTTTATTACATTCAATATGCCCATGCGCGGGTATCCAGCATGCTGCGCAAAGCCGAAGATGCAGACCAGCCATTCAACCACGGCGTTGCTCTAGCTAACCTCGCGCTGCTCGATAGCGACCAGGAAAAAGCCGTGCTTAATCGGTTGGCGCGCTACCCAGAAGTGGTTGAGAACGCAGCTAAAAATCGCGAGCCCCAGCAGGTTGCTCAGTATCTATTGGATCTTTCAGGTGATTTCCACACGTGCTACAACGCCGTTAAAGTCATGGTTGAAGACGATACCCTACGTAATACACGCTTAGCCCTTGGCCTAGCGACCAAGCAAGTACTTCGCAACGGCCTTGATCTTATGGGGGTCAGCGCCCCAGAGGAGATGTAAGCGATGGCCAGCCCAAAAGAGAAGCCAGCCCGCCGAGGCGCCACCTCTCAGCGCAAAACCAGCAAAAACTCAGGCGGCGGATTCAACATTCCTGGTTGGCTTTGGGGGATAGCAGGTTTAGCGGCAGGCTTTTTCCTTGCGCAGCATCAGCATGGTACTGCGCCATGGCAAGAACAGGAAGATACGCCTCAGGCAACTGTCCTACCTAAGCCTGCTGACAGCGATGAGCGCAGCGCAGCGCGTCAAACAGAGGGCGCTTCCGAGCCAGCAATGCCGACATTTGAGTTCTACACGCTGCTGCCAGACACAGAAGTTATTGCCCCTGGCGTGTCGCTGCCATCAACCGTGAACCGCCCTGAAGCAGCAACACAGCAGGCACAAACGACGGCAAGTAACGACGCAGCAACCAATGAAACTGCGTCAAGTAATGCAAATGCGCAGTCGAATGATGACCCTATTGCTCAGGTTATTGCAGCTAACATGCGTCCAGAAGAGCAAGTGGCCGCTGCTCAACAAGCACCTGCCAGCGCTTCCAGCACACCCAACCGTTACATGCTGCAGGCCGCATCATTTCGGGAATTAAGCGATGCCGAGCAGTTGCGCAGCCGCCTGCGCAACTTAAGCTTGCTTGCCCAGGTTAGCGAGGTGAAAGCCAATGGCGATATCTGGCACCGTGTTCAAGTAGGTCCTTATGAGGACACGCGAGAGCTAAACCGCGCCCAGGACCTAATGAGCACGCAAGGCATAGAGCCTCTGCTGATCCAATTGCAGAACTAGCCTATTTATAGAGCTGCAATAACCACAGGCAACGCTAATCAAAGGGCTAGGCGGTTTTTGTTTTCACAAACCCCGTCTAATAACACTTTATCTGAAGGCTTTACTTAGCGGGCGGTTGATTTTTTATCAGCCGCCCGCATTTTGTTGTGAATCGCTTTTTTTACGGTCTTTTATAATGGCCGATCAGTCATCGGGAGCATGAGCCTCCCACAAGGAGTTATCTCCATGACCACTATTGTATCCGTACGCCGCGGTAATCAGGTTGCCCTTGCAGGCGACGGCCAAGTTTCACTGGGCAACACCGTAATGAAAGGTAATGCAAGTAAAGTACGCCGCCTATACCGCGGCAAAGTACTGGCAGGTTTTGCTGGTGGCACTGCCGATGCCTTCACGCTATTTGAACGTTTTGAAGCGCAGTTGGAAAAATACCAGGGCCACCTTACCAAAGCAGCCGTCGAGTTAGCCAAAGACTGGCGCACCGACCGGGCGCTGCGCCGCCTGGAAGCGCTACTGGCCGTGGCGGACCACAGTGCCTCGCTGATCATTACCGGTAACGGTGATGTGGTTGAGCCTGAACGCGGCATTATTGCTATTGGCTCTGGCGGCAATTTTGCCCAGGCAAGTGCCCGCGCGCTGTTGGAAAACACCGAGCTTTCTGCTCGTGAAATTACTGAAAAGTCTCTCGAAATCGCCGGCGACATCTGCGTATTTACCAATCACCACGTGACGCTCGAAGAGCTGAACATCAACGACCGTTGAGGCCCTTTTTATGACTCAGATGACACCCCGCGAAATCGTCCACGCCCTGGATCAATACATTATTGGTCAACAAGATGCCAAGCGCGCTGTGGCCATTGCTCTGCGTAACCGCTGGCGCCGCATGCAGCTGGACGATGAGCTGCGCCCGGAAGTGACGCCAAAAAACATTCTGATGATTGGCCCTACCGGCGTAGGTAAAACTGAAATCGCTCGCCGCCTCGCCAAGCTGGCCAGAGCGCCCTTCATCAAAGTCGAGGCCACTAAGTTTACCGAAGTGGGCTATGTAGGCCGGGACGTCGAGTCGATTATTCGCGACTTAATGGAAGCCGCGATCAAAATGGTTCGCGAGCATGCGAAGGAAGAAGTCGGCCATCGCGCTGAAGATGCCGCTGAAGACCGCGTTCTAGATGCACTTTTGCCCCCTCCCCGTGGCCAGGAAGATAAGCCTCGGGAAGATAACGGTACGCGTCAAACCTTCCGCAAAAAACTTCGGGAAGGTCAACTGGATGATAAAGAGATCGATATCGAAATCTCTTCCCATGGGCAAGGCATCGACATAATGACGCCGCCAGGCATGGAGGAGATGACCAACCAGCTGCAGAGCCTATTCTCCAACATGGGCCAGCAAAAACGTGAACAGCGCCGTGTAACGGTGAAAGAAGCACTGGTTCTGCTGCGCGATGAAGAAGCGGGCAAACTGGTTAATGAAGAAGAGATCAAAGCTCGTGCCGTCGAAGCCGTCGAGCAACACGGAATTGTCTTCTTGGATGAGATCGACAAAGTTGCCAAGGGTAGCGGCCAGTCTAGCGGTGGAGAAGTCTCCCGTGAAGGCGTTCAGCGTGACCTGCTGCCGTTAATCGAAGGCTCTACCGTTTCAACCAAATACGGCATGGTCAAAACCGACCATATCCTGTTTATTGCTTCAGGTGCCTTCCACCTATCACGTCCCTCAGATCTTATTCCAGAGCTGCAAGGACGATTGCCGATCCGTGTTGAACTGGATGCGCTGACACCTGGCGATTTCCAGCGGATTCTAACCGAGCCATCCGCCTCACTCACCAAGCAGTATCAAGCGTTACTGGCTACCGAAGGGCTGGATATCGAGTTCACTCCAGACGGTATCGAACGTATTGCCGAGATTTCCTGGCAGGTGAACGAAGGCACCGAGAATATTGGCGCTCGCCGCCTGCATACAGTGCTGGAACGACTGCTCGAAGAAGCCTCATTTAAAGGCGGCGATATGGATAGCCCTCTGGTTATCGATGCCGATTACGTCAATGCCCAACTGGGTGAGCTAGCAGTAGACGAAGACCTATCGCGCTATATTTTGTAAACGTGCTTATATCGGTATAGTCCGCAGCAGCTTGCCCGCTTTTTACGCACGCAAATGCTGCTGTCCAGGCTTCGCTGCGTCTAACGTTACGCACGAGAACAGCATCCCTGTTGCTCGTGCTTGATCAACGTACTGTCGATCAGACGTTAGCCGCGGCACTTACCTTCACGCATTTGCTAGAGCGTAAATAGTCGGTCAACCCGTTTTAGCTCAATATCGTAAAAGGTGACGTCATCAATGAACGCCCCTATTTCTACGAATGCCCCCACCCCAACGCGGGTTCACTACCATAAACAGGCTCGCGAGCTAGAACTTGGCTACGCTAATGGCGAAAACTTTCGTCTGCCTGTCGAATTTTTACGGGTCTATTCCCCTTCAGCCGAAGTGCGTGGCCACGGCGGCGACACGGCTGTACTGCAAGTGGGTAAAAAAGATGTCGGCCTGCAAAACATTACCCAAGCCGGCAATTACGCCCTGAAATTGCATTTTGACGACGGCCACGACAGCGGCCTTTACAGCTGGAACTATCTTTACGACTTAGCTCAGCACCAAACAGTTTATTGGCAAAACTACCTGCAACGCCTCGAAGAGGCCGGGGCTTCCCGCGAGCCAGCCAGCATCCAATTCAAGCAGCTGTGACGCTTCACCCCAGTTGAAGCGCAGACAAGTTGGGGGTGAGAAGGCTACAATGTCGCTAACCATTTATTGCGACGACCTTTTGGTCGACTATTACCGCCTCGAACTCGGGAGCTAGAGCCCCATGAGCCCCACTGAAAAACGCACTACCCATTTTGGTTATCAGGAAGTTGCAGTTGACGAAAAAGCGTCTCGTGTTGCCGGTGTCTTTCATTCGGTAGCTGCGCGCTATGACATCATGAACGACTTGATGTCTATGGGTATCCATCGCGTCTGGAAACGCCTCGCTATTGAGCGCGCAGGCGTTCGCCCCGGCCATCATGTGCTGGATATTGCTGGCGGCACTGGCGATTTAACGCTCAAATTTTCCCGTCTGGTCGGCCCGCGCGGAAAAGTGGTGTTGGCCGACATTAATGCCTCCATGCTCAACGTTGGCCGCGACAAACTGATGGACAATGGCGTCGGTGGCAACGTTGAGTATGTACAAGCCAATGCCGAGTGCCTGCCGTTTCCCGATAACAGTTTTGACTGCATTACGATTGCTTTCGGACTGCGCAACGTTACCGACAAGGACGCTGCGCTGCGCTCCATGACACGCGTGCTCAAGCCCGGCGGACGGTTACTAGTACTTGAGTTTTCAAAGCCAAATAATGCTTTGCTGTCAAAAGCATACGATGAATACTCCTTCCGCCTTCTGCCGAAAATGGGCGAGCTAGTGGCCGGAGACGGTGAGAGTTATCGCTACCTCGCCGAATCTATTCGCATGCATCCCGACCAGGAAACCCTGAAAGGCATGATGGAAGCTGCTGGACTGGATCGGGTTGAATATACCAACCTAACCGGCGGTATCGTTGCCCTTCACCGCGGCATTAAATTATGAACTCACCGACAATGAGGTCAGCATGCTAGTCACCCCGACCCTGTTGCTGGCCGGATGTGAACGCACGTTGAATGCCTTGCTTGCCCACGATCCGGCTTCGCCTGCGCGCTTGTCGGCGTTAGCGGGTAGTCGATTACTGGTAAGGCTCGAAAAGCCTCACCTTCAGCTGGTGCTGCACTACCACCATGCGGGCATTGATCTGCTGCGTGGCGATGATTTAGACGAAACTGACGTCGACGCCATCGTCGAGCTCACTCCTGAAACACTCTCTGAGTGGTTAAGTGGCGCCTCCATTGAGCGATTGATGTTTGATGGCAAACTTTCTGTGCGTGGTCGCATCCACCTGCTGGAAGCCACCCGTGACCTGCTCTTTGATCTGGATATCGACTGGGAAGGCGAGCTAGCTCGCTGGCTGGGCGATATGCCCGCCCACTCACTGGCCGAAGGTATTCGACGCGCCGCGCGCTGGGGGCTAAGAGCGAAAGACGAGCTGCTGCAGGACGTTTCTGAATACGTATTTGAAGAAGCCCGCATACTCCCCGGCCGCCAACAGCGCGATGTGCTCCGAGATCATTTGACCGAACTTGAGATCGCGACCGACCGCTTGGAAGCCAGGCTCAATCGCTTGCATAAGCGTTTGACACAGTTAACAGCCACGCCGACCGAGCAGTTGCACCCTGAGGAGCCGCACTGATGAGCCTGCGGTTATTGAAGATTTCTTGGATAGTGGCTCGCCATCGTTTAGATACGTTGATACCCATTGAGCGGCTACCGTTCTGGCTGCGTATCTTAATGACGCTTTCGCCTCTAAAGCTATTTCCCGTTGGGCAACGCAGTCGCGGCGAGCGATTGCGCCTAGCTTTGGAAGCGCTTGGGCCGATTTTTATTAAATTTGGCCAAATGCTCTCAACCCGTCGAGATCTATTGCCCGAAGATATCGCCGATGAATTAAAACGGCTGCAAGACCAAGTGCCTCCTTTCCCTGGCGAATTAGCTGCCGCACGGGTCGAAAAAGAGCTTGAAATGTCGCTGGTTGAAGCATTCGCCGCCTTTGACCGAACCCCTCTCGCTTCTGCATCGATTGCCCAGGTGCATGCGGCAACGCTGCATAGCGGTGAAGATGTCGTCGTCAAAATTATTCGCCCCGGCATCGACCGCATTATGCGCCAGGATATGGCGCTAATGTATCAAATCGCTAAGTTGCTGGGTAAAGTGCCTGACGCCAAACGCTTACGCCCCGTAGAAGTGATTCGTGATTACGAAGCCACCTTATTTGACGAACTAGACCTCTACAAAGAAGCGGCAAACACGTCGCAACTTAAGCGTAACTTCAAAGAATCACCGCTGCTGTTTGTACCGACAATTTATTGGCCCTACACCCGCCGCCATGTCATGGTTCAAGAGCGCATTCGCGGTGTCCCCGTGGCTGATTTAGACACCCTTATTGCGCGTGGAACCAACCTTAAGAAGCTGGCTGAACGCGGCGTAGAAATCTTCTTCACCCAGGTCTTCCGAGATAATTTCTTCCATGCCGATATGCATCCCGGCAATATCTTTGTTAACTGCGATGATCCTGAAGATCCTCAGTATATCGCCATCGACTGCGGTATCGTAGGGAGCCTTACCAGAGAAGATCAAGACTACCTTGCGCGCAACTTACTGGCCTTTTTTCATCAAGATTATTACGAAGTGGCGGCATTACATATTGAGTCCGGATGGGTGGGCGAAAACACACGCGCTAACGAGTTCGCAGCCGCTATTCGTACCGTATGCGAGCCCATTCTTGAAAAGCCGCTAAAAGATATTTCGTTTGGGCAGGTGCTGTTAGGACTGTTTCAAACGGCGCGACGCTTTAATATGGAAGTACAGCCACAGCTAGTATTGTTGCAAAAAACGTTACTTAACATCGAAGGGCTGGGTCGTCAGCTTTACCCTGACCTGGATCTGTGGAGCACGGCGAAACCATATCTAGAAAAGTGGATGAAACAGCGCGCTGGTATCGGCGGTCTTTGGGAGTCGTTCAAACGTCAAGCGCCAGAACTTTCTCATCAATTGCCTGAGCTACCCGTGCTAGCGCATCAGGCGCTGAGTCGAATGGAACATGAACACCGCCAGCGTCATCAGCAAGTGACCTCGATTAGCGATGTTCAGCAGCAACTGACACGCCAGCATAAGCGTCATTATCGGCTGCGTATCGGTCTTATCTTGCTGGCTGTTGCCCTAGCTTGGCATCCGCTGAGCAGCTGGGCATCGGCTCAAGAATGGCCTGTTTTAGCCGCTGCGGGTGTTGGCTTGCTATTGCTACTATGGCAATGAAACAGCTCAGCAGTAAGATAAAGCGCCTCAGTGTAGCCTTTGACGAATACACTGGCCTTTGGCGAAAGCGCTGTGATGATTGATAAAAGGATGCCTATGACTGATTCTACCCAGACGACGCAAGTGCTAGATGCACTCGCTGAGGTCTTAAAGCAGCGTCGACATGCTTGTGCAGAAGATTCTTATGTTGCCTCCTTGCATCATAAGGGTTTGAACAAGATACTCGAAAAAGTCGGCGAAGAGGCGACCGAAACCATTTTGGCTGCCAAAGATGCCGAGCATGGTGGCGAGCAAGCGCATCAAGCGCTAATCGCTGAAACCGCCGACCTGTGGTTTCATAGTTTGGTAATGCTGTCGCACCTTGAACTGGATCATCAGCGCGTTTTGGATGAGCTAGCACAGCGATTTGGTATTTCTGGTCATGACGAAAAAGCGTCCCGCACACAACGTTAACCTGCACTGATGAGGAAATGCATATGTTAGGTGGTATCAGTATTTGGCAGTTGCTGATTGTTCTGGGCATTATCATCCTAATTTTCGGCACCAAGAAACTGCGTAATGTGGGCACCGATTTAGGCGGTGCAGTCAAAGGCTTTAAGAAGGCCATTAACGAAGAAGAGAAAGACGGCGACAAAAAAGATGCTGACCAACCTCAGGCGAAAGTAAGCCACGATGAGGCTGGCAATACTTATGATGTACAAGCAGAAGAGAAGCGTGCCGCCGAAGAACGCCCCACAGAACGTAACGAAGAGCGCAAATAACCCATGCTGGATATCGGCTTTCTTGAACTGATGCTGATTGGTATCGTTGGGCTTCTGGTGCTTGGCCCAGAGCGCCTGCCTAAAGCTGCTCGCACAGCAGGTATGTGGATTGGCAAAATTAAGCGTACGGTATCCGGTATGCAGCGCGAAATCAGCGCTCAGTTGGAAGCAGAGGAGTTGCGTCAAAAGCTCAACGAGCAACAGAAAAAGCTCGATGATAGCCTCAAAAAAGCCAAGCAGGATGTTGAGAGCATTGCCGACGCCCCCTCTTCTTCCAGCTCTTCAAACGCTTCTACATCGGCCACCCAAAACGAGACCGAGCAGCGGGTTGCCAACGCTAGCGCCCGGTTAGATGATGCCTTGCAAACAGTACGCGAAGACACGCCAACAGCCTCTTCCCCTGCGCCTCATCAACGTGCTACCGATGAGCTGCGTGCGGTGAATCCTAACGGCAAAAGTGAGTCTAGCAAGGCAAATGCTAAGCAGCCGAATATGGAAAATGCCGATATTAAAAAGGCGGATCTTACAAAGGCGGATCTTACAAAGGATAGTAATCACCAATGAGCATGTCTGGCGATTCCCAGGAGCCACGTAAAGACCAAGGCCAAGCGCCTCTTATTGAGCACCTGATTGAACTACGCTCGCGGCTGATGAAAGCGGTCGTGGTTATATTAGTCGTGTTTCTTGGCCTTTACGCCTTTGCCAATGATATCTACAGCTTTGTGGCTGAGCCATTAATGGCACTGTTGCCAGAAGGCTCACAGATGATCGCCACCGAAGTGGCCTCACCTTTCCTGGCTCCTTTCAAACTAACCCTGGTAGTCGCCGTCTTTATCGCTATCCCCTTCGTGCTACACCAAGCATGGGCGTTTGTAGCACCTGGGCTTTACGATAACGAAAAGGCACTGGCGATCCCCATTCTGGTCTCCAGCATAGCGCTATTTTACGCAGGGGCGGCCTTCGCTTATTACGTAGTTTTTCCGCTGCTATTTGAGTTTTTCACCCAGACTGGGCCGGAGAACGTGGCAGTAATGACCGATATTAACCAGTATCTAAACTTTGTACTGAAGCTATTTTTCGCCTTTGGTGTTGCGTTTGAAATCCCCATCGCGACATTTCTATTGATATTATCTGGCGCGACCACGGTCGAAAGCCTTTCTAAAAAGCGCCCCTACATTATTTTAGGCTGCTTTGTGGTGGGCATGCTGCTTACTCCTCCCGACATTATTTCTCAAAGCCTGTTAGCGATACCGATGTATCTACTTTATGAAGTGGGCCTACTGTTTGGCCGATTGGTACGCCGTAAAGCAAAGGCGGATGATGCTGAGGAACAAGAGACCTAAAAGCGCTATTAAAGGCGGTACACTGCCCAAAAAAGCCTCTGCCATTCAAAAATGACAGAGGCTTTTTGCTCTTCATACAAGAGGCTTTTTGCCCTTCATACGAATAGCCGGTTACTTCGTAAGCGCTAGCCCATCATTTCATCAATGCGGTCTACCAACTTAAAGATACCTGTCGCGGCCTCGCTGATACGGGTCGCCAACATGTAAGCAGGCGTCGTTACCACCCGATGTTCATGATCCACCACAATCTCTTCTACGCCGCAGCTGCGATGCAGGCCACCCATCGCGCTAATGGCGCCAGAAACACCTGGATCATGACCAATCGTCACGGCCACACCTTCACCAAGCAGGCGCGGGACCAAGACAGGAGCAATACACATCAGACCAATAGGCTTTGCCTCTTCTTTAAAACCTATCAGTGCTTCTTTTACGCTCTCAAGTACCTGCATGTTGTCACCCTGGTCGGCAAAATCAGACAGGTTTTTAGCGACACCAAACCCACCAGGAACAATGACTGCATCAAAGTCGTCAGCATCTAGCTCAGTAATCGGGCTAATATCACCCCGAGCAAGGCGCGCCGATTCCTGCAGCACATTTCGCTGCTCCCCCTCGACAGGCTCTTGAGTTAAGTGATTAATTACATGGTGCTGAGCGACATCTGGCGCAAAGCAGCGATAGCCAATCCCCAATTGATCTAGGCGCAGCAGCGTTAGCGTTGTTTCATAGATTTCAGACCCATCAAAAACGCCGCAGCCTGCTAATACGATTGCTACCTGTTTGGTCATGCTTATCTCCTTATCGTAGCGCTTATTATCGCTGTTAAATCGTCGCCACTTAGCGTCGCTGAGTGACTCACTTTAGTCAGTCTATAAAGCCACTACAAGCCAGCTATCACAAGCCCGCTTTCGCTGCAGTGCAGGACTGATATACTCACGTTAAGCCTTTTAGGGCACCCACTATGCGATTGTCTATGCGATTGTTTGGAGAAAGCCGTTGAACACCTCTGCTCCCCGCCATTTCCCTGCTACCCGTCTTCGCCGTATGCGTCGCGACGATTTCTCCCGTCGCTTAATGCAGGAGTCGACGCTAACGCCCAGCGACTTGATTTTGCCGGTCTTTGTGCTGGAAGGCGAAAATCAACGCGAAGCGGTTGCCTCAATGCCCGGTGTCGAGCGTCTTTCGATTGACCTGCTAATTGAGCAGGCCCGCGAGGCCTACGCGCTGGGCATTCCTGCCCTGGCTCTCTTCCCTGTTATCGGTGCAGAGCAAAAAAGCGAGTTAGCAGAGGAGGCTTATAACGCGAGCGGCCTTGTCCAGCGCAGCGTACGGGCGCTAAAAGAAGCGCTACCTGAGCTTGG
Organism: Halomonas sp. GT; assembly: GCF_002082565.1. Lineage (NCBI taxonomy): Bacteria > Pseudomonadati > Pseudomonadota > Gammaproteobacteria > Oceanospirillales > Halomonadaceae > Halomonas > Halomonas sp. GT. The sequence goes on from NZ_CP020562.1 coordinate 3,339,156, forward strand.
CATTATTACCGATGTCGCCCTTGACCCCTATACTAGTCATGGTCAGGACGGCATTCTCGATCAACACGGCTATGTGCAGAATGACCGCACAGTAGATACGCTACTTAAACAGGCGCTCTCCCACGCCGAGGCAGGTGCCGATGTCGTGGCGCCTTCCGATATGATGGATGGCCGCATCGGCGCCATCCGCCAAGTGTTAGAGCAAGAACACCTGCATAATGTGCGTATTATGGCGTATAGCGCTAAGTACGCCTCTAACTATTACGGCCCTTTCCGTGATGCGGTCGGCTCTGCCGCTAATCTTGGCAAAGCAGACAAACGCACCTATCAAATGGATCCTGCCAATAGTGATGAAGCGCTGCATGAAGTGGCTATGGATATCGCCGAAGGCGCTGATATGGTGATGGTAAAACCCGGCATGCCTTACTTAGATATCGTACGCCGTGTAAAAAGCGAGCTTCAAGTACCGACGTTCGCTTACCAAGTCAGCGGTGAGTACGCCATGCATCGCGCCGCTTTTGACAACGGCTGGCTTGAGGCCGAACCCGTCATTCTTGAGTCACTCATGTGCTTCAAGCGAGCAGGTGCCGATGGGATTTTGACCTATTTCGCGTTAGAAGCAGCACGCTTGCTACAGCGTTAGTTTCAGGGGTCAAACCTAATAAGATGACAAACCGGTGACACTTGTTTGTCATCTTTTCCCGGCATACTCCTATTAACAATAGTTATTAACGATAGTTATTAACATGAGCTATCACGCTATGATGAGTATGAACCACCACCGGGGGCAGCCATGGACGATCAATCAGCAGATTCCACGTCAGCATTTTCTAGCGAGTCAACAAACGCTGCAAACGAGACGGTAAGTGGCGAGGGAGAGGCTTTGCCATTGCGTATCAATCGTACCCCCACCGGAGTTCACGCGAAAGAGTCTCACTTGGAAGCGGATCTTGACGACCCGCAGCTTTACTTCAATCGCGAGCTTTCTCATTTGCAATTCAATATCCGGGTGCTTGAACAGGCCCTGGATGATGCGCATCCACTACTCAACCGGCTGATGTTTCTGCTGATATTTTCATCCAACATGGATGAGTTTTTCGAAATCAGAGTCGCCGGGCTTAAACACCAAATGGCGTTAGGTGACGATACCTCCGCTGCCGACGGCCGCTTACCCAAAGCCGTACTGGCAGAAATCTCGGATATCGCGCATCAGCAAATAACCCGTCAATATCAAATATTGAACGAAACACTGCTGCCCGCGTTGGAAGCTCAAGGGCTACGCTTTCGTCGTCGCGATCAATGGACCGACGAGCAAAAAGCCTGGGTTAAAGATTTCTTTGATAATGAGATCATGCCGGTCATTAGCCCCATTGGCTTAGACCCTTCCCACCCGTTCCCACGTTTGGTTAATAAAAGCCTCAATTTCATTGTTGAACTAGAAGGAAAGGACGCTTTTGGCCGCGCCGGTGGCATGGCAATACTTCCAGCGCCTCGCTCACTGCCTCGCTTGATGGCACTGCCTAAAGCACTGTGTGCAGAAGGTTTCTCTGAGTATATTTTCTTGTCATCGATGATTCATGCTCATGCAGAAGAACTTTTCCCCGGCATGCGTGTGCGCGGTTGTTATCAGTTCCGTCTGACCCGCAATGCCGATATGACCGTCGATCCAGAAGAGGTCTCAGACTTGGCCTCAGCACTACGAGGCGAGCTATTGGCCCGCCGTTATGGCAGCGGCGTACGGCTAGAGGTAGCAGACAACTGTCCAGATGACTTAATAAGTTTCTTGCTGCGCCAATTTGAGCTAGAAAGCAGCGATTTATACCGTGTTCAAGGGCCAGTAAATTTGACCCGCATGATGGCTGTACTCGGTGATGTTGACCGACCGGAACTGCTCTATCGCCCCTATTCGCCTAGCGTGCCAAAAGCATTGAAGGGTGGCAGCCTATTTAGCGCTATTGCCAAAAGCGATATTCTGCTTCATCACCCATTCCAGTCTTTTTCACCAATTGAAGACCTACTACGCGAGGCTGCCCGCGACCCGGACGTACTAGCAATCAAGCAGACGCTTTACCGTACTGGCGCAGACTCAACGATAGTGAGTGCCTTGGTCGATGCCGCCAGTCAAGGCAAAGAAGTTACCGTTGTTATCGAGCTGCGGGCGCGTTTTGATGAAGCCGACAACCTGCAACTGGCATCACGCTTGCAAGAAGCTGGCGCTATCGTTATTTATGGCATCATGGCGTATAAAACCCACGCCAAAATGTTGCATATCGTGCGGCGTGAAAAAGGCGAGCTTCGCCACTACGCACATTTAGGCACTGGCAACTACCACTCTAAAACTGCAAAGCTGTATACCGATTACAGCCTCCTGACTGCCAATAAAGCGCTTTGCGCCGACGTGCATAAGGTATTTCAGCAGCTTTCCGGCATGGGCCGTGCTCGCAAGATTGATACGCTGCTCCACGCCCCTTTTACGCTTCACGAGCGCTTAGTCGAAATGATTGACCGTGAAGCTCAGGTAGCACTTAAAGGTAAACGTGGCCACATTATTATTAAGTGCAATTCGCTAACAGAGCCCAAGCTAATCAAAGCACTTTATCGCGCTTCGCAAGCAGGCGTTGAGTGCGATTTGATTATTCGTGGCATGTGCTGTTTGAAACCCGGTATAGAAGGGGTGTCGGAAAATATCCGTGTCCGGTCGATTATTGGGCGTTTTTTAGAACATACCCGCGTTTTCCATTTTCACAATGACGGCAAACCTGAAACATGGTGTTCAAGCGCTGATTTTATGTCACGCAATATGTTCCACCGCGTAGAAACCTGCTTCCCGCTACTGGATAAAAAGCTTGCCACGCGGGTACGTAAAGATTTGGAGACCTACCTCGTCGATAACTGCCAAAGCTGGTTACTAAAAAGCGACGGTAGCTATCACCTTCAGGATCCCGGCAATGGCGACGCGATCAGCGCTCAGGAAACACTGCTCTATGCCTACGCATCAAAAAGCTAGCTGAGTAGAAAGGAGGGTTGAGGACGGTTAGCCATGATTGCCCTGCCGTATCAGCATGAGGAAGCACTCTTATAATGGATGGCATCAGCGACTCTACCGTTCTCACTGCGCTCAGCGCTGCATTTGATTCACATCACAATCGGGTCGGCACATCGCTGTTGGTGAGACGGCCGGTCGCAAAGGCAAGAGCTGTCGCGGCAGCGAAAGTGTCGGCAAAGGCTTGCTCATGGATCAAACGGACATCGTTTAGACCGATTTTTGACTGACTGACTTCAGACAGCGACGCGAGGCCATTTTCGTAAAGTCCAAGCGCAGTTTCATAGGTTTCTCGCCCGGCCTCAAGCAGTGGACCGGAGGCCGTGTAGGCAGCTAGGCTGCTGTGCAGCAGACTGTAGGCTTCAACGATCTCCTGTGCAGCCAAATTGCGGATCTCAAGAAGATCCTGTTCAGCAGCTTCAGCCTGCATACGGGCCTGCCGCTTCTGAGTCTGGCGTAGTCCGCCGTCGAAAAGGGGCATGGTGAAAACAACGCCAGCTACGGCCTCGTCAAGCGTCCTATTCATTGAGCCACTCCCGCCGAAGCGACTATCACTGAGGCTCACCCCTCCAATTGCTCGCCCAACTTCAGCCACCGCTGCGATCTTGGGCATAGATGACGCTGCCACTAGGTTCACTTCTGAACGGGCTGCTCGGACTCGAGCCAACGCTGCCTGAATATCGGGCCGCTGAGCCAGTGATTTCTCGATCAACTCGTCGAGCGGCATAGGCACCTCTTCCGGCAGTTGCCTATCTGAGAGCTCCGCTACCCCTATTGTGGTTGCCGGTGAGAGGCCCATGGCGTGCATCAACGCCGTCCGTGTGTTTTCCTCTCGACTTTCGGCCAGCGTCAGATCGAACTGGGCTCGAGCCTCGATCTGTCGTGCCTGGGCGACTTCAGCCCTGATAGCCAAGCCTTCGCGAAGTCTGCCTTCAGCAACTCTGCGCAAAGTTCGGGCGTCCTCCACCCGCTCTCGGTCGATGCGTGTTTCCGCACGTGCTGCTGAGTATTGAAAATAGGCTTCGCTGACTTCGAAAATGACCCTTTGGTGGGCGCCGTGGAAAGCGATATTGCCACCGATGGCTACCTGCTCAGCAATCTCCATAGCAGCGTCTCGCGCACCGAAGTCGAACAGCAGCCATTCTACGGTAAGGTTAGGTATCACTTGATAGCCTGTCGCTGTCAGACGCCCTGTTCCGATTCCAAGCTCCGGAATTGCCTGTTCGGGACGTGATACCGTTTCGTAACCCGCTAGCACATTGGCTGACAATTGTGGCAAATAGGAGGCCTCGACAACATTCACGGCAAGAGCCGCTTCACGGGCACGCAGCCAAGCAGCGCGGGTAGAAGGCTTGGTGCGCTGAGCGATGTCGATCAGCTCCGGTAGGGTGTAAATTCGCTCCGAGTCGATAGCGACAGACAGATCATCCGTGAGCTGCTGACTGACGAGGGTGGAGACCTGATCATCTGCCTGCGATAGATCGGCGGGTAGAGAAAAATCCATGGCACCGGTTGCCGTTTGCGCCAACCCCAGGGGTGTCGAGGCGTCGGGTGATGTTGCATGGGGTGGATGCTGTGCGCAGCCCGCTGTCGCAGCACAGATCGCGGCAAGCACTATTCGATGAAGTTCAACTCTCATTCACTTTCCCTCTCCCCTGTCAGTATCCCTACCAGAACTCGTGCGCGTTTGTAGATGTTGTCACCTGCATCATTTACATCTAAAACTGCCGACGTGTGTTCAGTGGTTGCCTCTAAAGCGGCCGCGAGTGGAGCTGCATTCTTCACGCTAATTAATGGCAATAGTCGTGCCAATTCATCGGTTGCCGCAAGTCGCCGAGCACCCTCGCCCTGTTCCTTGGCAATTGGCGCAGCCCACTCGAATCGCATAACTTCCTGAGCATGGTGAGCAGCACCAATATGGCGGTACATGTCATCAAGACGATCCTCGCCGCGTAGTACCTCGGCCATTACCACAAGCGCGGCGTCGACCTCGCTATCACGGGTATCTTTTGCACTCTCCGGCCAGACCAACGAGAACACCAACCCCATGATGCCGATGCCCACGAGAATACCAAGTACGCGATAGCCCGCGTCTGAGAGATTGTAGTTCGGTCCAAAGTCCAGTGGTGATCCGGGTAGCACGCAGATGAAAAAGGCGAGTGCCATCTGAAAGCCAGCATACTGCACTCGGTACGACCCCGTCGCTACCCAACCCGCGATCAGGCTGCCCGTGGCGATGAGCAAAAAAAGGTGTCCCGGATCATCCAAGTGCGGCATCACGAAGACAACGGCGAAGGCTCCCATCGCCGCCCCAATCAGGCAGCCAATGATACGCAAGATGCTCTTATGGAACGTTTCGCCGGAGGTTCCCAGCGCTACCACAAAACAGGTGACCATCGCCGTGTGGATCTCAAACAACCCGATGCTGGTGTACAAGGCATAGGTTAGAAAGACAGCAAGCAACACCTTGAGCGCAAACTGGGTATAAATAGGATTCTTGAAAGCATCTGGTTTCAAAAATCCACCCTTAGCCTCAGATGATGTGGGTACAGTTACAGTAGCGACATTTTGGGCGGCAACGAAGGTACGTACGGCATTGGCAATTAAACCACCACCCTCAGGCAGGGGCGGCAACGAGCCCTCTTCAGCCAACCGGCGCAGCAAGGGAGCCAGTTCGGGCTCGGGTCGGCCTGCGGCAGTCGCCGCTTGGGCTGTAGCGAGCAAATTGAAGCTCGCCGCTAGCTCCGCGACGAGCCTGTCGTGTTCCTCTTTCGACACCAGCGCAAGCAGGCGTGCCATACCAGCATGCTTTTCCGCCACTTCGTTGCCTTCTCGTAGCAATCGGTCAGTCGGGGTAGGATTCCCTCCTTCAGAGAGGCGCGCCGTCTCGAGTAGCCGTTCGCGCACCCGCTCACGCACCAATTGCAGTGGGCTGCGGCCAACAAACACGTTAAGCGCCACCAGCAGTACCATCGGCACGAAGACCACCATCCATACCCAGGCCAAGCCACGCAGCACCAATTCTGGCATAGAGATGTAGTCGTAGAATGTCAGGATAAATACGATAATGAACCCCAGTAGGCCGGCGGGTTCACCCAGCTTGCTAGCCCGAGCCAGCCACATAAAGCCGAAAGTTACCGCCCCCATCATCGCTAACCGCAATGCTGGCGCATCGGCAACGAACATCATAAGCAGGATGCTCAAAGCAATAATGACGGTCGCTGCAAGGATCAGGCCGACGCCAATACCGATGTTCTCGCCCGCATTGTCTCGATACATCAGGAAAATCAGATAGCAGGAAAGCAACGCCAATGGCACCTGCAGGGCCATTGCAACAACCGCTGTCAGTCCGCACAGCAAAGCAATGTGCAGCGTCATCTCCAAACGCCCATCATAGGGGCGTAGGTCGTCGATAACTGCCCGCAACATGCTTTTCGACGACGTCTCGGCGTGGCTACTCATGCTCTTCGGCCGAGTGGATGATGACGGAAGCGGAGGCACCAACGCGCATAAGCTCTTCGGGTGGTTCTTCGAGACGGATGGTCACAGGGAAGCGCTGCGCGACCCGAACCCAGTCTACTGAGCTGTCGATGATCGGTAGCCCGAGAACACTGATAGTATCAGTGGTTCGAACCCCGTAGCCAAGGCTTTGAACACGACCACTTAGCCGCTGCGTCGGCGCCGACATTACAAAGACATCGACGGGCGCACCGGCTCGGATTCGTGGTAATTCGGTTTCACGAAACAGGGCCGTGACCACCCAATCTTCGGTATCGATGAGCGAAAACAGCGAAACACCGGTCACCACATACGTACCGACACCGAGGTCAAGCCCAGTGATGCGGCCCGAGATAGGGGCGCGCACATCGGTCCTTCGTAATTCGCGTTCGGCCAGCGCCAGATTGGTTCGCGCTAGATCCACTTGGGACTCAGGGGCATCGAGGGTCCCAATCATCGTTTGCGCCGCCAGTTGCTGGCTTAATGACTCATCGAGCGAAATCAAAGCATCCCCGTGAACCGTGCGCGCAGTGTCAACTTGCTGGGCGGTCACCATGCCACGCGGTAGTAGGTTTTCAAGTCGTTGAAGCGACTGACGGGTGAGTTCAACGTGATTGCGGGCGCGATCAATCTGGCGACTAGCAATCTCAGCATTGGTCTGCTGGACAGAGAGCAAGCGACCACCCGTCTCGAGTTCGGCTTCGGCAGTGCGTAGCATCGCACGCGCCTGTTCCACACGAAGCTCGTAAGGCTCTGGATCAATACGAAACAGTAAGTCTCCAGCATCCACGAAGACATTGTCCTCAACAAACACCTCTGCGATAGGCCCCGGCACGTTGGTCGATATTGGCACGATGGTGGCACTCACCGCAGCATGGTCAGTACGCAAGTTGGTGCCACGCTGCATGGCCGCGAAGACGATAGCAGCAATGGCGCTAGCAATCAGCGCGAAGCCAATCACCCGCGCGGCAAAGATGCGCATACCCGGTTCGCGTTGAGCCGATATGCCTTTCGGGTTATTCATATCGTTCTGGTTATGTTTATCGTTCTGGTTATTTTTATCGTTCTGGTTACTCATATTGTCAGTACTCCCGTCCAGAGCGCCCAGATCATGATGCCGCTAAAAATTGCTGCGCTGAGATAGGTCAACGGCGACATCGGTAGGTGCTCGTGCAGCCCAACTCGAATGAACAGCAGCCGCAGTATGACCGAGCATATAACACCGAGCAGGGCTGCAATCAGCCAGACTGGGAAGAACGATCCGTACAGAGATATTGTTGGCGAATGAGCATGCATAGAGCACCCCGCAAGCATCATTGGCATCAGAAAGGTTGCCAACCTAGGAAGAAGCGAACAACCTACCCCACCCTTCGAGAGCCTGCGGCAGAAAGCAGCCAGAATCATTGCCTCACCTCTTTAGATGCTTGATATTTCTGTTTTCTGGTGCCAACCCGATAGCCGCCGATGAGTATGAGCAAAATCGATCGCTTTTGATTTTTGCTAAACCTTTCCAAATTCCAGCCCCACATAGCCATATCGCATGCTCCCTTTTGTTATTTTGAAGCGATCGTGTTTTCGATTAGCTCGCCAGCGGTGGCAATAGATGCTTTATCGTATAATATAAAATCCCCTGAGTCCTTAAACCTGACACGAAACTCTATGTAACTGTCAACCTTTAAGATTCAACAGCAGAGCTTAATAAGTAGAGTGGCGAGTAGTTGCAGCAAGGGCTGAGTATTACGTCCTTTATTACCACTTTGAGTGAGAAACTAAAAAGTCTGAGTCCTGTGCAATGAACGCAGGCCTTGAGCATTAACTGAGTGAACCACCCCGCTATTAAAGGGCAGTTCACTACACAGCGAGGCTTAAGTAAAAAAACTCTAGAGGGGACTAAATTAGATAAAGAGGACTAAATTAGATAGAGAGGCCTGCGTTAGATAGTACCAACACTGACTTCTCTAGTGAGCGGTCAATTAATATGGCCCTATCTTTTTATTCCTATTGTTTTACCCATAGCGCTGACGAAGTTGATTTGCAGCTTCCACCATATTAGCCAATGCAGGCTCTACTTCTGCCCAGCCGCGTGTTTTCAGTCCACAATCAGGGTTCACCCATAGCCGTTCGGCAGGGATTTTCTCTAGCGCTTTTTCCATCAGCGCTACCATCCATTCAACATCCGGAATATTGGGCGTGTGAATATCATAAACCCCTGGCCCAATTTCGTTCGGGTATGCAAAATCCTGAAAAGCGTCAAGCAACTCCATATCGGAGCGAGACGTTTCAATAGTAATCACATCCGCGTCTAGCGCAGCGATGGCACCAATGATGTCATTAAACTCCGAATAGCACATATGAGTGTGGATCTGGGTGCTATCCTTAACACCAGCAGCGCTTAGCTGGAAGCTTTCTACTGCCCAATCTAAATAGGATTGCCACTCGTGCTGGCGCAGAGGTAAGCCTTCACGTAGCGCGGGCTCGTCAATTTGAATGACCTGAATACCGGCTTTTTCCAAATCCAACACTTCGTCACGCAGCGCCAGGGCAATCTGGCGGCAGGTGATTGCTCGAGACTGATCATTACGCACAAACGACCACTGCAAAATCGTCACAGGCCCTGTCAACATACCTTTCATGGGCTTGTCGGTGAGCGACTGGGCATATTTGCTCCATCTCACCGTCATCGGTGCTGGGCGGGTAACATCACCAAAAATGATCGGTGGTTTCACGCAGCGAGAGCCATAACTTTGCACCCAGCCGAAGCGAGTAAAGGCGAAGCCTTCTAATTGTTCTCCAAAGTACTCCACCATGTCATTACGTTCAGCCTCACCATGAACAGGCACATCAAGCCCTAATGCTTCCTGGCGTTCTACGGCGTAGCCAATTTCTTCCTGCATACGGGTTTCATAATCCGTTTGGCTCAGTTCACCAGCTTTAAATGCCCGGCGGGCAACGCGTATCTCTTCTGTTTGCGGAAAAGAACCAATGGTAGTGGTGGGAAACAGCGGTAACGCAAGCGTTCGACGCTGTGCCAGTGCGCGGGCAACATAAGGTGACTGGCGTTGACTATCTTGAGCCGTTATTGCTGCTAGACGTGAGTTAACATCCGGCTGATGAATTCGGGTTGATACCAGACGCGTATCCAGAGCGCGCGTTGCGTCGCTCACCCGCTGCTCATCAATGGGCCTTGTTCGGTTATCAATTAGCCGAGAGAGGGTCACCACTTCATCCAACTTTTGTCGTGCAAATGCTAGCCAGCTTACCAGCTCGCCATCTAGCTCAGCTTCTTGGGACAAGTCTACCGGCACGTGCAGCAGCGAACAGCTGGGCGCCAGCCATAAACGCTGTCCTAAACGCACTTTTAAGGGCAGTAAACGTTCACGTAGGGCCGCCAAATCAGCACGCCAAATATTACGACCATCCACTAAGCCAATTGAAAGCACTTGATGAGGGCTTAATCGATCAATCACGCTCTCTATCTGACCCGGCGCTCGGACAGCATCAATATGTAAACCAGCCACTGGCAGGCGAGTGGTTAGCGAAAGGTTATCACCCAGCGCACCAAAGTAAGTGGCCACGAGTAGCTTCAACGGCGCCGATTGGAGGCGGTGGTAGGCACGCTCATACGCCTGCTGCCAAGCCAGCGGCAGATCTTGCACCAAAGCAGGCTCGTCAAGCTGCACCCACTCAATACCTTGGGTGGCTAGGCGTGCCAGAATTTCGCCATACACATTTAATACATTGTCTAGCAGGCTCAGCCGATCAAAATCACTACCTTTAATCTTACCCAGCCATAGCCAAGTCAGTGGGCCGGTCAGCGCCACTTTAGGCGTAAAGCCTGCCTGTAAGGCTTCCTCTACCTCATTAAATAATCGTTCAGACGCAAGCGTAAACGTCTGCCCCTCATGCAGTTCAGGTACTAGGTAATGGTAGTTGGTATCGAAATACTTGGTCATTTCGCAAGCAGCTGCAGGTGTGCCGCAAGGGGCGCGACCACGAGCCATGCGAAACGCGGTATCTAAATCAACGTTGCCTGCGCTAACTTCGTGCTGCGCATTAAAACGCGCGGGCACCGCGCCTAGCATGACGGATACATTAAGTACTTGGTCGTAAAACGCAAAATCGCCAACACTAATAAAGTCAAGGCCAGCGTTTTGTTGAGCCTGCCAATGAGAAAGCCTAAGCGCTTGCCCAGTTGCTTCAAGTTCTTCCCGAGATATGTCGCCTTTCCAATAAGCTTCGGTGGCTTTTTTAAGTTCGCGCTGAGCGCCAATACGGGGATAGCCGAGAATATGAGAAACTGTCATGATGAAACCTTTCAACGTGAATGATTTCGCACAGTCTGCTCACCCCCAAAATATGAATCAAACTAAAGTTTTTAATATCAAACATGAAAAACACTCACAATGATTGAATTACGCCACCTGCGCACGCTGCTCGCCCTCCGGGAAACCGGTTCTTTAGTGGAAGCTGCTGAGCGGGTTCACCTAACGCAGTCGGCCCTTTCCCATCAGTTAAAAGACTTGGAAGGTCGCGTTGACAGTGCGCTGTTTGTACGTAAAACGCGTCCAGTAGAGTTCACTAGAGCGGGGCTTCGCCTCTTAGCCCTAGCGGATGAGATTTTGCCCGAGGTGCGTAAAGCTGAGCGCGACTTAGCTCGCCTAGCAGGCACCGAGCAGGGTCGATTACACATGGCTATCGAGTGCCACAGCTGTTTTCAATGGCTGATGCCAACGGTGGATTATTTTCGCGACCATTGGCCAGAGGTCGAAATTGATATTCCCAGTGGCCACCACTTCGACCCACTGCCAGCCCTTGCTAGGGAACAGCTAGACTTGGTGATTACCGCAGACCCTCAGCCCCTGGAAGGGGTTCATTACGTGCCGCTATTTCGATATGAGGGGCTGCTAGCGGTTGCTCGACAGCATGCTTTTGCTGGCCGTCCGTTTATCGCGCCACAAGCGTTAGCCGAGGAGACGCTAATCACTTACCCGGTCGAGCACTCCCGGCTGGATGTATTTACCCAATTTTTATCTCCCGCCAATGTACGACCAAAGGAAATTCGCACCGCAGAGCTCACCATCATGATGATGCAGCTCGTTGCCAGCGGTAGAGGCGTGTGCGCGCTGCCCAACTGGGCACTCACAGAGTATTTAGAGCGGGATTACGTTAGCGCCGTGAAACTGGGCGAGAACGGCATTTGGAGCACACTTTATGCTGCCATACGGGAAGAAAATTTAGAGGCGCCTTGGATGCAGGATTTTTTGCGCACTGCTAAAGAAACGTCATTTGCGGTGCTGTTGGGTATCAAGCCGGCGACTCGCGACGAGGAATCAGCAGCGTAAAGCGCGCGCCGCCCAGTGTAGGACTAGTATCAACAGTGACGCTACCACCGTGGCCTGCCATAATTTTTTGAACAATGGATAAGCCTAGCCCGTAGCCACCAGAGCTACGTGCGCGGCTATCATCAAGCCTGGCAAATGGCTTGAAGATATCGCTACGCGCCTCGGGTGGTATGCCTGGCCCATCATCCTCAATATCAATACGTACAAGGTGTGGCTCATCCCATAGACGAATCACGACTTGTGACTTGCCATAGCGACAGGCATTGCTGACAAGGTTCTGCAGCGCTCGTTGTAAATAGCGGGGTTCGGCGTACAACTCAATTTCAGCACTGCCTTCCAGCGTTAACGATAGGCTTTGGTGCAACGGCGACAGCGTGTCGATGACTCGCTCAGCCATTGCCCGACACTCAACCAACGCCATTTCTAATTCAACGCCATTAATAGACTCCCCCCCCAGGCGGGCATACGTGAGGATTTCGTCTACCAATTCATCTAGTTCAGAAATATCAGCATCAATACCCTGAAGCTGACGGCGAATCGCAGGCTGGTCGGTCATATCTTCAACCATTTGCACCGCAAACCGTATACGAGCCACCGGCGTGCGTAATTCATGAGAGACTGCGCGGATCATCTCTTGCTGGCCTCTAAGCAAGCTTTGAACTTGATTCGCCATCCCATTGAATGCCATGCCCAGGCGGCCTAAAAAGTCTCCGCTTTCCACTTTCACCCGGGTTTCTAAGCGCCCGCTGGCGATTCTAGTCGCAGCAAGCTCCAAACGCGCCATACGCGCTTCAATACTGCGCATAATTAAGTAAATAATCAGGCTAAGCACCACCATCAGCCCTACCAGCAGAGGTAGGTGCAAATTGACCGGCAGCGTATCACCGCGAGAAGTCGGCCCTGCCTGTAACCACTGATTCTCGCCAGGCACCCGGTAAAGCAGTATCAATGAAAGCTTATCTGACACCAGTCGCGTCAGCACGCCTCCTTGAGCAAGTTGAAACTGCTGCTCTGAGGTGAGGTCCGAGGGCAGCGCTGAAAGCAGCACAAGCGGCCAGCTACCCGCATCTAATGAAGCAACGGCATCGGCCCTCGCCTCATGCGGCATGCTAGCTAGCCACTCTCCGAGCAATACCATGCTGCCCTGCCACTGACGCTCGCTCCAAGCGGCAAACGTTGCTACTAGCATCTGCTCATCACCGGGTATGCGTTGTCGTAGCTGCCAAGGATCTTCGGCGACTAATACCGTGCCTCGCTCGACGCGGGCTTGCTCAAAGTAGTTAAGCTCTGCCTCCTCGATACGCTTAAGTGAGAGCTGCATACCCAGCTGTTCCGAAAAGCGGGCAAGCATGGTTTCTCTTTCGGCCGCCTGACTTGACGCTAACTGCTGCGTCATCAACGACATAGGTAGTGCGGCGAGCTGTTCACGATAATCTTCACGACGAACCTGCTCAATAAAAGAACGCCCGCCCAATGCAATAAAAAACACAACGCATAGTGCCAAACCCAGCAGAAGATAAAACCTTAAAAAAGAACCGTGGCCCAGCACTCGCCGCATGCGGTTAACCTCTCTTAATTAGCTGTCTTTAACAAACAGATAGCCTTTGCTTCGGACTGTTTTAATCCGGTGCGGCTGGTTAGGGTCATCGCCTACTTTGGGCCGAATACGCGACACCCGTACGTCAATCGAACGATCCTGCCCATCGTATTTGATGCCACGTAGCTCATTGAAAATCTCTTCACGGGTTAATACACGCCCCGCATTACTCGCCAACAGCCACAATAGATCAAACTCTGCGCTGGTGAGATCAATACGCTCACCGGAAAGCCAGGCCTCACGTGTGGCGTTATCTATCTCGAGATTTTCAAAGCGCAGGCGCATCTCGCCACCAGGTGCTGGCGCATCAGCACGACGAAGTAGCGCGCGCATGCGTGCTAGAAGTACACGGGGCTGAACCGGCTTTGGTACATAGTCATCCGCCCCCATCTCCAAACCCAGCACTTGATCAAGATCATCGGTGCGAGCCGTTAGCATCATTATAGGACCAGCAAAGTTGGGCCTAACACGACGGCAGATAGCCAAACCATCCTCGCCCGGCAACATTAAGTCCAAAATCACCAAGTCAGGCTGGAGTGTTAAAATACGATCCACGCCCTTTGCACCATCTGCCTCTAGCGTTACTTGAAAGCCATTTGCCTCCAGGTATTCGCGAGTCAGCTCTGCCAAGCGCTGGTCATCTTCAATAATCAACACGTGATCTTGGTCTGGATAGTCAGGCGTTACGGCGTCTTGAGCTCCAAGCGCCTGAAATTGCTGTTCCAAGTGGTCTACCATCCTTTATCTTCACTCCGCTTAGGCAGTTTGTGTTATCACCCGCTCACCCTATGTAACCGCAGGCTGCAATATCTTCCAGGATACCTCAAAACCGTTCAAACGCCTGCCCCCTGACCTCTTTCCCATACTCCAGGTAATGGTTTGCCTGCTAGGCACCTTGATTCTTACACCGCCAAACGCTAATGTGATTTTGCTAACTGTCGAAAATCTGGCAGCAAGAGGACATTATGGAAACTAGTAAAGCCAAAAGTGTTATCAAGCGTGTTTACGTACCCACTCAGGTGCGCGATCTACCTAATGGAGAGAAGCTGACGATTCCTGGGCATTATAAAGCGCCACCAAGGGAATAAAACGGCTTTTGCGAGCGACCAACCGCTTCACGACTCTTAGGTAACCTAATAACTAGGTTACTAAAAAGGCAGACCACCAATGTGGCCTGCCTTTTTATTATTTAGAAATAGCGTGTTGCTCGCTACCCTTTGGGGCCAAGTAGAAACCACGCGATCAGCCCAACTAACGGGAAAAATAACAGCGCCAAGATCCACAACAGTTTTGCCAGCCCACCGGCTGAACTCTTAGCAACTTTCACAATGGCCCATACAACGATGATGAGCCAGATAAGCCCTAATAATCCACCTACCTCAATACCCATAACTACTCCTTAGCGGGATTGCTTCCATGACTTTTTAGCTAAGCACATCGTTTCAATGCACACAAGTAACATTCACTCCGTAGGTAAGCTCAGTACCATTTCCCCACCGCGTATTTCAATCGCCAATAAATTAAGGAAACTCATACCAAGTAGTACGGTCTCGTTTTCCATGCCAGGACTTATAGACCCTTGCACGTCATTCATACGTATGTTGCCCAACACAACCTCATCTAGCTGTGTCAGCGTACCCTCTGCGCGACCATTAGCGGTGTTAAACCAAGCACTGCGTCCCGGCTCTAGGCCCAGCTCGCTTGCTAAATTACCGGGTACTGCAACATAAGTAGCCCCCGTATCTAACAAAAAAGTCACTGGCTTCCCATTAATTTTCCCCGGCGCTTCAAAATGACCAGCACGATTGCGCTTTAAATTGACGGGTCCGTCATCCGAAGAGACGTACATCACATGGACATTTGGCGTCATTAGCTTCTCGAAACCGCCATCCAACAGCCATGTGCCAGCGGCCAATAACAACACCCAAAAGAGTAGCATGATGACGATACCACCTCGTTGCGTAGCGAGGGTTTTCATACGCCACCTCCGAGCTAAGCGCTCCTTTCCCAGGCAAGTGCAGCATCACGCCCACGCTGTTCATTAACGCCAGCGCATATCAACATCGCGATAACAAACAGTGCCACACATAATAGGATAGACGCTTGCAAACCAATTAACGTTTGCAAAACGCCCAGCATGACTATGCCGAACACGCCTGCCAATTTGTTGGCAAGGCCCCAGAAGCCAAAAAATTCAGCAGACTTTTCCAGTGGTGAGAATACGCCTACCAACGCCCGGCTAGCTGATTGGCTAGACCCCAGACTAAGACCCGCCAGACAACCGACCACCAGAAAAACGTGTTGCGCTTGCCACTGCACGGCGTAATGGCTGTTAACCCAATCAGTCAGCTCTGGCGTCGCCCATATCGATACAATAGCGATGACCCATAACGCTAGTGTCATTTGATACGTGCGCTTGGCGCCCAATTTATCCTGTAAAAATCCAAATCCCAGCGCGCCTGCCGCTGCCGTTATTTGAACAATAATAAACATAATATTGCGCACACTCTCTTCCCAACCAATCACCTGAGCGCCATAAATAAAAGCAAACGCAATAATGATGTAGACACCTGCCATTGAGAATAACAGCGACACTAAAAAGACAGTTAAGTCTTTAAAGTAGCGTAGCTCAGTAAATGTTGAGCGAACACGCTGTAACGCAATACGTCGATAGGAAACACCATGGGGTTGAGGCACACCTCGCTCTTTCATCCATAGGAAGGTGGGAAGCGCCGCTACTAAGAAAAAGCCAGCGGCAAAAGGACCTACCCAACGTATGCGCTCAAAGTTATCAGCGGTCGCTTCCCCTAGCACCATCAGCGTAAAACCAGCAGCAAAGAGGCCACCGATATAGCCAAGCGCCCAACCAAACCCAGAAATCTTACCCAGCGCATTAGGAGGGCCTAACTCCGGCAAAAAAGCGGCTATAAACGACTCGCCCATCGAGTAAGCATAGTTTGAAAGTATAATTAACAGCAGCCCCGCTACTACGTAACCAGGCTCGACAAAGTAAAGCATGACAGTTGTCGCCACAGTAGCGAGATAACTAATTAATAAAAAGCGCTTTTTTTCTGCTCGATAGTCCATGACTGCGCCGCAAAGCGGGGCAGTTAATACGACCATTAGATAGCTCAACGCTAACGCGAGGCTCCATAAAAAATTTGCTAGGCGAAAGCCATCACCTCTATCGCCTACGATTACCGTCGTAAAAAGTTCTCCAAACACGACAGTGATGATGAGCAAAGTGTAAGCCTGGTTGGCAAAATCAAACATTGCCCAACCAAATATTTCACGTCGCGATGCGTAGGTGGGAGTAACCTTGGCGGGGTTAGCAGGCAGCATGCAGGCTCTCTCAAAAAAGTGTGTAGTAGCGTCATCACCCTATTAACGACAGCTTTTTCATGACGATAATAAGATATGTAATTATTCAGAAAAGCGGCTTAACCGTAGACGGGCCTTAAAAAACAAACGCTCGGCATAGCCGAGCGTGACACGCTGATCATGGTTGCTTATGGCATTCCTTGGCATTCAGACTCATAGCAACCAGTGCGCTACCACGGCCGCAATACCCACCACCATCGCCGTTATAACAGCAACAGTGACGAGGCGATCCAGCCAACGGTCAAAAACGTCCCTTTTGGGCTGTTTCCGCGTGGCGCCGTGGTGTCCTTGCCGGGCCATCAGCACGCTTTATCCATGTGTGCATTCCCTATAAATCAGCGAATAATTTAACTATTAATGCGACGATTGACGACGCTTGGAGCACGGCGTAGGCGCTCTTCCTCGCCTAACTGTTCTGCTTCAAACGCATCAGCACCAACCGGTGTTTCCCCATGGCGACGATACAGCTGCGTTAGCATCGCCTTGCGGTCAGCACGCAGCTCACGAACCAGTACCACAATCATCATATACAAAATAAAGGTAAACGGTAATGCTGAAAGCACCGCCGCTGACTGCAGGCCAGAAAGTCCACCCGCCACAATCAACGTTAAACAAATAGCGGCGATCAATACACCCCAAATAATACGCTTATAAAGTGGCGGATTGATGGAGCCATTGTCGGTCATTTGCGCCACGATGTAGGAAGCAGAATCTGCCGACGTCACCAGGAAAATAAAGATAAGCAACATGGCGACTACCGATAGAACACCGGTGAAGGGCATCAGCTCGAACATTTCGAATAACGCCACGGTAATATTGGCTTCAGTGGCGGCAGCCAACCCAACATCGCTACCCGACATTTCCAAATTAAGCGCGGCACCACCAAAAACGCCTATCCACAAACAGGCTAATAATGGTGGCACAAACAATACGCCAAAGACGTACTCTTTGATCGTGCGGCCGCGGGAAACACGCGCTACAAAGGTACCCACAAACGGCGACCATGCAATGACCCATGCCCAATAAAAAATGGTCCAGCTACTCGCCCATTCATTATCGCTATAGGGTGAAATGCGTAGGCTCATACCAATAAAGTTTTGCAGGTAATCGCCAATACCCAGAGTAATGGTCTCTAAAATAGCAATAGTAGGGCCTGTGATTAATACGTACAGCATCAAGCCAATACATAAAATCATGTTTAGGTTTGATAACCGCTTAATGCCTTTATCCAAGCCTGACCATGTCGATGCCATATAAGCACAAAACATGACAAACAGAATGACAAACTGCCAAAAGCCATTTTCTGGCAAACCAAACACCGCATTAAGCCCTCCGTTCATTTGCAGCACACCTAAACCAAGCGAGGTGGCTACCCCCATAACGGTGGCGACCACAGCAAAAATATCCAGCCATGATGCGTAAGGGCGAACCCGGGGATGTTTAGCCGTCACTGAAGAGAGTACTGAAGACACCAGCCCTGCTTGCCCTTTCCGAAATTGAAAGTAGGCAATAATTAAGCCCACAACAGAAAACGCCGCCCACTGGTGGATACCCCAGTTAAAGTAGCTGTATTGAATTGCATAGCGCGCGGCAGCATCTGTTTCAGCAGGCACGTCACCATAAGGGGGGGAGATATAGTGCGTCATTGGTTCAGCCATACCATAAAAAACCAGCCCAACACCAAACCCCGCCGCCAGCAGCATGCTAATCCACGAGAAAAAACTGTAACTGGGCGTACTGTCTTGAGGACCAAGGCGCACTTTCCCATACTTACTCAGTGCCAAGCCAACAAGAAAAACCACAAAGCCAAACACTGAAAACAAGTAGAACCAGCCGAACAGTTCCGTAATTGAGGTGAGCGCTGTTTGGGCTGCATTACCAAAGCCTTCTGGGAATGCAGCGCCAATAACAACCAAGCCGAATATAATCACCGCAGAGGCGACAAATACCGACTTACCGCCATGATTTGCCATATAACCATCCTGTTAAATGAGCATTGTGTATAACAGAGTAAAATGTACCGATAAATGCAGGTTTTTTGAAACACAGACCTTGTACCAAACATAAAACGGCATGGCCTTTAAGCTAACATATTCGTATAAAATTTCTTTAAGGCCTTAATCAAGAAATGTTAGCCCAGCCCAGGAACTTGATACCCAGCCTGTGTTCCAATGGACGCATACGAACGATGGAGGCTTTCATGCCGCAAATGAATCGTGATCAACGTAATGCCGCGTGGCAAGCTGCTAATCAGTGGCGTGCTCGGGCAGCCCAGACCCAGCCGACCGGCCTGATGGGCAGTATCAAACTGCTACTAACGTGGCTAGCGTTTGGTGCACTGATGATCGTCGGTGTTGTATTCGGACTTTTCTTTCTGCTTATTGGCTGGGCAATGATGCCCTTTGTCCGCCATAAAATGAAAAAACGTATGGAGCAGATGCGCGCTGACCACGCTCAGGATATTGGTGGCGGTTATTCTCACAGCGATACCTCTACGCGCCAGCACGATGCAATAGAAGGTAGTTACGAAGTTAAAAACGATCACCATCGGTCTTGATCAATTACTGAATAACGCCGCTATTAAAGCGGCGTTTGAATCCAAGCGAACGCTGCTGCTAACGTCAGTGGTATAACAATCAAGCTCCCTAAATTACCAATAAGTACCAACGAAGCGACTTTCTGGGGTGCCAGCTTATACTGCTCTGCCACTAAGTAGTTCAGCACCGCAGGCGGCAGTGCAGCAAACACCAGTAGCACAGCTGTCTGTAGCGGATTCAATGGTAGTAACCACATGAGTGGTAGTGCGATCACTAAGCCAGAAAGCGGGCAGAGGAGCGCTCCCAACAACCCCGTTCGCCAGTCATTAAAATCAATTTCCAGCAATCGAACACCTAATGCAAAGAGCATCAGGGGGATACAGACTCCTCCTAACATATGCATTGCTTCTAACAGCCAGCTCGGCAACGGTACATTTCCAACGTTTATAACTAGCCCTGCTAGACTAGCAGCTACGATGGGCATTCGTAACAGTCGCCAAAGTGACGTGCGCGGGTCCAACATGTAAAGACCTACTGAGAAATGCAGGAGCATTTCAACAATAAACACGACTACAGCAGCCGGTAGGGCTTCTGGCCCAAAGGCGAGTACCAATAGCGGCACCCCCATATTGCCAGAGTTATTGAACATCATTGGCGGCAAGAACACCTTAGTGTCTAGCGACAGCCACTTAGCAACCGGCCAAAGCACAAGACCAGACCCTAGCACGACGGCCACCGCCGCAGTGGCGAGCCAGGCATAGTCTGCCAGTGGCGCTTGGCGATCAGCTAGCACAGCAAATACCAGCAGTGGAACAAATAGCTCCATATTGAGCGTGTTAAGGCTGCGAATATCAGGGTTTCGGTAACGCCCGTAAACCGCACCACAGCCAGCAATTAAGAACACGGGTAACAGCGTCGCGAGAATATGACCGATCATGGTTCAAGAAAACGCTGCCAAAGTGCGATAACCACATCGCGGTGGGCTTTGAACGCCTGTGCATCAACGACGGTTTTTTCACCGGTTAACGCCGCACGATGGGTACGGCTACGATAAGCGAGATACGCTTCCCGCAGCTGCTCCGCCTCTGACTCGGAAATATGCCCACTCTTGGCGAGGGTTTCTAAAATGCGGATATTATCGCTATACGTTATTAATGCAGGCGTGTCATGAGCGAGTGATAACACTGCGTATTGGCAGAGAAACTCAATATCGACCATGCCACCCGCATCGTGCTTCAGGCTAAACACTTCCCCTTGTGCACTATCTGGCTGTCCTTTTAAGCCCGGCCCTTTAGAACCCTGCCCTTTAGAACCAAGGTGATCACGCATTTTATGACGCATGCTGACAACATCGTCTCTCAAGGCTTGCGGGTCACGCTCGCGACACAGCATCTCGCCACGGATCGCATCAAATTTATCTGCAAGCCCGTCACTACCGGCAACAACGCGCGCGCGCACCAGCGCTTGGTGCTCCCAGGTCCATGCGTTTTGGCGCTGATAATCCGCAAAGGCATCTAAAGAGGTCACCAACAGGCCCGCATTGCCTGAAGGACGAAGGCGCATATCAACCTCGTAAAGGCTGCCAGCAGGCGTTACTGCGGTTAAAAGGTGGATAATGCGCTGGCCTAGGCGGGTAAAAAAGACCGCCGTATCAATGGGCCTGGCACCATCGGTAGTGCCTTTCCCGTCGCTATCATGAAGGAACACCAAGTCCAAATCAGAGCCATAACCAAGTTCGATGCCTCCCAGCTTGCCGTATCCCACAATCAAAAACGCTGGCTCTCGTATATTGAGACCTTCTGGCACACCATGTTTACGCGTGACATGTTTCCAGGCCATCGCTAGCACGGCATCCAGAATGACTTCAGCGATATACGTTAGATAGTCGCTCACCTTCATCAAGTGGCGTGTTCCAGCGATATCCGATGCAGCAACGTGAAGCATCTGCGCATGCTTAAACACGCGAAGCGCTTCCAACTGCGCCTCATCATCATCTTCTGGCAAGCGGCTCAACGTTTGGCGTAGCTCGTCTGCCAAGCGTGATTTATCAGCGGGGGTGTAAAGCGTATCTGGCGTTAGTAGCTCATCAAGCAGTATTGGATAACGCGCAAGTTGCTCTGCAATCCAGTGACTGGCCGAGCACAGCTTCATCAGGTGCTCAAGCGCCTGGGGATTTTCACGCAGTAGCGCAAGGTAAGCAGTTCGCCTAAGCACCGACTCGATCAGCGGCTGGACGCCACTAAGAGCGTTATCTGGCAATTCACTTTCGGCAACGGCAACCAGTAGCAGCGGCATTAGCGCATCTAGCCGTTCAAAGCCGATACGCTGCATGCTTTGTACCTGGCGGGAATGGTAAAGTCCCTGCAGTCGTTTAAGCGCTTTCTCTGGCTCCATAAAACCAGCATCAGTTAGCAGTGCTGCCGCCTCTTCCTGTTCTAGCTCGCCGCGCCACAGTAATCGCCATTGCGATAGGCCAAGGTTATCGTCGCTACTCTCTGCATCGGCATCCTCTTCCGGGTCAGCGATCACCGCATCAAAGTGCTGACGAACACGTTCGCGCACTTCCTCCAGCCGAGCGATGAGCCCAGGCCAATCTTCATGCCCCAAGGCAAAAGCGACCCGTTCCCGGTCTTCATCATCGACGGGTAGCGTTTGAGTTTGACGGTCTTCTAGCGCCTGAATAGCGTGTTCCATATCACGAAGATACGCATAGTCAGGCAGCAGCTCATCGACGACCGTTTGGGGCAACAGTCCCAGTTCAGGCAATCGATTAAGAGCCGTCTTGAGCGAGGTCACTTGAAGCTCGGTATCGCGTCCACCGCGAATCAGCTGAAATGCTTGTACAACGAATTCAACCTCGCGGATTCCACCGGGCCCTAGCTTGATATTGCTTTGCATGCCCTTCCGCTTTACCTCGCGATTGATCATCGCCTTGAGCTCACGCAGCGACTCAATCGCACCAAAATCCAAGTAGCGGCGGTAAACAAACGGCCTGAGACTTGCGAGCAATTCATGCCCGCCATCTATGTCTCCTGCGACGGGACGCGCTTTGAGCATGGCATAACGCTCCCACTCACGGCCCTGATCCTGATAGTAACTGGAGAGCATCGAGAAACTGCCCACCAGTGGGCCACCATCACCCAGTGGGCGCAGCCTCATATCAACGCGAAATACGAAACCGTCGGCCGTCATGGCATCTAAAGCGGCGATCAGTTTCTGACCTAGTTTGGTGAAGTACTCTTGGTGCTCAAGGGGCTTACGCCCGCCTTCGGTTTCACCTTTTTCAGGGAAGGCGAAGATCAGGTCGATGTCAGAGGATAGATTTAGCTCACCCGCGCCGAGCTTACCCATACCCAGCACCACCAACCGCTGAGACGAGCCATCTCTGCGGGCCGCAGGTAACCCCCAGCGTGGGGCGTAAAAACGTTCAAGCCAGCTTAACGCAGCTTCTATACAGACTTCCGCCAGCCACGAGACTGCCTGAGCAGTGTCCCACATGGTGTAGCCATCAGGGCGATTAAAGTCACGCCACACAATCCCGAGCATGCGGGCTCGGCGAAAGCGGCGAATAGCGCGATGCATTGCCTCTTCATCATCGGCATTTTCCAGCGCATCATCTAACCAACTTGCTTGCGACTCCTTACTGGCCGTCGCATCCAGCTCGCCAGCCACATCTAAATCAATTAGCCAGTGCGGAAAACGTGTCAGGGTATCTAGAGCGAAGCTTGAGACAGTTACGACGTTGGCTAACGCTTCACGGCGCGCATCAGAAAGTGCCTCCCAACTACTGGAAGGCAACGGTTGCTTGGTCATTGAGGCAAGATTATCAGCTTGGCCAAGCGCTTCACTTAATCGCTGCCAGGCACGCTGCGCGGCGGGCTTAAGCACTGTTGGCAGCCCAACCTGGGGTAAAAACGCGTCGTCTAACTGCATAACCACCTCTCTGCCAAGCATCTATTATATTGGTTGATGAAACGACTCACTGCATGAGTTGAATAAAATCGATTTAGCCAACCAGCTTTTGCCAGCCTAACAGCCCCCAGGTTAAACCTGCCATGATCAACGACAGCATAACCGCCGCCGAGCCAATATCTTTAGCACGCCCTGAAAGCTCGTGATGCTCGGTACCAATACGATCGACAACGTTCTCTATAGCACTATTGAGCAGCTCCACAATCAGCACAAGAAACAAACTGCCAACCAGCAGCAGCCAGCTAATTGGTCCTTCTCCAATCCACCAAGCCAGCGGCAGCAACACCGCTGCAATACCCACTTCTTGACGAAACGCAGCTTCATTTCTGAAAGCGGCCTTTAACCCTTTCCATGAATAGCGCGTTGAGTGCACTAGATGCGTTAATCCCGTATGTCCTGGCTTCATGCCCGTTGCCTCGGCGGTAAAGTTAATATTAATTAGCTAATATCATCGCATCTAAATCCAGCGACAGCGGATCCAACACTTCGGGCCAGCTAAGATAAGGCGTACTGCCGCTGCCATTAACTAGCACACTAAAGACACCCCAACGTCCCTGGGCGGTACGGAAATAGCCCGCCACGGCACGAACAGCAAACGGCTGATTGAGCGTGCCTGTTTTCAGCATGACGTTATTTTGAAACGTTGGAGAACCACGACGAATAAAGCGCATTACCCCATTAGCAGGCGACTGAAAAGACGCGACGAAACTAGGGAACAAGGCACTTTGGCGAAACATATCCTCCAACATCACATTGACACCGTGAGCGGAGGTGCGGTTATCGGTCGTCAGACCGCTGCCACTGTGTAACACCAATGGACCGTGGCCCGACAAGCTTTGCACATAGGCTTCTATCGCCTGCCCCGCTTGGCGCAGTTGCGCTTGGGGCGTTTCCACCAGATTTAGTGCCAACACATCAGCCATATAATTATTGGAGTAGTTCATTGTACGCAGCAGCAGTTCCTGAAGCGGCTTACTGTCAACGGCTGCCAAACGCTGTGCACTGCTAGGCGGTCTCGTTGAGCTAACCCGCCAGGGGTCACGCACACTCACACCCGCCTGATTTAGCATGCTCAACAATACTTGAGCCGTTTTCTCTGCTGCATCGCCGGCGCCACGGTAAACATCACGAGCCGCGGCATTGGTTGAAATTTGCCCGGTAAGACGCAGAACATCACCCCGCTCATCGGTAATGCGCTCTGCGCTGATGTCAGTGCCACTATTGGCCGGGCGCGTGATAACTTGGTTATCAATAGCAATTAACGGCGCCTGACTATCACATAATCCTACGCGTGCAGGTTCTCCCGCTGCCGCAGCAGGGGCTATATTGGCGCACCAGCTACCAAAGTTGACACCTGCCGAAGTGAGCGGCGCACTGTAAGCATTGGTGACTCGAGTGCGCGCATTACAGCGATCCGTGGTAATACACTCAACAGGGCCAAAGCGCCACTGACTGACCACCAGCGCGCCATCCACTTCGCGCACACCAGCAAGCTGCAGGCGTTGCACTAACCGCCAAAGGTCTTCAGTTGTGAGGCCGGGGTCGCCCCCACCTTCGAATACCAAGTCGCCACGCAATACCCCATTTTCCACGCTACCTGTGCTGACAAGCTGGCTGGTAAAGCGATGCTGGGGCCCAAAACGATTGAGTGCCGCAGCAGACAGATAGGCTTTAGTGACAGATGCTGGCGACAGCTGACGCTCTGGATTCAAGCTACCCAGCAACGCATTACTACCGGCATTCGCATCCAGTAAGCGCGCCTCAGCGCTAATTGAGAAGCCTTTGCTTGCTAACTGGCCAAGCTGGCTGAAGTCGGCATACAGTGCAGGGCTTGTACATAAGGCGGCACCTACCACACTTGTCATCAAGACCCGACGCCAGCGGCGTATGGATGATTTAACCGAATGATTAAAAGCTGAGAGTGTCTCGGCAGAATCGTTAACCTCTAAACACTTTGTATCTGAGCACTTAATATCTGAGCACGTCACGCTTACTTTCCTCAATGCACGTTCATTTTTGAAAAGACTTGAAGTATGACTACTCCAGCCACAATCAAACTAATGCCAATAACAGCGGGTAAATCAGGCTTTTCACCGAAAACCACAATGCCAACCAGCGTGACCAACACGATGCCCAGACCTGCCCAGATGGCATAAGCAATACCGACAGGCAATGTCCGCAACACCAAGCTCAACAGATAAAATGCCACACCGTAGCCCACGACGACCATGATGCTTGGAATCGGTCGTGTGAATCCCATTGACGATTTGAGGGCGCTAGTGGCGATAACCTCGGCAACAATCGCTAGCACTAAATATACAAACGTCATGCCCGCTCCAATTCAATCTGCAACTGCCAAAGCGTTTGGCCGCTTTGATCATACTTTGCTTCAAATGGCGTTAGATAGCTGCCGTTAGGTACCAACGAGGCAATCGCTGCCTGCTTTCCCGTTACTAGGGCGGTTGCCAGAGCAAACTCTTCAACATATAACTGCCAGTTGGATCGCACTTCTAAATGCCCCCCAAGGGCTAGCAGTGTGGGGAAAACAGGATGCCCATGCCAGCGCATTTTTAAATGCGCTGCTTTTGGATAAGGATTGGGATAAAGCAGAAAATGCCGCTCTGGCGCCCATTTTGCCTGTTCAGCTAGTCGCCAGAAGTCAACAAGGTCAGCCCGCACCAACAGCGCATTAGCAGGCAATTCGCCATGGTCTCGACTTAGCCGATCTTCGCTTCGATCAACGCCGATCACCGCATGCGCTGGAAACTGTTCTGCCAAACGGCGTGTCGAAAGGCCTACACCGCAGCCAGCATCTAGGATTAATGGTGCTTGCTGCTTTTGAAGCCACATATGCGCGCCTTCAAAAGCCCGTTGCGTATGCGCAGCGATTGGCTTTCGCAGTGGGTTTTCCAAGGCACGTGCTACCCGGCGCGCCACATCGTGATGTGGGCCAGGCTGATTGGAAACCACGGGTCGTGATGAATGCTGCATGCCATCCCCTGCTTAAAAAAAACGTGATTCTATCAGTCTACTGCGCACGCGGCATGACGCCGTTGTACGCCCGGTGCTATGATCACGTTCGAGAGTATTATTAAGCGCAGATGAGCAGCACTTTTTTGCTATGCCTCTGACAATAACTGTTACTAAAAACCACCGCACCACGAGGAACCCGGCTTGTCACACTTACCGGTGATTGTCGGCATGGGCGGCATCAATCCCGCCGGCAGAACCTCGGGCCACCAGGCCTTCCGCCGCACCGTGCTTGATGCTCTTCCAGCTGACCAGCAGCGCCAAACACTGGAAGGCTTGGCAGCGCTTATGCGCCTTGCCGAGCATTCCGATAACGGCTGGCATGATAGCGCCGGCCAGCCCATTGACTCCCCTGCTCAAACCTTGCGCGATCATGTGCTTAACCACACATTGATTCGGCGCAACGAGGATCCACGCTTTCTCGCTCCGGGCTTGCCAGCCAACCGACGGGCAGAAATGACGCTGTCTGAACCGGTGCGTTTTACATTGCGCCGCCGTCAGCTGCCCGAACAGCTGCCTGAAGGATGGCACGTAGAGGACATTGACGCGAAAGAAGTCGCCGTTACCGTGCCCGCGGGTAACTTTAGTGCTCTGCTGCCTGACGCCTTAGAGCCAAAGGTACGTGCAGCTGCCCAATTGCCGAGTGGCTTCGATCCCGCCAGTCTTTACCGTAGCGTGCATCATCCGCGCGGCCTGTCGATGGCAGTATTTAGTGCTAGTGACTGCCTAGGTTCCAGCGGGCTCGCTTGGGAATCAATTCGCCAGCGGCTTGATCCTGACCATATCGCTGTATATGCGGGCAACTCTATTGGCCAATTAGATGACCAAGGCTGGGGCGGCTTACTAAAGAGCTTGGTTAGTGGCCAACGCGCCACCTCTAAGCAGATGCCACTGGGCTACGGGCAAATGCCAGCTGACTTCCTCAATGCCTACGTATTAGGCAGTGTGGGGAGTACCGGCGCAGCTTTAGGTGCTTGTGCAAGCTTTTTATACAACCTGCGCCTAGGTATTGATGATATTCGCACAGGGCGTTGCCGGGTCGTTATGGTAGGCACCGCAGATGCGCCGATTACCCCCGAAATCATCGAAGGCTTCCGCGCCATGGGCGCACTGGCCGATGATGCTAGCCTGAAAGCACTGGATTCTTTAGAGTTGCTTACCGACGCCGACTATCAGCGTGCTTGTCGCCCGTTTGCACGTAACTGTGGCTTCACCATGGCGGAAGCGAGCCAGTTCGTACTGTTAATGGACGATGCGTTAGCGCTTGAGTTAGGGGCGGATATTCTAGGTTCAGTGCCCGATGTATTCGTTAATGCCGATGGCTTTAAGCGCTCTATTTCCGCACCCGGTATTGGCAACTACATCACCTTGGGCAAGGCAGCCGCTTTGGTAAAAGATATGCTAGGTGAGAAAGCGCTAAAAGAGCGCACTTTCCTGCATGCCCATGGCACTAGCACGCCAAAAAACCGCACGACTGAATCCCATGTTTTTGATGAAATTGCTCGAGCAAATGGCATCGAGAACTGGCCAGTGGTCGCCATTAAAGCGTTTATTGGCCACTCCCAAGGGTCTGCAGCAGGCGATCAGTTGGTAAGTGCTCTGGGCAGCTTTGCCCATGGGTTACTGCCAGGTATTCCCACCTTAGACGCGGTCGCGGACGATGTGTACGCCAAGCGGCTTCGTTTTTCCACTACCCCAGTGGTGTTTAGCGCCGATGCTGCCTTTATTAATGCAAAAGGGTTCGGTGGTAATAACGCTACTGGCGTTGTGCTCTCCCCTCAGGTCACCGAACGATTGCTTACACAACGCCACGGCAGTGACGCCATTAGCGCTTGGAAAACACGTCGGGAAGCCGTTCGAGAGAATGCCGCGACTTATTTAGCAAGCGCTGATCATGGGCACTATGCGCCTCGTTATCAGTTTGGTGAAGCCGTTTTAGAAGGCCCTGAACTTGAGATCCACGCCGATCGCATTCATATACCGGGCTATGATCACGCCGTTTCGCTAACGGCAGACAATCCTTTTGGTCAGCTTGATGAACAGGAGACACCGGAATGAGCGATCAACGTGTGAATGTTGCCGTCTATCCTGGGACGTTTGATCCTATCACCAACGGCCACTTTGATCTTATCGAACGCGGTGCACGGATGTTCGATAAGGTGGTCATTGCGGTCGCAGCAAGCCCTGGCAAGCAGCCTAGTCTTGAGCTAGAAACCCGTATCGCGCTGGCCAAAACGGTGTGTGCTTCACTGCCGAACGTAGAGGTCATCGGTTTTTCAACACTTCTGACCACTATGATGCACGAGCAGGGTGCCACCATTATTCTACGTGGCCTTCGGGCTGTCTCGGATTTCGAGTACGAGCTTCAGCTGGCCAATATGAATCGTGCGCAAAACCCTGAACTTGAGAGCGTATTTCTCACCCCAGCGGTGGAAAATTCCTATATTTCGTCCACCATTGTGCGAGAAATCGCCAAACTGGGCGGCGATATTTCACCGCTCGTTCACCCGCAGGTCGCAGAGGCGCTGCGTAAGCACTACACTATCTAGCGATCGATATTGTTGAGTAAAACGCTCAGGTATATAACTACCTGGGCGAAAAGCCATTCGTGAGGTACGCCCATGGCCCTGATGATCACCGACGAATGCATTAACTGCGACGTCTGCGAACCTGAATGCCCCAATGACGCCATCTCTCCTGGCGAGGAGATTTACGTTATTGACCCCAATTTATGCACGGAATGTGTCGGTCACTTTGACGAGCCACAGTGCCAACAAGTGTGTCCAGTGGACTGCATTCCTCTCGACCCAGAGCGTCCCGAAACCCACGAGAAACTCATGGAGAAGTACCGCATTATTACTGCTGCTTAGGCCCACTGAAACGTGCGTATTTGGACTCTTGCCTGGCCAATCATTCTTTCAAATATAACAGTTCCCTTACTAGGGCTGGTCGATACCGCTGTGGTCGGACACCTGCCCGATTCTCGCTATCTGGCGGCAGTAACCCTCGGAGCGACGCTGTTTAGTTTCCTCTATTGGGGATTTGGCTTTCTACGCATGGGCACCACGGGGTTGGTTGCCCAGGCAATCGGACGCGAAGCACATAGTGATGTGCGCAATTTGTTGGGTCAGTCACTTATAATGGCGATCGTTATAGGCGCGCTATTGATTATCTTTGGGTCGCCACTGATTTCGCTCGGCTTATGGCTATTAGACGGCAGTGAAGCGGCGACACCACTGGCACGAGAGTATGCCGAAATACGCCTCTGGTCGGCACCGGCGGTGCTGGCGAACTACGCCATCCTCGGCTGGTTTTTGGGCCAACAAAACGCCCGCGTTACGTTGATGATTTTAGTGCTGACCAACAGCGTCAATATCGTGCTTGATCTTTGGTTTGTCGTAGGGCTAGGGATGACCAGCGGCGGTGTCGCTCTGGCCAGCGTGATTGCCGACTACAGTGCGCTAACCTTGGGTGGCTATTTAGTACTGCGCCAGCTTGGTCACCTGGAAGGCTGCTTTCAACGGCAGCGACTTTTGGTAGTGTCAGCCTACTCAGCCCTGTTTAATGTTAACGCCAATTTGTTTGTGCGCACCTTAGGGCTGCTGTTCGCCATGGCTTTTTTTACCGCTCAAGGGGCACGCCAGGGCGACACGGTGTTAGCCGCTAATGCCGTACTATTGCAATTTATTATGCTCACTAGCTACGCACTTGATGGCTTCGCCCACGCAGCGGAATCGCTGGTAGGCCGCGCGTTTGGGCGGCGTGACTGGCGGGAGTTTGCCGCGACGGTTCGAGCGACAGCACAATTCTCGTTCTGGACAGCCACTGCAGCCACCTTTGCCTTCGCATTGGGCGGAAATTATTTAGTAGCCATGCTGACAGGGCTGGCAGAGGTTCGTGCCACTGCCGCTAGTTACCTGCCTTGGATGATCGTGATGCCATTGATAGCCGTATGGAGCTATTTTTTAGATGGCGTTTTTATCGGCACCACCGCTGTGCGCGAAATGCGCAACAGCATTTTTATCGGTCTAGCGGTTTACCTACCGACTTGGTGGCTATCTCAATGGCTTGGTAACCATGGCCTGTGGTTAGCCTTTACGCTCTTTATGTTCACACGCTCGGTGGTACTGATTGCCTACTACTACCGCTACCGTCAACGCCACTGGCGCCCTTAGGGCTAAAGCCCAAGTGCTGAAATCCACAACGCTAAACTCATAGTGTCCCCCCACCGTTGAAGCCCACCACGCTTAGTTGCTGCCAACTGGTCTACCGTAATAGTGATTATCTGTGCCAGCACCTGAGAACGCACTTGAGAACGCACCTAACAATGGATGAAAAATACGGTTTACCGCCGTATATTAGCCACGCACTTCCTAATAACGAATAAAGAGAGCACTCATGTTAAAACTCATATCAAAACCGGCAGTTAAGCTGGTCGAGCGCTACTTGCCAGATCCCTACATCTTTGTTCTGCTGCTAACGTTGATTGCATCTGTCGCTGCGATAGCCGTTGAGCGCCAAACACCACTTGCCGTGCTCCGCATGTGGGGTGATGGTTTTTGGGGGCTACTCACCTTCTCGATGCAAATGCTGCTGGTACTCGTCACGGGCTTTATGCTGGCAAGCTCACCACCGGTAAAGCGCATTCTGCAGAAAATCGCTAGCACTGCGAAAAGTCCTGGTGGCGCGATTATTTTAGTTACGCTCGTGTCGCTCGCGGCCAGCTGGATTAACTGGGGGTTTGGCCTGGTTGTTGGGGCGCTTTTTGCCAAGGAACTCGCCCGCCTGATACGAGTGGACTATCGGCTTCTCGTTGCCAGCGCTTACTCAGGCTTCGTGGTATGGCATGGCGGCCTTGCTGGCTCAATTCCGCTGACCATTGCCACTGAAGGCCACTTCTCCGCTGATCAAATCGGCGTTATCGGTACCGGCTCAACGATTTTTGCCTTCTTTAACCTTGCAATTGTTGTCTGTCTGTTTATCGCCGTACCGCTGGTTAACCGCTTCATGCTGCCGGACGAAAAAGACAGTGTCTATGTGGATCCCAAGCTGCTAAACGATGAACCCGAACAGCAAGGCCGTATTACCCGCCCAGCCGAAAAGCTCGAAAACAGCATGCCTCTCGCCCTGCTAGTGGGCGTTCCGGGGCTTCTGTTCCTGCTCGATCACTTTCTACTTCGTAGCGGAGGATTGAACCTTAACGTCGTCAACTTCCTGTTCCTATTCTTGGCCATTGTGCTGCATCGCACGCCGCGCAACCTGCTCAACAGCTTGAATGAAGCCATTAAAGGCGGCGCAGGAATCGTTATTCAGTTCCCCTTCTACGCGGGCATTATGGCCATTATGGTGCAATCGGGATTGGCTCAGAGCATGTCTGAGTGGTTAGTCTCTTTCGCCACCGCTACATCGCTGCCATTCTGGTCCTTCCTGAGTGCTGGCATTGTGAACCTGTTCGTGCCTTCCGGCGGTGGCCAATGGGCTGTTCAAGCCCCGGTCATGCTACCCGCTGCAGAAGCGCTAGGCGCTGACATTTCCCGTGTGGCCATGGCGGTAGCCTGGGGCGATGCCTGGACTAACTTATTGCAGCCCTTCTGGGCGCTGCCGGTGCTGGCTATCGCAGGCCTGAAAGCGAAAGACATCATGGGTTTCTGCCTCATCCAGCTGTTTGTCACCGGCATTATTATTTCCGTTGGCCTAGTATGGTTTTAGCATTAACGACGCAATAGCTTTAGAACTCTAGCTACCTACATAGCGCCCGCCCCTTGGGGCGGGCATTTTAATCTCTGAAGGTTTTTATTTATGTCAGACACCCAGGTTGAACATAGCGCCCTTCCCGGCCAGCATGAACTCTCCATGACCGTGTTAATGACGCCCGACATGGCCAATTTCAGTGGCAAAGTACATGGTGGTGCTATCCTTAAAAAACTCGATGAGGTGGCCTACGCTTGTGCAAGCCGCTATTCAGGCCACTATGTCGTCACACTTTCTGTCGATCAGGTGTTGTTTAAACAGCCGATTCATGTAGGTGAACTGGTGACCTTTCTCGCCAGCGTCAATCACGTGGGGCGATCTTCTATGGAAATCGGGGTTAAGGTAGTGGCCGAAGATATTCGTGAAAAGCTGATTCGTCACACCAATAGCTGTTATCTCACCATGGTGGCGGTAGATTCAGACGGCAAGCCCGCGTTAGTGCCACCGCTAGCATTGGAAACGTCGCTACAGAAACTGAGATTCGAAAAAGCCACATTACGCAAAAAACTGCGTAAGCAAGCAGAGCAAGAAGAGTTGCTAACTCATAAAAACCACCATCAGCAGCACTCTTAACGCTAACTTACGCCCTCAGAGCAAGGAGCCCTCATGCCCGTTAGGGAGCGCTACCCACACCTACCCAAAACCGTTGAGTATGCGCATATCGGCTGGGATTTTTTTATTCTCGCCGCGGTCATCATCAACCTTAGCCTATTACTGTTTGACTCGCTGTTTCTGATTGGGCCAATAAACGATACCATTGCCAGCCTTACACCCAGTTTCCACGCATTTTATGACTCGGCAGTTCACAGCCGCTTTATTACTATCGATTTGTTTTTTGTCGGTATCTTTATAGCGGATGTACTGCTGGGTTGGGCAGTAGCGATTGCCGAACGGCGCTACCACCGCTGGTTTTTCTACCCGTTTGTTCACTGGTACGACGTATTGGGCTGCATTCCACTCAGCGGATTCCGCTTATTGCGCGTGCTGCGCGTGGTATCGCTATTAAACCGGCTGCATCGGCTGCGCTTGATTAATGTGACCAGCTGGGACAGCTACCGCTTTTTTGCCAAGTATTACGACATCCTGCTAGAAGAGCTTTCCGACCGCATTGCACTGCGCTTACTAGGTAATGTACAAGAGCAAATTGTGGCTAGTGATTCACTAACAGAGCGGGTCATTGATCGCGTTATCCTCCCTCGCAAAGCCCAGCTAATTCATGAAATTGCTCAGCGATTAGAAACAACGGTGGGGCAAGCCTATCAACAAAACCGTAACGCTATCATGGCGGCGATTGATGACTTAGTTAGCCGAACCCTGCGGGAAAGCCCAGAAATTCAAAAACTACACCGCCTACCCATGGGAAACACGGCCTCAAACGCTATGCAGGCGTCACTTAGCGGGGTTGCCCAGCGGCTAGTGGATGAACTCGCCCAAGGCATTCACTCAACAGAGTTTCGTCAACTAGTTGAGCGTACGGCTGAAACGGGTTTCAACAGTTGGCTAACCGTGGATGAAACAAGCGCGCATGTCACCGAACAAGTGCTTTTCGACATTCTTGAAATGCTAAAAGAGCAGGTACGCCACCAAGGATGGAAAGACCGTTATGAGTAGTCTGATTACCACTAGTAGGGCTATCAATAGCCCTACTATACGGTAATGGTTGCCAACGGGGGCTGAGCCAGGCACTGCTTAATAATATTCAATGCCTGGATTAATGTCTGTCTGTCAGCAGCAGCCCCAATACAAATCCTAATGGCCTGGGGCGCAGGTGTACTTCCCACACAAAAAGGCTCCGCACTTGAAACTTTAACGCCTTGTAGCTGCAAGCGTTCACACATTTCGATGGCACGACTCCCTTCCGGCAACGTAAGCCAGACATTGCTGCCGTTGTGACTTCGACCCAGCGTGTAACCAGAAAGCACCTCTGTCACTATTTGCTGTCGCGCGGCCAGCTCCTCGGTTTGCCACGCAAGCAGTGAAGCTGCCTCGGGCTGAGCGATCCAATAACAGGCGATATCAACCATCAACGGCGGCACCATCCAACTCTGCGCCCTTAGCCCGGCAGCAAGGCGTTCCAGCAGCTTATTAGGCGTCCGCAAGACACCAATACGCAGCCCACCTGCTAGCACCTTTGCGGTACTGAAAACAAATAGCGTTCGCTCTGGCGCTAACTGATACAGGGGTGTGCCGCGCTGCTCAGCAGGCAAATACTGCACACCATCTTCCAGTAGCCAACTGTCATAACGTCTGGCAAGTGCCACCAATTGCTCTCGCCGAGCCTCGCTAAGACAAGCCCCGGTAGGGTTATTCTGATCAGGTGTCACATAGATTAACCTGGGTGGCTGACGGGCGCACTGAGCCTCCAGCGCATCCATACACATCCCCGAATCATCAAAGGCAATGCCGACCATTTTTAGGTGGGCTTGCTGGGCAGCGCTAATTGCGCCTGGATAGGTCAAAGCGTCGGTTGCCATCAGTTCACCTGGGCGCAGCAGCGTACTAAGCACCAGACTAATGCCATGCTGCCCTCCCTGAGTAATCAGCAGCTCATCTGCGTTCAGCGACATACCTAATTGCGCTAGCCATTCTGCCAACCTCTCGCGGTGACCTTCGGTTCCCCTCGCATCAAGATAGGAGACTCCTCGCGTTACTGCAGAAGGCGATTCGCTCATTGCCTTTAAAGCAGCACTGAACGCCTGCAAACGAAGTGGGTGAGGCGGCGGCAAACTTAAGCTTAAATCGATGACATCACTGTCATCATCCGTCCGCCATGCCATATCAAAAACGGTCCTTGGCGCAGATTGCTTGACGAAGGTTCCACTGCCTACTCGGGCAGTTACCCAGCCATGGCGCTCTGCCTCTGCATACCCCCGAGTAACGGTGCCTACAGTTACTCCCAACGCATCTGCTAAGCGCCGCTGAGGTGGTAAACGTTCGCCTGGGGCCAGTTCACCATCTGAGATAGCGGCGCCAATGGACTGGGCAATCGCGCGATAGCGTGGCCCAGAAAAACACTCAAGTGAAGGCACCCAAATTGTCATGGTGACAATAAAACCTTTGACGTAGATTTACCCGCTATTATGCTTACAAAAGCGATCAAAAAACAATCTAAACCACAAAATTGTATGGATACAAAATGAACAACGAATGGCTACTGCTTGGCCCGGCTGCGCTTTATATGATGTCGATGACACTTACCCCTGGGCCAAACAATATTATGCTGACTGCCTCTGGGGCGAATTTTGGTTTTCGTAGAACCATGCCTCATATGTGGGGCATTTTAGGCGGCTGTTTTCTGCTGTTTTCCGGTATCGCGCTGGGGCTTGGCGTATTATTTGAACGCTTTCCTATGGTTCAAACGACACTCCGCTGGGTGGGTAGCGCCTATCTATTGTATTTAGCTTGGAAGATAGCCACTGCACCGCCGCCAAATCTCAAAGGAACTCAACACGGGGTACCGTTAACTTTTTTCCAAGCCGCAATGTTTCAATTCGCCAACCCCAAAGCATGGGTAATGGGGCTGGCGTTGATGGCGGGATTTCTTCCCGAAAATGGTCAGCCAGTAATCAACGCACTGGTGTTAGCAGGTTTCGCGGAATTGGTCGCGCTGCCGTGCATTGCCTTATGGGCAGCGTTTGGCAGCGCCATTGGACAATGGATCAAAAGTGATAAAGCATGGCGATTATTTAATATCACTATGGGACTGTTAACGGCCGCCTGTGTCGTACTGATTTTACGCTAGCCACAGCGCAGCGCTTCAATCATGTCATTACTTTCAAGAAGAATATTCAAGCGATCTTCTCGGTAGTCCATGGTGGCGGCGCTATTCGGCCTAAGTACGCGCACCTGCTTTGCGCCGCTCTCACTTTGTAGCATGGGCACATTGGCTTCATCAAAAGGAGCGCCAATAGCATACTGGACCGCGTCAGCATCGCATGTGGTGTTCATTTCAGTAGAAGGC
The DNA here is from genome assembly GCF_002082565.1 of Halomonas sp. GT. NCBI lineage: Bacteria > Pseudomonadati > Pseudomonadota > Gammaproteobacteria > Oceanospirillales > Halomonadaceae > Halomonas > Halomonas sp. GT. The sequence continues at coordinate 3,375,268 of NZ_CP020562.1, forward strand.
TTACCTACAGTAGGTGGCTCTGGGGCAGAGACATTATCGGGTGAACCAGCACATGCCACCAATAAGACAGAGACTGGCAATACCGATGCGAGTAATAAAGCTAAGCGGCCCACTTTCTTCTTCGCACAGCGTATTGGGTGATTCATTATGGCGCTTCCTTGTGTTGGTAAATAACTACCCTGAATGCAAAACGGGCTAGACAACTATGCCTAACCCGCTCACTCACGCCAAGAAGCATTGGAAATAAAGCGTATTAACTTGCTGCGTCTTGAACTGCTTGGCCACCCTCTTGAACGTCTTGTCCTGCACCTGCAATGGTATTGCAGCCCGCTAGAGCGCCCGCCGTCATCAACAGAATAAAGCTAATACCTAATAGTTTTTTCATCTGTGTTCTCCTTAACAAATCATTCAACATCGGGAAGCTCCGACGGCAGCCTTGCCGTATGGGAGTGTTTTCAGAGTAACAGATTTTAATAATTTCGCCTGTTTTGGCCTCTCCTTACCAAGCCTCTTGGTAAGTCTTTGGGCAAGTCCTTGGGTAAGGAGCAAGGTGTATCCGCAGCTGCTATGATGATTTTTATTATGTAAAGGAGTACTTAATTGAAAACGTTCGAACTTGACCCACGCCTAGAAGCGGATACTTTGCCGCTCGCCGACCTTCCCCTGTGTCGGGCGCTGCTAATGAACGATGCGCGCTACCCTTGGGTAATTTTGGTTCCCAGGATCGGCTCAGTCAGCGAAGTGTTTGAACTGAACCAGGATGATCAAGCCCAGCTATGGCGTGAGACGATTGCGTTGGGGACGGCGATGAAGGCGACATTTCACGGCGATAAGCTCAATATTGCCACCTTAGGGAATGTCGTCAACCAGCTACATATTCATTTGGTAGTTCGCTATACAGATGATGCCAGTTGGCCAGCGCCGGTATGGGGAAATGGCAGCCCAGAGCCTTATGAGCTAGCCCTTCAGGGCAGTCGCCGTGAACAGTTGCTAGCCCAAATTGAAGGATTAAAGCTTTAGCTTAATTCCCCAGCAAAGAGCCTTGCCTTGATGGTGGCTCGTTGAGTAATGGACCACTGGCAGGCTGAGCGGCGCCAGCCAAAGAGAGTGATACACCTAGCGCAATAATGAGAGCACCGCCTGCAAGCGCCGCCCACCCAGTTGCTTTCTCGACCACTTGTCGGCTGTTTTGTTGCTGCAACCGCTTGGCAGCCCAGCCCCGGGCCACTATGCTTGCCAGCGCCAGCACAGAAACGGTAATACCGGTACCAAGCGACATGGCAAGCACCGAAGCGACACCAACGTAAAATTGCCCAAGCAAGCTAGCGGCCCCCAACATGAGCACTGCCCCCGTACACGGACGCATCCCAATCGCACCCACGGTCATCAATGCTGTGCGCCAATCAAGCGCTTGCTGAGGCTCAATATGATGAGCCCCACCGCAGCAGTGGGAATGATCATGGCTGTGACTGTGACTGTGACTGTGACCAGCATCAATGGCGTGGGCTGAGTAAGCTTGCCGCAATTGTTTTATCGCCCGCCAGCATAACCAGCCACCTAATAGTGCCACTAACATAAAGCTGGCTTGCTCCACCCAAACCACGCTGCCCATCGCTTGACGAGTCACCCAGCCTAGCCCATGTACGAGCACTGCCACTATCGCAATTGCCGTTACTCCCTGTAACAGGGCTGCCGCAAAAGAGAGCCCCAAGGCGCGGCGGGTGGCACCACCGTGAGACGCTAAATACGTCGCTAATACTGCTTTGCCATGCCCAGGCCCCGCGGCATGAAAAACACCATAAGCAAAGCTTACCCCTAGCAGCGTTAGCCAAGTGTTGGTAGAAGGCGTGCGAGAGAGTTCGGTAATAGCAAGCGTCAGGGTGCGATGTAAATCTCGCTGCCAAGCCAGCAGTTGAAGACTAACTCCCTGCAAATTAGCCTGTACGATGATGACCAACAGCAGCGCCCCGAACACGGTAAGCGCTCCCCACAACAGTTGTTGCCGCGTTAAAGGCATTACCCCTCCACCGAAAAGTTATAAAGTAACACTGCTGTAAAGTAACACTTTATACACGACCTTCCAGGTTTTCCGCTAGTCGCATTCAATTCGCCCCGTTTCTGCAAAATGGCGGCCCAAACCTGGTTCTCCCGTTTCATCCACATCTAACAGCGCGGCCTGCATAACGAGCTCGGGATCAGGATCAGCAGGTAACACGCTTAAACGGCAGTCGGGCTCACCATTAAGAATCAGCGCCTGCTCAGAGGGCGCCCCTTCCTCTTCTTCGTGCACCACTTCGATATAGTAGGTTGGGTCAAAGATCTGATACTCCAGCATTCGCCCAGCCAATGGCTGAGGCGTTGCTAACGGCAGAATAAACATAAAGGTTAAGCGACCATCACGCTCCAACGCCGTGTACTCAGACACCTCACCCAGCGCTTGCGGTTCGCCATTCACACGAACCTCCGTAAAGTAGTGCTGCTGCGACAGGTTATCGCGGATGTCGCTGCCTAGCTGGTCAAGTCCTTCTTGCAGGTTGCTACCTTGAACCTGCTGTAACTCTTCGAACACTACCAAACTGTAAAAAGGGTCCATTCGCCATGTTTGATGAAGCCCTGTCGCGTCCCCCTCATCGTTTGTTATCACCCTCACGCTGAGATCGACCCAGCCATGGGGGTGAGCCATCACAGGACTGCTGCTTAACGCGCCGCTAACACCGACTGCCAACACTATCCAGTAACCGTGAAATTTATTCAGCAAATTTCCATGCGCGGGTAGTACGCCTCTCACGGCAATTCTCCTAATTTATGTTGCAGCTCAACCAGCCAGGGGTCTAATACATACGGCGGTAGCGGCTGATTACCACGCAACGCCGACAGGCTGACACGGCTGCCGCCAGCGACTTCACTTACCTGCAGTTGCAGGCGATACTCTGGCCAGCGGGCTAGCGTTGCATCTGCGCGCCCTAGCGCTAAATCAGCGTGCCGAACGACATAGCCTTGCTCCATCATTAACTCAATGGCTTCGCGGAACGTTTGCTCAGGGGAAGCGTTGTAACGTAGCTCTCGCGGCTCTAGTGGCTGCTTAGCGGCACAGCCTGCCAGCGTAATGACCATGAGTACTGCAGTGACCGTTAAAAACTGCTTACGTAGTGATTTCATAACGCCCTCGGGGTAGCTGCTGCTTACTTAAACGCAGTTTGGAAACGTTGACAAAAATCATCATTGCTAGCGCTGTAAGATTCACGCAGATCCCCTAAGTGGTCAAAGCGACGAATATCTCGGGAAAGCCGAATATGCCCATCGCGAGCCAGTAGCGATACTCGCTCTACTTCGACAGGTTGATGGCGGAAACCGCCTCCAAACCCACCACCGACCCCCAGACCAATGCTGGAACCACCACGCCCCAAACCAAAGCCGCCAAATACCCGCATGCTTCGCCCATATCCAAAGTCGTTATCATAAGGGTCGTAGTAGCCAATTAAATCTCGCTGGCGGCTAGCGGTCACCAGCCCTAAATCGGTGTCGGTAGCTTCAAGCTCAAACCCCCATGCTTCCAATACGGCAATACTTTGTGTCAGCACCTCCAAACTTTGTGTTGCCCCCCCCAACTGCGAAGTCACTTGGCCAGACTGGCCGCTTGGAAAATAGCAGGCTGCCGAAGGAGCTGGCTCCGCTTGAGGAAGGCGATCAGGCACTGCTTGGCAGCCTGTCAGTATCAACAAACACGTCATGCTAATAGGTAATATTGCCTTCATGAGTGATCCTCTCGCCCCAGTTGCAGCTGGTGTGTCATCGAACGCCACGCTAAGCTCGCCAGCAGCCATTCATTAAAATAAATGATAAAAATCACGATAGATAATTATGACAACGCGTCAGGGAGGTTGTGCGATGAATGTTCTGCTTTGCCCCGATAGTTTTAAAGATGCGCTTAGTGCTGAACAAGCAGCAAGCGCCATGGCCGATGGTATTCAACGGGCTGTGCCAACCGCCACGATCCACCTTTGCCCGCTTGCTGATGGCGGTGAAGGCAGTTTAGATGCGCTTATAGCCGCTACCAATGCCGAGCGACGTCAACTTACGGTACAAGATGCCTTGGGGCGGCCGCGGCAAGCATCCTGGGGCTGGCTTAGCGAGCAGCGTACCGCGTTTATCGAACTAGCAGAAGCCAGTGGGCTGCAGCATCTATCCCTTCACCAACGTAATGCCCTACATACCTCCACGTATGGCGTCGGAGAGTTATTTCACGCGGCGCTTGATGCTGGTGCCACGAAGGCACTGCTTTTTTTAGGTGGCAGTGCCACCAATGATGCAGGTGCAGGCATGCTCCAAGCACTAGGAGCCAAGCTATTAGATAGGCACGGCAACTCGCTCCCTCCTGGTGGCGCAGCACTCCAGCAGCTGGCAACGCTCGACCTTTCCACGCTAGATCCGCGTTTAAACAGCCTAGAGGTTGAAGCCGCCGTGGATGTAGATAACCCACTACTGGGATCACACGGGGCGAGCGCTGTTTTTGGCCCGCAAAAAGGCGCATCACCCGACGATGTCACCACGCTTGACCGCGCAATTGGCCATTTTGCTGACTTGAGCGCCCAACTACTGAGTCGCGATGAGAGAGAATTAGCAGGTGCGGGGGCTGCGGGCGGGATGGGATTTGCCGCTCGCTGTTTTCTGAACGCCACCCTCACGCCGGGCATTGAGATGATCATGCAACAGGCCAAGCTACCTAACCTGCTTCCTGATATTGACTTAGTGATTACCGGAGAAGGTCGCTTAGATGGTCAAAGCCTTTCAGGTAAAACGCCTATTGGTGTTGCCCGTACTGCCAAACGCCATGGCAAGCCGGTCATAGTGCTCGCTGGTAGCTTGGGTGAAGGGTGGCAAGCCTGTCTAGAAGAGGGAGTTACTGCCGCTTTTGCCCTTGCCGACGGCCCCATGCCCTTGGAGGATGCTTTACCACGCACCGCTGAGCTACTCGCTGACCGCTGCGAAAGTATTGCAAGATTTTGGCTCGCTCGATAAGCGGGTCAGCCGGCAGACTCGTGAAAAGCATGCCCCCTTGAAAAACATGCTAGCCGCCTACATCTCTTTTATTAACCATACATACATTAAGCAGCCTATCAGACCTGTACTACGCTGCGTAAGCGATGAGTCAGCCGTCGCCAGCTCACCGCCAAGGTAATGTTATGACGCTATTGCCGCGATGCAGAAAACTTGTTTTGCAATGCTTGCTAAGCGTCTTAAGCTAAATCAAACGATTTGATGACCGTGCTTTTTTCAGAACGGTTACAACCATGGAGGAGCACTACATGAGTGATACAAATAGCATTGGTTTACACGAAGGCAGCGCAAGCCAACTCGCTGAGAAACTTAATCACCTGCTGGCCAATTATCAGATTTTCTATATGAATGTTCGTGGCTATCACTGGAACGTTCGAGGTAGCGACTTCTTTGAGTTACACGCGAAATTTGAAGAGTTTTATACAGACTTGCTTACCAAAGTGGATGAAGTGGCAGAGCGTATTTTAACGTTAGGCCACAAGCCTATTCATGCGTATAGCGACTATGTGAAAATTTCGCGTATTGAAGAAGATAAAGACGTTCATGATGGTCAAACCTGCGTAAAAGGCGTACTTACAGGTTATCAAACACTGATTGAATTACAGCGAGAACTGCTGGCAATTGCGTCGGACGCTGACGATGAAGGCACCGCTGCACAAGCCGGTGACTATATTCGCGAGCAGGAAAAAACCGTGTGGATGCTCAACGCTTACCTGAGCAAATAACACGATGTTTACCTCGTTAACCTGAGGTAAACGCTATCAAAAACGGCACCATAGAGGTGCCGTTTTTTTATGGCGATTTGTCTAACGAGAGTTCGCCAACGTTTCAATGAAATCGCGCAACATCTCCCAGAACTCTGCTACCGATTCAATTTCCACTCGTTCGTCTGGCGAATGCGCGCCGCGAATCAGCGGGCCAAACGAAATCATGTCTAAATGTGGGTATTTACTTCCTAAAATGCCACATTCAAGGCCTGCATGAATCACCTTAACCTCGGGTTCGCGGCCCATTAATGCAGCATGCCGAGTGTTAAAGATAGCAAGCAAAGGGCTTTGTGGATTGGGTGCCCAGCCTGGGTAGCCATTTTCCACTTTTACTCTAGCGCCCATTAGCCCAAACAGCGCCTGAAAACGTCCCGCCATCGCGTCAGTAGCGCTGTCATGCAGTGAGCGCACCAGTGCACAAAGATGGAAACGTCCGTTTTCCACGCCTAATACACCTAAATTGTTCGAGGTTTCCACTACCCCCGGCACGTCAGCACTCATGCGTTCGACCCCACAAGGGGCCGCATGCAGCGCAGCCAGCAGCATCGCGGTGGCGTCCCGCGTTAGTGGTTCAGCGTCAGCCAGCTCCACACGCTCAGCAGTAAGTGTCATATTGCTATCGCCACTGCCCAGCTCAGCTTTCAGCGTATCAGCAAGCGTTTCCACCATCGCCAACGCGGCGTCAGCCTCATCAGCAGGCAAGGCAATTTGGGCAAACGCCTCGCGGGGGATGGCATTACGCAGTGTGCCGCCCTGGTAACTAATCAAACGCGCACCAAAGGATTCTAATGCCCACAATACGCGGACTAGCAAACGGTTCGCATTGCCCAGGGGCTTATCAATATCCATTCCCGAATGGCCGCCTTTCAGCCCCGTCAGTGCCAGCGAGATCACCTGCTCATTTTCCTGTATCGCCGTGCTGGGGAGCTGCGCATTCACTACTACATCAGCGCCTCCCGCGCAGCCGATATAGACTTGGCCGCGATCTTCACTGTCTAAATTAAGCAGCAATGCCCCTTCCAACCAATTTTCAGCAAGATTGAGCGCGCCCCCCATAGAGGTCTCTTCCTCTAGCGTAAACAGCGCTTCTAACGGGCCATGAGTAAGCTCGGGGTCTTCCAATACTGCCAGAATCGCAGCGACACCAAGGCCATTATCAGCCCCTAGTGTGGTGCCATTAGCAAATAGCCAACCGTCTTTTACATACGTCTGAATAGGATCGCGGGTAAAATCATGATCATGGCCTGCGTTAGCTTGCGCCACCATATCTAGATGGCCCTGCAGCACGATGCCTGGCGCGCTTTCACAGCCGGGCGTGGCTGGCTTACAAATGCGCAGATTGCCAAAATCATCACGGTCGTGGGATAGGCCCTGGGAATCGGCCCAGGCCTCCAACGTCGCCACCAGCGCGGCTTCGTGGCCAGAAGGACGCGGCGTATTACATAGTGTGCGAAAGTGCTGCCACACTAAACGTGGCTTGAGGGCTTCTAGATGTGCGTTCATGGAAACTCTTCATTATCGATAACCAGTTTACTTTACCCGCCTGGGCTACTGGGGAAAAGCGTGCGCTGTTCAATAATTTGTTGAGTCGCGCGACGAATCAGTCGCACTGATTCACCGTGCGCCTTCGCTAACGGCTGGTTTTGGAAGGCCCAGGCGATCAACTGCTGGTGGGCTATTTGCGCCTCTTGCTCTAATGACCAATGGCTGGCCTCTTTGGCCAGCGCCTGAAGCGCCGTCCTTGCCAATGCAGGGTCACGGTGCGCATACGCCACATCTTCCACCGCCTGATTCTCAGTGGTGCTAAGCGGCAAACGAGGCAAGAACGGCAACAGTAACGCGACGATCGGTGCAGGCAGTGTCGCTAACTCAAAAGCCAATAGCGTTATCAATGAGGCCGCAAAGGAATCACGCAGCGACGCTAGCACTGCTTGCCCTTCGCTTGTCAGCGCGCGCGCCACCATAATGGCGTACTCGCCGGTCGCCGCTTCCCGGGTGATGCCTAAACGAACAGGCGCAAACCCGAGCGCCAACCAAAAACGCAACAGCGATGCTTCGGCACCAAAGGTCGCCCCGTAAAGCGCGACACCCTGTTGACTAGCGTTAGTTATATCCTCCTCTAACAACCGACGTCCTACCCCTTCACGTCGACGCTCTGGATGAGTAGCAATGCGCGCTACCCGCCGCCAGCGAGACGTTAACGCCTCACGGCTACCACTATGAGCCGCCAACGATTGTGCTAGTAGATGGCCTTGAGGGCGTCGCTCACCACGAGCCACTTGCTCAGCAAGTGCAGTATTGAAGCCGCCCTCTTCCCGAGTCACCAAAACGGCCTGTGGCTCTTCCGATGCGATAATTGTGCGAATGGCCGTGCCAGGGCCATCCAACAGTTGGCGTAAGTCACTAGGCGTGGTGCGATAGTGGGACTGCACCAGCAAACCGAACAGTTTCGCTAACAACTCAGGCTGCTTGGCTAACTGCGCCTGAGTAAGCGCTATAGAGGAAGTCTGACAGAAAGTACGGGCGTGTGCTTCGGGTAACGGGGCGTTGAGCAGTAGCAGCGTTTGGACAGTCGCTTCCAAAGGGTCTCCCAATGACCAGCGAACAGGAGCATCTAACTGTAACTCCCGCCATTGAGGGGCTGTTCGATTGAGCACCTCGCGAAAGCGTAGTGCAAAACCGCGCCCTGAGCCTTCATAGCCATGCACGGTGGTTGCAAACGCGATACGTGGAAATACAGCAAGCCATTGGGCTAACATTGCCGCAGGAATTGCCGCCGCCTCGTCGACAAGTAAATAGCTGCCGCTCCCCCCGAGCCTTGCCTGATGAACCTGTTCGTTTAGCGCATCAGGCGCAAGAAAACACAGCGAGCTACCGCTCGGCAGTTCAAACCGCGCGGGACTGAGGCGTTGACCATCAGGGCATAGTGCTATTACTCGCGCAAACAGGCTTTCCACTGAGCTGAGTCGAGGTGCCGTCACCACCAGTTGCGTCACGCTTTTTTGTAGCAGGCGAGCACAAGCAATCCCCAGTGCGGCGCTTTTACCCCGCCCACGATCGGCAGTAATAACCAATGGTCGGCGACGCTTGAGTTTTACTAGCGCATTCACCACACGAGCCTGGTCAGCCGTCAAGCAGTCTACGTCATCAAACGGAGCTGCATGCGATTCACGAACCTCCAACCTCGGCAGCATGAGGCTACCGCCCACCTCCCAGCGAACAATAGTACTCTCACCCATTAGTTGAAATGCTAGCCGTTTTAGGTAATGAGCGCTCAGTGAATCCCAGCGCCATGGGTAATCGGCAAAGCGGGCATAATCAGGATCTGGCTGTTCGCCCCAGTTATCTGGCGTGATGATCACCAATAATCCGCCAGCACTCACGGTTCCTGCTAATGCGCCTAGCGCATCCGGATCTAATCCCTGGCGACCACTGGCGTCTAGGACGATTAACTGATGCTCAGCACCTAGCCGCGTGCGAGCTTTACTGGCTGGTAAACATGGCGCCACCGGCGTCTCATGCTCAGCCCCTACCCACAGCGGTGCCTTCCATACTCTCGCTTCCCACAACCGTTGCGCCTGCTGGCGAGCCTCATCAGGCGTTCCAAATAGCCATACTAACGCTCGCCAGCGGCGGCGCTGCAAGCGGGAGGCATGGTGAACCAAGGCCGATGCTTGTTTAATGACAGCATTAGGTTTGTCAACGCGACAGCCTGCCCGCATAGCGACTCCTGTGAATGACTTTCTTTTACAACTTTGGTTGTAAATTAGCGCAGTTTTCAACGGTTTCAGAACTAACCATATGGTTAAAAAAGTTATCAGAAAACAGTCAAGTATTTGTTTTAAATAACTTTAATTTTTCAACAAAGGGTTATATAGCACGTTAAATTTCTTGAATTGCTGATATTGCGCTGCAGCGGGTGGAGTGTGCTAGCTTAGCGATGCAGCCTAGCGGTATTTACTTTACGTAAACGTAAGCCATGTCGCTGCACTTTCCTGCTTTCAGGTAATGAACACTAATAACACCAACCGCCAAAGTACCAGGAAACATACAATGAAAAAGATGACTAAATTCGCACTAACCAGCCTGGCCGCTGGTGTCGCTTTCGCCGCACTCACCTCTACCGCTCAAGCGCAAGAACAGTGGACAATGACCACGACCTGGCCCGAGAACCTTGACCTGATTAAGATTGATCAGCACTGGGCAGACCTTGTAAACCAACTCGCAGGTGACGAAGTACAAATTAACTTCCGCGCAGGTGGCACGTTAATGCCTGGCACTGAAGTATTCGATGCTACCGAAACCGGTGCTATCCAAGCTTCTGGCGATTGGCCAGGTTACTGGGCAGGTTTAAACCCAGCGTTCTCTCCACTTGCCACGACTACTAGCTTATTTAATGGCGTAGATTACTTGAACTGGATTCAGCAGTGGGGCGGTTTTGAGCTCTACCAAGAAATCTACGGTCAATACAATATGGTGTACTTGCCTTACGGTATCACCAATAACGAATCTGGCTTCATGGGTCGCACGCCAATTGAAAGCATCGCCGACCTTGAAGGTAAGCGCTTGCGACTATCGGGTCGCGACCAGGGACGCGTCCTCGAAGAACTAGGCGGTTCACAAGTTACGCTAGCCGGTGGCGAAGTGTATCAAGCGATTGAGCGCGGCGTGATCGACGCAGGTGAATTCTCTACTCCAGGTGTTGATTTTAACGCAGGTTTTGCTGAAGTTGCGGACTACTGGGCGACGCCTGGCTGGCACCAGTCGGCGAGCGTTTTCGGCGTTATGATCAACAAAGATGCTTGGGACGCCCTGTCTGAAGAGACTCAGGCGAAGCTAAGAACTGCCGCCGAAGCCACTATGGCATGGTCATTATCCTGGTCGGAGCGTGAATCCACCGACGCCACACGCAAGTTTATTGATGCAGGCGTCACCATTAACCAGTTCTCCGAGGAAGACCTGGCGCGTATCCAGGAAATCACCAACGAGGTGATCGTTCGCGGTGCTTGCGAACACCCAGATCATGCAAAAGTATATCACTCCATGATTACTTACCTAGAAGACTATGCGGCATGGCGTGATGTTACCGCGCCATTCAACATGAGCCGCACCATGGATAACCTGCCCTCACTGGAAGAGATCGAAGCCTGCCTATAAGGCGTTTAAGTGCCGCCCCAGCGCTGCTGGGGCGGTTGGTGCTTAGCTGCGGAGACCTTCCATGAATGCGATTGCCAAGGCGATCGATGCAATTAACGAGCTGCTGGGCCGCATCATCGCACCGTTAATTGCCATCATTACTCTGATAGTGCTTTACGACATCGTATCGCGCTTCTTCTTTGGCCGCCCTAGCGACTGGGCATTTGATGTCACCAAAATGTTGTTTGGCGCCCACTTTATGCTGATGGCCGCCTATGGATTACGCCACCATGCCCACGTGGAAGTCGACGTTATTAAACGCCTGCTATCACGTAAAAAGCAGGCCGTACTAGACCTGCTCGGCTACTTGATCTTCTTTGTGCCCTTCATTTGGCTGTTATTAACCTACGGATGGCGTTTTTTTGAGCGTTCGTTCAGTCGGGGCGAAACGACATACGGCATGGTCTCAATCCCTGTATATCCGGTGAAAGGCGTTATCGTAGTCGCCGCAGTGCTTATTCTGTTGCAGGCGGTTGCTATCGTTCTGCGCGCCATTATGCAACTGCGTGAGGAGAAATCCGCATGAGTGCAGAACTACTGACGCTGGTGATGTTTGGCGGACTGTTAGTTGGCCTGTTTATGGGTCATCCGCTTGCTTTTGTATTGGGTGGCATGGCAGTCATCGGTGCTTATTTTGGGCCGGGCATTAACACCCTGGGTATCATCATTAACAACGTCTATGGCAACGCTATGGACAACTACGTACTAGTGGCTATACCACTGTTTATTCTGATGGCGCGCTTCCTTAACGACTCAGGCGTCACCGAAAAAATGTTCGATGCCATGCGGTTACTGCTGGCGAACCTTCGCGGTGGATTAGCGCTTACCGTGGTTGTTGTGTCTGTCTTACTTGCAGCCACCACCGGCATTGTCGGCGCGTCAATTGCCGTTATGGGTATGATTGCTTTAGTGCCAATGCTTAAGTATGGCTATAACAAAGAGCTGAGTGCAGGCGTCATCATGGCTAGCGGCTGCTTGGGCATTTTAATCCCCCCCAGCATTATGCTGATTTTGATGGCAAGCTACTCTCCTGTCTCAGTGGGCGCACTCTTTGCTGGTGCGTTAATACCCGGCCTGATGCTTGGGGTGATGTATGCCCTATACGTGCTGGTGATTTGCTGGCTCAAACCTAGCTATGGTCCTAGAGTGCCTGCGGCAGAACGGGCAGAAGTCAGCACAAAACAGCTGCTGATAATGCTGGGTAAGTACGTTGTTCCCCCTATGTCGTTAATTCTCGGCGTACTGGGGGCACTGTTTACCGGAGTAGCAACGGCCACGGAAGCATCTGCTATTGGTGTGTTTATCGCCTTCCTGCTTTTTTTGATCTTCGGCGACCGCAAGCTATCAACCTGTTACAACACACTGATTGAAGCTGGCAAAACCACAACGATGGTCATGTTAGTGCTTGTCGGGGCGACAGCATTTACCGGGGTATTCTCGATTGGCGGCGGAATGACCGTAATCAGCGACTTCGTGCTAGCGGTTCCAGGCGGTACTGTCGGTGCCTTGCTACTAATGCTGTTCCTGGTATTTATCCTCGGAATGTTCCTCGATTGGACCGGCATTGTGCTGCTTAGCTTCCCTATTATGCTGCCAATCATCTCGCAGATGGGTGTGGACGTACTGTGGTTCGTCGTCATGGTGGCGGTAGTACTGCAAACCTCCTTCTTAACGCCGCCTTTTGGCTATGCGCTGTTCTATTTGAAAGGGGTCGCACCACCGGGGGTCGAAATCGTCGACTTATATAAAGCCGTCGTGCCATTTGTGGCTATCATCCTTTTCGCCTGCATACTAATGGCCATTTTCCCTAGTTTGATTACGGGACTGCCAAGTTTGCTAGTGGGCTACCAGTGATACCAAGCTACTGATGCCAAACGCTCCACTTCCCCCCCCCGCATTGCGGGGGGATTTTTTTGATAGCCACAATGTTGGCTGCAGCAGCCTAACGCAAGTGATACTATTTGCAGCCGCTATTTTTTCGCATTAACGAGCCTAGCTGCCCCTCATCCAAGGAGACAACGACGTGTCTACGCCAGCTCGCCGCTCACCATCGGCCCTGCTTTCAGGTTTTGCGTCACGCATTTCGCTATCGCTCAACCCTTGGTCAATCGCGCTTTTTTTGATCGCCCTTGTTGTCGCACTTCCTATTATCGTAGTCCTAAGCCATATTTTTGTGCCGACGGAAGGCGTTTGGCAGCACCTTGCAAGCACTGTGTTACCACGTTATCTCTCTAATACGTTCTGGCTGGTGCTATGGGTTGGCATTGGCACTCTGATTGCAGGTGCCGGGACTGCGTGGCTCGTAGTGATGTGCCGTTTTCCAGGCAAGCGAATATTTGAATGGGCGCTGCTGTTACCCCTGGCGGTACCGACGTATGTCATTGCCTATGCCTATACAGATTTTTTCCAGGTAGCAGGACCGCTGCAAAGCATGTTGCGTGAATGGTTTGACTGGCGAGTGGGCGATTACTATTTCCCCAATGTGCGCTCACTAGGCGGCGCGGCAACCCTGATTACCTTTGTGCTTTACCCATATGTATACCTGTTAGCTAGGGCTTCTTTTCTTGAGCAATCGGTCTGCGTGTTAGATGTTGGCCGTACCCTGGGGCGTGGCCCCTGGCGCTTGTTTGCCAGCGTAGCACTCCCCCTCGCCCGCCCGGCATTGGTGGGTGGCGTTTCACTGGTACTGATGGAGACACTTAACGAATTTGGCGCGGTGCAGTTTTTTGGTGTGGATACCTTCACCACGGGTATCTATCGCACATGGTTTGGCTTAGGTGAACCCGTAGCTGCCGCGCAGCTAGCCGCTTGCCTGCTGACCTTCGTCATTGTATTGGTTCTTCTAGAGCGCTATTCGCGGGGTAAACGGCGCTACTTCCATACCACTAACCGCTATCAGCAACTACCGGAATATCAGTTGCGTGGCTGGCATGCATTCGGGGCTACCCTGGCGTGTTTGCTCCCTATTGTTATCGGTTTTTTACTGCCCAGCGGCATTTTGCTCAATATGGCCATTAAAACGGGCGACAGCCTTTTCGGCACACGGTTTGTTGGCTTTGCTATAAATAGCTTAAGTCTGGCAACCATCGCCGCATTAATCGCTGTAGGGCTAGCCGTACTTCTGAGCTACGGGGTTAGGCTAAACAATTCACCAAGCGCACGATTTTTCACCCGCATCGCCGCAATGGGCTATGCCATTCCTGGCTCGGTGGTTGCCGTGGGCATCCTGATTCCGTTTGCTTGGCTTGATAACTCACTGAACATGTGGCTTCACGAACACTACGGAAAAATCATTGGCTTGGTGTTTAGCGGTTCAGCGTTTATTTTGATTTACGCTTATGTCGTACGCTTTTTGGCCGTTTCGTTCAATGCGGTAGAAGCAAGCCTTGGCAAAGTAACGCCCAGCATGGATGCCGCATCGCGCACCTTGGGCCAAACCGCTGGTGGTACACTACGCCATATTCATACGCCGCTGATGCGTAGCAGCCTCCTAGCAGCAGGGATTCTGGTATTTGTCGATGTGATGAAAGAGTTGCCTGCCACGATCATCTTGCGCCCCTTCAACTTTGACACGCTGGCAGTACGCGCTCACAGCCTTGCCTCAGATGAACGCTTGGCTGAAGCTTCAACTGCCTCTCTGACCATTGTGGTAGTCGGCATCTTACCCGTGATTTTACTCAGCTTGGCAATGCGCCGGGCGCGCCCTGGCAGCCAAGCTGAGTAGTGGAAGAGAGCAAATGCTGAAAAGCGAAAACTTAACGCGGAAAGATAAATACCTGGGAGTGGTCCAAGTCGATATCAATCGGCTGCCCCTCCTGGGGTAAAAAAACGCCTGGCACACGAGCGTGAAGGTGAGCTTCCTGACCATCTTCTCCATGCGCACATAAGTGAATAAGACTGGAACGCCCTAGCAGCTTAGCCATGACCACATGGCTGTGGCTATGTGGTTCTACGGGCAAGTCACGCTCTTTGATGCGCAGTGCTTCGGGGCGAATCATCACCTGAACGTTACTGCCTTCTGGCAACCAGCTGGCATCTACCGGCCCAACTGGTGTGGAGACAAAGCCACCCTTCACCACACCACTTAACTCATTCACTTCACCAAAAAACGTCACCACAAAAGGGTCTACTGGCGCGCAATAGAGCTCACGAGGGGTGCCAGTCTGAACGATCTCGCCATCCTGCATCAGCGCGATTCGGTCTGCCATAAACATGGCTTCTTCAGGGTCGTGGGTCACTAGCAGAGTCGCTGAGCCGAGCTTTTTCAACACGTGCAGCGTATCGTCTCGGATGCGATCACGTAGCCGCGCATCCAGACTGGAAAAGGGTTCATCCAGCAACATTAATTTAGGCGTTGGCGCTAACGCACGCGCCAACGCGACGCGCTGCTGCTGCCCACCTGACAACATATGCGGATAGCTTTCGGCGTAGTCGGCCATGCCGAGTTGAGCCAGCAGTTCCAGCGCACGCTCCCGTCGCTGGTTAGAGGGCAAACTTTTCAGGCCGAAGGTAACATTTTCTAGCACGCTAAGGTGTGGAAACAAGGCAGAGTCTTGGAAAGCGAGACCAACATTACGCTTTTCCGGCGGCACGTGACGCTTGCCGGGTGCCGCAATAGAAAGGCCATCAAGGCTCACAGATCCTTCCTGCACGACCTCCAAGCCTGCAGCAATCCGAAGCAGTGTGGTTTTGCCGCAACCAGAAGGGCCCAGTAAACACACAACCTCACCTGGAGCGATATCAAGATCAATGCCTTTTACTACTTTATTAGCCGCAAACGTGTGCTGAATACCACGAAGCGACAGTGCTGATGCAGGCGCCGACACATCGGAAAGTGACACAGTTGCCGTCATTATTTCACCATTGTCTCGTCCACCCGCGACATGATAATCGCATGCCGCTGCGAACACGGTTGAAAGTTATTTACATTCTATTTTCTATTGAGCAGAGATGCACGCTTCTTGCTAAACAGAGGATGCGTTTCATTAGCATTTAACTTGACGCCAACCAAGAGAAGCGTTTCAATACGCCATGTCGTTAATGCAACTTATTATCATAAACATTCAGGGTATTTGTTATGAAAAAAGCACGTCTTACGGCTACCGTAGCTGCCATCATGGCGGGTTCTGCTTTTGCAGGTAGCGCGCTCGCTAACGAGGTCAACATTTACTCCGCCCGTCATTACGACTCTGATGAAATTCTCTACAAAGCATTCACTGAAGAGACTGGCATCGAAGTTAATGTACTCGAAGGCGACTCCGACCAGTTAATGGAACGCATGCAGCGTGAGGGCATTGCTAGCCCTGCTGACGTAATGCTTACCGTTGACGCAGGTCGCCTATGGCGCGCCGAGCAGGACGGTCTTTTTCAAAACGTAGACTCTGACGTGCTTAACGAGCGCCTGCCAGAATCAATGCGCCACCCTGACGGCCTGTGGTTTGGCTTTAGTCAGCGCGCACGGGTTATTTTCTACAACCGTGAGAACTTTGATCCCAGCCAAATCAGTTCTTATGAAGACCTGGCCGATCCACAGTTTGAAGGCCAAGTGTGCATTCGCTCTTCCAACAACATTTATAACCAGTCGTTGTTAGCCTCAATGATTGAGCATCACGGCGAAGAAGGCGCGGAAGAGTGGGCCCAAGGCGTTGTGAATAACATGGCACGCGACCCTGAAGGCGGTGATACCGATCAGATTCTTGGCGTTGCGAGCGGCGAGTGTGACTTAGCTGTCGCAAACCACTATTACTACGTTCGCATGCTGCATTCCGATGAAGATGCTGATCGCGAAGCCGCACGCAAAGTGGGGTTGATTTTCCCTAATCAGGATGATCGTGGCACTCACGTTAACGTTGGCGGCGCGGGCTTAGTGGCTAACGCACAAAACCCGGAAAACGGCATTCGCTTCCTGGAGTTCTTAGCCTCTGACGAAGCTCAAGAAGTATTGGCTGACCGTAACTACGAGTTCCCCGTCGTGGAAGGCATCAAGAAAAACCCGGTGCTTGAATCTTGGGGTGATTTCACCAAAGACGATATCAACATCAGCATCTTAGGTGAAAACAATCCAGAAGCGATTCGTATTTTTGATCGTGTAAGCTGGCGTTAAGTTCTGCGGCTCTACGGCTCTTAGGACTCATCAGCCGCAAGCCTAACTAAAAAAACACCTGCAGCTCAGCTGCAGGTGTTTTGCATTAGATCCCCCGTAACGAGCCCGTAACGTTTAAGCCTTACTTATCCTAAAGGGGCTTAATACTAGTGGGCTTCATACTAGTGAGCTTCATCCCAGTTGGCGCCGCTTTCGGCTTCAACAATCAGCGGCACACTAAGCGTGGCAGCGGCTTGCATACGCCTCTGAACCTGTTCAATAAACGCCTCAACTTGTCCATTGGCCACCTCAAACACTAGCTCATCGTGCACCTGCATGACCATGAGTGCATCAAACTCCCCTTCAGCAAGCCATGCATCGACATCGATCATCGCCTGCTTGATGATATCCGCTGCCGTGCCCTGCATAGGCGCGTTAATGGCGGTGCGTTCGGCCCCCTGACGGCGGTTGCGATTTTGCGAGTGGATCTCTGGCAGGTACAGCCGTCGCCCAAGCACGGTTTCGACAAAGCCATCCTCCGCAGCCTGGGTGCGAATACGATCCATATAGCGAGCAACACCAGGATAACGGTCAAAATAGCGGTCGATGTAGGTTTGCGCCTGATTGCGATCAATATGCAGCTGGCGTGATAAGCCCCAAGCGCTCATGCCGTAAATCAGCCCGAAGTTGATGGCTTTAGCGCTGCGCCGCTGGTCGGCAGAGACCTTTTCAAGCGCAGTACCAAACACTTCGGCAGCGGTCGCGGTGTGGATATCGCGCCCTTCCGCAAACGCCTCTAAAAGCCCTTTATCTTCTGAGAGGTGCGCCATAATACGCAGCTCAATTTGCGAGTAGTCTGCCGCCACAATGCGATAGCCTGGACGAGCCACAAACGCTTGGCGGATTTTGCGTCCTTCTTCTGTGCGAATCGGAATGTTCTGCAGGTTGGGGTCGGACGACGAGAGACGTCCTGTCGCTGTTACCGCTTGGTGATAGCTGGTATGTACCCGTCCAGTGGTTTTATTGAGCAAGCGTGGTAGCTTGTCAGTATAGGTGGACTTAAGTTTCGCCAGCCCCCGGTGTTGCATAATCACCTTGGGCAAGGGGTAATCCAGCGCCAACTCTTCTAGCACCGCCTCTGCTGTCGATGGCGCGCCTTTGGGCGTTTTCTTGATCACCGGAATTTTCTGCTCTTCGAACAGAATCTGCCCCAGCTGTTTGGGTGAACCGAGATTAAACTCACGACCTGCCAACTCGAATGCTTCGCTTTCAAGCTCACGAATACGGCGCTCTAGCTGCTGGCTTTGCTCGTACAGGCGTTCGGCATCCAGTGCTACGCCATTGCGTTCAATCCGCGACAACACGTTAATCAGCGGCAGCTCAAGATGATCCAGAACGTCCGCTAAACGCCCTTCCCGTTCCACCTGAGGACGCAATATTTCTTGCAGCCGCAGCGTGATATCCACATCTTCACAGGCATAAGGCACTGCTTGCTCTAGGGCAATCTGGTTAAACGTAAGCTGCTTGGCACCTTTTCCAGCGATCTCTTCGAAAGAGATCGTTTTTTCGCCCAAATACTTCAGTGCCAGCGAATCCATATCGTGGCGCGTGGCGGTGGAATTCAGCACGTAAGAGGCGAGCATGGTGTCGGCCAGCGGCCCCACCACGCGAATATCATAGTTTGCCAGCACGGAAATATCGTACTTAAGGTTCTGGCCAATTTTGGTTTTCTCAGGATCTTCCAGTAGCGGCTTTAATGCCTGCAGTACCCGTTGACGATCAAGCTGTGCGGGCGCATCCAGATAGTCATGGGCCAGTGGAATATAGGCGGCTTCACCAGCCTCCAGTGCCAGGCCAACGCCTACAATATCGGCGTCCATATAATTCAGGCTGGTAGTTTCTAAGTCGAAGCAAAAGCGCTCGGCTTTTTTCAGCCGCGCTAACCACGCATCGAACTCAGCTTGCTCAACGATGACATGGTCATTTCGCTGGCTGGAAGTCGTGGCGCTTTCAGCGGCGTCAGTAGTGATGTTATCAGGCGCGGGCTCGCCCCCTTTTACGTCATCAACACCCTCGTCGTTACCCGCCAGCAGCTCAGCCAACCACTGCTTGAACTCCATCTCTTTATAGAGCTCCACCAGGGCTTCGCGGTCTGGGTGCGCAATATCCAAGTCATCCAGCCCCACGGGGAGTTCGCAGTCGGTCTTAATGGTCGCTAATTGGTAAGAGAGAAAGGCCTGTTCACGGTGCTCTTCCAGCTTCTTCGGTAACGTTTTCGCGCCACGGAAACTAAGTGTCTTGACGCGTTCCAGATCACCGTAAATAGTTTCTAACCCCCCTTCCATGCCTTGCAACAGGCCAATAGCAGTCTTTTCGCCCACCCCCGGCACGCCGGGAATGTTATCAACCTTGTCACCCATCAAGGCCAGAAAATCAATGATCAGCGAGGGCGGCAGCCCAAACTTCTCTTTGACGCCCGCTTCATCGAGGGTTTCTTCTTTCATGGTATTGACCAGTGTGATGTGGTCATTCACCAACTGCGCCATATCTTTATCGCCAGTCGAGATCACCGCATCACGGCCAGCCTGAGTGGCATGATGGGCCAAGGTACCAATCACATCGTCGGCTTCGACGCCCTCAATGCATAGAAGCGGTAAGCCTAGCGCTCTTACACACGCGTGCAGCGGCTTAATTTGGCTGCGTAGATCGTCCGGCATGGGCGGTCGATGGGCTTTATAGTCGCTGTACATCTCATCGCGAAAGGTTTTTCCTGGGGCATCAAACACCACCGCCATTGGGCTTTCCGGGTAGTCTTTGATCAGCCGCTTGAGCATATTTAATACGCCTTTCACGGCCCCCGTGGGCTGGCCGTTGGAGGTCGTTAACGGTGGCAGCGCGTGAAAGGCGCGATATAGATACGATGAGCCATCGACAAGCACGATTGGGGCACGGGCCATAACCAATTCCATTGTTAGCAACACAGTAAGAAAGTCTATTGGCTATGATACGCGTTCAGACCAATGGCTGCAGAAACAACCGTTACGAATAACGCATTTCAAACTCACACAACGCTGCCAACTGACCCTGCAAGCCGCTACAATAATGGGCTTAGCAACCTGGGCGAGATTCTCATGGCTGTATTTACTCCGCTGAGCGACGTTCAGGTCGCCGCGTTTTTGGAAAAGTTTGATGTAGGCAGCTTCGTTTCGCTACAAGGCGTTGCCGGTGGCACAGAAAACTCGACGTTTTTTGTGACCACCGATCGTCGTGAGCTGGTATTAACCCTGTTTGAACAGGGCGAACATGAAGAGCTGCCGTTTTTTGTCGAATTGTTGGATTACCTGGATGAGCACCGTTTGCCGGTGCCCGGCACTATTCATGACCGCGAAGGTATTGCGCTACACAGTTTGGCAGGCAAACCTGCTCTGCTGTTTCCACGCCTACCAGGCAAGCATCCTAGTGCACCTAACCTTGCCCAATGCCAAGCACTGGGCAATACGCTGGGACATCTGCATGTAGTCTCCCAGCGTTTCCCTGGCCATCGGCCAAACCCGCGCGACCTCCACTGGCTGCGTGCGGTGCATCATAAGGTGCTAACGTATATCAGCCCTGACGATCAGACGCTGATGAAAAATGAAGTCGATGACTTTGAAGGTGCCTTTGGCCAGCACGGCGAGCTACCGCAAGGAGCGCTCCACGGAGACTTATTCCGTGACAACACGCTGTTTGAGGGCGACCAATTAGGCGGTATTATTGATTTTTATAACGGTTGTACCGGCGATTTGCTCTTTGACCTAGCCATCGTCATTAACGACTGGGCAAGCAATGATGATGGCACGCTGAACGCTGAGCGTTATGAAGCCATTCTGCGCACTTACCAGGCACGCCGTTCTCTCACCGCTGATGAACGTGAACTATGGCCAATCATGTTGCGCATGACAGCGTTGCGATATTGGCTATCGCGCCTGCTGGTCGTTTATGTTGATCCACCTGCTCATGACCTAACGCCTCATGACCCTGAGCGTTTCCGAACCATTTTAAAAGCGCGCATTGCATTTGGCGCACTACCGCTCCCAGAGGTTTCTTGATGATCGAATCGGTGACCACCAGCGCCCAGGCCTTACGCGCCCGACGCACATGGAATATTGACCAATGGGGCAGTGGCTATTTTGATGTGGATGACCACGGGCAAGCCTTGGTTCGTCCGCTAGGTAGCGACGCAGAAGGCCCGGCACTGCCACTTAGCGGGCTTGTGCGTCAGTTGCAGACAGCGGGGCTGCGGTTGCCGGTGCTAGTAAGGTTTAGCGACATTCTGCACGACCGCGTAGAACAGCTGTGCGGTGCATTCGATGTTGCAATGCAGGATATCGACTATCAGGGCGGCTACACAGCCGTTTATCCTATCAAAGTGAATCAGCAGCGCCGCGTGGTGGAAGAAATCCTTGCTACCTCAGAACGGGGCAATGGTCGCGTAGGCTTAGAAGCAGGCAGTAAACCGGAACTGCTGGCAGTAATGGCGCTGTCTGATGGCGGCTCTTCGCTTATCGTCTGCAATGGTTATAAAGACCGCGAGTACGTTCGCCTAGCGCTGCTGGGTGAAAAGCTGGGGCATCGCGTTTATCTGGTCGTGGAAAAGCTGTCTGAACTGGAGCTTATATTAGAAGAAGCTCGTGAGTTAGAAGTTACCCCGCGTATTGGTTTGCGGGCACGACTGGCCTCTGTGGGTAAGGGTAAATGGCAAAATACCGGTGGCGAAAAGTCAAAGTTTGGTCTGACAGCCAGCCAAATTCTTGACGTAGTCACGACCTTGCGCGCTCAAAATGCGTTAGAAAGCCTACAGTTAGTACACTTTCATCTCGGCTCGCAAATTGCCAATATTCGCGATATTCAGCGTGGCCTGCGGGAATGCGCCCGTTTTTACCAAAACCTAATGAACCTAGGGGCACCGATTGATACCGTTGATGTGGGCGGCGGGCTAGGAATCGACTATGAGGGCACTCGCTCACGTAGTTATTGCTCAGCTAACTACTCCATGCAGGAGTATGCACGTAACGTCGTTAGCGCTTTTGCGCAGCTGTGTCAGGAGGCTGACCTTCCCCAGCCCCACCTGATCAGCGAGTCAGGCCGTGCGCTAACGGCTCACCATGCCGTCTTGATCACCAACGTGATAGGCGAAGAGCGCGTTAATGATTCGCCTCCAGAGCGCTCTTCTCAGGAAGACCTTCAGGTGGAAGCCCTATGGCGGGTTTTTGATCAGTTAGCCGAAAGCCAGGAGCCTCGTGTTTTGGTGGAAGCTTGGCATGATCTTCTGCAGGCGGTTAGTGAGCTGCAAGACCGTTTCGTAATGGGCTTAAGTGATATTAATGCCCGTGCCGAAGGCGAACGGCTTTATATGGCGGCCTGTGCACGCTTACGCGACCAGCTCGATACCCGTAATCGCGCACACCGAGAAATCATGGACGAATTGGCTGAAAAGCTAGCCGACAAGCTGTTCGTTAACTTCTCATTATTTCAGTCGGTGCCGGACGTTTGGGGGATCGAACAGATATTCCCTGTCCTGCCGTTGAGCGGGCTAGACCAGCCCCCGACTCGTCGCGCAGTCATTCAGGATATTACCTGCGACTCAGATGGCCGCATTGATAGCTACGTGGATGGCCAAGGCGTTGAAAGCACACTACCGCTGCCCGAGTGGGCGAGCGACGACGAGCGTTGGCTAGGCTTCTTTCTGGTAGGTGCCTATCAGGAAATTCTCGGCGACTTACACAACCTATTCGGCGATACCGATTCAGTCGATGCCGCACTGGGTGAAGATGGCGAGTGGGTCCTTTCTAACCTACAGGCAGGCGATACGGTGGCCGATGTCTTAGCCTATGTAAATTTTGATGCACGAGTGCTTAAGCAAAAGCTCACCGAGCAACTTGTCACTAGCGGCTTTTCGACCCAAGAGCAGGCAAAGTTTGCTGCTAGCCTGAGCGAAGGCCTAGATGGCTACACTTATTTAGAATAGTGTCTTTCTTTTAGAGTAGTGCCCTTAGAATAAGCCAACAAAAAAGCCACTGACGATGTCAGTGGCTTTTCGCGTTTACCTATTGTTGGTTTTGGCGTCATCGCCATCCAACTACTCTACTACGCTAGTGATGACTTCTAGTCCACCGGTCAATGTTAAACGCAGCGAGGCACCACGGGGCAACTCGCCGACCCCCGCGGGTGTACCTGTCAAAATAACGTCACCCGGTTCTAGCGTGAAATGACGACTCATCTCTGCCACCAGCGTAGGAATTGCAAAGATCATATCGGCACCCTCTCCGTGTTGACGCTCTTCACCATCAATCTCAAGGGTGAATACCAGTGCATTCCAATTGGGTACACGGCCTAGCGGCAAGAACGGTGATAGTGGACAAGCACCATCAAATGCTTTTGCTATTTCCCACGGGTGCCCTTTCTCTTTCAGCTTGGTTTGTACATCACGAAGCGTTAAATCCATCGCTAGGCCAATACCCACAATGGCACGCTCTGCTTCATCTTGAGTAGCGTGGGTCAGTGTCTCTCCAACCAAAAGCGCCAGTTCGACTTCATAATGTACATCTCCCCGTGAAAACGGCGGATCAAGAGGTCTAGTCAAGTCCACCACACTGGTGGCGGGCTTCATAAATAACAGTGGCTCACTGGGAACCGGATTATCCAGTTCTTTGGCATGGTCGGCATAGTTGCGGCCAACGCAGACGATTTTGCCCAACGTGTGGGGAAACTCCTGGCCATCGGTAAACTGTGGAACAAAACGCATGGCGGGTCCTCTCCTTCTCATTATGCGTGCCGCATTCGCAACGACAGGCGCAACAGTCTACCCCAGCTATGCATATGTTCCACAATCTCTTCTACAGCATTTCATACATACCACTAGCGATACGTTAGATTATGCATCGGGCGTCCAGCGATCATCAGGCCCATGCGCCAAAAAGCTAGGACGCTGCCTTGGAGCAGCAAACGGTTCAACGCAGCGATTATCCGGACGATTAAATACAAAGAACACGTTGCTACGCGGGTCAGGCGACAAATTAGCATTAGACGCATGTAGCGTGTTGCAATCAAATAGCAACAAGCCTCCTGCTTTACCTTTTGGCGCTTCAATCCCGTATTTAGACACCAGTTGAGTTAACGCTTCAGGACTAGGAACACCAACCTCTTGTGCCTTAAGTGAACTTTTATGATTATCTTCCGGCGTTTCTCCCAAGCAGGGCACAAATTCTAAATGGGAGCCTGGAATCAGCATAAGCGGGCCATTAAATTCATGATTGTCAGTCAAAATCAGAGAGGCGCTAACAGCATGCATATTCGGCATACCGTCTTCCGCGTGCCACGTCTCGAAATCAGAGTGCCAATTAAACCCTTTACCTGCCAAACCTGGCTTATAGTTAATCCGTGATTGATGCACGTAAGGATCAGTGCCAATGATCTGCCGGGCAGCACCCGCTATGCGCTCGTCGCTAGCCAACTGACCCAAGCGCTTTGAAAGCTTATGTATCGCAAATAACGAACGAATGTTGTGGCTTTCTGGCTCGGTAACGCTGAATTCTTGATCACGATAAGCATCATTGCTCATCAACAGCGTCATTTCATGGCTAAGTGCCTCCAGCTCTTCGCCTGAAATTAGGTTTGGAATAAACAAAAACCCTTTACGCTCAAACTCATCAAGCTGTTTTTGAGATAGTGGGCCTGATAAGTGCCGCCCCTTTATCACTGCATCGCGACGCGGCAGAGTTAGCGAAATCGGGGCTGATGCCAAGCGCGTTGGGTACTCATCTTTCACCGATGTACGTTGCGCCGACGGCATATCCGACATTTCACTATATTGCTTATAGGCAGTAATAGTCTTGAGAGAATTGTTGCTGACTGTCATCTAATCCACTCCTTGTATGATTAAATTTCAGACCAATAAATGTATGCATTGGCTTTCAATTGCACATTACACAAACAATAGGGTAGCCAAATGATTAGCCCTTGCAACCCATATATCTTAATTTATAACGTGTGTTATGAAATCTCTTTAACCCCTATCAAAAGGACCTAGCAATGACTTTCAAATAACTAATCTAAACAAATATGACCATAAATAAAATCACTATCAAAACCAGTATTTTCTGCCATTTCATTTGGCTTTAAAAGCTTAATACTACTCCGAGTTTTTCGAATAAATTTTTTCTGTTCAAGTGCTGTCATACAGCGACTCACATGAACACTCGTCATACCTAAAAGCTCCCCAACGATTTCTTGGGTAACAGGAAAATCAAAAACATCGCCTTCCAAAAGTCCTTTAAATTTAAAACGTGCGTACACTTCAAGTAAAAAGTGCGCAACGCGTTCTACTGACCGATGATGCGTGCAGCTTCTGAGGCGTTCGATCGTGATATTGTCATTCACCATGACATAAGATGTTATGGCCTTTCTAATCTCCTCGTTTTCTTTACAAAGCGTATGAAGGTAATCCCCAGACAATTTTACAAGCTCACAATTAGTAATCGGAAATATAATGACATCGTAACGTTCAAAAAAGCTCTCACGCATGCCAATGATATCGCCAGGCATAAAAATATTACAAATATCCTGCCCACGTGCACTCGTTGGATGAGATAGACTTGCCCACCCATCTTTTATAACAAAAATATCGGAACGTCCGTCACTGACAGAGAAAAACTGCTGACTCTTCTTTAGCTCCACAGGCTTTTGGGGCATTTTTGACAGTACATTGAGCGACTTATCTCCCATTTTTCCATACAGACCCAGCACCTGTGCTACGGTAATACCTACTGCATTATTATCACCCAAGCTTCCAAGCTTACTTTTAAGACTTATATCGCTCGCTAGTGGAACTCGATCCGCAGTAAGCCCTTTCATCTCTACACTCCATTGTAGTTAGACAAAAATTATGCACTTCATAAAAAAAGTACAACTAAATAAATATTAAAAAAAGTTTCGCGACAAAAATATAGTCAACACTGAATAAATAAACAAGGTCCTTTTATGACGCAGTGGTGAAGCGTATTAAAAATATAAAATATTGATTTTTATTAAAAAGCAATCCTATATGATTAATTAACTTAGAATTAAAACATTAAACAGCCCGAATAAAAACCTTCTCTATTAACCTTACGTCATCTAATTCTAGATTCTTATAAAAACTCCCAATACCTCCATACCAAAAACCCTTAAGCATCAGAAAACGATTTTTGAGCTAAAATAATTTATCAAGTACCTATCATAAAAAAACCCTCGGCAAGCTCTGGCGAGGGTTAGGTCACAGTTCAGTCATGATAATAAATATAGCCCTGCTACTTAGGACTTCTCAGCAGCACAAACAAGGCATTTTATGAGGAGCTTACTTTTCAGGGTCAATCTGCTCTTTCTGTGCACCAGACTTCGATTTAGCCTTCCCCAGACTAGGCTCCTGACCTTCAGGCTCAGGCTGCTCTCGCACGCTGTACTTACTACGTCCATCCAACGAGGGACCACTTGACCAGCGACCCTCTGGGGCTTTTTTATCTATTAAGGTATTTAGATAGTAATACGAATGTTGTGTCGCCTCATTGGTTTCCGGCGTGGCATTGGGAATCGGTAGCTGCTTTTCAAAACCACCCAACTCTTCAATGACTGCCAACCACTGCTGCTGGTGATAAGTATCTCGGGCAATGAGGAAGGAAAGGAAATCCTTCATACCATTGTCGTCAGTCCAATTATACAGCCGTGACGCTAACACTCGTCCACCCGCCTCTGCTGCCACGTTCGCCATCATATCAGCAGCAATATTGCCTGTGGCATAAACATGACTCATATCAAAGGGAACACCATTAGCATTAACAGGCATTGCGGAAAGCCCCGATGAAAGCAAATGGCGCGGATTTGCTCCACCAAGAATTGCGTTCATCACAGGGTCTTTTGCCGTCGCTTCCTGATACGATACAGGAGCACCTTCCAGATTAAGCGCGACAGCATGCCCCAACATCTCAATATGAGAAAGCTCTTCAGTAGCGGTCGACATCAGTAGATCACGTATTCGATCATCGCCTCTCGCCCCCATCGCCTGGAAAAAATACTGCATAGCTACTCGAATTTCGCCTTCAACACCACCAATTGCTTGCTGTAACAACATAGCAAACTCAGGGTTCGGCTTATCTACTTTAACGGGGTACTGTAATTTTCCAGAGTGATAAAACATCGTGCTACCCTCCTTGAGTAAACCTTCTCGAATAAAAATTCCATATGCCTTACATCAGAGTTTTTATTCCTTGAGAAAATGACATGCACAACTATCCCCTTAGCCATTATATTACCTGAGCACCCTATAAAAATTCATTACTCAAGTTACTTTAGGCTAGCTGAGCAAAAGTGATAATCAAGCAGATAGCATAAAAAATAAAACTTTTAATATTTATATAGATAATATAAAACAGAGCCAGGTTATTTTCCAAAAACCTATAATATAAGTTAAAATTAAAAATCTTTGCGAGCTAATTATTATTTAAGCTAAAAACCTAGAGAAACGATCTATGAAAACACTACCTCTTATCGCATCTACCATGTTCATACTAATGGCAAGCGGGTGCCAATTACATTCAGCCCCTAACAAAGCAGTCCAACCTGACGAAACACTAACCAATACGTACTGGAAACTGGACACCCTTGAAGGACAGACCATCACCACTGCCGACAACTTGCGTGAACCTCACCTTGTGCTCCATGAAGAAAACTCACGGCTAGCCGGATCAACTGGCTGCAATGCCTTAATCGGAAGTTACCGTGTTGATGGTAAGCAAATAGCGTTTGAACAAGTTGGCACCACGATGATGGCCTGCCCCGACACGCAAATGCGTAATGAGCAGGCAATGCTAAGCACACTTGCGCAGGTGGACACCTGGCAAGTAGACGGCAGTACCCTGTCGCTTAAAAACGCCAACGGCAAACCAGTAGCAGTGTTTGAGGCCGTGCATCTTTATTAATAGGGTAGTCTTGCAGCGTTATAATTAAGGTTAAAAAGCTTTACTGGGTTATCTGAGGCAGGCTGGTCAGGGCAAGCTTTCTGAACTAGCGTTATCCACAGTCACTATTTAGATAGTGGGTGTGGATAACGCCAGTTCGGAATAGGGTAAGTAGCACACACGAAAAAGCCGCCCTTTCGGGTGGCTTAATCTAATTCTCTAACGCTCTGATTTTAACCACTTTTAGTGGTGCCGACACCAGGAGTCGAACCCGGGGACTAATGCACACCAAAAAGACCAATTATTTCGTATAGTTAAGGCAGTTACGCCCACTACATCACCATGAAAAGTGGATCACCCTAATGGGAGTGGATGAAGTTGGCTCATCCTAGGCTGAAACACTCTTTATGGCAACCAGCTACCGACGGGATACTTAGCAGAATAGAGTTAAGACCAGCGCAGCACACAACTGCTATAAGCTTGCGATTGGAGTTGATCAGGATTCAAATCCAGCTGCCAAGCTTTTAAAAGCTCCTGTCGAGACCAGTCCCAGAATCCAGGCCAGCGCTCTTCCAGCTGAGACCGCGTTAACTGGTAAGCTTCTATCACCATAGAATCTAATGTTTCGTCTAGGCTTCTTGAACTGGTCTTTTCCCAGCGATTTTCGTATCCATTCCAGTAAGTATGGCCACTAATTACCGCTAGTTTTTGAGTCATAACACCACAAGCTTCAGCCGCGTTGTTAGCTTGGACAGGTGCTGAAAGTAAGACTCCGAGGGTGAGCGCCCATCCTAGAAGATTTTTGTTGGTTTTCTTCATTTTAGCACCTCGCAATTGGTCAACTGTTGGATGCTGAAATAACTCGCCGAAATGCCTTCCACCAGCACTGTATGCCCGCGTGTAGGGTGTAAGCAGTTGGATATGGTGAGATCGCCGGTGTCGTCCCTTTTAAAGACTTCCGAGGCTTCCAGCAGGGTAACGAACTCAACAGCGGTGAGCTGTTGAACCTCGAAGCGTTCGTTGGAATTATCATTTGGCGTGACGATCTGTGGGACTTCCATGCACTTTGTCTCTGCGGCCACTGTAGTTCTTCTCGTATGGTGATGGCGGATTGCCACACGAGAATTTTAATTTAGAAGTATGAGTAAGCGTCTACTTAGTTTTTATAACAATTTGATATATTAAATTTAATTATTAAATCAATTTAGAGCATGAATATACATTGGCTATTTGCCTTTTCCCGCTTGCGCTGTCTGCTTAAGCGATTTTCAAATATCTCCGGGCGTTGTCTCTGCAATGCATAGAAACGGGGCGATTTTTTCTAGGACTTTTGCTTTTTTTTTGGGGACAACCTGCTGGTCGTTATCAGCGCCAGCAATGGCGTCCTGCATCTCGTCAAGGTCAGGCAGGCTGTCCAGCTCCGACATATCAATTTTTGCCATAAGCGGTTCTGAGGCTGGCACCGGACATGGCTCTATATCGTCCAGAGAATCCAGAAGGGAGTCGATACTGTCTTCTGAATGGTTAGGCATAGGGTCATCGCTAGCAGCGCCCAGAGCATCATGATACTCCCAGTCGAACGGCTCAGGCTCACGGCTGGGTAGACTCCGGCCATGCTGGATGAAGCCCCATATCTGCGTGAAGGAACGGCTTTCCAGTTCTTCCCAGTGTTTCTCAAGGTTGGTGAGACGCTTACGCCGTGTCTCATAAAGCTGCTTGGCTTCGGCTCTTATGTCCTTGGGGGCAAAGATTCGCTCCGAACCTTTGGAGAGATAGTCGGAACGTTTGAATAAGTCCTTTGACTGGTAATCCGACCAACTTATGCTAATCGGTCGACCTTCATGCTCGACCTTCCACGTCATGAAGCTGTTGTTTCCGTCTCTCTTGTCTTTACGGAATACAGCTTTGATCTCCACTTCATCTTCGACGTGGTAGGCAACGGTCATATGGACATGCAGCCCTGATAACTTGGCGCGGCCACGGTCGCCACAATCCTCAACCACACCAAACCATGCAGCGGGGATGCCACGATCTCGAAGCCGTTTATTGATGCGGTTGGCGTGGGTGTTGATGAACGATCTTTCGTTCTTCTTGCTACTGGCGACCATTTGCCGCGCCGATTTCTCTGAGAGCGTTACGGTTACCGCTGCCAATCGGCAATCGCTCGCGCTCCGCCTCACCTGCTCAAGCACTTGATGAAATGATCTCAGACCTCTTGAAAAGGACAGTTTCCCGTCCTTCTCAGAGAGCGGCTTCTTGTCCCATTCAGGTATATATAGGTCTTTAATAGAGACTAATAGCCGGGCACCGTTGCCAGTGGCCTCTCTATGCAGGAAAACCCGCGCCAGCTCTGGGCTTGGGCGATTCAGATGGGGGCCATCGATGATGCGAAAAGTTGCATTATTCGCGTCAGTGGGTGGGTGAGATCGTGTGGCGACCATGCTACAATCCTATCAATCGAATAATTTGCCGATCTCTTATGGGGTCGGCTTTCTTTTGTCTGGTTGCTGCTCTAGGTCAGCACAACTAAATCTGCGTCCTCTTGGTGTTCGCCCTCGACTCCCTCGCTTTCGAGCCTACTGGCACCCGCCGCTTTAATGGCTTGAATCTCTTCATCAGTCAGGGCACGAACAACCAGCTCCGGCAATTGCTCAGCCTCGCTGTCTGCGCGGTTGTAGCCGATGGCTCTATGCAGAACGTCACTTGTATTCTTCAAGGCTGTGGAAGCAGCCGTGAGGCCACGTAGGTGCATCCCCCAGGACTGCATATCATCCGGCGCTGGCGCTTTCTCCAGAGCTGTATAGACACGCTCCCTTAGCTCGTGTGCGAGCGCCAGCTCGTCGTCAATTAAAGCGGATGCCTGCGTTCTGATCCACTCTTCATCAAATGACTTGCGAAGCTCTGCTCGATGGGCGTCGATCATCTCTTGAGTGACGGCCCCCGCCACCACGCCACGGCGCTTCTTGATGCGCTTGACCGTTGATATAGACAAGTCGAGACGTTTAGCGACTGAGGTCAGCGTGTAACCTACTTCGAGCATAACCACTGCCTGAGCTTCGATGTCGGGCTTAGTGGACATGCCTTGACCCTTTCGGCTTTTTCCTTCTGCTGAGCGGTGCGCTTAGGTCGATCCCTTCATTTTTCAGCTTAATACGGGTTGTTTTGATCGCGAGTTTCAGCGTAGTGGTGGGATCGTCATAGTGACGAACGCCTGCTTCTTTCTTGACCTCATCAGGTAAGCCAGACAGATAAGCGTGGATAATACGAGCAACGCGCTCGTCGTCTAGTTCGTTCCATGGTATGACCTCATAAGGCAGCTTCCGAACAGCATCCATCAGATCAGCAGGAAGGCTGAAGGAGTAGCGCCGGATGTTGAGCGCTTCTTGCGCCTCGTCTGCGACCTGAATAATTCTTTTAAGCTGCTGTCCCTGTTCCTTATTCATTACAGCCCCTCTCGGTTAATCTGCACGGCGGCTTCTGACAGCGCCAGCTCAAATGGATTAAAGGCGTGACTATCTGTGGCAAAACCAAGCTTAGCCTTGAGCGATTCCGGTTGAGAGTTTAGCCAATCGAAAAGAGCCGCGAAGGCAATGGTGTCGGTGTTATTGACGCCATTGGCATCCTCGCATTTAAGCCGCTCCATCATGCTTATGATGGCGTTTGTCAGATAAATCGTTATAGGAGTCATGTCGTAAGACTGAGCGGCTTGGTGAAAAATTTGTTTGCGGCGTCGAGAGCGTTTCACCCGCTCGTGTGATGTCATTGTCTTGCCCTTGTTAGGGCGGATGCCGGGGTTAGGCATGGTCATAAATCCAGTGTAAGTGACTACTCACATAATACTCTCAACCATGCTTAAAACGCTACTGTTACATGCAAATATTTCATTATAATCAAAAACTTATACTTAGAGAGGCTGTCTAGTCATATCCCGTTCTTCTTCACGTCCTGAACGGTGCTGGTGGAGCATTTGATGTAATCCGCTACCTTTCTAACGGTCTTACCATCTGCCAGTAGCTCAGCGATTTTTTTACGCTTCGCTGCATCCTTCGGCCTGCCTTTATAAATTCCTTGCTCCTTCGCCTTTACGATGCCCTGGGCTTGTCGGTGGCGTCGATCCTCATAATCTTTACGGGCGATGGCGGCCATCATGTCGAGCATCATGCCGTTGATAGCGTCGAGCATCCTAGCGGTGAACTCATCTCCGGTGGTGTCCTTCATTCCTTGGTGACTGGTGGGCAGGTCGACAGCCACTACACGCAGGCCTTTAATCTCAATCTCAGCACGTAATTGCTTCCAGTCTTCACGTGGTAGGCGGGATAGACGGTCGATAGCTTCCACTAACAGCACGTCTCCCGGCTGTGCGTCGTTCAGTAGCCGACGCAACTCCGGGCGTTCAGTCTTGGCCCCGGATACGTTCTCCATGTAGTAACTCGCGATATTGCGGCTTTGATCCTTGGCGAATCCGGTTAGTTGGTCACGGGCACGGCTGGCGTCTTGGTCTTCGGTGCTGGCGCGAAGGTAGGCACGGATATACATAATGAAAAGGCTCTTGTATCGAATAGGGTGTATCGAAATATATTGTATCGCTTTGGGTTAAAAAACATAAATATCGATACGGAATAAGCAGCATTAAAAATGTATCGCTTGAGGTATACCCTATTCAATACGACAATCCGTTCTCAGCAGAGCTTGACATCATATGCAGTTATGAGATCATGTAAATGCATTAATGATTAACGCAGTGCCACGAGGAATGCCAAATGGAAAACACTCAGGATCAGAAAAAGCTTAAAAGGATGACGATTGAAGTCCCTCTGTCTCTTCACAGAGAGCTCAAGCAGGTGTCCGCAGTAGAGGATAAGTATATAAGGGATATCGTTGTAGATGCATGCAAGCAATATCTTAAAGGTAAAAACTCGCCCGTTGTTGAGCAAGAAGAGGAGACCGATTCACTCCACAAAGATGAGCTATTAAATATCATTGATGAAATGCTTAATGATATTGCTGCGACAAGAGACAAGATCTCAAAGAAGTAAAAAAGCGGCGCAAGTAATCCATGCAAGGCAGGCAGCGGAGCTCTGTTGCTTGCTCCAGCAAGCCTGATTCTTGGGCCAATTTTGGATCAGGGCGGGTCAGTCAGGCCGCTGTCCGTTAAGGGACAGCGGCTGGGAGGATCAGGTGGGAATGTCGATGATGTGAGACCAGTCCAATTTCTCGACCAGCTCTGACAACTTAGGTAGTAAAACACTTTTATCTGACTTCATAAGGTATTGCCAAGCCTCGCCTGACACCTCCTGCCCCGTGATTAGAGGCACATGGTGAGCCTGCTCAGCGTGCTCGAAAAGCCTCGTAATAACGGTATTGCGATACCCGTGAAAATTAGGCTCAATCTTCAAGTGCTGGCGCATCTCACCAAGTCGTTTAGAGACATACTTGCTCCACTTTCCTCGATAGCACGTTAGAGGAAAAAGCCGCTCTTTCCCCTTTCTGCCTTTAACGTATTCCATGAATCCGAGGCGCACCAGATGAGAATGAATAGGCACGTAGCGCCAAGCATTCGAGTTTTTCAAACGACGTCCATCCTCACCATGGATGCGATAAGCGAGAACCCCTTTAAAAGTGCTAATGTCGCCAGGGGTCAATGATGCAAGTTCTTCAAGCCGAGCGCCTGAGTAGAGCGCCAACAGGGGCAACCAGTATCTAGCAACGGTGTCGATGCTTTCGCGATGTTGCAAGTATTCACGAGACTGGAACCACCTCTTCAACTCGTCATCAGACCAACTTCTTGTTTTGTTTGCGTCTGCCTCCGTGGCCTTGGTAATAGCTGTAAATGGATTCTTTGATAGCTCGTCGATAGTTACGAGCCATTGCCCAAAAGTCGTTAACTTTCTGATGTTGTTATTGAACGTCGTCGCTGAAATTCGCGGCCTTTCGATCGCCATCAGATCATCCAGTGACATTTTGGCCCAACTCCCCTTTCTGCGCTGGACAGGGTAGTCTCGATATTCGTCAGCAAACTCACGCGCCACGCTCTTGGTCAATTCTTTAACCGACATATCGCCCATCAGCTCAACGAACACATCGAAGGCATAGCGGTGGGCTGATTTAGTATCATCCGAGCTGTCCCGCTGACGCTCAGTCAGGAACGTTTCGAACAGCTCACTGAGCATCTTCCCAGCTGGCTTTAACTCCTCCTCTAAGGGCATGGAGAGTTGTGCTTTATTGCCGGATAATTCTCGGTGATGTGCCATTAGCTCTTTAGCAATGCGTATAGTATTTTCCGGCGTCTCACCTTCAATAATCGGCATACCTGTCACAGGATGAAACGTGACGTATTCTATAGCGACAGAGCCACCATCACTCTCGCGATAACCGATAATTGGTTCAACACTGAGAAATCTATACTGCTCGTTTTTTACGTTAGGACGCTCTTCCATGCGAGGTTGTGAAGCATTAGGTATAAACGCTAAAGCGCCCCACTCAGGGTTAATTTCTTTCACTGGTAGCCCATTCCTTAAGGCGTCAAACACTTCCTGATAAGTCAGCCATATCGCCACTGCTCGGCGCTTAGCAGTAGCTTTACAAGAAGTGGAGAGGGTCTTTCGAAACTCTCGGCGCTGCCGAAAGTGTTGCCTGACATCTATGGGGATAACAATCCGAGCATACCAGTTTGTCTGGTGGCGAGAACGGGTTAGATAGGTTCCGTAAGTCATAGGCACACAAAAAAAGTGGGGCACCGGAGTGACCCACTTTCTTCATGAAATACTTGGTAAGCTTCTCAAGCCCTTAAAACTTAAGGCTTTAATAACGCTGTGGTGCCGACACCAGGAGTCGAACCCGGGACCTACTGATTACAAGTCAGTTGCTCTACCAACTGAGCTATGTCGGCGCTTCGCGCTTTCTTGAGAACTTGACTGCTTCACTGTTAGGCTTTGCAATCAACAAGAAATCTTGTTGGCAATGGCTGGGGTACCAGGATTCGAACCTGGGAATGCCGATACCAAAAACCGGTGCCTTACCACTTGGCGATACCCCAACGTTTGGTGGCCAGAGACGGAATCGAACCGCCGACACGGGGATTTTCAATCCCCTGCTCTACCAACTGAGCTATCTGGCCGCTGCCAACGGTGCGTATTAAACTAAAAACTCAGCTTTTCGTCAACACTTTCGTGAAACTTTCTTTCTAGTCACGTGCTTAGAGGGCTTTTTAGTAGGGCTCGAAACGTGCAAAAGCCACGCCATCCGTGGGCTGTACCGAGTTTCACTCCTTGCAGACTTGCCAACATGTAAGCTTAAGCCTGGGTAGGCGGCACGTAACCTTCGGCTTGGTCCGTAGCTTCGTTATTTAGAAAACGCTGCATTTGATCCATCAAATAAGCGCGTGCCTCGGGCTCTAACATGTTGAGGTGCTTTTCATTGATCAAGCGCGTTTGCAACGACTGCCACTCTTCCCAGGCCTGTTTAGACACGGTGGCTTGAATCTCTTGGCCCTGCTTACCTGGTAATGGTGGAAATGGCAGAGCGGGCAGCTCTTGTTGGTACTTGCGGCAGAAAACGGTGGTGCTCATGGTGTACTCCTTTTTAAATAATGGTGCGAACATAAAAGTAATAACGCAAGTGAGGCTAGCGCGACGGCCCTGGCGTTGGATCTAGGGCAAAAGGCGCCAGCTGGCTCAGCAGCGATTTAACCGGCGCAGCCAAGCCAAGAGCGGGCGGTTCGTCAACGTCATACCATACGCCGTCTTCTCTTACGCCGCTCAGCCTATCGCAACTGACTGGCTGAGGCGTAATCAATAGCCGAAAATGACTAAACGTATGAGTAAAGCTGGGCAGCGGCGTATGGCGTTCGGGGGAGGTCACATAATCAGCCAGCCAATCGTTCAGTTCACTATGTTGCTCAAATTGGGGCAGGCTCCATAAACCTCCCCATAGGCCGCTGGGTGGCCGTTGCTCTAACCACACCCGCCCTTGCCTGTCTCGTAGCATCAGCATAATGGTTTCACGTGTAGGCAAGGCTTTTTTAGGCTTGGATTCGGGAAAGCGTTGCGGCTCGCCTTGGGCGTAGGCACGGCATACGTCGTTAAACGGACAGATCAGGCAATCAGGTTTGCTGCGTTTACACAGTGTGGCGCCGAAATCCATGATGGCTTGGGTATAGTCGGCAAGACGGGTATCGGGCGTGAAATACTCAGCTAGCGTCCATAGTGAACGCTCTACTGCTGGTTTGCCTGGCCAGCCAGTAATGGCATGCAAGCGAGTCAGCGATCGTTTTACATTGCCATCTAAAATCGCGGCTTGCTGACCAGAGCTTTGTTTATCAGAACTTTGCGCGATGATAGCGCCAGCCGTGGAACGGCCTATACCCGGCAGCGCCATTAACGCTTCGACACTATCCGTTGGCAGCTCTCCCCCATGGGATGCTAATGCCACTTGGGCCGCTTTATGCAAATTGCGGGCACGCGCGTAGTAACCCAGCCCAGTCCAGAGATGCAGCACGTCGTCCTGAGGTGCGTTGGCCAGTGCTTCTAACGTGGGAAAGCGCGTCATAAAGCGTTTGAAATAGGGAATAACCGTAGCGACCTGGGTTTGTTGGAGCATAATTTCAGATACCCATACCCGGTAGGCACTTCGGGGCGACTGCCAAGGCAGGTCATGCCGTCCATACTGATCAAACCAGGTAAGCAAGCGGCGTTGAAACTCTTCTGCTGCGAGACACGGCGTAAACATGTCGGCCATAGGATTTCCTTAAACAGTAAAACCGCACCCTGCAATCAGTCGTCAGTTGGCCTTACTATTATGTAGTTAACTAACACGTAAAAAAGCGCCGGCGGTAAGGCCGGCGCGCACTTATTGTATCGGTTCAAAACAAGTATGGTTGCTCAGTTAAATAGACGACGGATCCCCTCTCGAAGTTCCTGACCAGCGCCTTCTCCTAGCCGTTCGTCAATTTGATCAAGTGAGTCGCCCAGCCGCTCTTCAAGCTCTTCTTCAAGGCGGCCGCCTGCTTCGTTACGTAGCAGGTCTATTACCGCTGCCTGGAAAGCAGAACGATCAAATCGGCACCACTGGGTTTTATCGTCGCTCACATGGCCTTCACAGCGAACGGGAAGTGGCAACTGCTCTAAACGCCGATTCACGTTACAGGCTGCATCCGCCGTGTTAACCAGCCTAGCATTTGCCTCAGTAGTAAAATTCAGCGTATTGAGATTGAATTCGCCTTCACCTTGTACGTCAATGCCAGGAAGGGTGATAAGTAAATCGTCACTGTTTACTACGCCATTACGCACTTGGAAGGTCGCGTCAAACCGCTCAAAGCGCGTATCAGGCTCCCATTCGCGCAGGGTACCTTCGCCCTCTAGCTGCGCCACTATCTCACACATTTGCTGGGAGATATTCGTTTGCAGAATAGCGCCGTCGTTCAGTTGTGCACTTAGCTCGCCGTTAAGATTATTGGTGAGCGCATCACGGCGATTGCCTTGGGTCGTCAGTGCGCCTTCCAAGTTAAAGCGGCCTCGTAACGGTGACGCCTCTTCGCTAAAGGTTTCAATGAGCGGTGCTACCTGAACATCACTGACACGGGGAGAAACCTGCCATTCCAGCACGTCTGCAGTGGCATCAAGACGGCCTGTCGAATTAAGCTCGCCCTCATAAAAACGCGACTCAAAGGCTGTCAGTTGGTGCACTCCATTCTCGCCGCGCAAGCTTAGCGAAGTGTCATCGAACGTTAATCCAGCCAGCACAAGCTGGTCGACGCTTAAGTCCCCCTCTAGCGATAGCGTGCTCAGCCATTCCTGAGGCAATAGTGCCCCATCGGTTTGGGCGAAGGCTTTGCGCAGCATGCCTCGGCTAGCTTGTTGAGCGGTTTCGGGTCCAGGCAGATAATGATCAATATTTAGTTGGTCGCCTTCCAGATTAAAGGCAAGCCAAGTACCGTCCAGCGCGGCGGAAATATTACCTGTAAAGGTACTGTCGTCCACTACTAAGGAAAGACGCGGCAGTGCAATACTCGCCATATCGCCTTCAATTGGGCTAGTCATCGCCACATCTCTCAGTGCGCTTTCATTGGCCGTATTGAGGGTAATCCCTGCGCGAGATAACCAAGGCCGCAATGTAAAAGGAGCTGCGGTGAGTTGGCCGCTGTACTGAGGAGAGTCCAAAAACTTTTCGACATTGAGATGGCCACTGACTCTCAGCCCATCTGGCCCGGTTAACTGGGCATCTTTAAACTGAGCAGTTTGCGCCGCCAAGTCACTTTCCAAGCCAAATGCCAACGAGAGCGCAAGGCTACCCTGCCAATTGTCTGGATGACGTAAGCCCGCGTCAACGACACCCTCGCGAATCGTAAGTTGTTGCTCACCCATTCGGGCAACTATTTCAGCTGCCTTCAAACTAAGCTGCTGCGGATCACTTTCTCCAGCGCGTCGCGTACGGGTCGTTAACTGGATGTTTTCAAAAACCAACTGTTCATCCTTCAGACCTAAACGAAGACGAGTTTCGAGATTCACTTCGCTGGTCAGGTCAGGCGTACGCTCCAACACCTCTGCATCTAAGCGATTATGCTTAGTGAGTGTGAACATGGCTTTTAAAGGGAAAGAGCGTAAAGGATTGACGTTGGCGCCTGAAATATTGAGCGGCTGCACACGCCATAGCGCTTGGCTTTGCTCATCACGGAAGCGAATGTCAGCATTTTTCACTTCTACACTGGCAATATTCAGCACCACCGACAAATTACCAGCATCTGCGTTGGGGCCAGCACTTGCAGGAGCTAGTACTGTTTCCGCTGTTTCGTTCCCCTGTTCAGCGAGGCGCTCTAGTAACGGCTGCCAATTACTTTCACCTTGTTCATTCTTCTCGAGATTTAAGCGCATGCCGTCTAGGGTTAAGCCATCAACAGCGATTTCGCCACGTAACAAGGGGGCAAAGGCCACGCTAACTTCGGCTCGTTCAATAGCGGCAAACGCACTCTCGTCCTGGGCTTGCTCTGGCAGCCACGCTTTTGCCTGCTCAACACTGACCCCTATACGCGGATAAAATGACCATGTGATAGGGCCTTCCAATGCCAGATTCAAGCCAGTTTGTTCTTCTACAACAGCGGTTAGCCGAGGCTTAAAATCTTCTGGGTCAAGAAAAGTGGTGACATATACCACTGCGGCAACAGCAACGATCGCTAAAATACCTATCGCGGCCAGCAAAATACGTAGTAGCTGATTCATTACCCTTTTCCTTGTGGGTCTAGCTCAACAAAATCACTGGTCGTTGGTGCGTCTGGTTGAGAAGAGTGTTCATTAGCCATTGGTCGGTAACCTAACTTAGAGAGCAGTACGCGGTCAGCTAACGGTAGCGATGACGTTTCAATGCGTAGCACACGCCCTTCTTGTTTCGCCTGCTCGCCTAAGAGGGCCATTAACCGCGTGCCTACGCCGCGCCGTCGAGTAGGTTTACGCACGCACAGCTCTGAAAGCCACCACGCGCGATCAGCTGCTTCTTTTATTGCCACCGCACCGAGCAGCCTATCGTTAAAATGTGCGCAAGCAAAAAAATGCTGCCCTTTTAAATGCTGTTCAATAAAAGGGGTGACCGTTGGTGTAGGCATTCGCTCTTGGGGCGCATCTTCATAAATGCGTATTAAGTCAATACGCACCTGCTCCTCAGCCTCCCAGCGGGCCTGGTCGACGTAATGCAGTGTCACCGGCATGGTGAAATCCTCTTTGCCAAAGCAGCAAGGCTGCTATTCTACCGCCAGCAAAGGCGGCTACCTTTCGCGCATTGTAGCGGATGGGGGCGCCGATTCACTATAATGGTCGCTTTTGGCACAGGTTATGCTTTGATCTAGCGGTGTTAACATTACCCGACGATCCACCAATACCCCCTCAGAGTGCGCATCAGCGCAGGAGATGTAACATGTCAGCGCGTATTGCCACGGTAAGCCGTGACACCAACGAAACGCAGATTACGGTCAGCGTCAACCTTGACGGTGAAGGCCGTCTCCGCAGCGACACCGGCGTTCCGTTTCTTGATCATATGCTTGATCAAGTGGCTCGTCATGGGATGGTGGATCTCGATATTGACGCAAAAGGCGACCTACACATCGATGATCACCACACGGTCGAAGATCTAGGCATTACCCTGGGCCAAGCGTTTCACCAAGCGATCGGCGATAAACGCGGCATCTACCGCTACGGGCATGCCTACGTTCCTCTTGATGAAGCGCTGTCCCGTGTGGTTATCGACTTTTCCGGCCGTCCAGGTCTTTATATGAATGTCGACTTTACCCGCGATACCATTGGCCGTATGGATACCCAGCTGTTTTGGGAGTTTTTCCAAGGTTTTGTCAATCATGCGCGCGTCACCCTGCATATTGACAATGTAAAAGGCTTTAATGCTCATCATCAGGCTGAGACTATATTTAAAGCGTTTGGCCGCGCGCTGCGCATGGCGGTGGCAGAAGACCCTCGTATGGCGGGACAAATGCCGTCTACCAAAGGAAGCCTATAATGCCGAGTATTGCATCAAGTGGTAGCTCGCCAACGATAACAAGGAGCGCTTTATGACCATCGCAGTAATCGATTATGGAATGGGCAACCTGCACTCTGTGGCAAAAGCGCTTGAGCATGTTACCCACGAAAATGTGATTATTACCCGCGACCCTCGGCGTATTTTAGGTGCTACGCGCCTAGTACTCCCGGGCCAGGGGGCTATTCGGGACTGTGTAGGCGAGCTGGAACGTACCGAGCTGCGCGGTTTAGTCGATGACATCCTTACTCGTCAAGCGAAACCACTATTGGGTATTTGCGTGGGCCAGCAAATGCTGATGGAGCGTAGCGAAGAGAACGGTGGCGTAGATTGCCTGGGCTTTTTCCATGGCAGCGTCGATCGCTTTCCGGCCAATATGCGTGATGATTATGAACAGCGCTTAAAAGTCCCTCACATGGGCTGGAATCTTGTGGCGCAACATCACGATCACCCGTTATGGTCTGGCATTGACGATAACGAACACTTCTATTTTGTGCACAGCTACTACGTCAATGCGGCTGACGATGCTCAAGTATTTGGTACTACCCAGTACGGCAAAGTATGCGCCCATGTAGCGATTGGCCGTGATGCCACCTTCGCTGTGCAGTTCCATCCTGAAAAAAGCTCCCGCGCGGGCCTTCGCCTGCTTGAAAACTTTGTCACCTGGACGCCCTGAGAGGTTTCACAATGTTGGTAATTCCCGCGATTGATCTCAAAGACGGCCAGTGTGTGCGCTTGAAACAAGGCCGTATGGACGATGCAACGTCCTACGGCGATGATCCTGTTGCCATGGCCGCTCGCTGGGTAGAAGCGGGTGCTCGCCGCCTGCACTTGGTTGACCTAAACGGCGCTTTTGAAGGCAAGCCGATGAACGGCGAGGCAGTCACCGCAATTGCGCGCGCCTACCCTGAGCTACCTATTCAAATTGGCGGCGGCATCCGCTCGGCGGAAACCATTGAACATTATTTAAATGCCGGGGTTTCTTACGTCATTATTGGCACCAAAGCAGTTAAAGAACCGAACTTCGTGGGCGAAATGTGCCGTGCGTTCCCAGGCCACATTATTGTTGGCCTGGATGCTAAAGATGGCTATGTGGCCACCGATGGCTGGGCGGAAGTATCCACTTTGAAGGCGACCGAGCTCGCCAAGCGCTTTGCCAATGACGGCGTTTCCAGCATTGTCTATACCGATATTGCCCGCGACGGCATGATGCAAGGTGTCAATGTGGAAGCCACGGCTGCGCTAGCCCGTGAAGGCGGTTTACCCGTGATTGCTTCCGGCGGCGTCACCAATTTAGATGACATTCGTGCGCTGTGTGATGTCGCTGACAGCGGCATTTTAGGCGCGATTACCGGCCGCGCGATCTATGAAGGCAGCCTCGATGTGGCAGAAGCGCAGCGCTTGAGCGACCAACTTAGCGGAGGCGACAAATGAGTTTAGCGAAACGCATTATTCCTTGCTTAGATGTCGATGCCGGACGCGTGGTGAAAGGCGTTAACTTTGTTGGCATCCGTGATGCAGGCGACCCGGTCGAAATTGCCCAGCGCTATAACCAGCAGGGAGCCGATGAAATCACCTTCCTCGACATTACCGCGAGCCATGAAAACCGTGACACAACCGTCGACATGGTAGAGCGCATTGCCGGTGAAGTGTTTATTCCCCTCACCGTGGGGGGAGGCATCCGCAGCTGCGATGATATTCGCACTATGCTGAATGCTGGGGCTGACAAAGTCTCCATTAACACCGCCGCGGTGACTAACCCTGAGTTTGTTCGCGAAGCCGCTGAGCGCTTTGGCAGCCAATGTATTGTGGTGGCGATTGACGCTAAGAAGGTGTCTAAAGAAGGCGAACCTCCTCGCTGGGAAATATTCACTCACGGTGGACGTCGACCAACGGGGCTGGATGCCATCGAGTGGGCCAGAAAGATGGTAGAGTTTGGTGCTGGCGAGTTACTGTTAACCAGTATGGACAGAGACGGTACTAAAGTGGGTTTCGACCTGGGAGTGACTCACGCTATTTCTGAGGCCGTCAGCGTGCCAGTGATTGCTTCTGGCGGTGTAGGAAACCTGGACCACTTAGTAGACGGCGTACTTAAAGGTGGTGCCGATGCGGTATTGGCAGCAAGTATCTTCCACTTCGGTGAATATACGATACCAGAAGCAAAACGCTACATGGCGGAACGCGGCATCGAAATGCGCCTTTAGCAAAGCCATTTAGCAAAAAGCCCTTCTCTCAGGAGCAGTGACATGCCTCGTTATTATCAATGGGCAGGAGGGATAGCAGGAATTTGGCTGAGCACTACCGTCTCAGCCTTTTCTTTGCCAGATTGGCCTCCCACCTTAGAACTCGACCACACACTGGTGCAAACCAGTTTGCTAACGCGCCATTTCGACCCTGACCCTGACCATACCAATCAGCAAAAACTGGTAAGCATTGAACTACATAATCCAGACCGCTGGTTAACAGGGGCGGCATGGTTTAAAAACTCGTTTGATCAACCAACCTGGTATTTTTATGCAGGACGTGAATTCCCTCTTTGGCAATTTCCTGAAGGAATCAACGTACGAGCCAAGCTAACTGGCGGGCTTCTAC
Organism: Halomonas sp. GT; assembly: GCF_002082565.1. NCBI lineage: Bacteria > Pseudomonadati > Pseudomonadota > Gammaproteobacteria > Oceanospirillales > Halomonadaceae > Halomonas > Halomonas sp. GT. The sequence continues at coordinate 3,418,446 of NZ_CP020562.1, forward strand.
ACGGCTATAAAGGAGAATATCGCGACAAGATTCCCTTTAACCATTTAGGCACGGCGCCTGCATTGCTACCCAGCATTGGCGTGCAATGGGGGCGCGTAGAATCAGACCTTATCATCTTCGGCACCGCCGGCATAATGGTGACGGCGGGCCTGCGGTTTTAACCGGCTTCGACCGTTACTCTTCACCCTCGTCTAAGGTTAAACCTAGATTACTAATGCCATTATTACGCCCTAGCTGACGAATTTCTTTTAGGGAAGCTTTATTAATTGGCTCACTCACGGCGTCCAAAACAGCGTCCTGGAAGTCGTTTTCGTCGGCCATCAAGGGATGGTCGCGAATGATCAGCGCTAGCGCCTGGGCATCTTCCTCACCTTCCGTTAGCTCGATAAAAGCGCGAACGCCCGCTCGCGAGGTGCGACTGACATCTAACACTGCTTCAGGCGATTCACCCTGCAGCGTATCCAGCAGTGCGGATACCGACACAACAGCATCTAACGCTCGGCGTGCTCCAAAGCTCTCATCATTTTCCGGGGGTTCGCACTCAGCCAGCTTTTCCGCTTGCCGAGCAAAGTCAATGCTAGCATTCGAAACGCTCAGCCGTTCCCACACCAGGCTCAGCACAGTACGCAGTGTATGCTCGTCACCTAACCCCGTGGTTTGTTGATAAAGCGCGTAGTTAGGTAGCAGACGTTCACAAAGGGCTGCCATAAACGCTTGCTGAGCGGGCAAAGGCAACTGTTGAAGCCGCTGGTAAAATCCTAGGGGTTTAGCCACCATGCTGATTTCCTGGGTCACAATATTGGTGAAATGAACGTGATGCGTTATCGTCGCACAAACGCGGCAGGAGATCCCTATCGCGTTATTAACATCGGCCGGCGAGGAGATTACCATGCATATCCATCTGCTACAGCACGGCCCTGACCATGGTCCCGCTCGTCTAACTGACTGGCTTGAGAGTATGGGCCATAGTTACACCGTTTTTCATCTTTATGCGGGCGAGCTCACCCCACGACCGGGTGAGTGCGACGCATTAATTGTACTGGATGGCCCTGAATGCCTAGTGAATGAACCACCCGTTTGGTTTAAAGCCGAACGAAAGCTTATTAATCGTTATTTGGATGGGCAAAAACCATTATTGGGTATTGGCTTAGGCGCACTGTGGATAGCGGAGGCGCTAGAGGCAGTTATTGCACCAGGCACCTACCCCGAAATTGGCTGGCACCAAATAACACTTGACCCAGAAAGCACCTTTGACCTACCCGAACAATTTGAGGCATTTATGTGGCACCGCCTCGTGTTCAGCTTACCGGAAAGCGCACTACCGCTTGGCGGCAGTGCAGCAGCACCATTACAAGGTTTTTCGTGGGATGCCGGGCGTGTCGTCGGTTTACTGTGCCATTTCGAAGCAACGGCTACCAGCATATCACCACTGCTCAATGCCGAAGAATGGCCACAACCAAAAACTGCCGCAGCAGGACGCTTCATACAAACCAATGAACAGATCCTAGAAGATGCTGGACGCTTTCATCAGTTGGCTCCGCTGTTAGACCGCGTGATGACCCAATGGCTGAAAGCAGCATAAGCTATAGAGAAATACGACGCCGCTATGCACTCCATTGCCTAGCGGCTTCTAAGCAGCTTTCCCAATCGCCAACATGAAGCTCCATAGGGCGGTTATCTCGCTGCTTTTCAAGGTGATAGCGATAAAGTGGGTCGTAATACTCGGTCAACAGCGGTGCAAGCCATGCTTCGTGGGCTTGAACATTCCCTAGTGCATGGGCATCAAAAGCCATACATTGTAATCGCTGTAGACGCTGCAATCGGGCATTGCCTAAGCGTTTCGCCAAGCGCTCAAGGGCATTGGCTAATTGAAGTCGCATACGCTGCCAGCCCTCTTGCTGGCCGTAACGGGCTGTGTAGCGCTGCTCCAGTGCTTCAATATAGTCACGGCGCAACTGCTCTAAACGCCAATCCAACGGCATTTCAATGCGTATTCGCGGCGCACGTTGTAGGCCATGCCAAAACGTAAGCGGAATATTGGCATTACCGATTTGCCGCGACTCATCCTCTATCACCAATTTTCCTGACAGACCAATTAAACGCTTAGCCAAAGCATGCTCAAAATTAATTTGGGTCGTCGGCTCTTCTGGCTGTCGGCCAAAAGCCGATCCTTTATGATTGGCAAAAGCTTCCAGATCAATGCCGTTACTCAATTGATTAATAAGCATCGTTTTTGCGCAGCCTGTTAGCCCCGCCACGACCAGCATTGGCTGACTGGAGGCCTCATCAATCCTCTGACATAGCCGTTGTCGCAGTGCCTTCCAGCCCCCGTCAATACGCGGCCTACTGATACCTGCATCAGCAAGCCACTGTTGTGCAATTTGTGAACGTAGACCTCCGCGAAAACAGTAGATAATAGCGTCTGGTTGACGCGCTACGTATTCCAGCCACGCGTCAACGCGTGCTCGCTTAGTGTCACCGCTGACTAAACGTTCACCTAAACTGATTGCCGCCTGCTGTCCCTGCTGCTTATAAGCAATGCCAACTTGATGGCGCTCATCATCATCCATTAACGGTAAGTTAACCGCACCAGGCAAACTGCCCTGAGCAAATTCAACCGGGGCGCGCACATCGATCAGTGGCGTTTTTTGCGCGATTAAGTTCAATGATGCCGGAACAGTGGCTAGCGTCATCCAATGACCTCAATCAAAACATCGCCTTGAGCTGCCTTCATGGTGCCAAACGGTACCAAGTTAAGACTGTGCTCACGACCAATACGTTCTACATCGTCTTCCCAGGCAGGATCGACACTAATCAACAAACCGCCTGACGTCTGAGGATCACACAGCCATTGCCAGTGAGCATCGTCCATATTAGGCAACGCTTTACCAAGAGCGTCGCGGTTGCGCAGCGAACCTCCGGGGACAGCGCCCTGCCGACGGTAAGCTTCTGCTTCTGCTAAACGGGGTAAGCGGCGAAAATCGATCTGAGCCATCACACCGCTTGCGCTGCACATTTCAGCTAAGTGTCCAGCAAGGCCAAACCCGGTGACATCCGTCATGGCGTTAACGCCTTTCACCTTGGCTAACTCAACACCGATATGATTGGGCTTGAGCATCGTTTCACGGGCCAGACCGTGATGGCCTGGCTCCAATAAACCACGTTTTTCGGCCGTAGTTAATAGCCCAACACCAAGTGGTTTGGTTAGGAATAACAGGTCATCAGGCTTTGCTTGGCTGTTGAGTTTTAAATGCGCCAAATCGACTAAACCGTTGACCGCTAAACCAAACATCGGTTCAGGGGCGTCGATCGAGTGACCGCCCGCTAACGCTACCCCTAGCTCACGACAAACAGCCTGGGCACCGGCAACAACATCCCCCGCGATCTCAGCACTGAGCTTATCCAGCGGCCAACCTAAAATCCCTAGTGCCATGACCGGCGTGCCACCCATGGCATACACATCGCTAATCGCGTTAGTGGCAGCAATACGGCCAAAATCAAAGGGATCATCGACAATCGGCATAAAGAAATCGGTGGTCGCAATCATGCCGCGGCCATCACCCAAATCATATACCGCTGCGTCTTCGCGTCCCTTGTTACCGACAATGAGCCGTTTATGGCCTGCGGCAGGTCCTGCTTTAGCAAGAATTCCATCCAGCACATCTGGGGCAATTTTGCAGCCGCAACCCGCTCCGTGACTATATTGAGTTAACCGAATTGCACTCATGAGGCCTCTCCTTAGTCTTAATATTTTTCCTTAGCATAGCTTACGCTAAAGCGCTTCCAGGGCATCGCTCAATTTATCGACAGGGATAACCTCCATTCCCTTCGGTGCCTGCTTAGGTGCATTGCCGCGAGGAACAATTGCTCTTAGAAAACCGTGCTTAGCCGCTTCAGCAATGCGTTCTTGCCCACTGGGCACTGGCCGAATTTCTCCTGAAAGCCCCACTTCGCCAAACACCACCAGCTCTTTTGGCAATGCGCGATTTTGAAGACTGGACACCACGGCCAAAAGCACCGCCAGGTCAGCACTGGTTTCGAGCACTTTCACCCCGCCCACTACGTTAAGGAAGACATCTTGATCACCGGTAAACAGACCACCGTGGCGATTTAATACGGCTAGCAGCATGGCAAGTCGGTTTTGATCGACGCCAACGGCAACACGTCGCGGATTACCCAGGGCAGACTCATCTACTAAGGCCTGCACTTCTACTAAAATTGGCCGAGTACCTTCCCACACCACCATAACCAAACTACCGGGTGCCTGCTCTTCTTGGCGTGAGAGAAAAATCGCGCTGGGGTTTTTAACCTCTTTCAAACCTTGCTCGAGCATTGCAAACACGCCCAGCTCATTCACTGCGCCAAATCGATTTTTCTGGCCGCGGAGCGTTCTAAATCGAGAATCGGCTCCGCCCTCTAATAGCAACGAAGCATCAATCATGTGCTCCAGCACTTTAGGACCAGCCAGCGTGCCATCTTTGGTCACATGCCCAACCAGCAAAAGAACCGTGTTCGTTTGCTTAGCAAAGCGTGTCAGCGCTGCCGCAGACTCCCGTACCTGTGCCACCCCTCCAGGTGCTGAGCTAATATCCTCTAAGTGCATTGTTTGAATTGAGTCGATGACCAAAATTTCCGGTTTTTCTCGTTCAGCCACCGCCAAGATGGTTTCCACGCTGGTCTCGGCCAACATTTTCAAGCCATTGGTAGGCAACTGTAGGCGGTGCGCACGCATCGCCACTTGGGAAAGCGACTCCTCCCCGGTGACGTATAGAATACGCCGCTGCTGGGCGAGCTTGCAGGCAGTTTGCAAAAGCAGCGTGGATTTACCAGCGCCTGGGTTGCCTCCAAGCAACACAGCTGAACCCGGCACTAAGCCGCCACCTAGCACTCGATCAAACTCGGCAAAGGTCGATGTAAGGCGGGGAACCTCACTAAGATCCACATTGCCAAGATCCACCACATCGCGCGATAGATCTCCTGCATAGCCTGCTCGTCCTGTCGCAGCACCGCTTCCAGGGCGCGCACTGGCCAAACGAACCTCACTTAGCGTGTTCCATTCCTGGCAACTGGAGCACTGGCCTTGCCACTTTCGATACTCTGCACCACACTCGGTGCATACAAAGGCACTTTTCGCTTTCGCCACCGCCCTATTGCTCCTTTTGTCATAAAGACTGATTGTTATAAAGATTGATTGCTATAGACACTGAGATTTATACCTTCAACGTCTAAAAATGCAAAAGGCGGCCAATGGCCGCCTTTGAGCGTCGCTTTAAACTTTACTGGCGCTGCAACTGCAGCATTTCGCCATTTTCGAAACGACGACGCTCTGGATCGATCAACTCCAGCGTGCGCTCGTTGATACGCTGGAAGTAGTAGATCTGACCATCGCCATCCGGTGTTAATTCATAGACAGTAGCAGATGGATCAGACGGCGTGCCCGTCAGCACTTCCCAGTTGCCAGCATAGTTTTCGTCTGGCGGCGTTTGTGGATGATTACGATAAGTTGCGTTTAGCGTGAATGTCCGCTCTTCGGGAGCACTCATTTCTTCACCTATCATCGTAACATCCAAGTCAATGCCATCGCAGTTGCGACAAGGCAGCGTACCTTGGTAATTAGCTTGAGAAGCAGTCATCCCAGCGTCTTCACCCTGGTCCGTTGGGCCAGATGCACAGCCCGCCAGAAGTGCCAACATAGCCGAGCCGGCTAGCAAACTCCTAAATTGCATTGAGTGTCTCCTTATCGTGTTGGACATACATTTCTTTCGCGCGCTTATGACAGCATAACCGCTACAAGGTGCGACGCCCACCCCCTTCCTACTTGAATGCTTGCGCTCGGGCAGTCATCGGGCGACCATGGGATATTAACGTCAGGATAATCAGGTTACCCGCATGAGCCAATACTGGAGTCCAGCTGTTAGGGAGCTTACCCCCTATGTGCCAGGTGAGCAGCCCCGTGAACAGGTTATTAAACTCAACACCAATGAAAACCCTTATCCGCCCGCCCCAGGGGTAAGCGAGGCGTTGCGCAATTATGCCACCGATCATTTACGCTTGTATCCTGACCCTACCTCTCACGCGCTGCGCACAACGCTGGCTGAAAGCTATGGGGTTAGTGTGGCAGAAACCTTCGTCGGCAATGGGTCAGATGAAGTGCTTGCGTTTGCGTTTCAGGCTTTCTTTTGCCATGGCGCGCCGCTGGATGTCCCTTCGATCACTTATAGTTTTTACCCCGTTTATGCCAACCTATATGGCATAACGCTTCGTAAACATCCGCTAACCCCCCAGTGGGAAGTCGATGTCGATGCCCTGGCAAATGCATCAGAGCGTAGCGGCGTTATTTTTGCCAACCCAAACGCGCCGACTGGCCACGCACACTCCCTCGAAACCATTGAGGCTCTGCTCAAACGCGTGACAAACCGGGTTGTATTAATTGATGAGGCTTATGTTGATTTCGGCGCAGAAAGCGCTGTCGCCTTAATTGAGCGCTACCCTAACCTGCTAGTCACGGGAACGTTCTCTAAATCACGTAGCTTAGCTGGTTTGCGCTTGGGCTATGCCATTGGCTCCCCAGAGCTGATTGATGGGCTTCAACGGATCAAAGACTCGTTTAATTCCTATCCAGTCGATAGTCTAGCGAGCCTCATCGGTATTGAAGCCCTTAAAGATGAAGAACATTTTAACGCCTGCCGAAATAATGTAATCACGACTCGAGAGCGCACACGTCAGCGTCTTGAACAGCTAGGCTTTGAAGTGCTGCCATCAAAGGCCAACTTCGTGCTTGCTCAACATCCTAACGTTGAAGGTGCTCAGCTGTTTGCAGGCCTTCGCGAGCGAGGAGTTTTGGTACGTCACTTTAATACTGACGCGCTCAACAATTTCTTGCGCATCACCATTGGTACAGATGATGAGATGGATAGTTTAATAGAGGCACTGGAAGCAATCTGCCGCTAATTTTTGCTCTCTACCAGACCCCTTTCAGCCCTACTGTAAGCAGCAGTAGGGCTTTTATTTGCAGTTTACTAACACTTTCCGAGCAAAAAAATCTCCCAAGGCGTAAGCCCTGGGGGGATTTTTTCTTAATAAGTGCCTGATGATGACTCCATTCCGAGCCGCCCTCGTCACTCCCGCAGGCCCTTAGCGGGAATCCATGTTGAGCTGGGGTTCCAGGCTTCTGCTGTCCAAGGTCAAGGTGGATTCCCGATAACCCCACTCGGGAATGACGGTGTGGTGACTCGGGAATGACGGTGCGGTGGCTCGGGGATGACGTGCGGTGTACGCTTCGGGAAGTGGCCGCTTTGTGATAGGGGCCAGAGGGTGCTTTTTTCTTCCGCACAAACAAAAAACCCAGCCGATGGGCTGGGTTTTTTGCGGTATAAGTGCCTGACGATGACCTACTCTCGCATGGGGAGACCCCACACTACCATCGGCGCTAAGCGGTTTCACTTCTGAGTTCGGCATGGGATCAGGTGGTTCACGCGTGCTATGGTCGTCAGGCGTAACTTTTAATGTATATCATGCTGAACATGTTACTGATGTTTTGTGGCGTCTCTTTCGTCTCAAGTCCTTCGTGTGTCACGTTGGGCTTGATTCGCGTATCCGGTTCTCTGAGTGTCTTCACACTCGTCTCGTTATCACTGCGACCAGACCCCTTGGGTGTTATAGGGTCAAGCCTCACGGGCCATTAGTACACGTTAGCTCAACGCCTTGCAGCGCTTCCACACCGTGCCTATCAACCAGCTGGTCTCGCTGGGCCCTTCAGGAGGCTCTAGGCCTCAGGGATGTCTCATCTTGAAGGGGGCTTCCCGCTTAGATGCTTTCAGCGGTTATCCCGTCCGCACATAGCTACCCGGCAATGCCACTGGCGTGACAACCGGAACACCAGAGGTGCGTCCACTCCGGTCCTCTCGTACTAGGAGCAGCCCTTCTCAAACATCCAACGCCCACGGCAGATAGGGACCGAACTGTCTCACGACGTTCTAAACCCAGCTCGCGTACCACTTTAAATGGCGAACAGCCATACCCTTGGGACCGACTTCAGCCCCAGGATGTGATGAGCCGACATCGAGGTGCCAAACACCGCCGTCGATGTGAACTCTTGGGCGGTATCAGCCTGTTATCCCCGGAGTACCTTTTATCCGTTGAGCGATGGCCCTTCCATACAGAACCACCGGATCACTAGAACCTGCTTTCGCACCTGCTCGACGTGTCTGTCTCGCAGTCAAGCACCCTTATGCTCTTGCACTCACTGCACGATGTCCGACCGTGCTGAGGGTACCTTCGTGCTCCTCCGTTACTCTTTGGGAGGAGACCGCCCCAGTCAAACTACCCACCACACACTGTCCTCGATCCGGATAACGGACCTGAGTGAGAACGCCAATGATGCCAGGCTGGTATTTCAAGGTTGGCTCCCCTCGAACTGGCGTCCGAGATTCAAAGCCTCCCAGCTATCCTACACAGGCAACATCAGCGTCCAGTGTGAAGCTATAGTAAAGGTTCACGGGGTCTTTCCGTCTAGCCGCGGGTACACCGCATCTTCACGGCGATTTCAATTTCACTGAGTCTCGGGTGGAGACAGCGTGGCCATCATTACGCCATTCGTGCAGGTCGGAACTTACCCGACAAGGAATTTCGCTACCTTAGGACCGTTATAGTTACGGCCGCCGTTTACCGGGGCTTCAATCAAGAGCTTCGCCTTGCGGCTAACACCATCATTTAACCTTCCGGCACCGGGCAGGCGTCACACCCTATACGTCCGCTTGCGCGTTAGCAGAGTGCTGTGTTTTTACTAAACAGTTGCAGCCACCTGGTATCTTCGACCGGTTCGGGCTCTGAGAGCAAGTCTCGTCACCCTACGCCGGCGTGCCTTCTCCCGAAGTTACGGCACCATTTTGCCTAGTTCCTTCACCCGAGTTCTCTCAAGCGCCTTGGGATTCTCACCCTGACCACCTGTGTCGGTTTGGGGTACGGTCGCACATGATCTGAAGCTTAGAGGCTTTTCCTGGAAGCGTGGCATCAATGACTTCCTGACCGTGGTCAGTTCGTTTCGTGTCTCGGCCTTAAAGCATCCCGGATTTACCTAAGATGCCAGCCTACTCACTTTCACCAGGACAACCAACGCCTGGCTCACCTAGCCTTCTCCGTCCCCCCATCGCAATCATGTCCGGTACGGGAATATTAACCCGTTTCCCATCGACTACGCCTTTCGGCCTCGCCTTAGGGGCCGACTCACTCTGCTCCGATTAGCGTCGAACAGAAACCCTTGGTCTTCCGGCGAGGGAGTTTTTCACTCCCTTTATCGTTACTCATGTCAGCATTCGCACTCGTGATACCTCCAGCGAACTTCTCAATTCACCTTCATTGGCTTACACGACGCTCCTCTACCGCTCACACCTAAGTGTGAACCCGTAGCTTCGGTACCTGGTTTAGCCCCGTTACATCTTCCGCGCAGGCCGACTCGACTAGTGAGCTATTACGCTTTCTTTAAAGGATGGCTGCTTCTAAGCCAACCTCCTAGCTGTCTGAGCCTTCCCACATCGTTTCCCACTTAACCAGGATTTCGGGACCTTAGCTGACGGTCTGGGTTGTTTCCCTTTTCACGACGGACGTTAGCACCCGCCGTGTGTCTCCCACGCTCGCACTCACCGGTATTCGGAGTTTGCCTCGGGTTGGTAAGTCGGGATGACCCCCTAGCCGAAACAGTGCTCTACCCCCGGCGGTGATACGTGAGGCGCTACCTAAATAGCTTTCGAGGAGAACCAGCTATCTCCGAGCTTGATTAGCCTTTCACTCCGATCCACAAGTCATCCAAATCTTTTTCAACAGATCCTGGTTCGGGCCTCCAGTTGATGTTACTCAACCTTCACCCTGCTCATGGATAGATCGCTCGGTTTCGGGTCTATATCCAGCGACTGTGTCGCCCAGTTAAGACTCGGTTTCCCTACGGCTCCCCTAAACGGTTAACCTCGCCACTGAATATAAGTCGCTGACCCATTATACAAAAGGTACGCAGTCACAGAACAAGTCTGCTCCTACTGCTTGTACGCACACGGTTTCAGGATCTATTTCACTCCCCTCTCCGGGGTTCTTTTCGCCTTTCCCTCACGGTACTGGTTCACTATCGGTCAGCCAGGAGTATTTAGCCTTGGAGGATGGTCCCCCCGTCTTCAGTCAAGGTTTCTCGTGCCCCGACCTACTCGATTTCACATGATCAGATTTTCGACTACGGGGCTATCACCCACTATGGCCGCGCTTCCCAGCGCATTCGCCTAATCAGTCACATGCTTAAGGGCTGGTCCCCGTTCGCTCGCCGCTACTAGGGGAATCTCGGTTGATTTCTTTTCCTCAGGGTACTTAGATGTTTCAGTTCCCCTGGTTCGCCTCTTACGCCTATATATTCAGCGCAAGATACTCATCTTATGATGAGTGGGTTTCCCCATTCAGAAATGCCCGGGTCACAGGTTGTTTGCCACCTCGCCGAGCCTTATCGCAGGCTTCCACGTCTTTCATCGCCTCTGGCTGCCTAGGCATCCACCGTGTGCGCTTCATTGCTTGACCCTATAACCCGAAGGAGTCTGGTGTCTCGCAATGATAACGATTGCCGGATACGCTTGAGACGTATCACAAAACAATTACGTATAAACACTTCAAAGAAGCGTTTATGTCAGCATGATATACATTGTTAAAGAGCGACTGCTATGCGCAGTGATAAGCGGTTGCTTTTTTCACATTAAAAGGAAAAGAAAGGTCTTTAAAGAAGATCTTAAAAAAGCTCTTTTCTCTTCTTTCACTATGAAGAAAACGCTTATCACTGCGTATCAACAGCATTCTGATCAGGTAATTCATTGTGAGCGCTTACCGCGAGGATGATGCATCGTTTAAGGAGGTGATCCAGCCGCAGGTTCCCCTACGGCTACCTTGTTACGACTTCACCCCAGTCATGAACCACACCGTGGTGATCGCCCTCTTGCGTTAGGCTAACCACTTCTGGTGCAGTCCACTCCCATGGTGTGACGGGCGGTGTGTACAAGGCCCGGGAACGTATTCACCGTGACATTCTGATTCACGATTACTAGCGATTCCGACTTCACGGAGTCGAGTTGCAGACTCCGATCCGGACTGAGACCGGCTTTTCGGGATTAGCTGACTCTCGCGAGCTCGCAACCCTTTGTACCGGCCATTGTAGCACGTGTGTAGCCCTACTCGTAAGGGCCATGATGACTTGACGTCGTCCCCACCTTCCTCCGGTTTGTCACCGGCAGTCTCCTTAGAGTTCCCGGCATTACCCGCTGGCAAATAAGGACAAGGGTTGCGCTCGTTACGGGACTTAACCCAACATTTCACAACACGAGCTGACGACAGCCATGCAGCACCTGTCTCTGCGTTCCCGAAGGCACCAAGTGATCTCTCACAAGTTCGCAGGATGTCAAGAGTAGGTAAGGTTCTTCGCGTTGCATCGAATTAAACCACATGCTCCACCGCTTGTGCGGGCCCCCGTCAATTCATTTGAGTTTTAACCTTGCGGCCGTACTCCCCAGGCGGTCGACTTATCGCGTTAACTTCGCCACAAAGTGCGCTAGGCACCCAACGGCTGGTCGACATCGTTTACGGCGTGGACTACCAGGGTATCTAATCCTGTTTGCTACCCACGCTTTCGCACCTCAGTGTCAGTGTCAGTCCAGAAGGCCGCCTTCGCCACTGGTATTCCTCCCGATCTCTACGCATTTCACCGCTACACCGGGAATTCTACCTTCCTCTCCTGCACTCTAGCTTGACAGTTCCGGATGCCGTTCCCAGGTTGAGCCCGGGGCTTTCACAACCGGCTTATCAAGCCACCTACGCGCGCTTTACGCCCAGTAATTCCGATTAACGCTTGCACCCTCCGTATTACCGCGGCTGCTGGCACGGAGTTAGCCGGTGCTTCTTCTGCGAGTGATGTCTTTCCTAATGGGTATTAACCACTAGGCGTTCTTCCTCGCTGAAAGTGCTTTACAACCCGAAGGCCTTCTTCACACACGCGGCATGGCTGGATCAGGGTTGCCCCCATTGTCCAATATTCCCCACTGCTGCCTCCCGTAGGAGTTCGGGCCGTGTCTCAGTCCCGATGTGGCTGATCATCCTCTCAGACCAGCTACGGATCGTTGCCTTGGTGAGCCTTTACCTCACCAACTAGCTAATCCGACATAGGCTCATCCAATAGCGGGAGCCGGAGCCCCCTTTCTCCCGTAGGACGTATGCGGTATTAGCCTGGGTTTCCCCAGGTTATCCCCCACTACCGGGCAGATTCCTATGCATTACTCACCCGTCCGCCGCTCGTCAGCGGGTAGCAAGCTACCCCTGTTACCGCTCGACTTGCATGTGTTAGGCCTGCCGCCAGCGTTCAATCTGAGCCATGATCAAACTCTTCAGTTTAAAATCATTGTGATACTTACTTGTCACCCGAAGGCAACAAAAGCGCATCAAACTTGGCTCAAGGTTCAAACGAATTCATTTCAATTTACATTGTCATGACCGCTTGCCTTGATATTTGGTGATTTATCACCCTCATCGGCAAGCGCCCACATGAATTACCTGATCAAATTGTTAAAGAGCTGTTTTCGCTGCTGAACTTCCGAAGAAGTGACTGACTAACCGATGAACTGGCTTGCCTCAGCGAGGAAGGCGTATTCTACGCATTTCCTAGTGTTTGTCAATCACTGTTTTTAGCGAGTGAAGCGAGTGGGTTAAGAAAGCGAGATAACGATGCTTTCTTTATAACTACCCTAACTCTCTGACAAACCGAAGGTTTTCACCTTCAATCACCGCTGGTAACGCTGTGCGTCCCCGGCAGCGGATGCGTACTTTACGGATTCGCTGCCGTCTTGGCAAGTGGTTTTTTGAGAAAACGTGAATAAACTTTAACTTTTAGGCTTAGCTTTACGCATAACGGCCAATACGGGGCCTGAGCACACATAAGCACCAAAAAGCAGTAGCAACATCACTGATGGTTCAACTGAGATCATTACGAACCCTAGCACCACTGCTAGAAGCACAACAAAAGGCACAGGCTTTTTGAAATCGAGGTCTTTGAAGCTGTAATAACGAATATTACTAACCATTAGCACGCCCGCCGCCCCCACTACGAACAGCATAAGCAGCTTAAAACCTACCGCATCCGCATCAAAACTATGGAAGGTCCACACACTAGCAGCCACCAAAGCGGCAGCGGACGGACTTGGCAAGCCGATAAACCATTTCTTATCAACACTACCAATCTGTACATTAAAGCGTGCTAGTCGCAGTGCAGCACAGGCCACATAAAGGAATGCCACGACCCAGCCAGTTTTACCGATGTCTTGTAAAATCCAGGTAAAGGCCACCAAAGCAGGCGCCATACCGAACGAGATCATGTCGGCAAGGCTATCGTACTCTGCGCCAAACTCGCTTTGAGTATTGGTCATACGAGCAACACGGCCATCAAGCCCATCGAGCACCATGGCGATAAAAATTGCCACTGCTGCCGAAGTGAATTCTCCGTTAATGCCAGCTACCACCGCGAAGAACCCTGAAAACAACGCAGACGTAGTAAACAAGTTAGGCAGTAAGTAAATGCCTTTTCGGCGAATCTTCTTACCGTCTTCAACCGCTTCTTCAACTACTTCGGTTTCACGCAAAAAAACGCTAGCAAGATCTTCATTACTTACATTGTCATGACTTGCGTTGCCATGACTTACCTTTTCGTGACTAGCGTCTTCTTGCTCTCCAGTACCACTATCTTCTGTTTTGTGGCCTTCTTGAGGCGCTGACTGCGAGGCCTGTTTACGCTCTTGATCGCGAGCATCCTGGGTCATAAATATCATCCGTTTGAAGTGAAGTCACAAGAACAGTGATCTCTTTTCATTCTACACGGTGAAGCTAACTCAGCCAGTCAATTGAAGTATGTAACGCTAAACGCCTCGGGGCGCGACAGTGCGCGCCCCGAGGCTCTAACCAGCGTGCTAGCACGCTAACCGCTTAGTTTTTCGACTTATCAACCAGCTGGTTGGCAGCGATCCACGGCATCATGCCACGCAGCTTAGCACCGACTTGCTCAATTTCGTGCTCAGCATTCAGGCGACGACGTGCTGTCATAGATGGGTAGTTAGTGTTGCCTTCCTGGATGAACATTTTGGCATACTCGCCCGTTTGGATACGCTTGAGTGCATTGCGCATTGCGGCACGAGACTCATCGTTAATCACTTCCGGGCCAGTCACGTACTCACCGTACTCCGCATTGTTGGAGATGGAGTAGTTCATGTTGGCGATACCACCTTCGTACATCAGGTCAACAATCAGCTTAAGCTCATGCAGACACTCGAAGTAAGCCATTTCTGGCGCATAACCTGCTTCAGTCAACGTTTCAAAGCCAGCTTTGACCAGTTCAACCGCGCCGCCACACAGAACTGCTTGCTCACCAAATAGATCTGTTTCGGTCTCATCTTTGAAGGTAGTTTCGATAATGCCGCTACGGCCACCACCAACGCCTGCCGCGTAGGAAAGCGCTAATTCTTTGGCATTACCAGACGCATCCTGGTGGATAGCGATCAGGTCAGGAATACCGCCACCTTTAACGAACTCAGAGCGTACCGTGTGTCCCGGTGCTTTCGGGGCGATCATGATGACATCAAGATCTTTACGCGGCTCGATTTGGTTGTAGTGGATATTAAAGCCGTGAGCGAAGGCCAAGGTCGCGCCTTCTTTCAAATTCGGCTCTACTTCCTGCTCGTAGATCGCTTTTTGGTTTTCATCCGGCGCCAGAATCATGACAACGTCTGCGGTTTTGCACGCCTCCGGCACGCTTGCCACTTTCAGACCTGCGGCTTCTGCTTTGGCGGCAGAGGAAGAACCTTTGCGCAGAGCAACGGTGACGTCGACGCCAGACTCTTTCAAGTTATTCGCATGAGCATGGCCTTGCGAGCCATAACCAACAATAGTGACCTTCTTGGCTTGAATGAGGGACAGATCGCAATCTTTATCATAATAAACGTGCATAGCGAGACTCCAAAATCGAATTTGATCAAAAAATGATCGTTGTATAGGAATAATTGATATAGGTCGTATCAGCGTTGATGGCCACCCGTGCCGTCTTTTGCAGCACTGGGCTTTGGCGTTGAGATCAACTGTACGCCACTACCACCATTGCGTAAAACGCTATATTTGCAACATACTATTTCTAATTATGAAACATAGATTTTAAAAATGGGCCTACTATGGATTTTCGCTTATTAAAGCATGTGGTAACGCTGGCTGAGACGCTGCACTTTGGCCGCGCCAGCGAGCTTTGTCATATCAGCCCATCCACCTTAAGCCGCTCAATTCAGCAGGTTGAAGCCGAGCTTGGAACGCAACTATTTGAGCGCGATAATCGCCATGTCACGCTAACCCCTCAGGGCTTAGCGTTTCAGCACTATGCAAAAGAGACCTTAGAACAGTGGGAAATGCAGAAGCGAACGCTGGCCGCCACGGCGTCACAGCTAAGCGGCGAAATAAGCATCTACTGTTCGGTAACCGCCAGCTATAGCTTTCTCTACGAACTACTGAGTGATGTACGCACCTGCCATCCTGGCATCGAATTAAAGCTCCATACCGGTGACCCCGCTGACGCCATGTCACGGGTACTAGAAGGCGCAGATGATATAGCCATTACCCCCCGCCCGCGGATTCCACCCAACGCCCTGGCCTTTAAATCGCTTACCCGCTCGCC
Source organism: Halomonas sp. GT (assembly GCF_002082565.1). Taxonomy (NCBI): domain Bacteria; kingdom Pseudomonadati; phylum Pseudomonadota; class Gammaproteobacteria; order Oceanospirillales; family Halomonadaceae; genus Halomonas; species Halomonas sp. GT. The sequence goes on from NZ_CP020562.1 coordinate 3,434,164, forward strand.
GCTACTGTTTATTGCACCTACAGAAGCTCACGACTGGCTCCCAAGTCAGCCGGAAAGCTCAACGGCCATGCAGTGGCGTGATGTCCCGATGATCCTTTCAGAGGCTGGTCTTTCAAGGGAGTACGCCAATACCTGGTTTAAAGCGATGGGGATAACGCCGCGTATTTATGCCCAAGTGGCCGGGCACGAAGCGATTGTAAGTATGGTGGGACTGGGGTTTGGCGTAGGCGTAGTACCCAAAATCGTGTTAGATAACAGCCCGCTGGCCGAACGCGTGCAAGTGCTCAACGTTAAACCCGAACTCCCCCACTACGATGTCGGGCTTTGCGTGCTTAACCGACGGCTCAAAAACCCGATGATTGACGCCTTTTGGGCTACCGTGACGCCGCGTTAACGCGAATAAAAACACCATAAAAAAAGCCGTCCTAGGTAAGGACGGCTTTCTCAGTTGCTTGTCCAACGGATTACTCAGCTAGCATGCTTCGCTTACAACGACAGGACTTTATCGCCTCGGGCGATACCGGACACCCCAGTACGCGCCACCTCTAGAATGCCTACTGGCGCCATGGCCTGCAGAAATGCATCTAGCTTGGAGGCGTCACCAGTAATCTGAACGGTATAAAGGCTTGGCGTTACGTCGACGATCTGCGCCCGGAAAATATCCACTGTACGCTTCACTTCATCGCGGGCTGCGCCTAGCGCTTTTACTTTCACCAGCATTAGTTCACGTTCAATGTGGTTACCTTCCGTCAGGTCGACCAACTTCACCACATCAATCAGTTTATTAAGATGCTTAGTGATTTGCTCAATCACCCGGTCATCACCTACGGTAGTCACCGTCAGGCGTGATAGCGACGGATCCTCAGTCGGTGCAACGTTCAGCGTTTCAATGTTGAAGTTACGCTGGGAGAACAGCCCGACCACACGTGACAGCGCACCCGGTTCGTTTTCCATCAGAATCGAGATGATATGACGCATCAGGTACGCTCCGTTTTAGACAGCAGCATGTCACGCATGGCACCCAACGGCACCTGCATCGGATAGACGTGCTCAAAGGGATCAACCTTCACATCCAGGAATACCAGCTCATGCTTGTTGGCAAAAGCGCGCTCTAGTGCAGGCTCCAACTCATCAAGGGTATTCACGGTGATCGCGGTAAATCCGTAAGCCTCAATTAGCATGTGGAAGTCTGGCAGCGACTCCATATAGGAGTGCGCATGGCGGGATTTGTAGTTCAAATCCTGCCACTGCCGCACCATGCCAAGCGATGCATTGTTGAGGTTTACAATTTTGACGCCCACGCCATACTGCTTACAGGTAGAGAGTTCCTGCATCATCATCTGGAAGCTGCCTTCCCCTGTTACACACACGACATCGTCATCAGGGAAGTTCTGTTTGATCCCCATGGCGGCCGGGAAGCCAAAGCCCATGGTGCCCAAACCACCTGAGGTGATCAGACGGTTAGGCTTATCAAACTTGTAGTACTGAGCAGCAAACATCTGGTGCTGTCCAACATCCGTCGTCACGTAGGCTTCACCGCGAGTAACACGGCATAGCGCTTCGATAACTTCCTGTGGCTTCAACACTTCGCCTGGCTTAGAAGGCTCATATAGCTTGCCTTCACGCTCGGCACGCCAGCCGTCAATCTTTTGCCACCACTCGGTTAGCGCTTCAGGCTGCGAAATTGACTGGCCTTGAACCAAGCTAATCATCTCATTAATGACGCTAGATGCTGGCCCAACAATAGGTACATCCGCACGCACAGTTTTAGAGACCGAACTTGGGTCCACATCCACGTGAATGATTTTTGCCGTGGGGCAGAACTTCGACGTGTTGTTGGTTACCCGGTCATCAAAACGCGCGCCAATGGCGATAATCAAATCCGCATGGTGCATGGCCATATTGGATTCATACGAGCCGTGCATTCCTAACCAGCCCAGACACTGCCGGTCACTTTGCGGATAGGAGCCGATCCCCATCAACGTTGTGGTAATGGGGAAGCCGAGCTGTTTGACCAAATCGGTCAATCCTTCGCTTGCCTTGCCAGTTACCACGCCACCGCCGGTATAGAACACCGGGCGTTTGGCTTTCAGCATCATCTCAACGGCTTTTTTAATTTGACCCGTATGGCCCCGGGTAACCGGGTTATAGGAGCGCATCTTGACCTTTTTCGGGTAGACGTACTCATAGCGCTCGGTCGGTGCCGTCATATCTTTAGGAATATCGACGACTACCGGCCCTGGGCGGCCAGTCGCCGCGAGATAGAAGGCCTTTTTCAGCACTTCTGGAATCTCAGACGGATGCCGAATTGAGAAGCTGTGCTTCACGATGGGGCGAGTCACACCCACAATATCGGTTTCTTGGAAGGCATCGTCACCAATCAGGTGGCTCATTACCTGACCGCACAGCACGACCATAGGAATCGAATCCATATAGGCAGTCGCAATGCCGGTAACCGCATTGGTAGCACCAGGACCCGAGGTGACAAGCACCACACCTGGCTTACCCGCTGCACGAGCATAGCCATCGGCTGCGTGAGTCGCTGCCTGTTCGTGACGCACAAGAATGTGCTTCACCTTGTCCTGGCGGAACAGCGCATCATAAATATGCAGCGCCGCGCCGCCGGGATAACCATAAATGTATTCAACGCCCTCATCTTGCAAGAAGCGGGCGATCATATCTGCGCCGGAAAGCAGTTCCACTGTGTTTCTCCCCTGGAGGTCTCGAGTGCGATCCGCAGGACATCCTGCGGTGTCGAGTGCGACGGTATGCCGCTGCCGGCCCATGCCGGCACCTGATGCCAAACCCTGGCATATGGCCCGGTTAGGGCCTGCACTCTCATCGGAAGCACCGACATATCATGAAATATGCCAGTAGCTCCCTTACACGACGGTTTGCCGTGTCGGGGCGTTGGCCAGGTCGGGCGGTTAGCCCAAGCCCGGAAGTCCTTCGGCGGGTAAAGGCTTTCGCCTACCCTTCGCGCGGGGATTAGGGGTTGCCCGTTGGTTCCGCGCCCGCAAATCAGGAACCCACAAGATTCCATTAGCGCCCTCAGCCTGTCAACCTCCGATCAGGACAAACGCAACAAACGTCGCAGTAAGTCATTAAAAAAGCCCCGCTAGCAGAGCTAACGAGGCTTTTGCCCTATTTCATTGCGCAGGCTTGCTGAGGTTCATTGCGCAGGCTTGTTGAGGACGTGGGGATTTTAATTGCCCACGCGTAAATTACTCAAATACCAGCTTGCCTTCACTCGCGCTGATATGAATGGTGTCGCCAGGGGCATATTTGCCCGCCAGCAAATCTTGAGCCAGTGGGTTCTCGATGCGGCTTTGGATCGCCCGCTTCAGCGGCCTTGCGCCATACACCGGATCGAAACCGACCACTGCCAGCTGGGCCATAGCGTCGTCGCTAATTTCCAGGCTCAAGTCATGCTCAGCTAAGCGAACTTTCAAACGCTCGAGCTGAATACCGGCAATTGCCTGAATTTGCTCTTGGCCAAGAGCGTGGAACACCACCACCTCATCAATGCGGTTAATCAATTCCGGGCGGAAATGGTTACCCACTACTTCCATCACTGCACTTTTCATTACTTCGTAGTCGTTATCATCTCCACCCATGCGCTGGATAATGTCCGAGCCCATGTTAGAGGTCATCACGATCACCGTATTACGGAAATCGACTGTACGACCTTGCCCATCAGTTAAGCGTCCATCCTCTAGCACTTGCAACAGGATATTGAACACATCCGGATGCGCTTTTTCCACTTCGTCCAGCAACAGAACCGAGTAGGGCTTACGACGCACCGCTTCAGTTAAGTAACCACCCTCTTCATAACCCACATAGCCTGGGGGCGCACCAATCAAGCGAGCCACAGAGTGCTTCTCCATGAACTCCGACATATCGATACGCACCATTGCTTCTTCAGTATCAAACAAGAAGTTAGCCAGCGACTTACATAGCTCCGTTTTACCCACCCCGGTCGGGCCGAGGAACAGGAACGAACCGTTGGGTCGATTAGGATCAGATAGCCCAGCACGCGAGCGGCGCACAGCGTTAGCTACGGCCTCTACCGCTTCATGCTGGCCAATCACCCGCTCATGCAGCGCTTCTTCCATGCGCAGTAGTTTATCTCGCTCGCCTTCCAACATCTTGGAGACGGGGATACCGGTCCAACGGGAAACCACCTCAGCAATCTCTTCTTCGGTAACGTTTGAGCGCAGCAACTGGTGACTGGCAGTATCTGCCTCACCCTCACCCGCTTCGCTGATTTTCTTCTCCAACGCCGGGATCTTGCCATACTGAATCTCTGACATACGGCCTAGATCGCCCTGGCGACGAGCCTGCTCCAGGTCAATGCGCGCCTGTTCCAACTCCGCTTTAAACTGAGCTGCGCCTTGAATACTGGCTTTTTCGGCTTTCCAGATTTCATCCAAATCAGCGTATTCACGCTCTAATTCGTGGATCTGGTTGTTCAGTGCCTCAAGGCGTTTCTTAGTAGCCTCGTCGGTCTCTTTCTTAAGCGCTTCGCGCTCCATTTTCAGCTGAATTAGGCGACGATCCAGCCTATCCATCTCTTCAGGCTTAGAGTCCAGTTCCATGCGGATACGGGACGCTGCCTCGTCGATCAGATCAATTGCTTTATCGGGCAACTGCCTATCAGTGATATAGCGGGTAGAGAGCTTCGCCGCCGCAATGATCGCTGAATCGGTAATATCCACGCCATGGTGGACTTCGTAACGCTCTTTTAAGCCGCGCAGAATAGCTACCGTATCCTCTTCGGAGGGCTCATCGACCAACACCTTCTGGAAACGGCGCTCCAGCGCGGCATCTTTTTCAATGTATTTACGGTACTCATCCAGCGTGGTCGCCCCTACGCAGTGCAGTTCGCCACGCGCCAGCGCAGGCTTAAGCATGTTGCCTGCATCCATCGCGCCTTCAGCTTTACCTGCGCCCACCATGGTGTGCAGCTCATCAATAAACAGGATGACTCGGCCTTCTTCCTGGGAAAGCTCTTTAAGCACCGCTTTCAGGCGCTCTTCAAATTCTCCGCGGAACTTAGCACCCGCCAGCAGGGAGCCCATGTCCAAGGAAAGGACGCGTTTCTCTTTCAGGCCTTCGGGCACTTCACCGTTTACAATACGCTGAGCCAACCCTTCAACAATGGCAGTTTTACCCACCCCTGGCTCCCCGATCAGTACCGGGTTATTTTTGGTACGACGCTGCAGCACCTGAATCGTGCGGCGAATTTCATCATCACGCCCAATCACGGGGTCCAACTTGCCGTCTAAGGCACGCTGGGTTAGATCCATGGTGTATTTATTAAGTGCTTCACGCTGGTCTTCGGCATTTGGGTCGTCGACCTTAGCACCACCGCGCAGACTATTGATTGCGGCTTCCAGGGCTTTCCGGTTGAGCCCTGCCTCTTTCATCAGCTTGGTGATCGCACTGTTCATTTCCAATGCAGCCAGAAGTACCAATTCACTCGCAATGAACTGGTCGCCACGCTTCTGCGCTTCCCGGTCAGTTAAATTGAATAGCTTAATGAAGTCGCGAGATGGCTGAACATCACCATCGAACTGGCTTACTTTAGGTAAGTCATCTAATTGCTTCTGCAAACCGTCGCGCAGGCGCGAGCTGCTGCCCCCGGCTTTTTCAACTAGAGCTTTGATGCCAGTGTCTTTGGTATCGAGTAATGCTAGCAATAAGTGCGCGGGATCAAGCTGATTATGGCCGTGCCCAACCGCAAGGGATTGTGCCTCAGAAATAGCGGCCTGTAATTTGGCAGTAAATTTATCGAATCGCATGGAGTTCCTCCTGGGGGTGCCGTGCGTTTGGACCCACGGTGTTTCCCAATAACCTGTCTTTAATGTGCTAAAAACGTTTAGCTTGACAAGTTAAATGGCGTCAGTTCCACGCATTTCAAGAGGTGCGCAGAACAAGCTCGAAGGAATAGCGCTGCTTAATTGACCCAGATCACACTTGCCATGCGTCCAGTGCTGCCATTGTCTCGGCGGTAGGAGTAAAAGCGCGATTCGCAGGCGGTACAGAAGTGGCCGCCACTGATATGGTGAATCCCCAACGCTTCTAGACGAAAACGCGCCAAGCGATAAAGATCCGCCATATAGTGGCCAAGTCGATAGGGGCTGTGGTCAAACGCTTCGGCGGTCTCAGGGTGTACCGCAACAAAGGCACCATACACTTCGGGTCCGACCTCAAACTGAGCATTTGAAATAGCCGGCCCGAGCCATACCAAAATATCGCCTGGATCGCAGTTCATCGCGGCGACGGTCGCTTCCAACACGCCGCCCGCTAGCCCGCGCCAACCCGCATGGGCAACAGCTACCTGGGACCCTTGACGATTGCAGAACATCACCGGCAAGCAGTCTGCAGTTAACACTACACAGGCATAGTCGTTGCTGCTGGCAACCGAGGCGTCTGCTTCCGGCATATCGTCTTGGTACGCCTGCTGGACGCGTGCGCCATGGGTTTGGTTAAGCCACAGTAGCGGTCGATCATCGCCTATTTCTTTATGCAGCAAACGTCGACATAGCGCGACGTGATCAGCATTATCGCCTACGTGGTTCGCTGGATTGAAAGCTGCAAAATCATCTTGGCTCGGCCCTGTTTCCCGAGTGGTCACAAACGCCCGCACATTCGCGGGGGCTGGCCAATCAGGTAACAGTAGCGTGGGCTTTAGATCAATCGCGTCGCTCATCTCATGGTCTCACTATCTTCGCGCAGGTAATCCAACAACATCAGTAGATCATCGGGCAAGTCAGCATGAAACGTAAGCGTTTCACCACTCACCGGATGCACAAAGCTAAGCTTCCGAGCATGCAGTGCCTGACGCGGAAATTCACGCAAAATCTCTTTTAACGGTGCAGCAGCGCCCGGAGGCAGCTTAGCACGGCCACTATAGAGCGGATCGCCAATCAACGGGTAGCGGGCATGAGCCATATGAACGCGAATTTGATGGGTACGTCCGGTTTCTAACTGGCAACGCACATGGGTATGCGCGCGAAAACGCTCAACTACCCGGAAGTGAGTGACTGCGGGTTTTCCGGAGGCCGTAACCGCTTGGCGCTTGCGGTCTTTTGGGTGCCGTCCAATGGGCGCGTCAATAGTGCTACCCGACACAGGCTTACCAATTACTACTGCATCATATTGACGAGAAACGCTGCGTGCCTGTAGTTGATCAACCAACGTCGTTTGTGCGGGTAATGTTTTTGCCACCATCATCAAGCCAGTGGTGTCTTTATCAAGGCGATGGACTATTCCTGCCCGGGGCACTTCTGCCAGTGCAGGATGATGATGAAGCAACGCATTCAACAACGTGCCGTCGGGATTCCCCGCGGCGGGATGAACCACCATGCCAGCGGCCTTGTTGATGACCATCACCGCGTCGTCTTCATAAACGATATCAAGCGGAATATCTTGGGGCTCAAAACGCGTATCGTCTTCAATAGTCGCTTTTAGCGCTAATATTTCGTGGCCGTGCAGCTTGGCCTTAGGTTTTACTTTAGCGCCGTCGACGGTGAGCTCACCGGCGTTGATCCACGCTTTCAAACGCTCGCGGGAATAATCGCTGAACAACTCAGCTGCGGCTTGGTCTAAACGCGCGCCTGCTAATGTCGCGGGTACCCGCTGCGTGGCTTCAACAATACGAGACATGAACAACCTCTTTAAGACGCAAACGACTTTGCCACTATTTAATGCTGCTTAACTCTTCAAGCAGTAATGGAGTGTCGCTAAGCCTGCGTTTTGCGTCTAGGTGATTTATAGTGGGCGGACTGCGACCTATTCTACCATTTCTACTTATGGCCATCGTCGCTTTTCGGTGATTGAGGCTTGTTTGCAACGAGGATGATGATGCGCGCTTTTTCCGCTGCCAACCGCTTTGGCGTTCTAGCCTTAAGTCTTGCCCTTCTGGCAGGCTGTGCCAGTAACGACACCACACCTGAAGAAGAGGACGAATTCTCGGGTGTGCAAGAACGTGAGCTCTATGAGCTTGCACGCACAGCGCTGGATAGCAACCGCTTTCCGATTGCCATTGAGCGACTGGAAGCACTCGATACTCGCTACCCGTTTGGCCCCCATGCCGAACAAGCTCAGCTTGAACTGATTTACGCTTACTACGAAAACAGCAACTGGGAAGAGGCACGCGCCGCTGCTAGCCGCTTTATTCGCTTGCACCCGGATCATCCACAAGCGGATTACGCCTACTACCTTCGCGGTCTTTCTGCTTGGCAGGCAGGTCGATTTAGCCTCGAGCGTTTGCGCCTGATTGATATTTCCAAGCGCGACTTAGGTGCTTCACGGGATGCTTACAACGACTTCCGCGAATTAATTCAGCGCTTCCCCCAAAGCGAATATGCACCGGATGCCCAGCAACGCATTGTTTATCTGCGTGAGCTACTGGCACGCCATGAGCTACACGTTGCAGACTACTACCTACGTCGCGGCGCCTTTCTGGCCGCCGTAGAACGCGGCCGCTGGGTAATTGAAAACTACCCTGAGTCCAGCGCAACACGCGACGCACTAGCAACCATGGTAGAAGGCTATCAAGGACTTGGTATGGACGATCGCGCCAATGAAGTGCTTGTCGTTCTACGAGAAAATGCGCCAGACCATGAGCAGCTACGAGGCAATCGCTTTATGCCCAAACATGGTAACGCAGATAATTAATGCCGTTTTAGGCAGCCTTGACTCATACAGAGCTGTACAAAACGCTTATCAAAAAACCACGCCTCGGCGTGGTTTTTTGTTTTACCTACAAAAAACTTTTACTTACATGATGTTAACAAAATAAAAAAACCTCTATATCTAAAAAATAAGTTGTACAAATATTATGCAAGGAACTATATTTCTTTCACCTAAATAATAAAGCGCCTGCTTGGAGTTCATTGGATGCCCGCCCCCAAATCTTGGTTTTCAGAAACCAATATCAGCACCCGTCTCACATTTGCTTTTTCTACCGTGCTTGCATTACTTGTTCTTTTAACAGCTATCGGTATTTATCAAGTTAACCAAATTGACCGTGGATTGACGTCAATCAATGACGTGAACGGCGCTAAACAGCGCTTCGCAGTTGATATGCGCGGCAGTGTTCACGACCGTGCCATTGCGCTACGCGACATCGTTATGACGACGGATGCCAGCCGCCTGACGACACTAAATGAAGAGATGAGAAGGCTAGCTGCCAACTACGATACAGCGATTGAAAGCATGCAGCGGGTCATGGGCGAAACCGATACAACGCCCCAAGAGCAAAGCATTCTTTCTACTATCAACAGCCAGTCAGAAACCACCCAAGCGCTTACCCAGCAAGTGCTCGATGCCAACACTGCTAACGCCCTTAGTCGCGCTCAAACCTTGACGCTAGAGCAAGCTGGCCCGGCCTATGCCGAGTGGCTTAACCGCATCAATCAGTTTATCAACCTGCAGGAACAGATTAATAACGCTTCCACCGCCGCTGCTCGTAGCACCGCATCAGGGTTTCAACTACAAATGCTGGGGCTGACACTGTTTGCCGTGTTGATTGGCGGGGCGATTGCGATATTTTTATCACGTCAGCTGCTTCGCGAATTAGGCGCAGAACCCCATCAAGTGAAAGTGTTTGCGGAAGCTATCGGGCGCGGCGAACTGACAACTCAACCGTACCTCAAAAAAGGCGATACCAGCAGTATCATGGCATCACAAGTAGCGATGTCTAAACAACTGCAAGCTATCGTGGCGCAAGTTCGCTCGTCAGCAGAGGCGGTGGCATCCAATAGTGAACAAATTGCTGAAGGGAATAACGACCTCTCTTCACGCACTGAAGAACAGGCCAGCGCACTAGCAGAAACAGCGTCAGCAATGGAGCAACTCAACAGCACGGTCAAACTCAACGCAGACAATTCACAGCAAGCCAGCCAGGAAGCCGCCAGTGCTTCAAAAACCGCGACCCAAGGCGGCGAAGCCGTGCATCAAGTAGTCGCTACCATGAACGACCTCAACAAAAGCTCGCAAGAAATCGCTGGCATTATTTCAACCATTGATGCCATTGCTTTTCAAACCAACATTCTTGCCTTGAATGCCTCTGTAGAAGCTGCTCGGGCTGGGGAGCATGGTCGTGGGTTTGCCGTGGTTGCAGAGGAAGTTCGTAAACTCGCGCAACGCAGCGCTGATGCCGCAAGAGAAATAAACGATTTGATTTCTAATAACTTGGAGCGAGTCAACCATGGCAACGCACGCGCTGAAGAGGCCAGCAAATCAACCGAAGATATTGTGGCAGCGATTGAGCGAGTGACCAAGATTATGCAGGAAATTAGTCATGCTAGCGCTGAACAGAGTACGGGGGTACAAGAAGTTGGCCAAGCGATCACCGAGATGGATCAAGTGACCCAGCAAAACGCTGCGCTTGTGGAAGAGAGCGCAAATGCTGCGAATCATTTACGCCAAAACGCACACCAATTGTTACATGCTATGAGCGTTTTCAAGTTACCAGCCAGCCAACAAAATGCCCATGCGCAAACAGTGACAAGCACCCGCCAGACACAAAATCCGGCGACGAATAACGCTCCAAGCTTACCAGCCTTAAAGCGCCAACCCGCCGAATCTGCGTGGGACAGTTTTTAAGCCAATCGAGCAAACGCTGACACTCTAATCGCCAGGCTGCCAGCCATTAACAATCGGGTAACGCCGGTCACGCCCAAATCCTCTGGGCGTGACCCGCACTCCGACCGGCGCCTGTCGGCGCTTATATTCACAGCGATCAACAAGCTTAACTACTTTATAAACATCTTCCTCATCAAACCCAGCAGCAATAATTGCCTCAGCACTCATATCGCCTTCGATATAGCTCACCAGAATGGCGTCTAGTACATCGTAATCAGGCAATGAGTCACTGTCTTGCTGGTCGGGCGCCAGCTCCGCACTGGGCGGACGCTCAATCACTCGCTCTGGAATAGCAGGCGATTGGGTATTGCGCCAGCGGGCCAAACGGTACACCCAGGTTTTGTAGACGTCTTTGATGGCGTTATAGCCCCCCACCATGTCGCCATAAAGCGTGGCGTAACCCACTGCCATTTCGCTTTTATTGCCAGTAGTAAGCACCATCAGGCCTTTCTTATTGGAGATCGCCATCAGCAGAACACCGCGACAACGCGACTGCAGGTTCTCTTCAGTGGTATCCCGCTCTGTGCCCGCGAAACTTTCTGCCAAAGTGCCCATAAACGCCTCGACCATCGGCTCGATGGGCATTACGTCATAATGGACGCCTAGCATGTCAGCCTGCTCAGCAGCGTCCTGTTTAGAGATATCCGCCGTATAGTGATAAGGCATCATCACTGCTTGCACACGCTGAGGGCCTAACGCATCGACGGCAATCGCTAAAGAAAGTGCCGAATCGATGCCTCCGGAAAGCCCTAGCACAACGCCTTTAAAACCACTTTTATTGACGTAGTCACGCAGACCTGTGACCAACGCACAGTAAAGACTCTCTTCAGGCTCAACTTCTGGCTCAATTTCACCCACTTGGGGTTCCCACGTATCAGCGCTCGTTTGCAGCAGTTGAACGGGCATTAAGCCAGCTTGCCAAGAAGGCGCCAGTACTTTGAGTTCGCCTTGAGCGTCCACACAACTAGAGCCACCGTCAAAAACCAGCTCATCCTGACCACCGATAGTGTTCACATACACAATCGGCCGATTTACATCCTGGGCACGCTGCTCTAACAGGCGCAGGCGCTCGCTGGGCTTATCCTGATGATAGGGAGAGGCGTTTAAGCTGATCAGCACTTCTGCGCCTGCTTCACGGGCAGCATTAACCGGCGTACCTTCCCAAAGGTCTTCACAAATCAGCAGACCTAATTTGGCACCTTTATGCTCGTAAACCAGCGGTTTGGTGCCAGGCGTAAAGTAACGCTGCTCATCAAACACCTGATAGTTCGGCAGTGCCTGCTTGGCATACTCCGCTTCCCATTGGCCGTTATACAGTACACCTGCCAGGTTATACCGCTCACCTTCACGCACGCCTGGATAACCAATAATCACCAATACATCACGAGCGATTTTTTCTGCCATCTTCGCCCGCGCTTCACGCAAGCGAGCTTCCATCGATGGGCGAAGCAACAGATCTTCCGGGGGGTAACCAGACAAGAAAAGCTCTGGGAAGACAACAATATCCGCCCCATGCTCGATCCTCGCTTCGCGCACCGCTTCAATGGCGCGTGCAGCATTGCCGGGAATATCTCCCACTAAAGGGTCGAGTTGGGCCATTACCAGCGTTAAGTCTTGCATGGGCGTTAAAATCTCTTGAGAATCTTTAGAACACGTTGCCGCTAACCTAAGCACATTGTCACGCAAGGGCTGCCAACAGGCAAAGGTTAGCCAGCGCACATGTTACTCTAGCCATTATTACATCCCACCATGGGAGACATAGAGGATGAACCTTTTGATCATTCGGCTGATTATTTTTGCCGTGTTGTTCTATGTGGGCCTGAAACTTTATGGTCTCTACCGAGAACGCAGACTTTCCCACCAACAAAGTGAACCCGAACGCCATGAAGGCGGACAAATGGTGCGCTGCCGCTGGTGCGATGTCCATGTTCCAGAAGAGGAAGCCCTACGCGATAGCGAACAGTGGTTTTGCTCAAGTGCTCATCGAGATCGTTTTTTGCAAGAGCAACAAGATAAGCAAAGCCGCGACTAACAACGCTACCGACCAACAATGTCAGCCATCAAGCGATCTGCTGTTGGCTGAAAGGGTGCTGGGTCGATAAGTGGCTCGCGCCCTAATAGCTGATCAACCAATACATGGGTAGACGCGGGTGCAAGCACCAACCCATTGCGATAGTGGCCCGCATTGACGTACACATCAGACCACCCTGGCAATGCCCCAATAAATGGAATGCCATCCGGGGAGCCTGGACGCAACCCCGCCCAATGATAAGCAACCGGGTAATCTGCCAACGTAGGAACGATACTTTCAGCGGTCTGTTTGAGTGACGCCATCGCTTCACTGTCGGTTGTTTTATCAAAGCCCGCTTCTTCTAAGGTTGAGCCTACCAACAGCAACCCATCACTACGCGGGATAATATATCGACCATCTTTCAATACCACGCGCTGCACCAATCCTGGCGGCGCTTGATAAGCAATCATTTGGCCTTTTACGGGGCGTACCGGCAGACGAATCGTTAAGCTTTCTAACAGCTTGGCTGTCCAGGCTCCACCACACACCACCACCTTTTCAGCGCGCAGCTCACCTTGCGCAGTCGCAACGCCCAGCACCTGCTGGTCATGCGTTATAAAACGACTCACCTCGCAGCCTTCATTAAGCTCAACGTTCGGCATTGCCAGCAGCCGAGCGCGCAACGCCTGCCCAAGGCGTGGATTGCGCACACTGCCGAGTGTCGGCATCCACAACGCACTCTCTTGCGCTGCTGCCACCATGGGCTCCTTCTGATGAACAAACTCAGCGCTAACACGCTCCAGCGGCTTGGCTAAGCCTCTCGCCCAGCCAAGCGCCGTTTCCGCATCGTCAACGTTGAGATAAAGCAGCCCTTTTTGCCGATACTCAGGATCAATACCGGTTTCTTCCAGTAAGCGAAGCGACAACGTGGGATACACGCCCTCTGACCAGCGCGAAAGTTGCGAGATTGGCGGCGCATACCGCCATGGATAAAGTGGCGAAACAATACCGCCACCTGCCCAGGAAGACTCCTGCCCGCAAATGCCGCGTTCCACTAAAGTAACTTGCTGGCCAGCATCTGCTAGCTGCAGCGCCGTCATCATACCGATCACGCCACCGCCGATAATTAAGAAATTGCTCACAACGTTTGTCCGCTTTGGCTTACATAAAAATCGATCACCGCGAGGTAGGCTGTAGAAAACACACACGCCTGGAGCCACCATGCAAGCTAACAATAACGGCGCCCCCCACACGCATATCCAAGGCTTTACCCTGATCGAACTTATTATTGCTCTTCTGCTTATTTCAGTATTAGCCACCTGGGGAATGCCAAACTTTCAAGCACTTGGCCGAAACACAGCCGTCACCGCCGATATTAACAGATTGCAGTCTGCCTTTTCGCTGGCTCGTAACACAGCGATTACGCAGCGTAAGACGGCCACGGTTTGCCCAACCAATAAGCAAAGAAACGCCTGCACCCGTGACTGGAGTAACGCGTTACTGGTCTTCAAGGGGGAGGCGACAAATCAAATCACCAGCAGCGATGTCATACGCGTCTTCCCTAAAGAGAAGACAACCACTGTCACTTATAATCGCAATAGGCGGCGTGTGAGCTATAGCACGCTTGGCCACGCAAACGGCTTCAATGGCCGCTTTTATATATGCGCGGCAAGCGCTCCAGGTAAAGTGCTCGTGCTCAGCCGACTGGGTCGCCTGCGCATTGATGAAACGCCCGCCGATTGTTGATCTCGACAGGCGTTAAACCATTACTAACTCAGGCAATGCCATCCAGGTAGCGCTCGGCATCTAGTGCTGCCATGCAACCACTACCGGCAGAAGTAATCGCCTGACGGTAAATATGATCCATCACGTCACCACAGGCAAAGACGCCAGGCACGCTGGTTGCAGTAGCATTGCCTTCAAGACCTGATTTCACCTGGATGTAGCCACCGTTCATTTCCAGTTGGCCTTCAAAAATCCCCGTGTTAGGGCTGTGACCGATAGCAATGAACAACCCTGGCGCGTGAATCTCTTTGGTAGAGCCGTCTTTAGTCGACTTAACGCGCACGCCAGTGACACCGGTGTTATCGCCCAGCACCTCGTCAACTTCATAGAACCACTCAAGGGCAATTTTGCCTGCTTCGACTTTCTCGAACAGCTTGTCCTGCAGGATTTTCTCAGCACGCAGCGTATCGCGACGATGCACCAATGTAACCTTAGAGGCGATATTTGAGAGATACAGCGCCTCCTCAACGGCAGTATTACCGCCACCCACCACAATCACTTCTTGGTTGCGATAAAAGAAGCCATCGCAGGTAGCACAAGCAGACACCCCTTGCCCCATAAATTGCTGCTCGGTTGGCAAGCCCAGATAGCGTGCGCTAGCACCGGTGGCAATAATCAGCGCATCACACGTATAAATTCCGCTGTCCCCTTTTAAGGTATACGGCTTTTCACCTAAGCTGACCTCATTGATATGGTCGAACAACACTTCCGTATTAAAACGCTCAGCGTGCTGCTTCATGCGCTCCATCAACTCTGGCCCCTGAACACCTTGTGCATCGCCGGGCCAGTTATCGACATCGGTTGTGGTGGTCAATTGGCCACCTGCCTGTAGGCCGGTAATGAGCAGCGGCTTTAAGTTAGCACGGGCTGCATACACCGCTGCGGTATATCCTGCAGGGCCGGAACCAAGAATAATTAAACGTTCATGACGCGTTTCCATGACACCACCTTTGTCACAATTGAGCAGATATCGTTTGCAAGAGAGTCTGCCTGAAATGGCGTCAAGTACAAGCAATTACAAGGGTTAGCCTTCGCTATTAGGCGAAGACGCCTTGAAAGCCGGGGGTGAAACACCCATGTGCTATTAACAAGATAAGCCATACTGGGGATAAGCCACATTAAAGAAAAGCAGTGACCGTCGCGCCTAAGCATTGCGATCAGCAAATTGTGATCAGCAATTCGCTTCAGGCTAAGCAATCAAAGGAGAGACCAATGGGCAAGATACCCGATACGCTCACCACCCTAGAAGTAGGCAACCAGCAGTATCATTACTATAGCCTGCCAAAAGCCGCCGAGGCGCTCGGCAACATTGACCGGCTACCCAAAACGCTCAAAATTCTGCTCGAAAACCAGCTGCGCTTTGGCGATGACGAAAGTGTTGATCAAGAGGACGTTCAGGCGCTTGTGGACTGGCAAAAAGAGGGCAAATCAAGCCGTGAAATTGGCTACCGCCCTGCCCGTGTCCTCATGCAAGATTTCACCGGGGTGCCAGGGGTTGTAGATCTTGCCTCTATGCGCGCTGCCGTTGAGAAACTCGGCGAAGATCCCGCCCGCATTAACCCTCTTTCTCCTGTTGATCTGGTTATTGACCACTCGGTGATGGTCGACAAATTCGGTAATGCTGCCGCATTTCAAGAAAACGTCGATATCGAAATGCAGCGCAACCGTGAGCGCTACGAGTTTCTGCGTTGGGGCCAGCAAGCGTTCGACAACTTTAGCGTTGTACCGCCCGGCACCGGCATTTGCCATCAGGTTAACCTAGAGTACTTGGGCCGCGCAGTGTGGACAAAAGAGCAGGATGGCCAGACGTTTGCCTACCCAGACACCTTAGTCGGCACAGACTCCCACACGACTATGATCAACGGCCTGGGCGTACTAGGCTGGGGCGTCGGCGGTATCGAAGCGGAAGCCGCCATGCTTGGTCAGCCAGTCTCGATGCTGATTCCAGAAGTTGTCGGTTTCAAGCTTAACGGCAAACTGCGCGAAGGCATTACCGCCACCGACCTGGTGCTTACCGTTACTGAGATGCTGCGTAAAAAAGGCGTGGTAGGTAAGTTTGTTGAATTCTACGGTGACGGCCTTAAGGATTTGCCGCTGGCCGACCGTGCCACGATTGCCAATATGGCACCAGAATATGGCGCGACCTGCGGCTTTTTCCCTGTAGACGACGAAACGCTCAACTACATGCGTCTTACCGGCCGTGAAGATGACCAAATTGCGTTGGTTGAGGCCTATAGCAAGACACAGGGCTTATGGCGCGAACCTGGCGATGAGCCGATTTTTACCGACTCCCTCAGCCTCGACATGGATGAGGTAGAAGCGAGTCTTGCCGGCCCGAAACGCCCCCAAGACCGTGTGGCACTGAAAGACATGGCCGCCGCCTTTGACAAGTTCATGAAAGAGGACACCAGCGCAGACACAACCGCAAAAGGGAAACTCTCTTCGGAAGGCGGCCAAACTGCGGTGGGGGTTGAGCGGAGCTTTAAACATGACACCAGCCAAGCCGTTAAGCTTAACGATAAGGATTTCAGCCTCGACCCTGGCGCTGTGGTAATTGCCGCTATCACCTCATGTACCAACACTTCCAACCCCAGCGTCATGATGGCGGCTGGGCTGCTGGCACGTAATGCACGCAACAAGGGGCTCACCACGAAGCCTTGGGTTAAGACCTCCCTTGCCCCCGGCTCAAAAGTGGTGACCGATTACTTAGCAGCTGCGAACTTAAGCGATGACCTGAATGCACTGGGCTTTAACTTAGTAGGTTATGGCTGCACGACGTGTATCGGCAACTCTGGCCCGCTGCCCGATGAGATTGAAAAAGCGATCAATAGCGGCGATCTTGCCGTGGCATCGGTGCTTTCAGGCAACCGTAACTTTGAAGGCCGTGTGCACCCGCTAGTCAAAACGAACTGGCTCGCCTCACCGCCCTTGGTGGTCGCCTATGCGTTAGCCGGGAACGTACAGTGCAACTTAACGTCCGACCCGCTTGGCCAGGACAGTGACGGCAATCCGGTTTATCTCAAAGACATCTGGCCTTCTCAAGCAGATATCGCTAGTGCGGTTGAACAGGTCAACACTGAGATGTTCCGCAAAGAGTATGGTGCGGTATTTGAAGGCGACGATACCTGGAAAGCCATCAATGTTCCTGAAAGCAAGGTCTATCAGTGGCCTGAATCTACCTACATTCAGCACCCGCCGTTTTTCGAAGGCATGGAGCGTGAGCCGGACGCCATTGAAGATGTTGAAAACGCCCGCGTGTTAGCCCTGCTAGGCGACTCGGTGACGACCGACCACATTTCCCCAGCTGGATCCATCAAGCCCGATAGCCCTGCGGGTCGTTACCTGCAAGAGCACGGCGTTAAGCCCGTCGACTTCAACTCCTACGGCTCACGTCGAGGTAACCATGAAGTAATGATGCGTGGCACATTTGCCAACGTGCGCATTAAAAACGAAATGCTGGACGGGGTTGTCGGTGGTGAAACCCGACATGTACCCAGCGGCGAGCAAATGGCAATTTACGATGCCGCCATGAAATATAAGGAGGAAGGCACCCCCCTAGTGGTGATTGCTGGTAAAGAGTATGGCACCGGCTCTTCACGGGATTGGGCAGCAAAAGGCACCCGCTTATTGGGCGTGCGCGCGGTCATTGCCGAGTCCTATGAACGTATTCATCGTTCAAACCTAATTGGAATGGGCGTGGTACCGCTGCAGTTCCCTGAAGGTGAAAGCCGTGAAACGCTTGGATTGACAGGTGATGAAGAAATCTCAATTGCTGGCTTGAGTGATTTAAGCCCAGGTGGCACCGTGAAAATTGTCATCAAAAATGACGATGGGGAACGCACCGTTGATGCCAAGTGCCGAATTGATACCGTCAATGAGCTGGCTTACTACCGCCACGGTGGTATCCTTCACTACGTGTTGCGCAAAATGATCGGCGCAGCTTAAAGGCAAAACCTACCAATGCTTGCATCGCCCCCACCATGGTGGGGGCTTTTTTTGCGCTCGCTTTGCTGTTTCGCTTCTCGTTATGAAACTTAGAATGCCCTGCGGCGATAAACACGATATTCAGGCGACCAGCACGCTCTCTCGATACGCTCACGTAATTCGGTGCCGCTTGTTTTAAGCGCCACGCCGTTTTGCTGGGCCTGGGCAGCGACTTCAAAGGCAATCGATTTACTAATGTCACGAATCCGCGACAACGGCGGTAGCAATGCGCCCTTGCCCTCCTTCACCAGCGGTGCTTCACGCGCTAGCGCCCGAGAGGCGCTCATCAACATTTCATCAGTCACGCGATTAGCGTTCGCTGCAATCACACCTAAGCCAATACCGGGGAAGATATAGGCATTGTTACACTGGGCAATTGGATACGTGCGACCGTTATACACAACTGGGGCAAACGGGCTGCCAGTCGCGACTAGCGCTTGGCCGTCGGTCCAGCGAATCACATCTTCGGGTACCGCTTCTGCCTGAGAAGTAGGATTGGACAGCGGCATAATTACCGGATGCTCGCAGCCCGCGTGCATGGTGCGCACGACTTGTTCGGTGAAAATACCACGCTTACCGCACACACCAATCAATATCGTTGGCTTCATCTGGGCAATGGTTTCTTCAAGCCCCTGACCATTCCAGTTCGCAACCAGCTCAGAATCGTGGGCCAAACGGCGCTGGAAATCCCGCTGCCAAGGCTGATCAGTCGTCATCAGCCCATCTCGATCAACAATAAATATCCGCGCCCGTGCTTCGCTTTCAGTCAGCCCTTCTGCTTGCATGGCCACGACCACCTGCTCAGCAATACCACACCCTGCCGAACCACCGCCGACAAACACTACGCGCTGCTGTGCAATCGTTTCATCGCGAGCCTGGCACGCCGCCATTAAGGTGCCCACCACCACTGAAGCCGTGCCTTGCACATCGTCATTAAAGCAGCACAAATCGTCACGGTAGCGCTCTAAAAGCGGTACCGCATTGGCCTGGGCAAAGTCTTCGAACTGAAGTAGTACATTCGGCCAGCGACGTTTTACAGCGGTGATAAACTCTGCCATAAACGCATCGTACTCTTCCTGACTAACCCGCTCATGACGCCAGCCCATGTACATAGGGTCGTCCAGCAATGCCTGATTGTTAGTACCCACATCAATCATAATCGGCAACGTATAGGCGGGGCTAATACCACCACAGGCGGTATAAAGCGCCAGTTTACCGATGGGAATGCCCATCCCACCGATCCCCTGGTCACCCAGTCCTAGAATCCGTTCACCATCGGTGACAACAATCACCTTAACGTTATCTTTGGTGGCACTACGAAGGATATCATCCATATGCTCGCGATCCGGATAGCTGATGAACAGCCCTCGGTGATTGCGATAAATATTAGAGAACTCCTGACATGCCTGCCCAACCGTAGGGGTATAAATAATGGGTAGCATCTCTTCCAGATGCTGAGAGACCAAGCGGAAGTAAAGCGTTTCATTATCGTCTTGGATGGCACGCAAATGAATATGCTTCTCTAAATCACTATGACACTGTTGATACTGGCGATATGCCCTCGACAATTGCTCGTCAATGGTCTCAACTTTTTGCGGCAACAAACCAATCAAGTTAAACGCTAGCCGCTCCTCTTGAGTAAACGCGCTGCCTTTGTTCAATAGCGGCATTTCAAGCAAAGAAGGACCGGCGTAAGGAATGTACAGGGGGCGTTTACTCATCGTAGACATAGGCACTCTCTTTTTATGTCGATTGCTATTGCAATGCAGCAACGCTGGGCGTTGGCGGCGTTTCGCATAATGTAACATGCTAGTACGACAAAGGTGGGAGGGACATAAATAATGGCAACAAAAAAACGCCTTGGAGGCTACCAAGGCGTTCTCAAAAAGTATCGAAAGCGGTCAACCACTAGCAGCTTTTGGCGACGGGTTTGCGACCTTCAACACCATCAAAAAACAACGGCCGCAGCTTTACGCCCACCATGTTGCCAGCGAACGCCGCGACCATCCATAGCCAGCCATGCAAACTGCCAGAGGCAATGCCACTAAAGTAAGCGCCAATATTGCAACCAAATGCTAATCGCGCGCCATACCCCAGCATAATCCCACCAATGACAGCCGCTAATAGCGATTTAAACGGAATGCGGAAGTTGGGAGCAAAGCGCCCAGCTAAACTCGCTGCGGCAAGCGCGCCCAGCATGATGCCAACATTCATTACCGTCGTGATATCACTCCACACACTCGCCTCTAATGCCGCTGCATTACCAGGGGCTTGCCAATAGCCCCACTGACTGACATCACCACCAACGAGTTCAAACCCTTTCGCGCCCCACAACGCGAACGCAGAGGTAATGCCCCAGGGGCGACCGGCAAGGGCTAACGTCGCGAAATTAAGTAGCGCTAGCGCCACTGCGCCAGCAATCAATGGCCATGGGCCCGTTAACCAGCGCTGGCTGCCCGGCTTATCGACCAGCGGCGCCTGCTCCAAGTGGCCATGACGACGCTTTTCCATAATCACAGTAAACGCAGCAATCGTCGCAAACAGCACCAAACTAATCGCGATACCACCGCCAGCACCTGCTACATTCACCAGCGACACAGGCTGAAATGCTGGCAAGCTCTGCCACCACGTGAAATGCGCTGAACCAATCACCGACCCAACAATAAAGAACAGCAGCGTAATTAACATTCGTGCATTACCACCACCTGCAGTAAACAGCGTGCCCGACGCACATCCGCCACCTAACTGCATGCCCACACCAAAGATAAACGCCCCCACCACGACCGAAATACCAATCGGCGCAACAAAACCACTCACACTAGTGCCAAACAATGAACCAGCGCTTAACGCCGGAAAAAACAGCACCACTGCAATCGCCAGCATCACCATTTGGGCGCGCAAGCCACGGCCCCGCCGTTCGGTGATAAATACCCGCCAAGCAGCAGTAAAGCCAAATGCCGCGTGATACAGCACCAGCCCAAGCAAGCCGCCAACAATCATTAATAGACCAATGTTCGCGCCGAACACGACACCGATAATCACCGCGCCCAGCACAATGGCTGCTGTTGAGAGTAATGGCACCCGGTTCTGACTAGGTGCCACTGCAGAAATCGTGGACATAGCTCACCTTCTAACAACGCCAAAAGCGCCTGTTAGAAACAGGCGCTTGGCTGAATTGGACAATAATGATAAGCCTAACGCTGGCTGTAGAACGCTGGAAATTCTTTATTCAGCAGTGCATATGCTTTTAAAGAATATTAAACAAAGCGCCCTAAACCTACCGCAGAACGTAAGCGATCCATGGTAATGGCGGCTTCTTCTCTAGCGCGATCGGCACCTTTTTGCAGCACCGCTTCAATATGCGCGGGGTCTTCCATGAGGGCGATGTAACGCTCGCGGGGAGCACTTAGGTGCGCATTCAAGTAATCAAACACGTGGTTCTTAGCGTCGCCCCAGCCGATACCTGCCACGTACTGCTCGCGTAGTGCAGCGGCTTCCTCATTGCTGGCGAACGCTGAGAATATCTGGAACAGCGTGCAGGTGTCTGGGTCTTTCGGCTCACCGGGTTCCAGTGAGTTGGTTTTGATTTTGCGCACCAGCTTCTGCAGTTTTTTCTCGCTGGAGAAAAGCGGGATCGTATTGTTATAGCTTTTGGACATTTTGCGACCGTCCAAGCCCTTCAATACTTCCCCTTTTTCGTCCACAACGGCTTCAGGCTGAACAAAATACTGGCCTTTAAACATGTGGTTGAAACGTCCGGCGATATCACGCGCCATTTCAATGTGCTGAATTTGGTCGCGCCCTACCGGCACTTTATTGGCATTAAACATTAATATGTCGGCGGCCATTAACACTGGGTAACCGAACAAGCCCATGGTGACGCCTTTATCGGGATCTTGGTCACCGGCTTCTTCATTTTCAGCGACCGCCGCTTTGTATGCGTGAGCGCGGTTCATCAGCCCCTTGGCGCACACACAAGAAAGCATCCACATTAATTCGGGAATTTCAGCAATATCCGACTGACGATAAAAAATGGCGTTATCGGTATCTAGCCCTAGCGCAAGCCACGTGGCGGCAATTTCCAGACGCGACTCTTGCACACGCTTAGGGTCTTGGCATTTGATCAGCGCGTGATAGTCAGCAAGGAAGTAAAACGACTGTACGTTGGGGTCTTGGCTTGCCTCAATGGCAGGCTTAATAGCCCCCACATAGTTACCAAGATGTGGCGTTCCGGTCGTGGTAATCCCGGTCAGCACGCGGGTTTTGGCTGTCTGACTCATAGTGTGGATCCAGCTGGATAAAGGTCAAAAAAGGTAAGTCATTGTACACTTAATGCCAAACCACCGTCGCCTTTGTCTGATGGCTTTCCTCCCCTTCTTCTACTTTGATAAACACAGGTAAGCTCTGCGCTAGCAGCGTTTCACTATCGGTACTGGCATTAGCAATAACCGCACCTAACGCCACTACCCAAGGTTGGCCGTCACGCTCAACAGGAAGAAATAAGCAGCTATTGTGTTCGCAGTCATCGCCAAGCACCGTGGTTAACGGATGCATTACGACATTTTCCCAGCGGAGCGTTTGATTGCTATTGATGGTGAGCACGCTGTCCCCCCACTCCAAATGATTAAAGGAAGCCACTGCATGTGAGGCGGCTATTTCAGCGCGCATTTGCGCTAACGTCGATGCCCGATAATTGCTCGCTAAGCGTTCGTCCACAAACGCAGATTGCACGCAGATAACACCAATAATCAACGCGCTAGCTAACAATGCCATCACCACAACTAGCGCAGCGCCTTGCTCCTGCCGTCGCTGTCTAAGCTGCATATCGCCTCCTTGCTCACACTCCATACATCTCATGGGCTAGCCGAAAAATCAGGCTGCAACACAGCCTCTCGATGGGTAACATGGAAATCAATATTGGCCCCTTGCCGACCTAATGGAAGTGATACCACGCTAACTCCATTGGTGGCGGGTGCTCCAAGCGGTTCGTCCCGCTCACAGCTAGCGCCAGCGTCATAATCAAAGGTGACCAGCGGCTGAGCCTCCTGCATATCCTGAACCGTGCAGCGACAGCCAGGCTCAATCACCACGCACTGCAAGCGAAAAAAAGGCGCTCCGTTTGAATCGGTAGCGCCTTGTCTGCGCAGGGTGTCGGTAATCGATGTCGCCGCGTAAAGAAGCGCTTCCTGATGACGCCCCAATTGATCTACCTGCTTAAACGTATGAAAGGTGCTTAAGAAAAGCTGTCCAGCACCTAGAATCACCACCATACCAATAACCATGGCGACCAGTAGTTCTGTTAACGTAAAACCGCGCTGCACATCCATGGCAGGCCTACCTTTACGGCTGATTGGGAAGTTGGAACACGTAGTTGAAGATATCGTGGGGCTCATTGGGCTCAGTACGCAGACGCACAACTGCATCAAACTGGCAGCCTTGCCGGTCGATACGACTCTCTTGCCCCTGGGTATGACCAAGCGTCGCCGATTGCCCTGCAAACCAATGGCTAAGCCATGCAGACTCAATCGTGGCCAACGGAATCGTGTCACAGTCTTGGTACGAAGAAAGCGCTGCCCACACTCGCTCTTGGGCATCTACCGCTGCGACGTTAGCCAGCGACTGCGTATAACCAGCGCTGGCGCTTTGCAGTGCCTTCACCTGCATCGCGGCGACGCCTATTAGCCCAAACGCTAAAATCACCAGCGCGATAAGCGCCTCAATTAGCGAAAGGCCGTTTTGCCTGCCCATTTACCAGCACGCCTCAGGCAGACGCTCGCCCCGCGCATTAAATTGAATATCGCTTTCACAGCCATCGGTTTGCGAGGTTGTCGCCGTCAGTAAAAAACCACCATCATCTTCACTGCCGTCGGCGACGGTAATAGAGTAGTTGCCATCGGGAGAGGCGGGAGTAAACGAACAGTCAGCATAAGCGTATTGGCGGGAGTAGCAGCGCTCAAGCTCAGAGGCTGCCTGCAACAGGCCAGCATGGGCGTCAGTACGGAGCGAGCGCTCAACATAGCGGGTATAACTGGGGTAAGCAATGCCTGCCACTATTCCAATAATAGCGACGGTAATCAGCATCTCAATAAGCGTAAAACCGTGCTGGCGAGCTTCCTGGCGTCCAGCACGGTTAGCAAAGGGTGAAGGCACTGAGCGTGCTCCTGTATCAGTTGGCCCATACGCGGAGTATGTCGCAAACTGATACGCTTTGCATTAGTCGCTTACAATCACTTGCTCACGCAGCTCTCTCGGCATAGAGAAGGTAATATTTTCCTCGCGGCCCTGAAGCTCAACAGGCACCTCTGCGCCAAATGTTTGAAGCTTGTCGATAACGCCCTTCACCAGTACTTCTGGCGCACTGGCCCCGGCGGTGACCCCAATACGACTAACACCTTCCAGCCACGCTGGCTTAATTTGGTCGGCATTGTCGATTAAATAGGCAGGCGTGCCCATCCGCTCGGAAAGTTCGCGCAGGCGATTAGAGTTGGAGCTATTGGGGCTGCCAACGACCAAGACCAAGTCGCTATCCGCCGCCAGTTCACGCACCGCATCCTGGCGGTTTTGAGTGGCATAACAGATATCATCTTTGCGCGGCCCCTGGATCTCTGGGAACTTTTCCCGCAGCGCATCGATCACTTTGGCCGTGTCATCCATCGAGAGCGTGGTTTGAGTCACAAACGCCAACGCTGACGGATCGTTGACGCCTAACTTCGCCACGTCCTGCTCATCCTCGACTAGGTAAATCTGGCCACCGTGAGAAGTATCGTAACGCCCCATGGTGCCTTCGACTTCCGGATGGCCTTCATGACCAATCAAAATGCACTCTTGGCCGCGCTTAGCATAACGCAACACTTCCAAATGCACTTTGGTAACCAATGGGCAGGTTGCATCGAAGACTTTGAGACCGCGCTGCTCAGCTTCTTGTTGCACGGCACGGGAGACACCGTGAGCCGAGAAAATCACGATTACGTCGTCAGGCACTTCATGCAGCTCTTCAACGAACACCGCGCCACGCTCGCGCAACGTTTCAACCACAAAGCGGTTATGTACTACCTCGTGGCGCACGTAAATGGGTGGGCCAAAGACATCTAGCGCGCGGTTGACGATGTCGATCGCGCGATCCACGCCAGCACAAAAACCGCGCGGGTTCGCCAGCTTGATCTGTATTGGCTGAGAGGACTCTGATGACTGCATAAAAGCGCCTTGATGCAATTGCATCGCCTGTTAAATGAAAACGAGTGCTTAAAATCAGTGTTTGGTGATGGGCGTTACGTTCAGCACATCGACTTCAAACGTCAATGTGCGACCTGCAAGCGGATGGTTAAAGTCCACTTCCACACGGTCGCCATCTATGGTTTTGACCACGCCAGGCAATTCCGTTCCCGCTTTATCGGCAAATGACATCACCATACCGATTTCTGGCGCTTCATCGCCGAAATCGGCGCGCTTCAGCGTTTGAATATTTTGCGGGTTATGCTGCCCAAAGGAGTGCTCAGGTGTGATTTGAAACGCTCCGCTCTGACCTGCGGCCATCCCTTTAATCGGGTGTTCGAAACCAGGGGGCAAGTTACCGTCGCCATACTGGAACGTCGCCGGGGCTTTCTCTTTGGTGGAATCGACTACCGTGCCATCTTCCAGCTTCAGCGTGAAGTGCAGGGTAATCTCCATACCATCATCAATTAGGTAGTCCATGGTTCCTCACTCGTCACTCTATGCTTTCAATCACGCTGCTGTAGCGCGGCTTTCTTACGACGTCGATCACCCATTATCGACTCCCAAATTAACGCCACCGCTCCCAGCGTAATGCCGATATCCGCCACATTAAAGGCAGGATAGTACCAACCAGCGGCATGGAACGATAAGAAATCCACCACATAGCCATGTACTAAACGGTCATACAGATTACCCAGGGCACCGCCAATAATCAGCGGCAACGCCACGGCCAGCAGTTTTTCATCCGCCCTAACGCGGGAAAGCCAAACGGTTAAGCCAATGCTGGCACCAATGGCAATCAGCGCAAAAAACCAGCGCTGCCAGCCGGGGTGGTCCGCTAAAAAGCTGAACGCAGCGCCTGTATTGTGCAGTAGCGTCAGGTTGAAAAACGGCAGCACCTCAACGGGCTGGGCGTAATTCAAAAAATGGCTGGCGGTGTATTTTGTTAGCAAATCTAACACGATAATCGCCACCGCTAGCCACAGCCAGCGCAGCGGCCGCCGCATCGGCGGCCGCTGGTGTGGATCATTGGTGGTTGACGCAGTGTTAGGCATAGTAACGAATCTCGCCGCTGCCTTCTGGAAGATTGCTGATACAGCGACCACACAGGTCGGAATGCTCAGCGTGGGTGCCTACATCAGCCCGATGGTGCCAGCAGCGCTCGCACTTCTGGTGTTCGCTTCCGCTAACCGCCACTTTCAAGCCGTCAAGCTCGGTGCTTTCTGCATTGGCGGCATCCGCTAGCGGCGCTAGATGAACTTCACTGGTGAGCATCACGAAGCGCAGCTCGTCGCCCAACTTGGACAGCGTAGCGTTCAGTTCGTCGCTCACGTAAAGCGTGACTTCCGCCGCCAAGCTACCTTTGATGACTTTGGCATTACGGGCGTCTTCTAAGCACTTGTTCACCGAATGCTTAACTTCCAGCACCTGCTCCCAGAAGGCGCGGCCCAGCTCAGCGCCATCATCTAAGGTGCCAAGCCCAGTGTAGTAAGTTTCCAGCAGTACGCTGTCGCCACGTTTGCCGGGAATATGCTCGTAGATCTCCTCAGCGGTAAACGACAGAATCGGCGCAACCCAGCGGCTCAGCGCTTCAACCACATGATAAAGCGCGGTTTGCGCGCTGCGGCGGGCGAGCGAATCTGTTTGGGTGGTGTACTGGCGGTCTTTGATGACATCCAGGTAGAAACCACCTAATTCCCGTGCGCAGAAACCATGTACCTGCTGATACACATCCAGGAAACGGTACTCTTCGTAGGCTTTTTCGATGCGCCCTTGCAGCTGTGCCGCACGGTCAACCACCCACTGATCCAGCGCCAACATATCGCCAAAGGCCACCTGATCGTTTGCCGGATCGAAACCATTCAAGTTAGAAAGCAAAAAGCGTGCAGTGTTACGGATACGACGATACACATCGGCGGTACGCTTCAAGATTTCGTCAGACACCGCCATTTCACCGGAGTAGTCGGTAGACGCGACCCAAAGGCGCAAAATATCAGCGCCCAACTTATCCATCACGCTTTGCGGCGCGACCACATTCCCCAGCGATTTGGACTGCTTACGGCCCTGTGAATCGACGGTAAAGCCATGGGTTAGCAGCTGACGATATGGCGCATGACCATCAATCGCAGATCCGGTCAGTAGCGACGAATGGAACCAGCCACGGTGCTGGTCCGAGCCTTCCAGGTACAAATCAGCACGCGGGCCACTTTCATGGCCATGAGGATGCGAGCCACGTAGCACATGACGATGCGTGGAACCGGAGTCAAACCAGACATCCAATGTATCGGTGACTTTGTCGTACTCGGCGGCTTCGGCACCGAGTAGCTCGGCAGGTTCGAGTTTAAACCACGCCTCAATGCCCTCTTGCTCGACGCGCTTAGCCGCCTCTCCCATCAGTTCAACCGTGTTGGGGTGCAGCTCGCCCGTTTGCTTATGCAAGAAGAACGGAATCGGCACGCCCCAGTTGCGCTGGCGAGAGATACACCAATCCGGACGATTAGCGATCATGCTATGCAGACGCGCCTTGCCCCACGCGGGGGTGAACTCGGTGGCTTCGATGCCTTCCAACGCCCGCTCGCGCAGGGTTTTGCCGTCTTTACCTTTGATATCCATGCCCACAAACCACTGGGCGGTGGCACGATAAATCACCGGGGACTTATGGCGCCAGCAGTGCATATAGCTATGTTTAATGGGCGTGTGCGCCATTAGCGCATTAACCTCGCGCAGCTTCTCAACGATATGCGGGTTAGCTTTCCAAATCATCTGGCCGCCGAAGAACGGCAGATCATCGGCGTAGACACCGTTCCCTTGCACAGGGTTAAGCATGTCGTCAAAGCTCATGTCATGCTCACGGCAGGTGATAAAGTCATCCATACCGTAAGAAGGCGCTGAGTGAACGATGCCCGTACTGCCCACTTCGGACTCAACGTAATCCGCTAGGTAAACCGGCGAGAGGCGGTCATAGAACGGATGACGGAAGTTGATCAGGTCAAGCGCTGTGCCTTGCGCAGTAGCGATTACGCTGCCCGACAGTCCAAAGCGCTCTAAACAGCTTTCTACCAGCTCTTCTGCGAGCAGCAGCAGACGTTCACCGGTATCCACAAGCGCGTAAGTAAACTCAGGGTGAACGTTCAACGCCTGGTTAGCGGGGATTGTCCAAGGCGTGGTGGTCCAGATCACAACAGCCGCAGGCTTGGGCAATTCGCTTAGGCCAAAGGCCGCCGCTAGCTTGTCGGTATCCTCTACCGGGAAAGCGACGTCGATCGCGTCGGATTTTTTATCGGCGTATTCAACTTCCGCCTCAGCAAGGGCCGAGCCACAATCAAAGCACCAGTTAACCGGCTTTAAGCCTTTGAACACGTAACCCGCATCCACCATTTCCGCCAAGGCACGGATTTCGCCTGCTTCATTGGCATAATCCATTGTGCGGTAAGGGTGGTCCCAATCACCGATGATCCCCAGACGAACAAAGTCCGCTAGCTGCGTTTCGATCTGCGCGCCGGCATATTCACGGCAAAGCTCGCGGGCTTTATCCGCGGCCAAATGTTTACCGTGGGTGGTTTCTACCTTGTGCTCAATAGGCAAACCGTGGCAATCCCAGCCCGGCACGTAAGGGGCATCAAAGCCTGCCAGATTCTTCGACTTAACAATAATGTCTTTAAGGATTTTATTGAGAGCGTGACCAATATGGATACTGCCGTTGGCGTAGGGAGGGCCATCGTGCAGAACAAACAGCGGCGCACCCGCGCGGGCATCGCGCAAGCGCTGGTATAGGTTCATATCCTGCCATTTAGAAACGCGCCCTGGCTCCTGCTTCGGCAGCATGCCGCGCATAGGAAAGTCGGTTTCTGGCAAGTTTAGCGTGTGCTTATAATCCATAGTCCGGTCAGCCGTCGTTAGCATCGGCGGCGTTATCCGCCGAAGAGAAATCAGAAGAAGCGGTCTCACGCCCAAGCGGGGCCGAGGCCAGCGGAAGAGAATTCATGCAGCCAGCACCCGCTGCTGCAAAGTAGCGGCGCGCTCTGGCTTGATCGTGTTCAATTTGCGTTTTTAGCGCATCAAAGTCGTCAAATTTCACTTCCCCGCGCAAACGCGCGCAGGGGTAAACCGTCAGCCGCTGACCATAAAGGTCGCCTGAAAATTCCAACAGATGAACTTCCAGCGTGGGGCGCTTAGACCCCACCGTTGGCCGAAAGCCAACATTCGCCACGGCGGGGTAGCGCTGCCCGTTAGCCAGCTCGGCCACCACAGCAAACACGCCACGCAGCGTTAATGGCTGAGGCAACAGCGGCAGGTTGGCAGTGGGCACACCAATGGTGCGCCCTAGCTGCTGGTCGCGTACCACACGGCCATGCAGTGAATATGACCTGCCAAGCAGGCGTGCAGCCACGTCAAAGTTACCGCTCGCCAGCAAAGTACGCACGCGTGTACTGGATACCCGCTCGTCATCAACTTTAAAGGTGCGTGTGTGCTCTACACCAAATCCTTCCACCTGCCCGACAGTTTCAAGCAAGGTGAAGTCGCCACGGCGGTCGCAACCAAAGCGGAAGTCGTCGCCCACCACCAGATGCTTCACCCCCAAGCCCTTAATTAGCACTTGATCGATAAACTCGCGCCCGGTCAGGCTGCGTAAGGCATCGTTGAAAGGCAGGCACAGCACCTGTTCGGCACCATGATCACGCAGCAAGCGAACTTTTTCACGCAGGCGGGTAAGCCGCGGCGGCGCTTGATCACCGGCAAAAAACTCCCGCGGCTGAGGCTCAAACACCACCACGGTCAACGGCACCTTCAAACGCGCCGAATGCTCACGGCACTGCTGCAGGATCGCCTGATGGCCGCGATGCACACCATCAAAATTACCGATGGTGGCAACGCAGCCCCGATGAGCCGCTGTCAGATTGTGCAGACCTCGAATGACGTGCATGGCACCTCTTTTTTAAAAGCCTTTTTTAAAAGCGTTTGATTATAACGAACGCGCTGATCAGGTGCAGGGTAAGATTACGTTAGCCCTGGCATCACCTTTTTTCACCCTAACGCTGCCTGTTGGCGCATCAGCTATTCATCTTAAAGTGACGCAGCCGCAGGCCAAGCGCGGTCAGCCAGGCAAAATAAAGCCCGCCACCCAGCACGACTAACCCTGCTACCCAGCGAATGCGCTGCCACAGTTCAAAATCAAGCCACTCCTGCCAGTCGGGAGCAGCCAGATAAAGCGCAATACTCATCAACGCGCTACCGCCCACCAGTTGTACTGCGTAGCGTCCCCATCCCGGCTGAAAGACCAATACCTTCTGGCGATAGAGCAAATATCCCAGCAACCCAGCATTTAAAAATGCTGAAAGCGCGGTCGCCAATGCCAAGCCTGCGTGAGCAAGCGGCCAAATTAACAGCAGGTTGAACACCATGTTAGCCACCATGGCAATAATGCCTACTTTAACCGGTGTTTTAGTATCCTGACGGGCAAAGAAGCCCGGTGCTAATACCTTGATCAGCATAAATGCCACCAATCCAAAGGCGTACGCGCGCAGGCTCATGGCGGCCATTTGAATATCGGTATCGGTCATTGCCCCGTAGTGGAACAAGGTAATCAAAAACGGTTCTGCGAGTACGGCCAGTGCCAGCGCGGCGGGCACACCCAGCAGCAGTACGACGCGAATGGCCCAGTCTAGCATTGCAGAAAAGTGTTCGGTGGACTGCTCCGCATGACGTTTGGAAAGCGCAGGCAAGATAATGGTGCCAATCGCCACACCGAAAACCCCAAGCGGAAGTTCGACCAACCTATCCGAGTAGTACAGCCAAGACACGCTGCCCGCCGTTAACAACGAGGCCAGCACCGTATCCAGTAGCAAGTTAATTTGCGATACCGATACGCCAAACAGCGCAGGAGCCATGAGCTTCAGGATGCGCTTCACGCCTTCGTGGGCAAAATTTGGCCACGGGGTCGGCAGCAACCCAAGACGCAGCAAAAACGGCACCTGAAACGCTAACTGGGCAGCACCCGCAATCAACACCCCCCAGGCTAGCGCCATGGCGGGTTCTTCCATTAACGGCATTAATAGTAGCGCCGCGCCAATCAGCGACATATTCAGCAGCACGGGGGTGAACGCGGGCACCGCAAAGCGGTTCCAGGTGTTCAGCACACTACCCGAAAAAGCGGTTAACGAAATCAGCAGCAAATAGGGAAACGTCAGGCGTAGCATGTCGGCAGTCATGGCCAACTTTTCGGGGTCGCGCCCGAAGCCAGGGGCAAACACCCACACCAGCCACGGGGCGCCCAGCATCGCCAACGCTGTTATTAGCGCCAAAATAGCCGTCAGGCTGCCCGCTACCGCATTCAGCAGCTCGCGAATTTCCTGCTTACTGCGCTGGGTTGAGTACTCTGAAAGCACCGGCACAAAGGCTTGGTTAAACGCCCCTTCGGCAAACAAACGGCGCAGAAAGTTAGGGATTTTAAACGCAACGAAGAACGCATCGGCCCCGCTTCCCGCCCCCAAAAAGGTAGCCACCACCACATCGCGCACCAACCCCATCACACGCGACAACATGGTCATGGCACTGACCACTAACCCAGAGCGCATCAGCCCGCGGCGCGGGGGCGACATGTTTGCTTGCGGTGGCGTGTTGGCGGTCATCACTCAATCCATAGCAACTAAAACAAGAGATCCAACGTCGCCGCGGGCAACGCGACGTATAGACACAAAAAAACCGGCCGCAGCCGGTTTTTTTTATGGCGCCTGCCGGCTTACGCCGCCAGAGCCTTAATGCGCTTGTTCAAGCGGCTTTTCAGACGTGCAGCTTTCTTCTTAGAAAGAACGTCTTTATCAGCGATGCGGTCGACAACCGGCTGCATTGCCCGGAACTCTTCCATCGCTTTGCCATGATCGCCGGTGCTGATCGCTTTGATCACACGCTTGATGTAGGTGCGGACCATGCTGCGCTGGCTGGCTTTCAGGACGCGACGAGTCTCGGCCTGGCGGGCGCGCTTGCGTGCTTGCTTGCTGTTCGCCACAGGTATCTCCTTGGAGAATAAAGGTTGCCAATAAACGGCAACGGATTAACTATGTGTTTGTCGGTTTGCGTGGGCAAGGACACGACATTTCCGTCAGAATCTTTCCACAATAACCAATTGATTTGGAAGCAATTAAAATACTGCCAAATAGTGTAACGAGCAGTTCAAAATCTGCCCGTCCACGGGTCTTGTCTGAGAGGATGGCGTAGTCTATCACGCGTTAAGCGGGCTTGCCAGCGCTTGTCAATGCTTTTCCCGCACGGATCGCTACTCACCCGCTAAGGCAATGCCTGCCCCGTTGGTGCAAGAATTTTGCGCAGAAAACGCCGCGTCCGCTCATCTTGAGGATTGGTGAACAGCGCTTCGGGCGGCCCTTGTTCGACAATTTGCCCTTCATCCATAAACACTACCCGGTCGGCGACGTCTCTGGCGAACTGCATTTCATGGGTCACCACAATCATGGTTTGCTGTTCAGCGGCGAGCTGCTTCATTAAGCTCAGCACCTCTTCCACCCATTGTGGGTCCAGCGATGAGGTTGGCTCGTCGAATAGAATAACATCGGCATTCGCGGCCATCGCACGCCCAATACCTACCCGCTGTTGTTGGCCACCAGAAAGCGATGCTGGGTAAGCATCCGCCTTATCGGCCAAGCCAATGCGCTCTAAAATCTCCCTTGCCCTAGCGTGCGCCTGAGCCTTAGGCAGTTTATCCACGACAATCATGCCTTCGCTGATATTTTCTAACGCCGTTTTGTTAGCAAACAGCCCATAGTTCTGAAACACGAAAGCAGTTCGTCGGCGTAGTGCCAGAATATCGGCACGACTGGCACGTCGGGCATCGACTCTTAAATCGCCTACCGTGATGTGTCCCGCCTCTGGGCGTTCCAGAAAGTTAATACAGCGCAACAGCGTTGACTTACCGGTACCCGAGGGACCAATAATGACGATAATTTCACCCTGTTCCAGGTGCAAATCAACGTCGGTAAATACTGGCTGCTGGCCAAAACGCTTACTGACAGATTCGAGGGTAATCATCGCTGGTACGCCTTATTCAGATACGTTTCCAGACGGCGCTGGCCCCAGGAAAGCGCTTCCACCACCACCCAGTAAATAATCGCCACCAGCAGAAATGCTTCCAGATAGAGAAAGCTTCCAGAAGCCTCTTTTTGGGTAGCGCCCATCATTTCGGTCACCCCCAGGGTAAATGCCAGAGATGTCGCTTTAATCATATCGATGAAGTAGTTCATCAGCGTTGGCGTCGCCACGCGGGTGGCTTGGGGCAGAATGATCCGTCGCATCAATTGAGACTGGGTCATACCGATGGACAGCGCCGCTTCGGTCTGGCTGCGGTCAATACCCACAATTGCCGCACGAATGGATTCCGCCATATACGCCGAAAAGTGCAGCGTTAAACCCAGCACCGCGGCGGTCACCCCGTTGATGGAAATCAGTGCATTAATCAGTTGGGGCAAGCCGTAATAAAACAAAAATAGCTGCACCAATAGCGGCGTTCCGCGAAAAAACGAGATAAACAGCAGCGCCGCGCCGTTCAACACTGGCACCCGCGACACCCGAATGACCGCCAAGAGGCAGGCAATAATCAACGCAAACACCATGGCGATACTCGCCATCTGTAGCGTTAACGGTAAATAGCTCAGTAGGACCGGCAACAGGCCCCACATATACTCCACATTCAGCATGGTTATTCCAACGTTAGCTTAGTCGCAATAAGCAAAACGGCCGTGGCATTGCCACGGCCGCAATCTAAAGATAGCCGTCACGAAGTAAAAGCCGCGATTATGGCTGAGTGATATCAGTATCGAACCATTTCCGCGATATTTCACCTAACGTGCCGTTTTCACGCAGCTCTTCCAAAGCGGCGCCTACGCGATCACGCTGAGCACGCCCCTCTTCATCATCACGGAACGGCAGCGCGTTTTCTATGATAGTGAACGGCTGGCCAGCCAAGGAAAGCGGCAAACCGCGTTCGCTGATCACCTGACTGGCGCTAACGCGATCCATCACAAACGCATCCACACGGCCAAGCGCCACATCCTGCTCGACGTTGGATTCGTAAGTACGGATATCGATCTCATCGGCATTAGGCTGTTCACGCAGCAACTGCTCGTAATTAGATCCCAGGTTCACCGCTACGCTTTTGCCGGATAAATCTTCAACCCCCTGAATAGTGTCATTACCTGCCCGCACAACAACCTGGGCACCATCGTAAACATACGGCTCGGTGAAGGCGTACTTCGCTTTGCGCTCATCGGTAATGGTAATCTGGTTAGCAATGGTATCAATGCGCCCAGACTCCAACATGCCCGCCAAGCCAGAGAAGCTTGCTGTCACGAACTCAATCTCATCGCCAGTCACATCACCAACGGCGTTCATAACATCGACTTCAAAGCCTTTCAGTTCGTTTTGCTCAACAAACGTAAAGGGGAAATACCCCCCAGACATGCCGACTCGCAGCGTATCTGCATAAGCAGCGGCAGACAGCACACCACCCACAACGCTAAGCGAAAGAACGGCAACGGCTTTTTTCCAACGGCTCACATTCGCCATATTCATTTTCCCCTCTAGGGCACCGAAGCACCCTGCTTTAAACGTGGGCACCGGTTGCGACGTTCGTCGAATATCTACCAGTGCGATGAGGCCAAGATACCAGCAAAAAAGAAATAATAAACAGCTTTCTTAGTGTTTTTTGGAATTTAGGGGCAACTGGTGGTGCTATAGTGATGCCTCAGATGGCTAAACCTTGGCCTTACCAGAAATAACGGCTTTAAACCCTGCCTTGGTGATCGGCTGCTGATTGGCGTCAACCACCTTGCCGCCTAAACGGGCCAATGATTTGGCAAGAGAAACCAACCGCGCAAGCTGAAGCTTGCTGGGCGAAAGGGAGCGACCACTCTCATTCACCTTAATAGTGACGCCCTTAATTAAGTACTGGCTATTATCATCAGTAAACGAAGGAAGCTGCCCAGGAGGAAAGGCGTTTTCAATCACAATAGGGTTACGTGAAGACTCCCCCATCACCGTAAAAGATTTCGCACTAGGCTCATACACCGCTCCCGCCGATGCCAGCGCTACGCTTAAGCGCTCATTTAGCCCAGGGGATGGCGTTTCAAACAGCACCTGCACGCCCCAAGAAGCATCGCTCTCATTCACCAGCGTGGGAATATCTTCCGCTTTCGCGCCCATCGAAAGCTTTCTGGGCCGATCAGCAGGCTGGGAAGCGCCTCTAAACTCATCGCTAAGGATCAAATACATAGCGACAAAGCCACAGGTAAGGCTAACCCACATCGTACCAATCGCCACCACTAGCGTGAGCGTATACGTATCCATACTATGTTTATTATCCTTACCCTATTTTTGCCAGCACGGCCAAAAGTGAACCGGCCAAGTGAATTATGCTAGATAAGCGCGTCACCACAAGCTCCCTTGGTCTATAGCGGCTTTTGAAGCTACCCCAACATCGCTCACGTATGCAACACACCGCTATACCCGAGTATACCTCCGCACCTTCATGCCCGAGTAACCCACTGCACCGTTATGCCCGAGTAACCCACCGCACCGTTATTCCCGAGTAAACCACCACACCATGCCCGAGCCCCCCCCCACCACACCGCCATTCCCGAGTGGGGTTATCGGGAATCCATTTTGACCTTTGCCCGATAAAACTCAGCTGCCTGCCTCACCATGGATTCCCGCTAAGGACATGCGGGAATGACGGACCTGGGGCGTAACCTCTGCGAGTGGCGGGTGTTCAGCTACCTCAACATCGCTCGCGTATGCAACACACCGCCATGCCCGAGTAACCCACCGCACCGTCATTCCCGAGTGGGGTTATCGGGAATCCATTTTGACCTTTGCCCGATAATACTCAACTACCTGCCTCACCATGGATTCCCGCTAAGGGCATGCGGGAATGACGAACCTGGGGCGTAACCTCTGTGAGTGGCGGGTGTTCAGCTAACCAACATCACTTGCGTATGCACCGCACCGTCATTCCCGAGTGGGGTTATCGGGAATCCATTCTGACCTTTTACCAATAATACTCAGCTGCCTGCCTCACCATGGATTCCCGCTAAGGGCATGCGGGAATGGCGAACCTGGGACGTAACCTCTGTGAGTGGCGGGTGTCAGCTACCCCAACATCGCTCCTCGCTCACCTGCTGGTGTTCGGTATTATCACCTCAATAAAAAACCGACCCCCCAAAGGGAGCCGGTTCATAGCACTTAGCGATAGAGCATTCACCCTATCATCAAGTCTCAGATTAACCCAACAGAGACAGCACAGACTGCGGAGTCTGGTTGGCCTGCGCCAGGATAGAAGTACCGGCCTGCTGCAGGATATTAGCGCGAGTCATATTTGAAACTTCTGAGGCGTAGTCTGCATCCTCAATACGAGACCGGGCAGCAGTGAGGTTGGTTGAAGTAGTCGCCAAGTTCTCAATCACAGAATCGAAACGATTCAACTTAGCACCAAGAGTAGAGCGTGCTGTATTGATAGTATCAAGTGCGGTATCTACTGAATCGATTGCAGTTTGAGCATCTGCCTTGGTAGCCACAGTTACACCATCAACCCCCAGCGCTGCAGCCTGGGCATCAATACTACTAACGGTAATTCTATCGTTAGCAGTATTGCTCGCACCAACTTGAATATCCAGATCGGCTGCAACATTTAGAAGAGGTGTTTTGTTGAAATTATTGCTATTAGCGACACGATCGATCTCTTCAATACGCTGAGCAATTTCAGTTTGGATTGAGGTGCGATCGTCAGCTGTATTAGTGTCACTTGATGCCTGAACCGCAAGTTCACGGATACGCTGCAAGTTATCATTTATCTGGTTCAAACCGCCTTCCATGGTCTGCACCATGGAAATGCCGTCATTAGCGTTACGGCTAGCTTGATTCATCCCAGTAACTTGGGCAGTCATACGGTTGGCGATGGCTTGACCAGCCGCATCATCCTTGGCGCTGTTAATACGCAGACCAGAGGAGAGACGCTCCATCGAGGTTTGCTGGGCAGACTGAGACTTGTTCAGGTTGTTCTGGCCGATCAGCGCAGTGATGTTGGTATTGATAACTGACATAGTTGATACTCCTCAACGTTTGATTGGCCACGAGGCCCGCTTGGCGGCGTTTGTCGCGCCGGTATATTAATTAACGGCCCATCATTCGTTTTCTTTAGTATTCTGATAAAAAATTATTGTAAAAGTTTGTAACAAAAAACTAGCGCTTACGTACGGTTTGAGCTGAAAGCGCATCAAACTGCTGAGTCAGATACATACTCATGCCGTTCATCTGCCCCAACATAACGTCCAACTGAGCAAATTGAGTGCGATAACGGCTTACGGTCCGCTCAATCATCGCTTCACTGCGTATAAAACGATCATCTAACCGCGCCATCCGTTTTTCAGCATTTTCTATAGCTCCTTGAATTGGGCCTTTATCGCCCAGCAGCTCATCCATTGCCCCCGTTAAACGACCAGCTAAGCCACCTTGCTTGGTTGTGCCTGCAAAGAAGCCTGACAACGCATCAGGCTCACTAGCAATTAAGGCGTCTAGCTTGGTTTCATCCAGCTCTAACCGCCCTCTTCGATCTAGTGCAATACCTAACTGGGACAGTACTCCTAGTTCGCTATCTTCAACGCTGGTAAGCAAGTCTCGCCGCAACCTTCCTTCTATACTCCGTACAGTGTTATCCCCCACCAAATCACCAGCGGTGTCACGGTCTCCCGTTGCCAAGGTTAAACGACTCAAGGTAGATTTCAGCTCGTTGTAGCCGCTAACGAAGTTTTGAATGGCCTCTTTTAGCGCTTCAGTATCGCGCTCAATCACCACAATACTTTTGCCGGTAGCGGTAAGATCCAAACTTACTCCTTGAATAGCCCCTTCTACTCGGTTACTCGCGCTAGTAATCGAGATACCGTTCATCTGCAGGGCGGCATCAGTGCCTGCACGATAGGTGGCATCATCCGCAGATAAACCGGCCACACCTGAAAACCCAGTAACCGAGGCAACTGCACCGGTATCTTTACTGTTTAACGCCAAGCGGTAGCCCGTGCCATCATTAACAATCGAGGCACTCACACCTGCATTTTGGTCAGCATTAATTTGGTCGCGAATAGTCGCAAGGGTGCTGCCTGCTGAAATAGTGATGGAGTAGCTGCTGAGCGGCTCGGCACTGGGCTGAAGCACGCCATTTTGGTAGGTCGCACCAAAATCAAGCGTTAATGTAGTGTCCACTTCAGCAAGAACGGTTTCCATTGCCACGCTATTAGAAGCAATGCTGCCCACTCTCGCCAACTGAGTAACATTAATATCATAGCGCCCAGCAGTGGCATCAGCGGAGGTAGTCACCTTTACCCCGTCGCTGCTGGAAGTGCTCTTTTGGCTGGAAAAAAGTTTGGCATCATTCAGGGCAACAACAGAATCCTGAAAGCGGCCTAATGCAGACTGAAGACGACCAAACGCCGAAATCTTCGTTTGCTGCTGATTTTTTTGCTGCGTGATAGGAATTAGCTTCTGGCGCTCAGCGGTACGAAGCTGATCAACCAAGCCATTAAGATCTAGGCCGGAACCGACGCCTAGGGAGGTTATCGTCGCCATAACTGGGTGCTTCCTCAGAAAACAAGGCTAAACCAACAAGTGTTGATTTAGCCTATCGGCAGGAAGCCACCAAACTTTAATATTTTTCGTTAGCGTTGTGGTAGTAAACGCCTTTATGACTGTGCATTTAGAATATTGAACTGCTGGGTCAAATAGTCCGACATCTGATTCATTTGCGATATCATTGAGTCCAACTGCCCAAACTGGGTTCTATAGCGCGAGATAGTACTATCGATTGATGTCTCAACGCGGGCAAAGCGATCGTTTAGGCTTTCAATACGATTCTCAGCACTAGTCACTGCCGTGGTAATTAACCCATTAGTGTCTAGCATTTGCTCTATCGTGGTATCCACATTGCTCGCCAGCCCTGTCACACCTTCCCCACCCGCGAAAAATTCAGCTAGTTCGCCGCGATCATTGGAAATCACTTCGTTAAGCTGCTCTTCGTCAATACTAAGGGTACCGGTACGGGTTAGCGAAATACCC
The DNA here is from genome assembly GCF_002082565.1 of Halomonas sp. GT. Taxonomy (NCBI): domain Bacteria; kingdom Pseudomonadati; phylum Pseudomonadota; class Gammaproteobacteria; order Oceanospirillales; family Halomonadaceae; genus Halomonas; species Halomonas sp. GT. The sequence goes on from NZ_CP020562.1 coordinate 3,473,921, forward strand.
AGGTCTGACAACATAGCCAACTCACCGCCCTCACTTCCAGAAGCCAACACACTGCGTAGCGTGTTTTCCACTGAGCGGACAGCGGACTCACCGTTCAACGCCCCCGATGTGCCGCTGGCTGTATCAAACGCCGTCAGCGACCCTATAGTGGACTTAAGCTCATTGAAAGCATCTACGAACTCAGTGACGGCCTCACGAATAGTGTCTTCATCACGCTGGATTGTGATGGTACTGGTTGCACCATCGCCTTCTTGCAGGCTAAGCGTCACGCCTTCTATCGCTTCTTCTACTTGATTGGAAGCGCTGCTGATAGGAATACCATTCACATTAAACTGTGCATCCTGGCCAGCGTTGAAAATTTCGCCTTCAAGCGCCCCTCCCATTGTCAAACCAGTGATCGAGGCATCTTCGCCTGTTTCTGTTGAGCTAAGCGCCAGTCGGTAATCTGTGCCGTCAAAAATAATAGAGGCAGATACGCCAGCGTCAGCATTGGCATTAATCGTATCTCGTACAGCTTCTAAACTGCTGCCGGCTTCAATGGTCATCGAAATGGCATCGCGCCCAGCAAAACTCAACTCAAGCGTCTGCTCCACTCCGGATAGCTCAGCCTGAGGATCAGTCACACGCGCTGACGCAAGGTTACCTGCAGTGGCAAGCTGGGTAACTTCAATATCATAACGCCCTGGCGTAGCCGAAGACGTGGAGGCCGCAGTAACTGCATCACCCTGCACATCAGTAGCCAAGCTATCAAACAACTCAGGCTCGCTAAGCGCCTTGGCAGCATCTTGAAACTGCGACAATGCGCTTTGGAACTGGCCATAGCCAGAAATCCTCGTTTCCTGTGTTTTGATTTGCTGCTGTATGGGCTGGAGCTTACTACGCTCAGCTGATTCGAGCTGATCCAACAAGCCATTGAGATCAAGTCCTGAACCAACTCCGAGTGATGAAATGGAAGCCATAAGTTACTGCCCTTTTTTTAAAAAACGCCCAACATGCTGGCGCTGCTCATACGTAAGAATGTGATTTATTATTTAATACTATCGACCATTAAAGCCCAGACTTGAGCTTATTTGGCTTTTTTTACGTACTAAAAAGTAATTAATTGTAAAAGATGACGCTTTTATACAACTTAAAAAGGCATAAACCCACCCATTGGGATTAACGCTTTTCTGCCTGTTCTCTAGTGACTTACATCGTGAATTAACTGGATGACAAGAACATGTCAGGAAAAGGTCAGCGGTTGCGTTGGCACTAACGAATTATAGACCTTGGTCTAACACCTGCATTGCTTTATAATGCACTGCAACAAGCCCATTTTGGGGCCGTTTGCAGGAGAACGACTTATGCCTTCCGAGGTGTCACAACCCGCATCCACCGCAGCGTCTGCCGCTCATCATGTGCAGCGTAGCCTACGCCACTGTCTTTCTACCGTTGCCGAGCTGCTTTACGATAACGGCCATGTACTCGAAACCATTACGTTGCCCCAGCGCGGCCTTGCCCGGCGCGAACTGGCTCAGTTGAATGGTCATTGCCCTAATTGGAAAACATGCCAACGGGTACTTGAAGAGAGCGGTGCCGCTGAATTTAATGATTATGACCGCTTCGTACTGACGTCCATGGGACGAGAGTTAATGTTTGATATGTTTGGCCAGGGTGCTGCCGACTGCGCGTAATTGCGCTTGCTCTGAACGCCACGGCATTGAAAAATTAAGACGACGCTCTAAACACAAAGCGCCCGCAGGCCCTTGATAAAGGGGCTGCGGGCGCTTTTTTATTGGCGCGGTGTGCTTAACGCAGTCCAAGCAGCGATAGAATAAACAGCACAACAACGATTAGACCAATAATATAGATGATGTTACGCATAACGGCACTCCTTGCTTTTGCGTTTAGGGCTTTTTCATACATTTCTGTTTCAAGGAAGGCAACAGGATGCTTACCTTTGAAATAACACCCCAAGCCTAGCAGTAATTGGTTATGTTTGCGTAATTTACCCTTGCTAGGGTCAACTTGCCTTTTATTGAACCTCCTGTCGCTTATCGCCTCGAACCTTATACGATACTTATCTATCAAGACCCCTGATTCGTATAATGATGAGTCAATTTTTATCTTGGAAGGTCCATCAATGCGTAGCCCTGCACTCCCTCTACTGCTTACCTTCACCATGTCGTGGTTTTTTCCTACGTTTGCCTTAGCAAGCCAACCATCGGCTGAGGTGCTGCAAGCCCTTGATCAAAAAGCAGGAGCGCTTAGCCGTGTACATACGGTGGTGGTCGCTTACCGAGGCGATATTGTTCACGAACGTCATCAAGGCGGCCCTGGACCGGCGACACCCGCCAACATCAAGTCGCTTTCTAAAACCGTGCTAGCCGCTATTACTGGCGCGGCCATTGAAGACGGCATTATTGCGTCTACCGAGCAGCCCTTAGCAGACCTGTTAGGCCAACTCCCTAGCGGCATAGACCCACAGGTCAATGATATTACCGTGGCGCATCTGCTTGCCTTACAAGCAGGCCTAGAGCGTACATCGGGCAGCAACTATGGCGCCTGGGTCGCAAGTAACCACTGGGTGAACGATGCGCTCACCCGTCCGTTTGTTGATGAGCCCGGTGGTCGCATGCTCTACTCCACTGGCACTAGCCATTTACTCTCTGCGGCGCTGACCCAGGCATGCGGTGAAAGTACTCATGCCCTTGCCCAGCGCCTGCTTGGCGAACCCCTGGACATTGCGATTCCTGCCTGGCCGCAAGACCCCCAAGGTATTTACTTTGGGGGCAACGATATGCAGCTTTCCCCAAGAGCGCTTGTGGAAGTAGGCGAGCTTTATCGCAATGACGGCATGGTCGATGGCAAGCGAGTATTACCAGAAGGCTGGGTAGAGGCGTCGTGGACGCCGAGAGGTCAATCGCCCTGGACAGGCGATGGTTACGGCTACGGATGGTTTATCACCACTTTGGCGCAGGAGCCCGTAATGTACGGGCGAGGATACGGTGGCCAAGCGCTTTATGTGATTCCCGAGCGGGAGATGACCGTGGTGATCACCTCCGACCCAACGCCGCCTTCACCTGGCGGGCAGTTTCAGCAACAGTTAAACCAGTTAGTGGTTGGCTTACTAGAAGATGAATAGCCAAAAGGTGAGTAGCGGCTCGTTTCTACTCATTCTTACTTACTCACTCTTACTTACTCATTCTTACTTACTTAGTTCTTATTTACTCGTCTTTATGGCCAAGGCTCATCAGATATAGCGCTGCGGCAAGCGCCAGCACCGAAAGCGCGAGATAGATGGCTTCCAGCGGCGTCGTGAAACGGATATCCACAACGGCGCGGAAAAACTCAATAATCACCGCCAAAATCACCACGCGGGCAATTTTGTCCTTGAGTTGATCCAGCGACCCTACGTTAAACGGATGCTTGGGGTAGCGCACTTCTGCTTGGTCGATCCGGGAAACAAACAGCCGATAGATACCTAGCCCGAAGATCAGCAGCACAATCGCTATTAAATACACATCAACGGCGATGATGATGTCTGGCACCAGGGTGTCGTGGATATCCTGAGAGCTATCAATCAGGTAGTAGCGCAGTACGTCACCCACCACGGTTAAAATATCCAGCGTGCCGACAATAAATAGCATTAGTGAGCCTAACAGGCTTGGCACTACCGCCAGCATTACCAGAAAGCGCGAATTCCAAAGCGCCGTTTCAATCCGCCGCTCCCAGGGGGATTGTTCGTGGGGCGTTTTAGGCGCTGGCGGCTGAGCTGAATGTGTCTGGGATGAATGTATCTGAGATGAATGTGGTGATGAATGTGGTGATGATGGGTTTGGTGACGACGAGCTTGATGATGACGGTTCAGACGGTACTGGATCAGACATGGTGCGTGCTTACTCCTGTAAAAAGTCGCCAACTTGGGCGACGCTAGGATAATCGTACGCGGTGTTATAGCACGTTGATTAACACAACGGTAAAGGTGACCCCGGTGAGTAGAAAACCCAACGAAAGCATGATGCCGTCGCGGGCCACTAAGCCTAAACCGAACAGTGTCAGCGCTAAGCCCGCGCCATTAGCACTGAACGGAATGAACTCCATGGGTGGCATGGCTAACGCAATGAGTAAGCACATCACGGCGGTAACACGTATCCCAATATAACCGGTCATCCACGCTAGACGCACACCTAGCAAGCTATCCACCCAGCTGGCTGGCTTCTTCATGTAGTGAATGGCTTTATCGAATTTGGTTCGGGAAATCGAGCGTTTTACCAGCCATTTAGGTAACCAGAAAGTTTCCCTGCCGATTAATAACTGAACGGACGTGAGCACTACCAGCACCGCCATTAGTGTTGGCATACCGGGAATATCACCGATGATGGGCGCGAGCGTAATTAGCCCGGCGACCAGCAACAGTGGCCCAAACGAACGCCTGCCTACCGCGTGCACCACGTCGTCTACGCTTACCTTGGCTTTTTCACGCTCCATTCGTTCCATGGTGTTAATCAATTCGGTTAAGTTCGATGCATCCTGCATATCACTCATTGGCGTTTTGGCGCTCCATGTCCTGTTTCAATAGCTGTTTCAATAGCTGTTTCAATGGCTATAACAATGGCTATAACAATGGCTATGTCGACGGCTCGGGTTTACTGCTTAGGTTTACTGTTTGTTGGAGCTTGCTGTTAAACCTGCGGCGTATTAGCAAGCTTGCTGCGAATAAAGTCGCTATGGCTGACGTGCAGGAGATCTGCCAGCCGCCGGATACGGTGCTCTTCAAGCGGGTCGATGCTGCCGTCTGCCCAGGCAAGCTGCCACATTAATGCCACCAACTCGCAGCGCTGCTCATAACCGTAGTGCTCTTTTATCAGGCTGACAAACTGGTAATGATCGACGGCATCATCTACTTCTGCTTCCGCCAACGTCATTAACTCGTTAACGTCGCTTTCGCTTAGGTGGTAGCGGTTGATGAGCATCTGCTTGAGCGCGGCGCGTTCAGCATCGCTTTTATCGTAGTCGGCGCGCATGACTTCACAAAGCAACGCCGCCGTTGCGAGTTCTAGCGTCAGGGTTTGATTATCGCGCTGTTCAGGTTCTGCCAGCGCGCGTTGGAAAAAATTGCTAATGGCATCCAGCACGTTAAGCTCTCCTGCTCTTGAGTCTTACTATTCGACTTCAGTGACCGCACTAAGTGCCTAGACACTGCCTGAAAACTGGAATCACACCTTACATCTCACAGTTGCCCCCTCACTCCTTGCGCTTCGCCAACTGCTCTTTTAGCTGTTTAGGCACTTGCTTGATAATCAGGCGATCCTGGTTTTCATCGTACTCAATGCTGGACCCAAGCAGGTGAGAGTCAAAACTGATCGATACGCCCCCAGCGCGCCCGGTAAATCGGCGAAACTGACTGATGGTGCGCTTGTCCGGCGGGATCTCTGGAGAAAGACCGTAGTCAGCATTACGGATATGGTCGTAAAAGGCTTTGGGCTGCTTTTCGTCCACCAGCCCCGAAAGCTCTTCTAACGTCATTGGGTCGCCACGGCGCAGCTGCTCATTGGCGTAGTCGACCAAAGTGTCGGTTTTTTCTCGGCTGGCTTCGTCGTCGTAGTCCTCTTTTTCGACGTAATCACTGAAGGCTTTCAGCAGCGTGCGGGTCTCGGCGGGAGCATCAATACCCTCCTCCATTCCCAACAGCGCTACCAAGCCATCAGCGAGCTTTTTGCCGCCGCGATCTTTTAAAAACGACACATATTGTGCGCTTTCAGAATCGCTCTGCCACTGGGTAAGGTTTACCCGTGCTGCCAGGGTGAGCTGGCTGGTATTCAGCTGCGCAGCGGGCACCGCTTGGTGCTCTGCGTTAATGCCAATACCTTCCCGTTGATGAACTAAGCCTAGAAACAGCGTCTCGGTATCGCCCTGGTGTAGATGTGCGAACACTAAGTAGCCGCTAACAGAGAGCTGCTCTTGCAGTGTTTGCGCCAAGCGTTCTGCAATAGCAATAGAAAGCTGGGTGAAATCCTGCTCTTCTGCCATATATGCCCGCAGCCAGGCGACCAGCGGTCCAGCCTGCTCGCCCTGCTCAGCAAATCGCCCCCACCCTTTGGCTTTGGTGTTGTAGGTGTCATTTAGCGAATTCACCAAGCTTGCCATCACTGGGTCGTCGTTGGCCGCGGGTGTTGACGCGGGTGCCGCCGTGACGGTCAAGCGTTCACCATCTAGCGATAGGTCAAGGCGGTGCACAATACTTTGCAGTAGCGGCATAAGCGGGAGTTACCTTTTATTTAAGAGCGGTTTAGCTAAGAACGATTGATTAAAAAAACAAATCATCAAAAGAGCGGTGTTGGCAAAGAACCGCTCAACAGGCAATCAGCGCGTTTAGGGCTTTAAGCGATAACCGGTGCGAAAAATCCACGCAATGGTGGCAAGGCTGGCGGCCAGGAAGAGTAGAATCATCGCCACGCTGGCCGCTAAGCTGACATCGCTAATGCCGTAGAAGCTCCAACGGAACCCACTGACCAAGTAGACCACAGGGTTGGCTAACGTCACGGTTTGCCAAAACGGCGGTAGCATATCAATAGAATAGAAGCTGCCCCCCAAAAACGTTAGCGGCGTGATTACCAGCAAAGGCACCAACTGCAGCTTGTCGAAACCATCCGCCCAAATGCCGATAATAAAGCCCAGCAAGCTGAAAGTGACGGCGGTCAGTACCAGGAAGGTCAGCATCCAAATCGGATGAGCAATTTCCAGCGGCACAAATAAGCTGGACGTTGCCAGGATAATCAGCCCTAGAATAATTGATTTCGAGGCAGCAGCGCCTACGTAGCCAACCACCACTTCTAAATAAGAGATGGGCGCTGAGAGAATTTCATAAATGCTGCCGGAGAACTTCGGGAAGAAAATTCCAAACGAGGCATTAGAGACACTCTGGGTGAGTAGCATCAGCATAATCAGCCCAGGCACAATAAAGGCACCGTAGCTGACCCCGTTAATCTCGCTGATGCGTGAACCAATCGCCGCGCCAAACACCACAAAGTAAAGCGAGGTTGAAATCACTGGCGACACAATGCTTTGCAGCAACGTGCGGCGAGTACGCGCCATTTCCGCCATATAAATGGCACGAACGGGGTAGAGATTCATGGGCGCTCCTTTACCAAGTCAACGAAAATATCTTCCAACGAGCTTTGCCGGGTGTGCAGGTCTTTAAAGCCAATGCCCGCCTTTTCCAACTGCGTGAGCAGCGCAGAAATACCGCGGCCTTCCTCTTCCTGACGGCCATCGTAGGTGTACACCAACTCATAGCCATCTGCTGTCAGGCTCAGCTCGTCTTGATCAAGGGACGCAGGCAACGCAGAGAGCGGCGTGTGTAGCTGCAGCGTTAGCTGCTTGCTGCCAAGCTTATTCATCAGCGCTGCTTTCTCTTCCACTAATACAATCTCACCGCGATTGATGACACCAATGCGGTCGGCCATTTCTTCGGCTTCTTCAATGTAATGGGTAGTGAGAATGATCGTGACACCATTGTCCCGCAGCCCGCGTACCACTTCCCACATATCTCGGCGTAACTCGACGTCTACCCCGGCGGTGGGTTCATCTAGAAATAGAATGCGCGGTTCATGGGAGAGCGCTTTGGCGATCAATACGCGGCGCTTCATGCCACCCGAAAGAGTCATCAAACGATTGTTGCGTTTGTCCCACAAGGCCAGCGACTTAAGCACCTTCTCGATATGCGCTGGATTGGGCGGCTTTCCAAACAAGCCACGGCTAAAACTGACCGTGTTCCATACCGTTTCAAAGGCTTCGTTGGTCAGTTCTTGAGGCACAAGACCAATACGTTCACGGGCCTGACGATAGTGGCTAACGCTATCATAGCCATCCACTAACACGTGGCCCTGGGTTGGGTTCACCAGCCCACACACCACGCTGATTAATGTGGTTTTACCCGCCCCATTGGGGCCAAGCAAGGCAAAAATCTCGCCACGCTGAATGGTTAAATCCACACGGGTAAGGGCTTGAAAGCCACCTTCATAGGTTTTGTTCAAGCCTTCAATAGTAATAATGGGATCGTTCAAGGCGTGCTCCTCACACCGCGACAGCATTGCCGCGGTGCTTGACGGATGTTCGGCGCCATTAACTGCGGCTGGTGATTTCCAACAGGTGGTAGCCAAACTGGGTTTTGACCGGGCCGTGTACCTTGTTCAGGTCACCGCTGAAAACGACTTTGTCGAATTCCGGTACCATTTGGCCAGGGCCAAAGCTACCCAGATCACCGCCTTGACGGCCAGAAGGGCAGCTAGAGTGCTGCTTAGCCACTTCTGCGAAATCACGACCGTTTTCGATCTCTTGTTTCAGTGTGTTGCACTGCTCTTCACTGCTTACCAAAATATGACGGGCGCTGGCGCGTGCCATAACAAACTCCTTATTAAAAAGCCCCAAATCGGCGTATCAGTTTATCATGCTGGTACAGGGTTAGGCGCTAGCGTTAACTTGATTAAGGACCAGCGAGCGCTCCACTAAAACGCAGCGCGTCACCCACACTTGCCAAAGCGCGTTCGTGGGCGCTTACCGGAAGCGGGCCTCGGCTACAGGCGACAATTACCCACGGCCCCTGCGCTGAAGAAATACGCGAGGCAATGCCTGCATCGCAGCTGCGACGGTGCTGGGTACCGGTTTTATGGGCAAAATGGATGTCACTGCCCAACCCTTGTTTCAAGCGGCGCTCGCCAGAGGAGGTGCGGCTCATTACCGCCAGCAGCGTTTGGCGCTGCTCAGTATTCAAATCCGTCATGCCCCCATGGTGAAGCGAGGCCAGCACATCCCCGTAGGCACGCAGCGTGCCTACGTTCTCACCCGTGGCTTCATAGGCATCAAAGGCCTGGTCGTAGTTAGGTTGCTCGAAGGCATCTTGGCGCACGCTAAGGGTTCGGGCTAACGCTACCGGCCGCTGGCTAACAGTGTGCTTACGCAACGCCATAAATTCTAAACCACCTAAGCGTTGAGCATCTGCATGAAGCTGGCCATAAACGCCTTGGCGTACGCCAACGAGCTTGCTAATCGGCCCTATATGACCGGACCTTCCACCGCTCGCTGCCACCATCATCTTTGCCCGTTCATTCACTGCCTCAAGCCCTACACGGTCAATCAGCATGTCTGAGGCGGTGTTATCACTAACGGTGATCATCTGTTCCAACAAATAACCAATAGAAATAGGCGTGCCTGGATCATGCCAGTTAACCGGGCCTGCGCCATCCACATAATCACTGCGCGCCAGGGTAATCCGTTCATCAAGCGATAACCTGCCAGCTTGGCGTTCGGCCAGCACCTGAGAAGCCACCGGCACTTTTATCAGCGATGCCAAATACCATGGCTCATCGGCCTTCCAGGAATAGGCTTCGCCACTGGCCAAATTTTGCACATAAACACCTAACTGTCCGCCAAACACCTCTTCGATGGCGGCCATGCGGGCATTTAAGTCGCCCTGCCAGCGGCTCTGTTTATCGACTTCATAATACCAATCTGCATGAACAGGCAGCGCTATTAACAGCGCTACGACCATCAGCCCGCGCTGTATCCATTGTCGCAAATCGTCAACTCCCGTTAGTTTGCTCGCGCTTAGCGATGAGCCGCCATCCAGCGGGTCAGCCAAATCCACAGCGCGGCACCGAGTATTAATAAGCCACCAACGCCAAGCGCCTGCGGATAGCTGTAGGCTCCTTCACCCTCCAATAAAAAACGCAATACCAGAAAAATCATCACGATATGGAAAATAAAGGCTTTGAGCGCATCACTGCCAACGAGGGTGATCGGCAACAGTACTTTCGCAGCGGCTGCTCCACCTGCTAAGGCAAACCCAAGCAGCACCAACGCGCCACCCACGCTAAACAGCATAAAGTTTATTCCGGGCGGGTGCTTTCCCACATTACGAGCCACCGCCATCATCGCACCATGAACATCGCCCCCGGCGATGGCTATGCCATAAAAAGCAGCTACCATCAGCGCCCCCGCCCCTACCAGCCAACGAATGAAGCGGCGGCGTAAAGTGGCATCGAAATAGCAGCGTAACAGCGCTTCGCCGATCAATAAGCCAGACAATATAAGTGGGGCGCGGCTAAGCTGCCCCCAGGCATAGTGCTCTTCATGGTCTACCAGAAACGCTTTTAAGAGCTCGTAGCCCCCAAATGAAAACCCTTGTAACCACGCAGAAAGCGCCGTTAAGCCTGCAATGGTCGCCAAACGCCCCCACAGTGGCGTTCGCGCCCACAGCGGCAATATTAACGGCACCCATAGCAAGGCAATGGCATAAAAACCTAGAATCTCTACCCAGATAGCAAATCGCCCGTAGAGCAGCGTATCAACGATATCGCCAGGCGAACTAAAGGGGAGCATTTCTATAATAATCAGTGCTTTATACCAAAACCAAACCTCAATGGCCCTTACCCACAGTTTTAACCGCCGCTTGGGCCAATCGTCACGTTGCGTGTGAGACAAGAAGGCCACCGCCAGCGCGATGCCAAATACTAAAATGAACAGCGAGGACGAGAATTTAGTCAACAAGTGAATAGGCACCATGCCCCAGTCGGGTACATGACGTATGCCAACTAAACCGCTAACGGCATGGCTGATAATCATAAGCCCAATGGCGATACCGCGCGCGAGATCAATCGCTTCGATACGGCCTTGCGCTTTAGGAAGCTGTGGTACCTCCTTCCAATTCAACACGTCGGCAACGTCCTTGTGGCTGATAGTAATAATAGGACTCTAACCATAGCCTATTCATTCCCCACCCCCTATTTAACATCTTTTAACGCAAAAATGCCCCGCAACTGGCGGGGCATTTCATGGCTCATCCGTGAACCGGAATAGAAGTTAATCCTTTAGCAGTCATGAGTTACCAACCGGAATCATCTTCCTCTTCAGTTTCCCATGTGTCTTGCTCTTCTTCTTCCTCTTCATAAGTGAATTCTTGCTCTTCCTCTTCGTACTCGGTCGTTACACCTTCATTAGTAGCGCCTTCAGTGGTGGCACCTTGCTCTTGATCAGAGTCGAAAGAGTTGTAAGCGCCCTGCTCATCCTGGGTCGTTTCTTCCTGAGGAGCGGGCTCGTAATCATCGTTGCCTTCCATGCCAGCAAAGGCCAGCGGGCTAGCGATTAAACCAAACGATACGCCTAAAATGCCAAGTTTCTTGAGAGCTTCCTTTTTCATAGTCATGCCTCCTGATATGGCTTCGCTTTCACTTCAGTTTTCGGTAATCAAAAAATTCGATAATTTGAAAACGTTGGTTAGTGGCAAGAACATCGCGTCTTTCTAACACTCTGCTCTTGCCCAATACATTGCATCCGCCATACCAGGAAATGCCAAAAAAATAAAAAATACTATAAATACAATTACTTGAATAAAAATCGTGCATGCCAATCTAATGACGCAGCGATCTTTAATTAGTGATTTATTGTTTATCAATGACACATGAGCCCCGCTGCAGCATGACAGCAAGGCCATAAACTTGCTTTCAACTACTAGACAATATTGGCCACGCGCCTTAAACGTAATGAACATAATATTAACGATACGACCAGGAGAGCCTTAATGCATGCTCCCGAAGCGCGCCAGCTTCCCTTAGAAGGCCTGAAAGTCCTTGAACTTGGGCAGCTCATTGCAGGCCCTTTTGCGACCAAGCTGCTAGGTGAGTTTGGCGCCGATGTGATTAAAGTTGAGCCGCCTGGCACCGGTGATCCCCTTCGCAAATGGCGAATGCTTGAGGAAGGCACCTCGCTTTGGTGGCACGTACAGAGCCGCAACAAGCGCTCCGTTGCGTTGGACTTGCGCAGTGAAGAGGGTCAAGCGCTGGTGCGCAAGCTCGCTGCCGAGGCTGATGTGGTGGTGGAAAACTTCCGCCCTGGCACATTAGATAACTGGGGGCTGGGCTGGGAAGCGCTATCAAAACTCAACCCAAGGCTGATCATGGTGCATATTTCCGGCTACGGGCAAACGGGGCCTTACCGCGACAAGCCCGGCTTTGGTGTGGTGGGAGAAGCCATGGGCGGGTTGCGTTATCTCACCGGCCAGCCAGGAGAGCCCTCTGTGCGCGTGGGCGTGAGCATTGGTGATTCACTTTCCGCGCTTTACGCTGTCATTGGCACCTTGCTGGCACTGCAAGAACGCAATCGTAGCGGGCTGGGGCAAGAGATCGATGTGGCGCTGTATGAATCAGTATTTGCCATGATGGAGAGCCTGCTGCCGGAATTCGATGCCAGCGGCCAAGTACGCGAACCTAGCGGCAGCGCCCTCCCTGGCATTACGCCTTCTAACGCTTACCGCTGCCAGGGCGGCGATTACGTGCTTATTGCTGGTAACGGCGACAGCATTTTTAAACGCTTGATGGGTGTCATTGGCCGTGATGATCTGGCCAACAACCCCGCGCTAGCCCACAACGATGGCCGCAGCCAGCAGGCTGAAATGATCGACGCAGCGATTCAAGCGTGGTCTGAAGAGCGCTCAAGAGAGGCGATTCTTAAAGCGCTAGATGAGGCACGCGTGCCAGCAGGCTATCCGTACACCGCTAAAGATATTGCCTTTGACCCCCATTACTTGGCGCGGGAAATGATTCAGACCTTCACCCGCACCAATGGCAACCCCTTAAAAGTACCCGGTGTACTGCCTAAACTTAGTGCTACCCCAGGGCGACTCGGCAATGGCGGCCCTGAGCTTGGCCAGCATACCGATGACGTGTTGGATGAGCTGGGCATTGACCAGGAAACCCGTGCCAAGCTGCGTCAAGCGGGCATTATCTAAGGAGAGCGCTATGCATAATTCCACGAGCCAACCCATGCCCTGTCCTACAGCAGCCTGTCCTAAAAAAATAGAAATTAATGAAGTCGCCCCGCGTGACGGCCTGCAGATTGAAGCGCGCTTTGTCCCCACAGACGATAAAATCCGCTGGATCGACGCGCTCTCCACTACCGGTCTGCGGCGCATCGAGGCCACCTCGTTTACGTCACCCAAAGCAATTCCTAACCTGCGCGATGCCGCTGAGGTTGTCACTGGTATTCATCGCCGGGCAGGCGTCGATATCAGCGTATTAGTGCCTAACCTTAAGGGCATGGAGCGCGCGCTTGCCTGCCAGGTGGATGAGATTAATTTGGTGATGTCGGCAAGCGATAGCCATGGCCTGGCGAACCTGCGCATGACACCAGAGCAGTCGCTTGAGCAATTTGCCGCGATTGTAGAGGCCTGCCAAGGCAGCGGCGTATTTATCAACGCCTCGCTTTCGACCACCTTTGGCTGCCCGTTTGAAGGCGAGGTGCCTGAAATGCGGGTGCTCACGCTGGTGGAACAACTGATCGCGCTGGGCATTCAAGGCGTCACACTATGTGACACCACGGGCATGGCCAACCCAGCCCAGGTAAGGCGTCTGTGTGACGCCGTGCTTGAGCGCTGGCCGGAAACGCCGTTCACACTGCACTTTCACAACACGCGCGGCATGGGCTTAGCCAATGCGCTGGCAGCGTGGCAGGCGGGTATTAGCCGCTTTGATGCGTCGCTCGGTGGGTTGGGGGGCTGCCCCTTTGCCCCAGGCGCTAGCGGTAATGTATGCACCGAAGACTTAGTGCATATGTTTGCAGCGATGGGGGTCGATACGGGCGTCGATCTAGATGCGCTGCTTGACGTTGCCGCCACCCTGCCGACACTTATCGGCCACGACGTGCCCGGACAAGTGGTAAAAGCCGGGAAGTCATCCCGGCGTTATACTATGCCCGAGCGTTAGTCTTACGCTGGCCCAATCACATGCTTCACTTCCAGGTAGGCACTTAGCCCCCAGGGGCCGAGCTCACGCCCAATGCCGCTGCGCTTGAAGCCGCCCCAGGCGGTTTCAGGCAGCACCAGTTGCTCACTGTTGTACCAAATGCTACCGGCTTTTAGCTGGCGACCAATGCGTTTTGCCCGCTCAGGGTCACCGCTAATCACCGTCGCAGCTAATCCATAAGCGCTATCGTTGGCGAGTTTAATCGCCTCTTCTTCGCTGGTAATGCTGCGTGCGCAGAGCACTGGGCCGAAAATCTCCTCTTGCCACAAGCGGCTTTCCAGCGGAACATCGCGGTAAAGCGTCGGCGCTAAAAAGTAGCCCTGCGTGGGTAACGTGCGATGGGTAATATCGCGCACTGCCGTTAGGCCTTCTTGTTCTGCCAAGTCTAAATAGCGCTGTACCGCATCGCGCTGCTTAGCGCTGGTCAACGGCCCTAAGTCGGTACCTTCGGCGAGTGGGTCACCTAAGGTTAGCGCATCCATCCGCTCAGCTAGGGCGAGATAGAGTGCTTCTGCCACGCTTTCATGCACCAGTAAACGCGAAGTCGCTGAACAGATTTGCCCGGCATTGAAGTAGATACCCGCCATTACCCAGTCGGCGGCTTGAGATGGGTCGGCGTCTTCCATTACCAGGATCGGCGATTTTCCACCTAGCTCTAGGGAGACACTGGCAGTGCGAACGGCAGCAGCTTGCATGACGGCTTCGCCGACTCGGTTACTGCCCGTAAAAGAGATTTTATCTACACCTGGGTGATTGGTTAGCGGTGCGCCAATGCCCTCGCCATCGCCGTTAAGCAGGTTCAGTACACCGGCTGGCAGACCAATTTCCAGGGCAATTTCTGCCAGTGCCAACTCGGGGAGCGGCGTCACCTCTGACGGTTTGAGCACTGCGGTACAGCCTGCCGCCAACGCGGGCGCCAGTTTCCAGGCGCTTGTCACCAGCGGGAAGTTCCAGGGCGCAATCAGCCCAACGACACCCACCGGGTCATGATACGTACGTGCCTCAACGCCCTCCATTTCCACACTAATCAACTCGCCTTGGCGGGCATCCAGTGCTTTGGCCTGCTTGGCGTAATAGCGATAACAGGCAATCGCATCGTCCAGGTCTATGCCTGCTTCAGCTAGCGGTTTACCGTTATTAGTGGCTGACAGAGTGATTAGCGCTTCTCGGCGGGCCTCCAACGCATCGGCAAAGCTATCTAGGTACTTTGCACGCGCAGCTCCACCCAGCGCTTGCCAAGCAGGTTGTGCTTGCTGAGCGGCTTTAACGGCAGCGTCGACATCTGCCGCGTCCCCCGCCGTGACCTGAGCAATGCGCTCTTCGCGATAAGGGTTCATCACATCGAGCATGCGCGTGCCTGCTGAGGCAACCCATTGGTTGCTGATGAACTGCTGATTGATAAATTGCTGGTTGATTAACGGCATCTACGTATCCTGGTCAGAAATTCTGCACGCACGCTGCCAAGCAGCCGCGTCTATTTCAATGAGTAACGGGCCATTTGAAACGCGATTAGCGAGTGAGTTTGCAAGCTCCTCAGGGCTTTCAACCCGCACGCTTGGGCAACCAAACCCTTCGGCCAAAGTAAGAAAGTTGGGGGCTTGAATATCCACGCCCAAACGCGCCACACCGTTGGCATCCATATAGCGGCGAATTTCTTCATAGCCTGCGTTGTGCCACAGCACAATCACCACCGGCAGGCGTTCCTCCACCGCGGTAGCAAGCTCAGAAAGGGTGAACATCACCCCGCCATCACCAACCAGCGCCACCACGGGTAGATCAGCGCGAGCTAACTGCGCACCTAACGCTGCTGGCAGTCCATAGCCCAAAGTGCCGTAGCCAGTAGAAGCATTGAAGTAGCGTCTTGGCGCTGGCTGGCTGACTAGGTGGTTGCCCGCATACACCGGCGCGGTGGAGTCGCCTACTAAAATCGCCTCGGGCAAGTAGTCTGCTAGGGTTTTATAAAGCGGTACAAAGTCGCTAAAAGCCGGATCGTTAACCAGATTCAGTGCGCCCAACGTCATGGTAGTTCGTTCACTACCTTGGCGCTGCAAGGGGTCGGGGAAATGAGCGAGCAGAAGCGCTAGGCTACGCCCAGCATCGCCCACTAGCCCTAGCGTTGTATGCTGGTTGCGCACCAATTGTTCGGGGTCGAGATCAATACGAATCAGCTTGCCGTTGAGGTGAAAGCCACCGTCAAATACGACGTCATAGTCGGTCTCGCCGAGTTCGGTACCCACCGCCAAAATCACATCGGCATCGGCCGCCAGTTCGCGCACCGCTGGCAGCGCGGCATTCGCGCCCAAATCCAGCGGGTGGTCGCGGCCTAGTAGCCCTTTGGCGTTGATAGTCGTCACCGTGGGGGCATCAAGCCTCTCTACCAGTGCCCGCGCTGCCTCTGGCGCTGCCACACAGCCCCCTCCCAGAAGCACCAACGGCTGTTTGGCCGCTTTTAATAAACGAGCCGCTTCAGCAAGCCCCTGCGGGTCAGGCGCTGCTCGGTAAAGCGTTGGCGCTTGCCAACTGGTCGGCACCTTCACCGGCGCATTGAACAGGTCAATCGGAATTTCAATATGCACCGGGCCTGGGCGCGCACCATTGAAGATCGCAAAGGCGCGGGCCAGCACGTCTGGTAGCGTATTGGCATCTAATAGCGTGTGGCTAAACCGCGCCACGCCGCTAATCATCTGCTGCTGGCTGGGCAGCTCGTGCAGCCGACCTTGGCCTAGCCCCAACGTATCTCGACGACTCACACTAGAGATCACCAGCATGGGGATAGAGTCTGCTAATGCTTGGCCCATGGCAGTGGCAATATTGGTCATTCCTGGGCCAGTGATAATCAGACATACCCCAGGCTGACCGCTGGCGCGGGCATAGCCGTCGGCCATAAACCCTGCACCCTGCTCATGGCGCGGGGTTATATGCTGCACATCGCTGCCTTCCAGCCCACGATATAGCTCTACCGTATGCACGCCCGGAATACCGAACAGCGTTTGAACTCCATAGGTTTCGCGCAGCATCCGGATCAACAGTTCGGCACAGGTCATCGTTGAGTGATTGCACATTTCGTCAGCGTTCATGACAGGCCCTCTCAGAAGAAAAATGTGTGGGCCATAAAGGCAATAATCGGCAGTGTAATGGCGGTACGTAGTAAGAAAACCACTGCCAGTTCCCAGAACTTGATGGGAATTTTCGACTTGAGTAGCAGCGCACCGATTTCAGACATGTACACCAGCTGCGTCATAGAGAGGCAGGCGATGACGAAACGGGTCAACTCGCTTTCAATATTCGTCGCTAGCACCGCTGGCAAGAACATATCGGCAAACCCGACCAACGTCGCTGGAGCAGCCGCTTGTGCTTCAGGGATACGCAGCAACTCAAGCACCGGCACCATGGGGTAAGAGAGCCAGGTAAACAGCGGAGTAAACTCGGCTAAAATCAGCGCGACAGTGCCGATGGCAAACACCAGTGGCAGCAGTGTCAGGAAGATATCAATTACGTTAAGTAGCGCTATGCGTCCTAACTCACGTGGCCCAGGCGCACTGCCTGCTCGACGGGTGGCCTGCAAAAGGCTGTAGCGAAACAGTCCCACTTTTTCAGTGCGCTCTTCGCTCAGTTGGCAGCCCACTGGCTCGTAGTAGTCATCCGATTTACGCGAAAGTGGCGGAATCCGCGATACGATGACCGCAGCGATCAAACCAGACACCACTACCGTGAAATAGAATTGTACAAAGAGATGGTTAATATCAACGAAGTTAGTAACCAATAGGCTAAAAGCAATGGAGGCAACAGAGAAGTTGGTCGCAATGACTGACGCTTCACGGCCGTTGTAGTAACCCTGCTCGTATTGTTGTGCAGTGATCAGAACACCAACTGTTCCCGACCCCATCCAGGATGCCGTCGCATCGATAGCACTACGCCCAGGGAGATTAAAAATCACCCGAAACGGCTTGCGGACCATGGTGCCGATAAACTCCATAAAGCCGAATTCGACCAAAAACGGTAGCAGAATCGCCGCAAAGAAGAAGAACGTCAGTAGCACCGGCGCCAAATCATTGAGCATTACGCCGCCAGTAAACGGTGCCGTTACAAACTCGGGCCCAAACTGGAAAAACGTCATGAGGACAAAAATCGCGCCTAATATGCGCATCACTACCCAAATAGCGCCCACATCAAACATATCGTGAAAGGGACCACTTTTTGCCCAAGCAGGTTTGGCTAACTTGGCGTATAGCGTTACCACCACCGACAGGCAAAGAATGACTACCGCAATGGCAGGTAGCGCTGCCCCTAACAGCGTTTGCAAACCATCTGCCATCAGGCCCATACCAATGTTAATAGAGTCGCCCACTTGAAAAGGCACTAGGAACAGCAGTACACCGATCAATGATGGAATGAGAAACTTCAGCAGATGCGCGCGGGGGATCTCCGTCGGAGACGTCGGTTCTTCCGACTTTACTTGAGAGTAAGACATACGGTTCACCTATTGGAAGTGATTATTGGAGGTGGGCTGGCGGCGTCCTGGCAGGCAATAAGCAGCCTGCCATTTCTCTGATCAGTAGCGCTTTGTCAGGTAAGCGCTTTTTATTTGTTAGCTATTTCAGAGCAGCTTAATCACTGTGTTTCACGCCCGGCAGCACGCAGAGCATTTCGTACAGCAGTGTGGCGCCCATCAATGCGGTATTACCGCTGGGATCATAAGGAGGCGACACTTCCACTAGATCACAGCCGACGATGTTCAACCCTGCCGCACCGCGCACAATTTCTAGCCCTTGCGCTGAGGTCAGTCCGCCCATCTCTACCGTTCCCGTTCCTGGCGCAACGGAAGGATCCAAGCCATCGATATCGAAGCTGATATAGACAGGCACATCGCCCATCTGCTCGCGCACTTCCTCCATCAAGGGGGCAAGCGAGCGATACCAGCACTCTTCAGCGGGAACAACGCGGAAACCCTGGCCTCGGCACCAATCAAAATCCTCGGCTGCGTAACCGGTACCACGAAGGCCGATTTGAACCACCTTGCCGTGGGCTAACAGGCCTTCTTCCTGGGCACGGCGAAACGGCGTGCCATGGGCAATCGGCTCACCGAACATGTGCTCGTTTACATCGGCATGGGCATCAATATGGATCAGCCCCACTGGCCCATGTTTTTTGGCAATGGCACGTAAAATGGGCAGTGTCAGGGTGTGTTCGCCACCCAACGTTAGCGGAATGCAGTTGTGTTTAAGCACGTCATCATAAAAGGCCGTGATGATGTCGACGCTTTTGGGTAGGTGAAACGTGTTGATGGGCACGTCGCCTATATCAGCCACTTGTAAACTTTCAAACGGGGCGGCGCGGGTCGCCATGTTATAGGGTCGAAGCATGCGAGATTCATCGCGAATCTGACGTGGGCCAAGACGCGTACCAGGCCGGTTAGACGTACCAATATCCATTGGAATACCGATAAAAGCAGCATCTAAGCCAGCAGCGCTTTCCTGGGTGGGTAACCGCATCATGGTGGCAGGCCCACCAAAGCGCGGCATGCTATTGCCCCCAAGTGGCTGGTTAAAATCAGACATACAGATCTCCTTGGCGTTGTTCATGTTGTAGCGCTGTATTGCGTACTGATAACAACTACGTTGCACAGAACATGCCAAGTCTCTGAACGCCCTAACAATAGGGCTCTCAGTCATTATCGATGCAGTAATGAATCAAAATCACGTACACTTAAGTCACCTATGCATCATTGATGCAAAAATGAATCAAAGATTATTCAAGAGACAATCGCTGTGAGTGAAATCGATAAGTGCGTGCTAAAAACCATTGTGGAAACCGCCAACGATCACTTCTTTATCGTCAGCGGCGAAGGTCGAGTGCTTGATATTAGTCCCGGCGCTGAGGCTGTTTATGGCGCGCCCCGGGAAGAGTTGCTAGGCAGTAGCGTTTACCAGCTTCAGCAAGCAGGCATCTTGAAGCCATCCATCACCTTAGAAGTGATGCGCACCCACCAGCCAGCCCAACTTATGCAGGTAACAGGCACCGGACGCCGTGTGATTGCTGAAGCCTACCCTGTCTTTGTGAATGGAAAATTGGAACGTGTTATTAGCCGTTCCAGAGACTTAACCGATTTACAGCTCCTACAAGACGAATATGCACTACTCCAGAAGCGCTTTAGTGAGCACTTAAAACGCAGCCAAGCAGCCCCCGATGCCGAGGAACAGGCGCTAGACGACGCGCTGGACAACCTGCAGGCGAGAAGCCACGTTATGCGTGAAGTCGCCTTGCTTCTCAAACGGGTCGCACCTTCGGACGCTAATGTATTGATGTTGGGAGAGTCGGGCGTGGGTAAAACCGCGTTTGCCAAGCAGCTTCATCGTTGGAGCCAGCGCAGCGATGGCCCCTTTATTGAGGTTAACTGTGCGGCCATTCCCGAAAATTTATTTGAGTCTGAGATGTTTGGCTATCAACCAGGCGCGTTCAGTGGCGCGGCTCGCCAAGGAAAAGCAGGCTTACTAGAACAAGCGGAAGGTGGCACGCTGTTTCTTGATGAAATCGGTGAGCTCCCGCTATTAATGCAAACTAAACTGCTAAAAGTTATCCAGGACGGAAGCCTCACCCGGCTAGGCGATACACGACCGCGTAAAGTGGACTTTCGCTTAGTCGTCGCCACGAATCAGAATTTAGCCAAACAAGTAGAAGCGGGCCTATTTCGTCTGGATCTTTACTACCGTCTCAACGTCATACCCGTCACGCTTCCGCCTTTACGAGACCGCCGAGAAGATATTCCTGATCTCGTGGAAGCCTGTTTGGAACGCCTTAACCAACGCTATGGGCGGCAAAAAATCCTGGGCAACCCAGTATGGTCAGCGTTAATGGGAAGCGACTGGCCAGGTAACGTCCGCGAGCTTGAAAACTGGCTAGAAAGAGCTTGGCTATCCAGCCCAACGGATCAAATTGAAGCCCCTAATCCTCATCCTTATACAGAGCAGCCCCCGGCTTATCTAACGAAAGCCTCAACGTCTCCGTTAGTCGCTGCCTTAGCGCCGGATGAAACCCTAAAGCAGTACCTTGCCAGGCTAGAGCGCGACACACTGGAAGCGTTGAGCAAAACGCTCCCTAGCACATATGCCATCGCTGAGCGGCTGGGTATTAGCCAATCCAGCGTGGTACGCAGGCTGCAACGCTATGGCATTAAAGTCACTAAGTGAATTTTCCGCTTGACACAACCGCTGTCATCAACCATCCATGTAAGTGTCATACAACGGCAACACCTTCAACACAAGCTAAACAATAACAACCAACAGCCGGTGATGTGTGTGCTATGTCAAACCAATCGCGTATTCGCCTGGAACGCGTCACTAAACGTTGGGACGTGACCACTGCCGTCGATGACATCTCCTTCGACGTCACGCCTGGGCAATTTGTCATTTTGCTGGGCCCTTCAGGCTGTGGCAAATCCACCACGCTTCGCATGATTGCGGGCCTGGAAGAGGCCAGCGACGGGCGTATTTATATCGGTGAGCGCGACGTTACCCGCCTGCCGCCCGGCGACCGTGGGCTGAGCATGGTGTTTCAGTCCTACGCGCTGTTTCCGCATTTGAGCGTTGCCGACAATATCGTTTTTGGCCTGCGCAGCCGTAAGGTACCCAAAACAGAGCAGCGCGAGCGACTGGCTAAGGTCGCCGAACTGGTTGATTTAACCGATTACCTAGATCGTAAACCTGCCCAACTTTCTGGCGGCCAACGCCAGCGGGTGGCGCTGGCGCGCTCGATTATTTCCGAACACCCAATCTGCCTGATGGATGAACCGCTATCCAACCTGGATGCCCGGCTGCGTAGCGACATGCGCCGGGAAATCAAAGCATTACAGAGCCGCCTGACGATGACGGTTATCTACGTCACCCACGACCAGGTGGAAGCGATGAGCATGGGCGATCGTGTCATTCTAATGCAGCACGGCAAAATCGTGCAGGACGGCACCCCAGACGAGCTTTACAACCGCCCCGCTAGTGCTTTTGCCGCCAGTTTCATTGGCAGCCCCGCCATGAACCTGCTGCCACTAGTGGCCGGTGAAGATGTCGCTGTTATCGAAGGCGAACCAAGTACTCCCGTAGCCCCCTTGGATGCCACTGGCGGCCACTTAGGCATCCGCCCGGAAGATATCGAACTGCGCATTGCACCGGGTTCCGGCGTACCCGCTAACGTATTAAGCGAAGAGTATCTGGGAGCGGACACCATTGCATATGTGGCAGTGGGGTCGCACACCCTACGCGTGCGGCTTAGCGGCAAGCAGGCACTGACAGGTCAGCCATGCAGCCTCTACTGGACGTCAGAGAATACACACCTTTTCGATGCCGAAGGCCTACGGCGGGATGACCTGACGCCGCTCCCATTACCTAGCTCATCTCGCAGCGTTCCTCGCCCACCGGCCGTGGGCTCTTTCCAACACTGACAGCAGTATTGACACTTGCGGAGTCTCTTATGCGTTTGCGTCCTCCTTTTGCAATGACCGCCCTGGCAGCGTGCTTGTTAAACACCGCCCAGGTAAACGCGGATAGCGTCGATCTGACCATGTACTACCCGGTCGCGGTGGGTGGTGCACTCACCGACGTCGTTGATAATCTGGTGGAAGAGTTTGAAAGCGAATACCCTGATATCAATGTGGAAGCGATCTATGCCGGTAACTACGATGATACCCGCGTGCGCGCCATGTCAGCGATGGAAGCGGGCGAAACGCCGCAGCTGTCGGTTATGTTCTCCATTGATCTGTACGAGCTGATTGAGCAGGACGCCATCGTCGCCTTTGACGACCTGGTCGAAACCGATGAAGAGCGTGAATGGCTCGATGGCTTCTACCCAGGGCTGATGGAAAATGGCCAGTTGGATGGCAAAACCTACGGCATCCCCTTCCAGCGCTCCACCATCGTACTGTTCTGGAACAAAGACGCCTTTGAAGCCGCTGGCCTAGACCCCGAAACGCCCCCTGAGAATTGGGAAGAGATGGCCGAAATGGCGGCGACCGTGCGCGAAGCCTCGAACAACGAGCAGTGGGGCGTGATGGTGCCCTCGACTGGCTACCCCTACTGGATGTTCCAAGCCTTTGCTTTTCAGAACGGCCATCGGTTAATGAGCGAAGATGGCACTGAGGTCTACTTCGACGACCCCGCAGCAGTTGAAGCGCTGGAGTACTGGGTATCGCTAGCCACCGAGCACAATGCCATGCCTGACGGTACCATTGAGTGGGGCACCCTGCGCCAGAACTTCCTTGAACAGTCCACGGCAATGATGTGGCACACCACGGGCAATCTGACCGCCGTACGCAGCGAAGCCAATTTTGATTTTGGCGTCGCCATGCTGCCGATGAAAACCCAGCGCGGCAGCCCCACCGGTGGCGGTAACTTCTACATTTTTGAAGATGCGACAGAAGAAGAGCAGCGCGCAGCGATGACCTTTATTCGCTGGATGACCGCTCCCGAGCGAGCTGCCGCTTGGTCGATTGAAACCGGCTATATGGGCGTTAGCCCCGCCGCCTACGAAACCGACGCGTTACAAGGCTATGTAGAAGAGTTCCCACCTGCTGCGGTCGCCCGCGACCAGCTTGAGCACGGCACGGCAGAGCTTTCCACTTACCAGGGTGGCCGCATTCGCCGCGCCTTGGATAACGCCGTGCAAGCGGCGCTGACCGGTCAAATGACACCGCAAGAAGCGCTTAGCCAGGCGCAGCAAGAGGCCGATAACGTGTTGCGCCGCTATGCCCGCTAATCGTTAGATATTTTACTGTTCGCCGGGGCATGCCCCGGCTTTTCCAACGTGCGGTACGTCACTATGTCATTCACCAATCACCGCAAAATGCAGCTCTATGGCGCACTTCTGCTGCTGCCCGCTGCAGTACTGCTAACAACTTTTGCTTATTTACCGACCGTAACAACGGTCATTAACAGCCTGTTTTTACCCGGATTTCGCGGTGCACCCACTGAATTCGTAGGTCTTGAAAATTATCAGGTGTTGTTCGATGACCCAACGTTTTGGAAAGTAGCGCGTAACAACTTAATCTACGCCGTTGGTACGATTCCTACGTCTATCGCGCTGGCTTTGGGTATGGCGCTATTCGTCAATAGAAAGCTTCGCGGGCGAGGCTTTTTGCGCATGGCCTACTTTACGCCGACGATTCTTCCCATGATCGCCGCGGCCAATATCTGGATGTTTTTCTACGCGCCGCAGATTGGCTTATTCAATAAACTGCTC
The DNA here is from genome assembly GCF_002082565.1 of Halomonas sp. GT. Taxonomy (NCBI): domain Bacteria; kingdom Pseudomonadati; phylum Pseudomonadota; class Gammaproteobacteria; order Oceanospirillales; family Halomonadaceae; genus Halomonas; species Halomonas sp. GT. The sequence goes on from NZ_CP020562.1 coordinate 3,497,923, forward strand.
GGCATGTTGGGCTTTTCTGGAGTGAACTGGCTGGGTGATCCAAGCATTGCTTTAAGCTCGGTGATCGTGATGTCGGTGTGGAAAGAAGCTGGCTTTTTTATGATCTTCTACTTAGCGGCGCTACAGAGTATGCCCCCCGAATTAAAAGAGGCAGCTGACTTAGAAGGCACTAGCCGCTGGAGCTTCTTTTGGCGGGTCACCTTTCCGCTACTCATGCCCACCACACTGTTTGTGCTCATCAATGCGCTGATTAACTCAGTGCGGGTCGTGGATCACCTATTTATCTTGACCAAGGGTGGGCCCAACAACGCCACCAACTTGCTACTCTACTACGTCTACGAGAATGCCTTCTCGTTCTTTGACCGCACCACAGCAGCTACCATTACGGTGGTGATTCTGCTGGTGCTCGCGGTAGTGGCCACGCTTAAGTTCACGATTTTAGATCGCAGGACGCACTATCAATGAATACGACCACTTCCTATGCGCCCCGCTCCCGCTTCTTCTCAACTCCAGCGCTGGAAACAGTGGCCGCGTGGCTACTGGCGATTATTTGGATTTTTCCGCTGCTGTATGCTTTTTGGGCTGCCTTCCACCCCAGCGAGTTTATGGTGAACTTTGAGCTCTTCGCCCCGCTGACGTTAGAGAACTTCACTAACGCCTGGTCTCAAGCGCCCTTTGCCCGCTACTACTTGAACACCTTTGCGCTGGTGACAGGAGTGGTGATAGGTCAATTTGTGGTCTGCACCCTGGCGGCGTTTGCCTTTGCGCGCTTTCCGATTCCCGGCAAGAACGTTTTATTTATGCTGGTGCTGATTCAACTCTTTGTGTTTCCCGAAGTGTTAATTGTCGAGAACTACCGCATCGCCAGTGAGCTGGGGCTGATCAACACCATCACCGGGATTGGCTTACCTTACGTGGCCAGCGCCCTGGGTATTTTTCTGCTACGGCAAACGTTTAAAACCATTCCAAGGGAGCTGGAAGACGCCGCCCGCATTGAAGGCTGCAACTGGCTGGAAATTTTGTGGAAGGTGTACGTACCGCTCGCCAAGCCCACCTACCTTGCTTATGGGCTGGTCTCGATTAGTCACCACTGGAACAACTTCATCTGGCCATTAGTGGTGACCAATTCGGTAGAGAGCCGCCCGCTAACGGTAGGGTTAGGGGTATTTTCCGCGCCAGAAACCGGCGTTAACTGGGCGACCGTCAGCGCCGCCACGCTCTTAAGCATCGCCCCGCTGCTAATCGCCTTCCTGCTCTTCCAACGCCAGTTCGTGCAGTCGTTTTTAAGAGCGGGAATTCGCTAATTCTGCACGCCCCTGGCAGTGTTCGCCACGCGCTATCGCAGCGGCATCGAAGGTGCCAGTGTCTAGCACCCAGGCAGTAACCAGCTTGGCGGGTGTCACGTCAAAGGCAGGGTTCCACACGGGGGCATTTTCGGGAGCCCAAACGACATCACCAAAGGCACCTGAGGCTCCGCGAATTTCTGCCGCGTCGCGCTGTTCAATTGGAATATCACTGCCGGATGCGCAGGCGGGGTCGACCGTGGTGTAGGGGGCGACCACGTAAAACGGCACATTATGGTAGTGGGCGGCAACGGCGAGCATGTAAGTGCCTACCTTGTTGGCGAAATCGCCGTTGGCACAAATGCGGTCGGCACCGACTATGACTTTATCGACGTTCCCAGCGGCCATTAAGCTCGCGGCCATGCTGTCAGCAATCAATTGATAGGGAATGCCTAAATCGGCCATTTCCCAGGCGGTTAAACGGCCGCCTTGCAGCAACGGGCGGGTTTCATCTACATACACATGCAGCGCCACACCGCGTTGTTTGGCGATTGCCAACGCGCCAATGGCGGTGCCAACGCCTGCGGTAGCAAGCGCCCCAGTGTTGCAGTGGGTCAGAACACGGTCACCCGATTGCAGCAGGTCGGCTCCCCGCTCGGCCATGCGTTGGCAAAGCGCACGGTCTTCTGCAAACAATTCAGCGGCGCGCTCAGCCAGGACAGCAGCCCCTTGCTCGAAGCAGGCTTCCATGGCATCCAGGCAATACATCAGGTTCACTGCGGTGGGTCGCGTGGCACGTAAGCGATCGCTAACGGATTGCCAATTGCCTTCTGGATGGCGCGCGGCAGTCTGCGCCAGCACAAAGGCAGCGCTCAAGCCAATCAGCGGCGCTCCGCGAATCGCTAGGTTTTTCACCGCATGCTGCCACTCGTCTGGCGAGTCACAGCGCACCCACTGCTCTGCCTGGGGCAGTTGGGTTTGATCCAAATACTCAAGGTAGTCGGCATAAACCCGTAAACTGCGTGACTGTAAGTGTGGCATTGATGGACTCCTTGAGCACTTGAACTTGACTAACAGGACAACGGCGCGGCTTATCAGGCGCGAAGCTTATCATATAGAATAGCTGCCACTAGAAGAGGCGACGCAGATCCTATGATGACGCTACAAACTGAACTGCTGGCCGCCATTTCATGGGCGGCGCAGCAAGGCTGGACACCCGCCACCGGCGGAAACTTTTCCGCCCGTACCGAAGCGGGGTATTTGGTCACCGCTTCTGGCCGGGATAAAACCCGTATTCAGGCCGATGACCTGCTGCTGTGCGACCTGGATGGCAAGGTACTCTCAGGCGATGGGAAGCCGAGCGCGGAAAGTGATCTTCACGCTGCGCTCTATCGCTTAGACGCATCGATTAACTGCGTGCTGCATACCCATACCCTAGCCAGCACCGTGCTGTCGCGGCGCTTTCCAAACGGTATTGAGCTAAATGGTTACGAGATGCAAAAAGCCCTGCAGGGTAACGTGACTCATGATGCGACTATTCGCCTCCCCGTGGTACCAAATTCCCAAGATATGGACGAGCTAGCGGAGCATGTACGCAGCAGCTGGCCGATGCCCTGGGGCTTTTTGGTGGCGGGGCACGGTATTTATGCTGTGGGCGATAGCATCGCTAGTTGCCGTCGGCACTTGGAAGCCATTGAATTTTTACTGTCCTGTGTACTTGAAGAGAGCCGGTGGTCTAAATGAGTAACCCAGCTGTTCGCGCCGTTGTAACCGATATTGAAGGCACCACCACGGATATTAACTTTGTCCATAAGGTGCTGTTCCCCTACGCCCAGGCCAAGTTGCCCGACTTTCTACGCGCGAATGCAGACACACCTGCGGTTGCCGAGAAAATTAGCGCCGTGCGCAGTGAAATGGGAGACCCTGATGCCACGCTTGACGCGGTCATTGCCCAGTTACAGCACTGGATCGAGACTGACCAAAAAGTCACGCCGCTGAAAGCACTGCAAGGCATGGTGTGGGCAGATGGCTATCAGCGTGGCGATTTTAAAGGCCACCTGTATAGCGACGTCGCCCCGGCGCTGCGCCAGTGGCAGCAGGTAGGCAAAGCGCTGTACGTGTATTCGTCAGGTTCCGTGCAGGCGCAGAAGCTGTTGTTTGGCTACAGCGATGAAGGCGACTTAACCCCCCTGTTTAGCGGCTACTTCGACACCCATATTGGCCATAAGCGCGAAGCCACGGCCTACCAGCGAATTATCGCTGAGCTTGACCTACCGCCGGAAGCGGTGCTGTTCTTGTCGGACGTGGTCGAAGAGTTGGACGCCGCCAAGCAGGCGGGCATGCAAACCCTGCAGTTAGTTCGCGAAGGCACCCAGGCGGGCAAAACCCACGCGTGCGTTTCCCGCTTTGATGAAATTGCGCTTTAGGAGAGCCTAGAATGTCGCAACTGAAAGTATTTGCTGATCAGAACCCTAACGATGCCCTGCTGGACATCACTGACGGCGAGCAGATAACTGCTGAGCTGAACAAGGTGGGTGTGCTGTTTGAACGCTGGGCAACGCCGGGCGAGATCGCCGACGATGCCACCCAGGAAGACATTTTGGCGCTCTACCAAGACGATATCGACCGGGTGAAAGCCATGGGCGGCTACCAAACCGTTGATGTGCTGCACATGGTGCCCACGCACCCAGACAAAGACGCCATGCGCCAAAAGTTCTTAAACGAGCACCGCCATCACGAAGATGAAGTGCGCTTCTTCGTTAAAGGCCAGGGGCTTTTCTGCCTGCATATTGAAGACAAGGTGTATCAGGTACTGTGTACCCGCAATGACCTGATCAGCGTACCCGCTAACACGCCCCATTGGTTTGATATGGGCCCAGCGCCAGAGTTCACTGCACTGCGCTTCTTCGATAACGTAGAAGGCTGGGTGCCTCACTGGACAGAAAGCGATATCGCCGGGAAGTTTGATCGCCTGGATCAGCTGTAGCGCCAGCGTTCTGAGGTTGGCACCGTGGCCAAAACAGCCACGGTGCCATTATCGCGAAGTCCGTTATACCGAGAGGGGTAAGCGTTTATAACACCTCTTGCTGGTTATACGTCTTGGCAAGCTCTGCCAGCGCGGCAAGATCACAGTAGGCTTCCGGCTCCATAATTAACGCTTGGCCCATCAGCACATTGCGTGCTTCAAGCTTAGCGCGTAGCGCGGTGTCTTCGATCTCTTCAAAGTCAGCGTTATGGGCCAGCGATAAAACGCGACGGTGCATTTCAATCCCGCAGTAGGCCAGCGCATCCAGACGGATCTCTTCCAGTAAAGCATCACAGGCATCATCGGCACTATTGCCCTGGGCTTCAAACAGCGCCTTCGGAAACAGAATGCCGGTGCGCTCAGTTTGCCAAAGGTGGCGGAACTCCGCGTCAAAGCGGGTAAAGCACGCTTCAACCACGTCAAGAATCCACGCTTGGTAGGTATCAAGCTCATCGGCTTGGCGGTGGGCAGGCTGGCTGAAGTAGGCCATCAGGAAGTTGGCAACGGCCATGCCTAGATCAAAGGCCATTGGGCCATACTGGGAAAATTCTGGATCAATCACCCGCACATCTGACGCGGTGGCCATAATTGACCCGGAGTGCAAATCACCATGCAGCATGGTTTCAGTATTCGCAGTGAACTTCATCAACAACCGCTGCACTTTAGCTTTTAAGCGTGTATTACGGCGCAGCTCATCTACTACCGGCGAAAGCTCCGGCGTATGACGGTTCATTTCGGCGCCATAATAAGGATCGGTAAACACCAGTGATTCGGTAATCGCAGGAATCGCCACGTTGCCTGAAAACAGCCCCACGTCGGCTTTTTTCTCAGGGCTGTTTAAGGAGAGCTCCGAGCCACGAAACGCCATGCGCGCACAGAATTCACCGATAGTTTCGCCAAGCTGAGCAACCCGCTCGCCACTAATCAGCTTGCGGCGCAGAATCGTGTGCGGGTAGAGGTACTCCATAACGATCAGCGCTTGGGGCTTGTCGAAATAAAACACTTCTGGGGCGACACCCGGCGCACGTTGGGCCTGGCGGACTAAGGCATAGTATTCAAAGTGAGCACGGTAGAGGGGCAGCGGCCAGCTCTCGCCTACCATACGCACATAGGGAAGCGCTTGCTTTACCACCACGCTGCCTACACTTCCCGATACGATGAATACCAGGTTGAGATTACCATCCCCTACTTCGCGGATCTGCCACTGCCCGGGGTTGCCGCCCACCCGGCTTGCCACTTCTTCTACATCACCTAGCCGCTGCGCTAGGGTGCCAACATCCAATGCCTGATAGGGCTGCTCGTACGCCACCATTTGATTCCTCGCGAAAAATGATGCTTGTTTGTCATACCCCAGCAGGGTTGTCAAATGGGAGACGTCTTAGCCGTATTAACGACGTTATTAGTCACTCGACACTCTGCATCCAAACACAGTTACGACCTCGCCGCTTAGCTTCATACAGCGCTGCATCAGCATGAGCCAAAAAATCATCTGCCGTGAAACGCTCTGTCGGGCGTAACAGTGCCGCCCCTACGCTGACAGTAACAAGACGCTGCTCAGAGCAACCTTCATTAGGGATATATAATGCTTCAATGCTATACCGGATGCGCTCCGCCGCTTGCCTAACTGCTTGTAGCGTTGCATTAGGCATCAACACGACAAACTCCTCGCCCCCAAAGCGCACGACCAAATCGGTATCACGGCTATTGGCTTGTATGGTGGTCGCCACTTGGCGAAGGCACTGATCACCTTGGAGGTGTCCATAATAATCGTTGTAGGCTTTAAAGAAATCGATATCAATTACCATCAGACCTAAAAAATTATGCTTATCAATAGCCTCCTGCCACCTGAGCGGCAGGATCGTATCGAACTGACGCCGGTTGGCAATGTTGGTTAGTGGGTCAGTAACCGACAAGCGAGATAACTTCCGATTGTCTTTTAAATAATAACCTGAGCGTATCTTTTCTTTTAAAACAAGTAGGTAGGCAGTTCTCTCACTTCGTTCAAGTCGGTAGTTAGCAAACAATGTAAACAACGCTTTAGCAACAATAGAAAACATTGCCAATCGCTTTGCTTCTTGTGGCATGGATTCATAGCCGACAATAAATACCAGCATAATCAAAACACCAATGCCGGATGACACGCAGGCATAGCTAAAACGAAGTGGGTAAATAATATTTCCCACTACCAAAATAAGACCAAAAGAGAAAACATCTAAATAAGAGTATGGCTCTGTTGAGGTTGCAAATATCAAACATGAAACCAGCATGGCAGTAACAACTGTCGTCGCCATTAATGTTTCACGTATGGCAGGTGCAACGCCACGATAAACCCACCACAAAATTGTCAAGCCGATCGGCAGCATCACGCCTATTCTTAACTGCACCGCCGTCACAAAAGAGTCAGGCCGAAAGCTGTAATCATTGATAAGAAACAAGCTATAAATAGAGGCTGCGATCAGCCCTGCCACCACCATGTTGCGGCTACGATGTTGCTGAGTATCAGCTTCAAAGCGCGACTCAACCTCGTCGGTAAATTTCAATCGCCAAGGGCTTTTTTCAAGCTCTTCATCCACGGCCGTCAGCAGCGCATCATTAATCATCCCTTGCCCCTCTACCGCTTGAGAGATTTTCTTTTGATTGCATCACCATGAAAAATTGAGGTTATCGCCTCCACGCTTAAACAGTGTGCCACACTAACGTTTAGTTAATAGCAAACTTCCTTCAGCTGTAAACAAATCTCTATAGTACTGATATCAAAAGGTAATGATTTATTGGCCTTCTACCGTTAAAGACGCTTAGGGTGCATCGTCGTTAGCTTCAAAACCTCAGCTTAAAAACCTTACCCCCTGGGCGGCCAAAGGGCTGCGCAGTCTATCGGGTAGTGGACTATCGGTAATCACCGCATGGTAATCAGCAAGCTGGCCCGCGGCACAGCGTAGCGGCAAGTCGAATTTGGTTTTATCCAGCACTAGGATACGGTATGCGGCATGGGATAGCAGCGCTTCGCGAGCCATGACCTCGTCATCATTGTAGTCATATAAATGGCCATCACTGTCCATACCGCCCACCGAGACAATGCCGACATCCACACGGTAGCGTTGAAAAAAGCGCCAGGCATCGCCGCCAATCACATCTTGATCACGGCGCCGAACCCGCCCACCTGCCACCACCAGCTCACACTCCATGGTGCACAATTTGATGAGCGCATGCAGATTATTGGTCATAATTTGCAGACCTTGTTTATCGCGCAAGGCGTCGGCCAGCTGTTCTACCGTGGTACCCGTGCCTAAAAATAGCGATTGATGATGTTGGATCAGTGAAGCGGCTTGGCGGGCAATCTGACGCTTACCCGTTTGATTAACGATTTGGCGCTGGTCGTAGCCAATATTTTCCTGGTCAGGAAATGGCAACACTTCCCCATGGCGACGTAATACCAACCCTTGCTCAGCCAAGACACGAACATCCCCGCGCAATGTTTGTATCGACACATCAAACTGGCTAGCCAGCGACTCCAGGGGCTGGCGACCTTGCTGGCGCACCTGTGCCAACACGGCACGGCGGCGCTCGTTTAAGCCCATTATTTTCTTCACGTTGGCGACCACCTTAGGAACGAAAGCCTTTTTTTAGCAGGCGAAAGCCTGCCGCCATCAAACGAAAGCGTAGTGTCACGATGTTGTAAGGCGATGACAGTAGTGTGATCAGTGTTCACCTACTGGAGGTTTTACGATGTTGAAGCGCTCACTGTGCACTGCCGTTACGCTTGCAAGCTTTGCTCTATCGTCGTCACTGCTGGCTGATGACAAATTGGTGCTCTATACCAGTCAACCGAATAGCGACGCCCAGCAAACCGTGGATGCCTTTCAGGCTGCCTATCCTGACATTGAGGTGGAGTGGGTACGCGATGGCACCACTCGCCTGATGACGCGCCTACGCTCAGAGCTTTCTGCGGGTGTCAGCAACCCCGACGTACTATTAATTGCTGACAGCATGACCATGACCTCACTCAAGCAAGAGGGCCATTTGCAGCCTTACCTCAGCCCAGAGCGGGAGGCTTATGACGAGGCGCTATACGATCCGGAAGGCTACTTCTACGGCACTAAACTGATCACCACCGGGATTGTGTATAACACCGCTGCCGAACATCAGCCGCAGCGTTGGCAAGATCTGACGGGGCCTGACTATGAAGGCCTGGTCACAATGCCAAGCCCGCTCTATTCCGGCGCAGCGCTGATTCATATGGCTGCGCTGAGCGACAACCCCGACCTTGGGATAGGCTACTACGAGGCGCTGCAAGCTAATCGTGCAGAAGCTCAGGGCGGGAATGGCGGCGTGTTCAATGCCGTTGCCTCAGGCACGAAGCCTTACGGCATCGTGGTGGATTTCCTGCCGATTCGCGAGGCTGCCAAGGGTTCACCGGTTGAGTTTGTCTTCCCCGAAGAGGGCGTTAGTGCGGTCACAGAGCCCGTCGCTATCATGCAGGGTGCCAACAACCCGGACGCCGCGCAGAAATTTGTCGATTTCGTGCTTTCCCAACAAGGCCAGGAACTCGTCAGCCAGCAAGGCTACCTGCCTGCCCACCCGGCGGTTGCACCGCCTGAAGGCTTTCCCGCTCGTGATGCTATCCAGCTAATGCCAATCAATATTGAGCAAGCACTGGAGCAGGAAGAGACGTTGAAACAGCGCTTTAGCGATCTGTTTGGCGGCTAACCATGACACCGTCGCTTAACGTTGGCAGCCAGCACCGCTGGCTGCTCAGCCTAATCACACTCACGGTGGTGCTATTAAGCCTAGCGCCTAGCCTGCGGCTACTGGCTGAGGCACTTAGTGACCTTGGCCAGGGCAGCGAATCACCGCTATGGAAGGTGCTTAACGCAGCGAGTACTTGGCGAGCGCTGTGGCACAGTGTGTATACCTCGGGTCTGGGCATGTTGATTGCTCTGGTGCTGGGTAGCCTATTCGCCTTCGTGATTACGCTGACCGATATCCGTGGCAAAGCGTGGCTCGTGTTCTGCTTTATGTTGCCGATGATGATTCCCCCCCAGGTGACGGCGCTGAGCTGGCTACAGCTGTTCGGCCCCGCCAGCCCATTGCTGAAAAGCATTGGTATGGCACCGCCGCTGGGCAGCCCTCAGCCACTATACTCAGCGGAAGGCATTGCTCTGTTGCTGGGGATCCAAAGCGCACCGCTGGTCTTTTTAGCACTGCGCACCTCACTGATCTCACTCCCCCGCGAGCTTATCGAAGCGGCCCGTATCAGCGGCGCGCGCCAGACCCAAGTCTGGGGGCAGATTATTTTGCCAGTCACTCGGCACGGTTTAATTGCCGGGGCGGCGATGGCGTTTATTTCTAGCCTGGGCAACTTCGGTATCCCTGCCATGCTGGGGATTCCAGCGGGCTACTACGTGTTACCGACGCTGATCTACCAGCGTATGGCTAGCTTTGGTACTGGCGTGCTGACAGAAATGGCAGCGCTATCGTTATTGATTGGTGTGCTGGCACTGGCAGGCGTTGCCTTGCAGCAATACTGGATGAATCGTAGCCGCTTTGGCTTAGGCGGCCATAGCGGTCGCTCTCATGACTTTACCCTGGGCCGCTTTCGGCCAGCGGTGACGACCGTACTCGTCGGCGTTTTATTGGTGATTCTCGTCGCACCACTCGCGGCGCTGGTGGTCAGCTCATTGGTGCCCGCCATGGGGGTTCCCCTTAGCTTCGATAGCGTGACATTAAACGCCTATCACGAAGTGATTGGCCGCCAAGGCGCCACCTGGCGCGCTGTACGTAATAGCCTATGGCTAGCAGGCGGTGCCGCGCTGGTGCTTATGCTGTGCAGCCTGCCGCTAGCATATCGCCTGCAGCGACTCCCGCCCCGTCTCCAGCAGCTCACGCTCAGCGCTATTGAACTGCCCTACGCACTACCCGGCGTAGTGCTGGCGATCGCCTGCATTTTGCTGTTCGTACGCCCACTGCCGCTGATCAACGTAGCGCTCTACGGCACGCTCGGGCTGATCTTTGTGGCCTATCTAGCGCGTTTTTTAGTGGTATGCCTCAAACCCGTTAGCGCCAGCCTAGCCCAGCTTGATCCCTCCTTGGAAGAAGCCGCACAACTGGCGGGGGCAGGCCCGTGGCGACGGCTAACCACGATCGTACTGCCGCTGATTGCACCGTCGCTATTTGCCGGGGGGCTGTTGGTCTTCCTGCTGGCGGTGAACGAGCTGACAGTATCGGCACTGCTTTGGAGCGCCGGCAACGAAACGTTGGGCGTGTTGATTTTTAACCTTGATGAGGGCGGTGAAAGCGTGCTGGCATCTGCGGTATCGGTACTGGTGGTCTTAATGGTCGCCACGCTGATGCTGTCGCTCAGCCTGCTCGCCCCTCGTTTACCCAAAGGAGTCGTGCCATGGCAGGGCTAGCAATTCAACAGGTCACCAAACAGTTTGGCGATCATCGTGCGGTCAATGACCTCTCGCTAGAGATTGCGCCAGGGGAATTTGTGGCACTGCTGGGCCCCAGCGGCTGCGGTAAAACTACCATGCTACGCATGTTGGCGGGGTTCGAAAATGTCACTGGCGGCGAAATACGCCTGAACGATACGCTGCTAGCCAGCCGCCATCACCATGTACCACCAGAACAGCGCAACATGGCGATGGTGTTTCAGTCATACGCGCTCTGGCCGCATATGAACGTGGCTGACAACGTCGGCTACCCACTCAAACTGCGCCGCATTCAGGGCAATGAGTATCAACGCCGAGTTGCTCATGCGCTGGCACAGGTAGCCTTGGAACCCTATGCACAGCGTTCGCCACAGGAGCTTAGCGGTGGTCAGCGCCAACGGGTCGCGCTAGCCCGCTGCCTAGTGACTGACCCTGCGGTTGTGTTATTGGATGAACCGCTGGCCAATCTAGACCGTAATCTGCGTGCCTCCATGGAACACAGCTTCGTGGATTTTCATCGCCGCACCCGCGCGACGATGGTGTACGTCACTCACGATCAAAGCGAAGCCATGGCGATGGCGGACCGCATTGCCGTAATGCGCGACGGTGAGCTAGTACAGTGGGCAACGCCCGAAACGCTTTATCGCGAGCCGCGCAGCGAATGGGTGGCCAGCTTTATCGGCCAAGGTAGCCAGTTGGCCATTGCCAACGGCGCACCGGGGCAGCGGCTAACGGAAAGTGCCCTGATGCAAGGGCTGGCTGCGGCACACAACACCCGCGCCCAAGCTGCACGTCAACCCGTCCTGGTCCGCCCCGAGCATATTCGCGTAGACGCCCAAGCTCCCAATGAACATGACCTTACCGGGCGCGTCGAGCGGCTAACCTTTCGTGGTGAACGCTATGAGTTACACCTGCGCCTGCCCAGCGGCGAAGCATTACTGGCTTACCATCACTGCGCGCTTGAAGAGGGTCAGCAAGTCGCTTTGCGGCTACTAGAAGGCTGGTGCCTGGAGCCTGACCAATGAGCGCCCATGTTCATCTATTAAGTGGGTTGGGTGATAAAGGTCCTGCGGCTATCTTGGTCGAAACCAACGGCAAACGACTGCTGCTGGATGCAGGGGGTGCGCTGCACCCTGGGGAACCTATCACCTGGGCAGGTGACTTGGACGTAGACGCTATTCTGATTAGCCACGACCATATTGACCATATCGGCGGTGTTGCTGAACTGCCCGATACCATCCCGCTCTACTGCACGCCCTTAGTCGCTAACGCATTGCCGAAACACCGCGCTTGGCAGCCTTTGCCAGCACGCGGCAGCCTTATGATCGAAGGTCTCAAGGTGACCACCGGCCAAGCGGGACACTCGCTGGGTGGTGTTTGGCTGCACTTGGACGTGGATGGCGGCATTTTCTACAGCGGCGATGCCTGTTTTGAATCCCGCTTGTTTCCATTCGATACACCGCCACCTGCACGCACGGCGCTGCTGGACGCTTCCTATGGCAACTACGACCAACCCCAGGAAAGCTGTGTGCAGGCTATTCGTCTGCAGCTTGACCAGCCGTTAGTATTACCGGTGCCTGAAACGGGGCGCGCCCTGGAAATGGCCCTTTGGCTGTCGGAAGAGGCCTACCGTCGTCAGCTCCCTTTCGCCATTGACCCGATTATTCGCGATAACCTCGCCGTACTGCTAGCACTGCCAAGCGACTTACGCCGCCCAGGTCTCGACAGTGCGATTAACGCACTACTAGAACGGCATAATGCTTCGCAGCCAGTGCTGCAGTTGGTCAGTGATCGCAATGATACGCCCGACCGATGGCTCAATTACCAGCTACTACACACCGGTTATTTAACGCCTGAACGTCAAGCCCAGCTTGCCGCAGGCGAGGTGCGTTGGCAGCGCTGGAACGTACACCTGCGTGCATCGCATCTAGTAGCGCTTGCCGACCAGCTAGGCGCCACTCAGGTAGTCCCGTTATTTACTCCGCTCACTGGACACTGCTTAAGCGAATGGCATCAACGCCTGGGGCAGCGACTGTGTACCCACCGCACCCTAGAGGCTCTTCCGCATCAGGCCACGCGCCCCACCGCCCATTTAACTTTTTAGGAAATTAACGATGTCCGCAGTGATTGTTGATGTTGACGGCACGCTTGCCGAATTCCACCCCACCGATGTACACGAATGGGTACTTGGCCCCGCCAAACAGTGGGATCCTTTTTTTGCCCATATGGCCGAAGCGCCAGTCATTGAGCCAGTGGCGCGGCTAGTCAAGCTGCTGAAAGCCCAAGGCCAACAGATCGTTATCTGCAGCGGCCGACCTGACAGCCACCGAGAACATACCCAAGCATGGCTCACTAGACACGCCATTCCCTTCGATGCCATGTATCTGCGCCCGCAAGGCGATGACCATGTGGATGATGAAGAGGTAAAAGCCGCACTACTCAGTCAAATGCGTAGCGACGGTTTCATCCCCTGGTTAGTGCTAGACGACCGCGATGCGGTAGTTGCCCAATGGCGCGCGCTCGGACTTACTTGCCTACAGTGCGCGCCGGGAGATTTTTAACTAACTTGTGAGGCGTGTTCAGACGCTCTTCCACCCAGACAAGCCAAGTGTGAGTCAAACGCTGACCTAGCTGCAACGTATACAGCGGCGCACGCTCAGCGTCAGTTAATTGTTCTGGCGCTGAGAACCACATCGTTTCAATGGTCTTATACATAGCTAGCCGTTGTTCAAGCTCCTGCTTTAAAGTCTGAAACTCTTTTTCACGCGCTTCTTCCGGCCATACTTCCCACGCAAAAAATTTCGCAAAAAGAGGTGAACGGACAGGTGCGTGATCGAGCGGCTCCGACAGCCAAGCATGAAGCTCATTAATACCCAGCTGGGTAATCGAGTAGATCTTTTTATCAGGCCGATCTTGCTGCGCGATTGACTCGCATCTCACTAAATCAGCGTTCCGCATTTTGTCTAGCTCTCTGTAGACCTGCTGATGGCTGGCATGCCATACATGGGCCATGCCTGCCTTGAAACGCTGGAGCACGTCATAACCACTGCCCGGCTCACGCCTAAGTGTTACCAGCAACACTCCCCGAAGTGACATATCGCCCTCTCCTTTCATATGCACACAGTTGCATAATAAATGACCTTTTCACTAAACTATACCTATGCATCTAGTTGCATATAAGCCGCTATCCACAACCTATAAGAAAGAGATTTGGCATGCTTACCCTACACATCACCTCTTCGTTTCTCGCTCTCGCGTTAGGCGCAGGCATACTGTTGCTAGCCAAAGGAACCCGCCAACATAAATACGCTGGCCGTGTTTGGGTTCTAGCCATGGTAAGTTCAGCCATCAGCTCCTTTTGGCTAGGAGGAGGCGTTCTGCCCGTATTTGGTCAACTAGGCCCTATTCACTTGCTATCGGTATGGATACTGTGGGCAGTATTCCAAGCGATTCGCACCGCACGTCGGCAGGAAATTACCCACCACCGTGAATGGATTCGCGGGGCTTACATAGGTCTCGTGGTGGCATTTGTAGGAACATTGCTACCTGGTCGTTGGGTTTCAACGCAGCTAGGATTGTGGTGAAAATGCGCTGTAAACTCTGACGCCCCGCTAAGCGGGGCGTCAGTGGCAATATCTGCGTTGTGTTAGCCGTGGTCAGCCTGCAAACGAGGCGTACATAATCACTACCAGCACCACAAGTACAATGCCGGTTGGCACAGCGCCCTTCCAAGGAGTGAGATCGACATCGCCCGAATCTTCTTGCACCCAGGCGGTGGCGCGGGGATGCAACTTACCAATGATCAGCATCACGGCAACCAACAGCACGAACACAGCGGCGACAAAGTGGAACTCATGCATTACCATCGGCAGCTTGTTAAACGGCGGAACAAAGTAGCCTGCTGCGATCAGCAAACACCCCCCTACCAACGCTATTTTAGCCGCCATGGGAGGCACGCGTTTCGTTAGAAGCCCCACCAGAACAACCGCTAAAATAGGGATAAAGTAAATCGCGTTCATCTTCTGCAGATAGCCAAATAGACTATCCTGGCCTGCCAACAGTGGCGCAATAATCATGGTCGTTACGGCCATGATCCAGCCAAACACCTTGCCTGATTTCACGACCTCTTCTTCAGTGGCATCTTTTTTAAGCACACCTTTATAAATGCCCAAACTGAAAATCGTGGTGGTGCTGTTTAGCGCCGAGTTAAACGAGGAGAGAATCGCCCCAACCATCACCGCAGCAAAAAAACCTGTTAGGTACGGCGGCAGCACGTTAAATACCAAGTGACCATACGCTTCGTCCGCGCGAATGCCTTGGTCGGCGTAAAGATGGTAAGCAATGATCCCCGGCAGCACCAGATAGAGCGGACCTAACAGTTTAAAGAAACCGGTCAGCAACACGCCTTTCTGACCTTCTGCAAGGTTTTTAGCCGCAAACGTACGTTGAATAATTTGCTGATTCGTTGTCCAGTAAAACAGGTGTAGTAACAGGACGCCGGTAAAAATAGTCGAGAATGGTACTTGCTGGTCAGGGCCACCTACCGAGTTAAATTTACTCGGGTCACTCTCTTTAAGAATGCTCCAGCCTTCCATAATGCCGCTGCCATTGCTCACTGCCTGAAGGCCGAAATAAACGATGACAAAGCCGCCGATCAATAGACCGACGCCATTCAATGTATCTGAGACCGCCACCGTACGCAGGCCACCAAACAGCGCATAGACGGCGCCAATGATACCAACCGTCCAGACAGTGGCCCACAGCAGCACTGCACTCGACTCAATGCCAGTAAGCCCTTGAAGATCAAGCATGCCCTGTAAACCAATAGCCCCTGAATAGAGAATGATAGGCAACAGCACGACGGCGTAAGCAATCAAAAAAATTACGTTGGCAATCAGCTGAGTACCGTTATCAAAACGGATTGCTAACAGCTGTGGAAGGGTTGCGATCCCACTTTTAAGAAAGCGCGGTAGGAAAAACAGGGCTAGTGCTACCAGAGCAATTACCGCAATCACTTCCCAGGCCATAACACTCAAACCATCGGTAAATGCAGAACCGTTTAGCCCAACCATCTGCTCGGTTGAGAGATTGGTCATCAGCATTGAGGCGGCAATGAGTGGAAAGGTTAGTGTCCTTCCGGCCAAAAAATAGCCACTCGTGCTTCGGTGATCATCTTTGCGCGTGATGCGCCACGTAACAAAGGCCACCAGGCCTGTAAAAAAGATAAACGATGCCAGCGTTAGGGCATGCATGGGAAGGTCCTTGGGAGTAGTCGCTTATCGGCAGGCGACGCAGTGAATGTAGGTAAAATTACCAATATGCGCGGGCATTCTAAGGAGATGAATCGATTCAACTATTATTCTTTAGTAGCAACAAAGAATAAATGAGAAGGTTTTTTACTACTCATGTGGCTTTTTTACAAGGCGTTAATGAAGCTGGTCTCTATGGTAGTCGAGGCTAATTCACACGAACCAAGCCACTCAGTCCACGCCAGTCTGTCCATGTCACAATGCTGTTGCCTTGGCGACCACGAAAATTTGATTCCATCGAATAGTGCAGCCTCTTTTCCACATTATTTGCCTGTCGCGTGGTATAGCGTTAATGAGAAAACTGGACAGCCTTCATAAAAGCCGCTGAAATCGTCCTATAAGATGTGACTAGTAACGTTATTTAACGCTAGACAATCAGCGCTAATACTTTCCTACTTACTAGCATCAACAGTTAACTTGGAGCAGAAGCGATAATGACAGCGCGTTGGAAATCCTTGCCATTACGGTTACGACTGTTTATCTCGTTTGGAACGGTATTGGCACTGGCTATGTTGCTAGCGCTTTATCTACAGGCCCGCTCACATAGCCAGGCGCGCCTGGAAAACCTGCTAAACGAAGAGCTGCCTACGCAAGTAGAGGGCCTTGCCACCCGCCTAACGCTTAGGCTGAGCCCAGCGCTAGCGTTGTCAGAAAGCCTAGCCGACAGCTACTTCATTGAGCAGTGGGTGCGCGACGGACTACCAGACACCGACCAGCCGGACATCATGCGCTATTTGTCTCGTTTGATGGCACAGCTCGACACCGAACTATTGTTTATCGCGGCTCAATATCAAGGACGTGGCTACTACTTTCAGTACCGCGATGGAGAGTTTCTAGAACGTACGTTACAAGCGCCTGGCGGCGATGATGACTGGTACTATCAGTTTACCGACAGCGATACTGCTTATAATCTAAACCTAGACAGCGATACGTTTTCACCAGAAGAAGCGTTTGTCTTTTTAAATTTCCGTAGTCGTGAACAAGCACTCAATGGCCGCCCTCTTATTGTTGCTGGTGCGGGGCTAGATCTTTCTCGATTGGCGCAGCTAATTGAAGACTTTCGGCTAGGCGAAACCGGCCGCGCCGCCTTGTTAAATGCGGAAGGTGAGCTACTTATTCGCAGTGACGAGACGTCACTAGCAGCTCTTCAAAGCCAAGAAGCAACCAACCTACTGCAAGATGAACACGAACTTCGTGTACACGAAGTGCAACGTGATAATCACACCTTTTTAGTCTCCACCCGTTGGTTACCCGAGCTACAACGCTACTTGATGATTGAAGTTTCTAAAGAGGAGTATCTAAGCTCCATCAGAGAACGCTTTTTGGCATCGACGGGCTTCGGGCTTTTGATCCTTTTAGGTGGGCTAATTATTTTATACCCACTTACTGGCAGCTTAATTCGCCCCCTAACTCGCCTTCAACGCCAGCTTAAAGAGATTACCAATAGCCTAGATTTATCCCGCCGTGTCAACACAGATGATCAGGCTGAAATTGGCGATTTAGCAAATCAGACTAACGAGCTGCTAGCGCGCTTGTCTCGTACCATTATGGCGGTTTCCAACAATGCACTGGCACTGACTCAAGTGGCCGATCGCTTAGCGCAAACAGCGGGGTTATCGGGCATTCAAGGCGGAGACATTAGTCATGAAGCGAACCAGACGATGGCCGCCGCCGTAGAGGAAATGGCTTCGTCAGTCGCGGAGATCACCTCGACTATGGAGGAGCTTTCAACCTCATCCACACAAATCGCTGACCATTCGCAATCCGTGGTAGAGGTTGCTAATCAAACGCTGGAACGCAGCCGTAAGGGCAGCACAGCGATGCAACTGCTACAGTCAAAGATGCAAGATATTCGCAGCGACAGCGAGCAGAGCTTGACAGAAATCATGGCACTGGGCGCTAAGTCTAAACAAATCAGCAAAGTCATGGAGCTGATTAACACCCTTGCTGCGCAAACCAAACTGATTGCCTTTAATGCCGCATTAGAAGCATCAAGTGCAGGCGAGTCAGGTCGCCGTTTCTCCGTGGTTGCAAACGAAATACGTCGCTTGGCGGATAGTGTTACTGACTCAACCCAAGAGATAGAAGGCCACACCGAAGAAATTCAAAATGCGATAAATCGCTTAGTTGTCGCCTCTGAAAAGGGAGCATCATCGATAGAGAAAGGCGTTGAGGTCAGTATTAATACCGCTCAGGACCTCGATGCACTACTCAAAGCGGCGAGCCAAACCAGTAGCGCAGCGCAGCAGATATCACTGTCAACTCAACAGCAGAAAACTGCAAGCAATCAGGTCGTTATTGCTCTACGCGATATCGATACAGCCAGTTCGCGTAATGCACAGTCAGTACGCAGTATTACCGAGATCAGCCAAGACATGATCAACATGTCAGCAGAGTTAAATGCACTGGTGCAGGAGTTTACACTGGCTCAACAGGATTCAAACCACCAACGCCCTTCGTGAGGACGCTGCGATGAGTGCAATTCGGGTAGTGATGGCGGACGACAGCCAACTAGCACGTGATGTGCTGCGCGACATCCTCACCCGCGATGGCGACATTGAGATTGTTGGTGAAGCCAGCAACGGGCGAGAGGCGGTGGAACTTGCCCGCCGCTTATCGCCGCAGTTGATCACAATGGATCTGAATATGCCGGTCATGGACGGCCTCAGCGCCATTGAAGAAATTATGCATACCAAAGGGGTTCCTATCCTGGTGGTAAGCGATCGCTCTGATGCCGAAACAGCTTACCGAGCGCTCGACGTTGGCGCGCTAGAAGTGATGCCAAAGCCGACCCTTGATGATGAAGACGCACAACGACTACTCGCGCGTGTTCGGCTTCTTTCGGGAGTTGCTGTTATTACCCGCCTACGGCGCCGATCAACATCAGCCATGCCCGTTGCACCGGTAAACGCGTCATCTGTTTACCATCATAATATGCCGAAAACTTTCCAGCGCATCATCGCCATTGCTTGCTCTACCGGCGGGCCGCAGGCACTCGCCCATTTGCTTAGCAAGCTGCCGGCTAGCTTTCCCGCACCCGTAGTGATTGCCCAGCATATCAGCCATGGCTTCATTGAAGGCATGGCGCACTGGCTGACATCGCTTTGTTCAATGCCGGTTCGCGTTGCCCAACACGGTGAACCGCTTAAGCCAGGCTTTATTTATTTATCGCCCTCAGAAAGCAACTTACATGTCACGCCGTATCACCGCCTGCAACTACAGCAAAGCCCAGATAATTCGCTTTATCACCCCAGCTGCGATGCACTGTTAACAAGCGTCGCGAATGTCTATGGCCCAGAGGCTATTGGGGTGATTTTAACGGGCATGGGCCGTGATGGCGTTAGCGGCATGCGCGCTATTCATTTATCGGGAGGCTGCACCTTTGCCCAAGACGAAGCCAGCTCGGTTATTTACGGCATGAACCAAGAAGCGGTTAGTGCTGGTGTTATCCAGCATGTTGTTTCCCTTGATGAGCTTCCTGACAGACTCATTCGCGAGACCAGTGGGCAACAACGGCTGTCTACCTGGACGAAACCGCTATGAGTTCGCTGACGCCCTTCAAGAACCTGGTGCACCGCCGCTGCGGTTTGCACTTAGAGGGCCTCGCTGAAGCCCGCCTCGTTAAAGCAGTTGAGGCACTTCAAACAGACACCGATATTAGCGACACCTCGAAGCTCATTGCACAACTAGAGCAAAACGAAGCGATGTTTGATCGCTTTATCAGTCAGTTAACGGTAAACGAAACCTACTTCTACCGGGAGCCCGAAGCACTCCACTGGTTAGCCGATACCTACCTCCCTCGGCGGCTGGCTGAAAAAGGTAAACCATTGGCTATTTTCAGCGCTGGGTGTTCTTCAGGCGAAGAGCCTTACAGTGTTGCTATTGCGCTGCTTGAGCGCTACGGAGAGCGTGCCAAGCAACTCTTTCATATTACGGGAGGAGACGTTGATCAGCAGGTTCTTAGTAAAGCTCAAAAAGGCATTTACAGCGGCATGTCGTTTCGGGCACTGAACCCTGCGCTTAAGCACCGCTATTTTCGCCCAGAGGGCAGACGCTTCAAAATAGATGAGGCGCTCCGTCAGTGGGTCACCTTTTGCTCATTTAACGTATTACAGCCAGACGCTGACAAGCTTGGCCCCTTCGACGTGATCTTATTTCGCAACGTATCGATCTATTTTGACGAAGCGACCCGACGCGATATACAACGCCACCTGAAGCAACTGATGGAACCACACGGGGTTTTGATGTGCGGTGTCACGGAAACATTAGGCAACGACCTGGGCATTTTGGAATTACAGCAGGCCCAAGGGGTGTTTTTTTTCCAAGAGAGCACGCTGCCCAGTGCCTTACCTGCCAATGATGAGCCACCTTATCGCGACGATCCGTTGCCAGACCCACCGGTGGTGTCAGAGACGCCTCCACAACCACCTGAGAACGACCCCGAGCATAAGCCGATGGCATCCTTTAATGAGGCTTTGCAGGAGGCACATCATTTACTGAACCAGAACGCATTTTTAGAAGCCGCCACGCTACTTTCTGACCTTTTAGCACAGCAGCCCTGGAGTGTGGATGCGTTACTACTGGCTGGGTTAGTCGCTCGTTGGCAGCAGAACTTTGCTGATGCTTACGACTACTTTAAGCGAGCCATTTACGTTGCACCTGAATGCTGGCCAGCTCACTTTTTTCAAGCCGAGCTTTTTCGACTAGGCGAGCTTAGCGATGCTCCCGGACAACGAAAGCGTGGCTATGCAGCGGTTATTCGCCTACTGGACGTGTCAAAACAGGCGGATGGTGGATTGAGTGTCATTGCACCGCCTATTCCTCCGGGGGATGCCTACTTTTTGGCAACTCGCTACCTTGGTGCACAAGCAGCGACACAGGGAGTGGGTTAATGGCACTGGATATTAAACGCTTTATTCAGCGCTTTATTGAAGAAGCGTCAGACCACTTGCCCCGTTTAAGGGAAGGTATTGAAGCGCTAGAACAAGGCGATACCCATCAAGAACGCATCAATGAGCTGTTTCGTGCGGCCCATACGCTGAAAGGCTCTTCGCGCATGCTGAAGCTTACGCCTATTACAGCGATCGCTCACAGCACTGAAGAGCTGTTAAGCGCACTACGCGACGGAACACAAACCGCCTCGCCTGATGTTACATGCCTTCTTAACCAGGCCACCGACGCACTGTCTGATCGGGTTAACCAACTTGCTCAGGGTGCTTCTCCAGCAGAGCTAGCAGAAGCCGATCATCAGCTTTGCCAAGCCATGGAAAACGCCGCCGTGGGAAAACTGTCGACCTCTTCTCCTCCTGTAACGGTAGTACCCCATAACGATACTGCTAAGAACGATAAAACAGAGAACGATGACGCTGGGATTGTATCCCCCTACGCCGCACTGCCTACAACGAAAAGCGCCACGCTTCCGGCTCAGGAACTACGCTTAACCGACACGGTGCGGGTGCGTCTTGACCGCCTAGATGACGTCATTCGCCTGATGGGGGAAGTGTTATCAGGGCACCATCATCTTCATTCTCTGGTAGAGCAAGCACGGAGTCTAAGCACGTCGTTACCCAAAGATCAGCAGGCACCCTTTAACGCCTTTAGTCGCGAGTTGAAGGACAGCGTTCTCTCCCATGACGGCCTTATGAGCGATCTCCATGACCGCGCCTTGCAGATGCGCATGCTGCCGCTGAGCGTAGTGTTTGATCCCTTATCCCAAATGGCCAGAGACCTTGCCCATTCGCTAGACAAACAGGTTCATTGCCGTGTTCACGGCAGTGAGATTGAGCTTGACCGACAGATGATAGATCGCCTGTCGGATCCGCTAATTCATCTACTGCGAAATGCGTTAGATCACGGTTTAGAAACACCTGATGAACGTCAAGCAGCAGGCAAGCCTATACGGGGGCAATTATCACTAGAGGCATGGCAAGACGGCAGTTGGGTAGTCATTGAAATGCGCGATGACGGCACGGGTATTTCCCTAGAAGCGGTACGGCGTAAGGCGCTCTCCAAGCAACTGCTCAGCGAAGAACAATTGCTTGCCCTAACCGAACAGGAAACCTTAGAACTTATTTTCCTGCCCGGCTTCTCAACGAAACCTTTGATTACCGATTTTTCAGGCCGTGGCGTGGGGATGGATGTCGTCAAACGCACGGTCATTGATGAACTCAACGGTGATTTACGCCTTTCCAGCCATTCCGGCAAAGGCACTTGCTTTACCCTGCGCCTGCCTTTATCGCTGGCTATGATGCGTGTTCTCTTAATAAACGTGGGCGCTGTCACATTAGGTGTAACAGCGCCTTATGTGTCAGAGCTTGTAGAGCATGCATCAACGAACTTTATTGATGCTGCTGGGCAAAAAACACTGATTCTGCGTAACGAGTTCGTGCCAGTCGTATCCCTGGCGGAATTATTAGACCTGCCCTATACGCCCACTGAGTCCGGCAATCTACTGTTACTTGTCGTACATCAACGTCATCAAAAGCTTGCGCTCATTATTGATGCCTTGGTAGATGAGCGTGACATGGTGATTAAACCTTTGCCCACGCATTTACGCCATTTGCCACTGGTTTCTGGCATGGTCACTCTGGGGCGCAGTACGCTGGTTAGCCTTTTGCACGTACCGACGTTACTGGAACATTCACGTCGATATGCACCCAAAGTGCTAACTAAAACGGATCAACCGCCCCAAGCACATCGAATACTTGTTGTTGATGACTCACTGAACACCCGTGAAATTGAAAAAGATGTATTAGAAGCTTGGGGATATCAGGTCACCTTGGCAGAAAATGGCCGTGATGGTCTGAATAAAGCCTTAGCTGACTCGTTTGATGCAGTGCTCACCGATGTTGAAATGCCTGTTATGGATGGCTTTGCGCTCACTGCAAGTCTGCGAGAAAATGAGATTTATCGTTATAAGCCAATTATTATTATCACATCACGAGAGAAAGAAGCGGACCGTCGGCGCGGCATTGAAGTAGGCGCCGATGCGTATATTGTCAAAGGCAGCTTTGATCAGAATAATTTAGTGGATACGCTAAAAGCGCTACTCGGCTGAGCACGCGCCATGACGGAGATTAATCATGCAAATATTGGTCGTAGATGACGACCCGTTGGCCTGCGAAATGACAGCAACGCTGTTAGAGTTCCAGGGCTATACAACGGTCATGGCCAATGATGCCATGGAGGCCACACAGCAGTTGGATAGCTTGGACACTATCGGGCTTATTGTTAGCGACATGCATATGCCGCTCATTAATGGGATCGAATTCTTGAAAATGCTGCGTGAACAAGGTGTTACCTTGCCATTTATATTGCTCACTGGCGATTCCCCTGACTCAACCCTTATGCAGACGCCTGGCTTAAACGCCTGCCTGCAAAAAGATGCGGAGCTAGAGTCCACGTTAGGCAATGCCGTGACTCAAGCGCTCAATGGTTGAACGTTTGTCATTCGCTTTACAGCGCATCGTTCGCCCACATGAACAGGTAGTCTGATGTCATCATCTGCCCCGACACTGCAACAAAAGCTGAATCAACTGCGCCAGCGCTTTATTGAACAGCTCCCAGCGCGTTTACAGCAAACCGCAACAAAGTGGCAACAAAGCCGCCTATCCGCGGAAGCAGAGTCCCGCTTAGCTCCCGAATTTCATCGCTTTTTCCATAGTTTAAAAGGGACGGGGCGTTCGTTGGGCTTTGAGCGTATCGCCATGTTGGCAGATCAAGGTGAAGAACTACTCAAAGCAATGCCTGATTCTGCTGGCCATGCTGTTAATGACATAAACAGCCTGATTCCTGAACTTTTTCAGCAGCTCAATGAAGAGATTGAGTACTTACAGTCCCAACATGGCCAGCAAACAGTGCTGGCATCACTCAACAGCGTTGAATTTTCATCAGTTGCACCTCAAACACGCAGCAAACGTCAACGGCTTATTTATTTATGTGACGATGAGCCCGACCAAGTCGGTCAGTTGCTACATCATCTTCGCTGTTTTGGGCATGAAGTGGTTCATTTTGAAGACACCGAGTCGTTTTTTAATGCAGTCCTTACCCGCCGCCCCGACGCTATCATCATGGATGTACAGTTTCCTCAAGGTAACACCGCGGGTACTGAAACGCTGACCAGCCTGAATAAATTAATCGGAGAGCGGCTGCCCTCCATCGTACTGTCGTCCTATGGTGACTTTTATTCACGACTAAGCGCAGTTCGAGCTGGCTGCAATGGGTACTTTACCAAGCCCATTAAGCCACTGGATTTAATGTTAGCCATCGACGAGCTCACCATTCCCTTGGATGAAGAACCGCTGCGCGTGTTGGTAGTCGATGATGAACCTGACGCTGCGACTTACCACTCATTGATACTTGAAGAGGCCGGTATGATTGTTCAGCAGGTAAATCACCCTGCTGACGCGCTGAGCGCCTTGGACCGTTTTAGCCCTGACTTACTGTTAATTGATGTGTATATGCCAGTATGTTCTGGTGAAGAGCTAGCCACGATTATCCGCCAGCAATCCGCGCATATTGGCCTGCCCATTATTTATCTATCTAGCGAAACAGACAGCCAAAAGCAGCTCTCGGCCATGACGGCAGGCGTTGAAGCCTTTATTACCAAGCCGGTTACTCCAGACGAGCTCGTGTCTGCGGTAAGGCTTCGCGCCGAACGTCTGCATCTACTGCGTTCGCTGATGACCCAGGACAGCATGACAGGGCTTTATAACCATAGCACCACGACGGATCTTATCGGTAAAACACTCGCCCAGGCATATCGTGAAGGTAGCCAACATGCGATGGCCATGCTCGACATTGACCATTTTAAAACCGTCAACGATACCTACGGCCACCTAGCGGGTGATCAGGTCATTATCACACTGTCACGACTGCTTAAGACCCGCTTGCGCATATCCGATATTATCGGTCGTTATGGCGGTGAAGAGTTTGTGGTACTGCTAAAAGGGGTCAATGCAAAGCGCGCAGCCGAACTAATTGATGAACTACGCCATGATTTCGAACTGGTAGATTTTCATGCTGGCGGAGAGCGCTTTCGCTGCACCTTCAGTGCAGGCATTAGCAGTTTTCCCAACCAGCCTTCCACTGAAGCGTTACGTCTAAGCGCGGACCAAGCACTTTACTTAGCTAAACGGCAGGGGCGTAATCAAGTAGTGATTAGTAACGAGGACGATGCAAAAGGAAAAGCAGAACCGAATCAACCCGGTGCAAAAAAACAATGACCAACGCCCATCAACAGCGTGACGGACAATCTCTCTCTCTCGAAGAGGCACTCGCCCGTCAGAATAGCGATGACACAATTATTGACGTGGATGAACCTTGCCAGCAATTGGTGTTATTTCGCTTGGCAGGGCAACGGTTCGCTTTGCCAGGCAGTGCGGTCAATGAAATTTTGAATGGAGATCAGCCGGTTTATTTCGTACCTGGCTTGCCTTCTTCTACGGAAGGTGTGATCCACTTACGTGGCAACATTGAGTCGGTGGTGACCCTACAAGCACTTCTCGGTCTCCCCCCTGGGGAACAAACGGGCATGCTGCTAGTGGTGACCGCCGCGGGCATTCGCAGTGCCATTCGTATCGATGTTTTAGAAGATGTTTGCGACATCCCAATCAGCGCACTAAAACCGGCACCGGACACCCTCTCCAGCCAGCTAATGCCTTATGTGAGCGCCCTCTGGCAACCTGATGTAACGCCAGAAGAGAGCGGCGAAGAAGAGACTAAAGGCGATTCTATAGAAGGCAACGCAGCCATTGCTTTGCTGGATCCAGACGCTTTATTCAACGCGTATCAACAAGGCTTAGGGTAGTCATGGCAATTGGCGCGCCGAATCATTCCTTAGACTCAGCGACCCACGTTGCTTTAGTGTTATTTAGTGCTGGCCATACGCTCGCCGCCATCGAAGCACGCCACGTCGCAGGGTTAGCAAAATCCCCACACCTATCGCGATGTGCGAATGCCGAGTGCCTATTGCTTAACGCGCCATTGTTGAGCGTGGCACCTACCCACTGGCTGACCCTTCAAGATGCCAACGGCGCTTGGCAGTTAGGCGTTACTGGCGACGTCGTCTTAGCTCATACGCCGATAACGGAACTGTTTCCATTACCTTCTTTAATTGCCGCACGCCACGTTAGCCCCGCCCTACGAGGCTTAGCGATGTCCAACCAAACGGTTCGTTTGTTATTTGATGGCGCAGCGCTTGATCCAGCGCTAACGCTGCAACCATAAACAACGAACCAGCGTGCCGTTTTCTACCTGCTGGTGTGGGTCAATCACTGCTAACGCGTCTGCACTAATACAGGATGACAGCACACCGGAATTTTGGTCTTCAAACGCATCGGCGATAATGCCCGCTTCGCTAAAACGTAGCGCAACACGCATATAATGCTGGCGCGGGCCGGTCTGAGTAGTGAAGTTAGCGGAGGCCGTCAGCGTAGGTAAGGCGTTCAACGCCGAACACCCTAGTAACGCACCCATCAACGGTCGTAAAAACAACCACGCGCCCACAAACCCAGAAACGGGGTTACCCGGGAGCCCTACAAAACGCGCCTCGCTGCCGTCTTCACGTGGCAAACGGCCCAATGCCAGCGGCTTTCCTGGGCGAATAGCCAACTTCCACATATCTAATTGGCCTAGCGATTCCAGCGCGGCTTTGACGTGGTCTTCTTCGCCCACGCTAACGCCACCGGTACTGACAACGACATCAGCGTCGGATGCGGCTTGGGTTAATAGCCTAACCGTTTGGGCATAATCGTCAGGCACACTGACCCGTTGCACCACCTCAGCACCAAAATTCTCTAACAAGCGCTTAAGCATCGGCCGATTAGAGTTATATAACTGACCTGGCTTTAACGGCGTGCCTGGATCAATGATCTCATCGCCAGTCGACAGTAGCGCTATCCGAGGACGACGGCGCACGCTAACGTGGGTCACCCCTTGCCCGGCCAAATGGCCCAACGCGGCTGCTTCCAAGCAGTCACCAGCGGGCAGCAGTAACTCACC
Source organism: Halomonas sp. GT (assembly GCF_002082565.1). NCBI lineage: Bacteria > Pseudomonadati > Pseudomonadota > Gammaproteobacteria > Oceanospirillales > Halomonadaceae > Halomonas > Halomonas sp. GT. Next base: position 3,524,972 of record NZ_CP020562.1, read on the forward strand.
TCGGCGTACATCACGACCCTGGCGGCGCACGTTGTCGCCCACCGGCAGGTCATCCGGCATCAATGCTTGGTCACCGTCTTGTGTTACCCGCTCTTGCATCACCACGCAGTCGGCCCCTGTGGGGATCTCACCGCCGGTAAAAATCCGTGCGCAACTGCCTTCCGCCAGCGGCGCTGCCGGGCTGCCTGCCGCAATACGCTGGCTGATAGGCAGCCACTTGCCCGCATCACTAGCACGTAGGGCATAGCCATCCATCGCGCTATTATCAAACGGCGGGACGTCCAACTGCGCGGTAACGGCTTCGGCCAACACACGCCCAGCAGCGGCCTCCAGCGGAACGCTCTCGGTGCCAACAAGGCTTACGTCGGCCAGTAGTGCTTCAAGCGCGGCACTTATCGGCTGTAGCTCAGCCATGCTGCCCCCGACCTGGGATGACCAGGTTGGCAAAGTTACAGGGTTTGTGGCGGCTGTCGAGTTGCTCCGCCAAGATACCGTCCCACCCCGTACGGCAGGCGCCGGTTGAACCCGGCAGGCAGAAGACGACCGTAGCGTTGGCTAAGCCGCCGAGGCAACGGCTCTGAATGGTCGAACTACCAATCTCATCGCCGCTTAGTTGGCGAAAACGTTCGCCAAAGCCTTCGATACGCTTATCCAGCAGCACCGAAATAGCTTCAGGTGTAGAGTCGCGGCCAGTAAAACCTGTACCGCCCGTGGTAATCACCACCTGTACGTTTGCGTCGGCAATCCACTGGGCGACTACCGCACGAATTTGGTAGACGTCATCCGGCACGATGCGTTTCTCTGCCAGGGTGTGCCCTGCTTCGGTTAAACGCTGCACCAGCGCTTGGCCAGAGCGGTCAGTCTCATCCGTGCGTGTATCAGAGACCGTAAGCACGGCGACTTTAAGAGGTACCATTGGCTCACTCATCAACGTCATCCCTATTTGGCGGCTTTCTTTTTAGCATGGTGCGCTTCCCAGGCAGCCTTCTGCTCGGCAGTTGCAGGCGGCTGATAGAGCTCCTTCCATTCACTATAGGGCATGCCGTAGACATACTCTCGGGCGTCTTCGTAGCTGAGAGTTTCATTCCGCGATTCAGCAGCAGACACCAACCATTTCGATAAACAGTTACGACAAAAATCCGCCAGAATCATCAGATCGATGTTCTGTACATCCTTATTGTCGTCTAAATGTTGTAACAAACGACGAAACGCGGCGGCTTCTAGCTCCGTACGCGTCGTTTGGTCTAATTCATTAAACGATGACATTGGCGATCCTCTTATCAAGTGGCTTTAGCGCAGCATAACAAAAGACACCGCCCGAAGGCGGTGTCGAGTGGCAATTAAACGAACCGGCTAGCTAGGTTTGGTGGCGGAAACATCGCCACTACTGCTGCCCGTTTTTTGTGCCGCGATTTCCTCTTCGCTCATGGCGGTATCCTTGACCTCCTCGTACCACAAATTGTGGTGCTCTTTGGCCCAGGTTTCATCGACATAGCCAGTGGTCATACCTTCCAATGAGCCTTCCGTACCGACAGTCCCAATATAGATATGGCCCAGCGCGACCGCCGTCAAGCCAAGCGCGCCCACCGCATGGATAATGTTTGCCCACTGCATGGTATCGCGGCCTTGGCCATAGTTGGGGAAGTCGAGTACAAAACCACTCGCGACCACCACTAAACCAGCGGTTGCTAACAGCCAGTACCACGCTTTTTCGCCACCGTTGGCAAAACCCGCGTCAGGATGGTGCTTGCCTGTTAACCCACCGGCCTTTTTAAACCATACCCAGTCATGCTTCTTAGGAATATTGTCTTTCAGCAAGCTAATTAACAGTACAACGAGTAGCACACCGAATATCGGGCCAAGATAGTTATGCAGCACTTTGGAAGCTGAGATCATCCATGCCCAGACGGCGTCGCCAAACAGTGTACGGAACACAAACTTACCGAACAGCAGGTTCAATCCTGTTAACGCCAAGGTGATAAACAGGGTGGCGACTGTCCAGTGAAGCGAACGCATTAGCAATGACCAGCGAAAAAGCTTACGCCCTGTGCGCGGCTCATCAAGATGTTTGCGTCCCACCATAACGTAGAACAGCGCAATCACCACGATCATCCCGCCAATCGCAATCAAACCAAACGGCGACACCCAACGGTTTCGTATCTGCCGCCAGGTTTCGCCACTTGAATTGATCAGATTGTAGTTACTGTCAAAGCGCGAGTCGCGATAGTTAGGCCCTGTTTCCCCACTGCGTACCTGACGCCACTGATCTGCACTAATACCTGGAGCAGCGGTTACCATTTCACGGTCGGTATCAGCTTGAGCAACCGCTAGTTGGGAAATGCCAAGACTTGCAACCACCAGCAGTAACAGGATCCCGACACGCCAACAGCGCTGGAAAAACGCCCCCAACCAAGGTGCCTGTGCAGGCACCCGAGAGGTCGTTGTTGTTATGGTCATTGATGTCATGACACACCTCCTTACCCTTTACGGGCAGCATCATAGGCAAGGTTGTCAGTACTGGCCTGGGGGTTATTCGACCAAGCACCATCTTTATGGCCTCGATGGACGACACGTTGACGGAAAATATCGGCAACATCCTGCGCATCACCTGCTAGAAGGGCTTTGGTAGAGCACATTTCCGCACATAGCGGCAACTTGCCTTCCGCGATGCGATTAGAGCCGTACTTCTCGTACTCCTCCTCTTTGCTCTCTGCTGGGCCGCCTGCACAAAAAGTGCACTTGTCCATCTTGCCGCGCTCACCAAATGCATTTTGTTGTGGGAACTGCGGTGCGCCAAAGGGGCACGCATAAAGGCAGTAGCCACAACCAATGCACAGGTCTTTATCGTGCAACACGATGCCATCATCGGTTTTATAGAAACAGTCAGTCGGACATACCGCCATGCATGGCGCATCGTCGCAATGCATACAAGCCACTGAAATCGACATTTCATCCGCTTCGCCATCGTTAAGTGTGACCACCCGGCGACGCTGGATACCCCACTCCACATCATTGGCATTTTTACAGGCGGTGACACAGCCGTTGCACTCGATGCAGCGCTCGGCGTCACACATAAATTTCATTTGAGCCATGGTGTTCTCCTCTCACCAGCGCGAGCATTTACCCGCGCTGGGCTCTGTCAGGTCGGTCGAGACGTTATTGGCTTAAGCCCGCTCAATTCGGCAGATGGTGCACTTCGTTTCCTGCATCAGTGTCACCGGGTCATAGCCATAGGTGGTGGCTGTGTTAGCCGCCTCACCAATGACGTACGGGGCAGACCCGTCCGGATAACGATCCCGCAAGCTCTCGCCTTGGAACATGCCGCCAAAGTGGAACGGCATAAAGGCAACCTTGCGATCAACACGAGGCGTGACCAATGCTTTCACCTTCACTCGACCACCCTCAGCCCCTTCTACCCAGACGTCGTCACCATCACGGACGCCAATATCATTGGCATCCGCAGGGTTCATCTCGACAAACATTTCTTGCTGCAGCTCGGCCAGCCACGACATCGAGCGCGTTTCTTCACCGCCCCCTTCGTACTCGACCAATCGACCCGACGTGAGAATAATCGGATAATCGGCACTGTTATCGCGATCCTGGATGGTTTTATACATGGTGGGCAGACGCATAATCGAGTCAAAGTCATCCCAGGTGGGATAGCGTTCAACCAGGTCGCGACGAGTGGTGTATAGCGGCTCGCGGTGTTTCGGCACTGCATCTGGGAAGGTCCATACCACGGCACGCGCTTTAGCGTTGCCATAAGGCGCGCAGCCACGGCCAATCGCCACCCGCTGAATACCGCCTGAGAGGTCAGTTTTCCAGTTTTTACCTTCCGCGGCCATTTTCTCAACGTCGGTCAGGTCATCCCACCAACCAAGGTCTTTGAGCAGCTGGTCGGTAAACTCGGGATAGCCGTCATCAATCTCACCACCAACCGGCGCTGAGCCTTCAGCCAGCAAATTAACGCCGTCGCGCTCAATACCAAAGCGGGCGCGGAAACCCATGCCACCTTCCATGACCGGCACGCTGGTGTCATAGAGGTTGGGCGAACCTGGGTGATTAAACTCCGGTGTGCCCCAGCACGGCCATGGTAGGCCATAGTAATCACCGTCGGCAGGGCCACCCTGGGCGCGCAGATGCTCGAAGCTAAAGGTGTGCCAGTTTTTCTGGTGCTCTTTGAGACGCTCCGGGCTTTGGCCGGTGTAGCCAACGGTCCACATGCCACGGTTGATTTCGCGCAACACGTCTTCAATCAGAGGCTCGTTGTCATTCATCTCAAAGTTCTTTACGAACTCATTACCGAAGCCAAGCTTGTTGGCAAACAGGTACATAATTTCGTGATCAGGCTTTGATTCAAATAGCGGCTCAATGACTTTGTCGCGCCACTGAATAGAGCGGTTGGTAGCCGTCACGCTTCCGGTGGTTTCAAACTGGGTTGTCGCTGGCAGCAGGTAAACACCGTCAGAGCGATCATGCATAACGGCAGCAACGGTAGGATAAGGGTCAACGATGACCATCATCTCAAGCTTCTGCATGGCTTGCTGCATTTCCACGCCACGAGTTTGCGAGTTGACTGCGTGTCCCCAGTAGAACATCGCTTTTAATGCAGTGCGCTGGGAGATGTTTTCATCCTCTTCCAGTACACCGTCTACCCAGCGAGAAACGGTTATACCGCTGGAGTACATCGGTTTTCCGTCGGCGTATTCAGTATCGTCAAAGCGCCCTTTCAGCCACTCATAGTCGACGTCCCACACCTGCGCCCAATGCTGCCACGCACCTTCAGCCAAACCGTAATAGCCCGGCAACGAGTCACAGCCAAGGCCGAGATCGGTGGCGCCCTGCACGTTATCGTGGCCACGCAAAATGTTAGCACCACCGCCAGACTTACCAATATTGCCCAGCGCCAGCTCTAAAATGCAGTACGCGCGGGTGTTATTGTTACCGGTAGTGTGCTGGGTACCGCCCATGCACCAGACCACGCAGCCCGGACGATTGTCAGCAAGCCGCTTGGCCACATCGAACATGTCCGCTTCCGGTACGCCAGTAATGTCTTCCACGACACTTGGCGTGAACTGTGCCACTTCTGCCCGCACCTCATCCATGCCGTAAACACGCTGGCTGATATACTCACTGTCTTCCCAGCCGTTCTCGAAGATGTGCCACAACAGGCCCCAAATGTAGGCAACATCCGAACCTGGGCGAATACGTACGAACTTATTGGCTTTCGCTGCGGTACGCGTAAAGCGCGGATCTGCGACGATGATGTCGCAGTTATTACGCTCTTTAGCAATGAGAATATGCTGCATCGCTACCGGGTGAGCTTCACTCGGGTTAGAGCCGATGAACAGAATCGCCTTGCTGTTCTGCATATCGTTGAGCGAGTTAGTCATCGCGCCGTAACCCCAGGTGTTTGCAACACCTGCTACGGTGGTGGAGTGACAAATTCGCGCTTGGTGATCTGTGTTATTGGTGCCCCACATGGATGCCAGCTTGCGCATCAGGTACGCCTGCTCGTTATTAAACTTGGCCGACCCAAGCCAGTAAACACTGTCTGGGCCATGGGCATCACGCAGTTCAAGCAGCTTGTCGCCAATTTCATTAACCGCGTCGTCCCAACTCAATCGCTGCCATTCACCAGCCACTAGCTTCATGGGGTATTTTAGGCGACGGGTGGAATGGCCGTGCTGGCGTAAGGAGGCCCCTTTGGCACAGTGAGCACCGCGGTTAATCGGGTGGTCGAAAGCGGGCTCTTGTTTTGTCCAAATGCCTTCTTGAACTTCTGCATAGACACCGCAGCCCACCGAACAGTGGGAACAAATGGTGCGTTTGGTCTCAACGGGTGAGTCTAATACGGGGGTTTTATTCGCCGACTCAGCGCGCTGCATCATTGGCGCGCCCATAAAGCCTGCAGCTGCTACACCACCGGTGGCAACGCCACTACGCTTTAAAAATTGACGACGGGAGATTCCAAGCCCTGAAGCGTTGGGAGTATTAGTTTTGCGAGTTAGACGCATGGCAGTTCTCCTGGCATTTTGCCGTCAATCACGCAGCGACGCATAGTACGCGCGAATATGGTCGGTTTCGTGGTAATTCGTTGTTTGTTTTTTAGGCTCAATCGACGCGGTGTTATCGGCTTGAGCTAGCGTGACGTGACCTACTGCGGCGGCCGCACCGGCAGCGGCGGTTCCTAGTCCAACGGTTTTCATAAACCGGCGGCGCTCAGGGTTGTGTGACGTGTGCATGGGTTTCTCCTCTATCATGCCCTTTTTCTTATGCATGGCCCGTAGGCCCAATTATTCGCTTACCACTGCGCACTGCCACTCACGGTGTGACGTCGCGCGCCGCGCCGGTTGCGTTTGTCGTTGGCTCCACAATACGCACCGGTTGATAGGCCGCTCTTTCGCTCAACGTTGCCTGCTCGCTTTCCATAAACGCGCCGCCCAACTGGCCAAGCGATGCGTAAAAAACAGTGTCTACTTTAGTGAGGTCGTCAAAACAGCGCGTTGACCAGGGAGCAATGTGTTGCTGGAAGAAGTAGCTCTGCTCGCTACTTTGTGACGTAATCAGCATCGCCATGACCTCACATATAGCAGCCAAATGATCTTCTGGCTCGCGGGTATGCTCGCTACGTTCAAACCCCAGTGCCCGAAGATCCTGACGCAAGGCAACCAATGCTGCCTCCATTAATTCCCCGTTGCGGTACCAAGACGCGTAGGGCACTACCTCGCCCTGAATGACGCCAACAAGAAGGCGAAAGTGGGCACGCTGAAGGCTATCTACACTGCTTTGGCTAGCGGCACTCGAGAGCGATGTCCAACACTCAGCCAGTCGGCTGCCGTCTTGTTCAATGTCTAGGCTGGCTAGCCACGTCAACAACTCACTGTCGGGTGCTTGCCGAAGCAGGCTGGCTAAAAGCTGATAAATATCGGCCCGCAGTGCGTCGGTATCGCTAAGTGTGGGCATTGCATCACTCATTGCTTTACACCTTTAGTTGCGCATCAGGGTCACGGATCATGGTTTTCCACACATCTTTGACCCGACAGTCCTCGCACATTTCTAGCCGCGCTAGTGCATCGCCCGCGAAATAGGGGTGGTTAGCTAGCTTCGCTTTGATCGTTGCTATCGTACTGGCAGTGGCAAACGGCTTGCCGCAGCCAATACACTCAAAGGCCGCCTCTTCGTGGCAAATGTGCCTTGTATCGCGTTCCGGCGCAGCCAAAAAACCAGGTAGCAGCGTAATCGCGTCTTCAGGGCACGCCTGTTCACAGAGCCCGCACTGCACACAGTCGGACTCCAAAAAACTTAGTGCTGGTGTATCGCCCCCTGCTTTTAATGCAGGCGTCGGACAATTACTAACGCAGGCATGGCAAAGCGTGCAGGCCTCACGATCGACTTGAATGCCGCCATAAGCTGCCCCTTTAGGCATGCTATGCCGATCATTACTAGGTGCGCCAAGTGCCGCAAGTGTTGCTAGCACTTGATTAAAGCGGGCGCGCTTATGGGGTTCAGTAAAGTTCAGCGTAGCATCGGTAAATGGTGTAAGAGAGGGAAGTGCATCACGCTGTTCAGTCGCCTCTGGCTGCAGCAGCTTAATCCGCGCGGCGTCATGCCCCAGCGCCTCTAGCAAGCCGTGGGCTTGGGCGACTTGATGGGTGATGAACGTGGCTAAACGAGGAGGCATATCATTGTGCAACTGAATGCGCACTTCAGCAGCCCCATTCGCCAGCGCGGTAAGCCATTGATCGTGGCCAGCAGCCCCCAGCTCTTCAAGCGGGACATCAAGCAGGTGGCCTGGTGTAACAACATCTGCTTTGCGTTCAGCATCAAGAGAGTCATGGGTGACAAAACGCATCACAGGCGCTTGACCACCCGCCTCGCGGTAGGCAGCCAACCACGTCGCTAACGTGTCTTGCTGACGACGAGTTTCCGGCAGGCGAAATTCAATCGCACCGGTTGGGCAAGCACTGGTACAACTGCCCACCCCTTGGCAAAGGAACGGGTCAATTTCAATACGCGATTCAATGCGTCCCTGAACGCTGGAGATAGCATCTGCAGGGCAAACATCCAAACAGCGCGTACAGCCAACGTTGCCACTCGCGGAATGCGCGCAGAGATCACTATTAACCTGAAAATAGCGTGGTTTATCGAACTCACCGACGAGGTCAATAACGCTTTCCAACACCTCACCGCGCTGAGATTCTTGTGCCAACCAGTCCAGGCACACATAGCCTGGCGGGGGGATTTCCCATGACTGAGTACTGTTCGACGTGCCTGTTGCCGTTAAGTCGAGCACCACGTCAAACACGTCACGCTCAATCAGTGCTTGAGCCAGATTGAGCGTGTCGTCATCCAGGGGCGCGAGTTCAACGTGAAAGGCACCAAGATAACCAGTGATTCGCAGCTGAGATTGCTGGGTATCGCTTAACGTTTGGCAGGTAAGGGGTTCACTGGCAGCCGCTAAATCAACTGCAGAATCAGTTGTCAGCAGCGTCAACGATGCCAAGCCACGGCCCTGTAACACTCGGACGGCTTGGCTAACGTCGTGTGAGTTGCCTATCAACAGCGCGTGGCCGCGGCTGTGATAAGTCACGTTAGCAGGCGTTAGGTTAACCGGCCAAGAGATACGCTGGCGTACCGCTTCGCGAGCGGTGACGTTAATCTGGTCATCTACCGATGCCAGTTGGATTCGTTGGTTCATGCATTCTCACGGTCAGAAAGTCGTTTTTTTTATAATTAAAAGTCATGTTTTTTTACTTTAAAGATATATCTTAGCGCTTTCTCAACCTTGAGCGTATGGTGCCTAGGCTTTTTTTGCCACTTTAAAGCGCATTAGTGTCTCAACGCTTTATCACCAAAACCACAATAACCAACTGTTTATAAAAGGTTTAATCCTTTTTAATACATTCGTCTACCTTGCTATTGGATGAATCAGACTGGTCGTCTAGTGACGTTTTTTGTACAAAACTTCCATCGCCTTTACAGGCGGTAACGCCTTCAGATGGGGTAGGCGTATCGTCATCCACGATATTCTCATCACCTGCTTCTGCTGGCCTATCTAATGCCTCTTCCGCCTTGTTTGCCCAGCGGCGAAGCTTGCTAGCTAACTCAGTGGCCATAGGCTTTAACTGCTGACGATAATCAGCATCGTAGTCATCCAACCCATCACGTACGTTGTAGTTACCGGTGGCCCATAGCCTTTTAAGGGCACGGCGGCGCAGTGCAGCGCTAACACCAGGTGCCATGAATCCACTGAAATCGCTGCCTGCCGGTAAGTTATCAGGGTCGGGTAAGGTGTGATCCAAGCTCCCAGGAAGGGGGGGCGGGTCATCAACGGTAGCCTCTGCATCCAACAAATCATCATCGCTGGAAGTAGCGCTTATCGCATCGGCCTCTAGCCCTGACTTCGGCTCTGCGCTTCCGTTGGGAGGGTTATCTAATGCTGCATCTGCTTCGTCGCTTTCAACGCCACGTTTTTTACGTGACCAGCGTTCAAATCTGCTCACTGGGGCTGCTCCTTGGTCGGGGTTTCTTTGGCCCGACCGGCTCCCTTATGCTTCTTTTTGCGCTTTTCTGGTGGTGCTTCACCATGACGCGCTAAATAGCTTTCCAGCCATACCTGAATCGCCATCGGCATCGATGCTTCGAGTACCTGCTGTTCACCATCAAGCCAACCTGCTGCGACATCTTGGCTTGCGGTAATAGCATCAGGCTTGGGCGCTTGTCCGGTAAAACCAGCGCGAACAAAAAGACGCGGGGTTGCTGACGTAAGGTTAAAGCGGTAGGCCGCACGCTCGGTCATCGATAATTGAAGGTTAAGCACATAGTCACCTTGCTCACCTGGCGTTAGCTCAGCGATACGCCATTGCGTTAAGGTAAAGCCCCTCACCTGCTTGGGCTCTGCCACCAAGGTAATGCTCAAAGAGCGCAGATTATCACTCATACGGATAGACCACCTTAGACCTTGAATGGGTAGACAAGTAAGCCTTTAGAGCGCCATCATCGTCAACTCAGAGTGTTTTACTCAACTATTATAATTTACATGTATGCGTTACATGATTCTTCACTAGGTTCCAACGAGGATTGCGGATGCCCGCCCTTCAGTTAAGCCGAGCCCGCTTACCGGCCACGACGACAATCGATGTGATGGATGCTTACGGCGACTCTCGCCAGCAAGCCATCGCCGCAGAGCGCGCGCTAACGGTTTATCTCAATAAGCGCGAAATTGTCACGCTAATGACGCTGGGCGACGACCCTGAAGCGCTTGTCGTGGGCTACCTACGTAACCAAGGATTACTGCGCCGTGCAGAAGACCTGTTGGTGGTACAGGTGGATTGGGAGGTAGAAGCTGCTGCTGTTGTCACCGACTATTTACCCGACGATTTAGATAATCGACTGAGTACCCGCACCGTCACCACGGGTTGCGGTCAAGGCACCGTATTTGGCAAATTACTCGAACAAACATCGCTCTCTGAATTACCTGAGACACCGCTTGCGCAATCAACGCTCTATCAGTTGCTAACCAATTTGAATACCTATAACGAAACCTACCGTAGCGCGGGAGCAGTGCATGGTTGCGCGCTGTGCCACCAAAGCCGTGTGCTCGACTTCGTTGAAGATGTCGGACGTCACAATGCGGTGGATACCCTGGCAGGCCACCAGTGGCTCAACCAGGCCGAAAGCAGTCGTGCTGATATTTTCTATACCACTGGCCGCCTAACTTCCGAAATGGTGTTGAAAGTGGCGCAAATGGGGATCAGCGTGCTGGTTTCACGTTCAGGGGTGACCCAAAAAGGTGTGGAGCTGGCGGAACGCTTCGGCGTGATGCTGATTGCTCGGGCGAAAGGCAAAAACTTCCAGGCGATTAATACCGCTAACCGCCTAACGTTAGATGCCATCCCAGCCAAACCACCCAGTGCGCGCACGTCTAAGGAGGCCGGTATATGATCACCCCGCAAACCCTCACTGGCATGATTCTCGCGGGCGGCGAAGGCCGCCGTATGGGTGGGCGTGACAAAGGCCTTGAACCCTTCGCGGGGCTACCCCTCGTGGCCCATGTGGCTAAACGCTTTGATGGCCATGTCTCTGAACTATTAATCAACGCCAATCGCAACGCCGATGCCTATGCACTGTTTGCAACACGAGTTATTGAGGACGCGGAAGGCGGCTTTAAAGGGCCGCTGATGGGCATTTATAGTGGGCTACGCGTCGCTAAAACCCCCTGGCTATTGGTCGCCCCTTGCGACTCACCTGCCCTACCGAATGACTTAGTGGCGCGTATGATGGCAGGCATCACCTCAGAAAGTGGAGAGCACGATATCGCCGTTGCGTTTGACGGCGAGCGCCTGCACCCAGTCGTCGCGCTGCTGCGCACATCGCTTGCCGATGACCTAGCGAACGCGCTGGCTGAGGGCGAACGTAAAATCGACCGCTGGTACGCTCGCCACTCATGGTGCAAGGTAGATATGTCGGATTGCCCGGAAACGTTTGCCAATCTCAATACTGAAGAAGAAAAAGCTCGTCTGGAACTTACACTAAGCACTTCCTCTAAAGATCCGGCCTCAAAGGAAGCACTATGAGCCTATCGTGCTTCGAACTCGGTGAGCAAATGCTCAGCGTTGACGCAGCGCGGGAAGCACTGCTGACCTTGGTTGAGCAGCCCGTTGCGGTAGAATCCGTAGCGCTTAGTCAAGCCTATGGCAGGCGGTTAGCCACTGATATTAGCGCGCCAATTAATGTGCCACAGAATACCAATGCAGCCATGGATGGTATCGCCCTGGCATGGCCAGATCAGCAACCTTATCAAACCAAATGGCCGATCGCAGGCGATGCCTTTGCCGGACAGGCATTTGAAGGCAATGTGCCTCTCGGCCAGTGCGTACGTATTACCACTGGCGCTCCCTTACCGTCAGGTACCGACACCATTATTATGCGCGAGCAGCTTAGCGAGCATGACGATTGTGTCATCATCGATGCCCCCGACCGGGTTAGCCATGGTCAGCATGTGCGCCAAGCGGGGGAAGATATTGCCATAGGCGAGGTAGCACTAGTCGCTGGCACACGGCTAGATGCTGCCTGTTTGGGGTTAATAGCGTCACTGGGCTATGGTGAGGTTTGCATTTTCAAACGCCCAAAGGTGGCTATTTTCTCCACTGGAAATGAAGTCACTCCCCCTGGCGAAGCGTTGCTTAGCGCAGGCATTTATGACACCAATCGTTTTACATTGATGGGCTTGCTCAACGAACAGGGTGCCGAAGTGGTGGATTTAGGCATTTTGCCAGATGACCCCAGAATCATTCAAAACGCCCTGGCTAGCGCGGCCAAGCAGTGTGATTTAGTCATTACCAGTGGGGGCGTTTCTGTCGGCCACGCCGATTACACAAAGGAAGCGTTGGAAACATTAGGCCAATTAGCTTTTTGGCGTGTGGCGCTGCGTCCAGGACGCCCCATGGCCTGCGGCTGGCTGGGTGAATCGCGCAAACCATTTGTCGGCTTACCCGGCAACCCCGTCGCGGTCATGGTAACCTTTAGTCAATTCGTGGTGCCATTATTGGAACGTTTACAAAAACAACCCCCCGTTCCACCGAGGCGTTTAACAGCCATTACCCAAACGCCGCTAAAAAGTCGCCTAAAACGCACCGACTTTATACGTGGCATTTATTCAAGCGATGCTCACGGTGTGCTGCAGGTACGTAGTACCGGAGCGCAGGGGTCTGGGATTTTAACCTCGATGGTAGCTGCTAACTGCCTGATTGAGTTAGGTGATGATCAAGCAGGCGCCCAGCCAGGCGACGCAGTCTGCATCCAACCACTGACGAGGTGGCAATGACCAAACAACCAATTGCTGAAAAACTCATTGATGATTTCGGCCGCCGTGTCAGTTATGTACGTATTTCCGTGACGGATCGCTGTGACTTTCGCTGCGTATACTGCATGAGCGAAGAGATGACCTTCCTGCCAAGAGCTCAGGTGCTTACGCTAGAAGAACTTGCCATGGTGGCTCAGGCGTTTACCGAGCTAGGCGTTGAGAAAATCCGCTTAACCGGTGGCGAACCGCTAGTGCGTAAAGGCATTGAGCAACTCGTGGACGATATTGGCGCGCTGCCAGGGCTCAACGACTTCACCATGACCACGAACGGGGCAAGCCTGCGTAAACACGCAAAACGGCTCTATCAAGGGGGGCTGCGCAGGCTCAATATTAGCCTCGACTCCCTCGACCCCGGGCGCTTTAAACAGCTAACCCGCACAGGTGAGTTAGCAAAAGTGATTGACGGCATCCATGCTGCCAAAGAGGCTGGCTTTTCGCGCATCAAGCTTAACGCTGTGATTCTAAAGGGGCGCAATGATGATGAAGTGCTGGACCTCGTCACGTTCGCTCGCAATGAAGGGCTGGATATCAGCTTTATCGAAGAGATGCCGCTGGGCGATGTGTCTGATCACTCCCGAGCTGAGACCTTTTACTCTAGTGACGACGTTCAAGCTCTGATCGAGACACGCTACCCGCTCATGCCCACAACGGAAACCACGCCAGGGCCTTCGCGCTATTTTAAAATGGCCGATAGCAGCAGCAAGGTTGGCTTTATTTCGCCCCATAGTCACAACTTTTGTGATAGCTGCAACCGCGTTCGGGTAACCGTTGAAGGTCGTCTACTGCTCTGCCTCGGCAATGAACACTCGGTCGATTTACGTGCCGTATTACGTCGGCATCCTGGCAATATGCAGGCATTGAAAACAGCCATTATTAATGCCTTGCCGCTCAAGCCCGAGCGCCATCACTTCACTACCGATGGCGATGTCCAGGTGGTGCGCTTTATGAATATGACGGGGGGTTAAACGTTGCCAGCGACTCGTGTGCCAGTGCATATCATTACTGGCTTTCTCGGCAGCGGTAAAACCACGCTTATCCACAGCCTGATCGAGCAAAAGCCTGTGGATGAGAAGTGGGCCATTTTAGTCAATGAGTTTGGCCAGATTGGCATTGATCAAGCGATGTTTGAGCAGCGTGACGATGTCGTCGTCAAGGGACTCCCCGGCGGCTGCCTGTGTTGCCAATTAGCTTTTGTGCTGCAGGCTGCGCTGGTCAATTTGCTCGCCCGCAACAAGCCAGACCGCGTCATTATTGAGCCTTCGGGACTGGGCCACCCAGCTGGCTTACTCGACTTGCTGCGCGGCGAAGCCTTTCAAGATGTCGTGGCCGTTCACGATATTATTGCCACCCTCGATCCGCGCCGTTTAGATGAGCCCCGCGTCCGTAAACACGAGACCTTTCAAGATCAGTTGGCCATGGCCGATGCCATCGCTATCACGATGGGTGAGCAGGCAAGTGCCGAACAACACAACCATGCGCAGCAGTTTGTGACTGAGCTTTGGCCGCCTCGAAAGTGGGTTCATCGCAGTGAGCATGGCATGATGCCGCTATCGCTGCTGTTGAACAGCGGCCAAACCAGTGCCCAAGAAGATACGACCGTTCCTGATACGCATCGGCAAGTGATGCCAACTCCCACGTTGGAGGGCGCTTTTTTTGATGCGGCTCCTCCGCTTGGCCAACCTCAGCATAAGACCGCCAGCTCCCTTGGGTACACCAGCACAGGCCTTCGCTGGCATCCCAGTGAACGCTTTGATCTTGATTGTTTGGCCGCCCACTTAGGTGAGCTTCCCTCATCTGCACGAGTAAAAGGCGTCTTTCATACCGAGCAGGGCTGGAAGCAACTCAATCGAGCTGATGGAACACTTAGTCTCGGAAATAGCGCCTGGCGGCAGGATTCGCGGCTTGAGGTGATTACCCCCGATAATGACGCTGATACCCACACCAATTTACTGATAGAACTGCAATCATCAGGAGCGCTGTTAGGCTAATTGCCTTGGAAGAGCTATTCACCCAGAGCAATTCACCCAGAGCAATTCATCTAGAACGAAACACCATACGCTAAGAGGGTTGAGCCAAGAACGCTTCCTCGATAACGTCTACCGGCATAGGACGTCCAAATAAATAGCCTTGAAAAGCTTGGCAGCCATGAGCCAGCAGCCATGCTTTCTGCGCCTCTGTTTCTACCCCTTCGGCAATGACATCAAGATTTAAGCTTTTTGCCAGAGCAATCGTACTTTCCACAATGGCCGCATTGGCACTGCTCTCTAATACTTGATGGACAAACGACTGATCGATCTTTAGCTGATCAAGTGGCAACTGCGCAAGATAGGCCAGCGATGAATAGCCAGTGCCAAAATCATCCAGAGAAAAGCGCACACCTTGGGCTTTCAGGCTAAGCATTTTGTCACGGGCATCGTCTCGCGCCTCCACAAACAGCGACTCGGTAACCTCAAGCTTTAGCCGCTCAAGCGGTGCTTTTGTTCGCATAAAAACCTGCTGCAAGCGAGATAAAAAATCGCTATCGCGAAACTGCAGTGGGCTGATATTCACAGAAATTGTCAGTTCACGCAGGTGTGGCGTTGCTGCCCAACAGGCTAGCTGACGGCATGCATCCTCAATGACCCACTCCCCGACTTCATTAATCAGCCCGGTACTCTCTAATAGCGGAATAAACTCCCCAGGCGAGACCATACCTCGCTCTGGATGCTGCCAGCGCAGCAGTGCTTCAACTCCCGTAAAGTGACCAAAGCGATTAACCTGAGGCTGGTAATAGAGCCGCCATTGATGACTCTCCAATGCCTGGCGCAAATCGGACTCCAGCTTAACCCGTGCAAGTAGGGTAGCCTGCATCGAAGGATCAAAAAAGCGTATGGCACGACGCCCGCTCGCTTTCGCTTGTAGTAAGGCCATATCGACCTGCTGAAGGTAATCTTCGGCGCTTCGCTGACTATCGGATACGACTGTAATCCCAATGCATGCGGTCACCATGACTTGCTCTTCAGAAAAGCTAATCGGCTCATCAAGCGCCACCAGAAGTTTCTGGGCAATATGTTCTGCTAAACGCCGTGTTTGACGTGGGCTTCCATCGACACCTTCAATTAGCACCGCAAATTCGTCACTACCCAGGCGAGCCAGCGTATCAGTATCGCGCAACATTTGGCCAAACCGCTGAGCAACCTGCTGTAACAACTGATCGCCAGCGAGGTGCCCCAGGGTATCGTTAATATGGTTGAAACGGTCAATATCAATCACCAACAACGCCCCACATCGCTGATGGCGGTTTAGCTCTTTTAACGCGGTCTCCATCCTGTCCATAAAGAGGCGTCGATTTGCGAAGCCCGTTAATGGATCATAAAACGCGAGCTGATGGATCTCTTGCTCAGCGGCTTTACGCTCACTGATATCACTCATCGTGGCAACGTAATTGGTGAGCACTCCGTCTGCATCGTAAACAGCACTAATCGTCAGCCACTCAGGGAACAGCTCACCATTTTTGCGCTGATTCCAGATTTCCCCTTCCCAACTTCCTGTTGCCATTACCCGTTTCCACAAGCGCCGATAAAACGCTGCATTGTGGTGGCCCGAGCTAAACATACGTGGGTTCTTACCGATTACCTCTGCATCGCTATAGCCCGTTATGCGCTTAAACGTCTCATTAACTTTTAATATATTTCCGCGAGCATCCGCCACCATGATACCCAGGTGGGCTTGAAAAGCAGCCGCGGCAATCTTCAGCTCCACTTCTGCGCGCTTCGCTTCGGTAATATCACGGTTCACCGATAACACTCCCTCAAATTGTCCAGCACTACTTATTAGCGGGCTCACGGTGGCATGAAAATGATGCGGCTGAGCATCAATGGTCAGTGGATATTCAAATCTTTCTACTTGATGAAACTGCTGGACTCGCTCAAAAACGGCGGCAAATGCATGGGCTAAGGGAACCGGCAAGACATGTGAAAAGTGCTTTCCCAGTGCATCTTGGCTATTAATAAGTAGCTGCTCTGGGGCAACCGCGTGGATATAGCTAAAGCGCCCTTCTACATCAAATACAAAAATTAAATCCTGAATCGAATGAACCAAGGCATCCATGCGCGCCCCGCGCGCTTGCGCTTCGGCACGTGCTAGCTCTCGTTCTTTTATTCGCTCATGAAGCTGATCAGCCAACGCAAGTCGATTCAGATAGTGACGAACGCCCCAAGCTCCCAACAACGTAATCAAACCAACGACCAACAATAACACCAGCAAGCGCTGACGCCAGCCCGCCATAAGTGTATGAAGGTCAACGCCCACCACAATAAACACCGGATAGTCACTAATTCGATGCATGTGAAATAAGCGATTACGACCGTCAAGGGGAGAGATCGCGGTTAGCGTCCTGGAAAGGTCGCCGCTCTCTAACCACTGCTGTGTATCAGGTGCATTAATTTGGCTACCAATGGTTATTCCTTCACGGGGTGTCGGGTGCCTAGCAACCACCTTTAGATTTTCATCTATCAGTGCCATGCTTTCACCTTCATACACTTGCATTTGTTTCAGCGCATCGCCCAGGATATTGGGCATGATGCGAGACACAATCACCCCCGCGAACTCACCTTGGGCATTCACTAAACGAAGGCCATGATAGAGAAAAAAGCGCTGCTTGCTTGCCGACCAAATAAGCGGCGTCATCATTTCGCTTTGACCACCTTGTTTAAAGGTGCGGAAAAAAGCACTGTCGCCGAAATCTTCCCCTACGTATCGATTATCGTTACTGCTTATACGTAGGCGCCCATCCGTGTCCAATACACTAACACTATCGATCAGCGGCACGTACTCAGTAAGATTGTCTAGCGCTCGCTGAACGGTACTTGCATTTTCGGCTTCTAAAACATCCAATCCCAAAGAGTTTTGTTGGTGAGCATCTAGCAGCTCGGCCAGACTAAACAAGCCTTGGCTGCTCTGCCCAAACATGCCTTTTACCCATTCTGACACCACATGCGCACGGGCAATCACTCGGGATTCAGCGGCATTAAGTTCCTGGTGATACTGGCCTTTGAGCAACCAACCAAACAGCGCAATCATCATACATAATGACAAGATATAGATCGTAATAACTCGCTGCTTTTGGCGCCGAAAGCCAGGCATTATCTGGCTTTTTTTAGTTACCCGATCACTGCGAGCTAGCAGCATTATATGTAGGCCTTATTCAGGTATCCCAAGGCACACCTGATACAGTATAAAAAGAACGTTGAAAGATACACCACAGTGGCTCCTCGTAAGCGGTTCTAAATAGTGGCGTGGCTTGTTTTTGATGTATATCTATTTTCAGCAAAAATGCTCATAAAAGTCGTTATTTTACTTAACAAGAGGCTGCCATGGCATCGTTAGGCCAAATGAGTGACTACGAAATCCGCTTAGTGCGTATTTTTAAAACAGTGGTTGAGTGCGGTGGTTTCACCGCTGCGGAAACTGCTTTAGGCATCAGCCGGTCAGCCATTAGCCAGCATATGAATGACTTAGAAAGCAGGCTAGGCTTTTCGCTATGCCAACGTGGCCGAGGCGGGTTTAGTTTAACCGAAGAAGGCAAAGAGATTTACCAAGCGGGTTTAACACTACTGACCGCGCTCGAAGCCTTTAAAAGCGATGTCAATGCATTGCATCATACCATTAAGGGCGAACTAAATATCGGCATCACCGATAACTTGGTTACCTTGCCCGCCATGCATGTTACTCATGCGCTCGCAGAGCTAACAGCGCCAAACCATGAAGTTACCGTTAATATCCATATGGAACCTTCGGATGCCGTTATTCGAAGCGTGATGGATGGCCATTTGCATGTCGGCGTAGTACCCGCCGTTAATTTACCCACCAGCTTAGAAACACACTTGTTATACGAGGAACCTTCGTTTCTTTACTGCGCAGCTGGCCACCCTCTGTTTAGTGAAACAGATGAAGCATTCACAGCTGAACAGATCGCCGCTTATCCAGCGATAACACCTCGCTATCCACTCCCTAGTGATGCACGTGAAGCACACGAGGCGTTAAATTTACAAGCGTCTGCTTCTGATCGGGAAGGCGCTGCGTTTCTGATTCTCACTGGACGCTTTATCGGTTTTCTTCCAGAACATGTTGCCGCCCAATGGGTTAATGCCGATAAGATGCGCGCTGTACACCCTGCCACTCAGCATTATCAGATTCCGTTTGTTCTAATCACTCGTCATGACCGCCGCCCTAACCGCGTGGTAGATGCATTTTTAGGGTTTGTGAAAGGCACACAATCATAAAAGCTCGGCTAAGTGCCGAGCTTTTATGATTAACGACGTATACACATAGCGCGTTTATGGCAGTTTTGCCGTCTCGCTGGCCATGTGTGGTGCGGGCCCTACCTGAGAAGACGATGTTAAAACGTGGCTGGCAGCAAAATAAACAATCGCACCAAGTGCAGACCCGGTAAACCAGCCATAGTCATAGAACCAGTTCATGGTACCGGTTAACAACGAGATTAGCGTAAGTGCCACCGGCACGCCGAACGCGATAAAACCCGCCGCATTAACCGCAGGATAAGCATGGTTATCCATGTATAAGCTAGGCACATCTAGGCGCTGCTTTTTAATTAGGAAATAGTCCACTGCCATGATGCCTGCGATGGGGCCAAGCAGACTGGAGTATCCTAGCAGCCAGTTTGAATACATCTGCTCAAGAGACACCCCTTGAGCAATGAGACCCGCTTTCTGCAAAAGGTCGTAGCCCATCAATAAAACACCCACAGCTCCGGTCATAAGAACTCCGCGGGTTTGGTTAATCAGCTTCGGGGCAATATTCTGGAAGTCATTCGTGGGAGACACAATGTTCGACGCAGTATTGGTGGAAATCGTGGCAATAATGATTAGCAACATGGCAAGCACTACCCAGAAAGGGCTTTCGATATAGCCAATCAAACGCACTGGGTCAGCAACCGTCTGTCCCACTAGCGACTCAGACGCCGCCGTTAATACAACGCCTAACGCTGCAAAGAAGAACATTGTCAGCGGTAACCCAATCACTTGGCCAACAATTTGATCTTTTTGGCTTTTGGCAAACCGGCTGAAATCAGGAATGTTCAGCGACAACGTCGCCCAAAACCCCACCATCGCGGTTAACCCTGCAAAGAAATAGCCATATACCGACGCGCCTTCTGGACGCGAAGGCGGTTGCGCTAATAGCTCAGTCATCGACATATGCGGCCATGCCCACATCATTAACCCAATCCCCACAGCGAGCAGTAATGGCGCCGCTAAGGTTTCCAGCCACTTGATCGACTCAGCCCCACGAATGACCACGAGAAGATTCATTGCACCGAAGACAAAAAAGCCAATCACTTCACCTACCCCACCAAGCGCAGCCCAAGCAGGAACCAGTTCGGATAACAGAAGATGAATCGCCAAGCCGCCAAACATCGTCTGAATACCAAACCAGCCGCAGCCTACTAGAGCCCGCACCAAACAAGGCACATTAGAACCTAAAATACCGAACGATGATCGCAGCACAACTGGAAAGGGAATACCAAATTTAGTGCCAGGAAAGGCATTTAGAGTGAGCGGAATCAGAACAATCACGTTGGCTAGAAAAATGGCAAAAAGCGCCTCCCCCACACTCAGGCCGAAGTAGGCGGTTAACACACCCCCCAACGTGTAGGTAGGCACACAAATCGACATGCCCACCCAAAGTGCGGCAATGTTCCATTTGCTCCAGGTGCGCTCACTCGCCTGAGTGGGCGCAATATCTTTATTGAAACGAGGGCTATCACCTACGTCTTTACCTACGTCGAGTTCAATTAACCCCTCTCTGTCCACCATTCGGGATGTTGAGCCAGTCATATAGTCTCCTCAGCAGTGCTGTTGCCCATTATAGTCACGGTGTCAGTCTTTCAAGAGCAATAAGCGTGCCTAAAACAAAAGCACAACCACTAACCCATTGATCAAAAGCTGACTTATCAGGCAGACATACACATACTTTTAGCGTGATTTTTGTTATTCGCCTTTTAGCTATTAAAAGCCATTAATAAGCGTAGCTATTTAAATAAAATACGCACCAAAAAGATGCAAAAAAAATATAAAAACTCAAAATAAAATAACACAACTATATGTTTTAAAAACAAAAATAAAACATCACCAAGATTGAACAGTATTTCACCAACTTAGCAAAATCATCACTAAAAATAATAAAAACATTAAAAAATCAAAGAGTTAAACAAATCATTTAAAATTATCAAAAAACACTTGAAACAACACCTAACAAAGGACTATGTTCAAAAAGCTGTCAATAATGACAACTTTACAAAAACAATAAGACGCCGCTGCACGCCACGTGACCACAAACTTGTTACTTGACCAGTAACGTACCGACATGCACATACATGCGGTTGGCGCGTATGACCTGAGAGGGCTGTTCCATGCAGAAAATGAAAATTGGCTTAATTCAAATGGGTCTCAAAACCAGTACCGATTTAGACCCTGCGGCTATCCGCGATGCGATGAACGAAGCGCACCTACCGATGATTCAGCAGGCGGCCGAACAGGGTGTGCAAGTGCTGTGTTTTCAAGAAGTATTCAACCAGCCGTACTTTTGCCCAAGCCAAGATAGCAAATGGTATGCCGCCGCAGAGCGGGTTCCAGAAGGTCCCACGTGTCAGATGATGCAAAAACTGGCTGCCGAACACCGCATGGTAATTATCGTGCCCGTGTATGAAGAAACAGCGACCGGCGTTTACTACAACACCGCCGCCGTGTTTGATGCCGACGGCAGCTACCTCGGCAAATATCATAAAACTCATATTCCTCAAGTTGCCGGCTTTTGGGAAAAATTCTTCTTCAAACCAGGGAAATCAAGCTGGCCCGTCTTCGACACTGCCTACGGCAAAATTGGTGTGTATATCTGCTATGACCGCCATTTCCCTGAAGGATGGCGTGCGCTGGCACTCAACGGTGCGGAGGTGATCTTCAATCCATCCGCTACCGTAGCAGGACTCTCCCAATACCTATGGGAGCTTGAACAACCTGCTTCCGCCGCGGCTAACGGCTGCTTCATTGCCGCTATCAATCGCGTGGGTACAGAAGCCCCCTGGAATATCGGTGACTTCTACGGCTCCAGCTACATTGTTAACCCCCGCGGCAAAATCGAAGCCCAGGCCAGCGAAACGGAAGATGAGCTACTAGTGCATGAAATTGATTTAGACATGGTGCGCGAAGTGCGCAATAACTGGCAGTTCTTCCGTGATCGTCGCCCCGATGCCTACACCCGCCTCACTGATGGTGAGTAGCCCTGATGATGAATCATACGAGGACTTCATGATGAGTTTATTGATCAAAGGCGGCACCGTCGTCACCCATGCCGACACTTACCGCGCCGACGTTCTGTGCGTCGACGGAAAAATACACGCCATCGGCACCAACTTGGATCTCCCCGATAACTGCGAAATCATTGATGCCAGCAATCAGTTAGTAATGCCCGGCGGTATTGACCCTCATACCCATATGCAAATGCCATTTATGGGCGCGGTGGCTAGCGAAGATTTTTATACCGGCACCGCCGCCGCTATGGCGGGCGGTACCACAACGATTATCGACTTTGTCATTCCAAGCCCAGGCCAATCACTTTTAGAAGCCTTTGAGACGTGGCAAGGATGGGCGGAAAAAGCCGCCACTGATTTCGCTTTCCACGTGGCAATCACTTGGTGGGATGAAAGCGTCAAAGAGGAAATGGGCACCCTGGTGCGCGAACATGGGGTAAATAGTTTCAAGCACTTTATGGCCTACAAGGGCGCGATTATGGCCACTGATGACATATTGGTGGAAAGCTTTTCACGCTGCCTTGAACTGGGCGCAGTGCCTACGGTACACGCCGAAAACGGCGAACTGGTTTACCACATGCAGCAGAAGCTACTGGCCCAGGGCATTACCGGGCCGGAAGCTCATCCACTTTCCCGCCCACCACAAGTAGAAGGTGAAGCCGCCAGCCGAGCGATTCGAATTGCCAGCACCTTAGGCGCACCGGTCTACCTGGTACATGTATCTACCAAAGACGCCGTCGATGAAATTGCCTATGCCCGCCAGCAAGGTCACCCAGTATTCGGCGAGTGTCTGGCAGGACACTTACTCATTGATGACAGCGTTTACCAACATCCCGACTGGGCAACCGCCGCCGCCCACGTAATGAGCCCACCGTTCCGCCCCAAAGGGCATCAAGAAGCGCTGTGGCATGGCCTTCAGTCTGGCAATTTGCAAACCACTGCCACTGACCACTGCTGCTTCTGCGAAGAGCAAAAGGCCGCAGGTAAAGATGACTTTACCAAGATCCCTAACGGCACTGCTGGGGTAGAAGATCGCCTTGCAGTGATATGGGACGAAGGCGTTAACAGCGGCAAACTTTCGCCCCAGGAGTTTGTCGCAGTAACGTCTACTAATACCGCCAAAATTTTCAACCTGTACCCCCGTAAAGGTGCCATCCAAGTGGGCGCCGATGCCGATATTGTCGTGTGGGATCCTAATGGCACACGTACGATCTCAGCCAAAACTCACCATCAAAATGTCGACTTCAACATCTTCGAGGGCAAAACGGTACGCGGCATTGCTCGCCACACGATTAGCCAGGGGAAATGGGTATGGCGAGATGGTGAACTGCTCGCCGAGCGTGGTGCTGGGCGCTACTTAAAACGCCCCGCCTATCCAGGTGTGTTTGAGCTACTGGCTAAACGTGCCGAATTAAATGCCCCGGTAGCTGTAACGCGCTGAGCAACTCCTCAACAAAAGCAAAAAAGCCAACAGGAGAGATGACCGTGAATCACTCACTTGATCACCTGCCCAGCGCACAAGAGGTCGGCACCTACGACCCACCAACGCTGGCAAGCAACTTTAGCGACCTTCATCCGCCGTTAACCCACCGCCAAGCAATGATTGAAAGCCAGCGCTGCTTGTACTGTTTCGACGCCCCCTGCGTTGAGGCGTGTCCATCGGATATTGATATCCCAAGCTTTATTCGCCAAATCAGCGAAAACAACATTAATGGCGCAGCAGAAACCATTCTGGAAGCCAACATTCTTGGCGGCAGTTGCGCCCGAGTGTGCCCCACTGAAATCCTCTGCGAGCGTAGCTGTGTACGCAACCATGATGCAGAGTGCCAGCCCGTATTAATTGGCCTGTTGCAGCGCCACGCCACTGACCATATGCAGTTCGAAAGCCACCCGTTTAAGCGGGCGGCTAACAGCGGCCGACATATCGCCGTGGTAGGCGCGGGCCCCGCTGGCCTTTCTTGTGCTCACCGCTTGGCAATGCTGGGCCATCAGGTGACCATTTTCGAGGCCGAACAAAAACCAGGCGGACTGAATGAGTACGGTATCGCCCGCTATAAGATGACCGACGATTTCGCACGCAAAGAAGTGGAGTTTTTACTCGAAATCGGCGGCATTGAGCTTCGGTACGGCCAGCGCCTTGGTGATAATTTGTCGCTTGCGACGCTGCATCAGCAGTTTGATAGCGTTTTCCTCGGCTTAGGTCTTGGTGCCAGCCGTGCCTTAGGGCTCACTGGGGATGATTCTCCCGGCTTAATACCAGCCGTTGACTACATTAAAACCCTGCGCCAAACCAAAGACCTTGGCAGCTTACCTGTCGCCAAGCGCTGCATTGTGATCGGTGCAGGTAATACCGCCATTGATATGGCGACTCAAATGGCTCGCCTAGGCGCGACAGAGGTAACGCTAGTCTACCGCCGTGGCACAGAGGCGATGTCCGCTACCGATCATGAGCAAGAAATTGCCAAAGCGAACGGCGTACGCATGGTGACGTGGGCCCAGCCAGACGAAATTTTATTGGATGACCAAGGGCGCGTGGCGGGTATGCGTTTTGCCAAGACCCACGACCAAGCTGGTCAGTTAACACCCACTGGTGAAACATTCGACCTTGCCGCCGATGCCATCTTCAAGGCGATTGGCCAAGGCTTTGATAGCGCTAGCCTGACGGATGAAGCCGCCAGAGAGCTTGCCCGCGACGGCGAACGTATCCAAGTTGATGCATTCTTCCGCACCTCAATGCCCAATGTTTACGCGGGTGGCGACTGCGTCAACTCCGGCCAAGATCTCACCGTTCAAGCCGTTCAACACGGCAAACTGGCTGCCCATGCCATTCACCAAGCGCTTGCCGCCAAGCAGGAGGCCGCATGAACACACTCCCTTTCACACTACCGGGTAAGAAAAATAGCGGCGACAGCGTGGTGAACGGCATTGACCTGTCGGTGAATTTTGCGGGCATCAAAGCCCCGAACCCATTCTGGCTAGCCTCTGCCCCACCCACGGATAAAGCCTATAACGTAGTACGCGCCTATGAAGCGGGCTGGGGCGGCGTCGTCTGGAAAACCCTTGGCGAAGAGCCACCTGCGGTGAATGTCTCTTCACGTTACTCTGCCCACTATGGCAAAAACCGCGAGGTGATCGGCTTCAATAATATCGAGCTCATTACCGATCGCTCGCTGGAGATCAATCTTCAAGAAATCACCCAGGTGAAAAAAGACTGGCCCG
The DNA here is from genome assembly GCF_002082565.1 of Halomonas sp. GT. NCBI lineage: Bacteria > Pseudomonadati > Pseudomonadota > Gammaproteobacteria > Oceanospirillales > Halomonadaceae > Halomonas > Halomonas sp. GT. Next base: position 3,550,366 of record NZ_CP020562.1, read on the forward strand.
ACCGAGCGCTGATTGTCTCCATTATGGTGCCCTGTAACGAAGAAGCCTGGGCACATATTTTGCCACTGGTGGAAGCAACTGGCGCAGATGGCATTGAGCTAAACCTGGGCTGTCCCCATGGCATGCCGGAACGCGGCATGGGTGCAGCCGTCGGCCAAAACCCCGACCTCATCGAAAAAGTCGCTTACTGGTGTAAGAAGCACTATTCCAAACCGGTGATTGTAAAACTCACACCCAATATCACCGACATTCGGGTAGGTGCCCAAGCGGCACTACGGGGTGGCGCCGATGCGGTGTCGCTGATTAACACCATCAACTCCATCACTAGCATCGACCTGGACAATATGGTCGCAAAGCCCACGGTAGGCCATCAAAGCACTCACGGCGGCTACTGCGGCAGCGCCGTAAAACCTATCGCACTGAATATGGTGGCGGAAATCGCCCGCGACCCAGCCACGGCCGAACTACCACTGTCTGGCATCGGGGGAATTTCCAACTGGCGGGACGCTGCAGAGTTCGTTGCCCTAGGCGCAGGTAGCGTGCAGGTATGTACCGCTGCAATGCTCAATGGCTTTCGCATTGTGGAAGAGATGAAGGATGGTCTTTCACGCTGGATGGCAGAAAAAGGCTACGACTCTATTGAATCGTTCTCTCGCAAAGCGGTGCCACAAACCACTGATTGGAAGCACCTAGACATCAACTTCAAAACCATTGCGAAGATTGATCAGGACTTGTGCATTGAGTGCGGCCGCTGTTATATCGCTTGCGAGGACACCTCCCACCAATCGATTGCCAAGCTCACCGAACAAGATGGCGCGCGCCGTTACGAGGTAATCGAAGACGAGTGCGTTGGCTGTAACTTATGCCAAATCACCTGCCCAGTGGAAAACTGCATCACCATGGTGCCCCAAGAAACGGGGAAACCGTTCCTAGCCTGGGACAACGACCCACGCAACCCCTTCCGCGTCGCGTCTTGAAACATTCGCCACGCTTCAATGTTAGTAATGGCACCGCCCTCTTTAGTGAGGGCGGTCGTACATTATGTCTTCGTTGGAGGACGACAAATGCTCTCTTAGTCCTTATGAATCTTGATCTGGTAAAGCACGCAATAAATCACCGGCAGTACGATCAGGGTGAGCAGCGTGGCGACACCGAGACCACCAATCAACGCGACCGCCATGCTGGCGAAGAATGCATCACTAATCAGCGGGATAAGCCCCAGCATGGTGGTTAGCGCAGCCATTGAAACGGGTCGCACACGGCTAATGGCGGCGCGCACCACTGCGTGATAGCGGTCTTTGTGTAACGGCAGTTGCACATTGATCTCTTCTACCAGAACAATGGCATTCTTGATCACCATCCCGATCAAACTCAGCGTGCCCAGCAACGCCATGAACGAGAAGGGCATCCCCGTTAACAGAAGCGCAGCGACTACCCCGACAATAGTCAGCGGCACCAAAAACCAGATCGCCAACGGCTGACGGAAGTTATTAAACAGCACCACCGTGATAATGAACATCATCACCAACCCAAGTGGCAGCGACGCAAATAAGCCGCTCTGGGCTTCACCGGCGGTCTCAAATTCACCGCCCCACTCAAGCCGATAACCGGGTGGCAATTCAAGCGCTTCTACTTGGGATCGAACTTGAGCCAATACGCTAGCCGCCGTCACACCACTGAGCGGGTCTGGTTCACCATACACCGCCAGCATGCGCTCTCGGTCGCGGCGCATGATTAGTGGATCGGCTACCTGGGTCGTCACATCGCGCATCACTTGATCCGCAGTGATGTAACGCCCCTGTTCGGCGCTCCATACGTTTAGCGACCCTATGTTGTCGATATCGTTGCGCTGCTCAGGTATCGCTCTGGCAACGATCGGGATCAGGTCGCTGCCGTCACGGTAGATGCCCACCTGGCTACCACTGGTACTCAGCGCCAGTGTGGCCGCCAGATTCTCACGTGTGACGCCCAGGCGTCGTGCCGTGTCTTCTGCAAAAATAGGCACTACGGCCTGAACACGGTTACGCCAGTTGGTACGTACACTGGCCATATTGGACGTATCACTAAACAGCGCCGCAACCTGATCACCTAGCTGGCGTAATACGGCGGGGTCGCTGCCGTAAAGCCTTGCTTCGATCTTAGCTTTCGGGGCAGGGCCGACTTCCAACGGGGCAATTTTATAGTCGATATCGCTATGATCGCGTTGTAGTACTGCTTCGATATCTGCCATGCGCGCTTGCTGCGTCGCTTTGTTATCGGTTTCGACAATTAGCTGTGAATAGCTGGCAAAGCGATCTTCCGGCGCATAGGTCAGGGTAAAGCGCTGAGCACCACCACCAACAACGGTGGTGAGGTGGCGGACGCCTTCCATGTCCATGACCACCTCTTCCAACTCAGCCACCCGCCGCTGGGTTTCCAGAATATCGGTGCCTTCTGGCGTGCGGTAATCGACAAAGAAGATGGGCGTATTGGAGGCCGGGAAAAAGGCATTTTTGACCGAGCCAAAGCCAACAACTGCGCCTGCCAGAATGGCTATCACCAGACCAAGTGTTAGCCAACGCAGCCGGATACCCGCCACAATCACGCGGCTAAATACGCGGTACACCACGCCGTTATACGGGTCTTCGTCTCCGCTACTGGGGGCTACATTGCGAAACAGCAGTTTGAAATAGAAAGGCGTGAGCGTCAGCGCTGTCAGCCAACTTAGCAGCAATGAATACAGCAATACATAGAACAGCGAGCCGATAAATTCACCGGTGGTATCCGGCGACAACCCAATTGGAGCAAAGGCGGCAACCGCAATCAACGTTGCTGCCAGCAGCGGCCAGGCATTTTGTTTAACCACCTGATGCGCCGACTCACGAATACTTTGGCCACGCTTTAGGCCAACCAGCATGCCTTCAGTGACCACAATGGCGTTATCGACCAACATGCCCAACGCTATTATCAGTGCCCCCAGCGAGATCTTTTCCAACTGCAAGCCGTGGATGCGCATCAGCATAAAGGTGCCAATAATGGTAATCAGCAGAATAAAGCCCATCAGCAGGCCGCTGCGCCAGCCCATAAACAGCATTAGCACCACTATCACAATGGCAACCGCCTGAATCAGGCTGATTAGGAAACCAGATACAGCATCGTCCACCACACTCGGCTGGTCATAGACCACGTTGAGTTCCATCCCCAACGGTGTGCGTGCTTCTAGTTCGTCTAGCCGCTGCTCAAGGCGCTCTCCTACTTCGACCACGTTAACGCCGCTTTCAAATGAGATGCCCAGGGAAATAGCTGGCCGCCCCATATCGCGGTAAAGCTGCTGTGGTTGCTCTGTTAAGCCACGGGAAACCTCCGCGATATCGCTCAGCCTTACCAGCTCGCCGTTACCTTCACTAACGATTAACGCGCGTAAATCATCAATATTGGCGGAACTACCCGAAGGCGTTACTCGGAAGCGCTGGCCTGCCTGCTTTAAGTGACCCGAATCCACTACCGCATTTTGAGTATCAAGCAATTGCTGAAGTGAACTTAGCGGGATGTTCAGCGCACGTAGCCGCTCTCGGTCAACTTCAATGAAAATGCGCTCCTCTCTTACCCCAGCCAGCGACACCTTTTCAACACCATCGACCAAAGCAAGCTCACGCTTAAGAAACTCGGCATGGCCTTTTAAGTCCGGCATGGCGTAGCCGTCACCAGTCAGGTTAATCATCAAGCCGAACACATCGCCAAAATCATCGTTAACCCGTGACTGACTAGCACCGGGCGGCAAGGCGGCCTGAGCATCGCCCACTTTACGGCGTAGTGAATCCCATAGCTGCTGAAGCTCATCGTTTTGCACCGTGCTTTGCAGCTCGACGGTGATTTGAGAAAACCCATCAGAACTCACTGAGCTGATGCGTTTAATCGAAGGCATTTCTTGAATGGCTTCTTCTAGCGTCGAAGTGACTTCCTGCTCTACCTCTTCTGGCGTAGCACCAGGATACTGGGTGGTGACCAGTGCATTACGAATGGTGAATTCAGGAAACTCAAGCTGCCCCATGCCGGTGAAAGCAAGCGCCCCACCCACTAGCAACACCACGGTCATTAAGTAACTCGCGGCTCGGTGGCGTAAGAAGTAATCAACCATCTTATAGCCCCTGTTCCTTTTCCCACGGAGTTACACGCATATCGGCGCTGACACGATGGGCTCCCGCTGCCACCACACGATCATTCGCGGCTAGTTCGCCACTCACTTCTAACCCCTTCGAGGTTAAACGCCCCACCTCGACCGGTATCGCTTCTAGACGGTCAGGTGCTTGAAAGCGCCACACTACCGCCTGCTCTGAGTTCTCACCGAGGTAGCCAATCGCGTCGGGCGGCAAATGCCAGACAAGACGTTCGGACGCTGGTAACAGTTGGCCTAAATCAAGCCGCACGGTGGCACTCATACCATCGAGCAGCGTGATATCGTCGGGCTGCGGCAACCGAAGTGTTACCTCATAGGCAAGGCTTTGGGCGCTGGCCTGAGTGGTATAAGACGCTAGTTGGGCAAGGTAAGGTTTTTCGCTATTGCCAAACCGGACTTCAAAGGCCATCGCCGTTTCAAATGGTGTCACCTCATCATTGCGCGGTATTTGCTGAACGATTTGCTGCGGTAAATGAAAGACCACATCAAGCTGCCCTGGCTGCTGAATCACCGCCACGGTCTCCTGCACCTGAATAATCTGACGGTTGTCTACCGGCACCTGGGCAATCACGCCATCGTAAGGGGCGCGCAGCTGGGTATTTCCCAGCTGCTCTTCGGCCTGTTCAAAGGTCGCCCGAGCGGCACGCAACTCGGCCTCCGACTCATCAAACCGCGCCTGGCTGATCGCACCGCGCTCCAGGGTGTAGCGCATTCGTTCGTGAGTTGCCCGTGCCAGCTCTAACCGCGAACGGGCGCTATCCAATTCACTCCGCATATTACGATCATCTATACGCGCGATTAGGGTGCCTTCCGTTACCCGCTGGCCTGGGCTCACGTTAATCTCTAAAAGCTCACCCGCCATGCGAAACGATAGATTGCTTCGTGTGGTGGCCTCAACGCGCGCAGGAAATTGTCGTTGCAGCGCGGCACCAGACGTTTCTAATGTCATCAGCTTCACCGGCCGAAGAGGGGGCTCATTCTGGCGTTCGGCATAAGCGTCACCTGTTGCCAGCAGCAGGACCAGCAGCGCTGGAAGCAATCGAATCACAGTGTTACGCACAGCAGACTCCTCGGCGGTGTTATCAATACGCAGTCATAAAAACTTCACTGACATTCATGAATGTCAGTGAAAGTGTATACTAATCGCCTACTGGCGACTTTGCCATTCAGTAATGCCAATATAAGCGCACTTATTTGTTAGGAGCTGCTATGTCACGCCGCAAAGCTGAGGCTGAACGTACCCGCGAGACCATTCTTGACGCTGCAGAAATCCAGTTTCTCGCTCAAGGCGTGTCGCGCACCACATTGGCCCATATTGCGACAGCGGCTGGCGTGACACGCGGTGCGATTTACTGGCATTTTGAGGATAAAGCGGCAGTATTCGATGCCCTACTAGAGCGTGTTCGCGTGCCGCTTGATGAAATTGTCGATGATGCAGTGGTTCGTTTAAGCGACTCCCCCACCCAGTGCTTGCAAGAAATTGCCCACAGCGCGCTCAGCGCTATTTGCTATAACCTGCCCTTGCAACGCGCCGCGACCATCGTGCTACACCGCTGCGAAAAGCTAGAAGACGACCATCCTCGTATCAGTATGATTACTCAGCTGTCAGAGCACTCAAAAGCACGGGTCGAGCAGCTATTCGAGCAGGCTAAGCTAAGCGGCCAATTACGCCAGGGCCTTAGCCCTGCGAGTGCTCGGCTTCAGTTTCATAGCTTTTTAATCGGCATTTGTTTTGACTGGCTTCAAGACCCGCAGCAATTTTCATTAGCAGACGAGTACAAGAGCATGATCGAAACATTAATGCGAGGATTGCTAGTGGAGAGCGCACTCTAAACGCTTTGAGAGGATAAGCTTGGCATGCAGGTTGCTTCCATCACTAGAAAATTTCCATTCACTTGATGAGAGAGAGCTTACCTATGCACATGCAGATCATTAATGCCCGTCTACGCCAGCGCCCTGAGCTTTACCGGCTTGAGGTTGAGAACGGTACGTTCACAGCGATCACCGCTCAAGACGCGCCACAAACGGCAGGGGATGGGCAAATTGATGCAGGCGGCAAGCTGCTTTGCGCACCGTTCATTGAACCGCATATCCACTTGGACGCCGCGTTAACGGCGGGCGAGCCAAGCTGGAATCAAAGCGGCACGCTGTTTGAAGGCATCGAGCGTTGGGGTGAGCGTAAGCCCATGCTCACCGAAGCGGATATTCGCGAACGCGCGCTTAACACCCTGAACCTGTTGATAGGCAACGGCGTTCAGTTTGTGCGTACACACGCTGACACCAGCGACCCCAGCCTAATCGGCATTAAAACCCTATGCGCCTTGCGCGATGAACTGAAAGATAAAATCGATATACAAGTGGTCGCTTTTCCGCAGGATGGTCTTCTCTCCTACCCCGGCGGCGACCGCCTGATGGAAGAGGCGCTGGAGATCGGCGCGGACGTTGTCGGCGGCATTCCCCACTTTGAATACACCCGAGAGCTAGGTGTCGCTTCCATGAAGCGAGTGATAGAGCTGGCGATCAAGTATGACCGCTTGGTGGATGTGCACTGCGATGAGATAGATGACCCTAACTCGCGCTTTCTTGAAGTGCTGGCCTGCGAAGCATTGTTTAACGACTTAGGTAACCGCGTGACCGCTAGCCACACTACGGCAATGCACTCCTACGATAACGCTTACTGCTCCAAGTTGTTTCTGCTGCTCAAGCGATCGGGCATCAACGTTGTCTCCTGCCCCACTGAAAGCATTCACCTGCAGGGGCGCTTTGATACTTACCCAAAACGTCGCGGTGTTACCCGAGTGAAGGAGTTAAACGCAGCGGGCATTAATGTCTGCTTTGCCGAGGACTCCATCTTCGACCCCTGGTATTCCTTAGGTAATGGCAAGCTACTACGAACGCTCGATTTTGGCCTGCATATCTGCCATATGATGGGCTATCAGGATTTCAGCCAGGCGCTGTCGCTTATCACTGACAACAGCGCTCGCACACTCAATATTGAAGCGCGTTACGGTATCGAGGTCGGCAAACCCGCTAGTTTCAACCTGCTAGAAGGTGAAGATGACTACAGCGTGCTGCGCACCCAGGGCGAGGTGCTACTTTCTGTTCGCCACGGCGAGATCATCATGCAGCGCGAACCCGCTAAGATCACCACGCCCCCGTGGCTTGGTATTTAGAAAAAGCGTAATATAGCCGGGCTGATAGTCAGCAAAGTTCTCAGGGCGGGGTGAAAGTCCCCACCGGCGGTGATGATGACTGAATAAATTTTTGTCATCTAAGCCCGCGAGCGCTCAAGGTGATTTTTTTATTTCTTGAGGTCAGCAGATTCGGTGAAAAGCCGAAGCCGACGGTGATAGTCCGGATGAAAGAGAACGGCACCTTAGACACGCAACTTAAAAAGTGGCTTCAGCCACCTTTTGCGGTTGCCTGACGACCGGTTCCGCATGCCCTGATTCTGGTACAACTTATCCAAGAGAATGACCATGAATCAGACATTCCCGCTAACGCTTTCAACCCACACCACGGCTCAGCGTATCGCGTTTATTCAAGGCCACTGGCATCAAGATATTGTCGAGAAGGCCTATGAAGCATTTATCACTGAAGTACAACGCTGCGGTCTTAACGCCGAACAAGTGGACACCTTCACCGTATCAGGTGCTTACGAAATCCCTCTCCAGGCAAAGGTACTCGCCGAAAGTGGCCGCTACGGCGCCATTGTCGGGGCAGGCTTTGTGGTAGACGGCGGCATTTATCGCCACGACTTTGTCGCCAATGCGGTCATTGATGGCTTAATGCGCGTGCAGTTAGATACGCAAGTACCGATTATCTCGGTCGTCTTAACACCACACCACTTCCATGAGCACAGCACTCACCACGACTTCTACACCCAGCACTTTGTAACCAAAGGGAAAGAGGCCGCCCAAGCGTGTCTGAATACGATGGAAAATCTGCACCGAGCGCGCAAACTAAGCAACGCTTAAGCCTATGTTGCAGCTGCAATTAAACCTATATTGCAATTAGGTCTCTGTCGTTTGAGCCCGGCTGAACGCCGGGCTCGGCACGCTTCGTCGATATATGAGTGCTAATACTTCAGAAGATGACTGCTCATTAGTCATCATTTCCGTTATTTGATATCCAGCAAATAACCGTAAAACGCCGTGTTGCGCTGCCAGCCTAATGATTCATATAGCTGTTGGGCACGCTCGTTCTCTACCTGAGTCATGAGTATCAAGCGCGCGACACCATGCTCACGAGCCAGCTGGGTGGCGGCTTCCATCAACGCCCTACCCGTCCCCTTATCGCGACACTCCGGCAACACAAAAAGATCATTTAGCGTCCAACGGGCATTCAAGCCCACCGTGGAAACTCCAGGATAAAGTTGCACGAAACCAGTGAGGTTACCGTCACTGGTTTCACTAACTAAGATACGAGAGTCCGCCTGCCCAAAGCGCTGACGCAAGAAATCACGCGCAGCACCGATATCACTCGGCTGACTATAGAACTGCCGATAGCCGTCTAATAGCTCGGTTAAAGCATCAAGATCATGAATGGTCGCTGCGCGAATCTTGGTCATAGTGCTACCTCCTGAACGTATTACGTAGTGGACTGGCTACTTCCCATCACGGATCTTTCCATCACGGATCTTTCCATAACGGATCTATCAAACATTCAGTAAACAACGTATCGCCAATGGAATACAGTAGAAGTACTACGAAATGAGATACTGCTATGCCTGACTTTATTGCCCCAGATAATCTTCCACGCTGCCAGTGGTGTGGCGGTGCCGCCGAATTTCTGCCCTACCATGACAACGAGTGGGGGTTTCCAGTGGTTGACGACCAGCGGTTATTCGAAAAGCTCTGCCTGGAAAGTTTTCAGTCAGGCTTGAGCTGGCGCACCATTCTCAACAAACGCGAGAACTTTCGCGCTGCCTTCCATCACTTTGACTTCCATCACGTTGCCCGCTTTGGCGAAGAGGATGTGCAGCGCTTGCTGCAGGACGCAGGCATTATTCGCCATCGCGGAAAAATCGAAGCGGTGATTAATAATGCGCAGCGGGCACTGGAAATGGTCGCGCAGGAAGGTTCGCTAGCTGCGTTCTTCTGGCGCTATGAACCTACCGAATTAGCACTACCACAAACTCAAACCACCTCGCCTGAATCTATAGCACTTGCTAAAGAGTTGAAAAAGCGCGGCTGGAAATTCGTTGGCCCAACCACTGCGTTTGCGTTTATGCAGGCAATGGGGCTACTCAATGATCACTCGCTGACGTGCATCACTCGAGAGCAAGTCGAACAGGCTAGGCAGCAATTTCAACGACCAATGTCGCAATAGAGGTACAAGACACTATACTTTTTGCACAAACGCGCCATGCCCAGATGGTCGGTCTACGTATTCGGTGATTGGCTTCTTGTAGTAGGGTATGGTTTTTACACGCTCATCTATACACCGAACAGCAAGGGGACATCACGTTCCCAATGGGGTCAACGTGGTCCAAACGCTCTCTTCGCACACAGAATCCCGCGCTTCGATATATAAGGCTTGGAGCGTGCACATATTTACTGCCAGCGGCGTACTGCTCGGCACGATGGCGCTGCTCTCGCTGATCGACAACAATCCAGTCGCCTGCTTACTATGGCTTGGCGCAGCGATGATGGTCGATGGTTTCGATGGCACTCTGGCACGCAAGTATGAAGTAAAAACCATCCTGCCCCACTTCGATGGCTCGACGCTTGATATGGTCATCGATTATCTAACCTGGGCATTTATTCCCGCTCTGTTTATTTACTTCTTTATCGAGTTACCGCCCAATTTCGAATTGCTGTCAGTGTTTATCATTCTGCTGTCATCGATGTTCTGTTTCTGCAACACTAATATGAAAAGCCAGGATAATTACTTTGTTGGCTTTCCTGCTGCCTGGAACATTACTGCAGCCTATTTTTATATTCTCGATTTACCGCCCTTCATCACCTTTGCGTCTATCGTTTTTCTAGCCATTCTTACCGTGACTAAGATGAAGTTCCTGCATCCATTTCGTGTTCGTCAGTTCATGCCTCTCAATATCGCCGTCACGCTATTATGGTGCGCCTGTACAACGTCACTGGTGCTCTCCAGCCCCGAACATGCCGCTTGGGCACTATGGGGATGGGGCATTGCATCCGTTTACTTCATCGGCATGTGCGTATGGCGTACCGCTCAAGAGGCGTTTTAACTTAGCGATAGCAAACAATGCTTACTTCAGCGCCACCTCATGCTGCTGTGCCTCCTCCACCATCTCGGTGGCAAGCTCTCCCACGGTGCGCACGGCATCTTCAATGGCCGGTGTTAGCGTAAAGGCGTAGTTCAGTCGTAAACACTGGCGAAACTTTCCCGAGGCTGAAAAAAGCGAGCCAGGAGCCACATGGATGGCTCGCTGAGCCAAGCGCTCATTAAGGCGAACACAATCCACCAAGGCGGGTAACTCCACCCATAGCAAAAAACTGCCTTGCGGATAGCTAATGCCCGCACCTTTTGGGAAATAGCGCTGCACCCAGTTGATCATGATGTCCCGTTGGCGCTGATATTGGCGGGTAACATGGCGAAGGTGACGCTCGTAGTGGCCTTTGGCAACAAACTCCGCCACCGCCAACTGCGGCAATGTGGCCGAGGCACCGGTAGAGACATACTTCATATGCAGCGCCTTATCCCGATAACACCCCGGCGCCAGCCAGCCCACCCGCAGCCCAGGCCCCACCGTTTTAGAAAAACCGCTGCACAACAACACCCGCCCATCGTCATCGAAAGACTTCACCGTCAACGGCCTTGGGTGGGTATAGGCGAGATCACCGTAGATATCGTCTTCAATGATGGCCACGTCGAAGCGTTGGGCGAGTTGAAACAGCGCCTTTTTGCGCGCCTCGCTCATGGTGTAGCCCAGCGGATTGTTATACGTCGGGGTGACCTGTATGGCACGGATCGGCCACTGCTCCAACGCCATTTCCAATGCTTCCAAACTGATACCGGTTTGTGGATCAGTAGGAATCTCCAACGCTTTTAGGCCATTGGCTTTTAAGATTTGCATGGTGCCGTAAAAGCTGGGTGAGTCCACAGCCACCACATCGCCAGGCTGAGTAAGGGTGCGCAGCGCTATCGACAATGCCTCCTGGCAGCCGGTGGTGATCATGATGTCATCCGGATGCAGCAGACAACCGGAGGCAATGGCCAAGCGCGCCACCTGCTGACGCAGCTCGGGACTACCACTCAGTTTGTCGTAGTTAAAGCCATTCAGATCGTTCTTACGATGCAGCCCCGCCAGTATTTTCGACAGCGGCTTAAGCGTTTCGTAAGCCAGATTTGGCACACCGCGCCCAAGCAACAGCCGACTATCGTCACGCTGTGTAGCGACCAACTCTAATACTTGATCCCACTGGGAGACATCCAGTGGGCACTGCGCAGGACGAGAGACAGATGGCAGCACCGCAGGCACTCTGCTTGGAAGTACAAAGTAGCCCGATTTCGGCCGTGATTCGATCAGCGACACATCCATCAGTTGCCGATAAGCTTCCTGAGCCGTCGAGATACTGACATCAAACTCCTGGCATACCGCTCGAATAGAAGGCAGGCGATCACCCACGCGATAAATACCGTGCTCAACTCGTTCCCGCAAAATACAAGCGACCTCTTCGTAGCGCGTCATAACGCCAGCCCTCGATCTTTGAAACGCTTTTAAAATCGCTCTTCGAAGCATTCTTGAAGACGCGCTTGAAGACGTTTTAAAAACAATACAGATTCCCTGCCCAGCAAGCATACAGAGGTATAACACAGGCCATCTGTATCTTAAAAATAGAAAAGCCTATATCTGTATTGCAACAGCACGCCTGCGTAATCTGGTGGAGCACATCGCCATCAAGGAGAACCGCTATGCCACGCTTCAGTCTCGCCCAGTTTCGCTGCCAGTTACGCCACTATCATCAGCGCCGTCGTAGCCGCCGCCAGTTACTAACCCTCGATGACCGACTGCTAGAAGATATTGGAATCACTCGCACCCAGGCGCAAAAAGAAGGATGTAAACCATTTTGGCAGCACTCATCATTCAAAAGGGGGCCATATGAAAGCCGCTGAGTATTACCTGTTGGATGTGTTTACCGATAAGCCTTTTTCGGGCAATCAGTTGGCAGTTTTTTTAGATGCCGGTGAGCTTGAAACCAGCACTATGCAAGCAATTGCCAATGAACTTAACCTAGCGGAAACAGTATTTTTAGGCGCGGCGACGAAGGTGAATCACTACCCTATGCGGATATTCACACCGACGGCTGAGTTGCCGTTTGCCGGCCACCCCACGGTAGGTACCGCGCATCTACTAGCGGAGTTAAACCTCGTCAACCGCGAGCAAGGCATGGTGCTACAGCCACCTGTCGGCGAGTTAGCGGTTGATTATGAAAAAGAGGGAGCAACGTTTAAGACCGCCCAGCCCGTCATGGTCTCGGGCAGCACGATTGATCGCCTCACTGCCGTTGAGCTTCTGGGGCTGGATATTCACCAAGTCATTGGCGATCCCATCATTGCCTCTTTCGGGCTGCCCTTTCACCTTATTGAACTAGCTGACCTAGCAGCCCTTGAGCACATACAGATCGCCGGTGCAGTATGGGCGGATGCCGTTACGCGCAGCGGCACTGAGCAGATATACCTTTATGTGATGGAACAACGAGACAACGAAGAGACAATTGTACGGAGCCGCATGTTCTCCATGCACGCCAGTATTTGCGAAGACCCCGCCACTGGCAGCGCCGCAGCAGCTTTAACCGGCTATTTAGCGTCACTCAAGCCAGAGCCCCTGCACTGCAAGATTCACCAAGGTGTTGAAATGGGGCGACCCAGCGTTATCCACACCGCCGCCAATGGTGAGATTAAGTCTGGCTATGTCAATGTGGGCGGCAAGGCAGTCATCGTGGGTAGGGGTGAATTTAATCACCTGGGTCGATGATGAGGTGATTTATTCTTCACCGCAGCTTTGGGCGAATGGGCAATTATCGCGGTAACAATAACCGCAAAAAAGAGCCGTGCCCGCAAGATGCCTGCTATATCCGCCCCGAGCATTAAGATCAGCAGCGTATCGTCTATTACGCTGTAAAAGCAGTGCTATCAAGTAACGGGGGAGTTTGATTTTGTGTTGATCGTGGCTGTCACTGATTTAGATGAGTGCTGCTCACGCCGTCAATCCAATCCCCCGCAAGATGACCGAGGTTACCGACTGCACGGCTTTTTCGAATTGCAGATCGTCTAAGGGTTTATCGTCGTTAAGCAGATAAATTTGGTAGTCGAAGTCAGCGTAGTGCTGGGTCGATGCCCAAATCATATAAAGCAGATAAGAGGGTTCAACGGGGTTAATTTGGCCGGACTCGACCCATTCGCGAATTTTCGACTCTTTCAATTTGGCCCATTCGTATAAGTTATCGCGCAGGCGCTCTTTTAGAATGGGTGCGCCCTGCATCACTTCCGCCGCCCAGATTTTCGAGCCGTGAGCACGGTAGCGGGAATGGGTCATTTTGGCGCGAATGTAGGTAGAAAGCACCACTCGCGGGTCGTCGTAAAGCTCAAAGCACAGCGCGTCCTGTTTCCAGATTTCCAGCAGCGCTAGCAGCACTTCCTGGTAAAGCGCCTTTTTAGTGGAAAAATAGTAGTGCACGTTGGATTTTGGCAGATCAGCCAGCTGGGCAATTTCCCCCATCGACGCTCCGGCATAGCCTTTTTCAGCAAACAATTGCTCAGCCGCCAGAAGAATCTTTTTTACGTTGGTTTGCCGAATTTCGTCCTGTGTTCTCGCCACGCTGCTCGTCCCTTTACGACTAAGATACGCACACAAAAAATGCACCACCGCTAAGCAGTGGTGCAGAGAAGATGGCGTAGTTAGCCTACGGCGTCAACGTTGGTTAGTGGGAAACGAAAACTCGGCACGTGTGGCTTCGCTCACCGAAGGCCAGCGCTGGGAAACCGCTTTTCGGCGGGTATAGAAGCGCACAGAGTCGGGGCCGTAGGCATGAAGGTCGCCAAATAACGAGCGCTTCCAGCCGCCAAAGCTGTGGTAGGCCACCGGCACAGGAAGCGGCACGTTAACACCCACCATGCCCACTTCAATGCCATCGGTGAAGCGTCGAGCAGCCTCGCCATCGCGAGTAAACAGGCAGGTGCCATTGCCGTATTCATGGTCGTTAATCAATTGCATAGCGTCATCTAGGCTGCCGACCCGTACCACGCACAGCACTGGCCCGAAAATCTCTTCCTGGTAAATGCGCATCTCAGCAGTGACGTTATCGAACAGGCAACCGCCGACGAAATAGCCGTCTTCATGACCCGCGATTTTCAGCTCACGGCCATCGGCCACTAGCGACGCGCCTGCCTTTACGCCGTCTTCGATATAGCCCAATACCTTGTCACGGTGCTCTGCCGTCACCAGCGGGCCCATATCCAAGCCTTTATCGGTTCCCGGCCCCACCTTGAGCTCAGCAATTTTAGGCAGCAGCGTTTCAACTAGACGATCTGCCGTCTCGTCACCCACGCACACCGCCACCGAAATCGCCATGCAGCGCTCACCACAACTTCCGTAAGCCGCCCCCATCAGTGTATTGGCGGCGTTTTCCAAATCGGCGTCTGGAAGCACCACGGCATGGTTCTTCGCCCCACCCAAAGCCTGCACGCGTTTACCAGCGGCCGAACCACGAGAATAGATAGTTTCTGCTACCGGCGTTGAGCCAACAAATGAAATAGCTTTAACAGCCTTAGCATCCAGCAGCGTTTCCACCGCTTCGCGACTACCGTGCACCACATTCATCACGCCTTTTGGCAACCCTGCTTCTTGCAACAGCTCGGCTACCGCCATCGCCGCCGAAGGATCTTTTTCCGAAGGCTTGAGAATAAAGGTGTTGCCGCAAGCAATCGCCATCGGATACATCCACAGCGGCACCATGGCAGGAAAGTTAAACGGCGTAATGCCCACCACTACGCCCAAGGGCTGGAAATTCGACCATGCATCAATGCCCGGCCCGACGTTGTGGGAATACTCACCTTTTAGTAGCTCTGGTACACCGCAGGCATACTCGACATTTTCGATTCCGCGCTTCAGTTCACCCATCGCATCTTCAGGGGTTTTACCGTGCTCTTCACTGACCAGTTGCACCAAGCGGTCGGCGTGTTCCTCAAGCAATTGCTTGAAGCGGTACATCACTTGGGCGCGCTTAGCTGGTGGCGTATCTCGCCAAGCGGGAAACGCAGCTTGGGCGGCGGCAATAGCCCGCTCTACGTCGGCGGCGCTGGCGTCCGCCACTTGGCGAATCACTTTACCCGTTGAGGGATTGGTCACGTCCAGCGTGCGCTGGCTGTCGATTAATTCACCGTTAATTAGATGGGAAACAACACTCATATTTAAACTCTCTGAAATTTAGGTCAGTCGGTTATGCCAACGAATCCAGGGTGGTGGCAACGGCATCAAACAGCCGCTCTAACTCAGCGTCTGTGGAGCCAAACGGAGGGCCGAACTGCAGCGTGTCGCCGCCATAGCGCACGTAAAACCCAGCTTCCCACAAGGCTAAATGGGCATCCCTAGGGCGAATGGTGGGGTCGCCATCTCGGGGCGCCAATTGAAGTGCACCCGCTAAGCCATAGTTACGAATATCAACAATGTGATTGCGGCCTTTTAGAGCGTGCAGCTTTTGCTCAAAAGCGGGCGCGATAGCACTTACCTGAGCGGGGAAGTTGTCACGCTCCATCATTTCGAGTGCCGCTAAGCCAGCCGCACAAGCGACAGGGTGGGCGCTGTAGGTGTAACCGTGAGGAAACTCAATAGCGTGTTGGGCGCCGCCAGCGTGCATAAAAGTGTCGAAAATTTCACTGGAAGCAATCACCGCGCCCATAGGAATAGCGCCGTTGGTGATCTGCTTGGCAACGTTCATGATATCCGGCGTAACACCAAACGCTTCTGCGCCGGTGGTTGCGCCACTGCGACCAAAAGCAGTGATTACCTCATCGAATATCAGCAAAATATCGTGGGCGGTACAGATTTCGCGCAGCCGATCCAGATAGCCTTTGGGCGGCACAATCACCCCAGCAGAGCCAGACATCGGCTCAACGATCACCGCCGCAATGGTGGATGCATCGTGCAGGGCGATTTGATCAAGCAGCGCATCAGCAAGTTCAGCGCCGGTTTCGGCTTGACCACGGGTGAAGGTGTGACCTGCCTGCAGCGTGTGCGGCAGATGCGTTACGTCCATCAATTGGCCGTAGTGTTTACGATTGCCACCGATACCACCCAGGCTGGTGCCACCAATGTTCACCCCGTGATAGCCCTTGGCACGGCCAATCATGCGTGTCTTCTCGGGCTTACCTTTTAGCCGCCAGTAGGCCTTGGCCATTTTGACAGAGGTATCAGCGGCTTCTGAACCAGAGTTAGTGAAAAACACATGATCCAAGCCAGCAGGTGTAAGGCTCGCCACTTTTTCCGCCAACTTAAACGCCAGCGGATGACCAATTTGAAAGCCTGGCGCAAAGTCGAGGGTACCCAACTGCGCCGCCACCGCTTTCTGGATCTCTTCACGATTGTGGCCCGCGCCGCAGGTCCATAAGCCAGAGAGTGAATCAAACAGCTTACGGCCCTGGTCATCGATGTAATAGCGCCCTTCCGCGCCAGTAATCATGCGCGGGTTGGCACGGAAATCACGGTTAGCGCTAAACGGCATCCAAAAGTGCTGATTAAGCACGCTGGGAGAAGCGTTTTCTTCGTCAATAAACGCCTGAGGGGTCGTGTTGTTTTGTAGGCCAAACATGGTGTCCAGCTCCATCGCTATGAGACATAGCCTCAGCATGCGCCACTGAACATGTTTATAAAATTACGCTTTTCTTGTGTTCACGTTAGAGAATTTATACGTAACAAGCAGACGTTTATCTCTACGCTGGCAGATAACAAATTAATAAAAACGGTCAGCCGCCAGCTTTATATGTGCTAACTCATAAAGGAATGCTCATGAACTCGCTTGTAGAACCGAATACTGTGCTAGCCACTTTACGCACCGACAGTGACCGTCTTTGGCAATCGTTGATGGAAATGGCAACGCTGGGCGCGACGGCTAAGGGCGGCGTTAATCGTCAGGCGCTGACGGACCTTGACCGACAGGGACGTGATCTATTTATCCAGTGGTGTCGTGCAGAAGGCTGCACCATCCGCATTGATAATATCGGTAATATTTTTGCCCGCCGGGAAGGCAGCGATCCAACAGCCAAAACCGTCATGGCGGGCAGCCACTTGGATAGCCAGCCAACTGGTGGCAAATACGACGGCTGTTTTGGGGTGCTTTCCGGTCTAGAAGTGATCCGAACGCTTAATGAACACAACATCACTACAAAATCGCCCATTGAAGTCGTTGCGTGGACTAACGAAGAGGGTTGTCGCTTCCCTCCCTGCATGATGGGTTCTGGGGTGTTTACTGGCGTGCTTGAATTTGACGCCATGATGGCGCGCACCGACGCTGATGGCGTCACAGTGAGTGATGCACTGGATGCCATTCACTATCGTGGTAGCGATGAGGTCTCGCCAAGTGAGATTAAAGCTTACTTTGAACCGCACATCGAACAGGGGCCGATTTTAGAAGATACCGACACCACCATCGGCGTGGTTATCGGTGGGCTTGGTCAAAAGTGGTTTGATTTAACCCTAACCGGGCTTGAAGCCCACGCGGGTCCCACGCCAATGAACCTGCGTCGCGACGCCATGATGGGCGCGGCAGAAGTCACCCAAGCACTTAACAAAATTGCCTTGGATCATCAGCCCCACGGGCGCGGTACTGTCGGCTGTATGACGCTTCATCCTGGTTCGCGTAACGTTATTCCCGGCCAAGTCAAAATGACCCTGGATATGCGCCACTGGGAGCCAGAAGCTCTAATCTCGATGAGCCAATCCTTAGCGAAGGCGGTCGAAGAAATTTGCCAACGTCATGGGCTGGAATATGAATTAACGCCCACCGCAGATTTTGCCCCTGAGCACTTTAATAAAGCCTGTGTTGATGCAGTGCGCGAAGGGGCCGAGCAACTCAACCTATCGCACATGGATATCATTAGCGGTGCTGGTCACGATGCCATGTTCGTCGGTCGTGTCGCCCCCGCTGCAATGATCTTTGTTCCCTGCAAGGACGGCATTAGCCACAACGAGATTGAAAGCGCCACTCCAGAGCATGTGCACGCTGGCTGTAACGTGCTGCTGCACGCAATGCTCAATGCCGCTGAGTTTTCCTAAATGGCTCTGCGCTACCGCACGGGGTTAAACGTGCGGTAGCCCTCTCTTTATAGCACGACGTCGTACCCTTCAAATTTAGGCGGACCAAGGTAGATACCTTCCGGTGCTTTGGCGTTAGCATGAGCCTTGCGGAACGCTTCTGACTTGGTCCAGGCGCGGAAGGCTTCTTCCGATTCCCATACACTGTGGGAGATAAACACGGTGTGATCTTCCTGACTTTCACCCTGCAGCATTTGGAATTGTTGAAAGCCCGGCACTTCATCCAAATGAGAATCGCGGTTGCGCCACACCTCTAAAAAATCCTCTTCGCGGCCCGGGGCAATCCGAAAACGGTTCATGGCGATATACATGCACTCTCTCCTATTGAGTTTGTCTAACACGCTAGCGTAGCGGCCTGCCGCTTACGACGTCTATCCCTTGATGGTAACGTCATGGTTTTATGACGAATAAGCGGTATGAAAAATAAGTTCTATGGCAAATAAGCTCTATGGGAAATAGGCGTTATGCCGAGCAAACCCCAACCATCAGGATACGGCATGGCTAAGGCACCCATCCAGGTCGTTTGGTTCAAACGCGATATGCGCATTCATGATCATGCGCCGCTTTCCAGTGCATCGGCGGCTGGCCCTGTGCTGCCTGTTTTTGCGATTGAACCTGGCCAGTGGCAAACGCCTGATAGCGCCCTGCGCCACTGGCAGTTTGCCGCTGACGCTCTAATCGACCTTTCCAACGCACTGGAGGCCATTGGCCTACCGCTATGTATTTGGCAAGGTGATATTGTCGATTTGCTGAACGCCCTAAAAGCTCACTACGGCCACATTGCCCTTCACTCTCATCAGGAAACGGGCAACGCCTGGAGCTTTGAGCGGGATAAACAGGTGCATGCTTGGTGCCAAACCAACGGTGTAGCTTGGCGGGAAGCCCGCCAGCACGGTGTAGTACGAGGACTTAGCAGCCGCTCTGGGCACCAAACCCGTTGGGAGAGCCACTGGGAAACGCTGATGTCTGCCCCGACCTGCCACGCGCCGCAAAGCGCCCAAGCAGCCCCAGGCTGGGAAGCCTTTCACCACCTTAACGTTGAGCAGCTACCTACCTTGACGCTGGGATTTGATACCACACCTTGCCCCCAGCGCCAGCGGGGCGGGCGCAACGAAGGCCGCGCACTGTGGCGTAGTTTTGTGCAAGCACGCGGGCGGCGTTATCGCGGCTCGCTGTCTAAGCCGCTGTTAGCGTGGGAGTTTGGCTCACGGATTTCACCGCATTTGGCCTGGGGCACGCTTTCCATGCGCGAAGTTGTCCAGTCGTTACGCCGTCAGCGGCAGAAGCATGCCGACGATACCGCCTGGGCCCGCTCACTACGCGCCTTCACCTCGCGACTTTACTGGCACTGCCACTTTATTCAAAAGTTAGAAAGTGAGCCAAACATCGAGCATCAAACGCTGCACCCGGCGCTGCGCGGCCTGCGGGAGCGCGATCCCAGCCACCCCAACCTCATTGCCTGGAAGAACGGCCAAACCGGCGTGCCGCTAGTCGATGCCTGTATGCGTAGTCTTATCGCTACCGGCTGGCTTAACTTTCGCATGCGCGCCATGCTGATCTCCCACGCCACCTTCGGCCTGGGGCTGCACTGGCATGAACCCGCGCTGCACTTGGCACGTCTGTTTACCGACTTCGAACCGGGCATTCACTACCCCCAGGTGCAGATGCAAGCAGGCGCCACAGGCACTAACGCGCTGCGGGTATATAACCCGATCAAGCAAGCGGAAGATAACGACCCCACAGGCGAGTTCGTCGCCCGCTGGGTGCCAGAACTAGCGCCCCTGCCCTTGGAATGGCGCGCTAAGCCCTGGGCACTACCCGAAAGCCTACGCCAGCGGTTCGGCTTTCAACCGGGCGTCGACTACCCCATCCCCAACGATTTTGAAGCCGAAGCGCGGTACTGGAAAAAGATGCTATACGAACTAAGACGCACGCCAGAGGCCAGGGAATCCAGCCAAGCCATTGTGGATAAGCTCGCCAGTCAGCGGCGGCCTCCTGCTAAGCGCGCTAAAAAAACAAAACCCGCCAATCGCCAACAGCTTTCACTGTTTGGCGATGACGGGCTGGGTGATGCCTAGAAGGACGGCTTAACTAAGTGCTTCCAGAGACTCCTCGATAATGCTCAAGCCCTCTTCCAATACTGCAGAAGAGACGGTTAACGGCACCAGAATGCGGATGCTGTTGCCGTAGAAACCACAGGAGAGCAGGATCAGGCCTTTCTCTCGGGCTTTGGCACAAAGGGCGCCGGTGAGCGCTGTATCAGGCTTACCTTCACTGTTGAGCAGTTCAAAGGCAGCCATAGCGCCTAGCTGGCGGCCGTGGGCAACGGCAGGGAAACGCGCTTCCCACACCGCAAAACGCTCGGCCAGCATTTTGCCCATCTGTTCGCTGCGCGCCAGGATATTTTCTTCTTCGATTACCTCAATCACCGCTAACGCCGCTGCGCAAGAGAGCGGGTTACCGCTGTAAGTGCCGCCCAGGGAGTTGGGGCCAGAGGCGTCCATCACTTTGGCACTACCCACAACCGCCGATAGCGGCATGCCGTTCGCCAGGCTCTTGGCGGTGGTGAGGATGTCCGCTTCAATACCGCTATGTTCGAGTGCAAACAGCTTGCCGGTACGGGCAAAGCCAGACTGCACTTCGTCGGCGATCAGCAGAATACCGTGCTCGTCACACAGCGCACGTAGCGCTTTCAGGTAATCCGGTGAGGCGATGTAGAAACCGCCTTCGCCCTGTACCGGCTCAATCACGATGGCCGCCGTACGATGCGGGGCAATATCGGTTTTGAACAGCGTGCGAATAGCGTCTAGCGATGCTTCTTCGCTGATGCCGTGCAGCGGGTTGGGGAACGGCGCGCGGAACACATCACCCGGCATGGGGCCGAAGTCGTTCTTATAGGGCAGTACCTTGCCGGTCATGGCCAGCGTCATCATGGTACGGCCGTGGAAAGCACCATCGAACGTGATAATGCCTGTACGACCAGTCGCCGCGCGGGCGATCTTCACGGCGTTTTCCAGCGCTTCCGCACCGGTATTAACCAGCATTGCTTTACGCTCGGGGCCACGCACCGGCGTCAGTTCACAAAGTTTTTGGCACAGCTGCACGTAAGGGGCGTAGGAGATCACCGCCGCGCTGGTGTGCATGACTTTTTTAAGCTGCGCTTCAACGGCGGCAACGATTTTCGGGTGGCGGTGGCCCAGGTTCAGCACGCCAATACCGCCCGCGAAGTCGATCCAGCGGTTGCCGTCGGCATCCCATAACTCGGCGTTTTCAGCGCGCTCGGCAAACTGGGTTGTCGGCGTGGCGGCACCGTTGGCCACGTAGCGATTTTTCAGTTCGTTCAATTCTTGGTTATTCATCATCGTTTTCCTTATAGACCGCCAACGCAGACGTATTTCAGTTCAGTAAACTCATCTAACCCGTGGTGGGAACCTTCACGCCCCAACCCAGACTCTTTCACGCCGCCAAACGGCGCCAGCTCGGTAGAAATCAACCCTTCATTGACACCAACCATGCCGTATTCCAACTGCTCCATGGTGTGCCAGATACGGCGGTAGCCCGTGGCGTAGAAGTAGGCCGCCAAGCCAAACGGGGTATCGTTGGCCATGGCAATCGCTTCTTCATCACGATGGAAACGGAACACTGGCGCGACGGGGCCGAAGGTTTCTTCATCGGCCACCGCCATCTGGGTGGTTACGTCAGCAAGCACCGTGGGGGTAAAGAAGCGCTCGCCTGCGGCGTGGGGCTTACCACCACAGAGCAGTCGCGCGCCATGATTTACCGCGTCGTCTACGTGGCGCTGCACTTTTTCTACCGCCGCTTGGTTAATCAGCGGGCCGATGGTGCTGCCTTCTGTTAAACCATCGCCGACCTTCAGCGCGCTAACACGCTCGGTCAGTTTGCTGACGAACGCGTCGTAAACACCGTCCTGTACCAGGAAGCGGTTGGTACACACGCAGGTTTGCCCGGCGTTACGGAATTTTGAGGCAATCGCCCCTTCTACAGCAGCGTCCACATCAGCGTCATCAAAGACGATAAACGGCGCGTTGCCGCCCAGTTCCATGGCGGTTTTCTTCACCGTGCTCGCGCACTGGGCGAGCAGGTGTTTACCCACTGGGGTCGAGCCAGTAAACGAGACTTTACGCACTCGAGCGTCGGTGGTGAGCACTTCACCCACCGCTGCCGGTTTTGAGGCGGTAATCACGTTAATGGTGCCGGCTGGCAGGCCTGCTTCAAGCGCCAAGTAAGCTGTCGCCAACGCGGTTAACGGCGTAGCTTCGGCGGGCTTAATCACCACGGTGCAGCCCGCGGCCAAGGCCGGGGCGCACTTGCGGGTAATCATCGCCAGCGGGAAGTTCCACGGGGTAATCGCTGCCACCACGCCGACCGGCTCGCGCAGCACCATTAAGCGCTTGTCCGCGCCGTGGCTAGGCAGGGTTTCCCCGGCCATACGCTTGGCTTCTTCAGCGAAAAACTCAATAAATGAGGCGCCGTAAGTCACTTCACCTTTGGCTTCCGCCAGCGGCTTGCCCTGCTCTAAGGTCATCAAGCGGGCGAGGTCGTCGGCGTGTTCATTGATCAGATCAAACCAGCGGCGCAGCAATGCCGAGCGCTGTTTCACTGGCGTTGCTCGCCAAGCTGGCCCGGCGGCATACGCCGCGGCCACTGCGTCGCGGGCGTCATCAGCGCCTAAGTCGGCAACCCGGGCAATCGTTTCGCCGGTTGCGGGGTTATCGACGGCAAAGGTCTGCTGGCCCTTGCGCCACTCGCCACCCACCAGGGTGGGTACTGCATCGTGTAACCACTTTTCGATAAAGCTCATCGCGTGCTCCTTAAAACGGTTTGAACGGCTTACAGGTCAGCCATCATGTGTTGATCGCTGTAGGCGCGGCCGTAGGTGCGCAGCGCATGGATATAGAGAGCGACGCCAAGCAATGACCAACCTGCAAAAATTGACCACTCAGCACCACTCAGTGCCGCTGGGCTTCCCGGCAGATAAAGGCACGCCATCCCGAACGAAAGTATAATCGCGAGCGTGCCGCACAATTTGCCGTTACGAATACGGAACGGACGCGGCATCTCCGGCTCACGAACGCGCAACACCACAAAGGAGATCGCAACAAACAGATAAGCAATCACGATACCTAGACCACCGGCATTAACGATCCATACCAGTGCCGGACGGCCGAAGAATGGCGCTATACTCGACAGGAAACCCATCAGGAAAATTGCGTTAGTGGGGGTTTTGTAGCGCGGGTGTAGCTTAGCGAACGGTGCTGGCAACATGCCTGCTTTAGCCAAGGCATAAATAGCGCGAGAGCCACCAATGTAGAAGGCGTTCCAGCTGGTGATAATGCCCGCGATACCGGCCAGTACCATTAAATTGCTGGCCCAAGGCGCATTAAACAAGCTGCCCATCGCATCAGGCACACTGAGCGTGCTAGCAGCCAGTTCAGTGTTGTTTAGCGCGAGGCTAGTGGCCAGAATAATCAGCGCATACCACACTACTGCCAGAATGACGGACATCATCAGCACTTTGCCGATAGCCTTGTAAGGCAAGTTGATCTCTTCGGCGGCTTGGGGAATAACATCGAAACCTACGAATAGGAACGGCACCATCACTAACACGGCAACAATACCGGCGACAACACCCGTGTCCGCTTGGGTAAACAGCGGCATCATGTTGATGGTTTCACCTTCAAACAGCGCGCCGGTGATAAATAGAACGCCTACTAGCAGAATTAAGCTAGTCACCACCTTTTGCAGCAAAGCGGCGGTGGTAACACCAAAGTAATTGATAATCATCATAGCGAGAGAGCCGCCCACACCAACGGCTACCCAGGTGGCCTTAACTTCCCACCCGGCGATGGTCCATAAGTGGCCTACCGCATAATTTGGTGCTAGGTGCTCAATCACTGTAGGCAGTGCTACCGCTTCAAAAGCGACGACACTCAAGTAGCCTAAAATAATCGCCCAGGTACACAGAAATGAGGGCAAATGGCCTAAGGCGCGATAGCTGTAAACATGCTCGCCGCCTACCTTAGGCATCGCCGACGCCAGCTCCGCATAGGTAAGACCGACGAGAACAATCGCTAAACCACCAATGATAAACGCTAAAATAGCACCGATGCTGCCAGCTGATTGAATGGCGGTACCGGTGAGTACAATCCAGCCCCAACCAATCATTGCACCAAAGGCAAGGGCTAGTACGTCGCCACGGGCTAGTACCCGGACGAGCTTATCCTGTTCAGAAGAGGGTGTGGTCATAGCACAGAGTCCTGCAAGTTATTGGATGTTGTCATTAACGCTCTGAGGAGCAGTATCCTGATCCCGGCTAACGGAATGGCGACACGCTAGCAGGCGACGTTAAGAATACGAATGCACCACTTTTATGTTCGACTAGACCACTTTTCAAACGCACCAATGAAGTGCGATTTTTATATACTACTTTCGTCCAGACACCCCGCAGTTGCGGACTTAGCGCAAAAGATAGAGGCCCGCCATGGATCGCAAGCAAGTCTTGCACCAATTTGTACAACTTTATGCACTCCAACCTGAGCGGCTGAGTAAACAGGTGCGAATTGAGCAGGCGTTACGCCAAGCCATCACCCACCAGTGGCCTACGGGATTTCGATTACCCTCCCACCGGGCGCTGGCAGAGTCGATCAACGTTGCGCGCCAAACCCTGGCCCTGGCGATAGGTACGTTACTTGACGAGCAGTTATTGAAAACGGCCCATGGACAAGGCACTTGGACGTCGAAGCCGATAGCCCCCAGTGTTGTCAAAACAGATATTCAGCTCTCTCGACGTGCCCAGCGAGTACTACAAGGACCTGGTGCCAGCACCGTGCAAAGCGGTGCTTTTGTACCTGGCATACCGGATATTGCCCAGTTTCCAATGCGCAAGTGGCGTCAGCTCTATGCCAGCGTCACCGTGCCGCAAAATGCCTTACTGCTCTCTTACTCTACCGGTGGCTATGGGCCGCTTAAGCGCGCAATCCGTGAGTTTCTGGCGCGCTGGCGCAATATTCATTGTGATATTGAGCAGATCATCATCACCGATGGTACCCATAACGGCATTGAGCTATGCGCCATGGCATTGGCTGATGTAGGCGATACCGTGGCGATGGAATCGCCCTGTTATTGGGGGGCGCGCAACGTATTCACTGCCACGGGGCTTTCGATTGAGATGCTGCCTTGGTTTTCCGATAGTGGGCATGTGTTTCCGCAGACGACCGGTAATATTGCGCTCGCGTATTTGACCGGCTCTCATCACTATCCGCTTAGCGTGCCCACACGCGCTGCTCATAAGCAGCAGTTCTGTGATGCTTTATCGCCCACCTATGTAGTAGAGGATGACTACGAATTCACCCGAGACGATCACACTAACCTCCTGTTTGATCCAAACTCGGAACGCCATTTACTGGTAGGCTCATTCTCTAAGATGATGTTTCCCGGCCTGCGGCTTGGCTATTTAGTGGTGCCACGCCATTTGGCAGGCCCAATGAACCGCCTACGCAGCGAGCTATTTCGCGAAGGCCGTATGCTTGATCAAGCAGTATTGGCGCAGTTTATTTTTGATGGTGACTTAGACGCCTGGTGTCGCCGCATCCAGCGCGACTATTTAGGCCGCCAGCAGGTGCTGCACGACCAGCTCAGCTCACTACCCAAAGTACGCAATGTGTCCCCCCCGACTAGCGCGATTAGCTTGTGCGTTGAGTTTGAACCTGGGGTTAATGATGTGGCACTTGCCCAAGCATTGCTCAAAGAACACTTGATAGTTCGTCCGCTCAGCCCGGTGTGCGCTGAAAAGGACTCACGAACAGGGTTGGTGATGGGCGTGGGCATGCTATCGGGAGAGACGTTAGTGCGTGAAGCCCAGCGGCTGCGCCGCTGTTTAGAGTTACTACTTCGCTAGGCGGGGTAGGCTTATAACGTGTTCAGCATCACACTGTATGCCTAGTTACAAAAACTTATTCACAAGGATTTTGCCATGCGCCACCCTGTTGATAATTCGGTGCCCCTCGTGACGCTTCGCCTATTGATAGCGCTGTGCGCTGTACTGGTTGTTTCAGGCTGTGCAACCTTTGCTCCTAACCCACCTGAAGATCAGAGCAATATTTGTGAAATCTTTCGTGAGCAGCCGAGCTGGTATGACTATGCCCAGGAATCAGAAGATAAATGGGGCACACCCATTGCCACACAGATGTCATTTATTCAGCAGGAATCTTCATTTCGCAGCCATGTGCGCCCAGACCGCAAATATTACCTAGGCTTTATCCCCGGCCCACGCCCCTCTTCCGCCAAAGGCTATGCCCAAGCCCAAGACCCCGTTTGGGAGGAGTATGAGGATCAAGCGGGCAGCCTGTTTGCCCGCCGAACCCATATGAAGCACGCCACGGATTTTATTGGCTGGTATAACCACCGCTCACAGCAGCAGGCAGGTATCTCGCTGAGTAACCCTGAACACCTTTACTACGCTTACCATGAGGGCGCAGGCGGCTATCAGCGAGGTTCCTATCGCAGTAAACCCCATGTGCTGCGTGCAGGCAGCCAAGTGGCAACCCGCGCTAACCGTTATCAAGCGCAGCTCAACGCTTGCGAAGCAGAGTTTCAGTGCCGCAAGTTTTATCAAGTCTGGCCATTTTGTCGTAGCTAAGATCCCCGCTCATGTCTCTAATGAGTGGGTTGGCAGGGGTGTTAGTGAGTGGTGTGTTTTAAATATCACTGCTGTCTGGCGTGTTTGGCATGGTCAAACAATAACGGTAGCCATGCCAATGATGTCAGAACGCCTTACCGGGCGTAGCACAGCTAATTATCTTACAGGGAGTATCCCCAATATTTCGGAAACGATGTGGAACGCTTGTCTTGAAATAATAAGACTCCCCCGGCCCTAAGCGCCTGGCGGTGCTGCCAACAATGATTTCGATCTCGCCTTCTACGACAAAGCCAGCCTCTTCACCGTAGTGAGTAATCATGGCTTGCCCAGTGTCAGCCCCAGGCAAATAACGCTCAACCATAAACGCCAGCGCACGGTTAGGCCGATTGGCCCCGACAAGCTTGAAGGAAATATCGCCGGATGCGATATCAACCAAGTCATCCGCCGAGTAGAAAATCTGCTCCTGACTATCAAGATCCATCGTAAAAAAATCACCGACGCTCATAGAGAATGCGTTTAGGATTTTCTTCAGGGAACTGACTGATGGGCTAACTTTTCCTTGCTCTATTAGCGAAAGACTTGAGTGAGTGACCCCACACAACTTTGCCAGTTCACGCTGCGAAATCCCTCGCTGCTTGCGCAAGGAGCGCAAGCTCGCACCCACGTCATCCGACATGCTTTTTTCACTCCCTATCAATAAGTAAATTAAATTACGTTGACGGTCTATTGACGGGCACATAATAGCGCAAAAAAAACCCCACGGCTGTGGGGCAAGCTCTCAATTAACGTGGCGTTATGAAAAAATAATCGTCTTAATCAGCCTCAGTCATCATGTTCCGTTCAGGCACTACGGTTCAGGCACTACGGTTCAGGCACTACGGGCACTTGCTAACCCAGTGGCACCTTCCACTGTCTGCGGTTCATCTTCATAGGCGATACGGAAGCCGGTAAAGCCATAAAAAATCGCGAACATCGGACTCAGCAGCGCCAAAAAGGCGTAGGGCGCGTAGCTAAAGGCACTGACCCCAAGGGTGGCAAACATAAAGGCACCGCAGGTGTTCCAGGGAACCAGGGGTGATGTCATGGTGCCTGCATCTTCTACCGTGCGAGATAGGTTTTTCAGCTTGAGCGAGCGACGCTTGTACTCGCTGGCATACATACGAGCAGGCAGAATAATACTCAGATATTGATCGCAACCCACGACGTTAGCGGCCATTGATGTTGCTACCGTGGTAGCAATCAGGCTGCCAGTGGTCTTGGCCAGTTTGAGCAGACTTTCCACGATGGTGCGAAAGAACCCTGCTGACTCAAGAATCCCGCCAAAGCTCATCGCGATAATAATCAGCGAAACCGTCCACATCATGGCGCTAACGCCACCGTTGGTCAGCAGGTCGTCCACCGTAACGTTTCCAGTGTCTACCGCGTAACCTTCCACGAAAATAGTAAAGCTATCGCCTAGTGGGACACCCTGAACCAAAATCGCACAGATAATCCCCATCAGCGAGCCAACAGAAAGCGCGGGAATGGCGGGTACTTTCTTGATCATCATCACGATGACGGCTGCTGGCACCAGTAGCAGCCAGGGGCTGATGATAAACAGCTCATTGAGGCTCTGTTGTAACTCGGCTACTTGTGCTGCGCCATCGCCGGAAGGCGTCATGTTCAGGCCGATAATGGTGTAAAGCACCAGAGCAACCGCTAACGCAGGAACCGTGGTGTAAAGCATATAGCGAATGTGTTCGAACAGATCAACACCAACCACACCGGGCGCCATATTAGTGGTTTCGGAAAGCGGAGAAATTTTGTCGCCAAAATACACGCCGGAGATCACGGCTCCCGCGACCATTGCGGGGTTAAGGCCTAGCCCTTCACCGACGCCCATTAAAGCGATACCAATAGTACCCGCCGCTGTCCAGGCATTGCCGCCAGCCAGCGATACCAAACAGCAGATTAAGCACGCCGCGACCAAAAAGTAATCCGGTGCCAGAATACTCAGGCCGTAATAGATCATCGTGGGCACAATCCCACCGGCAATCCAGTAGCCAATAATGGTGCCGATAATGATCAGAATGACGATCGCCTGAGTCGTCAGGCCAATAGAGCGCATGATGCCCGCTTCAAGCTTTTTCCAGCGGCTACCCGTCGCAATGGCCACCGCGGTCGCCACAATCGCACTTAAAAACAGCGGCAAGTGCGGATCTGTTTCAAAGTAGCCGATAAATACGCCCAAAGATGCTGCCATAAACACAATGGGGATCATGGTCGCTTTCAAACTTGGGCGGGGAGTTTCTTGGTCTTCCTTAGCAGTGTGGTCAGTCGACATAATGTTCTCACTTAATGTTTGATTATTGGTCGTCGTATTTCCGTTAGGAAATCATTGCAGTGATGGCGACTCTGATCATTGTTATGCTTGTTTTTATTGGTTTTTCAGGCACAAGTCCCCCTCAGCGAGGGGGCACGGCATTTGCCGTGACACCTAGCGCTATTGAATCGAGTTCAATAAAGGGTGAAGTACCCAGACGAAGCTCGTTAAGAACTTCGATGGCTCAAACGCTTAGCGACATCCATACCGTCTTCACTTCACAGTATTTCTCCTGCGCGTGAAGCGATTTATCGCGCCCATTGCCGGACTGCTTAACACCGCCGAAGGGAACGGTCTGATCGATACCGGCCCAGTTATTTACGTATACCTGTCCGGATTGCAGCCGCCGAGAGACCCGCATGATGCGGTCAATATCTTGACTCCAAACGCCGGCAGCTAGGCCGTAATCACTGTCATTAGCCAGTGCAATGGCTTGCTCTTCGCTGTCGAACCCAAACACACTCAGTACAGGGCCAAATATTTCTTCGCGGCCAATGCACATGTCGGGAGTCACATCATCGAAGACCGTCGGTGGCAGGAAATACCCATTAGAATCGCTAGGTTCGCCGCCCAGTTTCAGGGTGGCACCTTCGCTTTCGCCTTGGCGAATATACGCCAGTACGCGTTGATACTGCGCTTCATCCACCATAGCACCCATGAAACTACCCGGATCGAGCGGGTCTCCAGGCTGCATATGCTCAGCAGCTTTTACTACGCGGGCCACAAAATCCTTGCGAATACTGTTTTCCACCAACAGGCGCGAACCGGCAATACAGACTTCGCCTTGGTTGTGGAAAATAGCTTCCGCCGCGCTTTTAGCGACGGCATCAAGGTGTTGGCAGTCGGCGAAAACGATGTTGGGGCTTTTGCCGCCGCACTCCAGAAACACGCGTTTCAGGTTGGATTGTCCCGCGTACTGCATCAGCTGTTTGCCCACACCGGTGGAACCGGTAAACGCTAGGCCATCAACCTGCATGGAAAGCGCCAACGCCTTGCCCACCGTATGGCCGTAACCTGGCAGCACCTGAAAGACGCCATCGGGAATACCCGCTTCCTTAGCAAGGTGGGCCAAGCGCAGCGCTGACAAAGGTGATTTTTCCGACGGTTTGAGAATGACGCTGTTACCCGCCGCCAGTGCCGGAGCAATCTTCCACGACGTCATCATTAGTGGGAAATTCCACGGCACAATGGCAGCGATAACGCCCATTGGCTCACGCAGTACCAGCCCTAGCGCACGATCGCCAGTAGGTGCTACTTCGCCGTAAAGCTTGTCGATACATTCCGCCTGATAGCGTAGGCAAGCCACTGTGCCTGCCAAGTCACCTAGCGAACTGGAAATCGGCTTGCCCATGTCCAACGTGTCTAACAGCGCCAGTTCATCGCGATGTGTCTCTACCAGCTCGGCTAGACGCAGTAGCACCCGCTTGCGCTTACTTGGGTGGCAACGTGACCAGACACCACTGTCAAAGGATGCACGGGCTGCTTGCGTCGCAAGCTCAGCATCTTGAGCATCGCAGCTGGCCACTTCAGCAATAACATTGCCGGTGGCGGGGTTAATGCTGGTCAGCTTGCTGCCATCGGCGGCAGCGACAAACTCACCATTAATGAAAGCGCGCGTTTCAAAGCTCAGTGATGCGGCTTTTGATTGCCAGTCGGCGAGGGTTTTCGGTGTATCTGCCGCCATTATGCACTCTCCATAGGGTGTGTTATCGCCAACTTTTCAGCGGTTTTATCCAACGCCAAACGCGCCTTGTTGACTAATTCATCAATTTCATCGCGGGTGATAATTAGCGGCGGAGACATCACCATGGTGTCGCCAACCGAGCGCATCACCAAGCCACTCTCAAAGCACAAATCACGACATAAATTGCCAGCGGAAAGAGACTTATCGAAGCGTTCACCGGTGTTCTTGTCGGCGACTATTTCTAGTGCACCAATCAAGCCTAATGAACGGGCTTCGCCCACCAGCGGATGCTCAGCCAGTTCCTGCCAACGCTTAGCCAGATAGGGCCCCAGTTCATCGCGGACTTTCTCGATCACCTGTTCACTTTCCAGCAATTCGAGGTTTTTAAGCGCAACAGCCGCACAGACCGGGTGACCGGAATAAGTAAAGCCGTGGAAGAACTCACCGCCGTCTTCGATCAGCGTATCGGCCACGCGATCTCCCACCAGCACCGCGCCAATGGGCAGATAGCCCGACGATAGCCCCTTGGCAATCGGCATCAGGTCAGGTTTTAATCCATAGTGAGTACTGCCAAACCACTCGCCTAAACGCCCAAAGCCACAAATGACTTCATCGGCAATCAACAGAATGTCGTACTTGGCCAACACCTCTTTCACCGCAGGCCAATAGCTGTCCGGTGGAATAATCGCACCACCTGCGCCCTGCACCGGCTCAGCGATAAAAGCCGCCACTTTATCTTCACCCAACGCCAGAATTTGCTCCTCCAACGCTTGGGCACACTGCTTGCCAAAGGCTTCCTGGCTCATGTCGCGCCCTTCACCAAACCAGTAAGGCTGGCAAATATGGGTAATCCCCGGCACACATGGGCCACCTTGATCATGCATTGGCGCCATACCGCCAAGACTCATGCCCGCGACAGTAGAGCCGTGATAACCATTTTCACGCGAGATAACCCATTGCTTTTCCGGCTTGCCTTTAATCGCCCAATAGCGTCGCACCATACGCAGCACGGTATCGTTGGCTTCAGACCCGGAACCCGTAAAGAACACATGATTGATATGCTCGGGTGCCAGCTCACTCAGCTTGGCGGCCAGCTTCACTGCCGGTGGGTGGGTGGTTTTAAAGAAGTTGTTGTAATACGGCAGTTGCTGCATCTGCTCGGTGCCGGCATCAACCAACTCCTGACGCCCGTAACCGAGATTGACGCACCAAAGACCCGCCATACCATCAAGAATACGATTGCCTTGGCTGTCGTAAATGTATACCCCATCGGCGTGGGTGATGATGCGGCTACCCTCTTCGCCAAGTGATTTAAAGTCAGTGAATGGATGAAGGTGATGTTGGCGATCCAACGCCTGGTAGTCCTGGGTCTGCATAGGTCAGTTCCTGTTCAAGTCGTTGCAACAAGCGTTCAGCTAGCAGCAAGCTGGGCGGCGCGTTGGGTACGATGCTGACGGCAGGCCGCCGCAAACCCCTGAAACAGTGCGTCATAGAAAGGATGTTCTTTAGGACGCCACTCCGGATGCCACTGCACAGCTAGGGCAAACGCAGCAGCGTCGCGCACGGAAATCGCTTCAACTAAGCCATCAGGCGCCCAGGCTTCTGCATCCAGCGCTGGTGCTAACTGATCAATCCCCTGCTGGTGAAGTGAATTCACCTCGGTATGCTCGCTGCTATAGAGCGCCGCCAGGGCACCATCCGGGCGAATCTTTACCGTATGAGAGGGTGCATAATGGCCCGCCATGTCGTCAGCGGGCGGCTCACGATGATCGAGCATGTCTGGTAGCGTTTGAACTGCCTGATGAAGCGTGCCTCCTAAGGCGACATTCATTTCCTGAAAGCCGCGACAAATGCCAAACAGAGGCAACGCCTGACGTAACGCCTCGTGCACCCAGCAAAGTGCCGCTTCGTCGCGCCGTGCGTCAGCACGAGTATTCTCTGGGGCGCGTTCAGCACCATATCGGTCAGGAGCGACGTTGGTATAACTGCCCGTTAGAAGCAAGCCATCCAGGCTGCCCAACAGAGCAATGGCCTGTTCCGCACGCTGCTCGGGCGTCAACGTATCGGCGGCTAACACAGGAAGAATCACCGGCGTGATGCCGTAGTGGTAAAGCGCCTGCAGGAATTTATCGGTCACTATCTGCGCAGGATGGCCTTCCACTTCTCGACAGCAGGCGATAACACCCACCAGTGGGCGTGGGGAATGCGTTGCTTGCATAGTCAAACCACTTTGTCAGTTGTTATGTTTTATTCAACAGTCACTTCAACATAGCGTGGCTTGTTTTATTTTCCAATAGCAAAATAGAATTTTTATGAAAAAACACTATAACTAGCTGATAGAAAAGATATTAAAAAACAAAATTGTTATCAGCTAAAAATAATACAACCATTTTTGTTATTAAATATTTGACACGAACGGCTACCGAAGCAAGGATACTGTTAGCAGAAACACAACTAAAACGGCATAAAAATAAGGTACAACGTATGTCCTCTGCCAATAACACAGACGCTCAAAACGTAGCCTCGGACTTTCTTGACAGTCACCCAGAGATCACCAGCATTGACCTGTTAATCAGTGATCTTAACGGCGTCATTCGTGGTAAACGCATTCCTAGCGATAACCTTGGCAAAGTGTTTGAAAAAGGCATCTATTTGCCTGCTTCGGTATTTGCGTTGGACATCAATGGCAACACCGTTGAAGAGACCGGACTTGGACTTTCCAGCGGCGACGGCGACCGGGTATGTCGCGCCATTCCCGGCACGCTCAATCCGGTCACCTGGATGAATAACAGCCAGTATGGCCAGCTATTGATGACCATGGAGGAGATGGATGGCTCGCCATTTTTTGCCGACCCTCGCCAGATTCTGCGGCGCATTCTTGAGCAGTTCTCCGACCGTGGCTTAACCCCCGTTGTCGCCCTTGAACTAGAGTTTTATCTGGTTGATCGTTTACGCGACGAAGAAAACTTGATTCAGCCACCGCAATCGCCTTGCAGCGGTGAGCGCGCCACTCAAAGCCAGCTGTATTCGGTGCTGGAACTAGACGAGTACGCTGAGTTTATCAATGACTTGCAGAGTGCCGCCCAGGCGCAAGGCTTGCCGCTGGATACGGTATTAAAAGAGTGTGCGCCCGGCCAGTTTGAAGCCAACCTTATTCATACAGATGATGCGTTAAGCGCCTGCGACCATTCGGTACTACTCAAGCGACTGATCAAGGGCGTTGCATTAAAACACGGCTTTGAAGCTACCTTTATGGCCAAGCCTTACGGCTTAGAAGCAGGTAGTGGCACTCATGTTCACGTCAGCCTGGTAGATAGCAACGGACATAATATCTTTGCCGAAAACGGCGACGAGCCGCTGGAGAGCTCCGCACTGCAACACGCGGTAGGTGGGCTGTTGGAACTGATGCCAGACTCCATGGCACTGCTGGCCCCCAACCTCAATTCGTTCCGCCGCTTTCAGGAAGGGCTCTATGTGCCCATGGCACCTACCTGGGGATACGACAACCGCTCTGTGGCCATACGCGTCCCCGCTGGACCAAAAGAAGCGCGGCGCATAGAACACCGAGTGGCGGGTGCCGATGTTAATCCCTACCTGTTACTGGCCACCGTGCTGGCCTCTATCCACCATGGCCTAACTCAGCAGATTGCACCTGCGGAGCCAATCATCGGCAACGCCTATGACCAAATAGCACCTCAGTTGACTAACAGCTGGACCCAAGCGTTGCATCTGTTGAGCAACAACCGTGTACTTGGCGAACAACTTGGCGAAGACTTTATTGAAGTGTTCATTGCCAACCGTCAGGCAGAGCGCGCCGAAACTATGCGCGAAGTTAGCGCCATGGAGTATGACTGGTACCTGCGGCACGTATAAGCTGATAAACCACTAATAGAACAGAGAGAGGCGCTGCTCAGCGTCTCTCTCTTATTACTTCTGCCTATCTTATGCTGCTCCCCCATCCTTCTATTAGCTTTTTATTCCGTGTTATCTGTGAGCATCCGTGGCAAATAAAAACGGGCTAACGAACGTATTCGCCAGCCCGCTTCCAAGCAACCATCAAACTAATCAGCGCTAAACAGCCAGCCGGTCACGCATGGCGTAGAACCACGCCCCCATTGCGGAAAGCGGAACACGTAACAGCCGTCCGCCGGGCATTGGCAGATGGGAAATCTGAGCAAAAGCTTCAAAACGTGTTTCTTCACCACTGATCGTTTCTGCCACTAACTTGCCAGCCAAATGAGAACACGTCACCCCGTGGCCAGAGTACCCCTGAGCGTAGTAAACGTTGCTATTAATGCGGCCGAACTGGGGCAGGCGGTTGAGTGTCAGCAAAAAGTTTCCGCTCCAGGCGTAATCGACGCGGACATCGCCAAGTTCTGGAAAGGTAGACAGCATTTTCGGCCGAATAGCTGCCTCAATACTGGCGGACTCCTGCCCGCCATAGTTCACCCCGCCGCCATACAGCAAACGGTTATCAGCGGTCAGGCGATAGTAATCCAATAGATAATTACAATCCTCTACCGCTTTATCGTTAGGTAGTAATCGTGCAGCTAACTCTGCAGGCAACGGCTCAGTAGTAATAATCTGGGTGCCGCACGGCATCGCTTTGCTTTCCAGCTTGGGTAGCAACCCTTGCAAATAGGCATTGCCAGCCATGACAACCCGCTGAGCGGTCACGCGCCCCTTGGGCGTATGCAGCGTCACCGGCTCACCATGCTCTACACGAGTCACGGGGGAGTGCTCAAAAATCTTGCCACCCAACGACTCCAACGCCGCCGCCTGCCCCAGCACCAAATTGAGAGGGTGAAGATGCCCACCAGAGTGATCCACCAATGCCCCCACATAACGGTCGCTGCCTATTTCTCGTTTGACCTCTTCACCTTCCAACAGCTCAAGTTTCTGATGGCCATAGCGCTCCCATAAGGCTTTTTGCTCCTTTAAGCCTTCCCACTGCTTCTTGTTACAAGCGGCAAACAAGTTGCCTTCTTTTAGGTCGCAGTCGATCTGATACTTTTCAATGCGCTGACGGATAATCTGGTTACCCTCAAATGCCATCGCACCCAGCGCCCGAGCGGTTTCAGCGCCGTTTTGTTTCTCGATAACATCCATATCACGGCTATAGCTATTAACGATCTGGCCACCGTTGCGCCCGGACGCCCCAAAGCCAATCGCCACGCTTTCCAGCACCACCACACGGTGGCCACGCTCCGCCAAATGTAGTGCTGCAGAGATGCCCGTAAACCCAGCCCCCACGACACAGACGTCACATTCAACATCCCCCTCCAGCATGGGCCTTTGAGATGTGGAGTTTGACGATGCCGCGTAGTAAGACGCGACATGACCAGAAGACGCTTGAGGTTGCATTTGCCACCTTCCTTTTGTTGATTATTTTAACCAACTCGATCATATAGACCGACGTACGAATGCGCAAGCAACAGCATTCAATGGGCTTACAGAGGAGAACAACACCTTTTTCCATAAGATAAATGTTATTAAAAAAGCAACACTCGGACATAAAACACACGTTCATCACGCTGAAAATAATCACCGCACGTTTTTATGCACCGCTCCCATTGAGGGTGAGGCCACGTGCTTCCTGTTTGTGTCGTATTACCGGGTACGATTGAGGCACAACTCGCTGCTATTGCTAGCGTTGATAACCGCAGCAGCGTAACGCTAGAGCAGCTGCCTATACTCACCATAGCCCCCACCGGAGACCGCTATGGATTATCAACACTACCGCACCGCCCTTGCCGAGACGCTTGCCCAAAGTGAGCTGCCCTTTGCGCCTGCCGAATACCAAACGCGCCTAGAAAAAGTGCGCCATGCAATGACACAACGCGGGCTAGATGCATTACTGCTCACCGACCCTGCCGACATTAACTACTTAACCGGCTATCACACCTTCGAGGTATCGGTACACGCCTGCTTAGTGTGCACACCTACACAGTTGGTACTGCAGGTGGCATCCATTGAAACAGGGGCGGCAGTGGTCACCGTCCGTGTCGACGAAATCATTGGTTACCGATGGGAAAACCTGGATGAGATCATCACGCCGCTCGCGGACTTACTAACTTCTTGCAAGCAAATTGGCATTGATGGCTGGAGCAGCGGTTTACGAGTGGGCGTGATGGACGCGCTGGCCCGCTCAGTAGGTAAGGAGCGCTTCTGTGAAGCAGGCGACCTGCTCGATACGATTCGCATTGTTAAAAGTAGCGCCGAAATTGAAATGCTCAGCGAAAGTGCACGAATCACTGCGGCAGGTTTAGAGGCTGCGATGGCCGCTATTCGCCCAGGCATGACTGATAACGATATTGCGGCCATCGGCGCTAAAGCACTGCTAGAGAACGGTAGCGAGTTCATGAGTTTGCAACCTATCGTGACCAGCGGGCACCGTATCGGCGTGATTCACGTTAACCATAAGCGTCGCGTAATTCAGCCCAATGAACCGATATTTTTAGAATTCGGTGCCGCTTACCAACGCTATACCGCCCCGATGATGCGCACAGCGGTGACAGGAAAGCCTAATACCGAGTTAACCGCTACCCGCAACTTGTGTCGCTCGCTGTTCGAGACACTGTGCAGTCATATGAAACCAGGCAACACCTTTGATAATGCCGCGAAGGCAGCGGATGCATTGCTGGCACCTACCCGTGATCAACTGTTCTTCTCGGGGGTGTTTGGCTACGCGGTGGGTGCGCAGTTCCCTCCTAGTTGGGTTGAAGGCACCGGCTATATTGCCCAAGGCCTACATCGTCCCTTCGAAGAGAACATGGTCTTCCACTTACCGCTCTGCCTTCGCGTTCCTGGCCAGTGGGGCGTAGGGATCAGTGATACCGTGGTGGTCACTCAACACGGTGCTGAGCCACTGACCAACAACGATTGGCAGCTCTATCAGGCAATCGATAAATAGTGAATAGATAACCGCGCGAATAACCTAAGATTGACAGTATGGTTAACCAGCGCTATCTTCACCAAAGATGCAAATGAGAAACACTATCTTTTAAGTTATCTCATTTATCTGAGGTGACGATCAGTTGAGGTAACGATAAGTACTGTGATGTGAGCAAGTACTGTGATGCGAGTAAGTACGATGGAAAAGTCCTATGGAAAAGCACCATGACTAGTGAGCAGCGCCAGCTTCGTCAAACGTTGATTTTTTTACGCACCTCTTTCGAAGCAGTGCAACACTCGATTGCCGGTCGGCTAGACGACCCGCTGCCCTGCTGGCTAGACACCAGCATGCTCACCCTACTGTCACGGGAACTAACCCGCTGCAGCCAGCAAGCGAAGCCGCTCTTCGCCCCTCCCGTCACCGAGCAAATATTCATTGCCTCACAGCAGTGTGACTTACTCCTTAAGCAGTGCCCCGGCGTGCTGAACAGCGCCGTTTGCCACCGCCAGTTAAGCGCCATCATGCTGGCGCTGACCAACGCTATTGAACACATCAACACACCAGCCAAGCGCCGCTGGCCTTGGCAGAAAGCCTAAGCAACCATTTACCAAAACCCTGGTTTAATGCGTTGCCGGGGCTTTGTTTTGCCTTCAAAAACCTCATTCCATGACTGCTTCATAATAGTAGGCAATTACTGAGTTAGCATTTCCTAGTAAACTGGTCTATTCTGTTCGCCACGATGTAATTGACCGTTTCCAAAAGGAGTTTGCTCATGGCGTATGAAACGCTTTTCACCCCTCTTCAATTGGGTAGTTTATCGCTCCCTAACCGAGTCATCATGGCTCCTCTGACACGCTCGCGCACCCCAGACAGCGTGCCGGGCACCTTGCAGGAAGCCTATTACGGCCAGCGGGCAGGCGCAGGCCTGATTATTAGTGAAGCCACCAATATTTCCCCCACTGCCAAGGGTTATGTGTATACACCAGGCATCTGGACAGATGAACAAGAATCAGGCTGGAAAGGCGTAGTGGATGCGGTGCATGCCAAAGGCGGCCGTATCGCGCTGCAGCTGTGGCACGTTGGGCGCGTATCCCATGAAATGGTGCAACCAGATGGTCAACAGCCTGTTGCCCCTAGCGCGTTAAAAGGCGAAGGCGCTCAGTGCTTCGTTGAGTTTGAAGATGGCACGGCTGGCCAGCACCCTACCAGCACACCCCGCGCACTGGAAACCGATGAGATCCCCGGCATCGTCAATGACTACCGCCAAGCGGCGGTTCGCGCCAAACGCGCAGGCTTCGATATGGTGGAAGTTCACGCGGCTAACGCTTACCTGCTTAACCAGTTCCTGGCCACCGGTACCAACCAGCGAACTGATCAGTATGGCGGCTCGTTGGAAAACCGCGCCCGCTTCCCGTTGGAAGTGGTCGACGCGGTGGTTGAGGTATTCGGTGCAGAGCGTGTGGGCATTCGCTTGACGCCCTTTATCGAACTGTTTGGCCTAACGGATGATGAGCCTGAAGCCATGGCCTTCTATCTGGCAGATCAGCTGTCCAAACGCGGCTTGGCCTACCTGCATTTAAACGAGCCTAACTGGATCGGTGGCGACATCACCTTCCCTGATGGCTTTCGAGAGCAAATGCGCGAGCGCTTTAACGGCAGCCTGATTTACTGCGGCAACTACGACGCAGAACGCGCGGAAACGCGCATTAACCAAAAAACCGCGGATGCCGTGGCCTTTGGCCGCCCTTATATCGCCAACCCCGACTTGCCGGAACGCTTCCGAGTGAATGCCCCCCTTACCGAGCCGAACCATGAAACGTTCTACGGCGGTGATGAAAAGGGCTACACCGATTATCCGTTTATGGATAACGGCTACGATCGTATTGGCTAGATTTCTTGTTAAGCCGGAACCCTTATGAACGAAAAGCATCACTTAGGTGGTGCTTTTTTTATGTCTGAACGCGTCAAAACGCTGCTAGGCTATTGATTCTATCGTTTTAACATACTGGTGAGTCATGTTCGGTTCGCTAATCGCCCTGCTGGTGTCACTCCTGCTTGTTGGCCTTACTGCCACCACGGGAGCACGTTTCCGCCCTGATGGCTGGTATCGCGAGCTGCGCAAACCCAGCTGGACACCACCTGATATCGCCTTCCCGATCGCCTGGGGCATCCTTTATTTATTGATGGCCATTGCGGCGTGGCGCATTTATATGGCCGATGACTCTCCGTTTCGCACCGCTGGTCTGGTCGTATATGGCCTGCAATTACTGGCCAATGCGGCGTGGTCATGGCTGTTCTTTGGGCGAAAGCAGATCACCGCAGCGCTGGCAGATATCGTGCTCCTGTTGGGGTTCATTACACTAGCCATAGTGCTATTTGCTAATGTGAGCCTGTTGGCTGCTTGGTTGATGGTGCCTTACTGGCTTTGGGTGGCGCTTGCGTTAACGCTGAATGCCGCTATTTTACGATTAAATAATAGGGCCTAAGCGCCGACAGATAGGACTCAATGAGATGGATATCACTTCACTTCCGTTCTTGCTCGCTATTGCATCATTAGTGCTTGGGGTCGTGGCTGCGGCTATTTTCGTTTATGTGGTGATGCCCAAACAACGCCGCGCCAAAGCAAAGGCTGCCACGCCGCCGCCAACACCGAAAGCAGAGCCAAAGCCTCTTTCGGCTGAACCAGCAGACCCAGTGCCTGCAAAGCGCTCCGAGAAAGTAAAACAACACTCTCTATTTGTCATTTTTTCTCACCCCGATGCGACGACAGACGAACGCCTGGCCGAATGGCTACGGGGAAAAGAAGCCAGTTATGATGCAATCAAAAAGGTTTTCTTCATCAAAGGCAAACAACCCTCGAACCCGATCACGATCGCCAACGCCTTTCCACCTGGAGAAATGCCCGATCTACTGAAAGGGGAAACCCACGAACCCATTCGTGGGATTAGCTTGCTGGTTAAGCCGCCACTACATAAACGTCGCAATCAGCAGATGTACGTTTATGTAGAACTCGCTAAAGAGTTAAACGATGCCTTTAGCGGCAACTTACTCGATGCCGAGCAGCAGCCCGCCTCAGAGTCGACTTACGCACACATTATTGGTTGACCTGGTTAGCTATCAAACAACGCCTTGGCTACGTAGGTAGTCGTCGTAGCTACCGCTAAAGTCGACAAGACCTTCGGGCTGCATGTCGATAATGCGCGTGGCCAGCGACGAAACAAACTCGCGGTCGTGGCTGACAAATATCAGCGTACCTGGATAGTTCTCCAGCGCTAAGTTCAGCGCCTCAATTGATTCCATATCCAGGTGGTTGGTCGGCTCATCCATTAGCAGCACGTTAGGATTAGTGAGCGTTAGCTTGCCAAACAGCATACGCCCTTGCTCACCACCTGAAATCACTCTGACAGATTTATTAATGTCGTCGCTGGAAAACAGCATCCGTCCCAATGCACCGCGCACCACCTGCTCGCCGCCTTTGGTCCATTGGCTCATCCACTCAAAGAGCGTGGCAT
This sequence comes from Halomonas sp. GT, assembly GCF_002082565.1. Lineage (NCBI taxonomy): Bacteria > Pseudomonadati > Pseudomonadota > Gammaproteobacteria > Oceanospirillales > Halomonadaceae > Halomonas > Halomonas sp. GT. Next base: position 3,591,927 of record NZ_CP020562.1, read on the forward strand.
CGACAGGAAAGTCGTCGGTGTGGTCTTGGCCAAACATGCCAACTTCAGCGGCGTCGGTCCACTTCACTTCACCGGCATCGGGGTGCAAATCACCCGCCAGGGTTTTGAGCAGGGTGGTTTTACCAATGCCGTTGGGACCAATAATAGCAATGCGCTCACCCGCTTCTACGGTCATCGAGAAACGCTCGAAGAGCGGCTTCTCATCGTCGTAGCCTTTGGTAATTGCATCTACATTTACGGCATTGCGGTGAATCTTTTTATTCTGCTCAAAGCGGATAAACGGACTAACCCGACTCGAAGGCTTGATATCTTCCAGCTTGATTTTGTCGATCTGGCGCGCCCGTGAAGTGGCCTGTTTGGCTTTGGAGGCGTTGGCCGAGAAGCGGCTAACAAACTGCTGAAGCTCGGCAATTTGGGCTTTTTTCTTGGCGTTATCCGAGTGCTGGCGCTCACGGGCAGCAGTGGCGGCTGTCATGTAGTCGTCGTAGTTCCCGGGGAACAGGGTAATTTCCCCGTAATCCAGATCCGCCATGTGCGTGCACACGCTGTTCAGGAAGTGGCGGTCGTGGGAGATGATAATCATGGTACTGCTGCGCGCTTTGAGAATATCTTCCAGCCAGCGGATAGTATTGATATCCAGGTGGTTAGTCGGCTCATCGAGCAGCAGCACATCCGGGTCGGAAAACAGTGCCTGGGCCAGCAGCACACGCAGTTTCCAGCCGGGAGCAACTTCACTCATCGGGCCGGTGTGCTGTTCAATGGGAATACCTAGCCCCAACAGTAACTCCCCGGCGCGAGACTCAGCGGTATAGCCGTCAAGCTCAGCAAAGCGTACTTCCAAGTCGGCCACCGCCATGCCATCCGCTTCACTCATTTCTGCCAGGGAGTAGATCCGTTCGCGCTCGGCGGCCACTTTCCAAAGTTCAGCGTTCCCCATGATGACGGTGTCAATAACCCGCTCGTTCTCATAGGCAAACTGATCCTGTCGCAGCTTACCCAGCCGTGTGCTGCTATCCAGCATGACCTGCCCGGAAGAAGGCTCGAGCTCGCCACCCAAAATCTTCATAAAGGTGGACTTACCGCAACCATTGGCGCCAATCAAACCGTAGCGATTGCCGTTATTAAATTTGACGGAAACATTTTCAAACAGGGGCTTGGCCCCAAACTGCATGGTGATATTGGCGGTTGCGATCAAGATGTGAGCCCTGGTTAACAGTGTAATTACGCGTTCAAAAGCTCGCGATTCTACGCGCCTTTGAGCAGCGTTACACCTCCCACCTAGTGCGCGTTGTCTAGCGTCGCCGGAAGCTCGAGTAGAAAACGTTCACCATCAAGCGCTTGGCGCAGCCGTGCATGCAGTATCTCGACGATGCCAGGGTGTTCGCCAACCAGCGCGGTGGTTGTCACACTCAAACCTGGGTGGCGCTGTTCAGCGGCGGCACAAATCTCGGCGATATCGCCACCTTCCCCCGCATGACGCCCAGGCGAGAGAAACAGCATCGCTAAGATGACCGGGCCTGCTTGGAACTCCTGCGTATCCAGCAAATGTTCTAAAAGCGGCTCGTTAAAGCGATATTCGTCACCTTCACGGCGTTCCATGGAAGCCGCCGCTACGCAGCTAACCTCATCTGCCAGTAGCACGCTTAACTGCCCCGCTAAGCGGTTGCGCACGGCTGTCACTTCAGGAATCGGGCTACCGTGATCTACCAGCGCCACATGCGGCGTCGTTCCCGCCTGGTACTTGTCGCGCACGTTGTCGGCCAGCAACTTGGCTAAACGCAGGTCGTTATTACCCTGCTCATCTACTAGTGGCTGGGCGACACGCACGGTCACCTGGGGAAACCGCGCCTGCAGTGCTGCCATGCGCTCTGGCAAGTAGCCTGTCAGTGCTTTGCTTGGCCCAAAGAAGAACGGCAACACAATGATCTCTTTCGCCCCACTTTCGGCACTGCGTTCAGCAGCCGGCCCTAGAGTAATCGCAGGGATGCCGTCGACCTCGTCGGGAGGGATTTTATTGGAGTGCAGCAAGGAAGCCGCCTGAACGGTTTCTCCTAACCGCTGGCTGAGCGCAAACGCTACGCGGCGCAGGTTATGGGTTGCCTGAGGCCGTAATGAGCCGTTATCGACGAGAAAAATAGCACGCATCGTTTCCTATCCTTTTTCTGAATGAGGGCGTTACATCATCAGCACATCCGCAGCGGCCCGGTGCAGCTGGGCATGCCGTGTAGCGAGAGCGATAATATCGCGGTCGTAGCCGCCGCCAATCACCGCCGCCACGGGAATTTCAGCATCGCGACAGCAGCTAAGCACATAATGGTCGCGGGCATACAAACCTTCGCTGCTAAGCGCTAAATAACCCAGCCGATCATCTTGATGAACATCAACGCCCGCGTCATACAGCACTATGTCTGGCTGATAAGCTGCCAAAAGCCCAGGCAACCGGGAGGCAAGCTCGGCCAAATAAGCGTCATCACTCATACCATTAGGCAGCGCAATATCTAGGTCGCTTATGGCTTTGCGCGCTGGAAAATTACGCGCGGCGTGCATGGAAAAAGTAAATACCCCAGGCACTCCGGCAAACAACCGGGCAGTGCCATCGCCTTGGTGAACATCGCAGTCAACGATAAGAACTCGCTCAGCCCAGCCGCAAGCAAGGGCGTGGGCCGCAGCAACCGCTAGGTCATTAATTAAGCAATAACCGCTTGCAGCATCGGCATGAGCGTGATGAGTACCTCCAGCGGAATTACAGGCAAGTCCGCTGGTCAGCGCTGCCTCGAGGGTTAATAGCGTGCCTCCTGTTTCTAAGCGAACTCGATCAACTAACTCAGGCGACCATGTAAAACCGCTACGCCGTTGAGCGGCGCGCTCTAAACTGCCCTGCAAAAATGCATTAAGGTACTCTCGAGTATGCACTCTAGAAAGGGTATTGATAGGCGCAGGCTCAGGCGTTAGCCATTCAACGGGGCACGCTAGCGACTGCTCACCAAGTAGCTGCCTGAGCACCCGAAATTTTTCCATAGGAAAGGGGTGGTTGGCTGGTAAATCAATCGTATAACCAGGATGATGCACGATCTTTAACGCCATTGGTGCGTTGCCACGTTGTTAATTAACCTTGGTAATTGACATAGATGCCTTATGTTGCTTGATACCACCACTCTGAACCAGCAAAGAAACTTCTTCGATGGCCATACCGATATCTGGCTTTTTGGTTATGGCTCACTGATATGGAAAGCCGACTTTGCCTACCTAGAGCGTCAGCCCGCCTACATTACCGGCTGGGCGCGGCGTTTTTGGCAAGGCTCTCACGATCATCGTGGCACGCCTGACGCACCGGGTCGCGTCGCGACGCTGATTCGCGCCCAGGGGGAAGTGTGTCACGGCATGGCGTACCGCATTACACCCGACGTCCTGGCACCGCTGGATATACGTGAAAAGAACGGCTACCTGCGTGAAAAAGTCTCGCTCACTTTTCGAGGGCAACATGGCAATGCCCAGACAGCAAAGGCAGCAACGGAAGGGCTAATTTACTTAGCTACCGAAGATAATCCAGCCTTTCTGGGCGAGGCACCATTGGATGATATTGCCCACCAAATTGCTCATTCCCACGGTCCTAGCGGCTCGAATAAAGCTTATTTATTGAACTTAGCCCGGGCGTTACGCGAATTAGGCACAGACGATGCGCACGTTTTCGCCATTGAGAAGCAGCTACTTCGCTACCAATAGCGCGGGTATCGACGGTGGCGCGCTAAATTATTCACCAAAATGGCCACTACCAGCATGACCACGCACCCAGCACCAATAGGGATCAGCGGATACCACCAGCCCAGCTTGTGGACACTCGCCCCGCCCGCTACCGCAATCAGCGCAGCGGCAGCCCCAGGTGGATGTACGGTGTGTGTTAATTGCATCACCAGGATGGAGAGCGACACCGCTAGCGCCATCGAGATAGGCGTCGCACCCAATAGTTGGTAGCAACCTACTCCCACCAGCGCCGACAAAACACTGCCAAACAGTACATGGCTTGGCTGGGCAAACGGGCTTTCAGGTGCTGCATAAATCAACACCGACGTTGCCCCAAACGAGCCCACGATTAATAACTGCTGCGAGAGCCAAGCGGCGCTTAGCCAGCATATGACGGCCATACCAGTAAATGCGCCCAGCCATGACCAGCAGGCATCTTTCCAGCCGACGGGGCGGCGCGCCGTTGGCTCTCCTCGCATCTTGCCAAGATAAGCTTTCATTGCACTCTCTCTGCACAAAAAGAGTGCAGATGATGGCAAAATGCACCAGATAAGCAAATGACAATCCGTCATACGCTGATGAAGCACTTTCAAGAACGCGTTAAAAAACGTCCCTAAACGCACTTTCAAATACATTCTCAAACACACTTCCAGGATGATTAAGCAGCTAATGTCTAACGCCAGCAGTACCCCGTTAAACGTCACCCCCTCTAGTTTATTGCTTGCCGTGGTGGCAGCTATCGGCATGGCAACCATCGGCGTTATTTCGCGCATTACCGGGCTAAATGCCGAAAGCATTACGTTTTATCGTTTAGGCCTTGGGGCGGCGTTTCTGCTGGCGTATTTAGTGCTGACAAAACGCCACGCCGCACTCAACGCACTGCCTGGACGGCAGGTAGTCATTAGCGGCGTACTTCTGGCGTCATTTATCCTCTTTTACGTTCAGGCCATGAACTACACCCAGATGGCCAACGCTATTTTGATGATCTACCTAGCACCAATTATCGCCGCCGTGGCAGCTCACTCCCTCTATAGTGAACGCCTTACCACTGAACAAATTGGATTGATTGGCTTGGCGCTATTTGGGTTCGCGATGATGCAAGAGTTTCGTTTGAACCTTGATGATCACCAAGACATTATTGGGATGGGCTATGCCTTAGCCGCCATGTTTGCCTATAGCGGCTTTATGCTCACTAACCGTCGTTTGCCAAGTCATTTAGACGACAGGGTCTGCGCGTTTTGGCAGTTGCTAGTAGGTGCGCTGGTCATATTACCGTTTGCTCTTTGGCAGCCAGAAGGATTAACCGCCGCATCCTGGCAGTGGCCTTGGCTATTATTGGCTGGCTTAGTCCCTGGCTTTTTAGCATTGCTGTGTGCCGTGATGGCGATTAACCGACTGCCCACCGCCCTGTATGGAACCCTGGCTTACTGCGAGCCGGTGGCAGTGGTGATCTTTGGTTGGAGCCTATTTGGTGAAGCGTTGTCACCTCTGCAGCTAAGCGGATGCGCACTGATTGTTGTCTGCGGCATCATGCAAGCTTCGACGGGCGGGCGCCAACCTACATCATTAGCCACGACAGGATAAACAGCGCCAGCACAATACGCACGATGGCTCCTAGCAGGGAGCCTCGCAGCAGCGCCCGAAAGCCCCGCCATAACAGCCACAAGCCAATTACCAGCACCAGAAGGCTAAAGAACGACGCATTGATACCCAGGGAGCGAGTAAGGCCATCAATAAAGTCATCGAACGCGCCGAAAAAATTGGTGAAAAAGCCCAATAAAAACTCCACCACCACGCGAATAGCATCGCCAATGGCTTCGCCAATACCATCAAAAAATCCGTTTGCCTGCATGCGTCTCGTCCATCGCTAAAAGGTTTTCGATATTGTCAGTTAAAACTACACCATTGCAAAGCATGCCGATAAAGCAGCGTGCTCTTCCCTTTTACGCCCCTTAAGACGTTTACCCTATTTCACTTTTTCGACTGACGCGTTAAAACATTGTCAAAGCAATAGCGGGAGAGACTGGTGCTAGCCACCAGCGCCGAAGGAGCAACGACCCCGGAAACTCTCAGGCCACCGGACCGCTATTGTTATGGTATTTACTAGAACAGTAATTACTAACACTTTCCGAAGAGCGGTTGATGACTGCGTCACTCAGCCCACCGAAGGAGCAAGCGCCTCAATGGATGCGTGAATCTCTCAGGTTCCATGACGGAAGGGGTACGCCTAGCCAATGTTGCTAGGGGTATCGCTTGACGCTCATACAATCTGGAGAGACACATGCAACACATTGCTATTATTGGCGGTGGGATCACCGGTATTACAAGTGCTTATGCCCTGGCGAAGCGCGGCTTTGATGTGACAGTTTTTGAAAAACACCGCTATGCGGCAATGGAAACGTCTTTTGCCAACGGCGGACAGCTATCGGCCTCGAATGCTGAAGTCTGGAACCACTGGCCAACGGTGCTTAAAGGCCTGCGCTGGATGCTAAAAAACGATGCGCCGCTCTTGGTCAACCCTCGCCCTAGTTGGCACAAACTCAGCTGGTTTGCAGAGTTCATCGCCGCCATTCCCCGTTATGCTGACAACACCACAGAAACCACTCGGTTAGCGATTGCTGCCCGGGAACACTTATTCCAGTGGGCGAAAGACGAGCAGATTGATTTCGACCTCAAACAGCAGGGCATTTTACATATATACCGCGACAAAGCTGGCTTTGATCACGCAGCACGCGTGTCGCAGTTGCTAGCGAAAGGCGGCCTTGAACGCAGATCAGTAACCCCCGATGAAATGCGCACCATCGAGCCAACGCTGGCAGGTAGTTACTATGGCGGTTTCTATACCGAAAGCGACGCCACTGGCGATATCCACAAATACACTAACGGCCTCGCTAAAGCAGCCGCCAAACGTGGCGTACAGCTTAATTATGGCCACCACATTGACGATATTGGCGCTGACGATAATGGGGCTTGGGTAAGCGCCACGGTAGATAACAACAGCATGAGCCAACGCTTTGACAGCGTGGTCGTTTGCGCGGGGACTGGCAGCCGCGCCATTGCCGCCAAATTAGGCGATCGCGTTAATATCTACCCCGTAAAAGGTTACTCCATCACCGTACAGCTAGATGACGAGGCCTCTCAGCAAGCCGCGCCAACCGTCAGCCTGCTAGATGATGAAACCAAATTGGTGACCAGCCGGTTGGGGCTCAACCGCTTCCGCGTGGCTGGTACCGCTGAATTTAACGGCGCGAATCGCGATATACGCAACGACCGTATTCAACCGCTGGTTCGCTGGGTAGAAGAGTGCTTCCCTGGCGTGAGCACACAACGCGTTGTGCCCTGGGCTGGCCTGCGCCCAATGCTACCTAACATGCTGCCCAAAGTTGGGCCTGGCCGTTTGCCCACTGTTTTCTATAACACCGGCCACGGCCACCTAGGCTGGACACTGTCAGCCATTACCGCCGAAATGCTGGCGGACGCGGTGGAAGAGAAAAATATCCTCCGCGAGCCAGCCCCCCAACCGCTTAGCTAGTTCCAACCATGACAAGTCCGGGCTGGCTTCCGGTAAGATATAGAACACCCCAACATAGGCGTGTTTTATGCTTAACCAGCGTGCATTAACCTACCTCAATGAAGTGATTCGGCGCGGCTCGCTCAGGCGTGCCGCCGCCCACCTGAATGTCGATGCCTCTGCCGTTAGCCGCCAACTAAAAGCATTAGAAGAAGAACTGGATACCCAGCTATGCGAGCGGCACGGAAGAGGGATGCGTGCCACCGCAGCGGGCCAGCTACTGGTGCACCATTTTCATGCCCAGCGGGCTTCAGAAGAAGCGGTGCTCTCCCAACTAATGGCACTTCAAAGTCTAGCGAAAGGGGAAGTTCGCATTGCCGTGGGAGAAGGGTTTATTGCTGACCTGATCGCCGCACCGTTAGGCACTTTTATGTCAGCGTTTGACGGTATCAAAGTTGAAATCCGCATGGCGGGTGTCAACGAAGCGATGTCGTTACTCCAAGATCGCGAGGTGGATATAGCGCTACTTTATGCACCGCCGGTAGACCCGCAACTTTTCTGCCACGTGGAAACGCGCCAGCCGCTCGATGTCATTGTACCCCCCAATCACCCACTAAGTGATCTTAACCGCCCGGTAACACTGCATGACTTAAAGGAGTGGCCTCTGGCGTTAATGGACAATCCTTTTGGTATGCGGCAAATGGTTAATATGGTGGCTCACCAGGAGCGTATTCATCTTGAAGCACGCCTGCATACAAACTCTGTTTCGGTGTTAAAGAACTTCGTCCGCTCAGGCATCGGCGTTACGTTTATGCCCGAACTCACCGTAGCGGATGAGATTGAGCGCGGTGAGATCTTCACACTCCCCATGCAGTACCCGGTGATGAACGGTACGCGGGCACAAATTGTTAGCCTGAAAGGACAGGAACTCCCAGTCGCTTCAATCACTTGCATCAATCATTTGCACAAAGGCATGCGCTTTTTCTCCGCCGACGCACCACGACTGTTGCAATAAAAGCCACAGTTTAGGTATTGCATAGTCAACACCTCAATACATAGTCTTCTAGTAGGCACTCCTTATAAATCTAATAACGCGCCCATAGCGCCCCGTAGCTCACGACAATAAACCAGGAGACTGACTATGTACCCACCAAAATTGAGCCAATACTTTTCGCCTAAACAGCTTATTTCCGCGTGCCTAGTAGGCTCTGCTTTGATGGCAGGGAACGCGCTTGCAGCGACTACGATTAATCTAAGTTACAACGGTGCCCCAGACCCCGAAAAGAATGCTGTCCACGTCTTTGCAGAGAATCTTAAAGCGTTGGTAGACGAAAAAACTGACGGTGAGATCCAGCTCAAGCTCTATCCGAATAGCATGCTCGGCGAAGAAGAGGAGCGCATGGAACAAACCATGAATACGCCCATGCTCAATGTGGCGTCATTTGCGGGTGTCTCTCCTCTTGTTGATGAAATCTTCGTTAGCGCTATTCCGTTTCTGTTCGACGATTTTTCTGCAGCTCACACTTTCTTCGATGAGGGTGAGTATTGGCAGGAAGTCAGCAACGCTCTGCAGGAGCGTGCCGGTATCGATATGCTAGCCGTTGTGGAAGAGGGCGGCTTTTTGGCGTTCACCAATAACGAAAGGCCGATCAGCCACCCTGACGACTTCGAAGGACTCCGCTTCCGCGCCATGGACCCTAGCCAAGTCGCTCTGTATGAGGCCTTCGGCGCCTCCGGCACTCCCATCCCCTGGACAGAGACCTATATGGCACTGCGCACCGGGGTGGCAGACGGCCAAATGAACCCGCCGATGTATATCATCTTGGGCAGCCTTTACGAAGTGCAGGACTACCTGACCCTTGCCAATATCCAGTACTCCGACCAGTTCCTGGTAGGCAACAGCGACATGATCGCGGGTTGGGATGATGAGCTTCGCAGCGCCTTTATGGAAGCCGTCTCCGAAGCTAATCACAATGCCCGTGAGCACAATGAGGAGCAAGTAGAGGCGCGTATCGCCTATTTGGAAGAGCAAGGCATGGAAGTAATTCGCCCCTCTGAAGAAGAGCTGGCCGCTTTCCGCGAAATCGGCCAGCCTGCCTACCTTGAGTGGCTTGGTGAGCGTGATATCGAGCAGCGCTGGATCGATATGGCGTTGGAAGATGCAGGCATGAGCGAACTGCTCGACTAACGGCTGTTAACAACAGGGGCTGGCATCATGCTGGCCCCCTATTTCCAGTACTTAATACTCCAGTACTTAATACTCCAGTACTTAATACCCAAGTACTTAATACCCAAGTACTTAATGTTCAAGTGCTTAACGTTTCTGTGCTTCATGGAAGGCTGCCATGTTTAATACGCTTCGATCCCGTCTTTTAGCGATCAGCCGCCCTGTTACCTTAACCCTGGCGGGCGCACTGTTATCGCTCAATGTTGCGGCCATTCTGTTTGGGGTGTTTGCACGCTACATCGCTGGTGGCGCGCCTATCTGGACAGATGAGCTTTCACGTTTCTTAATCATCGCCACCGTGATGCTCGCGGCTGGCGCTGTCTGGTCTGAAGGAGAACATATGCGCGTTGGCCTGTTAGAGAAACGACTGCCCGCCCCCTTTGCTCGCTTGCTAAACGTGTACCAATGGTTACTCACCCTGCTAATTGCAGCGGGGGGTGCATGGGTTAGCTATCGCTATGCGCTATCGGTCAGCATGTTTACCACCTCTGGGCTCGGCATTAGCCGCACGGTGCCACTGCTCTCGCTACCTATTGGCTTTTTGCTACTAGCTTGGCATGTGCTTCTCTATGGCCCTGCGCCACTCAAGACCATCGAGGACGACCTATGATTGTCACTATGCTGGTTGTTTTCCTGGGCCACGTCTTGCTTGGGCTTCCTCTGTTTATCGCCCTGCTTACCACCGCAATAGTCGGCTTTTTGTTTGTCGACCCCTCAATGATTCCACGCATGCTGCCCCAGCAATTCTTTGGTGGTATCAATGTATTCTCCTTGATGGCGATTCCGTTATTTATCTTCGCTGGCAACCTGATGAACGTCAGCGGCTTAACCGAACGCTTGATGGGGCTCGCCCGCCTGATGGTAGGGCATTTGCGGGGCGGCATGGGTCACGTCAATGTGGTGTCGAGCGTATTCTTCGCGGGTGTTAATGGCTCAGCAGTGGCGGACACCTCGGCACTTGGGTCGCTGTTAGTGCCTGCCATGGAGAAAGAGGGCTACTCACGAGCCTTTGCCGCTGGGTTGACCGCAGGTAGCTCGTTGATCGGCCCGATTATTCCACCCAGTATCTTTATGATCCTCTACGCCTCACTGACCAACACCTCAGTCGGCGATCTATTTCTGGCGGGCGTTGTGCCAGGGCTACTGCTGGGGGTTGCCTTTATGGGCATGAACGCTTGGTATGCCTGGCGCCATCGGTTACCCAAAAGTGGCCAGTTGCCCCCGCTCAGCCAACTTGGCGTAGCCTTCGTAGCCGCTCTGCCTGCACTTATTGCCCCTTTTATTATTGTTGCTGGCATCGTGCTGGGCTTCGTGACGCCAACAGAGTCAGGCGCATTAACAGCGCTGTACGTCGCGTTGTGCGGGGTCGTGTTGGGAGGATTGCGTTTTAAAGAGTGCTGGAAAGCTATCGTCGATACGGCACGCTTAACCTCGGCGATTTTTCTGATTATGGCCGCCTCAGCGACAATTAGCTGGTTACTCTCCTATGCGCAAGTGCCCGCGCAATTTGTCTCGCTGTTATCTCCTTACATAGACAACGCAGTAGTGATTCTACTGTTACTGAGTGCCATTACCTTTATAACGGGCATGTTTATGGAAGAGGTGTCAGCGTTGATGCTACTGACGCCTATCTTTACGCCAGTGGCTATGATGGCGGGTATCGACCCCATTCACCTGGGCGTCATCATCACGCTTAACATTACCATCGCGTTAATCACTCCGCCGCTGGGTGCATGCGTGTTTGTCGCCGCCGCGGTCAGTCGGCTTGAGATAGTGTCGCTGTTCAGAACCATTTGGCCCTTTGTACTGACAGCGATTGCGGTGCTTATTCTACTCATCCTGTTTCCGCCACTAACGCTTTGGCTTCCTACACAGTTTAGATAGTGCTCTTCTTGAATAATCCTTTGCTTGGATAACATGATGCCTTTGAACACACTATTGAAGGCCTTGCCGCCTCTACCCAGCCACCTAGCTCCAAACTGGGAACAGCTACGCCGAACATCTATTGAAGATAACGGTGAGCGCTTGGTGCCAATGAGCCTCGCCCCCGCACCGATTAGCGTATTCCCCGCCTATGCTCGGCTGGGCATTCCCGGCGCGGTACCGGAGTGTTTCGTTCGGGAAAGCGTTTATCGGGCGCTACTCGCCGCAGCACGCAGCTTACCCGAAGGGATCGGTTTAATCGTACTCGACGGCTGGCGTCCATGGCGGGTGCAGCAGTACTTATTTGATACCCTGCACGAAGCTATCCAGCAGCATCAGCCCGGCCTCAGTGAAGCGGAGCTACTGGAGCGCACACGGGAGTTTGTCTCAGTCCCCAGCCGCGACCCATTAGCACCCAGCCCACATCTCACCGGTGGCGCCGTCGATGTCACGCTATGCGATGCCGATGGCCTGCCACTGGATATGGGGACGCTGTTTGATGAAGCGATACCTGCCTCTCATAGCGACTATTTCGAGCGCCTGGAAACGCTAACGCCGCAGCAAGTCAACGCCCGCGATCATCGCCGCCTGCTGTATCACACCATGCAACAGCAAGGCTTCACTAACCTGCCTAGCGAGTGGTGGCACTTCGATTACGGCGATCAATTATGGGCCTACTACGGGTCACATCAGCAGGCGCATTACGGCCCGGCAGAGTTGGACACCATTGAGAATCGCTGGCGCCGACAGCTGTAGTTGACTAGGCACGATGCCACTCCAGGTAAAGGGCATCGTCGCCTAGAACTCACACCACCTTATCAAGGATGCTCAGATTGCGTTTCCCGCTACCGCATGCTTGCTACCGATAGACGAGCTTGCTCTTGCTACCCAAAGCCGATAAAGCGCTGGGGTAAAGAAAAACGACACCAGCGTTGCCAAAAGCAGCCCAAACCCGACGGTTTGCGCAAAAGGTGGCCACAATCCACCTGCCGCCATCATCAATGGAATTAATCCGGCGAAAGTGGTGATCGTCGTTGAGACAATATGACGACTGGTGGGGCCGCTAATCACCGCTAACATGGCATCGATATCGCCTTGGCGTGCAGCCTCATCGTCGTCAAACGCAGCAATGATGATAATAGTGGCATTAATCGCCACGCCCACTAGCCCCATAATGCCGACAATAATGACAAAACCGAAGGCATGGCCGCTTAATAACAGCGCCACAATACCCATGCCCATCGCCTGAGCCCCAGCAATAAACACGATGGCTGCGCGGCGAAAGGAATTAAACGCCAGCACGACCGTTGCCACCATGGCAATTACCAGCAGTATCACCGAGGCCAGCAGGTTACCCACGGCTTCGTCACGTTCAGCGGCCTCCCCACCGGTTTCAATGCGATAACCAGAAGGGAGATGAATCTCTCCTGCTGCTAGCGCGTTTTGCAGAAAGTCTTCTAGCTGCGCCATGGAAACCGCCGGCAACGCATCGGCCACCAAGTAGCCTTGCACCAACTGTACCCGTTCAGCATTACGTCGAGTAATCACGCTCCAGGCTGGCGTTAGCGATACCTCCGCTACTGCCGCTAGCGGCAATCCCTCGGCGACGCGATCACTGACTAAGCGCAGCGCAGCAAGCTGTTCCGCATCGGTACGCCATTCACCAACATAACGCACTCGAACGGGTAACTGCTGGGTATCTTCCAGCAGCATGCCGGCAGACTGACCCGACAGTGCTGCGCCAACTTGTTCCGCTAGGCGTTGTGGCGTTAGGCCTGCATCGTTAAGCGCCGTTTGGTTGATATCTAACGTTAACCTGGGCAGGTCGCGCTGCATGCCTGCGCGCACATGGGTCACCTGAGGCAACTGGTGCATTAGATTCGCTAGTTCGAGCCCCAGCGATGACAGTACGTCCAAGTCATCACCGTAGACCCGTAGCTCAATCGGGGCTTTAAACGGAGGCCCCTGTTCATACTTACGCACCACGCTTTGCGCCTGCAGAAAGTGCTGATCAAGTACCTGCTGCAGCATTGGCACTCGCTGATTCGTCACCGCTAACGACTCGGCATCGACAATCAAGTGCAAAAACGCGGGGTTGTTATCCTCATTGGTCAATACGTTGTAGTACATCATGGGGGCACTTTCGCCGATAAATGCCGACACCCGCTTGATTCCCGGCAGCTCTCGGATAAGGGCCTCGGCTTCGTAGGCCAACGCTGCGGTATTGGCCATGCTGCTAGCCGGTGGCAAGCGTACTTCAATGTGGAATTGATCACGGTCTGCCGGTGGAAAAAACGCGACGTCTAGCGTTGGCATTAGCGCGATGCCGCCCACAGGCACGCATAACGTTATGATCATGGCAGCCACCGGATGACGCAGCGCGCTGCGTACGGTACGGCGAAAACCACGCTTGACCACGTTATCTTTTGACCCTGACAGCTTATTCGCCACATTGGCTAGCAACATCGGAGATAGCGCGGGCACTAACAACAGCGATACCAGGTAAGAGCTCACCAGCGCTACCATAACGGCCATGGCTAGCGGTCCGACGAACTCTCCGGCAGGCCCCGGCATTAGCACAATTGGCATAAACGCCAAGATTGTTGTCAACGTACTGGCAAGTAGCGGCACGGCTAAATGACGCAAGGCATCTCGGGTAGCAGCAATCACCGAATCCCCTTGCAATAAGCGCTCGCGAAGGGCATTGGTCATGACGATGGCGTTATCCACCATTAATCCCAGCGCCACAATAATGCCGGTAATGCTCATCTGGTGGATATCAATACCCAGTGGTTTGAAGAACGCCAACGTGAGCAGCGCCGTGGCGGGAATCGCTAGCCCCACGGTGATCGCCGAGCGCCAGCCCATGGTTAAAAATAGAATAGCCACGACCAGTACTAACCCCATCAGCAGGCTGCTAGCGACATCGCTTAAGCGCTGATTGGTATAACTGGCCTGTTCAAATACCTCCTCAACATCAAGGCCCACGGGCAATTCGTCAGCAAACGCCATAAGTTGTTGCTGAGCCCGTTCAACCCAAACATCGATACGCTGGCCGGGGGCCATACGGGCACCAACAAACACCGCTCGTTCGCCGTTAAGCAGTGCCATGGCGGCAGGCGGATCCTGAACGCCACGGCGCAGCTGTGCAATCTCACCTAGCCTAACCGTCTGGCCTTGCCGGATAGCCACGTCGATATCGCGCAATCTGTCCAACGTATCAAACTCACCGCTCAGCCCGACCGTTAGCCGATGGCCTTGAGTGACCACTTCGCCTGCCGTGCGTCGGCCATCACTTGCTTCAATAGCGGCGGCCAACTGGCCAACAGAGAGCCCCAACGCATTTAGCTCTAAGGGATCGACCATGACCTCGACCTGTTCCCCAGCGACACCAAACAGATGCGTGTACTCCGTGCCTGCAACACGCCTAAACTGGTCTTCTAGGCGTTCAGCATAGCGCTCCATCAGTTGCGGGTTGGGCGAAGAATCCAATGTCCAGCGCAGGGCGGCCACCATGCTAAAGGCGTAACCGCGGTCATCCAGCAGCTCTGGCGTTTGCACACCGGCTGGCAATGTTGGTGCGATATCGCCTAACTTATCTCGTACCCGGCTCCACACCGGAGTGACATCAAAAACCGCGTCTTCTAATTCAAGACTGATAACAGCGATGCCCTGGCGCGACGTAGACTCAAGCACTTGGATTTCTGAAATAGTGCGCAACTCGTTTTCAATGGGCCGCGCTACCAGCGCTTCAACCTGCTCAGGCGTAGCACCAGGAAACGGCGCGAGCACGGTAGCCATACGCGCAATCAAATGAGGGTCTTCTGCTCGAGGAAGCGTTTGAATAGCCGACAGCCCAGCAACGACCAGCAACCCCAAGGTTAATGCCACTAGACGTCGGTTAAACAACCATTCAATGCGCTGCATAAGCCACATCCTCGCTGAGGGTGACTTGCTGCCCTGGGGTGATGCGGTGAATACCGCTAGTTATTAACCTTATTCCTGGTTCGAGGGTTCCGCGCACGAAAGCTTGATCGCCCTCGGTATGCAACAACTCCACACTCGCCCTAGCCACACGAAAACGCCCCTCTTCTAGCGGCTCTGCCACCAGTACGTTCCACAACCCTCGGTCGGCAGCACGCAAAGCATCTAGCGGCACCCAATAGCCACTGGCAGACTCTGAAATTGCGTAGCGGAGTTCAGCGAGATCTCCTGGCACAACATTGCTTGAAGCGTCAAGCGATACCACCAGCGTCTGTGTACGGCTATCGCTGTCAATGTGAGGTAGCCGAGCGCGCACCTCACCGCCAATAGTATGCTGATTAACATTGAGTGTGACCGTCTCGCCTGGGGTAAACGTCGCCGCTAACCGAGCAGGCAAACCCAGGTGCGCTTCGAGCTGCTCAATATCGATAAGCTCAAACGCGGCGGTGCCGCTAGCCACTAAACTGCCAACACTGACATAACGTTCAATCACGCGTCCGGCGAAGGGCGCTTTTAACGTGCTATCTTCAAGATCTGCGGTAAGGCTGTCTCGTTCCGCCGCCAGTGCCGCAAGGCGGGCTTGAAGTGTTAGCCGATCTGTACGGGCCTGATCCAGCGTTGTGCGGCTAGCAAAGTTACTTTGATTAAGTTGCGCTTCACGCTCTTCTTGGCGCTGGGCAAAAGCAAGGCCAGCGCGGGCTTCTTCGCTGCGTGCAGCTACTTCTGCCAAACGGCTTTCAAGGCGTCGGGTATCCAGTGTCGCCAGCACATCGCCCTGTTCAACCGCATCCCCCCTATCAGCCAACACTTCGCTAACACGCCCAGCGGGCTCAAAGGCAAGCGACACAGACTGACGTGCAACCACTCGACCCGTTAAACGCACGTCCCGCTCCAGCTGTTCGGAGTGGGCAAGAGTCTGCGTAGCCACTTGCAACAAAGCGTTATCAGCCCCTTGCTGATCAGCCAGCTGGGCTCGACTGTGCTGGCTACTAAGCGTAACCACCGCGACTGCCGTAATGCTAATCATGATTAAGGCAGCCAGCGTGCCACGACGTCGGTGCCGCCAGGAAGTATTGAAGGGGGTGCCCATAATGGCCTCGAAATGGTTTATTCTTGAACGATACGGTTCACTATAATATGTGTACGCCAGCGTTCAATATTTATTTATTCGATAGGCACGGATTTTACCGAATGACTGACTCGCAACCTTTACTGCCTGACAAAAAACGCAGCGCCGGCCGCCCCAAAGATATGGCTAAGCGCAACGCGATGCTAGACGCGGCGGCCTGCCTATTCTTTCGCTTTGGACTCGAAGGGGTGACCATGGAAGCCGTTGCCCGTGAAGCGGGTGTTTCCAAAGTGACCGTGTACGGCCATTTTGCGACCAAAGAAGCGCTATTTGGCAGCGTCATTCAGCGTGAAACCGCCCTCATTCGTCATGGACTAGAACAGCTCCCCGACACTCACGAAGCCGTGCGTCAATCACTGATTGAAGTCGGCACAGGGCTCGTGCGCTTTTTGTTGGAGCCTCACGTATTAGCCGTTGAGCGTGTTATGAGTACACAGGGGAATCAGTACCCTGAACTGCTTCTGGCCTTTTTCGAAGCTGGCCCCTGGGCCACTAAAAAGTGGCTGCAGGAAAAGCTTGAGGGGCTAGCCTGCGCGGGGCATTTAACGCTTAACGCACCCACGCTAGCCGCTGACCAACTCTGTAGCATGTGGCAAGGCATGTTAGTTATGGAGGTGCGCATGGGGGTACGCCAGCCCCCAAGTGATGAAGAACTTCATCATCAGATTAGTCGCGCCGTAGATGTGTTTTTGGCGGCGTATGGAAACCATTGAGCGCACCACTAGTATGCAAAAAAGCCCCGTATCAACGGGGCTTTCGCAACGCTTAGGTTTTGATTTAAACGCCCACTGGCCCGCCATCGCGCTTCTGAATAACAACGGTAGATGCCCGAGGACGTACTTGGCCACTGGTCTCAGTGGTAGCATCTTGGGTCAGTGCGCCACCATCCGCGGGCCAGTTGCCGGGGTGCTGAATATTGATAAACAGCGCCGTTTTATCTGGCGTCGCAAAAATACCGGTCACTTCACAGCCGTTCGGCCCAACAGCGAAGCGTTTAAGTTGCTGTTGATTGCTGTTGTTAATCACCGGACCGGTACCCTGAAGCTCGTCTAGGCTGTTAGGTACCACGGCTAATAGCTGGTCGTTGGTGTGCTCGGTAATGCCTTCATAACCATTATCGGTCTGAATCCAGAGAATGCCCTGACCATCATCACGCTGGTCAAACCACAGACCATCGGGGCTGGCAAATTGGTTCATTTCAGTCAGGCCGGAATGATTGCCTTCATCATTAGTGGCGGCACCAAATACAAACACTTCCCAGCGAAAGGCATTCGGCAGGCGACTTTCACGCCAGCGGATAATGTGACCGGCTTCGTTATTAGCGCGTGGGTTAACGGCGTTGGCCGGGGCTGTCTCGTAGCCCACTCCTAGCTGAGCAATGTCATCGCCTTGATTGGTGAAAGTAGCCGCAACGGCATCTTCGCTACGCTTCGAATTATTGGTCAGCGTTAGATACACCTCGCCAGAGGAAGGATCCACGGTTGCCCACTCAGGGCGGTCCATCGGTGTCGCTCCCATTAGATCCGCTGCATCACAGGTGTTAATAATCACCCCAGCTAAATCATTCTCTGCCAACCCCAAAGCCGTTGCCAACGAGCGGCCATCGCGTGTTTGCGCGCTAGGCGTTAGTGGCAACCACTCACCGCTACCATCGGCATGGAAACGGGCCACATAGAGGGTGCCGTTATCCATATACTTACTACCAATAGCGAGACGGTCATACGCCTCGCCTGGGCGATTGGCATCGGCAGGATCCCAGGCAGCGTCAGAAACGTATTTATAGACGTACTCGTTACGTGCATCGTGACCAGAGTAATAAACCACCGGCTGACCGGCCTCTAGCTTGCCTAACCAACACCCTTCATGGCGGAAACGGCCTAGTGCTGTGCGCTTAACCGCGAGGGCATCACTATAGGGGTCGACTTCTACTTGGTAGCCAAAGGTGCGCGCTTCATTGCGGTAGTCATCTTCGGCACGCTCGCCCCGTGGCGTGATATCGAAACGGGCAAACTCATCATTTTCTTCAGAGGCATCACCCGCCGAGGTATCCCAACCATAGCGGCTTTTGTCGGTAGGAATACCTATCCGCGCGTCGTCCTGGAAAAGCTGGCCGTGATTAACAAACACATTGGGCCAGTTCTCTTCGCAGGCGATATAGGTGCCCCAGGGCGTTAACCCATTACCACAATTATTATTGGTGCCACGGGTTTGTGTACCCGCTGGTGAGAAGCGCGTTTTCACATAGTCACTGCCCGCCACTGGGCCTGCTATTTCCATTACCGTCGCGCTGGTAAGACGGCGGTTATAAGATGAACCTGGCACATGCGACCAATGGCCGTTAGCGTCTTTCTCAATTTCCACAATGGTAACGCCATGAGCATTGATTTCGGTGCGTGACTCCTCTGCCGGTCGTTTTCCCCTGGCATTTGTGGGGCCACCCTGGGGGGCCCAGAGCGCATCTTGTTCGATATATTCGTTGTTGAGTGCCAATAAAAATCGCCGCGAGGCGTTATCAGCATCCAAGGCAAAACCAGCCATTCCATCGTGGTTCATACCCACGCTAGCGGCTTGACGCTCGGCGGTCATTGGCTGGTCGGGCTGCCAGTTGTCACCAGCGCTCAACGGTGTTCCCCAAGGAACCAGCACTTGGGCAATATAGCCTTCAGGCACTACGACAGCATCCGTTAGCGATCCTTGAACCGCCTCAAACGCCAGCGTCAACGGCGTTTTTTGCGCCCCGTTTGAGGCCAATGCTTGAGCGGCACCGCCAAAGCCAAGCATTGAAGCAGCGGCCAAGCCTAGGCCGCCCCGCATTACCGCACGCCGCGAAACATGCTGCGCTAACACATCCGCAAAAGGCTGGTTGCTGCTCTGGTTAAACAGGCGATGATCTTCAATTTCCTTGCTCATAACGGTCCCCTTGTCACGGTTAACACGCGCTAGTTTTAAGTTAAGGAGACACTAATCAATTTAAATGACAGGGTAATGACGAGCACTCTACTGTTATATGAACGTTCATTAGCAAGCTTTCACCGACTATTAAACCTTTAGTGAAGCGTCTGCACGTTAGTTGAGAACGGTGGTTGAGAGTGATGGTTGTGAGCGAGGGGGAAGTCTGCTAAATTAATGCTAATAGTTATCATTACCACAGGACATAACCTCTCATGCAGCCTAGGAAAAAAGATGTTTCGCCAGAAGGCTCACCTAGCGCATCTCGCGAGGTGACAAGTCAGGCGCTGCTTGATCAAGACGGTCAGTTGGTTATTCACCATGAACAGCGACGCTATGTGCTGCGCCGCACGAAAAGCGGCAAGCTGATCCTAACAGCATAAACCTTTTAAAAATAACCACTTACCCACTACCACCCCTTTTAGCCAGCCAGGTAGCCCATCGCACCCAGCCAGCAACATTATCCATCACTTTCTGTTGGAACTGTCTGGCCCATGAAACCAACTCACACGTTAGGCTTTTGCCTTACCTTACTCCCTCTTCTACCTGCCCACGCCAATGAGTCGGACTTAGACCCCGTCACGGTCACAGGTACCCGAGCACCGACGGACCTGTCCCGCGCACCACTCATTATCGACATCATCGACCGCCAAGATGCAACGCTTGCCACCGCAAGCCGCGTTGAAGACGTGCTGAGTCGCCAGCCTGGCCTCCATGTGGCTGGCCAAGGACGCCGTAACGGCCAAACGCTGAGTATGCGTGGCTTCGGGAGAAATGGTGTACTGGTGCGTCTGGATGGCGTTCGCCAAGATATTTCTACCGGCCATGTGGGCAACTTTTTTCTAGACCCAGCGCTGATTCAAGAAGTGCAGATTGCCCGTGGCTCGCTTTCCAGTCTGTACGGTAGCAACGCCATGGGCGGCGTTGTTAGTTTTACCAGTGTAGAGGCCAGCGACTTATTAGCCCCAGGTGAAGATAGCGGTGCACGTCTTTCCCTAGGTGGGGCGACGGCTAACAACGAGCTACGCGGCAGCCTGACCGCGTTTGGCCGCCGCGACACAACTAATGGGCAAGTGGATGGGCTATTTTCTGTGGGCCGTAGCGAGTCAGGCGATATTCGTCGCGCGGGCGGTGATGAAGCAGTAGAAGATGCCAGCCTCAATAGCCTGCTTTTGAAAGGCGGCTGGAAACCAAGCGACGACCAACGGGTGTTTATTAGCTGGCAGCACTATGATGAGCGCGCCACCCAACCCGCTAATCCGCAGCAGCTATCAACCAGCGCTAGCAACCCATTACGCGACCGTGATGTTGAGAGCAATAACGTACAACTTGGCCACCGCTGGCAACCGAGTGGTGCCACTGAAATCACCTCGAAGCTTACCTTTAGCCAACAGGATATCGACGAGCCACAGGCTAGCCGTACCCTTGAGCGGATCGGCCTGCAGAGCGATGGCTATCACAGCATCGACCATGGCTGGCTTTCACAAACGCTAGTGTTTGGTGCAGAGCTGGAGCAGGCTCGCCAACGGCCTGACGGTGAAGCGAATGGTTTCCCTAAGGCTGATATCGATACCCAGTCGGCCTATCTTGATACCACGCTTACTGCGGGCCGCTATTTAGCAGAGGGCGGCGCGGGGCAGTTTGACGTCGGCATTGGCGCTCGCTATGACCGCTATGACGCCAGCGGTCAAAACGATGCCGACAGCGTGCACGACCAAGTGTCGCCGCGCTTCCGCCTTGCCTGGCGACCCGACGGCTCCTTGATGCTTTTCTCAGGCTACGCCGAAGCCTTCCGCGCGCCCAGCCTTTCCGAGCTTTACGCTAACGAGCGCCACTTTGCGGGGTTCTGTGCAGGACCGTTTTTCTGTACGCCCGACAACTACTGGATTCCCAACCCTAGCCTTTCCCCCGAAACCAGCCGCACATGGGAAAGCGGTGTGGTGTGGCATCAAGGCGACTGGCAGGCGCGCGCCAGCTACTTCGACACCCGTGCAGACGACTTCATCGACACTCAGGTCGATATCATGGCGGGCACAACTCAAGCCGTAAACGTGCAGCGTGCTCAGCTATGGGGTTATGACGCCCGACTTACTTGGCAACCTAACGCATTCCCTCTGTTGACAAGCTTTGTAGGTCTTTCAGAGGTATCTGGCAAGGATCGCGACAGCGGTGAGGCTCTGGGTAGCCAAACGCCCCTGGAAATGACACTGGGCAGTGACGTCGCGCTTTATAACAGCGCTGTACGGGTCGGCTGGCAAGGCCGTTTTGCTCAGGCGTTCGACAAACAGGGCGACGATGAACGCCTGCCAGGCTATGGGCTGCACGATATACACCTTGCCTGGCAAATCACCCCCGCTATTGATACCGCGCTGCGCCTCGCCAACCTCGGCGACAAAGTGTGGTATCGGCCTGATGGCAGCCTGGGCGACGGGCGCAGCCTGTTCGCCACCCTCAACTGGCAGTGGTAACCCGCTGCAATGTTAAGTCTAGAGGTGACGTATGATTGAGTCCCAGCAGATCGCAATTCTTGAAGCCTTTGACGCAGCACGAGCAGCACAGCCTCGCCTGCCAGCGATTGATATTGCCGAGCGCTTATCCATCAGTGAAGGCGAACTTCAGGCCGCGCGCTTAGGCCGCGACGTATGGACGCTGCCCCTAGCGCCGAAAGACCTTGCGGCTCGCCTCCCCCTGTTAGGCCGAGTCAAAGCACTCACTCGTTCTCTTTTAGCCGTGCTTGAGCAAACTGGCGATTACCCTGACCTCGATGGCGGGCCGCAAACCGGCTTGCTGCTTGACCCAGGTGGCTTAGATTTACGGCTGCTGTATTCCCATTGGCATTGGGCTTGCCTAATCCGCGACCCTATTCATGCTCCTATCCATGGCTCTAACCGCGCCCCCCTGCCAACGGAGAATGAACAAGGCCAGTGGCGCTGGAGCCTGCAAATTTTCAATCAGCATGGCTGTGCCATTCACAAAAGCTTTGCGCTGGAAAATCCGCTGCCCCGATCATGGGGCGCATTAGCCGCTCTAGGCACCCTAGATACCCCCGCGTTTACCCAAAGCGTGCCTCGCTTAAAGCGTGCGCTTCCTGAAGCGCCGACACTCGCCAGCGAGTGGGCGGCGATGCGTGATGTGCACCAATTCTTCGCCCTGCTTCAGCGCCACCATCTAGAACGCTTTGAAGCAAACCAGCTAATGGAAGGCCGATATACTCGCGTGTTGCCCGTCGATGCCCTAGAAAATCTGTTAACCAAAGCAAGTCAGCGCGCACTGCCTCTGATGCTGTTCGTGGCCAGTCCTGGCTGCGTGCAAATTCGCACTGGCACGCTACCTGAACCTCAGCGCGCCCGCGGCTGGCTGAACCTGTTTGGCGAGCAGTTCACGCTGCACCTTAATGACACCGCCATTGAGCAAGTGTGGCAGGTCAGCAAGCCTAACCGTGACGGTGGCGTCACCAGCGTAGAAGCCTTTGATGCAGAGGGTTCTTTGGTGCTGCAAATTTACGCTGAGCGCCAGGAAGGCCGCGTGGAGCGCCCAGAATGGCGACAGTTGCTAAATGAACTCGGCAGCCAAGAGGCCGTGGCATGAGCGCCACACGCTTCGCACGCCAGTCGCTTGCCGCGCTACTGATTGGCTGGTTAACCACTGGCGGGGCGCTAGCCAATGAACGCTGGGTCATTCTGGGCGGCGATATAGCTGAAACTATCGCCGCGCTTGGCGCGGATATCGAGGTCGTTGCCCGCGACGATACGGTGCTCCACCCGCTCGAAATGGCCGCACTGCCCTCGGTAGGCTACCTGCGCCAGCTGTCGGCAGAAAGCGTGCTCTCAGTGGCACCGGACCGTGTGCTGGCAGCAGGACACTCCGGCCCTAAAGAAGTGTTGGAACAGTTAGAGGCCGTGGGTGTAACGGTTGATGTGATTGATGCCCCTGCTGATCTTTCCTCGATTGCCGAAAAAGTCCGCACAGTGGCTCAGCACACGCAACGCCAACAAAGGGGTGACGAGTTGGCAACCTCACTCACCGCCACCCTTGAGCGCTTGGCAGCCCTGCCCCCGCTGCCTGATACGCGAGCGATGTTTATTCTTCACCACAGTGGGCTAACACCGCGAGTTGCCGGCAGCGACACCGCCGCTCATATAGCCTTGGATGCCGTTGGCCTCGACAATGCCTTTGGCGATATGGCGGGCTATCAAAGCGTTGCGGCAGAAGCACTGGCAAAAGAAGCACCCGCACTGGTGATTATGTCCCAACGGGGGTTAGACGCGTTGGGCGGTGAAAACGCGCTATGGCAGTTACCGGGGATGCGCTTAACGCCCGCAGGACGCGAACAGCGGCTTATTGTGATTGATGATCAGGCACTGCTCGGTTTTGGCCCCCGCACGCCTGACCAGCTATTTACCTTGCGTCAGGACATTGAAGCGCTGCTTGGCACAGAGCAGGTCAGCCGATGATCACCAGCGCTTCCCATGATCGTTATCGCCCCTTGTTACCGCTTAGTCGAACAGCACGAGTGTTAAGTGGTTTTACCCTGGCGTTATTGATCGCCCTTGGCTGGGGTGCTGCTTCAGGCGCGTTAGGTGTGTCGCCCTGGGCACTCATTAATGGCAGCGCAGATGAGCTCAGTGTCCAAGTGTGGTGGCAGCTACGCCTACCGCGCCTACTTCTGGGGGTTGCCGTGGGGGCGATGCTGGCGGGCAGTGGTGCCGCCATGCAGGGGCTATTTAGAAACCCATTGGCCGACCCAACGCTATTAGGCCTTGCCAGTGGTGCAGGGCTATTTGTAGCACTTTGGATTGTGCTATTTCAGGGCAGCGCTGCCGGTAGCCTCTATGGCCAGTTTGCGGCTGGGTTCCTAGGGGCACTTAGCGTTTGCTTAGTGGTATTTGGCATTGCCAAGCGCCAAGGGGGTGGCAGTGCCGCCGTCATGTCACTGCTACTAGCAGGCTTAGCAATCAACACGTTAGCAGGCGCTGGTGGCGGCGTACTGGCGTTTATTGCCAGCGACGATCAACTTCGTCAGCTCAGCTTATGGGGAATGGGCACGCTTACCAACGCTCTGTGGCGTACCACCGCCGTAGCCCTTGCCCTGATTGCTGTTGCCCTATGGCTGTTAATACGCAGCGCTCGTGAGCTTGACCTACTTCAGCTAGGCGAATCTACCGCCCATGCGGCAGGCCTGGATGCAACGTGCTTAAAACGCCGCGTGGTCGTTGCTACCTCGCTGGGTGTAGGGCTGTGCGTCGCGCTGACCGGTGTGATTGGCTTTCTTGGTTTGCTCGTACCCCACTGCCTACGACTTTGGCTCGGGCCTGGCCATCGCCTGCTGCTACCCGCTTCTATGCTAGGCGGTGCACTACTGCTAGTGGTGGCCGATACCCTGGCGCGCACCCTCGGCGCGCCCGCCGAAATCCCCGTCGGGCTGTTAACCAGCCTACTGGGTGGCCCCTATTTTCTTTACCTGCTAATGCGTCGGAACCGGGCATGCTAACCCTACATCAGGCGGGTTTGACCACCACGCCCTCAATTGCGCCTCTGGACGGCACCCTTCGCCCTGGTGAGCTACTCGCCATTGTTGGCCCCAACGGCGCGGGCAAAAGCACACTACTCAGCATGCTGTCAGGGTTTCGCCCCTGTGAACAGGGCGAGCTACATCTGGATGGCAAACGTCTAAGTGAGTGGCCAATCAGCGAACTTGCCAATCGCCGGGCGCTGGTCGCCCAGCAAGAATTGCCCGGCTTTGATTGGCAAACCTTTGAGCTGGTGAGCTTAGGCAGCAACCCCAGCAATGCACTGATTGCGGAACTGCTGCATGACCTAGACCTGATACATTTAGCCAAACGCAGCGTACTTTCACTCTCTGGCGGCGAACGCCAACGGGTAATGATTGCACGAGGTGCCTGCCAGCTACTCTCACGGCGCTCACCTACCGCCAAAGATGGCGGCCTTTTACTGCTGGATGAACCCACTAGCGCACTCGATATCGGTCAGCAGCAGCGCTTAATGCGTCAACTGCGCACCTGGGCAGAACGACATCATATGGCGATTGTCTGCGTGCTTCACGACCTCAACTTAGCTGGCACCTACGCCGACCGAGTGTGGCTGTTGCATCAAGGTCAGCGTATTGCTCACGGCTCGCCCGCTGAGGTACTTGATCCGCAACGCATAGCGGCTATCTATCATGCCGATATTACTGCACTGAGCCACCCCACATCACACCGTACGAACGGTACCCCCTGGCTAGCGCTAGAGCATTGATCAACAGGGCATCACAGCAGGCTAGCCTCATAGAGAGGCATACGAAGCAGTATAAAACAGCTGTACAAAAGCATCACAAACCTTAGACTTAAACGTATATAAGTTTATCGTCTAGTGAGGTGATGCCATGTCCTCAACGCTCCCTGCGCGTCTTACCCTTGAAGAACTCTCACAACGCACACACACCTCCTCGCCACTTCCAGAGGTAGAGCTGCTTGGGCTCGATATGGGCTGGTATATCGTGCGGTTGCATCACAATGATTCGGTTAGCCTACTGGTCGACACCCAGGGTGAAACCAAGCGCTTTAGCGGTACCCAATGGGTCAGCCGCGCACTGGCGCCACTTGGCTTTACCCACGGCGTTCTCACTTGGGCAGATGCCGTCGACGAAATGATCGGCAACGACACCCCGCCAGTTTCGGCTCAACAACGCATGGCTTACGGCGTTCGCGTTGCGTTTGAGACACGGCACTGATTGCTAACCCAACCACCGTTTCAGTGAAGCCAAAAGCCATGCTGGCATTAAATACCGACATGGCTTTCAACCCAGCCTATCGATAAGATTCATCATGAGCCATCAAGTGCTTTCTAGTAGTTGTGTTAAAAACTAATTTTCCAAAGGATGGACTCTATGCGCGATGAGGAAAAATACACCCATTCAGAGGAGCAACTGCTCTATCTTCAAAAACGGTTAGATGAGGAAGATACCGCCGCCCTGAGCGAGCTGTTTACTGAACTCGATATTTTATCGATTGCGCGCACGCTGGAGTCTTTCCCAACCAAAACTCGCGACCGATTGTGGGAGTACATTCCTGAAGCACTGCTCGGTGAAGTGCTTGCCGAAGTCGATGAAGATATTCGTGCCGACTATATTGAAGATCTTTCAGCCAGCGATGTAGAACAAATCGTTAAAGGCCTGGATGCCCAGGAAGTAGCTGAAGTTCTCGACGTCGCCGACGAAGAGATCAAAACAACCGTCTATGCCAGCTTGGATCAGGAGATCCGCGCCCAGGTTGAGAACCTGCACTCTTATGAAGATGACGTGGTCGGTCGTTACATGGACCCAGAGACGGTCAATGTAAAACAGGGGGTATCACTGGAGGCTGTACAGCGCTATATCCGCATTCATCACCTGCTAGATGATGAGTCACAGCAGATCATGATTACCGATAAGGATAAGCGACTGCTGGGCACGCTGACGCTCATTGATCTAATCAAACAGCCTCAGGAGAGCATCGTTGATGAGTATATGGATGACCCCTTCACGCTAAATGACCAGATGAAGGTAAGCGAGGCTGCCGCACTACTCCGCTCTAAAGAGCTGCCTTTTGTTCCC
Organism: Halomonas sp. GT; assembly: GCF_002082565.1. Lineage (NCBI taxonomy): Bacteria > Pseudomonadati > Pseudomonadota > Gammaproteobacteria > Oceanospirillales > Halomonadaceae > Halomonas > Halomonas sp. GT. Next base: position 3,618,985 of record NZ_CP020562.1, read on the forward strand.
GTTTGCGATAGCGACGGTTTGTTAGTGGGCCAGTTGAACGCCGCTGATGTATTAGAAATCACCCAAGATGATGCTGATATGACGTTAAAACACATGTCAGGCGTCAGCGATGAGGAAGAAGTCTTCACTCCGATACTCCGCAGCGCAAAGAGCCGCGGCATTTGGCTGGGCATTAACCTGCTCACCGCTTTTTTAGCAGCCTTCGTGATTGGGCAGTTTGAGGAGGTACTGGATCAAATTGTAGCGCTGGCCATCCTGATGCCGGTAGTCGCGAGTATGGGCGGGATTGCGGGCAGCCAAACCCTCACCGTCGTCATACGTGGTTTAGCGCTCGGCCAACTGGCCGGTAATAACAAACAGTGGCTCTATAACAAAGAGCTGTGGGTAGGAATGAGTAACGGCTTGGTGTGGGCACTGGTCGTTGGCGGTATTTCTTATCTGTGGTTCAGCGACCCGCTGATTACGCTGGTAATTACGTTGGCCATCTTTGTGAATATGAGCCTAGCTAACTTATCGGGCGTGCTGATCCCCTTAGTGTTGAAAAGATTGCAAATAGATCCCGCATTATCAGGCGCCGTCATTTTAACCACCGTCACTGATGTGGTCGGCTTCCTGTCGTTCTTGGGACTCGCGACAGTGATTATTTTGTGATCTTGTATCGGGACTGATGTAGAGCGCCACATAACGCGGCGCTCTACCTATCCCCCTAGGGCGTCGTATCACTTCGTCCCTCTATCGAGTCCGAGGCGCTCGCCTTTTTTTCATCCACAGGGTCGCAGCAATAAAGTAGAGTACGGTTGGTACCACAATGAGTACTTGGAAAGTGTCTAAGTGCGCCGTGGCATCCACACCCTGGAACCAAGACCAGCCCGCTATTCCCAAAATAGCCACTAAACACGCCACCGCTATAAGGTACCAAGAATTGCGCCTCTGCACTGGAAAGCGTTCCGGCGTATCTGCACCCGGTTGCTCAGGTGGATTACGTGGCCCATATGCCGCCTGATAGAAATCGATCTCCTCTTTTACAATATCTCCCTGAAAACGGCACAGCAATGGATAGGCAATAAAGCTTGTCAGCCATACGGGGATAAAGAGCGTAAAAAGGTGTAGCGAGCCTTCAAACAAAAGTGCCACCCCAACCAGAATACCCATGCCCCAGGCCATAAACGCTGGCCGATTGTTGGCAAACCCCAGATGTTCACGCCAGAATGGGCGGATCTTCATTCGGGGCAGTAAAAAGTGCTCCGCCGCAATGATGGCACCCACCGGGGCAATCAGCATGATGAAGTAAGAGAGCACATTGAGCCACTGAGTAAACACAAAGGGGAAGCAGGCAATTAGTGTGGTTGCAACACCTGTAATAGCGGTAACCCGTACGCGTGAATGCTGAGTAAAAACCGCCTGAAAAGCGAGCCCCGCACGGTAGAGACTTGGGATCGACGTGGTCCAACCTGCGATCACTACCGCAATTAACCCCATGGCACCAAGAATTCTAAAAGAGACACCACCTGGATCCATTTGGGTAAGCTGAGAGCCTGCCAGAAGCGCCGCTGTTGCCCCCATTAAACCTGCGCATACCCACGCCATATAGTGACCAATATACATACCGGCGGCAGAGAAGTAGCCATACGAGGATTTGCGGGCAAAACGCAGGATAGACATATCACTCATCCCCAAGTGCATCGGCAGGTTAGCGCCCCAGGCCCAGGCCGCAATCACCCACACCGATATACCAGGGGCTCCCTCTGGCGTCTCTCCCGTCCAAACAAAAGTATCAACAACACCTGCCAGAGTGGTCAAACCGTCTAGCTCTCCCATGTGTAGCAGAACGGGAATCGTCACCACCCCACTGGCTAAAAACATGGTTGCCATCCAGGGAGAGCAGACGGTTGAAAAATTAGCTATTAGCTTGAACCCCTTAAGGGTCATCCACACGGTAATAGCGCCCACAAACAGCACCAGCGCTACGAAGCTAATGCTCTGGGGATACCAGGCGGTTTGTGGCGGTATCGTCGTTACCACTCGGAAAGCGGAGGCTGATACGGTAATCATCGCCCCCGAGACCACGGCAAAAATCAAACCATTCAGAAGGTTATAAATGAGAGAGAAGCGCTTGCCAGCCAACCGCTCAAGATACCAGTAGATGGTCATTCGTGAACGTACGGCTACCGGGCTACACACCCAAGCCCATGAGAGCACAGCCAAAAGATTACCAATTAGCAGCCCCCACAATAGATCACTGGTGCTAACACCCAGCGCAACTAAAGAAGCACCGATCACAAACTCAGTTCCCGCCACGTGCTCCCCTGCATAAGCGCCAAGAAAGTATTTACCACTCAGTTGGTGGCTAGCGGGAATTCGCTGATGTTCAAATTCGCCTGTTTGGCGTGATGTTGCCGGTGGGGCGCTGCCACTTTCTGCCGCCGACATTGCTGGCGTGTGGGTGCTCATGCGCATCTCCTCTTGTTGTTGGGGGCTATAAGCACTGAGAGTTTTGCAAAACGTAAACAATCAGATTTAATGGAATGTATATTCTATAATATTTAATATCAAATATTTAATTCCATACTTTGGTCGACCTCTAATCGTTAAACCCACCTCAGTGCGACTGGCATACAGGCCTGAAGCGATTCGGTGGCAGCATCAGCAATACGTTGGGCACGTAGTGCTGCATCGGCATTTGGGAAATCAACCAGTTCGCCATTAAGCCTTCGTAAAAAGGTGTCTAGCGCTTCGTAGAACGTAGATTCAATGCGCTTGAGCCAGTCAGCATGCAGACCATCATTGGTCTGCTTATCCCCTTTGTAGATTGAAAGATGGCGATGGGGCTGACGCCGCGATTCTGCCATTCCCTCAGCCCCAAACAGCTCTACGCGCTCGTCATAGCCGTAGCCAGTGCGCCGCGTGCAATCGATCTGTACCAGAGCACCGGAGGCCATGCGCAGTGTGGCAATGGAGGTGTCCACATCACCGGCTTCCCCTATGCGCGGGTCAGAAAGTGCCTCTCCCATAACATGCACCTCTACCGGCAAATCCTCGGTGAGCCAGCAGAGCAAGTCGAAAAAGTGAATGGCCTGATCACGCATCTGTCCGCCAGACGCTCCAATATAGGCCATCAGCGGGGTTTCCTGGGAGCGACAGGTCATCTGCACCAGCTCGATTTTGCCCAGCTCGCCTCTGGCCACCACTTCTTTTAGGGCTGCATGGCTGGGGTCAAAGCGACGGTTAAAGCCAATCATCAATAGTACGCCTGCCTCGCGAACGGCAGTAACCGCCTGCTCGGCCCTGCGAGTATCCAGGTCGATAGGCTTTTCACAATAGATTGCTTTGCCAGCCCGGGCTCCCTGCTCGACGAAGTCGGCATGAGTTGGGGTCGATGAGGCGATCAGCACGGCATCAATATCGGCGGTGAACACGTCTTCGATAGCGAAAGCCTGAGCGCCATACTCAGCCGCCAGTACCTGGGCTTTAGCTAAATCGATATCTGCCACAACATCGAGCGACACCTTAGGGTGACGAAACAGGTTGCGAGCATGCAGCGAGCCGATGAGCCCAGCACCAATAAGAGCAAAGCGTTGCATAAGTGTACCTCTTGTTTTTCAAGTTCAGGGATTTCAAGGCCAAGCTTTCCAAGGCTAGGGTCTTTTAGAATCTAAGCTTCCAAGTCTCTGTTTATACAAGGCTAGAACGCGATGGTGACCCACTGGCCTTGTATGTTGTGAGAGGTGTAAACGGCCTTAACAAAGCGTACGCCCAAGAGTCCATCACGGCTGTTTGGCAGCGGTCGATGTTGGCAGGCGGCCTGGCCGGTATCGCGATAGCGCTCGATAACATCGGCAATATCGCTATAAAGATTGACAAAGGACTCGATAAACCCTTCAGGGTGGCCCAGCCCTATCCGCGTCAACCGGGCTTGGTCATCGCTTTGGCTATCATGCCCCTGCACGCGGGTTTCACGCCGGCCATCGGGGTATTTCAAGATGAGGTAATGCGGATCCATCTGGCACCACTCCAGAGACGCTTTTTCACCGAACAGGCGGAAACGTAAACCGTGCTCGTGCCCCGTGGCGGCCATGCTGACCCACAGTGACCCACGTGCGCCATTGGCCAGACGTACCTGGATCTGCGCATCGTCGAAGACCCGCCGCCCCGGCACGCAGGTGCTAAGTTCTGCGGCCACCTCGGTGACTTCCTGACCGCTGACAAACCGTAGCAGTTGGTGGGCATGGGTACCCAGATCAGAAATCAGGCTGGTAGTGCCGGCCTGAGCCGGGTCGAGACGCCACGCTGCCTGCTTGTTACTTGCATCGTCCTCTACTTTTACCCATGCCCAGCCGGAGGCGTGCTCCACCATGGCGATACGCAACTCGCCAAGCACCCCTTCGCGTACCAAGTGTGCCGCTTCGCGCACCATGGCGTAGGCACTGTAGTTATGGGTTAAGGCGAAAACCAACCCGCTTGCTTCGGCCAGAGCGTGCAGGCGTTCCGCCTCACCCAGATCACCCGTCATGGGTTTATCGCAAATCACGTGAATGCCTGCTTCCAGAAAGGCGCGCGCCACCGGGTAGTGACTGTCGTTGGGCGTGACGATCACCACCGCCACGATGCCTTCTGCCCGAGCACTCTCTTTCTCCGCCATCTGCGCATAATCTTTATAGACACGATCAGGGTCGATCCCCAGCGTTGTCGCGGTCTGGTGAGACTTCTCCAGTGAACGTGAGAAAGCGCCGGCCACCAAGTCATAACGGTCGTCCATCCGCATGCCCATTCGGTGCGCTTTGGCAATACCCGCGCCAGGGCCACCGCCGATCATACCAACGCGTATTTTTGTTGATGCCATGTTGCTCTCCTTATCGCCAGGGCGTCTTTAGGGTTTAGATGCGTACCCACTGACGGCTATGGGCGGACTCATCCATGGCGGTGATGATGCGCTGATTGGCGCGGCCAAAGGCAAAGTTGGGAAAGCAGTCGTCGTGGTTCGCGATACCCTGGATCAAGTCGTGCACCTCGATCACTTTGGCGTCGAAAAAGCCGAGCCCTCCACCGGCGAAGTCAAAGCCAAAGAAGGCGCGGTACTGCGGCACCTGGGAACCGGCCAGCAGGGTTTTGAAACCGCGGTCATGCTTATCGTCATTAAAGCGGTATACCTGCAGCTCGTTAAACCGCTCACCATCCATATATAGCGTGCCCTCTGTACCGGAAATCTCCCAATACACGCCAAACACTCGGCCAGCCGCGAGGCGTGAACTTTCAATCACCCCGGCCGCGCCTGAAGTAAACTTAACCAGCGCCTGGGTCTGATCATCGTTTTCCACTCGGCGCATTTCTGCGTTTTTATCGACCTTGCTGGCATAACCAGCATCGCTGGTCGGCACTGGGCGCTCGGTAATTTGCGTCTGCGCTTGGCAGTTAACCTCTTGCAGATCGTCCATTAAAAACTGTGCCACGCTAATAATATGTGCGCCTAGATCCCCTAGCGCGCCGGTTCCCGCGCCTTCACGAGAGCAGCGCCACGACCAGGGCAGACCCAAATCATTAAAGAAGCCCTGATCAAACGTCCCTCTGAACCGAATGGGGCGGCCAATTTCACCGGCATCAATCAACTGCTTGGCCAACAGCGCGGCCGGTGTTTTGATGTTGTTAAAGGCCACCATGGTTTTCACACCCGCCCGCTCGGCCGCCTCGTGCATTTCGCGAGCCTGGTCATCACTCATGGAGAGCGGTTTCTCACAGTAGACATGCTTGCCTGCAACGATAGCGGCCAGCGCCATTTCATGGTGCAACGCGTTGGGGGAGGTAATATCGACCACATCCACATGGGGGTCATCAATGAGCTGGCGCCAATCTCCGTAACCTTTCTCGAAACCGAGACGTTCCCGTGCGGCTTCAGCCACGTCTGCCCCTTTATCAGCAATCGCATATAGCCGTGGCGTTAATGGAAGGTCACGGTAGAGCATCCCCGCGCGGTGATAGGCGTCTGCATGCGCTTGGCCCATAAAACCGCTGCCGATCAAGCCAATATTGAGCGTCTTAGCCATGATAAAGTCTCCTGAAGGTAGTCGTGAGCGCCGCTTTTTGCACTCCGCTAAGAGGTGGTGATGCACTGAGTCAGCGGTTTTCAAACAGCTGTGCCATATGGCGATAAGCAATACCGGCCATCTCTTTTGGGGGTGCTTTACGCGGGTCTTGCTCTGCCTCCACGATCAGCCAGCCTTGATAATCAGTGTTGGTGGCAAACTCAATCAGGGGCGAAAAATCCAGGTAGCCATCACCCGGCACGGTGAACATGCCATCGCGCACGCCTTGGTTGAAGCTGATGTCCTCGCGGCGCACTCGGGCCATGACATCACCCCGGATGTCTTTACAGTGCAGATGATTGATACGCTTGCCATGGCGTGCCAGCAGACCTGCCATATCCCCCCCCGGCTACCACATGGCCTGCATCGAACAGCAGCCCCACTGCCTCGCCCGTATGAGCCATTAGCAAGTCAATCTCGGCTTCATTTTCCACCACCATCATCAGATGGGCGTGATAACTCAGCGCAATGCCATGGCGCACTTTAAGCGCCTCGGCAAAGCGCGTCAGACGCTCGCCATAGGCCGACCAATCGTCTTTTGCTACGCTCGGCGTTTTCGACAGCGGCGCGTCGAATGGCGTATCACCCGGCATCAGGCCACACTCGCCATACACCATCACCTGGGCACCGCAAGCAGCCAGCAGCTCTGCATGCTCGGCCACCACCGCCAGTTCTGACTCGACATCGCGTTCGGCTAAAAACCCGGAGTACCAACCGCTCGCCAGAGCCAAGTCGTGCTCCGCCAATAACGGTTTGAGCACTGATGGGGCGCGGGGGAACTTGCGGCCCATTTCGACCCCTTGGTAACCGCAGGCAGCGGCCTCGTGCAGGAATGTCTCGACAGGGGTATCGTCACCAAACTCGGTGATCACATCGTTTGTCCAACTTAGCGGATTAATGCCTAACCGCAGCTGATGGGGTGCCAGTAGGTTAGCTGTCGTATTGGCCATGTTGACCTCTTTTCGCTGTTGTTTGAGCGCTTTAATTATCGACGGCACGCTCGGTAGACGGCCCACCCTGTCCCGCTGGGAACGGATCGAGCAAACGAGTGCTGCCGAGGAGGGTTGGCTTATGAGGGGTGAGAGGACTCGGTTCATTTGCAGGCACCGGCGCCCTAGCCGCCGGTGCTGTCAGAATAACGTCAGGTGTTATTGACGCTTAAAGCGTAGGCATCGTGAAGTGGTTAGTCTCTTCGCGAATACCGCTGGGCCAGCGCTGGGTAATTGTCTTCATGCGTGTATAGAAGCGGACGCCATCGGGGCCATGCATATGTAGCGGGCCAAACAGTGAGCGCTTCCAGCCACCAAAGCTATGAAACGCCATAGGAACCGGAATAGGCACGTTGACGCCGACCATCCCGACCTGAATTTGCTCACAGTACTGGCGGGCTGCATCGCCGTCACGGGTAAAGATCGCCGTGCCGTTACCATACTCATGGGCATTGATCATGCTCACCGCTTCATCGAAGCTGGCCACGCGAGCAATCGCCAGCACCGGACCAAAGATCTCTTCAGAGTGAATTCGCATGCTCGGTTTAACGTGATCAAACAGCGTACCGCCAATAAAGAAGCCGTCGCCAGCGCCATCCACCGCCGTTTCGCGGCCATCTACCACCAACTCAGCCCCTTCATCTACGCCGGCTTGGATATAACCTTTTACTTTCTCCAGATGCTCCCGGGTCACCAACGGGCCCATATCATTATCGGGGCCATCGACTAAACCAGGGCCGACTCTTAGGTTAGCCAGCTCTGCCTCAAGCTTTTCACGCAGCCGATTGGCGGTCTCTTCGCCAACGGGCACGGCCACCGAAATCGCCATGCAGCGCTCGCCCGCTGAGCCATAAGCAGCGCCCATTAACGCGCTAACCGCTTGGTCGAGATCCGCGTCAGGCATGATGACCATATGGTTTTTGGCACCACCCAGTGCCTGAACGCGCTTACCATGGGCGGAGGCGGTGGCATAGATATACTCGGCAATGGGCGTGGAGCCCACAAAACTTACTGCCTGGACACGCTCATCGGTCAGCAATACATCTACCGATTCTTTATCACCGTTTATCACATTGAAGACGCCATCTGGCAGGCCCGCTTCTTTCAGCAGTTCGGCTAAGCGCATGGGCGTTGAGGGATCTTTCTCCGAGGGCTTCATGATAAAGGTGTTGCCACACGCCAACGCGATGGGGAACATCCACATAGGCACCATCGCCGGAAAGTTAAACGGCGAAATACCGGCACACACCCCCAGCGACTGCATCATAGAGTAGCTATCGACGCCTGTGCCCACGTTCATGGAGTGTTCGCCCTTTTGCAGGTGGGGAATGCCACAGGCAAACTCAACCACTTCTAGGCCACGGGTCACTTCGCCTTTGGCATCCGAAAACACTTTGCCATGTTCGCTTGAGATCAGACGAGCCAGTTCATCGGTATGCTCTTCTACCAGGGCCTTGAACTTGAAAAGAATACGGGAACGTTTCAGCGGCGATATTTTTGACCAGGTGGCAAAGGCTTCATCCGCAATGCGCACGGCTTCCCGAGTTTCATCAGCGGATGAAAGCGCCACTTGCTGGCTCTGCTCTCCGGTCGCGGGATTATAGACAGTCGCAGTGCGTCCGCTTTGGCTCGCAACGGCTTGGCCATTGATAAAATTACCTAAGATACTCATTGATGCCTTCCTTTTGGTATTCGGGTTACGCGTCCACAGTCAAACGGGCTTCCGCTAAGAAGCGGCGTAAATTGTCATGCCCTAAGCAGGCGTAGGTTAGTGGATGCGACACTGCAGGATCTTGCTCTGCTTCCACCACCACCCAGCCTGAATAGTCACTCTCTCGAAGCCCTTCAAATAAGGTGGTGTAGTCGATATAGCCATCCCCTGGCACAGTGAACATGCCGTTCAAAACGCCATCAAGAAAACTGAGATCCCGATTACGCACATCCGCCAGTACGTCTTTGCGGATATCTTTGCAGTGCACATGATTGATGCGATCCGAGTACTTCCTCTGCAATAAAACCGGATCGCCGCCCGCCGCCACTAGGTGTCCAGTATCCAGTAGCAGCCCAACCGAGGGAGAGGCTTCGGCCATCAGCCGATCAATCTCATCAGGCGTTTCAATCACTGTGCCCAAGTGGTAGTGGTAGGCGATTTGCACCCCCTGCTCCAGGCAGTAATCAGCTACCTGATTAAGTCGTGGTATAAATGTCTTCCACCCTTCCTCACTCATGCGCGGCGAGTGAGAAAGAGGCGTTTCACGCTCGCCGTGTACGCAGTGGGTCACTTCACAGAACACCATGACGTTGGCACCCAGCGATTTGAGCAGGTGCAGGTGCGGCTTGAGCGCTTCAATCTCGTCCTCGGCACTGCGGGTTAATAATTCGCTGCTGTACCAGCCTGAGACTAACGAGAGACCGTGCTTCTCAAGAATGGGCCCAAGTTTTTCAGGCACCCGGGGGAACTTATGGCCTAGCTCGAAGCCCGAAAAACCTGCCTGCTTACCTTCGGCAAGGCATGTATCCAACGGCGTATCACCGCCTAGCGCGGGCATATCATCGTTAGTCCAGGTCAGTGGGTTAATACCGAGTCTTACGCTCATGGCGGTCTCCGTTACTGTTGTTATTTAAAGTTCAAAATAAGTAGGTGCTAAAGCCTTAAAGATTCTGGAATTGGCGCGCTTTGTACGTCTCATAGCGTTCGCGTGCCGTATTCACTTCGGCGCGTTCGGAAACCTCTGGCACCGCCACGTCCCACCAGGCACCACCGTCTTGGGTATCGGTCGAGCCATCGGTATCGATAGCAATCACGTAACTACGGTCAGCGGCCTTGGCACGCTCAAGTGCTTGTTCTAATTCCTGGATATTGCCGACCTGCTCGCTGAGTGCGCCCAGTGCGGCCGCATGCGCTGCGAAGTCTGTCTTGGGGGCGCCTTCGTCAACGCTCAAGCAATCCTCCAGCATGTTGTTAAAGCCGGGCCCACCGCAGAACTGCTGCAGACGATGGATACAGCCATAGCCGCGGTTATCCAGCACCACGGCGATGATCTTGTGACCCAACATGACGGAGGTGGCGATTTCCGAGTTGAGCATCAGGTAAGAGCCATCGCCCACCATCACAAACACTTCGGAGTCGGGTTTAGCCATCTTGACACCAACACCGCCAGCTAACTCGTAGCCCATGCAGGAGTAGCCGTACTCCATGTGATAACCGCGATCAAATCGCGTGCGCCAGAGTTTTTGCAGCTCACCCGGCAAGCCACCCGCCGCGCACACCACGATGTCGCGCTCGCCTGCCGCGCGGTTAACAGCGCCGACCACTTCTGCATCGCAGGGTAGATTGGTTCCTCGGTCGGTGGTCACCTTATCGACGGTCTGGTTCCAATCAGCGCGAAGTCCAGCGGCTTGCTCAATCCAGCTATCCTCTGGCTGCCAACCCTTGAGCTCAGTAATCAGCTCCTCAAGGGTCAGCTTGGCATCGCCTACCAGCGCCTGCCCCTTGTGCTTAACCGCATCGAAAGAGGCCACATTGATGCTTAGCAGCTTGGCATTCGGGTTAATCATGGCGCGCGAGCCAGAGGCGAAATCCCCCAGCCGGGTACCAACGGCAATAATCAGATCCGCCTCGGCCGCCAAGGCATTGGCAGCCGCGCCGCCGGTGACGCCAATTGTGCCGACGTTCTGGGTGTGATCCCACGGTAGCACCCCTTTGCCCGCCTGGGTCTCTCCGACAGGTAGCTGGTAGCGAGAAACCCACGCATCAAGGGCGGTTATAGCCCCTGAGTAGTGCACGCCGCCCCCTGCCACCACCAGTGGCTTTTTAGCCTGGCAGATAAGCTGAACCGCACTCTCCAACTCATGGCGATCTGCTGGCTGGCGACGCAGCCGGTGTACTTTCTCGGCAAAGAAGTGCTCGGGATAATCAAAGGCGAACGTTTGGATATCCTGAGGCAGCGCCAGCGTAACCGGCCCGCACTCTACCGGATCTGTTAGTACTCGCACCGCTTGGGGCAGGGATGTGAGCAACTGCTCGGGGCGGGTAATACGGTCAAAAAAGCGGCTGACCGGTTTGAAACAATCATTAGAGGTCAGCGTGTGATCGTGAAAGTTTTCCACCTGTTGAAGAACCGGGTCAGGCATGCGCGTGGCAAACGTATCTCCAGGCAGAAATAGCACCGGCAGGCGATTGACATGCGCCACCGCCGCCGCTGTCACCATATTGGTAGCGCCAGGGCCAGCAGAGGCAGTGCAGGCCATTACCTGCTGACGGTTTAGCGTCTTGGAGTAGGCAATGGCGGCGTGGGCCATCCCTTGCTCGTTATGAGCGCGATAGGTGGGGAGTTGCTCCCGCGCCTGATAGAGCGCTTCGCCCAACCCGGCGACATTACCGTGACCAAAAATGGCCCAAACTCCCGGAAAGAGCGGTTTAATCTCGCCCTCAATGTCTACTTTCTGGGCCAGCATATAGCGCACGACCGCTTGCGCCATGGTGAGTCGAATCGTGTTCATAGCCTTGTCACTCTTGTCATAAACTGGAATGCACTTGTCATAAAATGGACGCTAGGCTGCGCGCTGGCGCATCTGCCAGGCATCAACCAGGGTCATATAATTGGCCAGCACCGCTTCAATTAGCTGCTCATCGTTATAATCGCCACGCAACCAGCGGCGGCTTGGCTCACCAAAGATGGTGCGACCAACGGCAAAGCCTTTACACACATCGACGCCAGCACTATCCATTAACCCTTTTTTAAGCTCATCCAACGGTGCATCCAAGCCCAGCATCACGACACCGCGGCAGTAAGGGGCACGGGCTTTAAGTAGCCTGGCAATACGCTGCCAGCCGTCTGGCGTTTGCGGTGGGAGTTTCCACCAATCGGGCTGCACGCCCAGATTGTAAAAACGCTGCATCGCATTGATGAACATATCGTTATCAGCAGACAGGTCTCGCGGCGGGATAATTTCCAGCAATAATTCATTGCCCGACTCAGAACAGGCGCGGTAAAGCTCCATCACTTGTCTTTCCTGCGCGCGCCGCAAAGCGGCCTGATCTTCGGGATGATAGAAAACAAGGCACTTAACAATATGTTCCTTGGGCCACTGTTGAAGACGTGACCCAATACTGCGCCCGCCTTCCAGCTCGATGGGCCGGGAGCTAGGCAGCTCCACCGGTCGGGCGATCCACCAGCCTCGCCCGGTGACATCGTTAAGCGCATCCTGACCGTAGGTATCGTCGATCAATACCCCCACGTGGCTGTTGCCCAATTGCTCGCTACCACGCTCTGTCGCTTTCACCAGCAGCTGCTTCAAGTAGGGAATCCTTGCAACATCAGCTCCCTCTTCGCGAGCCATGTCGAAGAGCTGTTTGCGGTGATCGAACGCCATAATGCAGAGATCATCCCACTGCTGTGGGTTGCGCTGGGTGGTCACGCGGTGCAGATAGTTAAGCCGAGCATCCAGATCGGGGCGGGCAATGGACTCAGCTCTGGAGAGGTAATCGTCAAGCTCTTCGGCACTGGGGATCGCTGGCGCGCAGCCGTGGCGGGAGACCACCAGAGCACCACAAGCGTTGGCATATGCGCAGCTGCGTTCATGAGGCTCATTACGCAGCCAGCCTCGCAAGAAGCCGCTCATAAAGGCATCGCCTGCACCCAATACATTCAGTACATCGACGCGTACCCCAGTGTGCACCACGAAGTCTTCTTCGCTATCGGGGATAACCCCGTCGAGCACCGTACACCCCTGAGCCCCCAGTTTGAGCACGATGATGGCATCCGTGAGTTCGCGAATACGCTTCAGTGCGGTAAGAGTATCGGTACTGTTGCCCGCGATATGCACCTCTTCTTCGGTGCCTACCACTAAATCGAGGTCGGGAAGGATGGTCTGTAAATGGCGACTCACCCCTTCATCGGAAATAAACCGGGTTTCACCATCGCCCAGCGTAGTCAGCCCCCACAGCACCGGACGGTAGTCGATATCCAGAATGACCTTTGTACCTGCCGCTTTGGCGTACTCGATCGCCGTTTTGCTGGTCTTGTAGGTTTGTTCGGTAGAGAAGTGCGTGCCGGTAATCAGTAGCGCGTTACTAGAGGCTATAAATTCGGGCTCGAAGTCACCACTGTCGACGGCCATATCGGCACAGTCATTGCGATAGAAGATCAGCGGAAACGTATCGCGATCTTTAATACCGAGCACCACCATTCCCGTTAGCCGCTCTTTATCCGTGACCACGTGACTGGTATCAACGCCAGCACGGGCCAGCTCTTCACGTACGAAGCGGCCCATATGTTCATCACCCACGCGGGTCAGCATCGCTGTTTTCAGCCCCATGCGAGCCGTTCCATAGGCGATATTGCCCGAAGAGCCCCCCAGGTACTTGGCAAAACTGCTCATATCCTCCAAACGGCTACCCACTTGGTTGCCGTATAAATCAACAGCCGCTCGACCGAGGCAGATTAGATCCAGTGTCTTGGTCTTATTCATGGCATCACATCCTACGTGTAGCCAGTCCCTAACCCAGCGTCACTTGTAAAGAGAAGCAGCGTTGCCGTGGATTTTCAGGAATAGGCATTGTTATTAGCGTGTGTTCGACTCAATATAGAATTTATATTCCAAATAATCAACATTTGAAACTTTCAATCCGTAATGCTTTGGTTGTACATTCGACAAAATATGACGTCTCAAAAAAAATGGCTCCGTGCAGAGCAGCGGAGCCGTGTATGAGGAGATTGAACCGTTAGGCGTAGAACGCCGGTCGCTCTGGCATCTCAATTTGTTCGATACCGCCGCTTTCCTGTGCTTTCACACACACATCGCCCGCGATGGCGGCCGCATAGCCGTCCCAGGATGAGGGCCCCTTCAATTCACCAGTGGCTACGCCATCAATGAAGGCTTGCAACTCGACATCAAATGCCTCACCGAAACGTTTTTTCCAATCCATGAGAATCTCATTGGAGCGCTGGCCAGCCTGGCGCAGCTGCAGTGATTGAGGTTCTGGCAGTCGGGCAATACCCTCTTCACCCACAACGTCACATTGAATGTCATAACCGTACTTGCAGTTCACAAACACTTCGACGTCAATTCGCACGCCTTTGACGGTCTCAAGCAGCACGATCTGAGGGTCTTCAACCTTGCTGTGAGCATGGCGCGTCTTGCGGGGGAAGAGTACCTGAGCACTTTTGTAATCATCGTCCAGCAACCAGCGGAACGTATCCAATTCATGAATCAGCGTATCGTGAATCGCCATGGGGGTAATGTAACGCTCCGGCACGTCCGGGTTGCGATGTGCAGCATGAACAATCAGAGGCTCACCTAGACGATTGCTATCAATTGCATCCTTCATCAACCGGTAACCGCTGTCGTAGCGGCGCATAAACCCGACTTGAACAAGTCGCTTATCGGCCTTTATTTCCGCAGCAATGATATGGCGACAGCCCTCAGCGGTGGTCGCCAAAGGTTTCTCGCAAAAGACCGGCTTACCAGCTTTAATAGCGGCCAACACATACTCTTCGTGGGTAGGGCCCCATGAAGTAACCATCACCGCATCAACATTGTCGGCGCTAATCAGCGCCTGACCATCTTCATAAACCTGCGCTTCGACGCACAACTGTTCCACCACTGCACGGGCTTGATCGAGGTTAACGTCAGTGACCGCGACAATCTGGCCGCCGGTCAGCTGCTGGGTAATACGGCGTGCATGCTCTTCACCAATCATGCCGGTGCCAATAATTCCAATGTTGACAGACATTGTTGTTTTCCTTGTTATTTCCAGTATTTGTCGACGTAGCGCTGAATCTCGCCACGCATAAAACGATTGGAGGCTTCAGCTCGCTCTTCCCAACCGAATACACAGCTGGAGAGCACACCATCAAAGCCAATTTCGTGCAGGGTTTTGAAGAAAACGTCCCAGTCTATTTCTCCCTCCCCCATATCCAGGTGCTGATGGACTCGGGCAGTAGAACCAGGGGGGTTAACGATATAGCGCAACTCCGAAGAAGCTTTGTGGTTAAACGTATCAGCGACACGGGCGTGAACTAACTCACCCTTGGTGGCACGGATGGTGGTCGCCAAGTCGTCACCGTAAAAAAAGCTATGGGGGGCAATATAGGAGCTTTTAATAGCAGGTGAGTTAATGGTTTTAATGATTTCCACCGCCGGCTCCATTGTCTCAATCCAGTCTTCAGGATGAGGCTCAATGCTCAGCGTTAATCCTTCGCGCTCAAGAATGGGTACCAATACATCCATCGAGCGCCAAAAGGCGTTTTCGCACGCTTCCGGAGTATGGAGCCCTGCTCGGTCTGCCTGAGAACGCTCCACTGAACCGCCGCGCCCAAATTCGGAAATCAGCAGTGGATTATCAAGCTCTACCGCCACTTCGATAATTCTTTTCCAGTTATCCATGGCCATTTCCCATTCATCGCGATAGGGGCTAGACCATCGATACATCGGCTGCATGGTGGCAAGGCCAACATCATGCTCTTTCATGGCTTTTTTAAATGACCTAATAGCATCAGGATAAGCACGTGGCCGGGTCCACCACACCATGAAATCGGGGCGGGGAGACAGTTCTATATAGTCGTAACCAAGCTCTTTAGTGAGCCGACAAATTTCTGGCAGTGAGAGGTGCCGGTGCATGTGCGGATCGAGGGCGATTTTCATTAAATTCTCCTTGTCTTTATTATTGCGCTTGCAGCGCGATAACAGAGCCAGCGCTAGCCCAGCTGATGCTGAATAAATGCCATACTGTCTCGCAGTGCTGCCACTGGATTTTTCTGCTGATGTACCGATGCGGCAAAAGGCTCAAAAGAGACATACCCGTTGTAGCCACCGCTTAACAAACGCTTAAGTTGTCCTACGTTATCGAGACGATCTTGAGTGCTTACTAGCACGCGATGCTCATCTAACATACCTTCAAAGGTGACATCGGGATCTTCAAGTCCAGAGATATGTACCAACCCTGTCATATCAGCAAAAACATCAGACTCACTGGCGCCTTGATGATGGAAAGTGTCGTGTACTAGTGAAAAACGCGATGACAGGTTAAGTGCATGGATGACCTCTATCGCTTCGCCTTTAGCCCGCAACGAGGAGATGGGGAATCCAAGGGGCTCAACAAACCCCTGTAGGTCGTAACGACCCAATACTTTATCCAATGCCGTTAGCGCTTGCTCCAGGCAAGCCTTACGCTCTTCGGCACTGGCTCGGCTCTCGGCGTCTACTAGCGGACAGAGTACAAGCCCTCGCCCACCCGCCGCATGAACCCACTGAGCCAGCGTTTCTGCCTGCCTCTCCCTCTCTTCATTCCAGATATTGAAGGGGTAAAGCGCGTTAATGCTCAAAACCTCAATGCCTAATTCTCGTGCTCGCTGACCAGCACTGCTTGCAGTATCAAGATCAACGATACTGTTGCCACCCACGTCGTTGCGCAATTCTACTGCACCTACGCCCATTTCAGCGGCGGATTCGATAAGCTGCTGAGGCGTCCAGCGCGGGTTAACCATATGATTCAGCGCGAATTTAATAGAGTTTTGCGCCATGAAAATCTCCAATAGAATGGTTTGGTTGTTTTTCTTAAATAGGACAAAAACGAGCTCAGCTGTAGGACTAGCCAAGCAATGATGACCAACGTTAAAACGAGGATAGAACATACATTCCAAACAAACAACATACAGAATATTCGATTCTTTTATTGTTTGGCATCAACTCAAGCCATTGGTAATAAAATCAATAGTTTATTGTTTTTATTACGCTAATCCTAGACCACACATTCGACCAAAGCAGTACCGTTAAGCTCAAAAATTCTCTTATATGAATTTGTGATGATTTACTTGGTGCTATCGAAAAGCATTTATAGAATTTATATTCCCATTTAACTACGCTATGAATCACATATACGATGACAACATTAAATGTGACTAGCAGGCGCCCTATGAGCCAAGTACCACAAAGTTTTACAACACTAGAAGAGCAGATCACCGCTGATTACCCTACTCTTAGCCGACGTTTGCAGCAGACAGCTCGGTTTCTTTTAGATCATCCTCAAGAGGTGGCTTTCGCGACGGTTGCTCAGTTGGCTCAACAAGCTGGGGTGACGCCCTCAACGCTCATTCGGTTTTCTAATAGCTTTGGGTTTTCAGGCTTCTCAGAGATGCAGCAGCTGTTTCGTGCCCGTCTGTTTGATGAATTACCCAATTACAACGAACGCATCCGAGCAGTACGCACAGCCACAGGTGAAACACCGGACAGCACTCAACTGCTATGGGAATTTGCCAGTGCCAATCAAGAAGTACTCCAACAGCTCCCTGATCGGATCAACCCTGATCACCTGGAGAATGCGTTGGATATTTTCGAAAAAGCTCAAGCCATTCATTTAATGGGCGCACGCCGCAGTTTTGTGGTCGCTAGCTATATGACCTATGCCCTTCACCACATAGAGAAACCCGCATTTCTTATGAACGGTATTGGCGGTATGTACAGCGAGCAGGTAAAAGCGGTGGCTACTCATGACGCACTGCTAGTTATCAGCTTCGCCCCTTATGCTCAAGAATCCCGCGATGTCGCGGAGGAGGCTCACCGAAGAGGCATCCCACTAGTGGTTTTGACAGACTCAAGTCTCAGCCCACTAGTGCGCTTGTCTGACGTAGCACTGATAGTGCACGAAGCGGAAGTAAAGAGTTTTCGCGGACTGACCGCCTCGCTTTGTCTTACTCAGACACTTGCTATTTCACTCGGCGTTCGCCAGGACAAAGCGTTGGATCTGAAAAAAAAGCCGCAATCAACCTGACCCGCCTTAATCACTACCGCTATCGATACCGACCACTCCCCGTTCTCCCACTTTAAGAGTGCCTGCTTAGCCAGATGCAGCAGGCCTGTCAGTCCTCGAAGCTCTCTCTTCCTTGGCTTTTTCACCACGGCTACACAGCGGAAATATTTAGCTTTTTTAGGATTCGATCACTCTCTTGGCGAAAGAAACAAGTATTCCATTTATACCAAAGTATGGAATTAATATTTTGCTTTTGTCGAAAATAGAATCTAAATTCCATACATAGGGTATGCGCACTCTTAATTGCCGCATCCGAAATGGTGATCACAATCACAACAATAATACTCAGGAGAATACCTATGAAACGCCTTCTACTTGGCGCCGCTCTCGCAGCCACTTGCACCACTGCTATGGCTCAATCTATCGGCGTCTCCGTCGCTTGGTTCGATGACAATTTTCTAACCTCCATGCGCCAAGCGATGGCAGCTGAAGCTGAAGCCCAGGGTTACGAGATTCAGTTTTTAGATGCTCAAGGCGATATTGGCCGTCAACTTAGCCAAGTACAAAGCCTTGCCGCTCAAGGAGTGGATGCCATCATTATTAACCCCGTCGATACTGCAGCCACATCGCGCATGACTGGAGAAGCCGTACTGCAGAGCATTCCACTAGTGTATGTAAACCGCGAGCCGGAAGGAAACGACTTGGAACAGGACGGTGTCGTCTTCGTCGGTTCGGATCAGAAGGTGTCTGGTGAGATGCAGATGAGAGCGCTGGCCGAGCAACTCAACGGAGAAGGCAACGTTGCCATCATGCTGGGAGAACTTTCTTCAGGTGCCACTCACCAACGGACCGAAGGGGTCAAGGAAGTCGCAGCAGAGTACCCTGGCATCGAGATCATCGCCGAGCAACCCGCCGATTATCAGCGCACTAAAGCCATTGACCTGATGACCAACTGGGTAGTGGGTGGCCAAGAGATCAATGCCATTGCTGCCAATAATGACGAAATGGCCATTGGTGCCCTCAACGCCATGCGTCAATTGGGCATCAGCCCTGACGACATCATCGTCGGCGGCATCGATGCAACTCGCGATGCGATTGAGTCCATGCAAAGCGGTGAACTGGCCGTCACCGTCTTCCAGGATCCGGTCGGCCAGGGCGGCGGGGCGGTGAAAGCAGCCATCGATCTAGCCGAAGGCAATGAGGTCGAGAAAACCACCATGGTGCCTTTCCAACTGGTTACCCCCGAAACGCTTGAAGAATTTCTTGCCAATCAATAAGGCGTTCGGCTCGCCTAACGGCGAGCCAGCCTTGATGTTTCAGGAGAAACCAGCATGGCGTCAATGACCGCAGAAGACCTGACTCCCGATAGCGCCGAATTCATTCTTGAAGTAGCCGATGTCCGCAAGGCATTTCCCGGGGTAGTAGCACTGGATAACGTCCAACTGAAAGTTCGTCCGGGTAGCGTTCATGCCCTAATGGGTGAAAATGGTGCAGGCAAGTCGACCCTGATGAAGATCATCGCCGGCGTCTATATTCCCGACCAAGGCGAAGTTCGCTTAAAGGGCCAGCCGTTGGCGCTACAGGGCCCGTTGGACGCACTGGAAGCCGGGATTGCCATGATCCATCAGGAACTTAACCTGATGCCATTTATGACCATCGCCGAAAACATTTGGATTCGTCGTGAGCCTCTCAGTGCGTTTGGCATGATTAACCACGACAAAATGAACCAGATGACCGAGGCGCTTTTTGAGCGCCTTGGCATCGACATGGATCCAGAAATGGAGGTGCGAAAGCTCACCGTCGCGGGCCGCCAGATGATTGAGATTGCTAAGGCAGTCTCCTTCGACTCCGAAGTGTTGATCATGGACGAGCCCACCTCGTCTCTTGCCGACAGGGAGGTGGAACACCTGTTCCGGATTATTAACGACCTGCGCGCCCAGGGCAAAGGCATCATTTACATCACTCACAAGATGGATGAGGTGTTCGAGATTGCCGATGATATTTCGATTTTTCGTGATGGCCAGTTTATCCACTCCGCTGCGGCAAGCGACATAACATCTAATGAAATTATTAAGCTGATGGTCGGACGTGAAGTCACTCAAATGTTTCCCAAAGAAGAGGTGCCGATCGGTGATGTAGTGCTATCGGTAGAAAGCCTTTGCTTGGAAGGCGTATTTGAGAATATTAGTTTTGAGGTGCGTGCAGGCGAAATTCTCGGCTTCGCAGGCCTGGTGGGATCAGGTCGCACTAATATCGCCGAAACGCTATTTGGAGTAACGCCTCCCACATCAGGCAGCATTTCCATTGATGGTAAAAAAGAAATTATCAGTTCTCCCCATCAGGCCATGCTTCGCGGACTAGCGCTACTTACCGAGGATCGCAAGGAAACCGGCTTATTCCTCGGCCTTTCGGTCATCGAAAACATGGAACTGGCGGTGCTGCGTGATGGCTATACCCGAGCCACCTTCGTTGAACAGAATCGCCTCGACCATGAGTGTGATTCGATGAAGGAGAGCTTGCGAGTCAAAACCCCTTCTATGGAAGAGCGTATCGGCAATCTTTCTGGAGGCAACCAGCAGAAAGTACTGATTGGCCGCTGGCTTTTGACTAAGCCACGTATCCTCATTCTCGACGAACCTACTCGTGGTATCGACGTAGGAGCCAAGGCTGAAATTCACAAGCTGATCACCGAACTGGTCAAGCAAGGCGTAGCAGTCATCATGATCTCTTCCGAACTGCCGGAGGTGCTGGGTATGAGTGACCGAATCATGGTGATGCATCAAGGCAGAGTGACAGGGTTTCTGAATCGAAGTGAAGCTAATCAAATCAATATCATGGAGCTTGCCTCATCACCGGTGGAAATGCCGGTTATCGAGGACTGACCTTCCCGGTTACGGGCATTAATGAGGTAGAAAACAATGAACAATACAGTTGAAACCACCGATCAACTGGAGGTGGTCAAGAAGCGTAAAAAGAAGATTCCTACCGAGGTGAGCATCTTCTTAGTGTTGGTCGGCATCGCACTTCTTTTCGAGGTTCTGGGATGGGTCGTGCGCGGTGACTCCTTCTTGATGAATCCGCAACGCTTACTAATCATGATTCTACAGATGTCGATTATCGGCATCATCGCCATCGGTGTTACCCAAGTGATTATCACCGGCGGCATCGATCTCTCATCGGGGTCAGTACTCGCCCTAACGGCGATGGTAACCGCCAGTTTTGCTCAACAGTCAGACTATCTCCGCGCTGTCTACCCAGCACTCACCGATCTACCATGGATATTACCCTTATTGGCCGGGCTCTTGATCGGTGCATTGGCAGGCTTGATCAATGGCGCCTTAATAGCTTTTGCCATGATTCCCCCCTTCATCGCCACCTTGGGCATGATGGTGAGTGCACGGGGTATGGCTCGCGCTTATACCGATGGCCAGCCGGTGAGCATGCTTACCGATCAATTCACTTGGATTGGCTCAGGGGCCAACCCTGTGATCATCTTCCTGGCGGTAGCAGTGCTCTTCCATATCGCGCTGAAGTACACCCGCTATGGCAAATACACTTACGCCATCGGTGCCAACCCTCAGGCAGCTCGCGTCTCTGGCATCAATGTTCGTCGGCACCTCATTATGGTCTATGCCATTGCTGGCCTACTGGCGGGCCTGGCCGGGGTTGTGGCATCTGCTCGTGCAGGTACAGGCCAAGCGGGTATGGGCCTAATGTACGAGCTAGATGCCATAGCCGCAGCAGTGATCGGAGGGACGAGTTTAGCGGGTGGTGTCGGGCGTATTGCAGGCACTGTGATAGGTGCACTGATTCTTGGGGTAATGCTCAGTGGCTTCACCTTTTTGGGGGTCGATGCTTACTACCAGGACATCGTCAAGGGAGCCATCATCATTGCAGCCGTGGTCATCGATCAATATCGCCAACGCCGTCGCTTAAAAACCGCCTGAGAGCAGCCCACCATTGCATTTAAGGGGTATCAAAGATGCCCCATCTCATCCTTGCATCAGCGTTATTCAAGAACTTCAGCTCATTATTAGTGATAAACATAAAATACAACAACCATAAAAAGGAAAACTTAACATGCCTGTAGCCCAATATAAAAAACTCTTGCTAATAGCGGCTATCTCAATGGGAATGACTACATCGACGATGGCAGCTGTAACTTATGAAGATGAGCGAGGCTCGCTAAGTTTTGGGGGCGATGTAGAGCTAGATATTAATGCCTATAACGAGCATGAAGGGGGCGTTTCTCTTTTTCGAAGCCAATTAGGTGAGCCCCTCGATCGCGATGATCGCTTCAATCAAGATGGGCGAATACTGTTAGATATTAGTGGTGAGCGCCATCACCAAGGAAACTTTGCACGGTTCAAGTTACAGCCGCTCTGGGGTACCAGTGGTAATGCAGGTTTGGATGACGCTTGGCTAGCGGTTGGTAGTGAGCGAGGAACCGAGATTAAAGTGGGTCGCTTCGAAGCCTTTGATTTATTCCCGCTGGGGCATGATATTTTTATTCAGTACAGCGGAACGACTTCGGATAGCCTCTACAGTGACGGCCAGAGCTATGTCTATCAGGCCCGTGAAGGGCGAGGGCGCGGTGATTCAGGGCAGATTGTGCTCAGCCATCGTTTTGGTAATGACTTCTACGCTGAAGTCGCCACACTGATGGGCGATCGGTCGGGCCTTTTTGATGGCGATACGTACCATGGCTACCGCATTGATGATGATACTAAGAGTGCCGCTATCGTTCGCCCGGTCATTGCTTGGCAGCCTGGCGACTGGTCATTTGCGCTGGGTATGGAGACCAATGTGGTCAGCGACTCGGTAGTTGACGAGCGGGGAGCCGATATTGGCGACCGTACGGGTTATGGTGCCACAGCCTCTTACAATGGAGGTGGTTTAATCGTCAATTTCAGTTTGGCCCATCTAGAGGCTCACGAAGAGAGCAATAGCTCCATTGGAGTAAATACCATCTGGAACAATATTGGTCTGGGATATATTTATGCGCGCAACCAGATTGATAAGGTAAATCCCAACATCGACGTCGACCAAGACATGTTAACCCCCGCAGGGCGCAATGAGTCGAATACGGTTTATACGTCCTACCGCTTTGCCAATGTGCTGGGGTTGAATGACTTCGATACTTATATCGGGGCTTACTACAGCTACGTTGATCATGAGAATGATATGAATAGCAGCGATACTGATCGCTACGGTGCTCGAATCCGCTTGAAATACTTCTTCTAACCAGTTCGAACGTTCGCTCTGTTCTGATCTTCGCGCCCAGCTATTGGGCGCTTTTTACTTTTTACACTGATGATTGAATGGCTAATGGTTTACCTCACCATATAAAACTAAAAATTCCAAAATTAAGTATCTGTGGAATTTTAATTCCACAGGTATTAAACTCTTGAGTATTGTTACTAAGATCCGTGCCGGATGCTCTTTTGAGCAGTGTCATCCCGGCAACATCAAACGCAGTGGATTACCCTAAAAGAGGAGTGCAGGCATGTCATCACTACTGGTACGCCCTACCGCCCCAGATGCCCAAGGCACCGTGATTGACGTTACCCCAGAATCCGCTGGCTGGACGCATGTTGGCTTTCGGGTGCATAAACTCGCCAAGGGCCAGCGCCTGGAGGCCAGCAGTGATAACCAGGAAGTCTGCTTGGTGCTGCTCACCGGGCAGGCCACAGTGACCTGCGGCGAGCACCGCTTTGAAGACATCGGCAAACGCATGGATATCTTTGAGCAGATCCCTCCCTACGCGGTTTATCTGCCTGACCATGTTAGCTACGCGGTGGAAGCGACCACGGACTTAGAGCTAGCGGTGTGCGCTGCCCCTGGGCATGGCAATCACGCCCCAAGGCTGATTTCCCCCGACGACATCAAGCAGAGCACCCGTGGCCAGGGCACTAATACCCGCCATGTTCACGATATTTTGCCGGAAACCGAGCCCGCCGATAGCCTGCTAGTGGTTGAGGTATTCACACCTGCGGGTAACTGGTCTAGCTACCCGCCACATAAACACGATGTGGATAACTTACCCCACGAATCATACCTGGAAGAGACCTACTACCACCGGATTAACCCTGAACAAGGGTTCGCATTTCAGCGGGTTTACACGGATGACCGAAGCCTTGATGAAACCATGGCGGTGGAAAATGGTTGCTGTGTGTTGGTTCCCAAAGGCTACCACCCTGTGGGCGCCTCTCATGGCTACTCGCTCTACTACTTAAATGTCATGGCGGGGCCTAAGCGGGTGTGGAAATTTCAAAACGACCCCGACCATGAGTGGTTAATGAACGCTTAACAGGGCAATACTTCGCCCGCTAACATTTAACCAATGCTATGATATTGCGCCCCGCCTGTGCGGGGCTTTTTTATGTTGCCCGTTCCCCCTATTGATAGAGGTCCACATGCTCCCCGATTACTCTGTCATCGCGTGGGTGTTGATCGTATTTTCTGTTTACCTGACCGGCGTTTCAAAAGGCGGCTTTGCAGGCGGTTTTGGTACGCTTTCGGTACCGCTGATGGCACTGGCGATTAGCCCTACCCAAGCAGCAGGCTTGTTACTGCCCCTCTTGCTAGTCATGGATGTATTTGCGCTAAAAGCATGGTGGGGAAAGCAGGCAAACGCCGAGGTGTGGCGGTTTGTGCCGGGGTTAGTCATTGGCGTGACGGTTGGCACACTGCTGTTTGGAAGTTTAAGTGATGAAGGCGTGCGATTGGTGCTAGGCGTGATCTCTGTGGTGTTTGCGGTGTATATGTTGCTGAAGCCTGTCGCGAAGAAGCCGATTTCCACCCGCTGGGCGCTGCCTGCCGCCAGCGTTTGTGGGTTTACCAGCTTTATTGCCCATGCAGGTGCACCGCCGCTGAACATTTACTTGATGCCACGCAAACTCTCTAAAGAGACCTTTATAGCCACCTGCACGGTCATTTATGCGGTAGTGAATGTCATCAAGCTCGGCCCGTATATGTGGCTTGGCGAAGTCAACGTAACAAGCGCTTGGGCCTCGCTGCTGTTGGTACCGGTAGCCTGGATCGGCGTGCGCAACGGGCTGTGGCTGCAAAGCCGCGTCAACGAAGCACTGTTTTACCGACTTGTGATTCTGGCCATGTTCTTGGTGGGAATCAACTTAGTTTGGCAAGCGGTAGGTTAGTGCGTGCTTACAGTGCTACCAGCAGAAGCCCACTCAACATGATCAGTGTGCCAGCGGCTTTTGCCGTAGAAGCGGGCTCTTTTAGCCACAGCACGCCCATTAATACACCTACAGGAATGGAGAGCTGGCGTAGCGCCACGACGTAACTCACTTCGTCGGTTAGTGCGAGGGCCATTAGTACCAAGCCATAAGTGCAGGTCATCATCAGCCCTGTGACGACCAGCATCACTAGCCCTTGCTGGCGGATGGCGGGCAACCGGCGACGTTCCGTGGGTAGCAGCATCAGCAGCGGAATCGCCCAGGTTAAGGTCATCAATGCCTGTAGCACCATAAACACCGCGCCTGCGGTTAAACTGCTATGGCCTACTATCTGCATCAACGCCAATGCCTGCTTATCTATCAGCGAATAGCCCACGGTGCCAGCTGCTGCCAATAGTGCAAACCCCATGGCTGGTGTTAAATAGGTAGCTAGCCTACGCGCCTCTGGGTGGCTTAGCGGCAGGCAGAGCGCCCCCGCCACCACCAAGGCCATGCCAATGCCATCCCCCACATCCAGCGCGCGGTTACCGAGCAGCGCAATGGATACGAGCGGTACAAGCACCACCGGCAGCGCCCGTGCGATGGGATAAAGAACGCTGACCTCCCCACGCGCATAAGCCCAGGCTAAGCCACCCATATAGAGCATTTGGCACAATCCAGAAAGCGCCAACCATCCCCAGAATGTGTTGGGTAGCGCCGCCAACGATGGCCCAAGCCACACCAACGGCAACAACAGCACACCGCCAGCCCCGTAAGCCAAGGCAAAAAAAGCCAGCGACGGTGCATTACGCTTACCCAACACGTTCCACCCAGCATGCATACACACCGAAAACAGCACTAACGCTAAGGCGGCTGGGCTCAAGGCCGCTCTCCTCGCTGTAATCGGGCATTAATGGCATCCACAACGCTTGGCAGTTCGGCGATGGTGGCAATGCTGTAGTGTGGTTTTGAGGGGGCAAATTGAGCGGCTACGCGCTCGTGGGCTGCACGGCGTTCGCTATCGCTCAGTACTTGATACTGATCATAACGAAGCCCCAAGGCATTGCCTGAACAGGTGAGGGCGACCGTCCACATTCCAGCACGGCGCCCTTCTAGAATGCCGGGTGTGGTGTCATCTACTTTGATGCAGGCAGCGACATCGCTAATACCTAAGGCAATCACATTGGCTAGCGCCTGGGCGGGGTGCGGTCGGCCATTGGGCACCTCATCGGTGGCTACCACGTGATCCACCTTCAGACCATTATCGACGGCTAGCGCCACCACCTTTTCCATCACCACGGCTGGATAGCCAGAGCAGGAACCTATTTTCAGCCCCTGCCCTCGCAACCAAGTGAGCGTATCAAGCGCCCCAGGAATCACCGCCGAGTGATCGGCAATTTTGGCGATCTGCAGTGGCATAAAGCGTTCATAAAGCGCCGTCACATCGGCATCAGTCGGCAGGTGGCCAACTGCCAGGAGAAAGCGCTCGGCTATCTCAGCCTGATTGCACAGCGTGCGGATATGATCCCATTTACCCATGCCCATCGGGCCGCGGGCTTCTTCTAGGCTGATCGCTATACCCAGTTCGGCAAAGGCTTCGACAAATATCTGCGTCGGTGCGAAGGAGCCAAAATCGACCAGCGTGCCCGCCCAGTCACAAATCACTGCCTGAAGGCATTGAGGAGATTGATAGTGCATCAGGCACTCCTTGATTCAGTGAAGAGAGAAACACCCATATTCGTTAGGGTGTCTTGAATAACGCTGAGTAATTGTTCAATCACCGCCGCATCCAATTGGCCAATGCAGCCGATGCGAAAGCTTTCAACGTCGGTTAATTTGCCCGGGTAGATCAAAAAGCCACGAGCCTTCAGCGCCGCATAGAACGTCTTAAATTCAAACGCAGGGTCGGTAGGGCTCAAAAAGGTGGTGATGATCGGCGATAACCATTTATCTTCTAAAAGCGTGCTGAAGCCTAACGCTCGCATGCCTTTTACCAGCATATCACGATTGTGGGTATAACGTGCGCAGCGCCCCGGTACGCCGCCCTCTTCCCGGTGCTGAGCAAGCGCCGCTTGGAAGGCCACCACCGTATGCGTGGGCGGGGTAAAGCGCCACTGGCCAGTGCGTTCCATGTAGTCCCACTGGGCGTGTAAATCCAGGCTCAGCGAGTGGGCACACCCCTTACCAGCAGCAAGTAGCGTCTGGCGAATGATCACAAAACCAAAGCCCGGTACGCCTTCGATGCACTTATTGGCTGATGAAATCAGCACATCAATAGGCGTTTTTGTCAGACTGATCGGTATGCCTCCAAACGAGCTCATGGCGTCCACGATCAGCGTTTTCCCGTGGGCACGCACCACCTCAGCGATGGCTTCTAGCGGGTTCAAAATGCCAGAGCTGGTTTCGCAGTGAACTAGAAACACCGCGGTAATGTCAGCATCTTGCTGTAGCAGTTCCTCCACTTCGTCGGGGTGCGGCGGTAAGTAGTCCCCTTTGTCCAACGTCACATAACGGCGGCCCATCATATCGAGCAGTTGAGCAGCCCGCTTGCCGTAAGCGCCATTCATTAACACCAACACCTTGCCGTTGGGGTTGGTTGCGCAGGCCAGCGCACTTTCAACGGCGAACGTGCCGCTGCCTTGCATCGGCACGCAGGCATAGGCGTCGCTTGCCGCCTCGGCCATGGCAAGCAGTTGCGCACGCACGTCCGCAGTCACACGGTTAAAGTCGTCATCCCAGGAGCCCCAGTCACGCAACATGGCTGCTTTGGTCGCGTGGGAGGTGGTTAGTGGCCCTGGGGTTAAGAGGTAAGGCACTTGTGAATGATTCATCATTTTGGTCTATACCAGATTATAAGCACACATTGGCCGCTGGCGTAGCGGGCTGTTTAGCCCGCCTGGCGCCAACGCTGAGCGTTGTTTAAGAGAACGTGGGTAAGCGCAGTGTGGAGCAGTTTAACCACCAGCGAGGTCAGGAAAATCAGCACAGCCATGGCCGCGGCGCTAGCAAAATAGCCCGCCTCATCCAGATGCAGCACCGCCACTGAAGCAAGCCGCGTATCGCTGTTATAGAGGAACACCACCGCAGACACTGTCGTCATCGCATTGACGAACAGGTAGACAGAAATATCCAGCACGGCAGGTAGAGATACCGGCAATGTCACGCGGCTAAATGTGGTCCAGAACGGTACTTTTAACGAGGCCCCCACGGCTTCAAACTCCGGATCGAGCTGTTTCAGCGCGGTGACAGAAGTAAGGTGACACACCGTATAAAAATGCACTAGCGTGTTGAGAACCAGAATCGCCATAGTCCCGTAAAGCCAGTTAAGGGGGTTACCTGCCTGGTTGAAAAAGAAGATATAAGCCAGGCCCAGCACCATACCCGGCACCGCCATGGGGAGCATGGCCATAAAATGCAGGCCTTGGCGCAGTGGGCGATAGCCTTCACTTTTTTCAATCAGCCACGCATTAAAGAAAATAACCAGTGTACCCACTAACGCGACGCTAAATGCCAGTTTGAGGGAGTTAAACCAAGCACCCCAGCCACCGCCTGCTAAGCCTTGGAAGGTGTAATGCTGCAGTGTGAACGACAGGTTATAAGGCCAAAACTGTATGAGCGAGGCATACACCGCGGTACCAATGACCAGCAGAATAACGCCCGCGACCGAATAACACAGCAGCGCAAACGTCCAGTCTCTCAGCGGGTTAGGCGTTGGTCGCCATGGCACTGCTCGGGCCGAAAGCTGAGCCACTTGGCGTTTCTGTATCCAACGGTCGACGATAAACGATAGCACTGCAGGCATCAGTAGAATAACGCTAACCACCGCGCCCATTTGGAAGTTCTGCTGCCCCACCACTTGGCGATACACATCGGTGGCGAGCACGCTGAATTGGCCGCCAATAATTTTCGGCACACCAAAGTCGGTAATGGCCAGCGTAAAGACCACGAACAGGCATGAAATCAGCCCGTAGCGCACCCCGGGCAGCGTAATCGTCAAAAACGTACGCCACTTCGGCGTGCCCAGTGCTTCTGCTGCTTCATAGAGGCGTGCATCGCTATTGGTCAGCGCAGTGGTTAGCAGCATGAGCGCATGGGGGAAAATCCAGAAACTCATGCCCATCACAATGCCAATCGGCCCATAAATCGAATGTCCAGCCAGCACGTCGTTCAGAAACCCCTGGTTACCAAACAGATACACCAAGCTAATGGCGGGTAGCAACGAAGGCGCCAAAATGGGCAAAATCGCCAACATTCGAAAGAGCCGCTTACCTGGCATACAGGTACGGGTAATGCCGTAGGCGCATAAAAAGGCGAGCCCAGCGACGACCACCGTCGTGGTGAACGCAACGCGCAATGAATTGGCAATCGAATTGACCAGCGCTGGCGTTTGAAAATACTGCACAAAGTTAGCTAGCCCAATAAAGTCGCCACTGCGGTCTTGCAGGCTTTTTACCAACATCGCAAATAGCGGAAACAGCAGGCCGAACACTAGCAGCGCCACGCCCGCTAGCAGCACGATCAGGCGTATCAATGCTTCCAGCGAAGGCGTTGATGCAGGCGCTGAAAATATATTCGCCTTCATGACTGGTTGCTCCCTGCCGGATATAAACGGGCAGCATCGGCAGGCAAATGGATACCCAAGGTTTGCCCTAGCCGTAATCCTAGCGTGGCGCTATCACGGCTGGGAACATCAGCCAGTAACCATTGCTCGGTACTGTTAAGTCGCAGTGATACCCGCTGAAACGCACCCAAAAACTCAATACCTATGACATCACCCCTCAGCCCAGTGGTGCTGGCACTAAGCGCGACTGCTTCGGGGCGAATGGCTAGTTGAGCTGCTTGGTCTTTCGCGTAAGTATGCGGCAAACAAGGGCATGAAATAGTGCCTAGCAGCGCGTGGTTATTCGCCTGGGCGGTCACCTCTAGAAAATTCATGGTGCCGATAAATGACGCCACAAAAGCGCTGGCGGGCTGGTGGTAAATCTCGGCAGGCGTACCCACTTGTTCGATCACCCCGTGATTCATCACCACGATACGATCAGCCATGGTGAGCGCTTCTTCTTGATCGTGGGTCACCATAATGGTGGTCACGCCAAGGCGCGCCTGTAGGGCTTTGATCTGATGTCGCAAATGGCCGCGCACCCTCGCATCCAGCGCGGAGAGGGGTTCATCCAGCAGTAACAAGCCGGGTTCAGTCGCCAGCGCTCGTGCCAACGCAACCCGCTGCTGCTGCCCGCCAGAAAGCGCGGCAGGATACTTATGTTCGCTACCGCTAAGATCCACCAGTGCAAGCAACTCCGCCACGCGGGCATCAATCGTCGCTCGATCACTGCGACGGTTGCGTAACCCGTAGGCAACGTTATCGAACACGGTCAGATTGGGAAACAGCGCATAAGATTGGAACACGATGCCAAAATCCCGCGCCTGCGGGGGCAGTGTGGAAATATCTTTGCCACGCTGAATTAAGCTACCTGCTGTTTGCTGAGCTAGGCCTGCAATAGTGCGCAACAGGGTTGTTTTGCCACAGCCAGAAGGCCCTAAAAAGCATACAAACTCGCCTTCCTGTATCTGTAGCGCAATATTGTCCAGAGCGGTAAAGCTACCGAAGCGCTTGGTGACGCCATCGATGCTTAGGTGCGCAGAGGGTAAGTGGGGTTTCGCCGCCGAGTGAGCCGTCAGCGGCGATGTCAGTGTGGTCTGCATAACATCTCCAAGCCCCGGCCATGGCCGGGGCAGCTGTTCGTGCTTACTGTTCGGTTTTACCGTCGTAGCGGCGCTGCCACTCTGCCAGCACGCGCTCGCGATTAACCGCCGCCCACTGGAAATCGGCATCAATCATGCGATCCGCAATGTCAGCGGGGTAGTTTTCAATCGGCTGTGCCACACCTGGGTAAGCCACGACGGCGTAGCCTTCGTTATAGAGTTCGTTAGCCTCGCGGGAAACAGCCCAATCCATCAGCGTTTGTGCAGCTTCCTGTTTAGCTGTACCCGCAACGATGGCGGCAGCTTCCATATCCCAGCCAAGCCCCTCTTCTGGGAAGATCACTTCAATTGGTGCGCCTTGGGATTTTAACCGTGCACCACGGAAGGCAAACGACACACCGACTGCCGCTTCACCGGTGGCCGCTAAACTGCAAGGAGCAGAGCCTGAGTGGGTATAACGGGAAATGTTGTTATGCAGACGGTCCATATAGTCCCAACCTTGCTCTTCGCCCCACAGCTGCATCCAGCTGGCTACATCCAGATAGCCGGTACCGGAGGAGTTGGGATTAGGCATGATCACATGCCCCTCAAACTCAGGCTGGGTCAGGTCTTCCCAGGAGGTCGGCATGGGCACACCCTGTCGCTCGCCTTCAATGGTGTTGTAGCAAATGGCTGCTACCCAGGCGTCCATGCCTACCCACGCGGGGTCTTCACCGTTACGGTAAGCAGCATCAATAAATTTTGGATCGAGGTTTTCAACGCCAGCAGGGGCGTAGCGTTCCAGCATGCCTTCTTCTTCAAGCACCAGCAGGCTAGTGGCTGCTAAGCCCCAGATAACGTCTGCCTGGGGATTATCTTTTTCCGCCAGCAGGCGCGCAGTAATTACGCCCGTCGAATCTCGCACCCAGTTAATGGTGATATCTGGGTGGGCAGCATTGAAGCGTTCGGCGTATTTTTGCAGATCATCTGACTCAACGGCGGTGTACACCGTCAGCTCAGTGGCGCTAGCCACAGAAGTGAAGGCAACGGCAGCCGTTGCAAGCAGAGCAGTTGCAATCTGATTAGGTTGGAACAAACGGCGAAGTTTCGACATGGTAGGCTCCCAGCGTTTTGGTATAGACCAGGAGTTTGCCGCCGTTAAATGACAGTGCGATGACGCTTGTTTGACCGATTTTTTAAGTTGTTGTGTACGCTCAAGCGTAGGTTCTTGTGAGGGATCTTGTGAGGATTCTCTCGAGCGTCCCTGTCTTCGTAACCTTGTTACTGCTGGCCCGATAGCTCAACACGGATGCATAACGAATCGTGCAACCAGTGCTCTTCGTCATATTCGATGGGACGTTGTTGACCATCAAAAATGGCGCGGCAAATGTTTAACCCTGCTGCACCTGGGGCAACGAGTAATTCTTCTGCATCTAATGGCGACAGCGCTTCGGACACCATGCGTATCGAGCGATTGGCCAAATGATGCCCCCACCGCCCTCTTAACAACCCCCAGAGTGATTGTCCGCTGTAGATGTCTAGCAGCTCTGGCGCACGCTCTGGCACCACCCAAAGCGATTCCACCAGCACAGCGCGATCATCTACGTAACGGCGACGGCGAATGTGGTGAAACGGCTGGTCATCAGGCAGCTGCAGGGCACGGGCAGCCGCCAGATGTGAGCGAGTTTCCAGCTTAAGAACCGCCGTGCGTGGTTGCCGCCCCTGAGCGCGCACATAGTCGTTAAAACCTGCGTCCCGGGTGGGGTCATACACCAGCCTAGCCGGTGAAATAAACCAACCACGCCGATTACTGCGGTGAATAAGCCCCTCCCCCTCCAGTTGCGCCAAGGCTTGGCGCAACGTAACGCGGGTCGTACAGAAGCGCTCTGCTAACGCTCGCTCCGCGGGTAACTTGCCTTCCCACTGCGTGGCATGCTGAGTGATTAAATAACGAAGCTGTTCAGTTAACTGTAAATAGTAAGCATCAGGCATGCGCCGATTTTCCTGATAGATCGTTGGCCAATGAAGCGTCTGAGGACGCTGCCATCCGCCAGTCTAAGCGCCGCCATCCTTCTACACTAGCGACCTCCGCCAGCACGGGGTCAGGGTTAACCGCCACCGGGCAGTCAACATACTGAAGCAGCGGGATATCGTTGCGGGAATCTGAGTAGAACGTGGTATGACTGGGGATGATTTTTTGCTCAGTTAGCCACTGCTGAAAACGCACTACTTTACCCCCTCGGTAAGAGAGCACGCCTCTGCTATGGCCAGTGTAGCTTGCCCCACTTCCCGCTTGTTCGACACTTAGCTCTACCGCCAACACATGCTCAATCCCTAGCATCGTTGCAATCGGCGCGACCAAGTGATGCGATGATGCAGAAATGAGGACTAGGATATCGCCTGACTGACGGTGTGCTTCCAAGCAGCGCCAGGCTTGATCAAAAATACGGGGCTGCAAATGGGTAGCGACAAAGCGATCAACTTCTTTTTGTACATCCACCACCCGGCGGCCCCGCAGCGGCGCCAAGGTCATTGCCAAGTACTCCTCTAGCTTTAACTTACCGGCGTGATAAGCCTGCTGCATCTGCTCGGCACGGGCTATAAATATTTCGGGGTCACTGATCCAACCCTGCTCGATCATCCATAAATTCCAGCGGTCGCTGCAGTCTCCGTCCAGGAGGGTGTCATCAAGGTCAAACAGAGCGAGGCGCATGAGGCACTCCTTTTTTCGCGAGTTCGGCGGCGCGTAGGGTATGCCAACGTTGATGACAGGACGATGACGCCATTACTGAGAATGGATATTGCTCGCCTTACCTATCCATAAAATGGCTTAAGGGGTTAACCACATTGAGGCAAACTCATCGGCGGGTAGCGGGCGGCCAAACCAGTATCCCTGAGCTTCGCTGCAACCCATTTTTGCAAGCAAATCGGCCTGGGCAGGGCTTTCAACTCCTTCTGCAAGGGTTTTCATATCAAGCGTGTCAGCCATGGCGATAATGGTTTGCACAATCGCCCGATCATGGTGGTTATCAAGCATGTCTCGCACAAACGAAATGTCTATTTTTAACGCGTCCGCAGCAAAGCGCCGTAAATACGAGAGCGATGAGTAACCCGTACCAAAGTCATCAATAAACAGCGCGTAACCAGCCTGACGCATAGCCTGGGTAATTGTGACCGCCTGATCGGGATCACGCATAAAATCACTTTCAGTGAGTTCAAGCGCAATGGTGCCCGGAGGTACACAGGCGGTTAGCTTAGCCACATGCGCGGTTAGCTGAGGGTCGGCAAATTGTTGAGCTGAAATATTGATTGAGAGCCTACCTGGCAGTGGCGTATTGCTGGCCTGCCAAACACTTAACTGACGTGCCGCTTCTTCTAGCACCCAGTCTCCCAGCATACGGATCAAGCCACGCTCTTCCGCCAAAGCAATAAACTCGCCAGGGCTTACCCAGCCCCACTCAGAGTCAAACCAGCGGCACAGCGCCTCAGCACCCGTCAATGTTTTGCTCGTAAGACTGAACTGCGGTTGAAAATAAAGCTGTAAGCGCCGCTCAGTAATGGCTTGATGCAGGCGCTCGGTCATCCATTGCCGACGCTCCAGCGTCTGACGCATCGCTTGTGTATAGGGGCATACGCTGTTATCACGGCGTTTTGCGTGATGGAGTGCGATACTGGCCGCGTTAAACAGCTCACCAGCCTCCGATACATCGCTTGGATAGCTAGCAATCCCGATACTGACATCGAGATTAAAAATACGATGCCCCAGCTGGATGGGCCGTTTGATAATTTCGCATAATTGAAACACCACCTCTTGAAGGCAAACATCCTCAATGCTGGGCAACAGTATTGTAAATTCATCACCGGAAAGTCGTGCGACAGCGCTTTTAGATAGACTAGTTTTCCGCAAGCGCTCAGCTACGGTTGCGAGTAACTGATCTCCTACCTCGTGACCATGTAAATCATTTACCTCTTTAAAGCGCCGAATATCCAGCAGTAGAAGTGAAAGTGAGTCATCCCGACTAGATGCCTCTTTTCCCATACTGGCCAACAGCTCAATAAAGCGCGCACGATTAGGCAATCCTGTTGTGTTGTCTGTGTAAGCAAGACGTTGCATGTAACGATGATCACGGCGACGTTCAAGCTCACCGGCAGCGCCAGTAGAGAGAATTTTCAGCACGGAAGTAGCAAACGCATTGGTCGTCAGTGGTGTTTGGTAAAACACCATCATCACGCCAATGGCATCGCCCTTAGCATTATCCAAGCGGCGGCCTATCCACGCCTGGGTGCTGAACGAGGTTCCTGGCAGCGTAAATGCATGGCCATTTTGCACAACGCTCTCGCCTTCAAACACGACTCGTTCAGCAGGCGTTCCCTGCAGCATAAACGTTTGGTTATCTATTAACTGACCGTTCGCAACTAAACTAACGGTATGAGCTGCTGTGGCGGGTAGCAGCGCGTTTTTCTTATTAGATGTTCCCAAACGCTGTGGAACGGGCTGATCCAGTAACGCGATAAACCCGGCATCTGCTTCTAATAACGTGGCTAACGTGACGATCAACTGGTGAAAATAATCGTCTCCTACACGTGAGGTAACTGTCGAGGCGACTTGTACCACCGCATCTTGTACGCGTTGTGATTCGTGCTGATCAGTCACATCTGAGATAAAGCCCTCAAGATAGGCCACCTGACCATCATCATCGATAACAGCTTGCCCTTGCTCCCACATCCAACGGTAGCTGCCGTCCCGGTGGCGTAATCGGTACACCACGCGATATGGCTGACGCTGTTGAATTGCCTGCTGTGCTGCTAGATGAAGGCGGTCTTGATCGGCTTCGTGTATGAGAGAGGCAAAGCTTATGAGTCGATTATCTTGTAATTCGTCTGGATGATAGCCCGTGAGCGCTTCAGCCCCTTGGCTGACCAGCTGCATCGTCCAGTGTTGATCATTCAGGCAACGGTAGGCCATGCCAGGAAGGTGATTAAGCAACGTGTTTAAACGCCGCTCACTCTCTCGAGCCAGTTCTTCACTTTGACGAAGCGCTTGTTCGGCTTGGCAGCGGCCTAGCTCTGCCCCCGCTTGAGCGGCCACAATGCGCAAGATTTCGTTTTCAAGTCCATCGAGCTGCATCGGTTTATTGCTTAACACCGCTAAGATGCCAATGGCCGAACCATCGGATGAAAACAGAGGCAACCCCATGTAACTCTCTGCACCCAGTTGGCCGAGCAGCTCGTCTTTAGGAAAGCGCGCCTGAACATCGCAGGCATACAAGCAAGGCTCTCTACCTAAAACGGTTTCACAAGGCGTTCCAGTGAGAGAGTAAGCAATATTATCCTGATGACAATTATTTGACCAAACGGCCAACGTTGTGGCCATATGAGGCTCGGTGACCACAGCGATCAACGCATGATCAATCCCAAGCAGATGGGCAAGTTGCTCAACAAGCGTCGTATAAAAGTCGGGTCTTCCGCTGCGTCCTAAACCTTCCGCCAACTGACGGAAAATCTCCGACGCTTCGTTTCTGGTGTGCATTGGCGCACTCTCTTTTGTCATCGTAGAGCAGCTGCCCACAGAGCACTGTTGCAATAAGCTGTTGCAATAAAATGCAGCGGGCTACAGCATAAACAGCTATTTTACTGATTTACAATGCCTACATATGACACTGCTAACACACGCAGACGCTGTGATGAATCATTTAGCATATAACTTAGTGGCTGCTCGCTACGCTGGACAGCACGTTGGGAGATAACATGACGAGCCTTTCAGCCGTAGACGAAACACTTTATGCCTCGCTTACTAATGAGCTTCCCAGTTTTCTTAGTAATACGTTATTACAGACGGCTAACCTGCCTTCGCTACCTACTGTCGCCATGCAAGTGCTTGAAGTGGCGCGTTCCCCCCAGGCTCTTCTCAGTGACTATGCTCGCGTAATTGAACGCGATCCAGGGTTAACAGCCCGCCTTATTGCTGCCGCCAATAGCGTGCACTATCTTCGTTCAGCCCACCCTGCACAAACGAGCTTAGAAGCAACCCAGCGACTGGGGCTGGACGCAACGCTCGCCACCGCCTTGAGCTTCACGCTGTTTCCCTGGCCTCCCGCAGAGGATGTCGCTCTACAAACATGGCGACGCGCCATTATTGCCGCCGTGGTAGCAAGCAAGCTGGCTCACCAACTCTGTCCCGCACAAGTTGGCAGCGCATTCACGCTTGCCCTACTACAAGATATTGGCATTTTGGCAATTCTCACCACCTACCCAGACGAGGCTGAAACGCTATACGCTGAACGCCAAATGTCTCACGCACAGTTGGTCAACGCTGAACGTGCCCGCTTTGGCAGTGACCATACACTGATTGGCGCTTGGTTAGCCGCCAAATGGGGGCTACCGTCACCAATCGTGCATGCTATTTACCAAAGCCATGATGGCTTTTTCACAGATGACATGGCGACACTCTGCCTGCGTTTATCCGGTCCAATCGCCGATGCTTGGCTCAGCCCTGAACCAAGCACCACGTTAGCAATGTTGCTTAGGCAATTAGCCGTCACAGAAACACTACCTACGAATATCATTGAAGCACTTTTCCATCAGTTGCCTGAACAAATCGATTTACTGACAGATATTCTGGATCTCACCGCACCAGCGCCTGTGGATAGTCAAACACTGCTGGCGGACGCACAGCAGTTGCTCTATCAACATGCTTTAACGCTTACAGCACGATTAGATGCCCAGCAACAGCAGTTGGATACACTACAGCTGTATAATTCTGCATTAGAAGAACGCAGCCGTATTGACCCACTAACTCAATTGGCTAACCGTGCGTGGTTAGAGCAGCAACTCCAGGAACGTTTTGCACTTTGCAATGAACAAGGCCGCACGATGTCAGTGGTGTTTATCGATTTAGATCACTTCAAAGTGCTTAACGACCGATATGGCCATCAAGCAGGCGACTTAATTCTGGAACGTTTTGGTAAAACGCTAGCGTCATTAACTCGCTCAGGCGATTTAGCAGGTCGCTATGGCGGTGAAGAGTTTTTAATTATCTTGCCCGATGAGACGGCTCACACCGCGAGACAGTTAGCCGAACGCATTGCACTGTATTTAAATGAGCAACCTATGCTGAAAATCGACCAAGAAGCCCTATATGTAACCGCTTCTATGGGCATTGCGTGTTTAAGCGATGGTAATTTCAGCAATGAACGAGAACTGATAGATGCCGCCGACCAGAGCATGTACATCATCAAGCGCTCTGGCCGCCGGGGCATCTCCGTACATGGCCAAGATTGACCATTAACCCTTTTACTATCTGTTCATTGCCTGAGGCAGGTATAAAGCGATCTCAGGGAAGAGGTGCATAAAGGCAATCGCCAGCAGCATCAGCAGGAAGAACGGCAGTGTGGCTTTCGTGATAGTGACAATATCTTTACCAGTAAGCCCTTGAATGACAAAAAGGTTAAAGCCCACTGGCGGCGTAATTTGCGACATCTCAACCACAATCACCAGATAGATACCAAACCAGATCAGGTCAAATCCAGCAGCGCTAACCACAGGCATAATAATGGCTGTTACTAGCAGAATCAGTGAAATACCATCCAAAAAACAGCCCATGATTAACAGCAGTACCGTTAAAGCCACTAACAGCATCGTGGGGGATAGCCCCATTTCGCCAATCGTGCGGGCTAGCTGCATAGGCACTTGAGTAAAGCCCATCGCAGAGGTCAGAAATGAAGCGCCAGCAATAATAAAGGCGATCATGCACGCGGTACGCACTGCAGCAAATAACGAGCTGGTAAAGATGTCTCGATTAAAGTGGCCATTAAAATGCGCAATGACCATCGACAGCACAACGCCCACCGCCGCAGCTTCTGTAGGTGATGCAAGGCCCCCATAAATCGATACGATAATACCGCCAATCAGCAGCAGAATTGGCACCAGCGACCAGGTATTGCGTAGCTTTTCAACAAAGCTCATACCCGACTCATCAGCACCGGTTAAGCCGTTTCGATTACCTTTCAACAGGGCCCACAGCACCAAATAGGTCATAAACATGGCTAAAATCATCAGCCCTGGCCCAATCCCTGCCATAAATAGCCGGGTAATGGACTGCTCAGTCACCACGCCATAAACAATCAGCACGATGGAAGGTGGAATCAGCAAGCCCAGCGTTGATGCGCTGGCCAATGTACCAATCGCCATGTTGCTGTCATAGCCACGGCGCTCGAGTTCCGGCAGGGTCATTTTACCCACCGTTGCACAGGTCGCCGCTGAAGAGCCACATACGGCGGCAAACATGCCGCTGCCAATGATATTGGTGTGGAGCAAACGTCCCGGCAGGCGATTTAACCAGGGCGATAAGCCACGAAACATATTGTCGGCAAGACCTGAACGAAACAGAATCTCCCCCATCCAGATAAACATCGGCAACGCCGTTAAATCCCAGCCATAGCTTGCTCCCCAAAAATCCGAGGCAAGAATAGGGCCGGGGTCGAAGGGACTAAAAAACTGAAGGGCAACCCAAGCCGTTCCAATTAGGGCAAAGGCAATCCAGACGCCACTGCCTAACAGCACCACAAGGGTAAAGATGGTAGCCAAACTGAGTAATAGCACGAGGGTGTCTCCCGGGTAGCGTCTTAATGCGCTTCGTTGTCGTCGATGGCGGTTGCTTCACGGAAGCTCGCAGGGTCCTGGATAGCGATACGCAGCGCTATCCACAAGGCTTCCAAAAGTGCCAATGCCAAGAGCCCTACACCAACGACCAGTACCGATTGAGGTATCCACAAGGGAATAGATAAAAAGCCTGACGATACATCGTTATATTGAAGGCTTTCTCTTGCCAGCCCAATCAAGCCATAGGCCAGCAAAAGGCTGATCACTACTGCAATGAGTAACCCAAACACCTCAAACCAGACGCGGATGGCAGAAGGTAGGCGCGAGATAAGCAGTGTTACCCGAATATGCGCATGGTGAACAAAGGTGTAGGCAAGCCCAAGAAACGTTGCCCCAACTAACAGATACGACGCCATCTCAGAAACGCCGGTGATGCTCACGCCGAGTCGGCTAAGGCCAACCAAAATAAGCAGTGCATCTACTAACCGAAACGTAACCTGCAGTGCGATAAGTGCACAAATAGCCACCATACACGCGGCTGCACCCCAGGCACCGAGGCGGTAGAGTTTGTCGAATTTAAACATCATGTTCGCAGTCTCATTGAGCGCGTGAGTGGTAAGGGCGGCCCGAACAGCCGCCCTTAAAGCCAGCATTAGTTATTAAGACTCAGTTATTAAGATCTAGCTATTAAGACTTAGCTATTAATAACCAATTATTAAGGACTAGTTATTAATGATTAGTCATTAATACTCAGTTACCGCGTTGTTCGCGATAGCTCTCTAAGGCTTGTTTTGCATCGTCGTCAGCACGGGATTCCCAGTCGGCAAATAGCTCATCACCTGCCGCTTGCAGGGCAGCAGAAACCGCTTCATTAGGCTCAGAAACCGAAATACCATTTTCCTTCAGTGCTTCCAGGCTAGCCTCATTATTCTCGCGACTCATTTGCCAACCACGCTCTTCGGCACGAGCCGCGGCTTCCATCAGGGCATCTTGGGTAGCTTCATCTAAACGATCAAAGCTGCGCTGGCTCATAAACACAATGTTCTTAGGTAGCCACAAGTTGGCATCGGTGTAGTCGGTCACATAGTCCCAGGCTGCCATTGAGTTACCGGTAGAACTAGAAGTAATCATGGCATCCACACGTCCGGTGCTAAACGCGGTAGGAATGTCAGACTCTTCGGTTTCCGTTGGGCTGCCACCTAAATTATCAACGAAACGCTGAGTATTAATATTCGGCGCACGCACCCGCAAGCCATCGAACTGCTCGGGATCCGTTAACGGCTCCGCGGTGTAAATGCCCTGCGCTGGCCAAGCTACAGCATACAAAGGCACCATTCCTT
Source organism: Halomonas sp. GT (assembly GCF_002082565.1). Classification (NCBI taxonomy): domain Bacteria; kingdom Pseudomonadati; phylum Pseudomonadota; class Gammaproteobacteria; order Oceanospirillales; family Halomonadaceae; genus Halomonas; species Halomonas sp. GT. The sequence goes on from NZ_CP020562.1 coordinate 3,659,605, forward strand.
CATAGGCAAATAGCTCAGTAATCATCGGCTTAGTGGCTTCCCACAAGGCATAGGCATCTTCATAGCTACCGGCTACCCCGGGCAGTGTATCGACTTCGAAAATAGGATCGTCATTTGAAAGAATGGAGAGGAACACTTCGCCAGCATCAATCGTGCCGCGGCGCACCGACGGTTTAATTTCACCATGAGAGACCAGAGAACCACCGCTGTGCACCGTAATGGTTAAGTCACCGTTTGTGGCCTCAGCCACATCCTCTGCAAACTGTTTATTGTTCTGAGTATGGAAGCTTGCATCGCCATAAGGCGTTGCCATGGTCCATTCAGCCGCATGAGCGGTCGCCGCAGCAGCAAGGCTGCAAGCGGTCACTAACAGTAGCGGCGTTGTTATACGTTTATGCATGGGGACGTCCTCTTATTCATATTAATGGAAGTTCATGTTGATCAAGATGCTGCTTCGGGAGTGGCAGGGGTTGCACTAGGGCGCACCCAGCGGCCGGTAAAACATGTATTTGCCATATCAGCGCGCCGCTCTCTGGCATAGTTAACTGCACATTCTTGGGCGATCCGGCCCACACTGCGACAAAAACGAGGATGATTTGCACTGCGCCATATCACATCATAGTTCATAGGCGGCAAAGGAACGGGTAGCGCTAAACGGTATAAATCACCCCGTCGCCACTCATCTACTACAGTAGCGACCGGAAGCGCACCGATTCCCAACCCTTCCATCGTCATCCGTGCAATGGTCATCAATGTGCTTACGCTATGGATACGAGGCTGACGAACGCCCACGTCAGAAAGGTAACGGACTAGTTCTTCGTAGGGGCGAGCCTGCCTGCCAAAAGAAATAAACGGCAACGACTGGCACCAAGCGTTGGGGTGTTCGTTTAGCAACGCAGCATGACGAGGTGAAACAAACATACCCATCTCATAAGGGCTTAACGTATCGCACTCAATCTGCTCTGGGGCCAAGTAACCATTCATTGCCAGCAAAATATCAAGCTCGTTGCGCTTAAGCCGATCATTAAGGACCGGCGAGTAATCGACTGTTAGTTCAATGATGAGCTCTGGAAAGCGCTCAGTAAGCTGCTGAATAAACGCGGGAAACCAGCTATGTGCAATGGTTTCAATGGTGCCGAGCCTAAGGGGCGCAGAAAAGGTCTCGGCGCTATCAAACAACTTCAGCGCCTCATCACGCTGGTGCAGTATGCGCTCAGCATGCAAAAAGAATTCGCGGCCACGCATAGTTGGCTGAATCGGACGTGCTGAGCGCTCAAGCAATAGTTCACCTACGGTGCTTTCCAGGCGCGAGATACGCTCAGAAACGGAAGGCTGCGTAATATGTAGGCGTACCGCCGCTTTACGAAAAGAACCCAGCTTTACCGCCCAAACAAAGGCGTCTAGCTCTTTGAAATCAAGCATACATTTGCCTAACCAACGGTTGCAGTAACATCGACAGGGACTCCTACACCGCACAGGTAACGTCGCGCGCAGTGCCGCTCCCGAACACAATGTATCACTGGGTGAAATGGTCGCATTGCTGTGTAATGCAATCTTGGGGCCAGCATAGTGAAGTTATCCACGATAACAGGCTGAACGCTGACAAGCTGACCCATGGCCGACATTTGCATGCTTCACTCCTCAAAACCACTCACTGTCCGCCGATTATTGTTGAAACTGCAGGTATTCGTTAGGGCTGGCGTGAGCGTTTTTTTATAATCTTTTATCGAGTCGCTTTATTTATTTGATAATCGTATTCCCCCCTAGCGTCAACCATTTTCCCAATAAATAACAGCATGATAGGAAGCACCGATACTAAGTATCGCTAAAAACGATTGGAACTTAACAAGATAGGTTCATATATTGGTTTTAAGACGTCACAGTGATAACCAAGCTAATTATTTAAAACAGACATTCATAACAAGCACTGACAACCACAACGTCACAAGAGACTTTCACAAGAGACCCTTTAATATTAGCACTCCATTATTAAATTAAGCGTTCTTTGCCAACGCTGTTAACTAATAACCCACTGTTAACGAACACGTTATTCTAATAAATTAAAAACAGGCTAGGAGACAACATGGCAATCCCACTGCTGAACTGCGATATGGGCGAAAGCTTCGGTAATTGGTCCATTGGCTTAGATGCCGACGTAATGCCTTATGTCGATTGTGCCAATATCGCCTGTGGCTATCATGCCTCAGACCCCCATGTAATGCGGCGCACGGTCGCCTTAGCCAGTCAGCATGGCGTTCGTATTGGCGCCCACCCCGGCTACCCTGACTTAATGGGATTTGGTCGTCGCTCCATGGCCTGCTCGCCCGCCGAAGTAGAAGATATGGTGCTCTATCAAGTCGGCGCGCTGGCTGGGATTTGCCAAGCAGAAGGCGCAAGACTCAGCTATATCAAGCCCCATGGAGCGATGTATAACGACATGGCGGCGAATCTCGAATTATTGGAAGGTGCTATGCGCGCGGTACGTGCTTATGATGCCAGCCTTCCGCTAATGGTCATGGCAACTGCCGATCCAGAGCCTCACCGCCAGTTGGCGAAAAAAATGGGCATTACCCTGTGGTTTGAAACATTTGCTGACCGCGCTTATGAAGCAACCGGCCACCTCGCTTCTCGCCGCCTGACAGGTGCTGTCCATCATGATCAAACCACTATCGTTGCGCAAGCCGTGGCGCTCGCCAAGGGCGAGGCGCTGACCGCCCGTGACGGTAGCGCGCTGCACCTGCCTTGCGACACCCTGTGCGTGCACGGCGACAACCCTGAGTCAGTCGCTGCCGTGCGCGCTATTCGTGATGCCTTTACGGCGCTGGAGTCAGTGTGAAACTGCGTTTAGAAACGGCGGCGATGGACGCCCTTACGATACGGTTGTTTGACACTATCGATGAATCCAATATGGCGTGGATCATCGCGGCCGATCAAACCCTACGCAAGGCGCTGGGCGAGGCACTCATTGACCTTATTCCCTCCTACACCACGCTGCTGGTGCACTACGACAGCCAACAATTGACATTTAGCCAGGCCACTACGCTGATTCGCAATTCCCTATGCCACTTAACACCCGTTGAATCTCAGGACGGCCAACTGCATGAACTCCCCGTGTGGTACGACGAAAGCGTTGGCCCTGAGCTTCCGTTGGTGGCAAAACGTGCGGGGCTCAGCGTTGATTCTCTGATCGAGCGTCACTGCAGCCATGATTATTGCGTATTCGCGTTGGGCTTCGCCCCCGGCTACGGCTTTATGGGTTTAGTAGACGAAGGCATCGCCACGCCTCGCTTGAAAACACCCCGTCGCAAAGTCGCGGCAGGCAGTGTGGGCATTGCCGATCGACAAACGGCTATCTACCCGCTCCTTTCCCCAGGAGGATGGAATATTTTAGGTCGCACCGCCGTGCCGCTATTTGAATACGCTAAGCGGGGTGAACCGCTGCTGCGCCCAGGTGACAAAGTCCGCTTTAAAGCGATTAGCAAGAAGGAATTCGAAGCAGCAGGAGGCGATACAACGCCGATGGAGGAGCGGTCATGAACCAAGCAATGCTGACCGTTAAGCAGGCCGGGCCGCTGGCACTCATTCAAGATACCGGTCGGTTTGGTGTGGGACATTTGGGCGTTACCCAAGGAGGCCCCGCCGACTGGATTTCATTTCGCTGGGCAAACTGGCTCCTTGGTAATGCACCTGATAGCGCGGCGCTAGAAATTGTCATGGGTGGTAACCTCACCCTGGTCGCTACTATCGAGGTGCGCCTAGCACTCACAGGGGCCGACCTGGGTGCTACCATTGATGGTCAGCCATTAGCCACCAACACAAGCTTTCTGCTGCGTTCCGGTCAAACACTCATTTTCAGCCAGCCTCGGCGTGGCCTACGGGCCTATCTGGCGTTTCCTGGCGGATTAAACGCACCAACGATTCTGGGCAGCCGTTCCTGCACTGCCCGCGAGCAAATTGGCGGGCTCCGTGACGACGGCAAACCGCTACAAACCGGCGACCAGCTCACCTGGCAGGGTAGCTCACCCGGCGAGCGCAGCTTGCCTGAAGGAGTAGCCCCCGCCATGCCGGAGAAAAGCTGCCAACTCAGCATGGTGCTTGGCTCGCAAGCTTCACATTTCGCCGGACGTAGCCTGTACAACGCTTTTAACCAGACTTGGACGGTAGATAACCGCGCTGATCGCATGGGTATTCGTCTCACCGGTCAGCCTCTGCATTGCACGCTCGGAGGCATTATTTCTGAAGGAATTCCCCTTGGCGCCGTGCAAATCCCACCCGACGGCCAGCCGATTGTGTTAATGAATGACCGCCAAACCATTGGCGGCTATCCACGCCTAGGTGCACTTACCCCGATGGCTTGTGCGCTGCTTGCTCAATGCGTACCGGGGACCGAAGTGCGTTTGAGCCCTGTCAGTGCCAGCCAAGCGCAAATTGCCTATCGGAAACAATTAAGCCATTGGCATTAAAAAACCCGCATCTATCGATGCGGGTTAGAACAGGGAAGTTACTTAGAGCAAGCGTTGCTTTGACGTTTATGCAACGTCGAAGCGGTCCGCGTTCATCACTTTTGCCCAGGCAGCGACGAAGTCTTTGACAAACTTCTCGCCGTTATCATCCTGGGCATACACCTCTGCATAAGAGCGTAGCAGTGAGTTAGAACCAAACACTAGATCAACGCGAGAGGCTGTCCACTTAACCGCGCCCGTTTGACGGTCGCAAATCTCGTAAACATTATTGCCCACCGGCTTCCAGCTGTTGCCCATATCGGTCAGGTTGACAAAGAAGTCGTTGGTCAACTGACCTTCTCGGTTAGTGAACACACCGTGCTTGGTACCACCATAGTTGGTGCCCAGCACACGCATTCCACCTAACAGCACGGTCATCTCCGGTGCAGTGAGCCCCATTAACTGGGCACGATCCAGCAACATTTCCTCGGGTTTGACGATGTAGTCTTTCTTCTGCCAATTACGGAAGCCATCGGCCAGTGGCTCTAAAGGCTCAAAAGAATCTACGTCAGTCATCTCATCAGTAGCATCACCACGGCCTTTAAGGAACGGCACACGCACCTCATAGCCCGCTGCTTTGGCCGCTTTTTCAATACCAACACTACCCGCTAAGACAATCACATCGGCAATGCTGGCACCCGTATCAGCAGAGATCTGCTCGTATACGTTAAGCACATCGGCAAGACGCGCTGGCTCATTGCCTTGCCAATCTTTCTGAGGAGCCAAACGAATGCGTGCACCGTTGGCGCCACCGCGCATATCGGAACCACGGTAAGTGCGCGCGCTATCCCACGCGGTGCTTACCATGTCGCTAATGCTTAAGCCGCTCTCAGCAATTTTCTGCTTGACCACTTCTTCGCAGTAATCAGTGCTACCTGCGGGCACTGGATCTTGCCAGATTAGGTCTTCAGCCGGTGCTTCTGGACCGATATAGCGTGCTTTCGGGCCTAGATCACGGTGGGTTAGCTTAAACCACGCTTTAGCGAAGGTTTGCTTGAAGTACTCGGGATCGGCCATGAATTTTTCGCAAATGGCGCGATACGATGGGTCCATCTTCATCGCCATATCCGCATCGGTCATGATGGGATTGTGACGAACAGAGGGGTCGGTTGCATCAACCGGCTTATCCTCTTCTCTAATATCGATAGGCTCCCACTGATGGGCACCAGCAGGGCTTTTTCTCAGCTCCCACTCGTAACCGAACAGCAGATCGAAGTAGCCCATATCGAACTTGGTTGGATTGGTAGTCCAAGCGCCTTCGATACCTGAAGTCACGGCATTGCTCGCTTTTCCATCCATGGTCGGGTTGCCCCAACCAAAACCCTGGTTCTCAACGTCAGAGGCTTCGGGTTCAGCGCTCAACGCACCGGCATCACCATTACCATGACACTTACCCACGGTATGGCCGCCCGCTGTTAGTGCGGCTGTTTCTTCATCGTTCATCGCCATACGGGCAAACGTCAAACGTACGTGCTCTGCCGTCTTCAGCGGATCTGGCTGGCCGTTTACCCCTTCCGGGTTAACGTAAATAAGCCCCATTTGTACCGCTGCGAGCGGGTTTTCCATGGTGTCCGGCTTGTTAACATCAGCGTAGCGCTCATCAGAAGGCGCTAACCACTCTTTCTCAGCCCCCCAGTAAATATCTTTTTCGGGGTGCCAAATATCTTCACGACCAAACGAGAAACCGTAGGCAGGCAGCCCCATAGATTCATAGGCTACGGTGCCGGCCAATATCATCAGGTCAGCCCAGCTAATTTTATTGCCGTACTTTTTCTTAATTGGCCACAGCAGACGACGCGCCTTGTCCAGGCTGACGTTGTCCGGCCAGGAGTTCAACGGTGCAAAACGCTGGCTACCCGTACCACCGCCGCCACGGCCATCGGCAATACGATATGTTCCCGCAGAATGCCACGCCATGCGGATCATTAGGCCACCGTAGTGCCCCCAGTCGGCTGGCCACCATGCTTGGCTGTCAGTCATCAAGGCATGAACATCGTGCTTGAGGGCGTCAAAATCGAGTTTTTTGACCTCTTCCCGATAGTCAAAATCCGAGTCCATCGGGTTAGTTTTGCGATCATGCTGATGCAGGATGTCTAGGTTCAATGCCTCTGGCCACCAATCTTTGTTGGAGGTACCAGTTGAGGTATTACCACCATGCATTACAGGACATTTACCACTCATATTTCTCTCCCCTTCTTGCTCTTTGCCTTGGACTTGCCAAGGAAACAGATGGCCAGCACTCTTACTCATTTTGCTGCATTGAATGCAGTCAAGCGTGCGTCATCGACATATCACTGTTTTAAAGCACCTAATCGATAGCTACAATTTGCTTTTTACGACCAAATTTATAGCTTTTAGCTATCTGTCAGCATGGGTGCTTAAGTAATGTCTCTCAGAATGGCCTCCAGCGGTCTGCAAGGACGATTGTTAAAACCCAGCTTGGCACACATATCCGCTAGCGACCTCTTTCTTAAATATCGCCCGTCAAAATAGCGCTTATTTGTGACGATTATTTTTAGTTGGACGCATGCCACATTATGATATTTTGTTAAATCAAAGTAGCTTATTTAGGTAATTCTAGCGGCAGATTCCAACAGAGAAATACTATATGTTGACGGCAAAATGTTGACGACAAAGCACTCCGCCCAGGGCTTTACCTTGTTAGAGCTGCTTGTTGCGCTGGCACTGTTTGCCACCCTCGCCACTATCGCCATTCCTAATTTTGCACGCATTATTCAAGAAAATCGGGTTATTACCACGGCAAACGACTACAAACTCGCCTTAAGCTTCGCACGCAGCGAAGCCGTTAGGCGCAACCAATCTATTCGCCTACAGCCTGTTAGCAACGGCTGGAGCGCTGGCTGGGAGGTCGTCGATGACACAACACCACTGCGCATATGGCCACAGTCCCAGCGCGATATTTCAGTGAGCGGTGCGCCTGCGTCTTTTACTTTTAATAGCCAAGGCCGCTTGGTAACAGCAAGTTTTGCCTCGCAAGACGTATCGGTCACGCTGGACGAGCGAGGCCGCTGCATTCGAGTGGAACCAAGCGGTATTTCCCGCGTATTAACGCGTCGTCAAGCCTGTGATTGATTCAATGTTGGGCCTTGCTATGCCTAAACCACAACGCGGGATTTCTCTGCTGGAGTCGTTGATAGCGCTACTGGTGCTATCCATCGGTTTATTAGGGGTTGTTGGATTACAAACACAGTCGCTCGTACATAACCGTGCCGCCTATTTTGAAACTCAGGCAACCAATATGGCCCAAGATATGCTGGACCGAGTGCGCGCCAACCCCGATCAAGCAGCCGCATACGAACTGAGTATCGGTAGTACGGTGCTTGGCAGTGGGCTTCCCGCCAACGACCAATCCGAGTGGGTGGATGACCTTGCTAGCGCGCTGCCTAATGGTGAAGGGGGAGTTGCGATCAACAACCGGCGTGTCAATGTCACGGTGCGCTGGGCAGACGCCTCTGCCCCTGAAAATACGCGTCAGATTCAGCTTGTGTCGGAGCTGTGATATGGATGACCAAACGCCTACAACTCGCCGCTGCCCTAGGCCCCAGTCAGGGTTTACCTTGGTAGAATTGCTTGTTGCGATGGTTATCGGTTTGCTGGTAATGGCAGGCGCCACACAGCTATTTATCTCGTCTCAGCAAAGCTATCGATTTCAAACCGCACTGGCGAACATGCAGGATGCTGGCCGGTTCGCGTTGGATACGGTAGCTCAAGAGCTTCGCCAAGCAGACTTCAGCGGCGGCTGCGCGTCGTCTCAAACGACCAATCATTTACGCAATATTGACGGTACTGAAAACGCCCATAACGCTATCCAAGCATGGAGTGATACAAGCAGCACCAACTTTGCATCGCGATTACTCAACCCTGTGGAAAGTCAGCACAGCGTCTTGTTTCGTGGTGGACTCATTGCGCGCACCGGCTTTGCCAATAACTCCCTGACCATTAGCAATACGTCCCCCCTCACTCTTAATCGAAGCGTAGACGGCCTGTATCGCAATCAGTTGGTGCTTCTTCAAGGCCTGCAAACCTGCGATGTGTTTTATAACGTCTCAAACAGCGACAGCGTGCTTCAAAAAGCGGTAGGCGCGGGATGGCTGGGCAATAGCGAGGCTGGCAGCCTCTCTTACAGCGTGGGCCAGAACGTTTCGCTTAGTGCACTTAACAGCGCGCTTTACTATGTTGGCCAAGACCCAGAGAACGATGTCCCCCCTTCGTTGATGCGTTTAAATCTCAGCCAAAGGACACCGCGCAACGAAATAGTTGCCAGTAACGTTGTCGCCTTGCGTACCGCTTTCTTAATCGATGGCGCCTACCTTGCCCCCGACCAGCTCAATGAAGCTCAGTGGGCGGAAGTACGTGCGCTGAGAATCAGCATAATCGTACAAAGTGATCACGCCAATTTACGTCGCACGCCGACAACGATTGCTACGGGGAACTTTCGCGACGATAACGTTTTCAACGCAGATGATGGACGCATTTATCAAGCATTTACCACCACTATCTCGTTGAGGAACCGTTAGCATGGAAGGTCCTGGCGTTTCTCAGCAACGTGGCATGGCGCTTGTTCTAAGCCTTATTTTTCTCGCCATCATCACGATTCTCAGCCTCTCCTCTATGCAAGGGGCGATTACACAAGACCGCATGGCAGCCAACCAGCGAGACTACACTGTCGCTTTTCAAGCGGCGGAAGCCGCCCTGCGTAACGCTGAAAATCAGCTTCAGAACGATATAGTTTTTAGTAATGGCTGGCGTACTCATCAAATGAATATTGATGAATTGTCTCGAAACCCGCGCTATCGCGTGCAGCCAATGACACCGTTGGGCTCACGCCCCAACAACGCAGGCGTAGAACTGGTTGAAATGCTCTATCGCATTGAAGCGCAGGGCTTTGGTCTAGGAGAAGATACCAGCGTTACGCTGGAAGCTCTCTATGTTCGCCAGCAGCAAGTGGAAGCGCCATGAAAACAAAATCCATCAAAGCTAGTTCTATAAAAACCAGGTTTATAAAAACCAGGTCTATAAAAATTGAGCTCTTCCGCTTGTCGACCGCCGCGTTGGCACTCGTGCTATCGCTTGGCTATACCACCCCAGCGTCATTAGGTGCTGGTATTTTCCCGCCTGACCCGCCACCTGAAGAGCCGTCTCCAGACCCTCCTGGAGAGCCTGATCCAGATCCGGAACCTGAGCCTGAACCAGAGCCTGAACCACCGATTGGTGGAGGTGGAGATGGCCCCATTGACGAAGACTATGAGATACCCGAAGAGCAAACCGGGATCTCATCAGCGCCGTTAAACGTGGTTAGCCGTGTTCCACCTAACGTGCTGCTGATCTTGGATAACTCAGAAAGTGGTCAGGAAGGCTTAGATGGCCGCGTGGCTGTGGGTCGTGAGCTAGGTGATAGAGAAACATCCCTCTGTCAGGGAAGCAGTTTGAATCCAACTAACTGCCCTGCAGGGGCACGCTCGCCTCTCAGTAAATCGAGCATTATGAAGCGCGTCGGCGATGATCTAATTGAGCGCTATCGCGGCGATATCAATATGGGCCTGATGGCCTATCAGCAGAACCCCGCCTCTAGAACACGAGACAACGCCTTTAGTGGTAGCACCGTTGTATGGCGCCTGACTGAGCGAGCACTTGAGCCACGGTACTCTACCAATGCTAACCCCAGTTGGTATAACCCTGACTTTGAAGGCGCGTGGAATGCGACCACGAAACGCTATCGAGCACGCTTACCAGGACTCAACATTTACGCCTTTTTTAATGTTGGCGTACCCGGCTATATGTTTGAAGAGAGCTTCAGCACCGGCCTACCTACTAACGATATCACCGAATACTGGCGGCGTATTTCCAACCCAACAGCAACGTCTGATCAATTATCAGAGCGTTACCGTAGCCTTACTAGCGGGTCTTCAGGCTCACCCTTTATTGGCGACGGTATTTCCTATAGCTCCCCCGTCAGGTCTAACTTCACCTTACCGCTGGTCGACAGCTTACGCCAACGGGGGATTCCTAACTGGGGGTCGCATACTGCATCAATACAGCTGAACCAGTGGGAATGGCGAACCACCTCTTCGCCGGGCTTAGGCTATTTACACGTACCGATTGGTGGATTAAACGCCGATGGGACGGTTAACGACGCGCACTGGGAGGCGATCGAAACAAAACTGGGCGCTCAGCGACATGAGTGGAATGGCTCAGGCAACCCCATGACAGACCCGAACTGGCCGCTGATCGCGACGGGCTTAACGCCTATCGAAGGCACCATGTATACCGCTCGAGATTACTTTTTAAATAATACGGGGAGAAATAGCGCGTTTCGTAGCGATCAAGGACAGCGTTCAAACATCGCCATTCCTAATATCAATAACCCCGATGCCCAGCAGTGTTTGGTCAACGCCAACATTTGGCTAACCGATGGTCTACCTTCGGTTGATCGTAATGGTAATTCGCTGGGCAATAATGTGAGCGTTGCGCTGGCCAGTGCTGAGGCAGCTATTCAGCGTCTTTACGACGACACTAATGCGCAGCTGTCCAACCCCGTCAAAACCTACGTTGTTGGTTTTAACTTACCGCCAGATATCGCCAACCTACCCAACGTATCTGACGACCCGCTGGGGGATCTAGCCCGCGCAGGTGGAACCGAGCGCGCCTATTTTGCTAACAACGAAGCGTCGCTTAACCAAGTAATGCAGCAGGTATTGGGTAATATTATTGCTGCCTCTCAGTCCAACACCTCTGCGGCAGTCAACAGCGATGCGTTTGGGCTTGAAGGCGGTAATTTACTGTTTACCGCTGGCTTTAGAAGCGACGATTGGTCAGGCCGCCTAGCGGCATCGGTGATTCAGCCAGATGGCAGCCGCAGCGAACGTTGGAATGCACAAACCACACTTGCTCAGCAGGTGGGTAACCGTCGCCTATTAACGTCTAAACGCTTAGACGATGGTCAACGCGTGGGCGCTCTGTTAAGGCCTGAAAATAGTGGCTTCACTAGCGCCGAAATCAGTTGGTTACAGGGTGTCAATGTTCAGGGACTTCGTCCTCGCACCAACGCGCTATTGGGCGATGTTATCAACGCCAGCCCGGTGGTTTTGCAGGGTAACGAAACACGTGCATCGCTACTGCTGGTGGCGGCCAACGACGGAATGCTGCATGGTTTTAACGCTTCCAACGGCCGTGAGCTATTTGCTTACCTGCCTGCCGAGCTTACCCAAGGTGATACGCCCGCCCTACGTCCACTAACCCGCGAGGACTATAACCACCGCTACTTTGTAGATGGCACGCCTGCCGTGCGTGAGGTCAATATCCAGGGCGGCCCGGATGCCGTGGCCGTGGGCACTATGGGAGCTGGGGGCCGCACGGTATTTGCCTTAGATGTTAGTGAGCCCAGCAACATGAGCACAACCGACGTACTGTGGGAGTTTCGTCACCCAGAACTGGGTACCGGGGTTAGCGAGCCCACTATTACGCAGCTGACTGATGGCACCTGGGTCGCCATTTTTGGCAACGGCTACAACAGCACCGGTTATCAGGCGTCGCTATTTGTGGTGCGTCTCACCGACGGTAAACTCATTGCTCATTTAAAAACCAATACGGGCAGTGGAGAGACACCTAATGGTTTGGCCACACCAACAGTAACTGCTTGGCCGAGTTTTTCAGGTGCCCGCTTCGCCTACGCAGGTGATTTAGCAGGTAATTTGTGGCGTTTCCCGCTTACCAACACCGGTAGCGTGAACGCGCTATATACCGGCCAGCCTGATCAGCCAATTACCTCGGCTCCTGCCGTGACGCTAAGTAACAACTCGCCTGATACGCTGATGGTACTATTCGGCACCGGCAGCTACTTCCGCAGTAGCGATATTGGCGACAGCTCAACGCAGCAGCTCATTGGTTTACAGGACCGTGTTGACCGTAGCCTCTCATTGACATCGGCCAACTTAGCCACACAGCGCATCACCGGAAACGCGACGCGGGATGGCTTCAATTTACGCGCTAGCACAAACGCGGCCCCCACCAGCAGCCAGCGGGGCTGGCGTTTGGAGCTGCCCTCTGGTGAGCGGGTGATTGCCGGGCCTTCTATCTCAAGCACCCTGCCCCGACGGGTGCGGTTTTCAACACTGTTACCCGATGAATCCGACCCCTGCGGCGGTGGGCGTAGTGGTTTCTTTATGTCACTTCAGGCCGACACGGGTGGCAGCGGTGGCAAGACCACCTTTGACTTTAACGGGGATGGTAAAGAAGACAGCGATGAAACCATAAACGGCGATGCTATTACCGGTTTACAAGCAGGTACTGGCGAACGCCTAGTCGGCGTTAACGATGGCAATGTCGAGCAGCTATTTGTGGGTAACCCAGATGACCCAAATGCTTCACCCAACGGCGACGGCTCAATCACCATTGGCTTTAGCAACGATCATCTAGGTCGCCGTTCCTGGCGGCAACTGAGTGGCGAAGAAAACACCAATTAAGCTAGTTGTAAAAAAAGGGGCGGAGCGCTTTGCGCTCCGCCCCTTTATGACAACAAGGCTATCGCTGTCTAAACGTTAATCGATTAACGGCAACAGCGCATTTAAGCTATCTCTTGCATCGCCGTAGAACATCCGCGTGTTATCTTTGAAGAACAGCGGGTTCTCAATGCCAGAGTAGCCAGTGCCTTGGCCGCGTTTGCTGACAAAGACCTGCTTGGCTTCCCACACCTTCAACACCGGCATACCGGCGATAGGGCTATTGGGATCTTCCTCGGCCGCTGGGTTTACGATGTCATTGGAACCGATCACGATCACCACGTCAGTGCTTGGGAAGTCGTCGTTGATTTCATCCATTTCCAGCACGATATCGTAGGGCACTTTAGCTTCAGCGAGCAGCACGTTCATGTGCCCAGGCAGACGCCCGGCCACCGGGTGAATACCAAAGCGTACGGTTTTACCGGCTGCACGCAGCTTACGTACTAAGTCACTTACCGCACTCTGTGCTTGCGCTACCGCCATGCCGTAACCCGGCACGATAATCACGCTATCGGCATCGTTTAAAGCGCTCGCTACACCGCCTGCATCAATGGCGACCTGCTCGCCTTCAATTTCAGCTGCTGGCCCTTGAGCACCACCGAAACCGCCCAAAATCACGTTAACGAAGTTGCGGTTCATCGCCTTACACATAATGTAAGACAGGATCGCCCCTGAAGAACCTACCAGGGCGCCGGTGACAATCAACAGATCGTTGGAAAGTGTGAAACCAATCGCTGCTGCGGCCCAGCCGGAATAGCTGTTCAGCATCGACACCACCACCGGCATATCTGCACCGCCAATGCCCATAATCAGGTGATAGCCAATGAAGAACGACAGCGCTGCCAGAACGATGAGTGTCCAGAAGCCTGCTCCATTGAGGTACATAATCGCAAGCAGCAAAGAAATCGCCGCGGCACCGGCATTGAGCATATGCCCACCCGGCAGTTGGCGTGGCTTGCCATCCACCTTACCCGCCAGCTTACCGAACGCAATCACAGAGCCGGTAAAGGTCACCGCACCGATGAAAATCGCAAACACCACCTCAATCTGCAAAAAGGTCAGCTCATCAGGGGCTTTCGTAGCCACCAACGCAGCAAACGCAGAAAACTCTTGCATCACGCCATCGGCTGCTTGTGCTGCCAGCACTCGGCGACGCTCCAGATCTGCGCTCCAGGCAACAAAAACTGCTGCCAAACCCACAAAACTATGTAGTGCCGCTACCAGCTGAGGCATTTCGGTCATTTCGACCTTGCCTGCCACATAGACACCAATTCCAGCACCGATCAACATCGCCGGAATCAGCCACCAGTAGCCACCAATACCGGGCCCGAAGGAGGTAAAGAACACGGCTACGGCCATACCCACGATGCCGTACCATACGGCGCGCTTGGCTTTTTCCTGATTGCTCAGGCCACCTAGCGATAAAATAAATAGCACACTTGCCGCAATTGCCGCGGCAGATACGAACCCTTGTCCTAACATATCGTTTCTCCGCCGCTTAGGATTTTTGGAACATGGCAAGCATCCGGCGTGTCACCAGGAAGCCACCCACGATATTAATCGATGCAATCAGTACCGAAATGGCCGCCAGCACGATAACGACGCCACTGCCTGAGCCGATTTGCAAAATTGCCCCTAAAATAATGATGCCTGAGATGGCGTTAGTGACCGCCATTAACGGCGTGTGCAGCGAATGACTCACCTTCCAAATCACCTGGAAGCCAATGAAACACGCCAACACAAACACGATGAAGTGCTGCATAAATGAGGCAGGGGCTATTTGACCCAGCAACAGCATCAACGCGCCACCAACGGCGAGTAAGCCAACTTGCCGCTTGGTTTGCGCTTTGAAGGCGGCCAGTTCAGTAGCCTTCTTCTCTTCAGGCGTCGGTTCTTTCTCTTTTTTCTTTGGCTTCGCCGCAGCAATGGCCTTTACTTTGGGCGGCGGTGGCGGGAAGGTAACTTCGCCCTGGTGCGTGACCGTAGCGCCGCGAATGACATCGTCTTCCATGTTGTGATGAATGACGCCGTCTTTCTCAGGCGTGAGATCGGTCAGCATATGGCGAATGTTAGTGGCGTAAAGCAGCGACGCCTGGGTGGCCATGCGTGAGGGAAAGTCGGTATAGCCAACCACCACTACGCCGTTATCAGATACCACACGCTCATCTGGCTTGGTTAAATCACAGTTACCGCCTTTTTCAGCGGCTAGATCAATAATCACTGAGCCAGGCTTCATGGCTGCGACCATATCTTCCAGCCACAGCTTCGGCGCGGGCCTGCCAGGAATCAGCGCTGTAGTGATAACAATGTCGACATCCGGCGCTTGTTCGCGGAAACATTCCAGCTGCTTCTCACGAAATTCTGGGCTGGAGGGTGAGGCATAGCCACCGCTTTCTGAACCGTCCTGACTGTCTTCAAAATCGAGGAACAGGAATTCAGCGCCCATAGATTCAATTTGCTCAGACACCTCTGGGCGCACATCAAACGCACGCACCACAGCGCCAAGACTAGTAGCGGTACCGATTGCCGCCAAGCCTGCAACACCCGCGCCGATCACCAATACCTTGGCAGGAGGCACTTTACCCGCAGCCGTTACTTGGCCAGTAAAGAAGCGACCAAAGTTATTGCCCGCCTCAATGACCGCACGGTAGCCCGCAATATTGGCCATTGAGGAGAGCGCATCCATTTTCTGCGCTCTGGAAATACGCGGCACCATGTCCATCGCAATAACTGACGCGCCTTGAGCCTTACAGGTTTCCAGCAGCGCTTCGTTTTGTGCCGGCCAGAAGAACGCAATTAGCGTCTGGCCTTCGCGCAAATAGTGAGCCTCTGTTTCCGAAGGTTCACGGACTTTAATCACCACGTCCGCATCACGCCACAGCGCTTCCGCACTTTCTACAACGCTAACACCCGCGTCGCGATACGTGTCGTCATTAAAGCCCGCGGCAGCCCCTGCGCCGGCTTCCACCAAGCACTCATGGCCTAGCTTTTGAAGCTGTTTCGCGCTCTCAGGAGTAAGCGCTACACGCGCTTCTCCTTGAGCTGTCTCTTTCGGTGCGCCTATTTTCACACGCTTTCTCCCTTGGTTAGCCCATTTCCAGCGCCCTTTCCAAAACAATCACGTTTTCACTCTTGGTTATTGGACGCTGGGCATTATTACTGACACGCGTCGCCGCGCCAGATAGCAGTTTAGGATCTAACGCGGCGACTGCCAGTTACTATTCAACCTTCGATTCAACTCGGTTGTTTAACTACAACACTACCCTTTTTAACAACGATTCCCCACCAAAAGTTAGAGAAAACTACTTCCAAAGTACCGCATTCAATTCGCCCTACCAGTGATTAACTGAAGTAGTGGGCATGGCAATAATGATTAACCGCCAAAAACGACCACAGCAGTACTTGTAACGACATTTGTAACAACATTCTCAACAACAAGCTTAACAACGCAGGAGAGTCACTTATGTGGACTAAACCGACGTATCAAGACATGCGCCTTGGCTTTGAAGTAACGCTGTATATCTCTACTCGCTAATCTCTAGCTACGGAGCCACGGCCCCTGCCTGCCTTATTGGGTTGATATCAGGTAGGGGCTTTCAGCCAGGATTCATAGCACACCCACAGCACTAACGTAGGAGGCCAGTCTATGCATATTTTAGTTCTTGGGGCTGCCGCAGGTGGCGGTTTTCCCCAATGGAATTGCAACTGTCCAAACTGCTATAACGCCCGCCAGGGCAGTGCCGATCATCAACCCCGCACTCAATCATCGATTGCATTAAGCGTGGATGGCAAGCAATGGTTGCTGTGCAATGCGTCCCCTGACATACGCGCTCAGCTCAATGCCAATCCAGAATTATGGCCAAGTGAACTGCGTGGCAGCGGTATTCGTGGCGTGCTACTGGTGGATGCCCAAATCGACCATGTCACCGGGCTACTCTCCCTCAGAGAGGGCTGCCCATTAGAGGTATGGTGCACACCCAACGTGCATCGCGATTTATCGACTGGTTTTCCGTTATTCCCGATGCTGGAACACTGGGGCGGACTACGCTGGCAGCCGATTGGCTTGGAAGACCAGCAGGAGGTTGTCGAATTTTCGATTCCCTTCCTGCCGGATATAGCGCTCACCGCCTTTGCGTTACACAGTAACGCCCCACCTTACTCACCGCGGCGCGGCGCGCCTTCCTGCGGCGATAATTTAGGCCTGTACATTGTTGACCGTCACAGCGGACAGTCGCTGTGTTACGCCCCAGGGCTTGGCAACCCGACACCGCTTGCCACGCGTTTTTTAAACGCCGCTGATGTGGTGATGGTGGATGGCACCCTGTGGGAAGACGACGAAATGCAGGCACTGGGCGTTGGTAACTCCACAGGCCAACAGATGGGTCACCTCGCGCTCAATGGCAGCGGCGGTATGTGTGCACTACTAAACGAACTGCCCCGCAGTACGCGGCGCATTTTGATTCACATCAACAACACAAACCCGATTTTGGACGGCGCAAGCGACGCAGCGAAAACATTACAAACCTCAGGTATTGAAACAGCTTACGACGGGATGAAACTTACGCTTTAAATCTACTTTTAAAGACCTTGTAAACTAATTTAACTTAGATATCTTATGACTTACGTTAAGAGCGCATTCGTTTATTAGCGTTCAAACAAGAGAAGCTTAGGTTAAAAAAGCACGAGGTTAGTAGAATCTAAAAGATAGTAGATCGGTAAAAAATGAATCAACAAAACCTGAAAATTTAAACTTAGATAAGCATATAACTTAATAAAATAACGCAAGCAAAGAGAGCTGCACAAAAAATATTTTTTATTAAACAACCCTATTCATAAAAGACGGATGAAAATAAAAGCCGTATATATCATAAAAAACTATATTAGACACTACAAAAATAAATAGGAGATCGATCATGGCGCTAACAGCGATAACGCCCTGCGCTTCTGCCACTCCGCTCAGTCGGGAGGCGTTCCGTGAAGCGCTAATGAGTAAAGGGCAGTACTACCATCTTAATCATCCCTTTCAACAGGCGATGGCTAGCGGCGAGCTTACCCAGGAACAACTGCAAGGCTGGGTGGCTAACCGTTTTTACTACCAGTTAATGATTCCCCAAAAAGATGCAGCGCTGCTGGCCAACTGCCCAGATACCGCCACCCGCAGGCGATGGGTGCAACGCCTGCTTGACCACGACGGCCACGACGGAGATGAAGGCGGGATTGAAGCCTGGCTAGCCCTAGGTGAAGCCGTAGGATTGCCGCGTCATACACTGCTTTCCCAGGAGCGTGTGCTACCCGGCGTGCGCTTTGCAGTAGATGCTTACCGTCACTTTGTCGCCCGTGCCCCCTGGCAGGAAGCTGCGATCTCATCGCTTACCGAGCTGTTTGCTCCTCTTGCCCACCAAAACCGCCTGGACACTTGGCCCCAGCACTACCCGTGGATTAACGAGCAAGGCTATCGCTACTTTCGTAAGCGGCTCAGCGAAGCCCGCCGAGACGTCGAGCATGGCCTGGAAATCGCCTTAGGCGTGTGTACGACGGTGGCGCTGCAGCAGCGCGCGCTGGACATTTTGCAATTTAAGCTCGATGTGCTGTGGAGCATGTTGGATGCCATGACCATGGCTTATCAGTTAGACCGCCCGCCTTACCACACCGTCACCCGCGAAGCGGTGTATCACCGTGGACTTGAGCACTCACATTACTAGGCAATGATCGACTAGCGTTGGGGAAATCACCATGTCACAGCAACTCGTCATATCACATCACGATATTTACCAGCTGCGACGCGGTTGGCGCTTACAGTGGGAAGCCATTCAGGGCTGCCACGTTATTCTTTATCCCGAAGGCATGGTCAAGCTCAGCACGACTGCCGGTGCGATTCTTGAGCAGGTTGATGGCCACCACTCCATCGCCGATATTATCGCCACCCTACAGCAGCGCTACCCAGGCGCGGACACCTTAGCAGACGATGTCATGCAGTTTATCGATGAAGCCCGTGGCAACGGCTGGCTAGCCGTGAAGGAGATTAATCGTGGCTAATAAAAACAGGGTTAATAACAACAAGATCAATCAAAACTCGGATAGTCAAGCCGCTGAAGCGGCCTCACCGCCTTTATGGCTGCTGGCGGAACTCACCTACCGCTGCCCGCTGCAGTGCGCTTACTGCTCTAACCCGTTGGCATTTACCCGTTACCAAAACGAGCTGGATACCGACGCGTGGTTTAGCGTGCTACGCCAAGCCAGGGCCATGGGGGCGGCACAGCTAGGGTTTTCCGGTGGCGAGCCGCTGATTCGCCAAGACCTGGAAGCGCTGGTAAGCGAAGCACGCCGGCTTGGCTTTTATACTAACCTGCTGACCTCCGGCGTGGGCCTTACTGCCCAGCGGGTAGTCGCCTTGGCGGAGGCGGGTCTGGATCATATCCAGATTAGCCTGCAAGCCGCCGACCCCGAACTGGCTCAGGCGCTGGCAGGCTCTGCTAAGGCCCATGCCAACAAGTTGGCAATGGCCAAAGCGGTCAAAGCTGCTGGCTACCCGATGGTATTAAACGTGGTGCTACATCGGCACAATATCGATCAAATTGGCGACCTGATTGCCCTTTGCGATGAGCTAGGCGCGGATGCGGTTGAACTCGCCAACTGCCAGTATTACGGCTGGGCGTTTTTGAACCGACAGGCGTTAATGCCTACCCGTGAACAGCTGGTACGTGCCGAAGCAGAAACCAATCGCTGGCGTGAAACACTCGCAGCACGTGGCCGCGATATGTCATTACTATTTGTGGTGCCAGACTACTTTGAGCAAGCGCCTAAAGCGTGCATGGGTGGTTGGGGCAGTATCTTTATGACCGTTGCCCCAGATGGCGCCGTGTTGCCCTGCCACAGCGCCAGGGAGCTTCCAATGGCGTTTCCGAACGTCAAAGAGACGTCGCTGCAAGACATTTGGTACCAAAGCGATGCTTTCAACCGTTTTCGCGGCACCCAGTGGATGCCTACGCTTTGCCAGCAGTGCGACGATCGCGATAAAGACCATGGCGGCTGCCGCTGCCAAGCCTATTTATTAACCGGCGATATGAACGCCACAGACCCTGTATGCCAGCACTCTCCCCAGCATGGGTTGTTAGAGAGCCTGATTACAGAAAATGCCACAATCACTTCTGATCAAGCGACCCTGATTCCCCGCAATGCTCGCCAGTCAAAGCAGTTGCAAACAAAGCAGTTGCAGGGTCAGGCTGAAAGTCAGAGTGGCTTGAGCCAGAGCGGCTTGGCAGCGCCTTCGCCCCGGCAACCACTCGAGCTGATTTATCGGCAGTAAATCTATTTATCCGTAACAAACCTGGTTAATAGTTACAAACCAATTAAGGCTCGCAGGTGGCTCGCTCAGCATGAGCGGGCAGCTGCGGGCAAACGGCTGCTAACGAATGTCCGCTCGCTTGCCAGCCATCCACCCCATTTGGGTACCAATAGAGCTCGTCATAACCCATTGCCTCGGCGCGCCGGGCAGCGTTCCAGGAAAGCCAGCAGTCAGCCCGGCAGAAGAATACTAGCGGCGCGGCTTCAGCGCGCTCACGCTGCGCATTCAGTGCTGTCGTGAAATAATCAACCCACTCCTCTTCCAAACTAGCCGCGCCTACGTTGGGCAGCCACATGCTGCCTGGGATCGTTAAATGGGCACTCTCTTGCAGAAAAAGGCCGTTATGCCAGGGCAGCGCGTAGACATCCACCAGAATCACTGGCGGTGACGCCAGCAGCGCTTGAAAAGCATGGTCATCTAACGTGGTCACCCCTGGTAGCGGTGCAGTAACCGGCGCTTTAAAAGGCGGCAAGCGGTAGCCTTCTTGATTAAATGCCGCTGAGGGCGCTTCAGCGATTGCCGCTCCGCTGACTACACCAGATGCCCACGCCAAACAGAGGATATAGCGGCGCACAATGTGCGCCGAAGGTTGTGTCAACATGGTGACATTACTCCCAATCAAACGGGCAGGCAGTACAGCCCTCCATTTGGGCCATTTGGAAGTTTCCATA
The DNA here is from genome assembly GCF_002082565.1 of Halomonas sp. GT. Taxonomy (NCBI): domain Bacteria; kingdom Pseudomonadati; phylum Pseudomonadota; class Gammaproteobacteria; order Oceanospirillales; family Halomonadaceae; genus Halomonas; species Halomonas sp. GT. The sequence continues at coordinate 3,680,642 of NZ_CP020562.1, forward strand.
GTGGATGCGAGCACCCGTCATATCCGCATCATTGAGGCGCGCGATGTTCATTTTGGCTTCTTGCAGATTAGCATCGCGCAGGTCCGCTCCGATCAGGTTGACCTTATTCATCCAGGCCATTTCCAGATTACTGCCCATCAGCGTCGTTCCCTGCATGCTGGCGCCAGAAAGCCGGGCAAACTCCAGGTTAGCGCCAGTCAAATCAGCATGGTCAAACGTCGCGCCCTGGGCATAGATACTCCAGCTATCCAACCCAATCAAACTGGCATGGGAAAGATCGGCACCACGTAAATGAGTGCTAGGCATACGCGCGCGATTGAGGTTGGCATGTCGCAACGATGCGCCTTCAAAATCCACGCTGCGTAGGTTGCTGTGGCGGAAATCAGCGCCCTCTAGATTGCTGCCCGCAAAGTTAGCGCCTTGTAAGTCAAGATTGGAAAAGTCGCCACCGGATAAATCCATATTGGCGCATTGAGTACCTGGCACCAGCTCACAGCCGTTATGCACAGGCGGTTGATACTCTTCAACATAATCGTCGGCAACGACGCTGCCTATCGCGCTAAGGCAGAGAAAAATCGCCGTCGTTTGGCGGCTTAATACAGGTAGAGCATTACGCGTTATCATTATTGTTCTCTCCATTACCGTTAATGTTATTCAAAAAAGGGCGGCAAAGGCCGCCCAAGAGGGGTCAATAACTTAACGGTTAGCCAGATCTTGAACGAAAGATGGCAGCTTGAAGACCCAGAACGAGCCGCCCTGAGCAATCGGCCGCGTCAGTTCAGCCATATCACCGCCCCAGAGAGGAACCGCGCCGCCATAACCGGCAGTAACACCAATGTACTGTTCACCATCCATTTCCCAAGTTACCGGTGGTGAAATGATGCCGGTGCCTACCTGGAACTTCCAAAGCTCTTCACCGGTTTCAGCGTGGAAGGCTTTGAAGTAGCCATCACCCGTACCGGTAAATACCAGATCACCGTGGGTCGCTAACACGCCTGCCCATAGCGGCATGGGTTCTTTATGCTCCCAAGCGTACTCACCAGTGACTGGATCAACAGCGCGTAGAATACCGACGTGGTCGTCGTACATACGCTTAATGCGGAAGCCCATACCTAGGTAGGCCGCGCCTTCCACGTACTCGACTTCCTCGGTCCAGTAATCTTCTTTCCAGTGGTTACCCGGCACGTAGAACAGTCCCGTATCTTCACTGTAAGCCATGGGGTTCCAGTTTTTACCGCCTAGGAACGGTGGTGAAACCTCAACCGATTCGGAGCGGGTTTGCCCTTCTTCCAAGCGCGGAGGACGCTGGCCTTCAGCCTCAACCGGGCGACCGGTTTCTAGATCAATGTGGGTGGCCCAAGTGATGTTATCGACAAAGGGGAAGGCGTTGATGAGCTCGCCGTTGGTCCGATCAGTGACATAGAAGAAGCCATTACGGTCAGCGTGGGCACCTGCATTCACCGTTTGGCCATTCTCATCTTCGTACTCAAACAATACGATCTCGTTATTGCCCGAGAAGTCCCAGGTGTCGTTGGGCGTGTGCTGATAGAACCACTTCACTTCACCGGTCGAAGGGTCGATACCCAACTGACCCGAAGTATAGAGGCTGTCGTAGTCCGACGGATCGCCGTCTTCTGAAGTGCGTGCCCAACCGTTCCAGGGGGCCGGGTTACCCGCGCCAATGATGATGGTATTGGTGTCAGGGTCGAAACTGGCGCTCTGCCATGGCGCGCCACCACCTTGGCTCCAGGCTTGTACTTTGCCGGTTTCGCTATCGGGGTCATCGGGCCAGGAAGGCGCGTTGGCATCACCTGTCGGAGTGCTCTCTTCACCGTTCAAACGTCCCATGTGGCCTTCAACAAAGGGCCGCATCCAAATCTCTTCGCCGGTTTCCGGATCGCGGGCATACAGCTTACCCACAATGCCGAACTCATCCCCCGAAGAGCCATGAATCAGCAACACGCGACCTGTTTCGCTATCTTCTACAATCGTTGGCGCACCGGTCATGGTGTAGCCCGCGCGGTGGTCACCAAAGCGTTCGCGCCACACCACGTCACCGGTATCTTTATTCAGCGCCACGATGCCAGCATCCAACGTACCGAAGAATACTTTATCACCATAGATGGCCGCACCGCGGTTCACCACGTCACAGCAGGGGCGGATATCGCTGGGCAGGCGATGGTTGTAAGACCACAGCCGCTGGCCAGTGCGCGCATCAATAGCAAAAATACGTGAGTAGGAGCCGGTAACATAAATGACGCCTTCATGGATCAGCGCCTGAGATTCTTGGCCACGCTGCATTTCATCGCCAAACGAGTGGGACCACGCAGGGGTCAGCATTTCGACGTTATCTGCGTTAATTTGATTAAGCGGGCTATAGCGCTGTGCTTTCACGCCCATGCCGTACATCAACACCGTTTCAGTGTTGTTATGGTCATTGAGAATATCGTCCCAGGTCACCTCGCTGGCGTGGGCTGTCATCGCAACACCCCCAACGCCTAGGGCAGAGGCGTAAGCAACGGCGGCGGTGAGTGTACGCAGGCGAAAGGGCCACGAAATTTTGCGGGCTGACGTGTTGTTATTGATAGCGTATGTCATGGGTTTTCCATCCGAGTAATGATCACAATGCAATGGCTGCAAAGCGGCCAAGCTGCTGCTTGCGTGGTGCCAGCAAGACTAAGTCCAGCTTAGAAGCTCGGATAACAAACCAATCTACCCCTCCAGTCGCGTTCTCATCCTGATTTAGCACTACTTCCAAAGGAGGAGCCTAGCGATGCCTAAGGTGCTATAGGTTCCAAAGGCCTGCCTGCCTAAGCTCACTCAAGTGACGATACATTGATCCCCTGAGGAGCATTTCCCATGACCATTACAAAAACCGTACTGACAAAAACAAGCTCAGCAAAACTGCCCTTACGCCTCAGCAGCCAAGTGGGTGCTATCGCCCTTGCCGCTTTGCTGGCTTCGCCGCTGGCCTGGTCTCACGGCAGCGTGACCCCTCAAGCCGTTGACATTAAAGACCTCGAACGCTTAGGCGACGAATGGCGGGAAGAGAACCCCTACCGGGATCATCCCCAGCAAGAACTCGCCATTGATATTGGTGCTCGCGCTTACAACAGCAACTGTGCCGCTTGCCACGGACTAGAAGCGAAATCCGGCGGCATCGCCCCGGACCTGCGCGAGTTGGAGAACGGCGCATGGGGCGATGAGTGGTTCAAAGAGCTGGTCACCAATGGCGCCGAGCGCAACGGCCGTGTACTAATGCCGCGCATGTCCGATTACGTTAGCCAAGAAGGGCTGTGGGCCATTCGCACGTGGTTGGAAACGGTCAGTATGGAAACGACTGGACAATAATTCCAACGCTGGGAGGCACCATGGCAACCCTAACCCCTTTCATCACGTTACAACGGCTCGCCGCGGCGATCGCCGCATCCTTTACCCCCGCACTCGTCGTGCTTTTCTGGCTACTGCTCGCGCTGCCGACCACCGCGTTGGCCACAGCGAGCACGGCTGAGCAGGATCCGCTTAACTCCTTTATGTGGCCTGTGTACCGCGAACGCTTTCTGGGCGACGCCCCCGTGGTGTTTGATGAGCGCGTCATCGTTAGCGCGCCAGGATTCGCCGAAGACTCAGGACAAGTACCCATTGAGCTAGACGCCAGCGCCTTAGAAACCAGCGGCGAGCCAATCACCGACATGATTGCTTGGGTGGATCTCAACCCGATTCCCCGCCTGTTCCGCTACTCCCCGATGAGCCATGGCTTAGCCAAGCTATCGTTAAACATTCGCTTGGAACAAGCCTCCGCGGTGCGCGTAGCGGTGAAACAGGGGGATACTTGGCATGTGGGCGGCACCTATATTGAAGCGGAAGGCGGCGGTTGCACCACACCCGGTATTGCCAGTGCTGACACCGACTGGGAAAACACCTTCGGTGAGCTGCAGGGACGGCTGTTTGCCAATAAAGACGAACAGCGGCTGCGGGTGCGCCTTTCTCACCCCATGGACAGCGGCTTAATCCCCAGCCAGCCAGCCTTTTATGTGCAGTCGTTTGAACTGTTGGATCAGCAGGGCGAGCAAGTGGCCGCCCTGGATATCGACGCATCGGTGAGCGCCAACCCCACCCTGGGGCTGCATATGCGCCCCTCTCCAGGCGGTTATGTGATTGGCGCGCGGGATAACAACGGCAACCGCTTTTCTATCGGCCTGCAGCCATGAAGGCGTGTTTTCTAGCCGCCTTCAGTACCTTGCTGATCACGCCGCTGGCGGCCAGCGAAGCGGTGATGTTCTGCGAACGCCCGCTCACCGCCCAGTCGGTCGCGGAAAACACCTGGATGGTGGAAGGCTTAAGAGAAGAACTCTCCACCAACAACTGCGGCCATATTGGCAACCAAGCGTTTATAACGACGCCCAGTGGTGTCATCCTTATCGACAGCGGCAGCAGTCCACACTTTGGCGAAGCCCTCAAAACACTAATTGCCCAGCACACCTCTCACCCCGTACGCTGGGTCTTGAATACCCATCACCACCCCGACCACTTTTTTGGTAATGCCGCCTTTGACGAGGCACAACACCTCACCTTAGCCAGCACTCGTGCGTTGATGGCCCGCGACCAGGACGCATTGATCGATAACGTAGAGCGACTAACCGGGCGCAGCTTGGAGCGCTTGCCTATTGCCCTACCCAACGTGATCGAGGCCGGCGAGATAACCCTTGGAAACTACCCGCTCACGCTTTTCGCCATGAGCGGCCATAGCGGTGGAGACCTAGTGATTATGGATCATGCCACCGACGTGCTGTTTTTGGGCGACATGGGGTTCTACCAACGTGCTGCTGCCACTGCTCACAGCCCAAGCCTGCAACAGTGGCGGGAAGAACTGAATGAACTGCGCGCGCTCAACGCCAGCATCGCAGTACCGGGTCATGGCCCCAGTGCGCCGCCCGAAACGATCATTGGCCAAACCACGCATTACCTGGAATGGCTGGACCAACGTCTCAGTGATGTGGCTAGCGAAGGGCTAGGTGCCAATCATGCCTTGGCCGTTGAAATTCCCAGCATGTTTAGCACCATGGCACTCAGCGAATATGAGTTCACCCGCAGCGTAATGCAGCTTTACCCACACTACGAAGCACGGTTGCTGTGGGGCGCCCCACACTAAGGAGCACGCCTATGCTGCTTACCCTGGCAGATGCCGCCGAGCCCACTGACACCTTGGCCGAGTTACACAGCGACGCCCAAGCTGTTTACTGGCTGGCTCGCTGCCCGCAAAAGGGCGACATGCAGCTTTGGCAGTGGCGCGCCGACAGCAACGATCCGCCGCACTGTGTAATAGAAGAGGCGGTGGGTAGCCGCGTGAACCAGTACGGCGGTGGCAGCTACACGCCATTACTAGGAGGCGTCGTATGGGTGCGCCAGCATGACCAAGCCATCATGCAGCTCGACCGCCACGGTGCAAGCTACTGCTGGCAACAGCGCCCGCAAACAGCCTACGGTGGGCTGTGCGCCGACCCTAAGCGCCAGCGGGTGATTGCGGTAGAAGAGGATCATCAAGGTCAACGGCTGGTCGCCATTACTGACACCAGCAGAACTTACAAGAACAGGCAAGTGCTGGTTGAAGGCGCTGACTTCTACGGCGCAGCGGTATTAAGCGATGACGGCAACTATTTAGCCTGGGTGAGCTGGTCACTGCCTTATATGCCCTGGCAGCGTAGTCAGTTGAACCTCGCAAACATCGCAGCCGACGGTACGCTTCAATCCTTTGAAAGCTGGGACTTCGGCGCGGCGATTAGCCAGCCACAGTTTGACCCTCACAACGCGCTAATTTGCATGAGCGATCACACTGGCTGGTGGCAACCCTGGCAGGTTAACTTAGCCACCCCCGTTTGCCTGAGCAGCACCCCGGTAGATCACATCACCACACCGTGGCAGTTGGGTGAGCGCCAGCACGTATGGCGAGATAAACGGCAGGTTTACTGCCAACTGCACCAGGGGGCAGCTCATCTGTATCGCCGTTGCGGCGAGCAGGTGGAAGCACTGCTAACAGACCCTGGCCGCGTGGCAAGCACTACGCTGGCAGATCACGGTGATTACGCCATAGTGCAAAGCGCTACCTGCGGCGCACAGCTTATTCGTTTCAACGAAAATGGCTCACGCAGATGCTTAGTGGGTAACGTCGTGGGTAACGTAACGCAAAACCTAGTGACTGAAAATTCCGCCACTGCACAATGGCTGGAAACCCCCGTTGGCAACAAAGGCGAAACGGTACACGGTTTTTTCTACTCAGCCTTAGCCAACCGCGCTGCACCGCTGATTGTGCGCGTTCATGGTGGTCCTACCGCCGCCGCCTACCCTATTTATGACCCGCTAGTAGCCTACTGGCAGCAACAGGGCTTTCACGTTTTAGATATCAACCCACGGGGCAGTGGCAATTTTGGCCGCCGCTATCGAGAATGTTTAGCCAGCCAGTGGGGGATAAGCGATACTGAGGATGTCATCGCACTGGTTAACGCCGCCTGCACACACTTTGCGATCGATACAGCGCGCTGCTTTATTCGTGGCCAAAGCGCTGGCGGGTTTACCGCCCTCAATGCCTTGGCGGCCACGCCGCTATTTGCAGCGGCCACCAGCCTGTACGGGGTAACCGATGCGTTGACGCTGTCGGCAAAAACACACCGCTTTGAATCCGGTTACCTGGGCTGGCTAATCGGAGACGAAACCCAGCTCGCCCAACGCAGCCCCACCTACCACGTCACCCGTTGCCAGCGCCCATTAAGGGCACTGTTTATCCAGGGTGGCAAAGACGCCGTCGTGGTGCCAGAGCAAACTCATGCCATGGCGCGGCATATCGAACTCCACGGTGGTGAGGCACAAACACTGCTGTTTGATAACGAATACCACGGTATTCAACACCCCAAAGCTCGCCACACCATGCTGGACCGAGAGCTAGCCTTTTATCACTCTAGCCACATAACGACAGCACCAAGGTCGTAGCGCAACAATCCCTTAAGGTGCTTAAGATAATGGTTAACAACTATAAACGAGACCGCCCCATGACTTCGCCGCTCACACAACTTCGTAAGTTTGTCGCTCCTGAAATTATTTTTGGCGACGGAGCACGCCACGCGGCAGGCAACTACGTCACTACGTTCGGGGCAGAAAAAGTGCTCCTGGTCTCCGACCCTGGCGTGCTTCTGGCGGGTTGGGTCGCCGATATTGAAGCCAAGCTACTGGAAGCCAACATTGCCGTTGTGCGCTTTACCGCCGTATCACCTAATCCACGTGTCGATGAGATTATGGCCGGTGCCGAGCTCTACCGAGAAACCGGCTGCAAGGCGATCGTGGCCGTGGGCGGCGGCAGCCCCATGGACTGTGCCAAAGGGATTGGCATCATCACCGCCCACGGCGGACACATTCTTGATTTCGAAGGTGTGGATACGATTCGCGTGCCCATTCCGCCGCTAATTTTCATTCCCTCAACAGCGGGAACGTCGGCAGACATTTCTCAGTTTGCGATTATTTCCGACCAGCAGCGGCGCATGAAATTTTCGATTATCAGCAAGGCGGTGGTTCCTGACGTATCGCTGATCGACCCAGAAGTCACTATGACCATGTCACCCTACCTGACCGCATGTACGGGGGTCGACGCGCTGGTACATGCCATCGAAGCGTTTGTTTCAACCGGTAGTGGCCCGCTTACTGATGCCCATGCCTTAGAAGCCATGCGCTTAATCAGTAGCCATCTTGAAGCACTGGTGGCGAACCCAGCCGACGGCGAGCTGCGTGCCCAGGTAATGCTGGGCAGTATGCAAGCGGGTCTGGCGTTTTCAAACGCCATTTTGGGCGCTGTACACGCGATGTCCCATAGTTTGGGTGGCTTCTTGGATTTACCCCACGGCCTATGCAACGCCATGCTGCTAGAACACGTGGTGGCTTATAACTATGAAGCTGCCCCTGACCGTTTTAAGCGGGTTGCCGACGCCGTGGGTATCGACTGTCGGGGGTTATCACAGCAGCAAATCAAAAAGGCGCTGTTTCAGTACTTAGTCGATTTAAAACATGCCGTTGGCCTGGGCGGAACCCTTGGCGTGATGGGCGTCTCGCGTAGCGACGTGCCTTTTCTCACTAACCATGCGTTGGGTGATCCCTGCATTCTGACTAACCCACGCCGTTCCAGCTCAAGAGACGTGGCGGTGGTTTACGAAGAGGCGCTATGAAAAAAGCCAACGATCCCTCGGGCTTTTCGGTCAGCGACCTGCTCGGGCTTGGCCAGCAGTCGGCGCGTAAAAGCTACTATCGCGAGCTTTCCGTACGTTTAGAAGAGCTTGAAGTGGAGCGCAACCGCTACAAATGGCTGTTCGAAAACGCGCTACACGGTATTTTTCAGGCATCACTCTCCGGCAAACTCCGCGCCGCTAACCCAGCACTTGCCGCTATGCTTGATGATAGTAGCGTGTTGCATACACTCGAGCGCTGCGCGCGTTTTGACGCGCTCTTTGTTAACACGTCTACAGGGCAACAGCTGCGCGATCTGCTGCTCGCACAAGGTCACGTAACAGGTCAAACCACCTGGCTGCAAGGCGCATCCGGGCATCAGGTTCCCGTGGCAATTACACTAATACGTAAGCCCGCCGAACTTGCCGGGGACGAAGACCTAATCGAAGGGTTTGTGGCGGATATTACCGAGCGTGAGCGCGCACGACAGCATTTAGAAACCCTCAACGCCCACTTGGAAGCACGGGTAGCTGACCGTACCCAAGCGCTTGAACGGCTCAACGAGGAGCTTAGAAGTGCTCGTGATGCCGCAGAGTTTGCTAACCAAAGCAAAGACCGCTACCTAGCCGCCGCTAGCCATGACCTGCTGCAACCCATGAACGCTGCACGTTTATTGGTGGCCTCGCTACAGGAGCGACTGACCGACAGCGAGAATCTGGCGTTGATTGAAAGTGTGCAAAATTCACTGGAAGGCGCTGAAGCGATTCTTTCCGACCTGTTGGATATTTCACGGCTGGATCATGGCCAGGTACAACCACAACTACGGCACTTTAAACTCGACGACATCCTCGGCAATCTGGCTGATGAATTTTCCCCAGTGGCGCAACGTAAAGGGCTAACGCTGCGCTACGTGTCTTCTCATCAAGCGGTGACCAGCGACCCGTATTTACTCAGCCGCATTGTGCGCAACTTTCTTGCTAACGCCTGCCGCTATACCCATCGGGGCGGTATCTGCCTGGGTGTCCGCCATCATGGCGACGACAGCCTGGCCGTTCAGGTTGTCGATAGCGGTATTGGTATTCCCGAAAGTGACTACCAGCTTATTTTTCGCGAATTTCACCAACTTAATGCTACCCGTGCGCGGGATCGCCAGGGCGTCGGCCTGGGGCTTGCCATTGTGGAACGGATTAGCCAGCGCCTTGAGCATCCGCTCTCTGTGCGCTCAGCACCCGGCCAAGGCTCCTGCTTTGCTGTTACGGTGCCCCGTGCCAGCGGAATTTCCTTTAGCCAAGCCCCCTCTCCCAGCGCACCGCCCTCCGCTGACGATGAGTTTGAAGGTCTTCGCGTGCTGATCCTGGATAATGAGCCAACAATTTTGCAAGGCATGGCGCTGCTGTTAACTGAATGGAAAATCAGTTGCGATACTGCCCTGGATGTCGATACCGCTAAAGCCTGCCAGGAAGCACCGGATATGCTGCTCGTCGACCTTCACTTAGATGACAATATGACTGGCTTGGAAGCTATTCGCCAACTTCGCCAGCACTGGCACGACCCGCATCTGCCAGCCGCTATTCTCAGCGCCGACCGCTCTGACCACTGGCAGAGACGGTTGCGCCATGCTGGCGTGCCGCAGTTAAACAAACCCGTTCGCCCCGGCAAACTACGTGCGCTGCTGCGTAGCCTGCTTAATGGCTAGCCTGAGTTTCCAACAAACCTGTATCTCCCTGCCTAACGGGGCGCAGGGAGTGCTGGCCTACGCGCCCCACTTAACCCGCGCTCACGTCAGCATCGCCATTGTGGCGGGCTATTTGGATGAGCCGCGCGCCCTGCCAGGGCTGGCCCATTTACTCGAGCACGTGCTCACTACTGCGCCGCTGGAAGCGTCCTCTAACATCAGCCTTCTTACTTGGTTTTCCCAACACCAAGGTAGTCTGAACGCCCATACCGATGACTACGTCACCGATGTACATTTCTCGATACCAGCAAACAAACTAGAAGTAGCGGCGCTCACCGTTGCCAGCCAGCTCGCCACGCCTGCGTTTTCGCCATCAGTCATTGGCGCTGAAGTCGCTGCTATTGACGCCGAGTGGCAGGCCCGCCAGCACAGTTCGGCGATGCAACGATTGTCGACCATCGCCACGCTCAGCGATTCACAGCATATTGGTGCAGGCTGCCGTCACGGTAACGCGCAAACCCTAGGTAGCGACATGAGGCTATTGTTTGAAGCGCTCACCGCGTTTCATCGCGCCTATTACCATGGCGGCCGCGTTAATATCGCCATTATCAGCCCGTGGGCAGCGGAAGCGATGAACCGCCTGATTAAACGCATGGCAACGCTGTTTAGCCCACCAACACCTTGCGCTCCTTCGCTTTCCATTGCGCCTCGTTGGAGCCGCCAGCTCAGCGCGAAGTTAGCCAGTACGGGCAATACCGTTGAGCTACTGTGGCCGTTGCCCTCGGCCATTGCTCGTCATCAGTTTATCGCCCTTGGCGACACTGCTGATCGGTTAAATCAAGGTCTCCTAGTGGAGCAGTTGCCTGATTCGATTACCGACTACCGCGCAACGCTGGCCCCTAGCGGGGCGACAGACGCCTTTAGCTTGACGCTAAGCGGCACTGCGACACAGGAGCAGGTGAAAGCCCTTGCGGCTGCCCTAAGTGAGCGCTTAGCAGCCTTCTTCGCAACCCTGTCCGGAACAGGACCTAACGATCATGACAACCGTTGGCAGCCACCCGCTGATACGATGCAGTTAGCCCCGGCTTGGTTTGCACACGCCCGCCGCCAAGCGCTTACTCGTCGCTTTGCTACGCCGTCCTCTGAGCATCAGCCAGTCACAAGCACGTTTGCGGCTAGTAATGCCCGTTGCCTACTGGGTAATACGCCTCCACCGCCCTCACCACACGCTTTTGATAGACAACCACCGGCTTACCCCGCCGTGCAGTATTGGTGCGGTCAGTACGGTGTTAGCGATGATTTCGCGGTACTTGCCACTACCGCCTGGGCGGCCTGCTTTGTGCCCGGCGCAGTGGTTGTACCCAGCCCGCTCACCGCTCAGCGGCTCGCTCGCCAGGCTATTGTCTTCAAGCAGGAGAACTCCCCCCACGGCAGTTGGGTGATAGCGATGGGTAGTCAAGCCAACCACGCTATGGTGGCACTGTTGGAAGACGCCGTATTAGCTGCCTCTAAGGCTCAAGAAGGGATGCTGGCTCAGCAGTTGATACAGCGCTTAACACCATTGCCTGCCGCGCCTGTGGTATGGGTTTCCCATAGAACAGGCGCCGCTGCCGTTTGCAACGCGCTAGCGAACTTGGCAAGCCGCGTCGCAATACGTGCTGAACAGCCTCCCCCTACCAACCTACCGACCAGCACCGCCATCATGCGGACACTGAGCCTACCGGGCACACCCAGCCAGCGATTACTATTGGCACTTGCGGAGCAGCATCACAGCGGGGCTTTTTTTCAGCAGGCACGCTATGACCACCACTTGGGCTATGTGGCAGCGGTTCGCAGTGGCGACGGCGCACCTTGCTCACTTGGCTATGTCGTGCAAACTAGTAAGGCAGGGGAAATCAGCAAGGACACGGGCTCGGCAGGGGGGAAGCCGATAGAGGAAAAATGGCTAGCGGAAAAGCTACAATCGATCACCGATGCCCTCTGGAAAACGTCGGATAGCGTTCTGCAGGCGCAACTGCCAACACTAACACCGCCTGAAACGCCCCTCGCGGCGCTGGTTCTCCAGTGGCAAAGCCTCTTAACAGGTGCCCATCAGCCACTGCATCGCCTTGGACAACAACGCATCGATTCACAGGCACTTACCAATTTACTCACTCAGATAAACACCTTGGGCCATTGGCAAACCCACTGGCTGGATAGCGCTGGCCATTATGAAGTCAATCGCTGAGACAAACCGACAGCTGCGGCAAGTCAACGATTGAGGAACTGGGAGAAATCGATATCGTTGGCGGATAAAATCGCCTGTACTCGGCTGGTCACCCCCAGCTTGCGCAAGATCGCTGACACGTGGGCTTTCACCGTGGTTTCTGCAATATTAAGGTGATAGGCAATCATCTTGTTAGATTCACCGCGCGTCATATGCTCCAACACTTGTAGCTGCTTGCGGGTCAGCAGGCGCAGTTGTTCCGCGGTAAATCCCTGATCCTGATGGCGACGTTTGCGGATACTGTCCGGCGCGCGCATGGCATCGGCAGGTAGAAAGATATTGCCTTCCAACACCTGGGCAATCGCGTGGCGCATCTGATCACGGGGCAGTGATTTGGTGATAAACCCCGCCGCACCACAGGAGACTGCCTGCAGAATAATCTGCTTATCCTCTTCCGCAGATACAATCACCACCGGAATCGTAGGCTGCTCGTTACGCAACTGCAAAAGCCCTGTTAACCCGTTCATGCCGGGCATATTTAAATCTAGCAATATCAAATCAAGATCAGGATCTTGCTGGGCATGGGCGAGGGCCGCATCAAAGTCTTCTACCTCGATAACCTCAGCATCTTCGTAAGCTTCACGGATCACTCGCGCCATGGCATCGCGTACCAGGGGATGATCGTCGGCAATCAGGAGTTTATATGTCGCTGTCATTATTATGGTTGCCTGTGGTTTAGCCAAATCCCGCTTACTGTGTCTTTTATAACACTCTACTAAGTCATCTCTACTAAGTCACCACTACGGCGTCACCACTACGGCGTCACCACTACGGAGTCACCACTACGGAGTCACCCACCTTTATTGAAGCAATTTCCCACCACTAAGCAAATTAGCTATTGTTCAGCGGCTTTCTGCTTAAAGGTGCTAGCGAATTCGATCAGCGATTGCGTCAACCAAATGAGGGCGGGATCGTTGGCATACAGCCCATGCTGAATCAGCGTCATATTAAGTGCAGGCAATTCTTTAGGTGGCACGACGATGCGCACCGGCAGCATCGTGATAAATCGTTCGGCCATTTGGCGTGGCAACGTCATGATCGCATCAGTGAGCGCAACGACCCGCGCTGCCGCAATATAATTTAAGTTCTTTGAAATCACCCGGCGGCTTAAGCCGTGCTGTACTAAACAATTATCGATATTACTGGGTCTTAAACCGCTGATATCAGACAGTGCTACATGCGGCTCACGGGCAAACTGCCTAAGATCCAGTGCATCACCTACCTCGATATTGTCAGTCGCTGCCAAACAAACCAACTCTTCATCCATCCAAAGATGCTGTATGACACCACTGGGCAGCGCGCTTTGGCTATCCAGCCCGACCACCATATCTACTTGTCGCTGTTCCAGCCCTTCACTCAGTACGTTGGGGGTGATCAGCTCAATGGAAAAGCTGATATCCGGCGCGTACGTCATCAATTGGCTAAGAAAGGCCGGGTACATGACCTCTTCAAAATAATCCGTGGTGGCCAAGGTAAAATGCCGCGCGCTAGTGGATGGGAAAAAGCTAGCCGGAGGGGCAAGACCTTCTTGCAACATGGCCAGCGCCTGCTGCACGACTGGCAACAGTGCCAGCGCACGGGGTGTTGGCTGGAGACCATTGTTGGTACGTATTAATAATGGATCGTCCAACGCATCCCGCAGCCGTTTTAACGCATGGCTAAGGGCTGGCTGGCTTAAATGCAGCTTTTCCGCTGCTCTTGTCACGTGACGCTCACGCATTAGCACTTCAAATACCAGCAGAAGATTCAAATCAAAATGACGAAGCGAACGCATAGCGCCCCACTATTTATGCAACGAATGGTTTCATTCTAAACATTCATTTCATTCATCGCTAAAAATTCCTTATCGTCGCGCTTCTTTGAGCCCAATCCTTCTGATTTATTTCTACTGCGCCCCATAGGAGTACACGCTAGGTGACCCCATCACAGATCATGCCAAGCCTGTTTGGTGATGTTATTTCTACCTTTATGGGCGTGCCGAAGGCCACCGATCCTAATACGACCGATGCTGAGGTAGTGGTGAGCGGTGTGCCCTTTGATCTAGCGTGTTCAGGACGATCAGGCACCCGCATGGGGCCAAACGCCATCCGTCAAAGCACTGCTAACCTGATCTGGGAAGGCAAACGCTGGCCTTGGGACTTCGCCCTGGAAGAGCGACTGCGGGTATGTGACGCAGGCAACCTGGACTACGCCTACGGTGAGCCGGAAAGCTTGGTCGATAACCTTGAGACCCACGCATTGCGTTGGCTAAAAGCCAATAAAAAAATGCTGACACTGGGTGGTGACCACTATATCAGCCTGCCCCTGCTACGCGCTCATGCTCGGGTGCATGGCCCACTGGCACTGATCCATTTTGATGCCCATACCGACACCTACGAGCAAGGCACGCGTTTTGACCATGGCACTATTTTCCACCATGCCTTAAAAGAAGGATTGGTAGTGCCGGAGCACTCGCTACAAATTGGTATTCGCACCAGCTATGACCGCCATAACCACCCTTATGAAGTGCTAGATGCCGACTGGGTAAATGATCACGGCCCTGCCGCTGTACTGGAACGCATCCGTGCTCGTGTTGGCTATCATCCAGCTTATATCAGCCTGGACATTGATGGCTTAGATCCTGCCTACGCGCCAGGGACTGGGACACCGGTATGTGGCGGCATGTCTACCGACCTGATGCTAAAAGTGATCCGCGGCATGGTGGGCATGGAGCTGATAGGTATGGATGTTGTTGAGGTCAACCCCGCTTACGACCATGGCGATATCACGTCACTCGCCGCAGCCACGTTGGGGCTAGAGTTTTTATACACGCTGGCTGCATCTAAATAGCCTTTTAGCTCTTGTCAGTACCCGCCCATTACTGAGCAAAACTTAACTACCCCAGCAAGGCGTAACATTTTGGTTACGCCTTGAGACGAAGTGTTAATGGCCAAAGTGATAATGGCGATCTTCTGCGCAGCACATAATATATAGAATAACAATATAACTAAAAAATATATATTAGACTTCTCTTCAGGAGTTAGCCATGCATAAGCCATTATTGCTAAACCGCCGAGAGCTGCTGAAATTAGGCACTGGATTAGGGGTCAGCAGCCTTATTCCTCTTAGCGCAGTCTCTGCTAATACACTACAAACCCAGGCTCACATCGTCATTCTTGGCGGCGGCGCGGCGGGCATGGCAATGGCTAATCGACTAGCCACACGGCTCGAAGGAGGAACGATCACATTAGTGGAACCACGAGAAACGCATCATTACCAGCCAGGCTGGACATTAGTGGCATCAGGCGTTTGGCAGCCCGATAAAACCATGCGTCCTAACGCTCAGTTTGTGCCAAGGGGAGTGAAGTGGGTGCGCGAATACGCAGCAAGTATTGATGCCGATAATAAGCGAATCAGCCTTGCCAATGGTGCAACACTAAACTACGACTACCTAGTAGTGGCCACAGGCATTCAACTCAACTATCACCTGATCGAAGGTATGTCACCCACATTGGTAGGGCAGCACGGGATTGGCAGTGTGTACGCTAGCCTCGATGGCGCAATACGAACTAACCAAGCCATTCAAACATGGCTGGATCACGGCCAGGGAAAAGGGATATTCACGGCCGCCCCAACACCAGTAAAGTGCGCTGGCGCTCCGATGAAAATGACGTTTACTACATTAAGTCGTCTAGAAGCATCTGGGCGACGAGACGCCTTCGATGTGGAATATATGGCGCCTGGCACCAGCCTCTTTTCCCAGCCCTGGGTCAACGAATTTGTTAAACAGCGTTTTGATGAACAAGGTGTCACCCGTCGTCATCACTATCGCCTTTCTGCCATTGACCCTCAGGCTAAGCAAGCTGAATTTACCTTTATTGGCCCTGAGAGCGAATTTACCTCGCATCACCAGCTTCGCGAAGCCGAATTTAGGCGCGAAAATCAGCCAACGGTGATTGCGGACTACGACTTTATTCACGTAGTGCCACCAATGAGTGCCCACGACTTCATCAAACAGAGCGCACTTATTGCTCAGGATGGCCCTTTCAGAGGCGAGTGGTTAGATGTGGATATTTACACCATGCAGCACAACCGCTATCCCGACGTGTTTGGTATTGGCGATGTAATCGGCGCTCCGATTAATAAAACGGCTGCCAGCGTTAAGGCCCAGGCACCCGTTGTAGAAGCCAACCTGCTTGCTGTCATGCAAGGAAACCCTCTCCCCGCCCGCCATACTGGTTACACTTCGTGCCCAATGATTACTGGCATTGGCAAGGCCATGCTGGTGGAGTTTGGCTATGAAGACAACTTCGCCTTTATGCCATCTTTCTCGTTTATTGATCCTACCGATGAATCTTGGGTTACATGGGTAATGAAAGATCGCATGCTACAGCCCGCCTACTACGCCGTACTTGCAGGACAAGCCTAGGGAGCATCGCCATGACTATTACCGGCATCGTTACTATTTTAATGTTCGTTCTAGCTCCTTATATTTGGTTCATCATTGCGGGCCTCGTTATTATCGTTGCGCTCCATTTTTCTGCCTATCTACGTGGTTACCAAATCACCCGTCACCATAGTGTGATTGCTCTATTATTAGCCGGGTTAGTCGGGCTAACAGCTTACGTTTGGATACCCTGGTTAACTCACTCTAAGCTGGATTACGTAGCGACAGTTTTTGACTGGGTGGCGTTGACAGGCGCTGCAATCGCAGCCTTTATCGTGGCGCTAATTGTGCTTCACCCTTTAAGCTATTTAATCAGTGATCGACGTATCCATTGAGAATCCATACGCCACTAAGCCCACGCTAACGTGGGCTTAGACGACGTCGCCAGTGACACCATTCATAATGTGAGTGCAGGTTAATACTCTTCTCGCACCAATGTCACATCAAAAGACACGTCAAGGTCCATCGTATTGCTGTGATCATAGTCCTCTGACATAGACGCCAAATAGGCAAGCGACGTTGCAACACGCCCTTCTACTCGGCCAGTGTCGCCATCGACATCCAGCAGCTCTATATCAATGGGCACATCTTGTTCTGTGCCGTAATGGGGCATCATTCCGCTTTCTGGAAAGTAGCTCACCGAGGCATCACCCGCGTTGCCGTTCATGACTATAAAGCTAATGCTAAGCGTGCCCTGGGTTTCAAATCTCGGTTCTCTATGCCCTTGGACAGTGACATTCATCATACCCGGCATCAGCTCAGAAAAATTAGCCGTTGAACCTTCCGAGTGAGTAACAACATGCCACTCCTTAGGCTCTCCATCTAGCGTGCCGCTGATCTCGTCGGCAACGGCGTGCCCTGCCCCCCACATAAGCCCACCCAGTAACAGTGCACCGCTAAAGCATCGTTGTGGATTTATCATTTATTTTTCTCCTGTTTCATCACCTGTCTAATCCGTCGTCACTGATTTTCTCGTTGCTTATTACGCTGCTGAAACGGGGTGAGTTCGCTTTAGTGCGCAGCTACCGTATAGCTTTTTTTATTAAAAAAAGTTCAGCAGCTTACTGATCTTGTCTCGGCCAGGGCTGTTGATCACTGGTAGAAAACATTAGCGCGCTATCGCCTGGGCCGAGGACAATCAGCCGCTCCCAGAGCGCACGAGTATGATCATCCATCAACTGGTCATGGTGAATGACGAGGTCTAACGCGTCGTCCTGCCCCAGCCCCCTTTCTATATAAACGTCAATAAAGGGCTCCCCTGCTGCAACACTTTCCGGCCACTCTGGGATACGCCAACCAGTGTGGCCCGGCTCATCGTGTAGGCCCAGCTTCTCTAGGCCTACCTGTAGCACCGATAGCTCCAGCGGCCCCTGGTCAAACAGAGGCTCGATCGGCTCGAATTCTGGCCAATCACGTACGGCCTCGTTGAGCGAGTTGACGTCACGACAAGAAAACTCGAGGCAGTCAGCAGCGTGCTTTTGTGACAGCTCGCGCCTGGCCACATGAACGAGACCTGCAACCTGCCCCATAATAGGTCGAGTAACTAACCGCCAAGCAACGTCCGGCGCCTGACCAAATTCTGCAGCAGGGGCCACCTGCTTCTCGCCATATATCTCGATAAGCTCGGCGCGGCGCGACGGCCCAAGGTTAAAACGCGAAATCTCGACCAGTTCAACTATCAGTGGCGAACTCAACTCGGAGGCCACATTAGCCTGTGCATAGCGTAGCCGGTAGCGAACGTGCGGAATCGCAGGCTCTTCGTTGAGCACCGCCAGCAGCGCCTTGCCCAATGGGCCCATATCAGCGTCTGCCAAGAACACACTGTCGCTGCCGCCATTATCGGTTAGCGCCTCACGCAGCTGCTCCTCTAGCGCCGTCGCCTTCTGGCGCTGCCATGTGTCTTCTGGAATAAAAACCGCCGCGACATCCTCCAGCGAAGCGGCTTCTTCCAGTCGTTGATCTGCAGCCATTTCACCGCCAAAAACAACACCGCAGGCACCAAATGCAACACAAAAAGCCAAAGGACGCAGACTCAACATTCAGCTCTCCTCACTCAATCGTTCAGCACGGCGTCGTTAACGAGCACTTTGCTCACGCACAGCAGCAAGATCCCAGTCACGCATTAGGTCGACAGCGACATCCTGGGATTCCAGGTTTTCACCCTTCACCTGCATCATAATTCGACCATCGAGTAATAGCGTCACTTCTGCACGGGAGCGTTCAGGCTCCCACTTCACCACTGCTGCTTCACGACCCAAACGAACACGCTCCATATTAGGCTGCGCGGCGATCATTGCCGGATTGTTAAACATTGCCCCCATGCTTTGTATCAGCGGGCTATCAAGCATCATGCTAGCGGTCATCTGACCATCGCCGTCATCTTGTTGATAGGAGCGCTCAAGCGACGTACCACCAGCACCAAACATGGCGGCGGCTCCACCACCTGCGCTACCGGAGGACGCTTCATGCGCCGTCCAACCATCGGGTGCATCAGGGAACGTTTGGGCAATCAGGCCTGACATCATCTTGCGCATGTCTTCAATGGCAAATTCCAACTCGGTAATTGCCGCGCCGTACTCTTGCTCTTGATAGAGCTCCAGACCTAGCTCGATCTGTTCAACGACCTCATCCGCTAATACGCTTTGTGCGGCAGGAAAAAGTAATACGCTAGCCACTACCGCCGCCTTGAGACGATGAGTCGACAAGATGTTATTCAACTCCATGACAGTTCCCTCTTTGATAGGTTTTGTTAGTTATTTCGATCACACTCGGTGGGAAAGCGCCTGTATCGCTGCTCGCGCTGACAGCATCGACAAACTTGAAGTGTTACCTAACGATAAGCCATGCTTCACTGTGCTGCCCCGTTTAAACGGATAGGTATTGGTGAACAGATAGGTATTGGTGAACAGATAGCTAGTAGTCAACATGTTGTGATAACGGGATGTTATCCAGAGAAACACTTTGCTAGAGTGATTTCATCAGGCGGATATCTACCTCGCACTCTCAATCAAGCAATAGCGAACAATGACATGCCATTAGTTCACCTTTTGTTTAGCTTGTTTGCCACCGCTGGTTTTTCCACCCAATTGCTTGCGGATAGCGCTGCACAACGCGGTGAACGCTCATTACTAGAGCCTTCGGAACCTATCATTCTGGTGATCGATGGCAGCATCAGTCACACCAATGCGGGCGATAGTGCGCAGTTTGATGCACAAATGCTTACCTCCCTAGAAACTCATACCTTGGTCACTGAGACGTCTGTCACCGATGGCGTTAATCACTTTGAAGGATTTTTACTGCGTGACCTATTGGAATGGGTAGGAGCCGACGGTGAACAGGTCATTGCTACAGCACTGAATAACTACATCGTTGCTATCCCGCTCGACGACTTTTATCAATACGATGTGTTGGTAGCGACTCATATGGATGGCGAGGCGCTAACGCCACGTGATAAAGGGCCGCTTTGGATTGTTTACCCCCGCAGCGATCACACAGAGCTGCAAGATATTCGCTACGACTACCGCTGGGTGTGGCAACTTACCGGGCTAACCGTGGAATGATCCGCCTTCCTTCTCGTGCACGTATTTACTGGTTGCCGCTAGTAGCCATTGGCCTGTTCATCATTCTTTTATTTTTCTCTCTGCTGCGTCTTTCCGAGGTCGAGAAAGATATGCGCAGCAACGTTGATGAGAACATGCTGTGGGTCATCACCCAAGCCCAATTAGCAAGCCATCGTCTACAGGAAGCGGCACATCGCCATGCCATGGGGCACACTGATGCTCAGCCAGAACAACACCTTGATGTGCTCTTCAGCCGTCTAGCCCTAATGGATCAAGGCCCTCAGCGTCGTTATATTCAAGCCTTAGGGTTTGAACCGCTACTGGATAACACCCTTGAGCAGTTAGCGCAGATTGATAGGTTGATGACACAGTTCTTGCTGGGCGAACTAACCTCGGATGACATGTACCGCAACATTCAGCCGCTGCTGGCCACATTAAACCGCATGGCAAATGCGATCATGATGGAAGAGTGGGAAGTCACTGGTGAGCGGCTGGACGACTATCGCGATAGCCTAATGCAGGTAATTTATTCAGCCGTGGGCATACTGGTCACTGGCCTACTGTTAGCCCTTTTATTGCTATGGGCGCTTAACAAACGCCGACAGGCACAAGAAGCGCTTACCCAGCACCTTGATCATCTGGAAGACCTCGTCAGCGCTCGCACTCAGGATCTAGAAGATCAACGTCGCAGGCTGGCAGATTCAATTAATACAGCGCCTGATGGCTTCGCGGCTTTTGATGCCACCGGGCAACTACAGTTAATCAATGCGCGTTTAGCACAGCTACTTCCCGAGACACAATGCATCTTCTCACCCGGCACTCCCTTGCATGATGTTGTAACGAAACTCTGCCAAACCTGCGTTAGCACGTCGGCAGTACTCCCCCTTCACCAAGCCAGCGCACAATGCGATATTGAACTTGCTGGCGGCGAGTGGAGACAGTTGACGTTGCGCAGAACGCAGGCTGGCGGGCACGTCATGCGCCTTGCTGACATTACCCCTTATAAAAAAACGGCTATTGCCTTGGAAAATGCCCTAGAGCGTGAGCGGGGCATAAGTGATTTCTACCGTAGCTTCGCCGCCATGGTGTCCCACCAGTTCCGCACCTCACTGGCGGTAATTGATTCAGGCCTGCAGCGCATGATGCGCCGCCACTCGGGCTACTCGGCAGAAGAGCGGGCTGACCGCTATCAGCGTCTGCGCGATACCGTCGCTCATATGACTGAACTGGTTGATGCCTCGCTGCTGACCGCACAGCTAGACGCGGGGCAGGTAAGCAGCCATCAGCAGCCCCACGACATGATTAAACTGGTCAGAAAGGCGTGCCTCTTACATCAGGAAGTGCCCGGCAATACTCGGCTGCTCATTAACGTGGTGATTCCGCCAGAATTGAAAACGTTGCAGATAAGCTGCGATAAAGCACTAACCGAGCACATTATTGATAACCTGCTGACCAACGCCCGCAAATATTCTCGTCAGGGAAGCCCTATCACTGTCGAGCTATCACATGATGCACACTGGGCTTACTGTCGCATCAGTAATCAGGGGGATGTCATACCCGACGTCGAGCAGTTGCATCTCTTTGAACGTTTCTATCGCGGTGCTAACAGCGCCGGCCAGCAGGGACTTGGGCTAGGACTCAACATTGCCCGCACGCTGGCCCAACTTCAGCACGGTGAGCTGGTATTGCTCAGCTCAACTCCTGAAGCAACTACCTTCCAGCTCATCCTGCCCCAAGCCCCTCAAGCAGGCCAACACGCCACTCAAACGCAGGCGGGTGGTAAGGAATCAACATAATGAATGAACGCCCGCCTTTAGTGCTATGTGCTGAAGATCATCAAGAATTGCGCCGAGATTTATGCGACGAGCTGCGCGAGGCGGGCTACCGCGTAGTGGAAGCCAGCGATGGAGAGGAGGCGCTGGCACACTTGAAGTCGATGCCAGATGTGATTCTGTGCGATATCACCATGCCGCGCCTAAACGGCTATGCCTTACTAGAGCAGGTGCGCAATGGCTTTCCAGAGCTTGCGGACACACCGTTTATCTTCCTGACCGCACTTTCAGACCGCGTTGACATTATCGAAGGCAAGCGCCTGGGTGCCGACGATTATCTCGTTAAACCAATTGACTACGACCTGCTATTGGCCACGCTAGAAGCGCGCCTGCGTCAGGTAAGCCGTATGCGGGCCAAAAGCACACAAGAACTCGACCATTTGCGCCAAGGTATCCACCATTTACGTAGTGAAATCAGTGAACACGCCTTTGCCGCAGCCAAGAGCGCACTCGACCTGATGGCCGCCGGTGTGGTGCTGTTGGATAACCTCGGCCAGCCACTGTTGACCAACCGAGCGGCCTTAAGGCTAAACCTCGACAAGCCGCCATTAAGGGGCGTTCCTAGCCTGGAAGGCATTAGCGACACGTCCAGCCAACAGCTATATCAAGCCGTGCGAAGAAGCTTAGTCGCCAATCGGCTTAGTGCTGAAAGCACTGACTGTCTACGCCTTTCCCGCTTGGGGGGACACAGTGACCTGATGCTATTTATCTGTTCACTTGCCAACGGTGCAGCAAACGCTAATAGCCCAGCGGTAGCTGTCATGCTGATTGACCCGAATCAACGCGTCCAACTACCAGCACCACTGCTTGCCGAGCTATTCGGATTCACCCCCACCGAAGCGACTATCGCCACACACTTGGCCGAGGGGCAACGCAAGGAAGATATTGCCGAGCTGTTGGGCGTTTCCGCGACAACGGTGGCCTTCCACTTACGCAACCTGTTCCAAAAAACCGACACTCGGCGGCAGGCGGAATTGATCGCGGTAATTCTGGCTGGCTCAATGAGTCTATCTATTCAGAGCTAATGCCAACGTATCAGAACTAATGCAAACGTCATAACGCTAGGCACCTCAGCACCTAGCGTTAGAGAAAATGCGAACAGCATCTGAGGCAGAGGTGTTCTACCCTTGAGAAGCCGTTAGCGCTTGATTAATATCTGCTAGTAGGTCGTCGATATGCTCAATGCCAATCGATAAGCGCACCATATCCGGTGTAACGCCTGCGGCCTTTAACTCCTGCTCATTTAACTGGCGGTGGGTGGTAGACGCTGGAATCGAAGAGCAGCTCTTGGCATCGCCGATATTAACTAAACGCAGAATCAGCGACAGGGCATCGTAGAAGCGCTCACCGGCGGCCTGGCCGCCCTCAATGCCAAAGCTTAGAATTCCCGACGCATGGCCATTCATATAGCGCTCGGCTAACGCATGGTCAGGATGGCTTTCCAAGCCTGCATAGTGCACCCAAGTGACCAGTGGATGGTTTTCCAAATGCTTGGCAACGGCTAACGCATTGGCACAAATACGTTCGATGCGCAGCGACAGCGTTTCCAGCCCCTGAAGCAGGTTCCAGGCCGCTTGGGCAGAAAGCGCCGCGCCCATGTTGCGTAGCGGTACCACGCGAGCACGGGCAATAAAGGCGGCGTCGCCCACATCGCGGGTATAGCTAACGCCATGATAGGAGATATCTGGCTCGTTAAGCAGCGGGAAGCGGCTGGCATTTTCCGCCCAGGGGAATGTGCCTGAATCAACAATCACGCCGCCCACCGTAGTGCCGTGGCCACCGATATATTTCGTGGCCGAGTGAACGACAATATCCGCTCCGTGCTCAATCGGCCGACATAAAAACGGCGTTGCAGTGGTGTTATCAACAATCACTGGCACCCCATGACGGTGCGCTGCATCAGCCAGTTTTTGCAGATCTACCACGCCACCGGATGGATTACCGATGCTCTCGCAAAACACCGCTTTGGTACGCTCATCAATTAACGCTTCGATGCCGTCGATATCATCTTTATCGGCAAACCTGACTTGAATGCCTTGGCGTGGCAAGGTGTGGGCAAACAAGTTGTAAGTGCCGCCATACAGCTCGCTAATCGAAACGATATTATCGCCTGCTTCAGCGATAGTTTGGATCGCATAGGTAATCGCGGCCATGCCAGACGCCACCGCCAACCCCGCAATGCCGCCTTCTAGCGCGGCCACCCGTTGCTCCAGCACGGAGCAGGTTGGGTTCATAATGCGCGAGTAAATATTTCCTTCCACTTTCAGATCGAACAAGTCCGCCGCGTGCTGGGCGTTATCAAATGAAAACGACGTGGTCTGATGGATCGGCACGGCAACAGCGTTTTGTGAATCAGGCGCATAACCATGGTGGAGGGCTATCGTTTCAGGCTTCATAAGAATGGCTCGCTAGTTGATGAAGGATCACCCTTGATCCTAAACAAGCGACACTCTGAAGGCCAACGTCGTTTAGTCGCGTTAGCACTTGTTCACCCCTACACCTTGTTAGCGTATAGAGCCACCTATTTGAACTACAGTATAATTAACCTGTTTAAATAAGCGTCATGTTAGACTCACGACTTCTATCATTTATTCATATCTATCGACAAAGGAACTGGCGATGCAAACAACGCCCCTAGCACGTAAAACATCCTACACCTTAGGTTTAGCTGCCGTACTCACCCTCAGCGGCTGTCAATCAGGTGCAGATATAGGCGGCATGATCTCTGCTGGCACCGGCTTAGCGGGCGCTGCCACTATGAGTGACGAACAGATGCAACAACTAGGCGACCAGACAATTGCCCAGCTTGATGCCGACAACCAGCTTGTCGCCAGCGACAGTCAATATGCCGAGCGGCTGGCAAATCTGACCCAGGGCTGGGAAAATATCGACGGACACGACCTTGAGTACAATGTCTATCAGTTGGATGACATCAACGCTTTTGCGGTACCCAACGGTTCTATTCGGCTGCATACCGGCCTAATGGACGCAATGACAGACGATGAAGTACGTTACGTTATCGCTCATGAGATTGGCCACGTGGCGCTGGGACACTCCAAGCGTGCTTTCCAGGTTGCTTACGCAGCATCGGCTGCGCGTGAAGCCGCCGCTGCCAGCGGGAGTGCTACTGCTGCGGCACTTTCAAGTTCTGAACTTGGTGAGCTGGGCGAAAAGCTGGTGAATGCTCAGTTTTCCCAACGTCAGGAAAATGAAGCTGATGACTACGCTGTTGAGTTGATGCAGCAATACAACCTGAATGCAGAAGCCTCTGTGTCTGCGCTACGCAAATTGGAAGCAGAATACGGCAACAACAGCAGCTTTTTCTCCAGCCACCCCGCTCCGGGTGAACGGGCAGAGCGCCTTGAAGCTACGCTAAACTAAGCGCAGCGTACTACTTCACCGCATTACTTCACCGTTCTCTACTTCATTGCCTTGCCAAGTCAGCGCCTCTCGGTCTTACTTGGCAACGGCGTTCGTCATTGCCGATGGCAGCTGGTGCCCTCACCTTGGTTACGTAGTGTAGAACCAGCACCAACATTCATAACGAAACATTAATGATTAATAGCCTACTAATAATGGCGTATAAAGTAGTTAATATTATAAATTGCGCATCTTTAAAAATAAGCACTGGCATTATTAAACGGAAAGCAGGATATTAATTTCTAACCGTAATAACGGGACACTTTGCGGCATGACTCACGTTGTGTGAAACACTTCCAACCATCACGCTCCCCAGATTGCTAAGACCTCGACTTCCCATTACGATAGCATCAACCCTACTAACATTTGCCTCCTCTAAAATCACGCTGGTGGGATCTCCGCTAACCAGCTTTCGCTCCACCTGATAAGCACCCGCTTGAGTGGCAAATTCGGCGGCTTTTTCTAACAACTTTTCTCCCGCTTTTTCAAGCTCTTCCAGGGTCGACTCAGGGTTTACACCCCCTAAGCCCCACACCATTGTCGTTTTATAACCAAGGACTTCAGGAACATGTAGCAAACACACCTTTGACGCTCCTTTATTGAGTAGACGGCATGCAATTTTAATGGCTTGCTTAGCATGTTCAGAACCATCAACCGGCACCAAAATTGAATCAAACACGACGTAATACTCCATTAATTTTTATAAATAGACAAAAGTCTTGGATAAATGCCGACAATGCAATGCTTTGAAGGGCGTCAATACATCATGTGGTATCATATTCAGATAACCACACACACTAAAATGCTCTATTTATGCAGTGCTCATCTCACTGTATAGGATATAACGACACAACCTATTGCTAGTCACCATTTTAAATCTCTGTCTCATTTTGCTAGTCAAACCACAATAAAACGACTATTGATTAAGTTACTGTCCATACCCAGGAGGTATTATGGAACTGCGTCACTTACGCTACTTCTGCGTCGTCGCTGAAGAGCTGAACCTCACCTGTGCCGCGGAACGCCTGCACATGTCGCAGCCTCCTTTATCTCGCCAAATTAAACAGCTAGAGCAAGAAGTCGGCACTGAGCTTTTTAAACGCAGTTCCCGTGGATTACGCTTAACCCCCGCCGGTATTTTTTTTCAGCAACATGCACTGCAAATATTAGAAAAAGTGGAAGTTACTATTGACGCCACGAGGCGGATGGCGCGCAGCCAACGGACTCTTTTCGGCGTAGGTTTTGTTCCTTCTGTGTTTTACGGGCAGCTCCCGATGCTGGTTCGTGATCTACGAAAGCGAGATAATATCGAGCTATCACTTTCAGAAATGACAACAATTCAGCAAATACAAGCACTTAAAGCAGGGCGCATTGATATTGGCTTTGGAAGGCTACGCATTGATGATCCTGATGTTGAGCAAGAGATCCTGTTTAACGAGCCTTTAATAGCAGCACTCCCAACGGGCCACCCTTTAGAAGGCTCGTCGCCTACCTGTGAAGAGTTGGCTCGCTACCCACTGATTATTTTTCCTGCAAAGCCTCGCCCTAGTATGGCTGATGTGGTGCTGGGTATATTTCGTCGTCAGCGGTTAAAAATCGATGTCGTGCAAGAAGCCAATGAGCTGCAAACGGCGCTGAGCCTCGTAGCCTCGGGGATTGGTATTACGTTAGTGCCTGAACAGGTTAAACGGGTTCAACGTGAAGGTGTTTCTTACGTAACGCTTGCCGATAAAACCATCACGATCCCCGTTGTATGTAGCCGCCGAGGGGGCGACAAACCATCACCCATCATGGAAGAGGCAAACGCAATTCTAAAGGTGCTGGTGGACAATCGTCGCTCAGGGCGTTACCCCTAATTGACTAAACCTAATCAACTAAAGAGGTACATTGAATCGCAAACTGCATGCCCAAATGCAAAAAAATCCCGCTTTGCGAAAGCAATAACGGGACAAGGAGAATATCGAGCAAAAAAGGCTAAAAAGGAACAACAAACAAGAAGTGACCGAGCTTTAGCCTGTCTTTTCCAACACGTTGCGAGCGAAGATAAACTCGAAGTCTTTTGTTTCAAAAACAGCTGAAACAATGACACCTAACACCAGCGCCCAGAACGTGGCACCAATCCCCAGAATTTGCAGGCCGGACGCTGCTATCAGAAAGGCAAACAACGCCCCTATTTCATGTTTTTTACCGGCAAAGGCAATCGACATTGAGGAGGTGATCACGCGCATCAGCGCAAGCCCGGCAATAATAGCGATAAAGTAGCGTGGCGTGGCCTCCAACAGGCTAACGACATAGCCGTAAAAAGGTGCTGCCACCACAAAGATGGCGCCGGCAACTACCGCCGCCACCCAGCGCTTGTCATGGGTACCTGCTTCAGGAGACGAGCAGATTCCGGTCATCGGCGCGGCAATGCAAGTGCTATGCAGGTTAAAAAACGCCGACACCATGGTGCCAAAGCCGCCCACGGCGGTAATGCCATTGGCAGGCACCTCTTTGTAGCCCATCCCTTTCACCAAGCCTACGCCCGCCGGGGTTTCCATCCCTACCAGAATAATTGCCAGTGGCAGGCCGTAAGTAAGAAAAGCATTTAGGGTGAACTGGGGAACAATAAACTCCGGAAAACGGATCGTCGCTTCGATGCCTGATAGGTCAACGCCTGTCGCTATCAGGTAAAGAATACCTGCGAGCATGGCAACAATCAGTGGGGGAACTTTGCGGAACAGCCGTGCGGAAATGAAAAAAGCCAGAAGCATAATCGAGGCGGGCACGATCGCGTTTTCCAGCGGGCGTACCATATTGAGTCCAAAGCTCAGCAGCATGCCTGCCACCATACCCATCACGATGGGCATGGGAATCAAGCGCATCACAATCCCCATCACACCCGTTAGGCCTGCAACCAAGGCGATGGCTCCAGCAATCAGGCTAGCGCCTAATGCCGCCTCTAACCCAACCACCGGAATGACCGCAGCAAACATTAGCGCCCCCGGGATGGAGTTGGCCATCGGTATTGGCAGCCGATAGTAAGCGGGCATAAACAAACCAAAAAGGCCGTTGATCATCAGGTAGCTGATCACCCAGATCATAATGAACGAAGAGTCTAGCCCAGCGGCAGTGCCCGCACTGATATGAACGACGCCAACGCTAAGGCCTAAAATACCGGCTACCAAACCAGTGCTGGCATTATCAACATTAAGATCACGCAGGAAATCACGAGGCGCGTGCCTGAGGCTAACGCCTTTCTCTATATGTTTCACGGTGTAACTCCAGGGTATTGTTATGATTAGCGTTGAAGTGACTATAGCGATAGATGGGTTACCCGAGATCACCGCCTGCAACGGGTAATACGCTGCCAGTGATGTAGCTGGCGTCGTCAGAAGCAAGGAACAAAATAGGGGCGGTCATTTCATCTAACGTGCCATAACGCCCCATTAGGCAACTCTGCTTGGTTTGGTCAATGTGTGCTTGAAACCAAGCCTTTTCTGTATCGTTGGACGGTTCTGGTGTGCCCCGTGAAATACGCCGTGGCGGCGCTTCAGTGCCGCCAGGTGCTGTCGCAACAACGCGAATGCCATGCTCGGCGTACTCAAATGCCAGCGAAGCGGTCATCGCGTTAACACCGCCTTTCGCCGCCGAATAGGGGATGCGGTGTATGCCACGGGTGGCGGCGGAGGAGACATTAACAATCACGCCGCCGCCCTGCTCAACCATCGCTGGCAGCGCCGCACGGCAGCACCATAGCGTAGGCATTAGCGAGCGGTTGATTTCGGCGGCAATTTCCCCATCAGTAAATTCAGTGAACGGCTTAAAATTAATCGCACCGCCCACGTTATTGATTAAGATATCAATACGACCGAACTGATCACCCGCTACCTGCATTGTTTGCTCGGCACCCGCCCATGTCTCTAGGTCCGTTTGCACACCAATAACCTGATGCCCCTGCCCGCTTAGCTGATCAACAACCTCGTGGATAAGGTTAGCGCGGTCTACCAAGACTAACCGCGCACCTTCCACAGCGGCTCGCTCAGCAAGGCGCCGCCCTATTCCCTGAGCTGCGCCGGTGATCACCATGACGCGATCTTGAAAGCGTAATCGGTTAAGACGCTGGCTACTCATGCGCGCTCTCCCACTTGATTCGGGGTGAACTTCTCGTAGTGGAAGCTCTGCGGCGTAATGCCTTCAGCATCAAAATGTTTAAGCACCGCATCCACCATGGGAGGCGGACCGCAAAGGTAGACATCGATATCACCATCATGCAGGACGCCCGCATCCATGTGGTGCGTCACATACCCCTTCCGCGGATGCTCGCTGGCGTCGTCAACCACGACCGTTGAGTAGCTAAAATTCGGCAACGCTTCCTTAAAAGCATCGAGCGCATCGGTTTTAACTAGGTGATCATCTTTATTGACGCCATAGATCATGTGGATTGGTGTGTCGCAGTTTTTATCTATCAACTGTGCCAGCATCGATAAAAACGGCGCTAACCCAGTGCCACCTGCCAACATCAGCACCGGACGGGACACCTCGCGCAGATAGAAACTACCCAGTGGGCCGGTCAGCATAAGTCGGTCTCCTACGGCTGCCCGTTCGGTTAAATAACCGCTCATCACCCCGTTAGGAATATTGCGAATAAGGAAAGCCGCCCGTTTACCGCCAGGCAATGAGCTAAACGAGTAGGAGCGATGCACCTCGGTGCCCGGTACATCAATATGAACATATTGACCGGGCAGGAACGTCAGCCCGTCTGAGCCATCCAGATCAACGATAAGTTCAATGCTATCTTCAGAGAGCATTTCGACTGCTGCGACTGTACCCTCAACGTTGCCTACCTGGGTTTTACATAGCGTCGAGGCTACTGGCACTTGAATAACGCAGTCCGTAGAAGGCACCATTTGGCATGTCAGCACCTGTCCTTCAGCCACTTCCTCGTCTGAAAGTGCTTCCTCTAGGTACTCGTCGCCCATGTCGAATTCGCCCTGCTCGCAGTGACCTTTGCAAGTGCCACAGACGCCATCAGAGCAGTCCATCGGCAGGTTAACTTTTTGCCGATAAGCGGCGTCAAGAACGGTTTCCCCTTCTTTACAGCCAATAAAACGGGTCACCCCGTCTTCAAAGTTGAGGGCAATGGTATAGCTCATGATTGAAACTCCTCCCGCATCAGGTCAAATGTGGTAAACGTCGATGACCTGCTGGATATAGTCGTTGTTCAGTTGAACGACTTTTCTTGTGATTAGCGGTGTCTCGCCCGAGACATCCAGGGTATAAAATGACGCTCCGAAAAAGCTGTCTGACTGCTTGTAACGGTGGCTAAGCGTGTGCCAGTTAAAGCGCAGCTCAACCTTATCGCCCTCTTGGGAGAGTACTTCGAGGTTGCTAATTTGGTGGGTGGTGCGTGGCTCCGGTGTGCTTGCACCGCTGCGCTCGGTCTTAATCCGATAAACCCGGTCTTCCAACCCTTCGCGATTGGCGTAGTAGATCAGTGAAATTTCACTGTGCGGGTCACGGGTCAGTTGATCGTCGTCATCCCAAGCGGGCATCCAAAACTCAACGTCTTGGTGGTAGCAAGCCAGCCATTCGTCCCACTCGCGGTCGTCCAATAAACGGGCTTCGCGGTACAGGAAGGATTGAATGTCGTAATAGGTAATGCTCATAGTGGTTTCTCCCCTGGTCACTCGGCGCCTAGGTGTTTAAACGCTTAGGCGGATGCGGTAGCGATGAACTGGCTGCGCTCTTTATCGATCGCGCGCAACATTTCCTCGACCCAGTGTTTGTGGTGCAACACATAGAGGCCTTCATCTTCGGGAGAAGCGCCACTCAGCAGAGGTTTCATATCGATTGCTTGGGCATTTTCGTCAGCCCCTTCGATCCACTGTTTAGCGCCGCGAGAGAGGTCATTCCATTCCGCTAACGCACCGTTGTAGCCTTCTTGGCAAGCGCGGAACTCTTCAAGATCATCCGGAGTGCCCATACCAGAGACATTAAAGAAGTCTTCATACTGGCGGATGCGCACGGCGCGGTTTTCAGCCGACTCACCCTTAGGCGCAAAGCAGTAAATAGTGACTTCTGTTTTGTTCACATCAATAGGACGCAACACGCGAATTTGCGTGGAGAATTGATCCATCAAGTAGGCGTTAGGGTAGAGACAAAGATTGCGCGTTTGATTCACGATTGAATCGGCTCTAGCGTCCCCCAGTTGCTCCCGGATCCGCTCTTTTTGCTGATAGACCGGACGCACTTCAGGGTTAAGCAGACGTGTCCACAGCATCATGTGGCCATTTTCGTAAGAGTAAAAACCGCCTTTACTCTTAGACCAGCCATCAGCGTCAACCGCTTTGGTACCGCCAGCATCGTAGTTACGACGCTCCATGGTGGAGGCATAGTTCCAGTGCACTGAGCTGACGTGGTAGCCATCAGCACCGTTTTCAGCCTGGAGTTTCCAGTTGCCTGAGTAGGTGTAAGAGGACGTGCCACGTAGAATTTCCAAACCTTCCGGTGCTTGATCTACGATATTATCGATAACCTTGGTGGTTTCGCCCAGGTGCTGCTCAAGGGGCTGAACATCCGCACTCAAACTGCCGAACAGGAAGCCTTTGTAGTTTTCAAAACGTGGCAGCCGCTTCAGATCATGTGAACCATCTTCTTTGAAAGAATCGGGGTAGGCACCGACTTTCTCATTTTTAGCTTTCAGTAACTTGCCGTCGTTCTTGAACGTCCAACCATGGAACGGACAGGTAAAGGTGCCTTTATTACCGCGCTTGCGGCGACATAGCGTCGCGCCACGGTGAGCACAGGCATTAATCACCCCATGTAACTCGCCCTGTTTGTCGCGAGTGATTATTACCGGCTGGCGGCCCATGGTCACGGTCATGTAGTCGCCCGGATCAGCGATTTGACTTTCGTGGGCCAAGAACAGCCAGTTGCCTTCAAAGATATGCTTTAGCTCAAGTTCAAAGAACTCAGGGTCAGTAAACATGCTGCGATGGCAGCGAAAAACACCTTTCTCTGGTTCGTCTTGTACAGCACCGCGCACGCGGGCTTCGAGCTGATCAAGTTTCGTGGTCATGATCTCTCTCCTGGTCGTTATCAGTCTTATCGCAGCGGGCCTAAAGGCTGGCCCGCGTTCATCAGGATGGGGGCTATACCTTGGCGGTACCGGCCAACTGACTGGCTTGATCAGCGTCGTTTTCTTTAGCGCGTGGGCGGGCGTGCCGTGTTTGCAGCTCGGCGGCGTCGGTCTTGTGGAGCTCAATGTCGAACACAACTTCTGAGAACGGGCCGTCCAGCTCGCGCTGGGCGATGGCGTTTTTATCGTCGATCTTGTTCGCGGGAACCACTAGCTCTTCACGCGTGGCGAAAGCGAAGTCATCAAAGGTGTAGGGATCACCAGCGAGATTGATCTGAGTAGTCAGGTGCTGATGGCCTGGTGCAGAGACAAAGTAATGGATATGAGCAGGACGCTCACCATGACGGCCGAGCGACTTCAACACGATATCCGTCGGTGCGCCTTCGGGCACGCCATAGCCAGAAGGGATAATGCTACGCGCGGCATAACGTCCTTGTGTGTCGGTATAGATGGTGCGGCGCAGGTTGTACTGACTCTGCGTCTCATCAAAGAAGGAGTAGCCGCCCTTGGAGTTAGCGTGCCAGATTTCGACCTTAGCCCCCTTGACTGGCTGGCCGTCGACATCACGTACCTGGCCGGTTAACCACATGGTCTCACCATCTTTATCCTGGCCGTCGTCCATGCGCGCAAAACCTTCTTCTTCCGGAGCGCCAGCCACGTAAAGCGGCCCTTCTATAGTGCGCGGCGTGCCACCAGTTCGCTTGGCTTCAGCGTCGATGGCGTCTTGGCGCATATCAAGGAAGTGGTCAAAACCTAACCCAGGTGATAGCAAACCAAATTGCGTTTGGTGGCCTAAGGCGTTAAGCAGATTGACAGCAGCCCAGTACTCTTCTTCAGTGACGTTGAAATCGTCAATCAGCTTGAACAGATCGGACACCAAGCGATGAACAATCTGTTTGGCGCGATCATTGCCACCCGTTTGGTCGACACCAGCAATGGTCTTTAAAAAGCTTTGTACGTCTGGTGTGTCAAAAATCTTCACGGTCATGGTGACATCCTCAGTTTGTTATAGGCTATTGTTTTATCAATAAGAACTGGCGTATTACTTGGGTAATCAGCGGTCGTCTTCATGTACGGAAGAGGGGTGACGACACAGCGGTTTGACGTTAATTTCCATATAAGGAAACAGCGGCAAATTGCTGATCAGTTCTTGCAGCTCAGCGTTGTCTTCCACATCAAAAATGCTGATATTCGAGTAGCTACCCGCCACCCGCCACAGGTGACGCCATTTGCCTTGGCGCTGTAGATTTTGGGCATACGCCTTTTCAGTGGCCTTAATATCCGCTGCCTGCTCTGCTGGCATATCGGTCGGCAGCTTGACGGTCATCTCTACCTGAAACAGCATAAATTTCTCCTCTTCAGCCGCGCGCAGATGCCAACATCGACTGGCAAATTTTTACTTATGCGGCGTGTAGTTGCGACGGATAGTTGCGTGGCTTTAATCGGGTTACTGACGTGAGTAGTAAGCCAATTTCTCTTCATCCAAGGTGATGCCCAACCCTGGTCCTTGGGTCAACGTCACCCCAAACTCGGTGTAGTTAAGTGGCTTAACGACAATGTCGTCTTTAAGCAGCAGCGGCCCGAACATTTCAGTGCCCCACACCATTTCTGGCAGCGTGGCCCATGCGTGTAACGAAGCAGCCGTTCCAATGGTGCCCTCTAGCAGGGTGCCGCCGTATAAGCCCACGCCCGCGGCTTGTGCCACATGCGCCAACTCCAAAACGCCGTGGATTCCGCCGGATTTGGCAATCTTTAATGCGAAGGCACCGCTGAAACCGCCGCTCACAAGATCGAGACCGTCGCGGGCATCTTGCACGGCTTCATCCGCCAACATCGGTACATTGAAACGGTTCGCTAAACGAATAAGCCCTGCATGCTCTCGGGCAGGAATAGGCTGCTCAATTAACTCGATCCCGGCATCCTGCAGCGCCTGGATACCGCGCACTGCGGTGGATTCGTCCCACGCTTGGTTCACGTCAACGCGTACGCTGGCGCGATTACCTAATGCTTGCTTAATAGCAGCGACATGACCTACGTCTTGGGCGAGTGAATTAGCACCAATTTTCAATTTAAAATCGCAGTGTCGTCGCTGCTCTAAACGCAGCTGCGCTTCATCGATATCCTTAACGGTATCGCCGCTGGCAAGTGTCCAAAGCACAGGCAAATGTTCTTGCCGAGCACCGCCAAGCAATTCAGCAACACTTAAGCCCAAGCGCTTGCCTTGTGCATCCATGAGTGCCGTTTCCAACGCTGACTTAGCAATCATGTTGCCGCGTGCATGGCGGTTCAGGCGGGAGCGCAGCTGGTGGATATTGCTAGATGGCTGGCCGATAAGAAGCGGCGCCAAATAGGTATCGATATTGCGCTTAATGCTTTCTGGACTTTCTGGGCCGTAGGCCAAGCCACCAATAGTGGTGCCTTCACCAATGCCCTCAATACCATCAGAGTGGCGCATGCGCACAATCACCATGGTTTGGCAGGCCATAGTGGTCATTGAGAGCTTATGCGGACGGATCGTCGGCAAATCGACTAACAGCGTCTCAATGTGTTGGATGACGGTTGACATGGCAGCTCCAGCGTCTGGCGTTGTTTAACTAGGGGCAGTTTGGTGGCCGCCAGTTGTTAAAACCAATATTGTTTGAGTGCCTTGCCATACCGAGAAGGTATTGCTACCAGACGGCTAAATGCGCCTTTTTGTGCTGCTCAACGCTGTCTGTCTCGCCCTATGCGTGTGATAAAGCGCCACAGAGATAGACGTTTTTCAATGCGTTATCACCGTGCCGCCGAGCTAACCCTGCCAAAATAAAAAACGGCGCAGCGTTGCACTGCACCGTTGTCGGTGTTTGGCCTTTGACAATCCTATTACTAACGCCAGTCACGCCGGCTGCTGTCATCAGTACGCTGTAACCTGTCTCTTCTGTTGTCTGATGTCAGCCGGTTGTTTTGCGACAAAAGCATAATGGTAGGCAGTCCTCGAGAACGTTGGGAGTTACCCATTTTCTACTTCTCCGCTTCTCCATTTCTCTAGTTCACCTTCTTTCCCTTGCTACTCTCTCCTCTCAAACCGTTCTAAATAGTAGAATGGTCTATGTACTTTTAATCAATTTTATTATTATGTTAGCCTGCTTACAATATCTCTCGTCGTCCAATAGCGATGAATAGTCATCGCAAATTTAGAGACGCTTTATTTAACGTGAGGTTAAAAGTTATGAAGTTAATCAATACAGTAGCAGCCACCGCCCTAATTCTATTCTCTGGTGCAGCACTTGCCGAACGCGGCTCTGGTGAAGACAATCAAATCGCTTACCCTGACTCGTCAGCGCAACATCAAACAGATGCCACGACGTTCACTGCCTCTGAGTTACCGATTAGAAATTCGAAGTAAGTGGAGGGGTTCATTATTCACTGAACGTAAACAGTTGGCGGGCCTTTTGGCCCGCCAACTGTTTATATAGGCAATTTTTATATAAGAAATGTTTATATAAACAGCGTTGTTGCTAAATCGATAAAATTCTTGAGTACGGGAGGCTCTTCTCCCGAACGCCATGCAAGCCATAGCGGCATGTCACAGGATGATAGTTCCTCTAACTCAATAAAAACGATGCCAGACATCGGGTGACAACAACTGGCGGCAGGAACAATTGCCAATCCCAGCCCTGCGGCCACCATACTGAGAATGGTCAGGTTATCAGCCCCATACTGCACCACAAGAGGCTCAAAATTTAGGCGTGAAAAGTGCGCGACTACACGGTCGAAATAAACTGGTGAAATACTGCGGTAACCCCATACAAACTCCTCTTCAGAAAGCTCGGCTAAGCTTGCTGGCGGCGACTCTGCCCATGATGATGAGGCGGGTACCGCAAGAACCAGATGATCGTGCTGCAATAGCTGCGCATCAATACCTGACGGCATGTCATCATCAAGATAGAGAATACCGACATCGAGGCTGCCCTGCTGCAGCTTCTCCAGCTGCGGCCCAGAAAGCAGCGGAAAGACATCCAACGCCACCTTTGGGTAGCATTCCCGATAACCGCCCATTAGCTTGGCAACTTCCGGCAACCATAGGTGTGTGACGGTCACCCCAAGACTCAGCTTGCCGGTTTGCCCACTCCCCAATGCTAATAGCCGCGCTTTAATATCCGAGCGCTCATCAAGTAATCGCGTGGCATCGCCATACAGCGCTTTGCCCGCTACGGTTAGGTGAATACCGCGGGCGTGGCGATCTAGCAGCTGTGTACCAACGCTCTCTTCTAACAGGCGCATCTGCCGCGTTAACGCCGGTTGGGCGATATGCACGCGTCGACTAGCCGCCGATATCGACCCAGTTTCTACCACCGCGATAAAGTACTCCAGTTGACGAAACTCCATCGGCGCACTTAGACCTCGTTTAAACTCTTAATTTTTAGGCAACAACTGCCTGTCTTTGCTTTTCTTCAATAGCCACCTTAAAGGCCATATCAATATGATATAGCTAACATCTAAAATCTATATTTCTGGTATTGGTCTGCTTATTTCATAGTGAAGGGACAATCCATAACAAGACTCGTATGACGAGCAGGATCTCCCATGAACAAAACCTACCACCTTCTCACCGGGCTGCACTTTACCCTGTGCACCCTAGCAATGATTTGGCCTGGCGCATTAATCGCCAACCGCATCGAACCCATCGTACTAGGGCTGCCTTTTTTGTTCTTCTGGTACATTTTATGGATGCTGGTGCTGTTTATCG
Organism: Halomonas sp. GT; assembly: GCF_002082565.1. NCBI lineage: Bacteria > Pseudomonadati > Pseudomonadota > Gammaproteobacteria > Oceanospirillales > Halomonadaceae > Halomonas > Halomonas sp. GT. The sequence goes on from NZ_CP020562.1 coordinate 3,717,875, forward strand.
GCATGTGGATTGCCTTCGTGATTCGCCACGGAGGTAACCGTCATGAATGATTCACTAATTGTGGTTGGCATCACCCTCACCTATCTTGCCCTGGTTCTTTGGGTAGGGCTGCGTGCTCGGGGTCAACAAAATTCGAGTTTGGAAGGTTATGTGGCCGGTGGCCGCCACGTTGGTGTGGTCATACTGTTCTTCATTTTGGGGGCGGAAATTTTTTCAGCCTTTGCGTTTCTTGGCGCACCGGGCTGGGCTTACCAACATGGCGCTCCTGGCTTCTATATTCTTGCCTACCTGTCGCTGGTGCCAATCACCATTTGGGCCATGGGGCCACGTGTGGCGAAGCTGGGTCGCGAACGCGGCTATCTCACCCAGGGCGATATGATTGCCGATCACTACCAAAGCAAATCGCTTGGCTTGCTAGCCGGGGTGATTGGTGTATTGGCCCTGGTGCCCTACCTGACGATTCAGATTGCCGGTGCTGGGTTACTGTTTCAGGCAGCAACCGACGGCCTGATCCCATTCTGGCTTGGCGCACTCCTCGCCTTTGTGGTCGTCGCTACCTATGTTTTTTGCAGCGGCCTAAATGGTATTGGTTGGACCAACCTGATCCAGGGCATCATGATGATCGCGATTGCCTGGTTCTTGGGGCTTAGCATCTCAGAACGTCTATACGGCGGCGTAGGCGAAATGTTCAGCCAAATCCAGTTGACCATGCCTGAATATCTGACGATGCCAGGCGCTACCGGCATGAATTGGGGTTACTTCAGCACCGCTGTATTGGTCAGCGCGTTTGGCGGTGCCATGTGGCCGCATCTATTTATGAAGTTCTACTCTGCTGACAGTGGCAGAACGCTGCGCAAGGTTAGCGTTTTCTACCCGCTTTACGCCTATTTATTGGTGCCGCTGCTATTTATCGGCTTTGCGGGCATTCTGGCCTTTGCCGACTCTCCTTTAGTGCGCTCCGATACAGTCCTGCTGCGCATGGTGATGGACGTGGCCAATTTCTCTCCCTGGGTGATCGGCCTGATGCTTTCTGGCGCGCTGGCCGCAGCCATGTCGACCGGTTCCAACTTGGCGCACACCGCCGCAGTAGTGTTAGTACGCGATGTGGTCGGCCCAACCATAATGAAAGGGGCTAGCGAGAAGGCGATGGTCAGCGCTACCCGTTGGAGCGTGCTTGGCCTATCGCTAATTGCTTACCTATGCGCCCTCGTCAACCCTTCATCGCTGGTGCTGCTCTTGTTGGGTGCCTATGGCCTTATCGTGCAGCTCTTCCCCATGGTGATTGGCGCACTGTTTCTACCAAAGCTAAGACGCAACAGCGTTATGGCAGGCGCGCTTGTGGGCAGTATTGCTTACCTGCTCATGGACTTTGTGTGGAGTTCCCCCCTCAATTGGCACGCGGGCGTTTGGGCAATGCTGCTCAACATCGTTGTGGTTGGGGTATGCCAGTGGCTCATTAAACCTGCTATGCCGCCGGCAATTGCCGCTCAACCTAGTGCTTCAACAACGTCTACCAATGCCCACTAAGTGCCTGGAGAACAGCATGTCCACTCAGCTCGACTGTTTTACATTAAAAAGCGCTATCCATGCCCAGCTAGCAGCAATCATAGAGGATGTGAAAACGCTGTATCGGCAGTTGCACCAACATCCTGAACTGCCTTTCCAGGAGCATAACACCAGTGCGCGGCTCGCAGAGTCCCTGGAACGCCTTGGCTATCACGTAACTCGCAACGTTGGCGGTACTGGCGTTGTGGCACTGCTAACGAATGGTGAAGGCCCAACGGTCATGCTGCGCGGTGATATGGACGCGCTACCTATTAAAGAAGAAACTGGGCTGGCGTTTGCCAGCCAGGTCACCGCCATTACGGAAAATGGCGCAGACGTACCGCTAATGCATGCTTGCGGACACGATCTGCACAGCAGCTGCATTGTCGGCACAGCCGCTGTAATGGCAGGCCTGAAAGAACACTGGTCAGGTACGTTGATGCTAATTTGCCAGCCCGCCGAGGAAATTTTTGGTGGCGCTAAAGCGATGCTTGAAGATGGGCTTTATACGCGCTTCCCCCGGCCAGATATCATTCTTGGCCAGCACAACATGCCGGCCCTTGCAGGCACCGTTGGCCATATCTCGGGTAGCGCCATGGCGGCGTGTACCAACTTAGCGGTTACTATTCACGGCGCGGGCGGACATGGTTCCATGCCCGCTCAAACGGTAGATCCTGTGGTGATTTCTGCCCATGTCGTTACCCGCCTACAGAGCATTGTCTCCCGAGAAGTGCCACCGGAAGAAACCGTGGTGGTCACCGTTGGCAAGCTCCATGCAGGCACTCAGGCCAATATCATTCCGCACATTGCTGAGCTTGAGATCAATATTAGAAGCTTTGATAACGCACTGCACCGTCAGGTAGTGGCATCTATTGAGCGTATTATACGCGCTGAGTGTGAGGCAGGACGCACGCCTAAACCGCCAACCTTCCAAGTGCTCAACGAGACCATCGCTCTGCATAACGACCCGATGGCCGTTGAGCATGTGCGCCACGCTCACACCGCGCATTTTGGTGATGCTAATCTCTACGCTATGCCACGCCTTAACGGCAGTGAGGATTTCCCACTGCTCGGCAACGCACAAGCAGGCGGCTTTAGCGGCGATGATATTCCCTATGTTTATTGGTTTATCGGTGCGACGCCTGCGGAACGCTGGGCCAACACGCCAGGCGAAGATGTCTCACAGAAAATGCGCCACCTTGAGATGCCACACTCCCCCTACTACTTTCCTGGCAATGACGTAACGCTACGCACCGGCATTGAAGCGATGACAACCGGCGCGCTGGCCTATTTATCCTAGAGCTAGTTATCTTAGAGCTAGTTATCCTAGCGCTATTTTCCCAAACGTCGTCGCGGTAGTGGCAGTGCCGCTACCGCGACTGACGATGGTGACAAACGGCTAAGACGATTTTTTAATACGATTGTTTCAATCCAAGAATGTGCCGCGCCTGCTGCCAAGTGGCCACCGGGCGCTGATACTTTTCACACAACGCGACAGCACGTTCGACCAACGCTGCATTAGAGGGTGCTAGCGTATCGCGATCAAGACGCACATTGTCTTCAAGGCCAGTACGGGTATGCCCACCGGCAGCAATCGCCCACTCATTGACCACGTATTGATTAGCACCGATACCTGCGCCACACCACTGGGCATCCGGTGCTAAGCGTTTGAGCGTTTCAATATAAAAATCAAACGTAGGCTTGTCCGCTGGCATGGAGTTTTTAACCCCCATTACAAACTGAACATAGAGCGGAGACGTGATGCTGCCTTGCTCTGCAAGTGCCACCGCCTGATGAATATGGGATAAATCGAACGCCTCGATTTCAGGCTTAACTGCGTAGGTGCGCATCTCGTCAGCGAGCCACTGCACCAGCTGTGGTGGATTCTCATAGACACGCGTGGGGAAGTTATTCGACCCCACCGAGAGGCTGGCCATATCCGGCGCCAATGGCAGCATGCCACCACGGGCTTCTCCTGCGCCAGAGCGCCCACCGGTAGAAAGCTGAATAATCATACCGGGGCAATGCTTCTTAAGCCCTTCCATTAGGCGGCCAAACTTCTCAGGGTCTGAGGAGGGCGTTTGATCATCATTGCGCACATGGCAGTGGGCAATGCTCGCCCCAGCCTCAAAGGCTGCTTGAGTGCTTTCAATCTGCTCTGCAACGGTGATGGGCACTGCCGGGTTATCCTCTTTACGAGGCAAGCTGCCAGTGATGGCGACGCAGATAATACAGGGGTTAGACATGAGCCCCTCCTTGCTGAATCGGTAGCTGAGCGCTGACGCCGCTCGTTAACCGGAAAGATTAGTTAGAAACAGCGTGAGCAGGCGTAGCAAACAGTGCCAGCAGCTTTTCCGCCAGTAACCCCGGTACCTCGACTGAGGGCACGTGACCGACTCCCTCAAGAATTGTTAGCGCTGCACTATCGAGTTCGGCCGATAGTGCTTCCAGCGTTGATGGCGGCGTGGCCATATCTTCGCTGCCGCCAAGTAACTGCACCTTCACGCTCTTGTTGCTCAGCTTTCCGCAGAAGGTATCGCGGCCCAGCATTTCACATAGCTGTGCGTAGGACTCATCGTCACCACGGCCCATCTGGGTGCACCAGCCTGTTTTCAACGCCGGACTTCCCTCAAACGCCGCAGGGGCAAACCAACGTGGCACAATTTCTTGAGACATCGCCGCCAGGCCTTCATGACGAACCCGGTCCGCGCGGGTATTCCACAAGTCCGCATTGCCAATCACTGCGCCGGTATTGGTCAGCGTAATGGTCAGCAAACGATCGCTGTGTTCAGCGATTAGCTGTTGACCAACCACGCCACCAATAGACGTACCAACAAAGTGGAATTGTTGTGTGCCTGCCAATGCCACCAACGCCAGCGCCTCAGCGGCGAGATCCGCGGGCGAAAGTTGCTTACCGCTGACCGCCTGGCTGGCCCCATGGCCGGGTAAATCCCAGGTTAAAATACGGTAGCGCGGCAGCAGTGCGGGGATAATGTCGTCCCACACGGCTTGGCTCATGCCTAACGGATGTGCCAATACCACCAGTGGCTTCATTTCATCGCCAAGCAGCCGATAGGCGACGCTGCGATCATTCATCATTTGAAATGCCATACGGCCTCCGTTAAACGCGCTCAATCAACGTGGCAATACCTTGCCCAACACCCACACACATGGTGCACAGCGCATAGCGCTTACCTGTATTTTGAAGCTCGTGGGCAGCGGTCATTAGTAGCCGAGCGCCCGACATTCCCAAAGGGTGGCCCAATGCAATGGCACCGCCGTTTGGATTCACCCGCGGGTCATCGTCGTTAAGCCCAAGATCGCGCATGCAGGCAAGCGCCTGAGCGGCAAACGCCTCGTTAAACTCGAACACATCGATCTCGTCTATCGTGATTCCCGTACGCTTGAGCAACTTCTGTACGGCGGGCACTGGGCCGTACCCCATAATCCGCGGTTCAACCCCTGCCGTGGCCATACCGATAATTTTGGCCATCGGCGTCAGGCCGTGCTGTTTTACCGCCGCTTGGCTTGCCACTAGCATCGCCGCTGCGCCGTCGTTAACGCCGGAGGCATTGCCTGCGGTCACGCTGCCGCCATCACGAAAGGGCGTCGGTAAAGCCGCCAATTTTGCCAAGGTAGTTTCGCGCAGGTGCTCATCCTGATCGAAGATCAGCGGTGCCTGCTTGCGGCGGGGTATGTCAATGGCGGTGATCTCTTGGGCGAAGCGACCCACTTGCTGAGCGCTCGCCGCTTTCTGCTGGGAACGCAGCGCGAAAGCATCCTGATCCTCCCGGGAGATGCTGAATTGCTCTGCGACGTTTTCCGCCGTTTCTGGCATCGAATCGACGCCGTAGGCTTTTTTCATTAGTGGGTTTATAAAGCGCCAGCCAATGGTGGTGTCTTCAAGTTTTTGGCCGCGCGAGAAAGCGCTGTCGGCCTTGCCCATCACGAAGGGGGCCCTGGACATAGACTCGACGCCACCGGCCAGCGCCAGCTCCATCTCGCCTGCTTTAATAGCGCGAAATGCTGTACCTACCGCATCCATGCCTGATCCGCATAGGCGGTTCATGGTCGTGCCGGGTACGGAAGTCGGGATGCCCGCCAGCAGCGACGACATGCGTGCCACGTTGCGATTATCCTCCCCCGCCTGATTGGCACAGCCCATAAACACTTCATCAATGGCGACAGGGTCGAGAGCCGGCGCTTGTGCCAACACCGCTTTAAAAATCGTTGCGGCGAAATCATCGGGGCGTACGCTGGCCAAAGTGCCACCGAAGCGACCAATGGCAGTGCGGCGCGGGTGGCATAAATAGACATCACTCATATAAAGCTCCTTATTCGCCCGCGTGGGCCCGCTCGGTGCGTGCTTTCAGTTCGCGCAATATGTCAAGCTCATTGGCGTTCGGTTCCGGTGTGCTCTCCAGCTGTTCGACAAAGCGAATATCCCAGCCGGTCGCATCGATCACTTGTTCACGTGTAACGCCAGGATGCAGCGACACCACCACCAGCTCTTTGGTATCCGGGTCGGGCTTCATCACGCACAGGTCGGTAATGACCCGCGTGGGACCCTTGCCAATATTGGGAACGTTGTCACGCCCTTTGCCGTCACGGCCAAACCCAAGCGTGGTGACGAAGTCGACATCTTTCACAAAAGCACGCTTGGAGTGCTTGAGAGTAATAAAGACTTCACCGGCATTGGTGGCAATTTCAGGCGCACCGCCGCCGCCTGGCAGGCGAACCTTGGGCGCTTTGTAATCGCCAATCAGCGTGGTGTTGAGGTTGGCAAAACGATCAATTTGCGCGGTGCCTAAAAAGCCCACATTGACTTTCCCACCCTGCAGCCAATAGCGGAACATTTCCGGTACGGCCACCGTGGTTAGCGCTGATTCACACAGCTCGCCGTCACCAATCGAGAGCGGCAGAATGTCAGGCTTGGTTTGCAGGGTGCCAGACTCATAAATCAGCACTACCTCAGGCGCATGCGTTAAGCGCGCCAGGTTAGCGGCTTCAGATGGTAGACCAATACCCACAAAGCAGGTCATGCCATTTTCCAACGCACGGGCTGCCGTCACGGTCATCATTTCAGAAGAGGTGTAACTCATCAGGCTTGGCCTCCCGCAGGGTTGTTGTCAGCGCGGTATACGTTGTCGTCGAGCCACTGGGTGAACGTATCGCGATCACGCGCAATGGCATCCCACTCTTTATAGAAGCGGTTGCTGCGACCGTAGTAGCCATGGGTATACGAAGGCAGCGCGCCCTTTTCTGCCACGGCAACGGCACTAATTGCCCAGCCAGGAATAACGCAAGCATTGGGATGAGCGTTCAGGTCATCGACAATTTCTTCCACGGTGACAATGCTGTGCTTAGCAGCCAACACGGCCTCTTTCTGTACGCCCACAATACCTTCCACCAGCACATTACCCTGGCGGTCTGCCCGCTGTGCGTGAATGATCGACACATCTGGCCGCACCGAGGGCACAGCCGCTAGGCGTTCGCCGGTAAACGGGCACTCAATAAATTTGATTTGATCATTCACGCTCGGTAGCTCGCTACCCACATAGCCACGCAGCACAGCCAGGGGCAAGCCAGCAGCCCCAGCCTCAAACGCGCAGGCCATCGCCGCATGGCTGTGCTCTAAAATTTCAATTTTTTGCGGCCAGCCTTTCTCAACTGCATCACGCAGGCGGTGAAGTGAGCCAACCCCTGGGTTACCACCCCAGGAAAAAATCACTTTCTTAGCGCAGCCCGCGCCGATCAATTGGTCATAAATGATATCGGGGGTCATGCGAATAAGCGTCAGATCGCGCTTTTTCTGGCGAATAACTTCGTGACCCGCAGCAAACGGAATCAGGTGGGTAAAGCCTTCCATGGCAACGGTAGCGCCGTCTTCGACGTAGTGTGCTACCGCGTCATGCAAGCTGAGAAACTCGGCCATGATAGGTGCCTCTTCGCTGGTGAGTACCTTGCTGACGTGTCTGGCTGGCGTGCCTTGAAGACGCATCATGCTGAAGGCGTTTTATTCGCATAGCGAACATTGATTCTCTTTGCGAACAAATTAATCCTCAAGCGCCCACAAGTCAACTCCGTTTTGTTACTGGTCTCTAGCAACAGGCTTTCTCAACCGGTTTTCTCAAGGGCTTTTATCGATCGACAATGCCGCTTATTGTTCGCCATTCGAACAAAGTGTTATTTTCACGCCTCGCTTCCCCATCGACGCTGCTGAGATACCCATGAGCAATGCCCTACCAGAAGATGTTTTGAAACCAACGGATCGTGATTTTGTTGCGGCGCTGGCCAGCGGGCTGGAAGTCGTGATGGCGTTTGATGAGATGCACACGCGAATGACACTCAGCGAAGTTGCCGAGCGAACAGGGATGAATCGAGCCAAAGCTCGGCGGTTTTTACTGACGCTCCACGCCCTTGGCTATGTGCGTAAACAGCAGCGCTACTTCGAGCTAACCCCTAAGGTACTGCAGCTGGGGTACTCGTATTTAGCGTCTAATAATTACCGTGGGGTCATACAGCAGTATCTGGAGGAGATTACCCGCCAGTGCGGTGAATCCTCATCGCTGGGGGTACTCGACGGTGACGACGTGATCTACCTGGCCCGCTCAGCCGCACCGCATCGCTTGATGGCGATCACCCTTTCCGTCGGTACTCGCCTGCCCGCCGCCTACACATCCATGGGCAGAGTGCTACTTGCCCAGTTGCCGGATAGTGAGTTGGATAGCTACCTGAGCCAGCTCACCTTGATGCGCTATACCGACAAGACCATTACCGATCCCGCAGCACTGAAAGCAGCGATACAAAAAGCGCGGGAAGAGGGTTACGCGATTACCGATCAAGAGCTAGATTCTGGCCTGCGTTCGATTGCAGTGCCGGTGTTTGATACCCATGAAAAGCTGATTGGCGCGATTAACATCAGCACCAATGCCGCCCGTGTGGATATGCCAACACTGTTGGAAACGTATCGACCGTTATTGTTGGAAAAAGCACAGCTCATTCGCCAGTCGGTAAGTGTGTAACCCCGTTAAATTATTGAGTTTGTTCAAGCTATGCTCAAACGACGAGTCCTCTACTCTTTCGGGAGTCTCGGCGGACTTGTCTACTGGCTACCACCTAATAGCGCTTGCGTTCCTGTAGAAACGTCCAATCTGGTCATATTAGCGACAGGCCAACCTGTCATTGCCCGTATGACCTGCCGAGAATATGCCAACACAAGGAAACAAAATCTGTCATTCGCAGTGATGAGTAAACGACGGATGCCCTTGTTAATGCAGACTCCCTACGCCTAACAACAAAGACTATTTACTGTGATGGCGTGGAGTGGCCCACAACAAAACTTACAAGGTAACCTCATGGACAACACTCGACTCAAAGGTAAAAACTGCCTCATTACAGGCGCAGCTCGCGGCATGGGCGCTGCCGTAGCTGAACACTATGCTGCCCAAGGGGCAAAGGTTTGCGTAGCAGATATCAATATTGAAGGGTGCGAAGAAGTCGCGGCACGTATCAAAGCAAACGGCGGCGATGCTATTGCAGTCAAACTTAACGTTACCGACCGTGCTGAAGTGCAGGCTGCAGTGAAGGCCACTGTCGACGCTTTTGGCAGTTTGAACGTGATGGTCAATAATGCGGGCATCAACAAGCCATTGATGTTCCTTGATATCACTGAGGAAAACTGGCATCAGATAATGGATGTTAACGCGCTGGGCTGTCTACTCGGGATGCAGGAAGCAGCCAAGCAGATGATTGACCAGGGCAAAGAAAACGGTCCCTATAAAATCATTAACGTTGGGTCAATTCTGTCTCGCCAGGCCTTTGACGACGTTGTGCCCTACTCATGCAGCAAACATGCTGTGCTGGCCATGATTAACGGCGGTGCCAAGGCACTGGTCGACCACAATATTACGGTCAATGGTTATGGCCCTGGCGTCGTGCGCACTGAACTGTGGGAGCAGCTTGATAAAGATTTGGTCAGTATCGGAAAATTCGATAAGCAGGGCCAGTCTATGGACGAGCTTGCTGAGAAAATGATCCTAATGAAGCGCTACTCCTACCCGGAAGATGTGGTCGGCACCGCCTCTTTCCTAGCCAGCGCTGAATCTGATTACATGACCGGGCAGTTACTGATGATTGATGGCGGCATGATCATGCAGTAAGTCAGTCTCCGCCCCATGCCTGCGATTCAGACATGGGGCTAGTTACCTCACAACGGGCTCCCCCCTTCGGGAGTGCTTTTTTATCTTTGTGGTTTTCGTCCGTGTGATCCGTGAGTGTCCGTGGCCGGCCTCAATAATGCCCCTTTTCTCGCATCACCTTATCGGCACGCTCTTGAGCAATAGAGAGTGCTTTCTTGATAGAGCGCCGTCCATCCAGTACTTCAAAAATCTCGTTTCCCGCAATGCTGATGACCTCCGTTACCCCAGGCACGGGCGGGCGTGGCCATGCCTGTAAAATATCCTTCTTTGCCATATCATCGACAATCTTAATCAGCGGCGATAATGCCGACACCTCAGGGTCCTGACTAACACTGAAGCGAGGCGTTACCAAGCTACCGTTCATGATGTAAAGCTTGGACATATTGGCTGATGTCAGGTGTCTTAGCGCTGTCCATACCGCCTCAACACGCTCTGGTGCTAAGTTCGCGGGAATAGCGAGGGCATAACCACCAATCGGAGTAATGGCGCGACCATGATTTCCAACCGGATGGGGCAGATAGCCAGTATTGCCATATGCAGGAGAGTGTCGATCTAATTCAAACAACGGGGCGAGTAACGTATAACAGTAGGCCATACAGGCCTCGCCCGATGCGTACGACTGAGCACGTTCGTACCAGGACATACTGAGAATGTTCGGCGGTGAATATTTCAAAATATCCAGCATATATTCACAGGCCCTATAAGCGGCATCTGACTGAAACATTGGGCGCAATTGCTCGCCCGCGGCTTGCTGAAAGTCATAACCACCCTTGCCGTTGGGGAGGTTAAGCAGCGGCTGACCGAACTTTGCCATTAAAAAACTAAACGTATGACCAAGGGGCGTGCCTCTTGCCGCATTCCAGGCAATGCCATAACGCCCTTTAGCTGGATCATGTAACTGCCTAGCGACTTTAACCAGTGCTTCTGTGGTGGTGGGCGGCGTTAACTGCGCCGCCTCGAAAACATCCTGACGATAACAAAGTAATTCCGGTGTGGTTTGAACAGGAATACCGTACTGGCTACCCGTATACCCCGAGCTCTGAATCGCCATGGGGTGGAAATCAGAAAGATCGTAATTATCGCGTTTAATTAGCGTATCGAGAGGCATGAGAATCCCTCTTGCCGCTAATTCACCAAACCAGGGCAGGTCACAGGCCACGACGTCATAGCGCGACTTCGCCAAACGGGCATTATCGAGGATCTCATCTAGCAGATTATCGATTGACCGTGCTTTGTTGCGAATTTCTAGGCCAAAGATTGACTCTAGCTGACGCTTAAGATTGTGCATGGCCATAAACGTGGGGTCAGCGTGGGCTAACACGCGTAACCCACCCTTCAGTTCAAGCCGTGCAGACAGGACTGCTGGGGTTGATATCACCCGCTCTGAGGACGACGCCCCCAAGAAGATCTTACTGGCCGTTTCCGATGAAGGGTCGATTCCGAACAATGGGCCGAGGAGCCCTTTAATTCGCTCAGCGTAGCTTTCCCACTCCTGAATCATTTGAGAAGAAGGATGCAGCGAAACCGTTTTACCCGACTTGGTTCGTGGGCGTGAGATAAGAAGACCTCGCTGCATAATACTGTCAATACCGCGCTTTGCCGTCCCATAAGTCAATCCAGACGCATCGGCCAGCGACGTTGGGGTGGTTAATCGACCTGCAAGATGGTTGCGCATGACGTGCAACAACATACGCATTTCGCGATAGCCGAGCGCCATGGAGAGCGTGCCTTCAGTTTCATCTTCAAATTTTTCAATGAAGTCGATAAAGCGAGCGAACTCTGTATTAGAAATTTTCGAGGAGGGCATTTGCGACAGCTTATCGTAAGGCCCCTCTGGATTAGCCTCATTTATCTCAGCAAGATCGTCTCTCATGACAACCCCCAGCCATGGTAAAGCCATAAGACTAACAAAGTAGTGATAAGTGCTTTTAACGATCAGCCGTTGTTTAAAGCATTCAAACGTCAGTTGATACCGTCCATGATTAACCGGATGCCCAGTAAGATCAGTAGACAAAGAATGACACGGAAAAACACTTCACCATCAATGCGTTTCTGAATAACCAAGCCCAGCCTGACACCCAACCACGCAACGGGCATCAGTAGTAACGCTATCGTCAGGTTATCGATATTCACCAAGCCCAGCAGGGTATAGGGCACCAGCTTTACCAAGTTGGTAATCGCCAGAAACACCACTGCCGTGCCTAGAAACTGCTGTTTCGTCAGTTGACATTGCAACAAGTAAAAATTCAGCGGCGGGCCACCTGCATGGGCAATAAAGCTGGTAAACCCTGCTATCCCACCACACAGTCGTCCAACCCAGCTAGGCATCAACTTGCCACGTAGCGGCTTGAATAGCCCCCATAGACCAAACAGCACTGAGAAAATCCCCAGCAGCAGTTTCAGGAGCGCTTCATCAAACCAGCCATAGGTTAAATAACCTACTCCAACACCTAATATCGCAGGTGGAAACATCAGCCACAATAAACGATCAACCCGCTGTCGCCACCACGCTTTTAGGCTAAAGATATCCATCACTATTAGCAGCGGTAGCATCACTGCCACTGCAAATGTTGGGCTCGCTTTTAGCGAGATTAACGGCACGGCAACCACCCCCACACCACCGGCAAAGCCTGACTTGGAAATACCGGTCAGCAGCACGGCGACCACCATCAAAATAACAAAAACCCAATCAACACCCATGACACACCTCATCAGTCTTCGAGCAGCAAACGGCTATTCGCAGATGAAAAAAGGGGCCATGACATGCACGGCCCCTTTTGCTCGGGTAATTTACCCCTACAAACTGCCCAGATGCTTTATCTGTCGGGTTTAAAGTACCTGTTATCGCACTTGTTATAGCACCTGGCATACTTCATCGAAGGAGAAGCGATCACCACGGGGGAACAATGCGCTGGCATCGCCATAGCCTAAGTTACACAGGAAGTTGCTCTTCACTTTGCCGTCCGGGAAGAACTCTTCATCCACGGCTGCATTGTTGAAGCCGGACATGGGGCCTGCATCCAAGCCGAGTGCGCGCGCCGCTAAGATAAGATAGCCACCCTGAATGGAACTATTGCGGAAGGCTGTGGAGTGAATAAAGTCCGGCTTACCTTCGAACAACGACTTGGCATCTTTATTATGGGCAAACATGCGCGGCAAGTGCTCATAAAACTCGGTATCAAAGCCAACCACAGCCACCACTGGGGCTTTCATGGTCTTCTCCTGGTTGCCTGGTAACAGCGCAGGCTTCAAGCGCTCTTTTGCAGCATCGGTGGTTAGAAAAATAATCCGCGACGGCTGGCAGTTCATGGATGTGGGGCCGAAATGCATTAGGTTATACAGTTCGCGTAGGGTTTCTTTACTTACCTCACGGTCCTGCCAAACGTTGTGAGTACGTGCTTCAGTAAACAGTGTTGCGATAGCTTTTTGATCAATCGTTGTCATGTCATTTCCTCTTTCGGTTTAACCAGCTCAGTTCGAGCCGGGCGTTCAGGGTAAGACGCTCAGGCCGTCTTTAAGCCGAAGTCGTAATGAAAGTAGCGGTAAGGTGTTTTCATCTGCCGGCCATCGGGTGCCTGCCCCGCTGGCTGCTGAGAAAACTCCTTGACCAGTGAGTCTTTCACGCCAAATACCGCATCAGAATCGAGGTAGGGATCATTCTCAGCGAAGATTTGCGTGACCAAGGTTTCGTACCCCGGCGCCATCAACATGAAATGCACATGGGCAGGCCGATAAGGATGGCGCCCAGTAATTTCGAGCATTTTGCCGACCGGCCCATCCGTCGGAATCGGATAAGGCGAGGGCGTCACCGTCCAGAAGGCGTAATGGCCCTGACTGTCCGTGTGAAAGCGAGCGCGCAGCGAGGCATTTTCAAGCTCAGGCTTTTGGACGTCGTAAAACCCTTCGCTGTCGGACTGCCAAACATCAATAGTGACATTTGCCAAAGGCTTGCCCTGGGCATCGTGCACGTTTCCCTCGATGAATAACGGCTCACCTTCCACGCCCCAGTTAATGGCGTCGCCTTGGTTTGCTTGGGGAGGGTTTTCAACATAAAAAGGGCCCAACACCGTGCTTTCGGTAATCTTGGGATCACTGCTTGCGTGGTTAATCGCATCCACTAGCATGGTCACGCCAAGGGTGTCAGATAGCAGGATGAACTCCTGACGTTCGTCGTCACACATTTGCCCCGCTCGGGTGAGAAACTCAATCGCCTGGGTCCACTCTTTCTCGGTGGGCTTCACCTCGCGCAAATAGGCATGCAAGTGTTTTACTAAGCCATTAAGCAGCGTTTTAAGCCGTTCATCATCACAGCTGGAAAATTCATCAATCACTGCCGCGGTAATGTTGTCGGTGGTTAAGTTACGCATGTGTTTGCCCTCCCTGCTGTGCAGGCATTGGCTCACCTAGTCCTGAAAGGCGCTCGGTATGATGTACGGTGGCGATGTAGTCATCATCGCCGTGCCCTGTTGCGATAAGCGCTGTATAGGCTTCACGCATTTGTGCGGCCAGTGGTGTTGATACCCCTGTGCCATGGGCACAATCGAGAATGAGATCAAGATCTTTGGCCATCTGGGCGGCTGAGAACGTCGACGTAAAATCGCGCTGGGAAAGCGGCGGCACCTTGTACTTCACCATCGGAGACCCCACCGCACTGTCGGAAATCAGTTCCAGCATAGCGTCCCATTCAATGTTGCCTTTACGCGCTAGCGTCAGTGCTTCACTCATCATTCCGGCACTCACGGCGATCATCAGGTTGATCGCCAATTTGGCCACTCGGGCCTGCTCTTCATCGCCCAGCCAATATTGTGCTTTAGTAAAAGCGTCAAATACGGGCTTCGCCGTTGCCAGTGCTTCGCGCGGGCCAGACACCATCGCCGACAGCGTGCCAGCCTCTGCTGCCACTGGATTGCCTGATACGGGGCTGCGCAGATATTCAAGACCCTGAGCCTTTGCCGCTTCAGCGACACGTGCTGAGGCTTCAACACTCACCGTACTCGTCTCAATCAAGATACTGCCAGGCATCATGTGGCGCACCAGCCCTCCGGATTCAAGACACAGATTGATCAAGGCGCGGTCATCAGGAATGGAGACAAACACCAAGCCGCAGTCAGCCACCGCACTGGCAAGCTGTTGATGGGGCGTGATGCCTATTTTTTCAGCGAGAACAAGGCGTTCAGCCGAAAGGTCAAACCCTTGAACGGCAGTGCCTGATTGAATAATCCTGGCGGCCATAGGTAAACCCAACTTACCCAAACCAACCCAAGCCACTTTTGAGGGCGAAGGGTGCGTGGTAGGAACGGTTGTCATGAGGTTGCCTCCTGTGTCGATTGCACTTCACGCGCCAGCAATTCGGCGTGAATTCGGTGGCCAGACTTGGCAAGCTCAACAATTCCCTGTTCGGTCTCTATCAATAGACGGCCGCCACGTTTTTTGAACTGCCCTGCCACCATGACGCTGTCGACGTTGGCAAGGCTTGTTTGCATAACGACCGTAGAAACGGGATCGTTAACTGGCTGCATATTGAGCTGGTTGCTATCCAACAGCACCAAGTCAGCCTGTTTGCCTGGAGTCAGGCTGCCAATGCGGTCGTCAAGCCCGAGGGCTTTTGCCCCATCCAGTGTGATCCAGCCCAGCGCTTCACGGGTGGTAATGGTCGAGGTGTCGGGTATCTTGCCCTGCTCACGGCGAGAGGCATCGTTATCCAGGGCGCGCTGCATCCCTAGAGCAGCTCGGGCTACGCTGAACATGTCGCCGGAAAGCACGGACTCAAGATCCACTCCCAAGGACACCACGCCGCCGTGCTGGCGAACCAGTCCGGTCACTGGAAAGCCATGGCCTTGTGTCATTTCATTTTCCGGTGCCACCGAAAATGTGACGCCACTGGCGCAGAACCGAGACATCTGGCCCTCATCCAGGCTCTGGCCATGAACAATGTTGATGTCTTGACCCAGCAGACCGCGTGCTTCTACTTCGTCCCAGGCACCGGGCGCCACAGCCTCGCCGCCGCCCTGATGCATCGAGGCAACCAGACCAAACTCCTTGGCCAGGGCAAAATCCTGCAACGTGACATCCAGGGTGGAGTAATGTGGCCCCAGAATGGCCATCCCCAAGGTGACCAGTCCGTCAGGGTCAGACAACTCACCGCCAAGCAGCCGCTCGATTTCATGGCGCGGGTGGGGAATTTCACTAAAGTGCGGTTGGCCAGGTTTGGGGTCGGGCTTGGGAGAGCCGTGCATAAACAGCGCCCGAATGCCTGACTCCTTTAGTCCCCAAACAGCAGCGTCTGTATGCTCGGGGGTGGGGTTGTTATGGCACCAGTCACCCAGCGTGGTGGTGCCGCAGTTAAGCTGATTAATCGCGCCCATGCGGGTAGCGATGTAAATATCATTCGGCGTGAAGAGTGCGGCCAACCCACGATGCACATGGCGGAAATACTCAAGCAGCGTCCAGTTAGCGGCAACGCCGCGTAGGCCGGTCTGCCAGGTATGCATATGGGCATTCACCAGCCCAGGAATAAGGATGCCGCCGCCACAGTCAATGATCTCGGCATTTTGTGCCTTGGAGTCTTCGGTCAGGTCATGGCCCACCGCGGCAATCCGATCATCCTCAACCAGTACTTGGCCGCTGCTTAGCTCACCTAGCTGCGGATCCATTGTGATAATAGTGGCGTTAATAAACAGGGTGTTCATTGCTCACCCCCACTATCCGCTTGCGGCCGATGACCCGACTGGGCATCACTTAACAAGCGATGGATCCCTTTGGCCTCGACGTTCCGAGGATTCCAATAAGGGTTGCGGGTAGCTATATCCGTGGCCCGCTCAACATCTTCCACGCTAAATCCTAGTTCGGAAAGCGCGCTCGGCGCGCCGACGGCTCGTCCCAGGTCGTAAAGACCAGCAGCCGCATCGTCACACCCTAGCGCACGACTAATGCGGGCTATCGCATCTGGCACCGCTGGCGCGTTATAAGCCAGCGCATGAGGTAGCACAATGGTGTGCGTCTCTGCATGAGGAAGGTTAAAGGAGCCACCTAAGGTATGACAAAGCTTGTGGTGCAACGACATGCCCACCGACCCAAGACAAGTACCGCACAGCCAAGCGCCATACAGCGCATCAGAGCGGGCGTCAGTATTGGTAGGGTCGCTGGCAATCACAGGCAGGCTTCTCGCCAACGCCGCAATGCCTTCCTCTGCCATTAGCGCAATCACCGGATTACAGTCACGGGCATAAAGCGCTTCTACCGCATGGGCAATTGCGTTTATACCACTCGTCCCCGACATCACCGCGGGCAGCGTTAAGGTAAGGTCAACGTCATAAATCACCGTTTCCGGCAATACATCCAGGGTGCGCTGAGTGGTCTTGATACCATCTCGGGTTTCACCCAGGATCGGCGTCATCTCGGAACCAGCATACGTGGTGGGAATAGCGATCTGTGGCAAGCCAGTGCGCAATGCAATGGCTTTACCTAACCCAATGGTCGAGCCTCCGCCAATGGCAACCGTGCAATCCACGTTAAGCTCTTCCACCACCTGCAAGGCACGCTCGGTCACCTCGGCAGGCGTATGCATAACGGCGTCAGCATAAAGGCCAACCCCCTTCTCACCTAGTTGCTTTAGTACACGGTTTGCCTGCTCGTGCTGCTGGGGCGTTGCTAGCACCAAAGCGCGCGAGCAACCGAGATGCTCAAGCTCTTCACTTAGTTGCGAGAGAGTGCCCCGTCCGAACACTACGCGGGATGGCAGGCCATCATAAACAAAAGGTTGCATGGAACATTCCTTATACGTTTGAAGTGGTCTGTATGCGCTCTTTGCAGAGCGCACCAGTCGCTATGTGGCGAGCTAGCTCGCCTGCGCCTGCTTACCCATGCCGGTAATCGCTTGCACTAGCTCGTCTTCGCTGACGTTGTCACCATCAAACTCAGCGGTAACACGGCCGTCATACATGGCAATAATCCGATTACTCAGGCCAAGCACTTCTGGCATCTCGGAAGAAATCACCAATACGGCATAGCCAGATTTGGCTAAGTCTTTAACCAAGGTGTGAATTTCAGATTTAGAGCCGACATCAATGCCCCGGGTAGGCTCATCCAAGATGAGTAATTTAGGATGCGTGTGCAGCCACTTGCCGATGACGATCTTCTGCTGGTTCCCGCCGCTTAAATTGCCTACCTTCTGGCGCCAGCTGGGCGTTTTGATTTTCATTGCTTGGTGATATTTGTCGTAAACTTCGCGCTCTTTAGAACTGGTCATAAAACCCAGTGACGACACGCTAGAAAGACTTGCCAGCGTCATGTTGTCTCGACAGTTCATCCCCAATATCAGCCCTTGGTCCTTGCGATCTTCTGGCACTAAAGCAACACCATTGACGACTGCATCGTGGGAGTTACGAAAACTCACCACCTCGCCATCCAGCACGACCTCGCCAGCAGAAGGCGTTCGCAAACCGAAGATCGTCTCTGCCACTTCAGAGCGTCCCGCGCCGACCAGGCCATACATGCCGACAATCTCACCCTTGCGAACGTTAAAGCTGACATCTTCAAACACTCGCTTCACTGAGAGATTGCGTACTTCCAGTAGGTTGTCGCCGAAGTCACTGGGTTTACTGGCATGATCGAGCTCCAAACTGCGGCCGATCATCATGCGGGTAATCTCGTCTTCGTTGGTATCCGCTGTATTGACGGTGCCGGTGTACTCACCGTCTCGCAGCACGGAAATACGATGAGAGAGGTGGAAAATCTCGTCCATGCGGTGGGAGATATAAACAATCCCTACACCTTGCTCACACAATGAATTGATCACGTCGTAAAGCACTGGTTTTTCATGGTCGGTGAGCGACGCCGTCGGCTCATCAAACACCACGACGCGTGGGGTAAACGCCAGCGCTCGACCAATCTCCACCATCTGTTTCTTAGCAATCGATAGCGACCCAACCAAGTCATCGTGCTGAAAACCGCACTTGAGCGTTTCAAGAATTTTATTGGTATCCTCGCGCAGCTTACGCCAGTCAACACGGTTGAACGGCTTTCTTGGCAGGCTGCCTAGAAAGATGTTTTCGGCCACCGTCATTTCAGATACCAACGACTGCTCCTGATGGATCAGAACGACCCCTGCACGCTTGGCATGCTTAGGGTTTTCAAAGGCCATCTCCTCACCACCGAGAATGATCTTGCCCTCATTCGCCTGGTGCTTACCGGCCAATACTTTCATCAAGGTCGATTTTCCAGCGCCGTTCTCACCCAGCAAGGCATGCACCTCGCCGGGGCGAACGTCGAAATCCACGTTGTTGAGTGCCACCACTCCGGGGAAGCGCTTGGTAATACCTTTAAGCTCAAGTATCGGCGCAGCATCAATCGGCCGACGAGACTGGATAGGAGAATTCATATCCGCACCTCCTTGGTTGAGGGTGCATTGAGTTTCTTGTCGATAATCAATACCGATATGAGGATCGCGCCTAGAATCACCAGTACATAAAAAGCAGGCACCTGCATTAAATTCATGCCGTTACGTAGAATGCCGATGGCAAGAACACCACCTAGGGTGCCGACAATACTGCCGTAGCCACCGGTCAGCTTGGTGCCACCTAAAACAACTGCGGTAATCACCCAAAGCTCGTAGTCACGCCCCAAATTCGGTGTCGCAGCACCCATCTGACTCGCTAGCATCACGCCCGCCAGTGCAGCAAAGAAGCCAACAATAATGAAATTGATCATCATGTGGCGCCCCAACCGAATCCCTGCATCTATCGAGGCTTCTGGGTTTCCGCCTACCGCAAAAGTGTTACGGCCATGGCCGGTTCGCGTTAGCACTAGATGCATGATCAATGTGCAAATCAGGAAGATAATGGCCAATACTGGAAAAGGTCCGATGGTGCTGGTACCAAAATCAGAGAAGGCAAAATTCATCGCATAAAACGACTGCTCGCCGGTATATAGAAAAATCAGTCCCCTGATGCCCAACATGGCTCCTAGCGTCACGATGAAAGCATTTACACCGGTTTTCCATACAATTAGGCCATTGATCGCGCCCAGCAATATACCCGACCCAAGTGCCGCAAGAATTGCCAGCGTCATACTGATCTCTTGCAAACCTACCGCAAGCGAAGCGGCTAGCCCCAATATCGCGCCCACGGATAAATCGATGTTGCCGTTGATCATGACTAAGGTCATGCCCAATGCAATCAAGCCGATGGTGGAGGTCTGCACCAAAATGTTGGTGATATTGCCGAACGACAGGAAGTACTCCGACATAAAGCTGAAGAAAATAAAGAGAGCGATAACAAACACCCAGATTGGCTGGATTTTTGTCCTGCCACGGAAGAACCCTTTAATTGACGTCATAGTGCATTCCTCCGCGTTATGAGTGGGTCGTGAACAAGCTCTTACGCTTGTTAGCGAGATCCAGCCATACGGCCAGAATGATAATTACCCAGGTTACGATCCACTGGATGTAATAGGGATAACCCATCAACAGCAGCCCATTCTGGATAAAGCCCAAAATCAGCACGCCCACTACGGTTTTCCAGATACTGCCAGCGCCGCCCAATAAACTAGTGCCACCAAGAATGATGCCGGCCAGTACTAGCAGCTCATAACCTTGGCCAACATTGTTTTGGGAGCCCATGACTCGGGAGCCAAGTACTAGTGCCGCACATGCCACGCAGAACGCTGAAATCAGATAAGTACTGAACACACACCAGTTCTTACGAATACCGGAGTAAACAGCGGCCATCGGATTACCACCTACAGCAAAGATGCGTCGCCCGTATCCTGTGTAGCTCATCACCACTTGCACCAGAATGGCCAGCAAACCAAACAGCAGAATTGGAACGGCGATTCCTCCTAAATAGCCACGTCCAAAGAAGGCGAACCACGTCCCCTCTTGGTCGGCAATGTCAACGTTCTGACCACCGCTATAAATCAGCACAAACCCCTGAATCGCTGACAGCATAGCCAACGTCACAATGAGCGAATTAAGACGTAAAAAGCCGATCAAAATGCCATTCACGGCACCGATCATAAGCGTTAATGCAAACATCATGAGAATCGCATTGGTGGGGCCAACCTTGTCGTGTAAATCCACCACCAATACTGTCGAGAACGACAGCATCGACCCCACGGAAAGATCCAAATTGCCGCCAATGATCACCACCGTGACACCGACTGCGATGATGCCAATAATGGATGCCTGACGGATCACGGTCATGATGTTCGACTGGGAGAGAAACTGCTCAGAAAAGAACGAAAAAACGAACATGCCGAGCAGGAAAAAAATAAGAATCCCCTGAGCCGATAGAAAGCTCATTACGCCTGCCTTGCTAAGCTTTCCTGTCGGCAGCCTGGATTTTGATTGTTCTGCGGAAGCCATGCTAATCACCTGTATAAAATCACCTTGGAAAGCACCGGTTAGCGCAATGGACAAGCGTGTCATCCATTGACGCTTACCGAGCACTCCGGCGCAGGAACCCTGCCTTCAGGCGCATGCTGGTTCCCAGAGTCGACAAACTAAGCGCCTATCGCCCCAGGAGCATGCGTGATCTCAGAAAACGGGACGGTCAAATTCACTGACGTTGTCAGCGGTGATTTTGGGGGTCTCAAAGAAGTTCATCTTCGGCACTTCTTCGCCAGCTAATACGTCCAGGGCCGTTTGTAGTGCAGCTTCCGCATCATCTACAGGTGACTGATAGATAGAACCGTAATATTCACCACGCTCGATCGCGTCGTAACCAACGGCGAAATTAGTGGCGCCAATGAACACAATGTCATCGGCTCGGTCAGCACCTTTTGCAGCATTCAGTGCACCGACACCCATGTTGTCATCGCCAGAATAGACACCATCAATACGATCATATTTGGTTAGAAAATCTTCCATAACCCGCTGAGCTCGCTCACGATTCCAGTTACCAGGCTGCGTTTCCAGCAGCTCAACACCAGGGCAAGCTTCTGCAAGACGGTCCTCGAAACCGGTCGCACGCTCCATAGCAGTGGTATAACCCGGCTGACCAGCAATCTGAACGATCTGCCCTTCTCCTCCCAAGGCATCACACATCATTTCCGCAGACGAAATACCTTGCTGGACATTATCTGGGCCAGAGAAGGCAGCGATGAACTCGAGCCCTGCTTCAGCAATTTTAGAGTTAGTGACGACCACCGGAATGCCAGCATTATGTGCTTGGCGTATAGCCGGAATAACGGCCTGCCCATTGGTTGGCCAGATAATAATGGCGTCGACACGCTGCTGAATAAGATCCTGCATCTGACCAATCTGACGAGCGACATCACCACCGGCATCTAACACCACGATATCGACGTTGCCAGCCTTTTCAGCGGCGGCTTCAAACGCACTTTCATAAGTCGTTTGATAACTATCAACACCGACGTTGTTTTGGGTAATACCAATGCGATAAGTATCTTCAGCCTGCGCTGTCGTGATCGACATCATAATGACCGACGCGGCAATAGCGGTTTTCTTGAACATTGCGTTTCTCCTAGCGTTTTTTAGTAATTGTTTTTTAGCCTGCAGGCTATGCAAGCCTGGGTTTGGAGCTTACTGCCGAGCTTTGTTCCGGCACAACGTGACCGAAGTATAGAAATGACCAAACTGGTTATTTTGTTTTGTTACTTGAGCACGACGATAAGCAAGTCATTCATCAGCAAGGTCTTAGCAGAAAGGAAAGGAAGGAAGGAAGGAAGGAAGGAGAAAGATTACTAAACAGAACGACAACGGCCTCTATCAAAGAGGCCGCTGGGCATACACCTACTCTAAACGTTTAATAAAACCACGCCATAGCGGCTTAACGATTTCGGACAGGCAGATCAGCCAAGGCATTGTGCCCAATAGCACCGCTGTGCTGCTGAGACGTTGATTCTGGATAAGCGATTTGATTATCTTCACCCGAACCGCGCTCTGCTAATGCAACACCAGAGACCAGTGCAAGAGCGATGGCAGCGACGATGTTAATTACTTTCATGATTCATTCTCACTCGTTTTAATTGGTTAACTAATAAATTGATTTATTAATAAATAGAGCAGTTAAGAGATAGCGTGGTTAATAAATAGAGTGCTTAATAAATAGAACAACTCATCAATGATTGCTCCGTAACCTTAATTCCCACGGTACGTTGAGTAGCCGTAGGGGCTAAGTAGTAGCGGAATGTGGTAGTGCTGATCGGCCTCTTCCACGACGAAAGGTACTGGCACATTGGGAAAAAACGTCGCGGTGTCATTCGCTTCAAACCATTCACCGGTTTCAAACGTGACACGGTAAGTGCCAGGCAAGAACGCTTCACCAGCGGGATAAAGGGCTGATACACGGCCTGCATCGTCGGTAGTTGCCGTTGCCAGCAATTCCCAGCCCGTATCGGTATGGCGCTCAAGCCCCACATCAACGCCAGGAGAGGGCTGGCCGTTCTGAATATTGAGGACATGAACACTCAGCGGGTTATCAGCCGCCAGTGCTGTGGCAGCAACACTGCTAAGAGCAATACCGGCAAAAAAAGCAGACAATCGTTTCATAACAACATCCTTTTAGGGTGATAGGAGTAAAGTGGTCTTTGTGGGATTTACTGCGGTATCACGCTGTTGATAGCCGTTAGGGCACAGCCTTCGTCGATGGCAGAACCACCCGCCCCGGCAACACCAAGGGCGCCAATTAGTTCACCCTCGATTCGGAGCGGCACACCGCCCCCCAACAGCAGCAATTCATCCAACGTGTTTAGGTTTGCCGACTCAGGGTCTTGGCGAGCATGTTCAGATAACGCGCGACTGGTACTGCCCGTCGACAACGATGTAAATGCTTTGCGTTGGGCGGCCAACGTGTTGTGGGGGCCGATGTTGTCATCGCGTTGCAGAGCAACCAGATTGCCACCACGATCTACTGCGGCGACTACCGCAGTGCGGCCATCGGCATGACACGCTTCCAAGGTGGCATTCACTAAGCGATTAGCCAGATCCAGTGACAGTGTCTGCTGCTGGAGCGGCCCGGTATCGGCAAGTACGCTACCGGCCAACAAGACAGCGCCAAGCAGAGGCAGGCGAGCACGTCGTGATGTCATGAAAGTCTCCTTATCAAGTGATGGCATCATCCTGACAGCTCGACCTCGTCAAACACCTGACGGCAGCATTACAGATTTGTAATGTGAAAAAGCGTCCGATCCGGCTACTCTGTGTCGATTTCGCGGGGTGACTGTATGCGTATCCTGATAGTAGAAGACGAGCAAAAAACCGCTGATTACCTGAGCAGAGGGCTTGGTGAATCGGGCTATGCTGTTGAGGTAGCTCGCGATGGATACGATGCACAGCACTACATTGAAGAGTGCGAATTCGACTTGATCATCCTTGATGTCATGCTGCCCGGCCTTGACGGCTGGCAGTTGCTACAACTGGTCCGCCAGCGAAGTCAGGTACCGGTGCTTTTTCTGACCGCGCGCGATGCCGTAGAGTATCGCGTCAAGGGGCTGGAACTGGGCGCAGACGATTACTTAGTCAAGCCCTTCTCGTTTGTCGAACTATTAGCCCGAGTACGTACGCTGTTACGCCGCAGCCCGCCTCGAGAGAGAGAGCATTTTCGCGTAGCCGATTTAGCAATGGATGTTTTGCGCCGCAGAGTCACCCGCCAGGGCGAGCGACTTGCACTCACCAACAAAGAATTTGCGCTTTTAGAGCTGTTTCTCGACCGGGAAGGCGAAGTGCTATCACGTACCTATATTGCTTCTCGGGTTTGGCAGATGAACTTTGACAGCGATACCAACGTCGTCGAAGTAGCTGTGCGGCGACTTCGCGCTAAAGTCGACGACCCCTTTCCCACTAAACTAATCCACACCGAGCGTGGCATGGGCTATGTGCTTGAGGATCGTTCCTAATGCCAGCATTAAACTCTCTAGCAACGCGCCTATCGCTACTTTTTGCCCTTGTCAGCACACTACTGCTGGGAAGTATCGGCACCTATCTCTACCATTCGTTAACCCGTGAAATAGCATGGCGTGATGACCAAATGCTGCATGGACGCCTGGAGCGTATGGAGGCGCTGCTTGACGATAGCGAAAGTATCGCGATGCTTCACCAGCGCCCTCAGCTCTATGCCAACATGCTAGGCAATCGCGACAGCCTGCTGTGGGTACTTGATAGCGAAGGAAAGGTGCTCATTGAGGTTAATCCCAGCAATGTGCCCGTGCCGACACTGCCAATGACGCCATCCGTTCGCTTTAGTGATATGCCTGAATCAATCCAGGCGAGACTGGCATGGCACACTCTTGAACAAAATGGCCAGCCATTAACCCTGGTCGCAGGCAAGCTGTTAAATGAGCGAAATCAGATGCTCGCTGCCTATCGGCTCAAACTATGGGTGGCATTAGTGACTGGCGCATTCCTGGCTTTTTTGCTTGGCTGGGGGGTCAGCCGACAGGGACTTCAACCGCTGCGCCGTCTGGCAGAACAGACCAATCGCATTGACATCCGCCAATTGGATCGACGCTTGAACGTGACTGGGGAAACGGAAGAGATCAACCGTCTTAGCCAAGGCCTGAACCGTATGCTGGGTCGATTAGAAGAAGGCTTCTCACAACTCTCTCGCCACTCAGCCGATATGGCTCATGAGTTGCGCACCCCCTTAACCAATTTATTAGGGCAAACACAACATACGTTGCGCCGGGAAAGAAGTAATTTGGAATATCGCCAGGTACTTGAATCGAATATCGAAGAGTATGAGCGCTTATCAAGAATGATCGACAGCCTGCTATTCCTAGCCCGTACTGAAAGCCCATCAAGTGATATTTCCAAGGAGCGCGTCGATATCAGTGAGCTAGTCACCCAGCTATGTGATTACTTCGAGGGCATGGCGGAAGACGACAACCGCACGTTGATAAATCACACTAGTGGTAGCGTACTTGCCAACTGCGATCTATTGCGCACGGCATTAGCCAATCTAATCGCTAATGCCCTACGCCATGGACGTTCAGGAACACCTATCCGTATTTATACCAAAAACGTTGAAAACCAAATTGAGTTACACATTCATAATCATGGGCCTGTCATCTCACCAGACGATCTGTCAAGAGTGTTTGAACGGTTCTATCGCTGCGATCCAGCACGAAGCGGAGTGGCAGGCTCAGGCGGCTTAGGACTAGCCATTGTTCGCTCAATTGCTCAGTGGCATAAAGGTGACGTGCGGGTCGAAAGCGATGTCGAAAAAGGCACTACCTTTACGCTCTTACTCAGCATTAACGACACGCACTGATACGGTTACGGATTTCTTACTTAACACACTCACTTATTTTTGTGATCGCTTAGTATTATCTAAAAAATAACAACTATCAGCCTCACACAAACTAACGTTTGCTTAAGTTACTTTTTAATAAATTACGCTATAGTTTGCTGTAGTGCTTGATAACTCCTATCTGATTTGAGAGAGAATATATGATGCTACGTCTTTCTAAACCTCGTTTAGCGCCGCTATGTATCGCCGTTGCCAGTATCGCCATAGCACCCACCGTATCTGCTTGCACTTCCCTTCTCTATAGCGACGCAAATGATCACTACTATGCGGGCCGCACCATGGAATTGCCCATGGAATTACCTTACAAGGTATCTTACTTTCCTGAAGGCACTACCTTTGGTTCGCAAGCTGACAAACATCATGCACTGGACTTTACTGGTCAAAACGCATTTGTAGCGATTAGCGTACCTGACCCAGTTTCAGGAGACGTAAAAGTAGCAGAAGGACTTAATGACAAAGGCCTAACATTTAGCGTGCTGGCATTCGCGAGTACAGAAGGTCCCGTAGATATGGTCGACAACACACAAGCAGTGCTAGCCGCTATCGACTTAGGTGCCTGGACGCTTTCTCAGTTTGATACAGTTGACGAAGTCAAACAGGCATTAGAAGAACAGCCTGTATTAGTCACTTCATTACTACCCCATGGGTTACTAAAAACACCGTTCCATTACACCCTGCACGACGCTACGGGTAATTCAATTGTGATCGAGTTTGCTAACGGTGAACAAAATATTATTGATAACCCGCTAGGTGTTATGACGAATGGGCCAGAATTTTCCTGGCATATGACTAACCTGAACAACTACACATTTTTAAGCAACATTGATCAATCAAAATTGGAGCTTAATGGGGTCACACTCACCCAACCTGATTCAGGCATCGCCACTGCTGGGCTCCCCGCTTCAAACACATCAGTTGGCCGCTTTGTACGCGCCGTTTACTATTCTCAGTTTTCCGAAAAAGCGGAAGATGCTGATAATGCAATCACCACGCTGGCGCATGTAATGAATAATTTTGACCGTCCGCGCGGCATTACTATCGACAACCGTTTCCATGATTCTATTGAAAACATTGCGGCCCCAGGCGTTAACAATAATCGCATCTACACGTCTGAGTACACCTCCTGGACGTCATTGATTGACCTCCAGCAACGGCACTTCCACATACGCTCTTACGACAGCCTTAACTATATTCATTTCGATTTAGATGAGCTAACTGATATTGATGAAATACGGCACGTCGAACTTAAAGATGTTGTTCATGGCCCACAAGATGCCACCGCATCCTTACGTCAATAAGCAATTCTTTGAAAAACTTAATTCGATAAAAATACGTTTATAAACAAAAGACTAGATAATAAAAACATACTAAGCCGTTATGCTAATCGTCCAGGGCAAGAGCTAGCACCTCTTGCCCTGCAAGCTCTAACTAACCTGCGACATGTTCTACTCAAACGTTAACGCCTACCCTCTAACCAGGCGTTAATTTCCCGAGCGACAAGCTCTGGATGCGTCATGTGGATACAGTGCCCCTCGCTTGCCATAACACGCAGTGTGCTATGAGGCATTTGCGTATGGATATAACGCCCTACTTCAGGGCTAGCAAGGGAGTCTACTTCGCTTTGAAGCACTAGCGCTGGTTGTTTCGCTTGAGGTAGTAAATGTCGGTAATCCGAAAAGAAAGTAGCTCGCGCAAAGGTTTTCGCCACTAACGGATCGGTTGAACAGAAACTGCTGGAGAGCTCTCCAATTAACGCCTGAGACGTCCCAGACCCTATAATCAGTGGTGCCAGATAATTAGCCCATCCGATATAATTTCGATCCATTAAGCCAATTAGTTCTTCCAGATCACCACGCTCAAAGCCACCGTAATAGTTGGGTGGCATATTGAGAAAACAAGGCGAGGGACAAATCATAATATGACTAGCGAATCGCTCGGGGCTGGCAATAGCCGCTAAGAGGCCAATATTGCAACTAACAGAATGCCCAACAAAATGCACCTCGCTCAAATTGAGAGCATCGCAAATATCGGTAATATCCTGAGCATAACCTTCCAGCGTATTATAGCGTGACTCGCTGAAGGCAGAAATTGTTGATTGACCTGATCCTACATAGTCAAACAAGACCAGCGTGTAGTGCTCTTCAAGCTGGGGGATAAGGTACTGCCACATATGTTGGTCACAGCCAAAACCGTGAGCGAGCATCAGGATTTTATTGCCTGATCCAACAACGGTTACATTATTACGAGCTATGACTCGCTCTTTCGTCAACACGTTTGCTTTGCTCCCTTAGCTTAACGGTTTTATATACCAAACATTAACTATCGATGACGTTTGAATTGCTTTTTAAACGCGTACTGATGCCACTCTTCAACCCAGGGTTTGAAAGCATGAGCGGGCATTGGGCGGGCAATAAAATATCCTTGCCCACATTCGCAGCCAAGCTCAATAAGCTGTTGGCTATGTTGAAGCGTTTCAACGCCTTCAGCGACCAAATCACATTCGAATGCGCCTGCAAAACCAATAACACCTTTAAGAATCGCTAAATCTCCAGCGCTAGACAGCATATTTTGAACGAAACTACGATCAATTTTTAGTGTATCAACTGATAGATCTCTAAGATGGCTTAAAGAGGAGTACCCGGTACCAAAGTCATCTAATGAGATGCGGATTCCCATCATACGGCAAGCATTGAGCACCGAGTAAACATGGCTAACATCCTCAATAGTGCTTGTTTCCAACACCTCAAGCTCAAGTCGCTGTTTTGGTAAATCAGGAAAATCCGCAAGTATGTGGCTTAAATCGCAGAGAAATTGGGAATGCTGCAAGTGATATCCATCGATATTGACACTGACATGTAAATCCAGGCCTTGCTGAAGCCACTCCTGAAGCTGGCGAAGTGCGCTAGTGATAACCCATCGCCCCAGTTCCACGCCGGTCGACGTATTATTCAGCACAGGTAAAAAAGTGGCGGGTTCTTTTAATCCTTCACTAGGGTGGTTCCAGCGTATGAGTGCTTCAGCCCCAATCACCCTCCCCGTGAGCATATTAATTTTGGGCTGGAAATAAAGTTCAAACTGATCAGCACTCATCGCAGCTCTAATAGCATTTAACTCTGATTGTTTGCCTTTTTGGACTTGTTCATTACCCACATTAAATAAACAAATCTGATTTTTGCCTGACACCTTTGCTTGATACATCGCCTGATCGGCCTGACGAATCAACTGGTCAGGCTCTACCTCTTCCGATTGCGGATAGAGGGTAACGCCTATGCTGGCAGAGAGCTTTAACAACACAGAATCTATATCAAAGGGTTCTGAAAGTTTATTAATCAGTCGAGAAAGTGACTCTTCGACTAAACCGGCACTGAAGCGTCCATTTAAAAAAATAACAAACTCATCACCACCAAAACGCGCAATTAAATCGTCGCTTCTTAAATTGCTAGCCAAGCGTTTGGCTACTAATTGAAGAATTTTATCGCCCATATGGTGACCATAGCGATCATTCACCTCTTTAAAGCCATCCAGGTCAACAAATGCAAGCGCAAACGCCATATCATTTTTCTGTAAATCAATGATTTTCTGATCAAGGTGCTTGGTCAAAGCGGCGCGGTTAGGCAAACCGGTCAACTGATCGGTATCTGATAAAGTACGTAGCAAAGAGACCTTCTGCTCAAGAAGCTTTTTAGTTTCCGTCAACTCCTGAAATAACTGGTCAGACCGGCTAGAACTACTAACACTCCAGAAAATACGCTCATTAGCACTATCATCGCAAAGCACACTCACCACGATTGGTAGGGTACTTGTAGAACGAGTCACCATTGAAAGCCGTATTTCGTCGCACTGCTTTTCCCGAACTAAAATAGGCACTATATAAGTGTCATACATAATCTGTGACGCTTTGCTCAACAAAACGAACAAATCGGCGCCTAACAAATCGTTCGTTGAATAACCGTGATATTGTTCAAGATAGCGATTACTATAGAGAATCCGACGCTTATAGTCGGTAACCATGCACCCTATTGGGAAATCATCAAGCGAAAATAAGTTAGATGTCACCATGCTCTACCTTGAAATATACCGCGATGATTCATGCGTAAGCGTTTTTTACATTTACATATGATCTCTGATAATTAGCAAAGTTGCTATTTTTATAACGTAACCAATTGATGTCAGCTCAAAAAAACCAATATAAAGAATTCTATAAGTGGTATCGCCCGCTAGAGGCGATATATCTCATGTTTGTAAGTTGCGCGGTACAACAGTGAAGCGTATTAACGCAAGTATGCAGAAAGTACTAAAAACAACCGATGCTGCCCACTAGATTTTTCTAAAAGGCAGCATCGCTAGGCAACGTCATCATCTTGACCAAGAAAAAGACGGTTATCTCGACGGCCCCAGGAAACGCGTTTCACTAACACGCGTTACCGATGGTTCTTCCTGCGATGTAAAGCGCAGCTCAATGGGGTGGCTGGGTTGAGTCAAAACACGCTCATCGGCGCTGAGAGCAACTCGTAAGCGACGAGTCTCGTTAGCCTCTACGTCAATGGTTTCCATGCCTTGTAAGCGCAGCCCTGGCAAGCCTGATGCCGTTAACACATAGCGGTGAGGATCAGTATCTTGATTGCGCAACGTTACATTGTAGTAGTTGACGATGCGCCCACCTTCGGTAGTTTCAAACAACGCTTGGCGGTCTCGCGCAACATCCACATCAATGGGCACTCGAGTATTCAAGAAGCCAACTAACAGCACCACCATGGAGAGCAGCGCCACTGCGTAAGCGATTAGCTGAGGACGCCAGAAACGAGTCTCTTTCCCCTCCAATGCACGCTCCGTGGTATATCGCACGAGGCCAAGCGGTTTATTAATGCGTGCCATGACGCTGTCACAGGCATCAATACACGCGGCACAGCCAATGCATTCGTACTGCAGTCCATCACGAATATCGATACCTGTTGGGCATACTTGAACACACAGCTCACAATCGATGCAGTCACCAACACTGGAGGCCTCAACACCCTTTTGATGATGATTACGACGAGGTTCACCACGCGCAGCATCATAAGAAACAATCAGTGTATTAGCATCGAACATTGCCGATTGAAAACGCGAGTAAGGACACATATGGAGGCATACTTGGTGGCGTAGCCAACCCGCATTCAAATACGTAAAAACCGTGAAGAAGCCGATCCAAAATAGCGCCCAGGGATGCGCATTCAAGCTGACAAAATCTACCACCAACGCTCTAATCGGCGTGAAGTAACCGACAAAGGCGATCCCCGTTGCCAGTGCGATCAGCAGCCAAGCCGTATGTTTAGCGGTTTTGCGCAAAAACGTGTCAAAGGTGCGCGGCGCGTTATCACGACGTATGCGACGGTGCCGAGGCCCTTCCAAGCGATGCTCAAACCAGATAAACAGAAAGGTCCAAACGCTTTGCGGGCAGCTGTAGCCACACCACACGCGACCCGCCGCTACCGTGATCAAAAACAGGCCAAACGCGCACAATACCAAGATCCAGGTGAGCAAGATAAAGTCTTGTGGGTAAAACGTCGCCGCAAAAATATGGAACTCTTGCGCAGAAAGATCAAACCATATCAGCGGCCGGTTCCCCCAATTAATCCATGGCAAGACAAAATACAGCGCCATTAACAACCAGTTTGAGCAGCGCCGGATGCGTTGAAAAAAACCACCAATTTCTCGCACATAAATATGCCCAAGCTTGGGTGGCTTATTATTGGACGGATTGTTACTAGAAGGCTGATGACGGGCATCATTAGATGAAGGCGAGTGGTGTTCAACCGCTGCCTCAGCGGTTAGGTTTTGCAATGGAATGCGTTGCGTCATACCGATATCCAGAAAAGAGGGAATGGAGGTCATACGGTCGAGGGGCGTCGCCGATTATTAACCACCACTATCCCCACTACGCTGACTAACAAACAGGTGCAGTTTTAGATAAATATTGCGTATCAGTTGAGTCTAAACAGCTTATAAATTCACCTTCTGATATGCTTTTTATTAATGGATTTGAGCCTGTTTTAAATTGCCCACATGCGTCACAGTGGCATTTCCCTCTAGCAGAGAGTCTCACCTGTGCCGCCTAAAACTGTGATGGAGTATCCTGGTGCTATCCTCAACGCACCGACGGTTTATCCCATGAAACGTTACGAACGATTTGCCGATGAGATAGCCACGCTGATTCGTCAGGGCGTGCTTGGTCCTGGGGAGCGGATTCCGTCTGTTCGCCAGGCCAGCCGCCACCATGGGATCAGCCCATCCACGGTGTTTCAGGCGTACTACCTACTCGAAAATCGCGGCCTTATCACAGCACGAGCACGCTCAGGCTATTTTGTTCGTGAACATGCTCGGCGCTTGCTGGGCGAGCCACGTGTGACGCTGCAACCCACCGATCCAGCGGAAGTAGAAGTCAGTGAGCTAGTGTTCTCGGTACTCGACTCACTGCAGGATGATCGAACGGTGCCCTTTGGGTCCGCCTTCCCAAGCCCTGAGCTTTTCCCGCTTTCGCGGCTGAGCACCAGCATGACACGTGGTCTGCGCGAGCTTTCTCCTCAGCAGGTAGTGGCCGACATGACCACCGGGCATGTCGACCTGTGCCGACAAATCGCTCTCCGCTACATGCTGGGAGGAATTCAGCTACCAATGGAAGAGCTAGTGATTACCAATGGCGCGATGGAAGCGCTCAACTTAGCCCTTCAATGCGTGACCCAACCTGGCGACTTAGTGGCGGTTGAGTCCCCGGCGTTTTATGCCAGCCTGCAAGTATTGGAGCGGCTAAAACTGCGTGCAGTGGAGATTCCAGTGCATCCACGCGAGGGTATCGACCTTGATGTGTTAGCAGAGCGGTTGACGTCGCTACCTATCAAAGCCTGCTGGTTTATGAGCCATCTGCAAAACCCGCTCGGCGCCAGCCTAAGCAATGAACGAAAACAGACCCTTTATCAACTATTAAAGCAGCACCAAGTCCCCATGCTAGAGGATGATGTGTATGCCGAGCTGTACTTTGGCAGCACACCGCCTACCCCAGTGAAAGCGTTTGATGATGAGGGGTTAGTCATTCATTGCAGCTCTTTCTCGAAATGCTTGGCGCCTGGTTATCGCGTTGGCTGGGTAGCGGGGGGACGCTACGCCGACGCTATTTCACGACTGAAGTTAATGACGACTATTTCGCCTTCCATTCCCTCGCAGGCAGCCATTGCCGACTATTTACAGCACGGCGGCTATGACCGTCACTTACGTAAACTCCGCCACGCTCTAGAAGCCCAACAAGGCAGTATGCTGGCGTCTGCAGATCGCTACTTCCCCACCCAAACACGTATCACTCGCCCTGATGGCGGCTACTTTTTGTGGGTAGAGTTTCCTGAAAAAGTGGATTCACTACGCTTATTTAACCTAGCGCTCGACCATGGTGTTAGCTTGGCGCCAGGCCCCATTTTTTCCGCAACTCAGCAGTTCCGGCATTGCGTACGCTTAAGCTATGGCCACCCGTGGACAGCACGCAGCGAGCGGGGCATGGAAACCCTGGGGCAGCTATTAACTCTTTTTTAAATCCCTGCTGCTCTGTAGCTCACCCCTCTTCCTAACTGATATGGTTTTTTGGTTAATCACTAACCTGCTATGAAGCACATCTACTAATAAAGTAATTTAGCAAATAGCCAGATAGAACCACTCGCGAAGCGCTTAGGCTGGTTAATGACCATTTGGTTTTCGAGCGTTTGTGTTCTATTACTGCTTTCACTAGGAATTAAGTTCATGATGGAGCTAGTGGGCTTAACCAGCTAAAAGGCTTACGTTGTCTGGTCAACGTATTAGGCATTGAGTCATAGGTTATGATCGCTCTTTGGCAACTTGCCTGTCATTGAACAATGTTAACCGGATTAGCCTATGCCCGTTGACCTGCAAGCGCTCTATCCCAAACTAGTGCACCTGATGCTGGACACTGTCTTCGTGGTCGATAAAGACAGTCGGATACTCTTTGTGAGTGATGCCTGTGAGTCACTACTTGGTTACCGTGCCGATGAACTGAACAGCACGTTAATCACCAACTACATGCATCCTGACGACCTCGCGCTTACACAAGCATCCATTGTGCGGGTCATGAGCGGTCAGCACCATGTTGATTTCCGCAACCGCTACCTCCGCAAGGATGGTAGCACTGTGCACATATTATGGTCAGCTCGCTGGTATGAAGACGAGGAAGTTCGCATCGGCGTTGCCCGAGACGTGACAGCCCTGATGCAAGCCGAAGAAGAATTACGCTTCCTTGCCCATCACGATCCACTGACGAAACTAACGAATAGGGTACTTTTCTACGATCGGCTACTGTCAGGTTTAAGCGCGGCTCGTCGCCATAAGAGCTGCCTCGCGCTGCTCTTTCTGGATATTAATGACTTCAAGCTGATTAACGATACCTATGGGCATGCCATAGGCGATGGGGTGCTCTGCACGGTGGCTCGACGACTGGAAAGTTGCCTGCGTGAAACGGATACCGTCGCGCGGATGGGTGGTGATGAATTCACTGTTTTGCTGACAGACATCCAATCGATGGAAGCTGTCACACGCAAGATAGATCAAATTCTCACCGTCATGGCCGAGCCGCTGGGCGCAGAATTCGGTGAAATCAGCATGCCGTCTTGCAGTATCGGTGTGGCTTGCTATCCCGCCGATGGGGACGATGCTGATACGCTGCTTCGGCATGCTGATAGTGCAATGTACAGAGTCAAAAAGCTTCGTTAACAACATGGCCACTTCGACTATTCGTTTATCTCATTAGTAAACGATCATGAGACATTAGACTCTTCAGTTACAGGCTCTTCAATGGGCTCACCATTCTCATCCAGCAGTTGATGGTCATATGCTGCCTGAAGACCAGTCTCTTCAGCAGAGGGTTGCTCCTCTTGCCCTAGTTCTTCCTCTGCACTCTCTTCCGTCCAGTCTGCCCAGTAATCAATATGACCAGGATACGCTGGCGATATAATCGCCACCACAATGCCGATAACCGAAAATATCGAAAACGCATAGGCGTAACCAAACCCATCCACCAATATACCAACAACCGGAGACCCTGCTGCCTGCCCAAGCGCACAGGCCATGAAAGGCAGTACGGGCCCCATGGAAAGCCGCCCCGGCAATAGCCGAATGCCTGTCATCAGATATAGTCCCGTTAAGCTCATGTAAGCCAGGCCAAATACCATAGCGGAAAACATCGCCAACACTAACTGACTAGGACTGGCAGCAAGCAGCACCAAGCTTGAAGACAGCATCATCAGCATTAATGCTTGCGTAATAGGAGGGTTATTGCGGTCAGCCAAATCACTCACTACGGCTCCTCCAAGCCCAGCAAGTCCTACGGCAAACCAAAGCCAACCGGTTTGATGGGGAGGCAACCCGCCAAGGGTAACGGCCAAATCAGGGGCAAAAAGCCAGAACGGCGATGACACAAACCCCATAGCGAAAGCAAAGAGCGAAAGCCGGATAAGGCGCGACCACTGTAGCCGCGTGATTGGCGGCGGCGGCGCTGCATTCGCTGGCACCACCCGAGAGACCGAAGGGATAAAGTACCAGGCTGCAACGACACCCAAGCCTGCAAGAACAGCAAAGCTAGTGTAGGTAAAGCGCCAAGCATCCGCCAAGAACACAACCGTCGGCACTGCTACAATAATGCCAATACTGGTGCCTGCATTCATAATAGAGCTAACGCGACCATGCATTGTTCGGCTCACCAACGCCTGCATAGCAGCAGTCAGAGCGGGCATCATCAGACCAGTGCAAATCCCGCAGATAAACACACCCACACCGAGCGATAAGGCGCCAGACGACTGACTTATCAAGACAAGGCCGGCCACACCGAACCCACCCGATAGCACCGCCAAATTACGCGCACCGAGCCGATCTGCTGCAAGTGGTGCAAACAGCGTGGCCAATACAAAACTAATAAACGGCAGCGCCCCGATAATACCAACCAAGTACGCGGTCAGCTCTAGTTCAGCGCCAATAGAAGGTACAAATAAGCCAAACGCAAAGCGCGCAAGCCCATAACTAATCGCCACCAGCGCTGCACCAAATAGGGCAAACCCTATATTCGACAAGGTCCTCATATCGGGTACTCCACGGCTATCTATTGTATGTGTACACGTCTACTTGGTTCATTGTCGTAGCAACATCCGAGATGAGCAATGAAGATGTGTTATTGCCTAAGAAAATAGCAGTGACTAAGTGGCAACGAAGTAATTAAAAGTTAGCTATTATAGTTTTATCAGACCATGCCGAAAAATAAACAATACAACTTGTAAAATTATCTTATTTTACCAAGCTAAGGATGGTCACGAATGAGAGCGTAAAAAAAGAAACATTCAAATAATCACTAGAAAATAAACAAACGCAAAAAACCCCGCACATGGCGGGGTTTCTAAGCTTACCGAGCTAGTCGGTAGCTAATATCACAGTATGGAGTTTATTCCACAACCTTGATATTAGAAGCTTGAAGGCCTTTTTGGCCCTGAGTGACGTCAAAAGAAACCTTCTGACCGTCTTGCAGGGATTTAAAGCCATCAGCTTGAATTTCGGAGAAGTGTGCGAACAGATCGTCGCCGCTAACTTCAGGAGAAATAAAGCCGAAGCCTTTAGTGTCGTTAAACCACTTTACGGTACCAGTTGCCATGATCGAAGTCCTCGATTTAGCGAAATTAATGCCGGGGAAATACCCGAGTTACAGAGGGCAGAACAAGAAACTTTCACCAGGCTCAACGCTAAAATGCTTCGATACTGCTGACAACGTTCGACTTGCTAACCAACTGCAATCAGTCTGCGCTTCTATATTACTTACGTCAACAGCTAATACGAAAAAGAGCTAAATAAGGTAACAGCAGCATCTATATTGAGGTGTTTATCCTGAACATAAAATAAAGCTTAATAATATATTGAGAATTTAAAACATGCATTACAGCAACTTACAAATTTATTGGCTGGCATATAGCCAGCCATTCTTTTAAAACAATTTTAAAAAATCTTCTTCAAACGCTTAAATCGCACATCAGCATGGCTTTTCCCGCTTCTTCGTCAGTAATCAACTGCGCCTGATAGGGGCCGCTATCATGGTTCACCAGGGAATAATCAACGCTTGAAAGCCTTTCCTGCACGTCGGCAATAGGCGCTGAAAACTCAACCAAAAGCACGCTAATGCCATTTGAGTTTCCAAGATAAAAAACGAAGCTTTCAACTGGCAGGCCATAGTACTCACCGTTTTTTGCTGCTAAACGGTAGCCGCTATAATCTCGATTGCGCTCAAAGAAATCTATTTCTCCAAGAGCTTCTTTATAAACAGTCGGCAGAACAATCTCGTTAACGTCTGGGTAGAGCGAATCCTCTGAGTAGGTAACCAGGTTTCGACGCAAATCTCCCCACTCCTCAGACTGGTCACAGCCGTCTTCCCACGACTCAAGCAAGGGTGTCCAATCGACTGTTGAGCCTGCCGCAGTGCCGCCGTAAAAAAGCGCGCACCCTAGAACTGTTGCAAGCAGTGGCTTATAGGTACGTTTCATTCGGTTCCCTTTTTAATTTATATTTAATCGAACAGGCTGGCAGGTACGGCGTCGGGGGCTCCTAGTTCAAGCCACTCTTGATGCTTTTGAATGAAGTGACTACCGCGTGCACTTAAGATATCTTGACTGTGAGTGCCAATATCGAACGTTATCGCACCAGCAGCTTCAGCCACTGACAGAACAGAATTTTTTGATACTTTACAATAACTTCCTTTCAGCGGTGTAAAAATCTGAGATAGTTCAGTATCTACAGATGAGATTAGTCCTCTACCTCCAGAAACAAACCACGCTTTGCCATGTTCGCCGTAAACGCTTCCACCAAAACGTACAAACAGATCAGCGAAGTGCAGGTACTTTGTTTCAGCGTCACAAGAAGCCGTATGAATATTAATTCCCGCACTTCTTGCCAAGCGCTCCATTAACTCGTCGTTGCCGCTATCAATTACCGTAAAGTAACTAATGAACTCCATAGGATCGACAGGCTCAGCACGAAAGCTATTGAGCAGGATTTGCTGTGTTCTTTCATCCCCTCTTAGGACAGCATCGTAAAAGCCCATATACAGCGTTGAGAAAGGCATTTCGATGCGAAATGGCGGCTCACCTTGGCTGACTTGCATTGGGCGACACTCACTATCGAGTAAGCGTAGATTGTCACCGATCACGTCCCTCGCCCTTGGCGTCAGGTTTAGAAACGTTGCCACGGTTAACTGCAAAGGCTCAGACGTGCCTGCCTGCCGTTGATCGATATAGTCAGCAAATGAATAGAGCCGCTCATCGTCTTGGCAAGCTGCCTGGGCGAATGCACTGGTGGGCAGTGAAAACAGTGATATTACCCCGGCGGTAAATAGGGCCTTAAGATACATTTACTGGCACTCCTGTGGCTGTATAGTGACGCGGCGACTGACATTAAAATAGGGATTGATGGGGTCTTCGATGGCGGTTGATTCAGCCAATTGATAGCCATCTCCCTCTTGCTGAACGACTGGCCGCCAACTGCCCCGGCTTGAAATACCTTCTTCTCGGTAAAAGGCTTCAACCATTTCCCAGGCAATGTTTTTATCAACCACAATGTTGGCATTAGGCTCGGCCTGCTCACCTTGGCACTCGTTGGTATTTTCAACGTAGATACCCTGGCTAAACACATTGTCGTATATCAACCAAAACGCATTTTCTTCCATCACGTTGCCTAAGCTGCCGACAAACATGCGCGCGACTTGTTGAATAGTGTCAACGTTCTGGCCTAATAACCGATAGTGGTCACCATCTAATAGATAAAACGCCCAGAACCAACGCGCATCAATCGCCGCTGCTTTGGTACCACGCAAAAATTCCATGTGCGCGCTTAACTCTGGTGTTTGCCTTAACTTAGAAAGCAAGATGTCGAGATGCTCTTCAAAGGGCAGTACCGGATGGCCAATTAGCTCCCCATCAAAGTAATAGACAGGGTTACATTCCATGCTAGCAATCACCATATTGCGTGCTAACAGCGTTTGAACGTTCTCACCGGCAAATAGAAATGTGCGTAATGTCACCTGGAGAGGATCCATATCGTCGCCATTGGCTAATGCCTGCAAGGTCCCCCGGGGGTCTTCCTGTAAGCGAATATCATCGCCGTATTGGCAACCAAATTGGGCACTTTCCTGAGCAATGTAATAGTGCCAGGCTTGCTTTTGCTCTTCCGTTAATGCTGATTGTGCGAAGGGCTCGACCACCAAATCGTTAGCATGCGCAGCAGAGAGTGTTGTAACTCCGACCGCGATGGCTCCTGCCCATGTCAGCGCTTTTTTCATGATCATTCATGGTTCCTTGTCACTATCACGTCTAGCGTTTGGCCCGCCGTACTGGCTGGCAATTGTCCCGCTCCAAAAACGCCATAGCGTAAGTCGTGAGTTTGTGAAAAGGTGGATACGTCGGTATTGGTATGGCTGTGATGAACCACTAGCCAGTCTCCCGGTGTCAGCACACCTTGAATGCCCTCTAACGCAGCTTCCGATAGCGTTAAGGCTTGAGGACGATAGCCAACCCCCCTGGCGCGCTCACGCAGGCGCTGAACGTCTGCCAAGCTCATACGACGAAGCTGGCGGTCTCCTTCTGCTTGGGGCTCACCATACTCAGGTCCAAAGTAAGCAAGACCATACTGACGTTCATGCCGCGCAAAACAGCTAAGTACCTGTGGCGTACTGGCGGCAGCGGTAAAGCGGTGAGCCCCTAACACATCAGCAATTTGGTCGGCTTCACGACGTACTGCATGACAATTAACTTCGCCCAAGAGCGTCGGTTGGAAATGCACCCATAACGCGACACCCTCTTCATTGCGCTGAATAACACGAGCGAAATCGGCCGCAAGCGGAATACTAACGGGGCGTTTCGCAATCGCGTCGCTACCACAGTCACCATGCCTAGCTGCGCGCCACTGCAAACTATTTACTCGGCTAATATCCATCGCTCTTGAGAAGTTGGTAAGGCAAGTACCTTCGCCTGTGATAACCGGAGACCGATGGATTGCCCAATTGCCGTCATTGAGCTGCTGAACATCAATAAGTGCCGCGTGATGGGGCGTGTTGTCGCGTAGTGTTGATAGCTGGCTCTCTAGCGATGTGGAGACGTCTAGATGCATCACACCTAACGGCCTTCCGTCCTCTGGCAACGCCACATGAGTGCTGTTGTCTTCGGTGGCAGAGGGAGAATTGGGAGAGGGAGAATAAGGAGAAGCCGATGGCTCAGCTGGCCTCTCTACCGCAGCTTGTTCAACAGAGCCAGATGTTGTTGCTTCACTTTCCTGGTTATCACTTTCAAGACGCTCTATCGCGTTGGAATGCCCGCTTACCAATGGAGGCGCAATGTAGGAAGCGAAGCGCCCTAACGAATAGATCACCGGCTGAGTGTGGATTACCCATGTGGCAAATAACGCGCCCCCTGTGGTCATTGAGCGCTGAAATTCTTCGTTAAAATAACGGTACGTTGGGGTTTGCGTCACCGCCGCACTACTCAACATGGGCACCGTTACAACAATCACCAACCCACCCACTTTGATCGCGTGGGGTAACCAGCGATGTCTGGAACCCATGAGAACAGGAATACTTGCGGCCAAACCAATCGCATTCACTAACGCAAAAAACAGTGAAAAGCCCATCGCAATCGGTGGCACAATAAGTGCTCGAACGTACTGTTTACCCTCTTCTTCTCTAGGCTGACCATTCGCGAGCCGTTGAGCGTCATCATATAACCGCCGACGCTCGTCTTCGGCATACGCTAAATAGTGCGGTAACAGCACCTGGTCTCTGAACTGCTCTGGCGTCAGGTCTAACGTGATGACCATCTGCTCATCACGCGGTTGTAACACCTCGTGTAGTTGATCTTGAATTGGCTGAGAGGCAATAAAGGCGTCGGCATTCAAATCAAGTGGTAGCGATGCACCTAAATGTTGCTGCATGGACTGATCTGCTTGCTCGCCTATCTCGTGAGACTGCTCTGCAATAATCGCCTCAAGAAATCCCTCCCGGTCATTCGCGCGCCAATCACTGGGTAGCTCAATACCCTGCGCCAGCATTGCTTGCCTTACCTGAGCAGCAACCTCATCACTCGCCACAAAGTGTTCGTAAGAAGCGGGCGCACCTAAAACGGCGGCTAACTTCCCATTCAAATGCTCGTAAGAGAGGTCTTCACAGCGCTGAACGGTTCGCTGCTCAGTAACGAAACGATTGCCACGACGGACATTTTGGGTCACTACTTCGGGGGCATAGCACCAATCGGTGGGGGCAATATAGTGTCCTAAGTTGTCGACGACTTCTTCACGATAAATCTCTTCAACTCGAACAACACATTCATTTCTAAAACGACCACTTTCACATCGTTGTCGGGCATTAAAATAGGTTGCCAAACTGCGCTGTAGGGTCAGCACCTGGCGAGTGAAAGCCTCTTCGCTTCCTTCTACTTGGTTATTTCGCCATTGGCTTAACAGGTCTTCTTGCACGTCTAGCCACGCTTGCTCAGCGTAGCTAGAGATCTCTTGCTGGGCCGCCCAATAATTATCCGAAATCGTTTTATACGCGCCCCATGCACCACGAGTAGACTCTTGTAGCGTTTCATAGCCTTGGTAGCTTTCAGGTAGCTCCTTACTCGCTTCATTTGTCGCTACTTGATGGATAATACGCTCTGCCTCTGCCTTGAGATCATCAACAAAGGCTGGAGAGACAAATGTCATAAGCCCTAATACTGAAAGAAAGCTGCGCGTATGAGGTGAATCGAGATCCTCTTCATCAAACGCGATGCCTTCCAATTGCAGCGAGTTAGTGGCAAGCCCTCGTTTCATCAGCAGAAGATGCTGAGCATCCATACGCTGCTCAGCAGAAGTGCGATCAATCAAAACATCAACTAAGATGCGCTGGCCAAAAAACATGACAGGGAAGCCGACAGCGATCGCCAACGCTACCTGCTTTATAAACACCTTGGCTTGCTTATTTTTTAATGTAATTAGCCGTAGTAATAACAGGCTAAGACCAATACCCGACAGTATCCGTCCCTCTAGCTCTAACGCTCTAATGTCGCCGTTCGATAAGCGGGCCACCGATGCATCTACCAGGCGGCTGTTAAACGCTAATTCATAAACTAAATAGGCAATATTGAGTGTGAAGAGCAGCCAAAGCCAAGCCCTCCCATTTTTTAAGTAATGACGCATTATTCTCTTTGTTCGCTTGGTATCGTGATAATGACGGGGGCTGTTCGAGGCGCTGTTACCACGGTCGTTCCGCTACCTGTTTTTAATTGGCCACGCTCTGGCAGCGTTACAACGATAGCACTGCCTTCAAGCGATACCAGGGCGCCCGTTTGATTCAAATAAGCGCCCTGTTGAATAAAAAAGGCCTGTTCTTCATCAACGCCACGGGCAGCATCATCAGGCAGAACGGTGCCTTCGATGACTAAGGGGTTGCGAGGTGCTGCGCCTTGCGAGGAGGGACAATCAGCTTCATCACGACATAACAGCTGTGCAGCGAAATCATCCAAGCTATCTGCATAAACTGGCTGGCTATAGCTTTGAACGCAGAAAAAACTGGCTAATATGCCGAAAATGACGGCTGTATTCCGGCATGAAAACACGCTCACTCCCGCTATCGAGTTTTTTGAAATGTTAAGTATCTTTTATAATCACAGACCCGCCCTGCATAAGTCAACGCTACTTTTCAGTTAAATTAGCTTTTAATTTTGCTTTGCTAATTCATTCTGTTATGGCGTTTACATCCTGTCGTAGCGCTACTTTCTCGCCACCCAAGGAATTAGCCAGCAGCGTCAGGTAAGGTTGAGCTCTTTGAGCATTTTTGAGGGGTGTTCGTACCACGACTGCAACGCCTTTGCTGGCATGGGTCGGGCGATACCGAAGCCTTGCAGCAAGTGGCAACCCATGGCGGTCAGCCGCTCAATATGGGCGTTACTTTCCACCCCTTCAGCGACGACTTTTTTGTTGAATCGCTTGGCTAGATACACAACGCTCTCAACAATGGCCAGGTCATGCTCGCTCTCCAGCATGTTGATGACGAAACTGCGGTCTACCTTGACCACGTCCACGGGTAGATCACGAAGATAGGTCAGTGACGAATAACCCGTCCCAAAATCATCCAAGGCAACGTTCACCCCCAATGAACGACAGGCACGCATGACTTGTGTTGCGGCTTGAAGGTCGTCCAGGGCAGCAGACTCCAGCACCTCAAGGCATAGCAGTGCTGGCGACACCTCTGAATGTGCGGCTAATGCGCCTTGCAGGGTATCGAAGAAATCAGCTCGAGTGAGAGACTGGGGGCTCAGGTTAATGCATACCTCAAGCATGATATCACTGGCATGCCACTCCTCCATCTGCTGCAGCGCCGTTTCGAGTACCCAGGCATCGAAGTTCAGTTCTAGTTCGCTGCCAGCAATCGCGGGTAGAAACTGACCGGGGGCCAGCAGCCCTCGCTCAGGGTGCTGCCAGCGGATCAACGCCTCCACACCGGTAACCTGCTGAAGGACTGGATCAAACTGCGGCTGGTAAAAAAGCACAAACTCACCTGCGTCAAGTGCACGTGAAATTTGTCCACGCCGAACCTGAAGATCTTTAAGCTCTTGTTCACGTTCAGGGTCGAAAAGAACAAAACGATTGCCGCCAACCATTTTAGCGCGATACATCGCTTGGTCGGCGTGACGTAACAGAGTGTCAGGATCGTTGTGATCAGCAGGAAAGAGAGTAACGCCTAGGCTGCCAGTGAGTCTCAAAGGTGTCTCATCAGTAATACCTAGTTCAGGTATCTGCAGTGGCTTCGTCACCTGTTCAAGTATGAGCTCCAAACGCTCGGGACTTCCCTCGAATCGCTGTAATAGAAAAGCAAACTCATCCCCCCCAATACGAGCAACAAGGTCACCAGAACCTAGCGTATTAACCAACTGTCCGGCCAAGGCCACCAGAATACGATCAGCCCCTGCTCGACCAAATCTCGAATTAAGCTCCTGAAACCCGTCTAAGTCGAGTACCGCGACTGCCTGGATTTCATCTGGTTTGCAGCTATCAAGGGCTTCATGCATAAGCTCAATCATGTGGCGGCGATTGGGCAGCGCGGTGAGGCGATCTACATACCCCGCTCGAAACAGCTCATCTGCATGCTGTTTGATGCCGGTCAGATCGGAGAAAACAGCGACATGATGCGTCGTTTCACCAACTTCATTGCGCACCAACGAAATTGACAGCATCTCTGGTAGTGGCTCGCCGTTTTTGCGTCGATTAAGCACTTCCCCTTGCCAATAGCCTTTCTCGTTCAGTGACGCCCATAGCGACTTAAAAAAGCCCGGCGTTTGGCGCCCTGACGATAAGAGTTTGGGGTTCTTACCAAGCACTTCGTCACGGGTATAGCCGGTAATTCGCTCAAAGGCTTCATTAACCTCAATAATGCGATTATTGCTATCCGAGATCATGATCGCCTCACGGCTACTGGAGAACACCTTGGAGGATAGCTCCAGGCGCTTCCAGGCTTCGTCGTTCTGACGGCGCAGGCGCAAACCGTGAATCAGTTGGCCAAGCGGCCTGAGCAATGGCTCAAGCAACGTAAGCGTTTCTTCGCTATACCCTTTAGCGCAGTTGGCAAGTCCCAGCATGGCCACCATCTCGCCTTCCACCGAGACAGGCAGACACAACAATGCATCAAGGGAAGGATGCCCTTTAGGCAGTCCGCCACGCCTTGGATCATGGGAAGGTTGATTGCTAATCAGTGACTCGCCAGTGCGCAGTAC
The DNA here is from genome assembly GCF_002082565.1 of Halomonas sp. GT. Classification (NCBI taxonomy): domain Bacteria; kingdom Pseudomonadati; phylum Pseudomonadota; class Gammaproteobacteria; order Oceanospirillales; family Halomonadaceae; genus Halomonas; species Halomonas sp. GT. The sequence goes on from NZ_CP020562.1 coordinate 3,762,692, forward strand.
ATGGCCATAGAGTGAATCTAACTGAGAGAACACTAAACCATCTGCTTTCGCCTGACCGTAAAGCGCCCGCGAGGCGTCGTCCCAACTAATATCAGTAATGGCATGGGTCTTAAGGAACGGCTCTCCACTCTCATCCTTAAATACCTCACCAATAAACCCGTATTCACTCTCCGTTAGCGACAGCAGCGCCTCTAGCGCGCCTGAAAACGTAGCGGAGATATTATCTCCAGCAATAATGCTCGCTTGCAGGCGAGTGATCAGATCGTCGATACGGTGACGCCACTCAAGTTCGTGTTTGTTCTGCTGAAGGAGCGTAATGTCCTGTAGGGTGCCAGCAATATAGCGGGCAGGCACCGCATCATCGATAGAGGCACCCGTTAACTGAACCCAGGTAACCGTTGTTTCGCCGGGGACCTTCAAACGTAAGCTGGCGTCAAAAGGGGTGCCCTGTTGGATGATTTTTCTAAGCCCGCTTTCCAGTGTGTCTCGATCTTCGGGTAAATAGTGGCTAGCAAGCTCAAGGCGGTGACTAGGAACCAACGGAGCAACACCATGCAGGCGCTGGAACTCACTGTTACCCCACACCGCATTGGAGCGCACATCAAGCTCCCAGACCCCTAGCCCAGCGTGATTAATAAGTTGCTCAAGTCGTTGAAGTCGATGCAACTCGAGATGGCTCATAACTTGGTGGGCTAGGGTCTGCAAATGACGTTTATGCTCGTCACCTATTGCCCTTGGGCGGTGATCTATCAGGCACAGCGTGCCAATAGAAAACCCGTCGGGCGTCACTAGTGGCGCTCCCAGGTAATAACGAATATAAGGTGGGCCGGTGACTAAGGGGTTATCCTGAAAACGGGCGTCCAGGGTGGCATCTGCCACCTCCAGAAGCTCACTTTCCAAAATGGCATAAGCGCAAAATGAGATGTCACGGGGGGTAGTGGCAATATCGAGCCCTACTTGACTCTTAAACCACTGACTGTCCTCTTCAACCAAGCTAATCAGCACAATTGGAACGTCAAAAAACTTGGCGGCAGAACGAGTAATAGCATCTAAAACAGCGTCAGGAGCCTGGTTATGACGGATATAGCGCCACATCGCACGCAAGCGATCTGTTTCATTCGAAGGCAATGGTGCAACCATTAACATTCCTCAATGAAACAGAGCTGAAGGCTTGCCAAGGGACAAAATAACGGCGGATTTGGCTCAAGACACATGGGAGACTTCCTTACATTATTTTTCTGGGCATCTTTTAGTATCGGCAAACAATGAAATAGCTTTAGTCGGATATCGCGAGAATTAGCATAAAGGAGGAGCACTTTTACGTTGCTATCACTTATGTTTAGTTACATGGTACGTGTTGAACAACCACGCGTCAGAATTAAACAAAAATACAGTCATACGGCTCTTGAGCCTTATGCATGAAAGGGGCACGTTATGCACCATGAATTTCCGCTACTAGAAGCCCAGCAGGAAATCCACGAGCTGACTGCCGCTGGAGCACCACTCACCACAACACTGGTCGCGCTAATTGAATGGGCAGAATTGATGCTGCCTGACGCCCTGGTTTCCATTATGCGCTTCGATCCGGCGCAAAACACGCTAAGCCTTGTTCCTAGCCCACGCTTTTCGGCTGGCTACATCGCTCAAATGCAAAACATCGAGATCGGTCCCGCTATTGGAACCTGCGGGAGAGCTGCCTTTAAAAAGCAACTGGTGGTCACTGGCGATATTGACACTGACCCTAACTGGAAGGATTTTCGTGAATTAGCACGCGCAGAAGGGCTACGTGCTTGCTGGTCAATGCCCATCCTTTCCGCTAAAGATGAAGTGCTTGGCACCTTCGCCACGTATTACCGCCATCCAGCAACGCCCTCGCAAAATGCGCAGAACTGTCTAGCCCGTAGCGCCAGTCTCGCCGCCCTGGTGCTTTTGCGACACCGTGATAAGCAGCATCATCGCACCCTTTCTGAGTGGCACCGCTCCCTGTTTGTGAATCACCCTGACGGTGTTTATGAATTTGACCTTAACGGACACTTTCAACGCTGCAATAAAGCACTTGAAAGCATCACAGGATATCCAGCATCTCATTTAATAGGGGCACATTTTAACCAGTTTATTGCTCCCTCCTTTCAGGAACTTACCCAGCAAGCGTTTGATAATGCTTGCCGTGGCGAAGCCATTACCTACGAAACTATTGGCAAGCATGCCAACGGCCATCACTACCATTTAGAGATTACCAATTTCCCTGTGGTAGTAGACGACGTGATCGTAGGGGTTTATGGAATATGCCGCGACGTTACCGAGCGCAAGCAACAGACCGAAGAAATGCGCTTGCTAAAACGGGGGATGGAAGCCAGTCCCAGCGGCATTATCATGGTGGATGCGCAACAGGCTGGCATGCCGATTGTATTCGCTAACCCTGCTTTTTCGCGCATTACCGGCTACGCGCATGGTGAAATCATCGGTAATAACAGCCGCTTTCTGCACGGCCCCGACACTGCCCCTGAGGCGATTGACGCCATTCGCGCCGCAATGTGTGAACAGCGTGACGTGAGCATTACGCTGCTTAACTATCGTAAAGATGGCGAACCTTTTTGGAATCATCTAGTGGTCAGCCCAGTATTTGATCAAAGTGATCTTTGTACCCACTTTATAGGTATTCATCAGGATATCACCCATGAAAAAGCCCAAGAGGCCAAACTAGCCTATCAGGCTACTCATGATTTGCTCACCGGTTTGCCCAACTACTCTGCTTTCACCGAACGATTAGCCAGCCGCTTTCAGCTTCACGCCTTAGGGCCACACCTTGGCACACTGGTAGTCATGCAGATTGACCTGGATGGCTTTAAAGCCATTAACGACGGCCTGGGCCACCATGCGGCTAACCGTGTTCTAATTACTGTCGCCCAACGCCTAGAGGGGCTGGTTAGCGCATCTGCCATGGCAGCTAGGTTAGTGGGAGATGAATTTGCCCTGCTGTTGAGTGTAAAAGATGACCTCGACGCTACGATCAACCTATTAGCCGAGCGCATTCTCACCACCCTTGCCGAACCTATAGAGCTTGAGGGCCAGTTGGTTCACCTTAGCGCCAGCATTGGCATTGCCTGTGACACCACTACCGTTGTAGCGCCTTACAGCCTGCTCCAGCATGCTGACTTAGCGCTAGAACAAGCCAAGCGCCAAGGGCGCAACACCTGGCAATGGTACCGTGGGCGAAAAGCGGAGAGCATTAAACACAGCGTCGCCATGCGACACGATTTGCACACTGCGCTTATCGAAGGGCATTTTGAACTGCACTATCAGCCCTTGGTTGATGCCATGAGCAGCCGTATACGTAGCGTTGAGGCTTTAGTGCGTTGGCGCCACCCTACGCTTGGCTTAATCGCACCAGGTGATTTCATTCCACTTGCTGAGCAAACAGGGCAAATTATCCCACTGGGACGCTGGGTACTTCTCCAAGCCTGCCGAGAAATTGCGGCACTGAACGAGCAAAGTGACCGAGTGCTCTCAGTGGCAGTGAATATTTCCTCGCTGCAGTTCTGCCGAGATGGCTTTCTTGATGAGGTAAAATACGCGTTAAAAGCAACTGGCTTACCACCAGAACGCCTCGAACTAGAAGTGACAGAAAGCGTCTTGCTGGATGGCACAGACCCCATTATTGAGCTAATGCAGACGCTTAAAACCATGGGGGTGCGCGTCGCCCTGGACGATTTTGGCACCGGCTTTTCAAGCCTCAGTTACCTGTGCGACTTACCCACCCATAAGGTCAAACTAGACCGACGTTTTGTGCAAAAGACGCTAGAAAATCGGCGTATGGCTGCCATTGTCCAAGGTGTGATCACTATGGCACATCATATGGATATGCAAGTTGTCGCGGAAGGAATTGAAACCCGCGCACAGCAAGAAGATCTCACCCGTCGCCACTGCGATCTACTCCAGGGATACCTGTTCGCACGCCCCATGCCCTTAGAAGAACTAAAGCGTCTACCCGACCATTTACCCGCCTCCCTAACAGTCGATAAAGCAGAGTAATCACCCACCGCGTGACCGGATAGATTCAGCCACTCACAGCTAGTCTAAGCGCGCTCGTATCCAGTCAATAAAAACGCGCAGCTTATAAACGTCGACCATATGTTCTGGGTAGGCCATGTAGTAAGCGTCTTGGCTTTTAAGTGAGAACTGCCAAGGAATGACTAATTTCCCTTCATCAAGCTCTTCTTGGGCCAGAAATCTTGGCACTAGGGCGACGCCGCAGCCCGCCCGGGCAGACCTTAACGCCATATAGAACGTATCGAATCTTGGCCCATGGTAGCTGTGCTCCGTATATAGATCTTGTGCTTCAAACCAGTCATGCCACCCCTCGGGCCGAGTAGAAACCTGCAGCAACACCATGTCGGTTAAATCCAATGGGTCGCGTACAGTCGTCTGCTCCATAGTGGAGGGCGCGCAGACAGGCACCACGTCTTCATCCAGTAGCTTAATGCATTCAGCCCGCGGCCATACACCATGGCCAAAAAAGAAAGCCGCTTCTATGCGCTCTTTTTGCATATCAAACGGCTCGGTACGGTTAGAAATATTGAGATTAATATTGGGATGTTTAAAGCGGAATCCGTTGAGTCTTGGGATAAGCCAACGCGCCCCAAAGGTGGGTAACGTGGCAATATTCAGTACATCTGCCTCTACGCCATAAGACTGCATATAACGCGTAGACATTTCGACCTGGGCGAGTATTTTACGCGCTTCGCCAAGATAGACCGCCCCCTCTGGCGTCAGGTGCAGGCGCTTTCTCACCCTCCTAAACAACGGATGTTGCAGCGTTACTTCCAATTGTGACACCTGCTTGCTCACCGCACTTTGCGTCAGGCTCAACTCATCCGCGGCCCGCGTAAAACTGAGATGCCTCGCCGCTGCCTCAAAGCAATTCAAGCTGGTCAAAGAAGGTAAGTTTCGACGACGCATGGCAATCCCACTTGGTGAAATTAAGGAATGATGTTTTTCACAAACATCGTTTGATGAGCTACCGCAAGCTTGGCAATACTGGCCCTGTAACCAATTTACTCACAACTTAATATTTGGTGAAGCAATGATTCATTCCCTGATGGAAAAAATGGGCGTCGCAAAAGAACAGTATCAAGGCGGCGACCTGATTGTTACTACGCCGATTGATGGTAGCGAAATTGGTCGTCTTACAACGGCTTCTAGCAGCGATATTGAAACGGCTATTGCGAACTCAGAAAAAGCCTTTCAAGCCTGGAAAAGCGTGCCTGCCCCCCGTCGTGGTGAACTGGTGCGTTTGTTTGGCGATCAACTGCGCCAGCACAAGGAATCACTCGGCGAGCTGGTCACCTGGGAGTGTGGCAAGATTCTCCAGGAAGGGCTTGGCGAAGTTCAGGAAATGATCGACATTTGCGACCTTGCCGTTGGTCAATCTCGCCAGCTTTTTGGACTGACCATCGCTTCCGAGCGCCCTGGTCACCACATGCGTGAAAGCTGGCACCCGTTAGGCCCGATTGGCCTAATTACGGCATTTAACTTTCCCGTTGCCCCTTGGGCATGGAATTCAGCCTTAGCGCTGGTATGCGGCAATAGCTTGCTGTGGAAACCTTCAGAAAAAACACCGTTAACAGCGCTGGCATGCCAAGCACTGTTAGAGCGTGCAATTGAAGAGTTCGGCGATGAGGCACCCAAGCACCTGAGCCAGGTGATAATTGGTGAGCGTGCCGCCGGTGAACAGTTGGTCAATGACGCTCGCGTTGCCCTGATCAGCGCTACCGGCAGCACCCGCATGGGTCGCGAAGTTGGCCCACAAGTGGCAGCGCGCTTCGGTCGCAGCATTCTTGAACTGGGTGGCAACAACGCCATGATCTTAGCGCCAAGCGCAGATCTTGATATGGCGACTCGCGCCATTCTCTTCTCTGCGGTAGGTACGGCTGGGCAACGCTGCACGACACTGCGCCGCTTAGTCGTTCATGAATCCATTAAAGACGAAATCTTAGCGCGTCTTAAGAAGTCCTATAGCGCGGTGTCTATCGGCAACCCGCTTGAAGGTAACTTGGTTGGTCCGCTAATTGACCACCAAGCCTTTGATGCGATGCAAAGCGTGCTGGCTAAAGCGCGTGAACAAGGTGCGAATGTGTTCGGTGGCAACCGTGTAGAGATCGCCAACAGCAACGAAGGCTACTACGTCGAGCCTGCCATTGTTGAAGTGACCGAGCAAAACGATCTGGTCAAGCACGAAACCTTTGCGCCCATTCTCTATGTCCTCACCTACAAAGAGCTGGATGAGGCCATTGCTACCAATAATGACGTTCCCCAGGGCCTGTCATCTTGTATTTTCACCACCGATGTTCGCGAAGCCGAAACCTTCATCTCCGCGGTTGGCAGTGACTGCGGCATCGCCAACGTCAACATCGGCCCTAGCGGTGCTGAAATCGGCGGTGCGTTTGGGGGCGAGAAGGAAACCGGTGGCGGTCGCGAGTCTGGCTCCGACGTTTGGAAGAGCTATATGCGTCGCCAAACTAACACCGTGAACTACTCTCGTGAACTCCCACTGGCCCAAGGCATTAAGTTCGACTAACCCTTCCCCTCTATAAGGGCCCTTCCCTGCAGGGCCCTTACTAAAAACATAAAAAAATTAAGGTGATGTATGCGTGACGATGTCCAAATCGGCCCGACGCCGGGCCTCGCGATGGCGCTATTACCGCTGCTGGCCACTACCGCCATTCTAATTCTGCAATTTTTTATCTTCTCTGACTTTACCCCACATATTCCTTTAGCCTTCGGGATAATGATTTGTGCCCTGTGCGGACGCATCCGTGGCGTACCCTGGCAAAAAATGGAAGCCTCCATGCTTGAGGTGGTTAAGCTGGGGATGCCCGCTATTTTTATTCTATTAGCGGTCGGTATGGTGATTGGCACCTGGATTCTTTCCGGCACCGTTCCCACGCTGATGTATTACGGTTTTCAGCTGGTTTCACCCTCTTACTTCCTTGTCGCGACGTGCGTCATTAGTGCTTTGGTATCCCTTGCCACAGGCACATCCTGGGGCACAGTAGGAACACTCGGGCTTGCCCTAATGGGCATCGGGGAAGGGCTGGGCATTCCCATGTATCTAACGGGCGGGGCGCTGGTATCCGGTGCGTTCTTTGGCGATAAAATGTCGCCCTTATCAGAGACTACCAACTTAACCCCTGCCGTATGTGAAACCGATTTATGGAGCCATATACGCAGCATGATGGCCACCACGGTGCCCGCCATGATCGTCGCGCTGGTGCTTTATTTATGGCTCGGGACTAGCTATGGCGGCCAGCTTGAACGAAGTACCGATATTGCAACGTTCCGTCAGGCACTTGATGACACCTTTACGCTCTCCTGGGTAACGTTGATCCCGCCTTTTGTTGTGATCGGTTTAGCGCTTGCCAAATTCCCACCTTTCCCAACTATTTTCACTGGCGCTGCGATAGGCGGCTTAGTGGCCATCGGCGTTCAGGGCGAGACCGTACATGCCGTGTTTGATGCCATGCAAAATGGCTTTAGCAGCGATACCGGTAATCCGGCGATTGATGCTCTGCTCAGCAGTGGCGGTGTGCTCTCCATGACCTGGGTCGTAACGCTTACGTTCTTCGCGCTGGGTTTTGCTGGCATGCTGGAAGCCTATGGCACCGTTGATGCGATTATTAAGCAGCTCATGCGGCTCATTAAAGGTCGCTTCAGCTTAGTGGCAACAAGCGCCGGCACAACACTGGCGGTAAGCACTATTATTGGCGATGTTTATACAACGCTGGTGCTGCCCGGTCGCTTGCTGAAAGGCCAGTATCAAGCTATGGGCTATAAGACTTCGACGCTGTCACGCACCATTGAAGACAATGGCACGCTCTCTTCTCCATTAATTCCCTGGAACATGGGCGGTGGGTTTGTGTCCTCGACGATTGGCGTACCCACGCTAGCGTATGCGCCCTTCGCCTTCGCTTGCTGGTTATCCCCTTTATTCGGCTTGCTGTGGGCGCTAACCGGACGTTTTATTCCTCGTGAATCCTCCGAGGACGAGGCTGAAAACTCGCCCCATACGCCTCAAACCACCTACTCCTCCCAACCTACTTCATAGCCATACAAGGTCGGCCATAGGCCGACCTGCGCTTCTTTTCAGGAGGTACTATAAGATGCAAACGACCCTCTCCGAGCGCTGCCTTTGGCTGCAAACGAGCGCGGAAGCCCCAGTACAATACCCTGCGTTAGCGAACCAGGAAGAGGCCGAGGTCTGTGTTGTTGGTGGCGGTATTACAGGTCTGTCCACCGCGTTACATTTGGCCGAAAAAGGCATCAAGGTCATCTTGCTGGAGGCGGGAGATATCCCCACGGGGGGTTCAGGCCGCAATGTTGGTCTGGTTAATGCTGGGCTTTGGATTCCACCCGATGACATCGTGGCCGCGCTAGGTGAAGAAAAAGGTGAGCGCGTTAATACTATTTTGGGCAGCGCGCCATCAAAGGTATTCGACATTATTGAGCGCTATGCCATTAAATGCGATGCAACGCGCACAGGCACCCTGCACCTTGGCCATAACACCAAAGGCTGCCAAGAGCTCACACGCCGCCGCGACCAGTTACAAAACCGTGGGGCGCCGGTGACCTTATTGGAAGGCGAAGAGTGCGAGCGTATGACAGGAACCGCTCAGATACATACCGCGCTGCTTGATAAGCGCGCGGGTACTATCAACCCCTGTGCCTATACGCGAGGTCTCGCTCGCGCTGCTGCAAACCTAGGGGCCACTCTCTACTGCCAAAGCCCCGTAACAGGCATCGAGCGACAAGAAGACCGCTGGCGGGTGTTAACTCAAGACGGCAGCGTGACCGCGAACAAAGTCGTCATGGCGACCAATGCGTATACCGAAGACCACTGGAATCAAGTTCGCCAACACTTCTTTACCGGCCACTATTACCAACTGGCGTCAGAACCCCTGACGGGCGAAGCCGCCGATGCGATACTGCCAGAGAAGCAAGGCGCTTGGGACACTCGGACGGTACTTAGCAGCATTCGGCGGGATAAGGCAGGCCGCTTACTGTTGGGCAGCCTGGGAAAAGGTGAAGGCAAGCCGCTGGCTTACTTAACTCGCTGGGCCGATACCATAAAAAATCATTACTTCCCTGAGCTTGGCAACGTTCGCTGGGAATACACCTGGACAGGTAAGGTCGCGTTCACACCGGACCATACCTTACGTATTTTTGAACCGGCCCCTGGAATATTGTCAGCCACTGGCTATAACGGACGCGGCATTACTACCGGCACGGTGGTCGGCCAAGGTTTTGCCCATTACATTGCAAACGATGATGACAGCCTGCTTCCGCTGCCGCTGTCGCAGCCCAAACCCATCAAAGCACGCCCGCTGTGGAGCTGTGCCTATGAAGGCGGTTTCTCGCTATATCATGCAGGTCAGTGTCTACGGGTGCTGATCTAGGAGCATTACTACGTAACAAAATGGCAGCACATTCCTGTGCTGCCGTTCTTTATAAACGACTGATTAGCTTTTCAAACTTGCCAGCACCTTCGCTTTAGAGGCATTTTCGCGCTCTGCATAGAGCGATAGCTCATCTGTCACCTGGGCACCCAATGCTTCTTCAAAGGCATCGCGATTGGCATTACCCGCGTAAGCTTCGCTCTCTGCTCCGCCTAGGTTCGACTGGAAAATACCCGCCGCACTGACCGGCAGAAAGTCTTCATAGGTAATCGGCTGTGCTTCTACCAAGCCCTGGGCGATTAACGCCTCAATATCAGCACTACCAGCGTCGTTAGCGGCCTGACCTTTTTCGGTCAGATGATAGTGAAAATACGCTAGCCCCGCACGGCGCATGGCTTCGTCGTTATCAGGGAGCTTGGCAAAGACGTTTTGCATAACCGTTTGGTGTGCGTCGTTATCCAAGCCTGCGGTTTGCTTGCGGCCTTCAGTAAGCAACTGGTCGTAAAGCGCACGGCCTTTCGGTGTTAGCGCCACTCCACGCTGCTCAATTTCACCAAAGCGAGCGGTGTGAGTACCTTGCGCGTCACCGGCAAAGCGGATTGATTCTTCCAACGCTTTAAAGCTGGTTTGGCGCAGCAAAATGGGGCATTCACGACGCGGCGGCCCTTCAATGACGGCTTTGGGGTTCATGCCCATCTCCGGCATGCGGCGCTGTACTTCGTCGATATCCAGGGTGCGTGGCGTCAGGTGATTAATATGCGGCCCACGGAAGCACACTACATCGGCAATCAAACGGTGCTCATCATGTAGCGCCTGATAAGTCTCCAGATCGACCGTCGCATCCTGATGCCAACGGAAGGTTTCCAGTGCTTCTTTGACGAACTGGTCGGTCTCTTCGCTGGTGAGTCCCCCCTGGGTTTCATGGCGCTCAATAAGTTCGCGCGCCCCTGGGGTAAAGATATCGCGCTTAGCCAGAATTTCTTCCGAACGCTGGCGCAGCGCCTCGCTTTCAATAAGCTCTAAACGCAGTAGCGAGGTAAAAACGCGGAAAGGGTTCATCGCCAACGCGTCATCGTCGATGGGCCGGAAGGCGGTTGAGTGAACCGGCACGCCTGCTTCAGAAAGGTCGTAATAACCGACCGGATACATGCCCATCACGGCAAACAGGCGGCGCAGCATGGAAAGCTCTGTAGCGGTTCCTACGCGTATGGCTCCGTGGCGCTCTACGCTCAAACGCGCCAACTCACCCTGTGCCTCCAAGCGGCGATGAAGTTCGGGCTGCTGACTAAGCGTTTCTTGATTAACGCGCTCGACAAGTTCAAGCAGCGTGCCGTACTGCGGCACTTCAGCTTGATACATGGCCGACATCGCCTTAGAGAAACGGTCGCGAACATCATTGGTTGAAAGAAGGTTCGGTTGAGTCATTTCGTTGCTCTCTCTTGCATATTGTTGGGATAAGGATGAGATACCGACGTCAATTGCGCCAATAGCGCCTGAAGCGGGTGGTGCAATGTTTGTGCTGAGTAGCGCTTCACCTGGCTGCGGCAGGAGTAGCCGGTGGCGAGCAGCTTGCCCGCGTTTTCCTCGGCTTCCACCTGGGGCTGCCAGGATTGGGCGTAGATCGTCTTCGACGTTTCGACATTGCGGGTTTCATGCCCGTAAGTGCCGGACATACCGCAGCAGCCGGTCGCCATCAGCTCAAGCTCTAAGCCAAACGCCGCAAACACCTGCTGCCAGGCCTTGGGGCTGCCCGGTGCGTTGGTTTTTTCGGTGCAGTGGGACAGCAGCTTAAAGCCAGGATCGGTTAAGTTCAGCTGGCTAGGCGCTAGCGTGTTAATGCGGGTGGCCAGCCACTCTTGCAGCATCAACACCTCGGGGACCTGCTCGGCCCCCAGGGCTTTGACGTATTCTTGGCGGTAGGTCAGCGTCATGGCGGGGTCGATCCCTACCATCGGTACGTCGAACTCTGCCAACGCCCGCAGGCGCTTGGCCTGTTTTTCCGCTGTGCGCTCAAAGGCGCCTAAAAAGCCCTGCACCTGCAGCGGTTTGCCGTTGGCAGAAAATGGCATCACAAACACTCGCAGATTCAGCCGCGACAGCAGTTCCACCACGTCCATCACCAGCTTGGCTTCAAAGTGGCTGGTGAACGCATCCTGGACAATAATCACGCTGTTAGCGCGCTGCTGCTCGGTAAGCAGTACCAGCGAGGTGGGCGTGGCTTCCGCAACGCCCCAGGCGCGCAACTGCTTTTTCACGCTGGCACGGGATAGCTGTGGGGAGTCACTCATTCCAAGCCCTTTACGCATCAGGCTATCTACCCAGCGCTGGTTGAGTAGGGCGTTATACAGCGGCGCAACCTTGGCAAGGGTTGGCAACATGAATTCGGTGCCACCGATGATGTAATCGCGCAGCGGGCGTAAATAGCGGCCGTGGTAGACCTCTAAAAACTGCGAACGGAACTGCGGCACATTGACCTTAATCGGACACTGGCCTGCACAGGATTTACACGCCAAGCAACCCGCCATGGCATCGTAAACTTGGTGAGAATAGTCGTGGTGTTGCTTACGGCTGAGCGTATTGGCAACGCGCAGTGGAAAGCGTTTAATAAAGCCCCAGCCGTTTTCGGTTTTCTTTTTGCGCGACTCTTCCACCACATCGATCCCTGCCTGGGACTGCAGACGCAGCCACTCACGCATCAAGCTGGCACGGCCTTTGGGCGAATGCACACGGTCACGGGTAGCCTTCCAGGAAGGGCACATGGGGTCATCAAGGTCGTAGTTGTAACAGGCACCGTTGCCGTTGCAATACACCGCCGCGTCATAGGCCTGCCAAGCACGTTCATCAATGGTGCGATCTAACTGGCCGCGCAGGGTGACGCCATCAATCGTTAACAGTTCAGGGTCGCTGTCTTTGGCAATCAGGTTATTGCTTTCGGCGGGAGACGCGATTTTGCCGGGGTTTAGCTGGTTATGCGGATCAAACGCGGCTTTGACGCGCTGCAGGCTGGGGTAGAGTTCACCAAAAAATCTGGGGCCGTACTCTGAGCGCACGCCTTTGCCGTGTTCCCCCCATAACAACCCGCCATACTTCTGGGTCAGGGCTGCCACTTCATCGGAAATCTCACGAATCAGTTTTTCCTGCTCGGGATCTTTCATATCCAGTGCCGGGCGCACGTGCAGCACCCCCGCATCGACATGGCCAAACATCCCGTAGGAGAGCTTTCGGGCATCCAGCGCGGCGCGAAACTCAGTAATAAAATCAGCCAAGTGCTCCGGTGGTACGGCGGTGTCTTCTACAAAGGCAATCGGGCGTTTCTCGCCCTGCACATTGCCCAGCAAACCCACTGAGCGTTTGCGCATGGCGTAGACTTTTTGGATCTGCGGACGACCTTCCGCCAGGGTGTAGCCTAAGCGCTCAACGGTAGCGTCTTGGCTCAAATGGTCAGTGAACGCCTGTACCCGTTCCGCCAAGCGCTCAGGATCATCGTCATTAAACTCGATCAGGTTAATGCCACAAATCGGCGTACTGCCGGTGGCGGGGAAAAACTCAGCTACGCTGTCCCAGACAAAGTCTTCCATGGCCAGCTGCAACACGGTGTCGTCGATGGTTTCAATCGAGGTGGGCCGAGCGCTGCTGGCCATCAATGCCTTGGCATCGCGCAGCGCGTCCATAAAGCTGGAGTAACGCACATTGATCAAAGTGGCGTGCTGGGGAATCGGCAGCACGTTCAATACCGCTTCATTCAAAAAGCCCAACGAGCCTTCCGAACCACACAGCAAGCTGTTCAGGTTCAGCTGGCCTTGCGCTTCCCGCAGGTGCGCCAGATCGTAGCCGGTTAAGCAGCGGTTGAGCGGCGGAAATTTCGCCTCAATCAGCTCACGCTGCTGGTCGATAATCTCAGCGGCGGTGGAGTGCACGCGACCAAGGATGCCTTCTTGTTGGCACTCAGCCTGTTCTTCTTCAGCGCTAAGCGCGCGGCTATGCAGATGCTGCCCCCCCAGCAGAACCGTGTCCAGTTCCAGCACATGGTCACGGGTTTTGCCGTACTCGCAGCTGCCCTGGCCGCTGGCATCGGTGGAGATCATGCCGCCGATGGTGGCACGGTTAGAAGTAGACAGCTCCGGGGCAAAAAACAACCCATGGGGCTTCAGCGCCGCGTTGAGTTGATCCTTCACCACGCCCGCCTGAACGCGCACCCGCCGTGCCTCTACATCAATCGATAGGATCTGGTTCATATGGCGGGAAACGTCCACCACGATGCCGTCGGTCAACGACTGGCCGTTGGTACCGGTGCCGCCGCCCCGAGGCGTGAGCACGATATCGCGGTGGGGCAGCTCAGCAGCCAGCTTGGCAAGGCGTTCCAGGTCTTCCGCGTGCTTAGGAAACACCGCCGCCTGAGGCAGACGCTGGTAAATAGAGTTATCCGTTGCCAGCACCGTGCGGTTGGCATAGTCAGGGGCAATCTCGCCTTCAAAGCCACGGGCGCGCAAGGCGTCGAGAAACGCCACATAGCCACGTCGCACTGCCACTTCGCTGACCATTGCGATCATGCTTTGAGCGTCTCCAGCGCGTGCTCGATGAGCCCTAGCCCTTCTGCCATGACGTCTGGTTCAGTGGTCAATGGCGGTAATAAGCGTAAGACATTACGTTTGCGGCCACTGGGCATTAATAAGACACCGGCATCACGACCGGCTACCAACAGGTTAGCTAAGTGCTCCGCACCCGTGGCGTTTTCGGTGTCTTCAAAGACGATGCCGCGCATAGCGCCAACACCAGTCATAGCGCCTACCATCGGGAAACGCTCGCTGGCCTTCCAGCGCTGATAAGCATTTACAATCGCCGCTTCTTGGGCATTACCCCATTCACTTAGCGCCTCGTCTTGCATGACATCCATCACTGCCAATGCAGCTGCACACGCGACCGCATTGCCTGAATAGGTGCCTCCCAACGCGCCTTTGGGTAAGGCATCCATTAACGCTTTACGCCCTACCAAGGCCGCAAGAGGGAGGCCCGAGGCAATACTTTTCCCCAACAGAAGCAGGTCGGGCTCGATACCGAGGTGACTGAAACCAAAACGTTTACCGGTTCGCCCGAAGCCCGATTGAATTTCGTCACAAATCAATAAAATGCCGTGCTGATCGCAGATTGCCCGCAGCGCTTTGGCAAACTGGGGGCAAAGTAAGCGAAAACCGCCTTCCCCTTGAATGGGCTCAACGACGACACAAGCCACTTCACTGGGAGCAATTTCCACGTCAAATACGCGCTCTAGGGCAGCCAGCGACTGCTCAGCGGATACCCCACTGTCCTGACTAGGAAACGGCACGTGATAAACCGGGCCAGGCAGCGCGCCCAAGCCTGCTTTATAGGGCTTAACTTTACCGTTCAAATTGAGTGCTGCCAGCGTGCGTCCATGGAAAGCATCGTCAAAGGCAATTACGCCTTGGCGACCCGTAACGCCACGGGCCACTTTCAGAGCATTTTCGGTCGCTTCCGCTCCACTGTTTGTCAGCATGCATCCCAGCGGATAAGAAACGGGCACAAACTGGTCAAGACGCTCGACAACTGAGAGGTAGCCACGATGAGGCACGGCATTAAACGCTGAATGCATAAGGGTATCGATCTGGGCTTTAACGGCTTCGACCACCGCTGGATGGCAGTGCCCCAAGTTAAGCACGCCAATACCGCCAATAAAGTCGATATAACGCTGCCCCGCCTCATCCCATACCTCTGCATTACGCCCTTTGGTAATACAAACGGGATGAAGGATGCCTAATGCACTACTGACGTTGGGAAGATCCATCGTCGAAAACGCTCCTGAAATGACCATGTGTTCCCTTATCAAACAGGTTCATATGGCAGATCACAAACGAAAAAAAACGCTAAATACATGCCAAGCAGGAATGCATTGGGTGTGAACACTTGATCAGAAGCATAATCATCCGCCGCCCAGCATAGCCCACTCATTGCTAGCACATATTCCAATAGGCAGACTATAAAAAGAAAACGTCGTGCTGGCCATGCAGATAATAAGCACAAATTATTGATTACTTAAGGGATTTCTTAAAAGCCTTTGGCATGACAAAATGGAATGCGTACGCAACTTAATTTCTTTTGTCTGTCGAGCTGCATACGTGAACAATAGCCAGCTATCTTTTTCGCGACATTTTTCACTGATCGATCCCCAGACAGTCGGATTGCGAAAATTGCTAAGCATAATTTTATTATAAATAATTTAATTAGCAGGAGTTAATATGAAAAACATTCCCTCTAACGTGTTTCCAACAAAAGTGCTATCCACAAAAGTGCTATCACCAAAAATGCTATGCGGCGTAGGCGCTACTCTTCTGCTGGCGGGCTGTGGTGGCGAGAGCAAACCTAATATCGCTATTGGCCCTCCTGCCAGCACCACTCAAAGCGTTTCTCAACTACTTTTTGATGCCTATGGTATTGGTAGCGACAAGTACAATACCTATCAAGAAGGGTTTGGTGCTGCACTCGATGGCGTACAAGATGGCAACATTGATATTTCTATCGGCATTCTTGGTTTGCCTTCTGGCAGCATTGAGAACTTACAAGCCTCGAGTGGCGATGCACGTCTGATCAGTTTAAGCGATGACGCTATTGACTATATTGAAGAGAATAGTGCCTATCAGCGCTTTACGATTCCTGCTAATAGCTATGCTTTTCAAAATGAAGATGTAAATACTATTACGGCTTATGCCATTTTAGTTGGCAACACGAATACGATTGATGAAGACCTAGGTTATGAACTAGCGCGCTTAATGCATGAGCATGCTGAAGAAAACACGCATTCTCAATCTGCGTTTATTACCCTTGAAAATGCACTGAATGGCTCAGAAGGTTTGCCCATTCACCCCGGTGCTAAAAAATATTACGAAGAGCAAGGCCTAACCGTAGATAACCCGGTCGCTGAGCTTGGCGAAACTGAAGACAAAGAAGAATTTATTTTAGGTACCGGTAGCCAAGGCGGCACTTACTACCCACTGGGCGGTGAGATGGCCACTATTTGGAACCGTTACCTGGAAAACCATAACTTCACCAATATTGAAACTGGCGCTTCAATCGAAAACTTAGTGAGCATCCGTGATAACGGTATGGATCTCGGAATGACCGTACACGCACCCGCACAAGATGCCATAGCAGGCAGCGGTGAGTTCGAAAGTGGTGCTATTGATAACGTTGCCTTTATCGGACACATCTACCCTGAAGTCATTCAGATCGTCACCCGTGAACGCTCCAACATTGAGAGCCTAAGTGACCTAACCGATTGATGTTCCCTTTTCGCCGCTGGCTGAGCCAGCGGCGTTATATGCATGAGGTTTAATCGTGGATAAAAAAAAACTCCTGACGAAGCGGCGCTGTTAGAAAAGTATGATCGTGAGTCACAAGTACGTTCCGCACTACAGCTAGGCAAGTGGGGATGGCTGATCACCCTAATGGGTGTATCACTGACGTGTTTTCATCTCTATACCGCTTATTTTGGTACGCTACCGTCACAGCAGCAAGGCGCCGTCCACTTAGGGCTTGCTTTGGGGATGATCTTTATTCTATTCCCTGCAACGCGAGGCGCAGGCAGGCGCAATGGAGTGCCGTGGTACGACGTACTACTCGCCTTCGCAGCAACTTTTGCTGCCTACTATAAAATCCTGTTTTATGAAGAAGTCCTGCGTGCAAGGGTCACGGGCTATTCAGCTTTTGATCTAACGATTGCCGCACTCGGCGTGCTGTTTGTACTAGAAGCAACTCGCCGTACCGTTGGTATGCCAATCGTTGTCATGGCCACGCTGGCAATTCTTTATGCGCTGTTTGGCAACCTGATCCCAAGCCCTTTGCTTTCCCATCCTGGCTTCTCTCTTGAGCAGGTGTCTCCTTACCTATGGTTTAGGGAAAGCGGCGTTTTTGGCACGCCCTTGCAAATATCAGCGCGCTTTATCTTCTTATTCTTGTTTTTCGGTGTTGTTCTGATGCATACCGGCGTCGGGCGATTCTTTAATGACTTAGCCTTTGCATTAACCGGACGCTTTACGGGTGGTGCTGGCAAAGCCGCCGTTATAGCAAGTTCGCTTCAGGGTATGATTTCGGGAAGCTCTATCGGCAACACTGTGGCTTCTGGCTCTTTCACCATTCCTATGATGAAAAATGCCCGCTTCAAGCCCGAAGTAGCAGGAGCCGTCGAAGCGTCAGCCTCTACCGGCGGTCAGATCATGCCCCCCTTAATGGGCGCGGCGGCTTTTATCATGGTGGAATACGTGGGCGTCTCTTACCGCGAAATCATGTTCTCGGCACTGATTCCCGCCATTCTCTATTTTGCGGGTATTTTTATCGGGGTTCATTTCGAAGCCAAGCGTCATCGCATTCTCGGCCTTCCCAAAGATCAATTGCCCAGCAAACGTAAGCTCATACTGTCAAAAGGCTACATGTTGCTGCCTTTGCTCGTCATTATTACGACTATTAGCGTTGGCTTTACCGCTCAGCGAGCAGCGCTACTGGGTATCGCATGTGCGTTTGCTGTCAGTTTGGCGCGCAAAGAAACACGCCCTTCGTTAAAAGATATAGTGGTTATTTTTGAAAAAGGCGCGCGCGTGGCACTGCCAGTGATCGCTGCAGTTGCTTGCGCTGGCATTATCGCTGGCGTGGTAGGCATGACAGGAATGGGGTCAAAATTTGCTGCTGGTATTATTAGTCTGGCTGATGGCGTTTTGATACTTGCGCTGTTGTTCACGATGATTGCTTGTATTGTTTTGGGCATGGGGTTACCCACAACGGCAAACTATGTGGTTACTGCTACGATTGCCGCACCAGCGCTTATTAATGAGTTCGGCCTTCCGCCAATGGCAGTGCACTTGTTTGTCTTTTATTTCGGCATTATCGCCGATATTACACCTCCCGTTTGTTTAGCCGCGTTCGCAGGTGCGGGCATTGCACAAGCCAACCCGATGAAGACCGGCTTTACGGCGGTTAAATTGGCGATTGGTGCGTTTATTATTCCTTATGCCTTCATTTATAATCCTGTGCTGGTATTAGTCGAACCTACGCTGCTAGGTCTTTTAAGCGCGTTGTTCTTTTCACTCGTAGGGATTATGGGCGTCAGCAGTGCACTACTCGGCTACTTTGTGCGCGATTCCTTCTTCTGGGAGCGTCTGGTACTGTTAGTCGCAGGGCTTGCCATGGTGGTTCCTGAGCTGCTAACCAGCGGTTTGGGCTTACTTGCCATGGTGACAGTGGGCTGGCTTCAATCGCGTCGACCTGATAAATATCAGGAGGCCACGACGCTCGCCTAATGAGCCATTATAAAAGCCTAGCTTCCCCCCGGCGCTTAGTCGCCGGGGCGGCTTTCAGGTCATCAGGAGCGCCAGGTTTGGCATCACGTAATCTTCCTTCTACGGCGGCTATGCAATGCTTTGAAGCAGCCGCACGCCATATGAGTTTTACTCGAGCAGCAGACGAGCTAAACCTCACACAAAGTGCTGTCAGTAAACAAGTCGCGCACCTCGAAACCACCTTGCAACACAAGCTATTTCGTCGCGTGCGACGCAGCCTACTGCTAACCCCTGAAGGTGCCATTTTTTTAAGTGACGTTCGTAAAGTGCTCACTCAAATTGAGATGTCGACACAAGCGATAATGACCTACAGCGGTAATAGCGAGGTTCTTAAAATCGCCACATTACCTAGCTTCGGTAGCCGTTGGCTAGCCAATAAGTTACCTACCTTTCTGGCCGCCAATCCCGGCATTAGTTTGGAGTTTCATGACCGCGTAAAAGATTTCGATCTTGAGCAGCAAGATATCGATATTGCTCTGTTTTATGGACATGGAAGTTGGCCAAGCCTTGCTTGCCATAAGCTTATTGATGAGGATATGGTCGCTGTTGCCTCCCCTGAATTACTCGCTCGGCACCCCATCCAGTCAGTGGATGACTTAACACAACTACCGCTACTTCACCTCTCGACACGCCCTGACGCATGGCACCATTGGTTTGCAAACCAAGAGATCATCACTGACCGTAGCTATCATGGCACCCGCTTCGAGACCTTTCCTATGCTGGTGCGAACGGCAATGGCAGGCGGTGGGGTCGCGCTAGTACCTCACTTTACCGTCGATGAAGAGTTGGAAGGTGGCCGACTGACCGTCGCTTGGCCATATCGGTTGCTCAGCGAGAGTGCTTATTATCTTGTTTACCCTGAACACTTGGGGGAACTCGCCAAAGTGCGGCGCTTTGTAGAGCATGTTACCCAGTTTAGTGATTGATACTGGCACAGTACTACGCTCTGCTATGTTTGAGCTAAACAACTAGCCATTGCTTTGTGCCAAACAATTACCTCATTTAATCCCTATTAAAAGCTTAGCGCTATTAATATGTTTATATGTTCATACGCTTGAGATTTTATAACAGCATTGATAACTATCGGGCAGAAGCACCAAAGAAGAAAACATCTTTTTTACGTCACTCCCACCCGAGAGTACACCTTAGGTCAGTCAATGGTGTCGACAAATTCGCTGAGATCCCGCACTCGACTCTTGTCGATAGTCACGCCAAGTCCAGGTGAATCATCCAACACAATATGCGTTTCATCTCCCGGCATCTGGGCAACATCTTCGCCAATCATGGCAGGCCCCACCAAGTCATTCGCAATAATATTGGGATGCGCCAGCGCTAAGTGGGCACCCGCGAGCGTCGCGATCGAGGACTCCACCATAGAGCCTATCTGGCAGGGTATATCAGCCGCCATCCCGACCTCTGCCATCGCCATAGCAGGACGTAGGCCAGAGGATTTCATTAACTTGATGTTAACCATGTCAGCAGCGTTTAGTTGAATCACATCCAACATCTCTTTAACACCATGAATAGGCTCATCAGCCATAATCATGGCATCAGTTGACTGAGTCACACGGGCCATGGCGGCGAGATTCTCCATAGCGACGGGTTGCTCAAACCAATCCACTTGATAGGGCGCTGCATGCCGAATGACCTGAAGCGCTTGCTTAGCACTCCATCCTTGATTGGCATCCACACGCAACGCAATCGATCGATCTAGCGCCTCTCTAACACGTGCAATCCGCTCAATATCATGTTCCGGCGTATCTCCCAGTTTGATTTTGATGGACTGATAACCGCGTCGAGCAGCCTCTTTCGCCTGACGCGCCATCTCCTCCGGCGCTAACATGCTGATAACGTATGGAAGTTCCAATCTAGCATGGCTACGCCCACCTAGCAGCGCATAAAGCGGCTTTCCGCACTCACGCGCCACCAAGTCGTGAAGCGCAATATCGAGAGCTGCTTTCGCTGAGGGGTTATGGCGAATTTTAAGGTTGGCAGCATGATGGAATTGCGCAATATCACTGGCGTCGGCGCCCATTAGCAAGGGCGCTAGCTCACGGGTTATGATTTCTCGTGCGCCAAGATACGTCTCTCCAGACACATGCTGGTCTACCACGGCTTCACCCCAGCCAACCTGGCCAGAAGCAGTTTCGATGCTGACAATCAGGCTGGCGATATCGTGATAAGTGTCATAGGCAATCTTAAATGGTTGTTTAAGCGGAAGACGCACACCATATACCGTGATTTTGTTAATACGCATTATTGATGCCTTATTTATGTCCAGGAAAAGATCTGCGCCAGAGTAATCATGAGACTTGCCATACCCAGCTGAAGAATCGCTAATGGCAGTATCCATTTGATCCACTTACTCCACGACACACCTGCCACCGCAAGCCCTGCCATGAAATATCCCGACGTTGGGGTAAGAATATTCGAGATGCCATCACCAAACTGAAACGCAAGAACAGCCGTCTGACGGGTGACTCCCACAAGATCTGCAAGAGGCACCATCAAAGGCATGGTTAGTGCTGCTTGGCCACTGCCAGAAGGGACTAAGAAGTTCAGGATGAGTTGAACGAAAAACATACATACAGCAGTAATCACCGCGGGCATTCCGCTCAGAAGTCCTTCGAGATGATAAAGAATAGTATCTAGAATATTCCCGTTTCTCAGAATCACCAGGATGCCAAAGGCAAAGCCTACTACCAGCGCGCCCATCGCAATCTCCTGAATGCCCTCAACAAAGTGGTCGGCAATTTTATTCGGATTCATACGCGCAAATGCGCCGATCAAAATAGCCATCAAGAGAAAGGCGCCGGACATCTCACCGATATACCAGCCATGGCGTATCACTCCATAGGCAATAACGAGAATAGTGCCTACGAAAGCAGCGAGGACGAGTTTATCGGCTGCCGATAACGCGCCTGGATCTTCATTGGCTTGCGGTTTGCCAAATTGACGGCGATCACTATTAAAGACAGGGCTCGCTTCGGGGTGAGCTTTCACTTTGGCCGCATAACGCGTTACGAAAGCAATACTGACACTGACGAATATTAGCCAGTAACAGGCTCTAAGGGTCATTCCAGAAAAAATAGGGAGTTCAGCGATATCCTGGGCAACGCCGACGGTAAAAGGATTCATAAACGCTGCAGAGAAACCGGCACCAGCACCTACCAGCGGTACCGCTGCGGCCGTAATAGAGTCATATCCCAGCATACGAAGTAACGGTGCGAGAATAATAATAAAGGCTATTGTTTCTTCTGCGAGCCCGAAAGTTGCTCCCCCCATTGCAAATAAAAGCATCAGTAAAGGTATAAGAATGAGATCACGTCCAGTAAGCGCATTACTGATACTGGCAACAACTTTTTGTAATACCCCGGTTGCTTTAAGAACGCCAAACGCGCCACCCGAGATAAAAATAAAGAAGATAATGCTACTGCCTTCTCCCATCCCCTCAAAGACCGCCATGAACGGACTTAACCAGCTAGCTTCTTGCGCTTCCACCGCCGCATAACTGTCTGGTACTACAACCGTACGCCCTTGCTCATTGGTTACACGCTCATAGCTACCCGCCTGAAGAAAGTGGGTTGATAAAGCAGCGAGACAGATAAAGCTAAATAACACGACAAAAATATGCGGGAAGCGAAATGTTGATCGTGAACTCTTCTCGTGTGTCATTGTTTTTTCGAGAGGTGTCATGGGGTATCCCCAGTTTATTGATGGTTATCGAGAAACTGCATTGCCACACTTGTCAGAAAGTCGCTTCCAATCGACAGAATGGCATCGTTAAAGTCATAGTCAGGCTGGTGAAGTTTTGGTGTTTGTGGCCCGGAACCATTACCAATCCATGCATAGGCACCAGGAATATGCGCAAGAAAAGCCCCCATATCATCAGCTCCCATGCTGGCTGGGTGCTCAACCAGCTGTTCATGCCCCCAACGCTGCACCACTACATCGCGGCACAGTTGGGCACAACCGCTGTCGTTGGAAACCGCCGGTGTTGAAGGAACGTAGTCGAGTGTGACGTCGCATCCTGTTGTCTTGGAAATCCCTTCTGCAACGTCGTTAATCCGCCTCTCAAGACGTTTACGTAGCTCAGGTTTAAAGCAGCGCGCAGTACCCGTCAGCCGAGCAGTCGCCGGAATAATGTTGCTAGCATGGCCGCTTTGCAGGCTGCCGAGACTGATAACAGCAATGTCCTGGGGATCAACATTACGACTGACAATATGTTGAATGGCAGTTGTAAATAGGCTAGCCGCGACGATGGGGTCTGTCGTGAGGTGAGGCATCGCTCCATGCCCCCCTGTGGAGTGGAATGTCACCTCAAAATCATCGCTTGATGCCATGTGAGGGACGTCATGGATGACAAAACGCCCGGCGTCCACACCTGGCCAATTGTGCAGTCCAAATATCGCGTCGATGGAAAATCGCTCCTGGAGTCCCTCCGCAAGCATCGCTTCAGCACCAGTACCAATTTCCTCGGCAGGTTGAAAAATCAACACGACAGTTCCCTGAGCTGGGCGCTGGTTAACCAATTGTGCAGCAGCAGCCATCAGCATTGCCGTATGTCCGTCATGCCCACATGCATGCATTACATTTGACTGGCTGGAGCGATGCGAAAACTGATTAGCTTCCTCGAGTGGCAAGGCATCGAAGTCGGCTCGAAGCCCAACGGTTGCACCCGTGATAGCGCTTTTGATAACGCCGACCACACCGTAGCCTCCTATCCCCTCATGCACCTCATCTACCCCCAGGTCACGTAGCGTCATTGCAATACGCTCAGCTGTCATAAACTCCTGGCCAGATAACTCTGGGTGCTGGTGAAGATCCCTACGAAACGTGATCATTTTCTCAAGCTCAATGGCTGATAACGTCATGAGAGGTAAAACCTTGTTGTAAAGTGGTAAATCCTGGAAGTAATGAGCCGTCTGGCGTCCGCGGTAACGCAGGCTTATGCAACATGAGTTGCGTACGCCGTTATACGCTTAGCCAGATTGTTTTTGAGTATGTTGTAACGCTTAGCACGAATAAAATACTTCTTCCCGATAGCGTCATACCTTTATGAGATGAGGCTTTAGTTGTATTTTCTGTACGAAATGAGACGCGCATCGTGACGTCATCGGGAGCGGACATGAACACAAAAAAACTAAGGTACTTTATGGCGGTGGTCGAAGCGGGTTCGATATCGTCTGCAGCCAAGCAGATACCGATCGCTCAACCCGCCTTGACGCGACAGATACATCAACTTGAAGCCGATATCGGGGCAGTCCTGTTTTATCGTGACCGCAAAGGGGTATCTCTGACCCAAGCGGGGCATTACCTATATGCCAACGGGCAGCGTCTACTGTCAGAACTCGAAAGTGTCGCGAAAAAAACACGCGATATTGCCAATGGCTACCGCGAAAGCCTCTCGCTCGGGATTAGCACCATACATCCCTATATTCCTAGCATCACAGCACTTATCAGCAGATTTCGCTCACGCTATCCATCAACGCAGTTAACACTGGAGTCAATGTTGTCGGGGCCTCAGGCAGAGGCGATTCTGGCGGGTAGGCTCGATGCAGGCATTCTATTCATTGAACGAGAAGATGAACCACGGCTAGATTACTATCCGTTAGCCAGTTTTCGTATGGCGGTCTTCACCAGTAGATGCCACCCTCTCATAGCGACTGCTCCGACCTCGCTTAAGGATTTTCACGATGCGCCATTCATTCGATTTAGCCGAACCTCAACGCCTGGCAGCTTCGACCGATTAGATAGGTGCTTTAAGAACGTAGGCTTCGTACCCAATACTGTTCAGGAGTGCCGCGATGACATCACTATTCGCAGTTTGGTCGCAACAGGAATGGGGTATGCGATTATGCCAAGCATCATGGCACTAGGGGATGAAGACATTGTCGCCTATGAATTAGACGACTTGCCAATAGCCACAGACCTCATGCTTGCTTGGCAAAAAGGTCGCCAGCCAGAGGCAGTAAAAACACTATGCCAGCTCGCCGAAGAATCACACTAACTCCATCACTAACGACGAAAAAGATTATATCTAATGACAAAAGTTGCGATATTTATTGATATTCAAAACGTATATTACACCGTGCGAGAAGCGTATGGTAAAAACTTTGATTACAACAAATTCTGGGCAAAAGTAACCAATAACAGGGACGTTGTGGCTGCTTTTTGCTATGCCATCGACAGAGGTGACCAAAAGCAACAGGAGTTTCAAAATATACTCAGAGCAATTGGTTTTCATGTAAAGCTGAAACCTTTTATCCAACGTTCAGACGGTTCTGCGAAAGGCGACTGGGATGTTGGCATTGCTCTCGATGCAATGGAATACGCAGAACAAGCAGATATTATTGTATTAGTGTCAGGCGATGGGGACTTTGATCTTTTAGTCAACAAAATACGCGTTAAGCATGATAAAAAAGTTGAGGTTTATGGCGTCCCCCAACTTACGGCAGCCTCATTAATAAATGAGGCCAGCGAGTTTATAGCGATAGATCGTTCACTCTTGCTACGTTAGGTTTCTAATAGCGTCGCTTAGCTGCAGACGCTAGGCGCGTGGCAACTGATCGACCCGCGTTAGGATAAGCCGCCGTCCCGCATTCGGGGAGAAGTGAAACTGGCCTTCTACCTCCACACTTTCATCTAAATAGGGCGCTATTTCCTGAGGGGGGAATATCTCAACCCGATTGAGCTCTTCGTCTTCAATCCAATAATGAAGAGGGTCATCGAAATGCCTTACGACGCCCTGAGTAATAATTTGCCTGTCGTCAAAAGCAGCTGGATTGTTCACCAATATGCTCAATGGCACCGTTACTGTTAGTTGCCCGCGACATCCGCTGATAAGAGTTACCATCAGCAGCATAGCTACCATAAGGCCAAGGCGTTTTTGAAGTGATTTCATTGCGACGCTCCCTTCACTGTTGTTTGTCTTTTTGATCTCTATAGGCGTGGCCAGTATTAGCTTCGCAGGCGGACTGTACTCCCGCCATTCCCTCTATTTCTTGTACATACTTTATATTCGTGATGGCTCGCGGTAATGTTAACGCTCAATTTATGTCTTGCGTTGCTTAATACTGCATTTTCACAGCGAAACATAACGCTAAAGAGCCAGCCCATGACCCACACTGTGTTAGCAAGAGCGACTGCCGCGCTTAAAAACCTATTTATTGGCGATGCACTGGCCATGCCCGTGCACTGGTTCTATAACGTTCACGATATCGATAGTGCTTTTCCAGGTGGGATAAAAACATTTGAAGCGCCTCCCAAATTCCACCCTTCCTCGATTATGTCGATGCACTCTACCAGTGGCGGTGGTCGCAAACGTACAGCGATTAGTCAACAGCCTGAGATTGTTGGCGGTGTCATTCTGAAAGGAAAGCAGTCGTACTGGGATCGTCCAAATGTACATTATCACCAGGGCATGGCTCCTGGAGATAACACGCTCAATGCACACTGTGCGTTAGCGCTAATGAAAACCATGGCGGCGCCAGAGCAACACTATAATAGTGACACCTTCCTTCAAGCTTATATCCGCATAATGACAGCAGAGACACCAGCCCACCCGGATACCTACGCCGAATCTTACCACCGCGGCTTTTTTGCAAATCTTGATAAGGGGTTGCCGCCCAAACAGTGTGGTGCGGTGACTCACGATACGCCTTCCATTGGAGGCTTAGTGACAATTGCCCCGCTGGTAATTGGCGAACGTATGAAGGGCACCTCTCTGACAGATACACGTAAGCTTTGCCGACAGCATCTCGCTCTGACACACCCGGACAACTTTCTCGCCGAGGTTTGCGACGCCTACGTTGAACTGATCGACGGTTTACTATTCCGCGAACACGAAAGCTCGGTTCAGGAAATGCTACTACAGGGCACACGTGGCTTATCGAAACGTGATCTGAAAAAACTCGTTGCTAGCCAATATAGCGAACGCGAAGTCGTCGGAAGCATTTTATCCACAGCCTGTTACATTACTGACGCCTGGCCTGCGGTGCTATATCTTACCTGCAAACACCAACAGAACCCCCTTAAGGCCTTACAAATCAATGCAGAAATTGGCGGTGACAACGTGCACAGAGGTGCCGTGCTAGGTGTATTACTGGGGCTGATCAACGGCGAAGCCGACGAAGATTTATTTGCCCGGTTAACCGAACATGCGTCGATTAACCGGGCCATTGAGGGTCTTTTTTAAACCTCGCTAGGCACGACGCTCCCATAGCGTGACTTCCGAGAGGCTGTGCTGGTATTTATGCATGGTCTCACGAATCACAAAGGGCACTTTTTCAGGGGCGCTAATCATCCGGAAATTGGGTTCAAGCAGCGCTTTAAGGCCATCCAACGTGCTAACGTTTTCACCATCTTTCTTGAACCCACCAATCCACTCTTCCTTGGGCGTGTACTCTTCCAGCCAAGTATAAGGCGAGGCGATCATCAAAATGCCGCCTACATTGATGCGCTGATGGATCGTTTGCAGAAACTGTGCAGGCTTGTAAAGTCGGTCGATCAGGTTGGCGGCCAGTACAAGATCATAATTGCTGAACTGTGGCTTGAGATTGCATGCATCACCTTGATGAAAGCTAACGCGGCTCGCCGACTCTTCCAGCCCCAGACTCGCTAACGTACGCTCCTGGTAGCTGACTAGTTCGCCCTCTTCCACACGGGTATAACGCAACACTTTTTGCTCGGCCATCTCCACGCCCTGGCGAATAAAGTTAGCCGAGAAGTCCACGCCATCAACGTGTTCAAACTCGCGGGCCAGCTCAAAACTGGAGCGCCCACTGGCACACCCTAGATCGAGGGCGCGCTTCTTCTGCTTGCCCGACAGGCTGTCCAACGCCCGGTTGGCCAATGCTTGTGGGAAGTTAGCAACGCCAAACCAGTCATCGCCGTAATGAAACTCTGCATACTCAGCCATGCGAGCATCGCTTTCATAATAGGCGCTGGGCAGCGTAACCTCTGCATCCGACACCACATAGCGGAAACCTGCATGCTGGAAAAAATGACGCCGAAACGCATAGCGGGCACTAAGACGCGTTTCGTTACCACACGATATCCATGAGCCGCCCTTAATCAGATTATGCTGATTGTCGAAAGTCGGTGTTGTGAAATCATCGTACAGCGGATGAACATCAAACCCTGGGAATGGATAGGTCGGGGTCTCCACCCATTGCCAGACGTTGCCCACGACATCAAACCACTGACCGTGCTGAAAACGAGTCACTGGGCAGGAGGAAGCGCCATGATCCAGATGCAGGTTGGCATTGGCGGGCGAACCACTATTTAGCTCGGTGACACCGGCTTCTTCAACCAAGCGATGCCATTCATCCTCTGTTGGCATACGAACAGGCTGGCCGATCTGCTCACTTTTCCAGTTGCAGAAGGCTTTGGCTTCATGGAAGTTGACTTCAACAGGCCAATCCCAAGGCATCTCTACTTCCTCTGTCATCAAGCGTAGACACCATTCGTTTTTCCACACCCAAAAAGTGGGGTGCGTCGCTTTAGCAAATTTGCGCCAGCTCAACCCTTCTTCAGACCAAAACGTATCGCTCAAATAGCCGCCAGCTTCTACAAACTCAAGAAACTCACTGTTACTCACCAAGAACTGGCTAGCCTTGAACTCATCCACATCAGCCTTGTGATGGCCGTACTCGTTATCCCAGCCGTACCAAGGGTCGTCAAAGGACTTGCCTAAGGTTACCCCTCCCCCTGGCACTGTGATCAGGCTGTTTTCCGGTGGCTCTCCGCTAATGCTCACCGGCTCCCATTCTCTCTGGGGAGTCACCAGATGAAGCTGCTGTTGACGGATTAATACTGACGACGTTTCCAGGTGAATCCGCTCGTGCTCAATGCCCATGACAATGGGCCAAAATGGGCTGTCCCAACCAACTGGCAGCGTAAGCGGTAGCTCTCGAATCAATGTGAGTACCGCCGCACGAACCTTGTCGCGGTAGCTCATGACATCACTGACTGACGGCCACTCATAGTGGTCATCATTCAGGTCATCCCAACTCATCTCATCGACGCCAACAGCAAAAATAGACTCCATGTTGGGATCGATACGAGTGGGCAGGAGTTTAGCCAGCACTAGCTTGTTGACGAAAAACGTCGCGGTATGCCCGAGGTAGAAAATCAGTGGATGCCTAAGAGGGATGGACTTCCGAACGTACGCTTCCTCGCTCACTAATGTAGTAAAAAGCGACTCATAGCGGTCAAACGTCGCGGTAAAACAGGTCTCAATATCCCGACGTGTCGCGTCAGGATCATTACCAGCCAGCATCACAGTGCGGGGGAAAAGGCCGAATGATGTCGATTCCTTCAGCCCAGCTTGGGAATTGGTGGAAGTCATCTCTTGGAGCACCTTTTTATCTTTAAAAACATGAGTTTTCTCGCACCCCGCCCAGGTATGGCGGCCTCTCTATCACCACCGCTGAATTGCATTTGCACGAGGCAGATACCTATGATCATTAAAAACCATAAACTTGTACAAAAGCTAGCCTAGCTATACAAAAAGTTAGCCATGGTGCATTTTTTACATTTACGTTTCAATAAAAAGAAGGCTTTACACTGGATGGCGACACACCTATTAATGAAGCATCACTGCCTTCAACACATGCTTGTTTAAGAATGCGAAGAGCAATGAAAAGGTCTGATCCAGCATCGATATGCAGAGATCTGAGCCATTGATGCAGAATTCAAAACGCAGGGAGAGAAGGAGGGATAAATACAAGATAATGTTACAGATGAAAAAACGTTAGCCGCCTTTCATCGGTAGTAAAAAGAGGCTGCTTGGAATAAGCGCATCACTGCAGCTTATACTAAAGCCTGGTGCAGATTATTCGTTAATACGTTGCCGCAGCAAATTCAGTTCCTGTGTGTGCTCTTCAAGCTCACGTACTTCTTCTGCTAATTTTTCACGCCGTTTCTGAATATCGTCTTCGTCGCCCTCTCTGAGAGCTTCCTCAAGTGCTAACTCACGTTCACGTACCTCTTCCTGGCTCTCCAGAACCTCTTCGGCAGCCTCTATAATCACTTGCTCATTTGTGCAGTTCTCTTCGATGGAGTGCAATGCACGCTGCAACCCTCTAACACGATGCTGATTATCGTGTGCTTGAGCGTATTCCAGCTGTTGTCTTAAGACAGTCGCTTTATCTTCACACAACCTTTCTGCTGCGTGCGCTGCTGGCAGCAGTAAAACGCCTGCAGTTGCAGCTAAACTTAAACAACAAAGCCATGTTTTTTTCATTACTCGCTCCTAGCGCTCTACGTGCTTTACAAGGTAAGCGTAAAAAAATATATCGACCTTATAAAGATATAGGGACCATTTCCAGCTAGTAAATATCCGCCGCTCGCGGAGGAACCATGCGAGCGACGAATGAACAGATTAGGCGCGTTCTTCTACCACCCAACTAACCACTTCTTCATTGCCGAATTCAGCTTTCCACTCTTTAATGACGTTATGGTTGCCACCACGCGTTTCAACGACTTCCCCAGTGTGTGGGTTCTTGTACACTTTTAAAGGGCGCTTCTTGCGGCCATCGGTACTGCTTGTTTTGGTGCCTTTAACAGATGCGGAGCGATAGGATGGGTCGAGCATTTCGCATACATCGCGGGCTAGCTTGCCATGCTCTGTCATAAGCGCTTGCAATTTCTCGTTGAACTCCAGCTCTTTTTTCAATTCACTATTGTTTTCAAGCGCTTGCAACTCTTCCTGTAGCTGCTTTAACATCTGCTCTTTCTTGATGTAGTCGCTTAATACTGATGCCATGTATTCATCTCCTTAATTTTTAATTTCTTTGCCATATACTGATAGCACAGTAAAACATGTTAAGAGTGCTACTTCAGCATGGCAGGCGTACTCACGAACAGGTGTAATTATTAAACGATTATATACCGTGTGATTTCATAATGTGGGTGTTCTCAAAAAATTTTAAGTATTGTTTACGTTTAGTAACGAACCGCTATGTATTGATGATTCCTAATAATATCAGAACGCCAGGAATCCAACCCGTAAAAACTGCGCAAAAGAGTGTATAAATTGCAACTGAATGCTGTATTTTTTTCGCTAATGCTAGCAAGCAAAAGAAGCTGAACCACAAAGCAGACCATGCAAACCAGCTAAATGTATTCCACAGCTCAAAGTTAATTCCTATATCGGCGATAGAGCTTGCTCCAACAAACGCTGCTGTAATACTAACAAAAAAGCAGAACCATCCAAGACCTGTTCCATCCGCCTTTAAAAACTGGTTAGCTCCAACCCAAAGATAAGTAAAAGCGAATAACAAGGTAAATGCCCCCGTGCTAATTGCAGCAGAATTATCCGGTTCTCGGAAAATCAAATAGACAGCAATAATGAAGCTCAACACACCAACCATGATGTTGATAACAGATACTTCTTTGTCACCAATTTTTCCCAGCAGCCATATTCCGTTCACAAACAGTACTGCTCCGACATATAGCAAGGTAAGCCCTAAAATCATCACAACCATTCCTGTAGTTATTTTTTAATTTTTTCTGGCGTTTTTAGTTTTCTTTTTCTACTGCTCCACTGCATATTTGATAAATGCTACCTCCTCTCTATACATACCTCCTCTCTAGATACCTCAGCGTTTTAAAAAAGAAAGTAACTTCCAATTAACATGGTCGTCGACGTGTAAACCTGTAACTGCTTATTTTTATTTTATTTTCATGGAACGATTCATTTTATTCAAACGACAGCCAAGGCATAGCAGCACATCATGCGGGCTAAGAAAGACCGAGATGGCACCAAGAAACCCTATTTAAAAGCCGGGAGAGTATAACAGGGGTTGCATAACCAACCATTGAAATTAGTGTTATATCTTCATAAGAAGTCGCAACGAAATGCTAGCGTCAACGACCTTTGCGATACTGAATCATTCTTCATAATTCACTGGTAGCCCTGCAGGCCAAATCACAAAAAAACGTGATACGATAATCCTCTATAAAAGCTATATTTTCTGTCGTTTTTTGCGACAACTTCATCGTAAAGGGAATCAACGTTCACCATGTCGTCAGCTACAGACTGCGTCGCTACGCTTATTGATGACTTCCAGAAGCGTCGGCCTATTCGCGCCGGCTCACTGATTATTACTGTCTATGGCGACTCTATCGTTCCACGGGGCGGTACTGTGTGGTTGGGCAGTCTGTCGAAACTGGTGGAGCCCATCGGAATCAATGAGCGTCTGGTGCGTACATCGGTTTACCGACTGACCCATGAAACCTGGCTACGCGGTGAGAAGGTCGGTCGTCGCAGCTACTATCGGTTAAGTGGCCCTGGGCGGCGTCGTTTTGAACAAGCTTTCAAGCGTGTCTATCACGGTGCCCAGCCTCCTTGGTCGGGCCAGTGGACATTGGCGCTGCTGACGCAGCTGCCAGCCGACCGTCGCCAGCAGATTCGCGATGAACTTGAATGGCTCGGCTTCGGTAGTTTTGCTCAGGGCGTGCTGGCACATCCCACGCTGTCATGCGCGGAAACCATGGTGGCCTTGCAAGAGCTTGATGCGGCAGACGATACGATCGTAATGCAGACACAGACCATGGAGCCCATGACCAGTAAGCCGCTGCGCCTGCAGGTCAGAGATAGCTGGAATCTCGACGAACTCGCCGAGCTGTATCAGCGGTTTCTGGTTAAGTTTCGCCCACTGTGGAATGCGCTCAACGCAGAGAACCATTTAGGGCAGGAAGAGTGCTTCATTGCTCGCACCTTGCTGATTCACGAGTATCGTAAGGTTCAGTTACGTGACCCCCTACTGCCTGACGAACTGCTCCCTACTGCGTGGGAAGGCCGCTATGCCCATCAGCTCTGTCGCAACCTCTATCGGTTGCTCTACGAGCGCGCAGAGCACTGGCTAGACAGGCACCTAGAAACTGCCGAGGGCCCATTACCAGCCCCCGGCCCCAGCTTCTACCAGCGCTTCGGCGGACTGGAATGAGTGCCTAAGGAGGCCACTGAATTAGTCGCCACATACCACCGCTCATGGCTGTGGCGACTTATCCAGCGTCTGCTGCTTAGGTTGTGTATCACCGGCCAGCAAGGTTGGCCGGTCAGCATCAAGTTCTGCCAGCGGTTCACAAGGTTCCAAGCTGTCACGGCAACGGGTCACTAAACGCTGATACTCTTGGGTACCCTGCTGCTTCCAAGCAAACTCTTCATCGCTCAGCGGCCGTTTAACCTTTGCAGGAGCCCCCATCACCAGAGACTGTGGCTCGCACTCAAATCCCGCTTTGACGAACGCGGCCGCCGCAACAATAGAGCGCTCAGCAATGTGAGCACCGTCCATCACTACAGCGTTCATGCCGACCATGGCATCACGCCCAATCACGCAGCCATGCAAAACCGCGCCGTGGCCGATATGGCCATCCTTTTCGACCTTAGTGACGCACCCCGGAAAGCCGTGCATGACGCAGGTATCCTGTAGGTTCGCGCCCTCTTCCAGCACCAGGCGTCCGAAGTCACCGCGCATCACCGCGCCGGGGCCAACGTAACAATTGGGGCCAACAATCACATCCCCGATCA
Organism: Halomonas sp. GT; assembly: GCF_002082565.1. Classification (NCBI taxonomy): domain Bacteria; kingdom Pseudomonadati; phylum Pseudomonadota; class Gammaproteobacteria; order Oceanospirillales; family Halomonadaceae; genus Halomonas; species Halomonas sp. GT. The sequence continues at coordinate 3,796,024 of NZ_CP020562.1, forward strand.
ACACTGCGGTTGGGTGGACATAAGCCGTCGGGTGCACTACCGGCGTCACCCCTTCAAGACGATAGTAAGGCATCACGTTCTCCGTTAGTTCGATTGGCAGTGGCGGCGGCTTTGCACCACCACAAAGCGACTGGCAACAAAGGCTTGATTACATAGCGAGGCATTGGCCGCTGGATTACCGCCTGTGGCGTGAAAGTCACTGAAAGCAGCCGACTGGTTGACGAATATCCCCCCATCCAGGTTCAACGAAAGCGGCGTCGCCACGTCCATCGCCAACTCTTCGAACTGCTCGGCCACTGCCTCATCAGTCGTATAGCCACCTAGGGTTATCGCGCCCTTTTCCCGGATCACGTCACGCGCCAGTTCAATGCTATGCGCGGTGTTCTCAGTCGCGATAACAAAGCTGATGGGGCCGAAGCGTTCCTCACCATAGGTAGCCTTCTGTGCTGCATCTACCTTGAGGATAAGCGGCGTGTGAATGCGGGCGTCAGAGTATTGGGCGTGTTTTCGTGACTCGCTATCCAGGACTATTTCGCCCAAACCACGGCACTCATCAATCCGTGCTTGCGTGTCTACTGACTGCAGGGCACCTAACACCGTGCAGGCGCGGTCATTGTCACTCAGAAATGCCTGTACAGCTTTCGCAAGCGCTGCCGCCACGTCGTCAAAACTCAAATGGCCATCCGCTGTTTCAATACCATTTTTGGGTACATAAATAGCCTGAGGGGTCGTGCACATCTGCCCGGAATAAAGGCTCAGCGAGAAGGCAAGATTCGCAGTGACCGCTTTAAGGTTATCCACGCTGTCGATAATGACCGTGTTGACACCGGCTTTCTCAGCGAACACCTGAGCCTGAGTAGCGTTATCTATCAACCAATCGCCAAAGGTATTGGAGCCGGTGAAATCGATCAGCTTGACCGCAGGATCAAGCGCCAGCGTTTTCGTCAGCGGCGCATCTACCGTGTCGGGTGCCAAACTCACCAGGCAGGGATCAAAGCCCGCTTCTTCAAGCACCTGCTGAGCAACTCGTGTCGTTATCGCCAATGGCAGAATAGCGCCAGGATGCGGTTTAAGAATGACGGGGTTGCCTGTCGCCAGACTGGCAAACAAGCCGGGATAAGTATTCCAGGTGGGAAAAGTAGAACAGGCCACCACCAACGAGATGCCGCGTGGCACGATGTGAAAACGCTTATCCATGACAATGGGATCATGCTTGCCCTGGGGCTTAACCCACTGTGCGGTAGCAGGAATCTGCGCCATCGCTTGCCAAGCATAGGCCACGGCTTCAAGGCCGCGATCCTGAGCATGCGGCCCACCTGCCTGAAACGCCATCAACGGCCCCTGGCCGCTGGTATGCATCACCGCCTGGGCGATCTCCGGGCTCATGGCATTAAGGCGCGACAGGATTTCCAGACATACCCCCACACGCGCGTCAGCCCCGGCATCCCTCCAATCACGCATCGCCACTTGCATGGCCGCTATCAGTTCGTCGGGGTTTGGCTGGTTATAAGTAATGCCAAGCTCGAACCCATAAGGTGAGACTTCGCCGCCCACGTGGTGAGTGCTGCCAACACTATTCAGCGTAAATGGTTGGTTGAGCAGTGACTCAAATCTCGATGGTGCCGCTTTAACGGCATCTTCGGGGTATTTGCGCATGCTTTCTGGGTAGGGCGTCCAAAAATTACGGCTAGAGATGGCGCCGACAGCCTGGTCAAGAATGTCACGGTGAAGGTCAAACATCTGCTGCGCTGATTGCGTCATGGGGCGCTCCTGCACTCACTTATTTTTTTGATACGCTATACCAATTAAGACTAACTTTCCCGTAACAAAACATCAAACGCTTTCCCTGACACCCTTGCTTAAGAATTAGCCCGCCACGATCGATAAACGCGATATATACGGGCTGAAGATCGCTTTTTGGGCCAATTCTCCACCTTTCATACCATGGTCTAATAACTATCACTCACTCGCTATAAATACATACAAATCATTGTTAACAAGACATAAATTATCAAAAAAACCGTTAAGCGACACACTAACAACAATGAAGATATATTGATGTGTATCAAAATAAATCTATACTCGGCAGATATTCATCCTGTGCGCCACAGGCCGAACTGAGGTAAAAATGCCCACTACTCTAAAAATAACTCCGCCCCTGGAAGGCGTTTTATGCATCACGCTGAATCGCCCAGACGCACTGAATGCGCTGAATACCCAGCTGCTTGGCGAACTCGCCGACACCCTGAACAGCGCCGATAGTGACGACAACGTTCGCGCCGTGGTGATCACCGGAAGTTCGAAAGCATTCGCCGCCGGTGCGGATATTAATGAAATGGCTGAGCGTGACCTAGTCGGCATGTTGGAAGATCCTCGCCAGCACCACTGGGCCACCATTACGCGTTTCCGCAAACCAATCATTGCTGCCGTTAACGGCTACGCCTTGGGCGGTGGCTGTGAGCTAGCCATGCATGCCGACATCATTATTGCCGGTGAAAGTGCCCTGTTCGGCCAGCCTGAAATCAATCTGGGCATCATGCCCGGTGCTGGTGGTACCCAGCGTCTGCTTAGAGCGGTGGGCAAATCACTGGCTACCCAAATGGTGCTAACTGGCGAGCCCATTTCTGCTCGCCGCGCCCTTGAAGCAGGCCTGATTAGCGAGATTACCCAGCCCGAATTAACCCTTGAGCGCGCCATGGCCATTGCAACGCGCATTGCCGCCAAGGCACCGCTGGCCGTGCGCTTGGCGCGGGAATCGCTACACAAGGCGATGGATACCGACCTAGCCACTGGCCTGCGCTTTGAACGCCATGCGTTCACCTTATTGGCGGGCACTGCCGACCGCAAAGAGGGCATTCGCGCTTTCCAAGAAAAACGACCTGCCACTTTTCAAGGGCACTGACACAAGGATATTACCCATGAGCCAAGCGCCCCTGCTTTACACCGTGGAAGATGGCGTCGCCTGTATCACGCTGAACCGCCCCGATAGCCTGAACAGCTTCAACACTGAAATGCATGCCGAGATGCGTAAGGCGCTAAAAGCCGTGCGTCAGGACTCAAGCGTTCGCGCTTTGTTACTGACCGGCAACGGACGAGGCTTCTGCGCTGGTCAGGATCTTTCCGACCGAAGCGTCGCGCCCGGCGAGCAAGCCCCCGACCTCGGCGAGTCGCTTGAAAAACGCTACAACCCTATGTTGCGCGCTCTTAAAGACATGCCGTTCCCAACCATTTGTGCGGTGAACGGTGTGGCGGCGGGAGCCGGTGCCAACATCGCCCTGGCCTGCGACATCGTATTGGCTGCTCGTTCGGCAAGTTTTATCCAGGCTTTCTGCAAGATTGGATTAATTCCCGACTCCGGCGGCACCTGGACTCTGCCTAACTTAGTCGGCATGGCCCGGGCTAAGGGCCTAGCCATGCTTGGCGACAAGCTGCCCGCCGAGACTGCCGAACAGTGGGGCATGATCTGGCGCTGCGTCGATGATGAGGTGCTTCAGGAAGAAGCCATGAACATGGCTCGCCACTTGGCCACTCAACCAACGCGCGGCTTGGCGCTTATCAAACGTGCCCTGCACGCCAGCAGCGATAACAGCTTCAACGAGCAGCTCGACCTGGAACGCGACCTACAGCGCCTTGCCGGACGCACGGAAGATTACCGCGAAGGCGTCAGCGCTTTTATCGAGAAACGTCGCCCCACCTTCAAGGGAGAGTGATATGCCAGCCCTTCCCACGTCGGCCGTTATTGGTGTGATTGGCGCAGGTGCCATGGGTGCCGGTATCGCTCAGGTTGCCGCCCAGGCTGGTCACTCAGTCATCCTGCATGACAATCAACCGGGCGCCGCCAAAGCGGGCATTGAGAACATTCGCCGCCAGCTGGAAAAGCGTGTTGCCAAAGGCAAGATGACCCAAGGCGATGTGGATAACATCATTACTCGCCTGCAGCCCGCCGAGGCTATCGATGCCTTGGCCGACAGCCGTTTGGTTATCGAAGCTATCGTCGAGAATCTTGAGATCAAACGTCAGGTGTTCGCTCAACTTGAAGCGTTATGCTCACCGGATACCTTGCTCGCCAGTAATACCTCGTCGCTGTCGATTACCTCCATTGCCGCAAACCTTGAACACCCAGAGCGCATGGCGGGACTGCACTTCTTCAACCCCGCCCCCGTAATGAAGCTGGTGGAAGTGGTGTCTGGCCTGGCGACTACCGCTGAGGTTGCTGAGACTCTTTACGCCACTGCCAATGCCTGGGGCAAGATTGCAGTTCACGCCAGCTCCACCCCTGGGTTCATTGTTAACCGCGTGGCACGACCATTCTATGCCGAAGGGCTACGACTGCTGCAGGAAGGTGCCAGCGATGCCGCCACGATAGATGCGCTGCTGCGTCAGGCGGGTGGATTCCGTATGGGGCCTTTCGAGCTAATGGATCTGATCGGTCATGACGTTAACTACGCGGTGACCCGCTCGGTGTTCGATGCCTACTACGGCGATACCCGTTTCGAGCCTTCCTTAGTACAGCAAGCACTGGTGGAAGCAGGACGCTTGGGGCGCAAATCCGGCCAAGGCTTTTTTGACTACGCGGGTGAAAACGCTGCGAAGCCACAGCCTAAATTTGCAGCACCAGCAAACGTGGAACTACCAGCACTTGTCGTACAGGGCGACCCTGGCGTGATCGCTCCACTGTTGGAACGCGCCCAGGAAGCTGGCCTCGACGTCGTTCGTCGCGAATCACTCCAGCCAGATGGCACGCCTCGCTTATATCTGGGTGATCTAGTGCTGGCCCTTAGCGACGGGCGGTGCGCCGCCGAGCGCGCGGTCAATGAAGGGCTCGACGCCCAGGTACTGTTCGACCTGTGTTTGGACTACCGCAGCGCCAGCGCCATCGCACTTGCTGCCAGCCACACCACATCACCCGAGGCTCGCCAACTGGCGACGGCTTTCTTCCAACGCTTGGGGATAGACGTGGCCTGGCTAACCGACACCCCGGGGCTGGTGGTACTGCGCACCGTAGCCATGCTCGCCAATGAAGCTGCCGATGCCGTACTCCAGGGTGTCTGCAGTGCCCAGGATGGCGACCTGGCCATGCAGGCTGGCGTCAACTACCCCCGCGGCCCCTTGGCCTGGGCAGACTCACTGGGTCTGCCCTTCGTTCACCGCACCCTGACGCATCTACAGCAGAGCTACGGCGAAGAGCGCTATCGCAGCTCGTTTCTGCTGCGGCGCAACGCCTTGAGCGAGGAAAGCTTTCATGAGTGATACCCAACTGACCCCACAACAGCTGGCGGAAGCCTGTGCCGACGCGATGTTTTCCCGCGACCATGCCAGCCAAGGACTGGGCATGCGTATTACTCGCGTGGCCCCCGGCTTCGCCGAACTGACCATGACCGTGCGTCAAGACATGGTGCAAGGGCACGGCAACTGCCATGGCGGATTTCTATTTACCCTGGCCGATTCCGCCTTTGCGTTCGCCTGCAACAGTTACGATGAAGCCACCGTCGCCGCTGGCTGCAGTATCGACTATCTCGGCCCCGGCCAGCTAGGCGACGAGATCACCGCCACTGCCGAAGAGCGCAGCCGCCGTGGGCGCACCGGCATTTACGACATTACGTTGCGCAATCAGCACGGCGATACCATTGCCTTGTTCCGCGGACGTTCCTACAAAATTCGCGGCAGCGTACGCCGCCTGGAAGATACTGACGCAGAAAATACTGCTGCTGGAGATAACCGATGAAAGACGCGCTGATCATTGATGCCATTCGTACCCCGATAGGTCGCTACGGCGGCGCACTTTCCAGCATGCGTGCCGATGACCTGGGGGCCATTCCCATGCGCACCCTGAGGGAACGCAACCCAGGTGTCGATTGGTCGCTGATTGACGATATCTTTTACGGCTGCGCCAACCAGGCGGGTGAAGATAACCGTAACGTGGCGCGCATGTCCGCGCTGCTGGCCGGGCTGCCGGTCGAGGTGCCCGGCACCACCATTAACCGGCTTTGCGGGTCTGGTATGGATGCAATAGGCAATGCCGCCCGCACCATTAAGACCGGCGAAGCGGGGTTGATGATCGCCGGAGGGGTGGAGTCGATGTCCCGGGCACCCTTCGTGATGGGCAAGGCCGAACAAGCCTTCTCACGCCAAGCCGATATTTTCGACACCACCATCGGCTGGCGCTTCATCAATCGTGCCATGAAAGCCCAGTTCGGCGTGGACTCCATGCCCGAAACCGCTGAAAACGTGGCGGAACAGTTTGGTATTTCCCGGGAAGACCAGGACGCCTTCGCCCTGCGCAGCCAGCAGCGTACCGCCGCCGCTATCGAGGCTGGCCGCTTGGCCGAAGAGATTGTTCCGGTTGAAATCCCCCGCCGCAAACAAGACCCGCTGGTGGTGGATACCGATGAGCACCCGCGCGCTACCACAACTGCCGAGCAGCTTGCCAAGCTACCCACACCTTTCCGCGAAGGCGGCAGCGTGACAGCAGGTAATGCCTCTGGGGTTAACGATGGCGCCTGTGCGCTGCTGTTGGCATCTGTCGAGCAGGCTGAACGTTTCAGCCTCACGCCACGCGCTCGTGTGGTGGGTATGGCCACCGCTGGCGTGGAGCCGCGCATTATGGGGTTCGGCCCCTCTCCCGCTACCCGTAAGGTACTCGCCCAGGCCGGACTTACTCTCGACCAAATGGACGTTATCGAACTCAATGAAGCCTTTGCTGCTCAGGCGCTGGCAGTCATGCGTGACTTGGGGCTGAGCGATGATGCTGAACACGTCAATCCCAACGGAGGGGCCATTGCACTTGGCCATCCGCTGGGTATGAGTGGCGCTCGATTGGTGACCACCGCTCTACATGAACTGGAACGTCGGCAAGGGCGCTTTGCGCTATGCACCATGTGTATTGGTGTTGGACAGGGCATTGCTCTGATCATTGAGCGCTTATAAGCCCCTCATCCTGACCATGGCTCATAAAACGTAGCCCAATAACAACTTGCTTGACCGGAGATCCTGATGAATCAGCCCGCTACGCGTATCGACACTGCGACTCTCGACCCCTTGGAAACCGCCAGCGTCGACGAGCTACGCGCCACTCAGGTCAAGCGCCTGAAGTGGAGCTTGAAGCACGCTTACGACAATGTGCCGTTCTACCGTCAGTCTTTCGACAAGGCTGGGGTACATCCCGACGATATCCACACGCTGGCAGATCTCGCCAAACTGCCGTTCACCACCAAGGCCGATTTGCGCGACAACTACCCGTTTGGCATGTTGGCCACGCCGATGAGTGAGATCGTTCGCATCCATGCCTCTAGCGGCACCACCGGGCAACCGACGGTGGTGGGCTACACCCAAAAGGATATTGATGTGTGGTCCGATGTGGTGGCGCGCTCAATCCGTGCCGCGGGCGGCAGCCGCAACGACAAGGTGCATGTCGCCTATGGCTACGGCCTGTTCACCGGCGGGCTGGGCGCTCATTACGGTGCCGAGCGCCTGGGCTGCGCGGTCATCCCCATGTCGGGCGGACAGACTGAGAAACAGGTTCAGTTAATTCGTGATTTCCAGCCGGACATCATCATGGTCACCCCCTCGTATATGCTCAACATCGCAGACGAGATGGAGCGACAAGGGATTGACCCGCGCACACTGCCCCTGCGCACTGGCATTTTCGGTGCCGAACCCTGGACCGATAGCATGCGCACGGCCTTAGAGCAGCGCCTGGGCATTGACGCCCTCGATATTTACGGCCTCTCTGAAGTAATGGGGCCCGGCGTGGGCATGGAGTGCCTGGAAACCAAAGATGGCCCGACCATCTGGGAAGATCATTTCTACCCCGAGATCATCGACCCAATCAGCGGTGACGTCCTGCCAGACGGCGAATACGGCGAGTTGGTGTTCACCACCCTAACCAAAGAAGGCCTGCCGGTGATTCGTTACCGCACCCGCGATCTGACCCGCCTGCTGCCGGGCACAGCGCGCCCTATGCGCCGCATCGACAAGATCACTGGCCGCAGCGACGACATGCTGATTATTCGCGGTGTGAATGTGTTCCCCTCTCAGATCGAAGAGCAACTGCTCAAGATCGCGTCGCTTTCACCCCACTACGAGATCGAAGTCAGCCGCCAAGGCAATATGGACATGGTGCTTGTCCGGGTAGAGGCGAATCATCATGACATCGCCCGCGACCCCGTGGCCTGTGAACAAGCAGCGAAACAGCTTCAGCATGCCATCAAGACATATATTGGTATCAGCACCCAGGTTGAAGTGTGCCCGGTAGAGAGCGTGATGCGCTCGCTAGGCAAGGCCAGACGCGTCAAGGATCTTCGCTGATTCAGGCACTAATGCTTAAAAGCCTCGTATTGCCATAGATCGACAAGCTAGACCAATGCCCTTGCAGGCACCCTTGCAAGGGCTTTTTTATTCCCAAACAGCCAGCTTTGATGAAAAAAGATAGAACATTAAGAATCACTTAATTTACCCCCCTTTTCCTTTACAAACCAACCACATTGGCTTTATCCGTAATCACAAAGTCTTAAAGTGACACACAAAAATAGTTATTGATAAAATATTTTGTGTCACTATACTTTAAACAAGATAAGCCACACTCCCTGATAGTCCGACGCCGCGGAGGTCTCTATGTACGCGCAGCTCGTTGAAACCGGCTCTAACAAACTTAAAACGCTTGATGAGATGGGTCCTGAGGAACGCCAGTTCCAGGAGCGCATCAATGATGAAATCAAAATAGAACCTAAGAATTGGATGCCGGACGCCTATCGCAAGACGTTGATCCGTCAGATCTCTCAACACGCGCACTCCGAGATCGTCGGTATGCTTCCGGAAGGTAACTGGCTGACACGTGCGCCGACCCTTAAGCGCAAGCTGCAGCTAATGGCCAAGATTCAGGATGAGGCGGGTCATGGCCTGTACCTCTATAGCGCCATGGAAACTCTGGGTGCCGACCGCGACGAAGAGATCGACAAGCTTCACGATGGCCGCGCCAAGTACTCCAGTATCTTCAACTACCCAACGCTCAACTGGGCTGACATGGGCACCATCGGCTGGCTGGTCGACGGCGCAGCCATCGTCAATCAGGTACCGCTACAGCGCACCTCTTACGGCCCCTACGCGCGCGCCATGATTCGCGTGTGCAAGGAAGAGAGTTTCCATCAGCGCCAGGGTTATCAAATTCTGTTGACCATGATGCAAGAGGGCACTGACGACCAGAAAGCCATGGTGCAGGACTCCATCAACCGCTTCTGGTGGCCATCACTAATGATGTTCGGGCCATCTGACGAAAACTCACCCAACAGTGCTCAGTCGATGGCCTGGAAGATCAAACGCCACAGCAACGATGAGTTGCGCCAGCGCTTCCTCGATCAAACCGTACCGCAGCTAGAGTTGCTGGGCTGCACCGCTCCCGACCCGGATCTCAAATATAACGAAGAGACCGGCCACTATGAGTTCGGTGAAATCGACTGGCAGGAATTTTTCGATGTCGTGAAAGGCAACGGCCCCTGCAACCGCGAGCGCATTGAAGCACGTCGTAGCGCCATTGATAACGGTGCCTGGGTGCGTGAAGCCGCCGTGGCCTATGCTGCCAAGCGTCAACGCCGAGCAGCCTGAGCTGGCAACGTCTGATTTTTAAAACCCGACTTTTAAAACACTATTTTTTAGAACAATAGGGAGTCTCGCGAGACTCCTATGACCACTGAGGCATCTCTCATGGCTGACTGGCCCCTCTTCGAAGTTTTTATACGCAGCAAACACGGCCTTAACCACAAGCACGTCGGCAGCGTACACGCCGCTGATCGCAGCATGGCAATCGAAAATGCCCGCGAGCTTTATACCCGTCGTAATGAAGGGGTGAGCATCTGGGTGGTTCCGGCCAGCGAAATCACCGCGTCTTCTCCTGATGAGAAAGAGCCGCTGTTTGACCCGTCTAACGACAAGGTCTATCGCCACGCATCCTTCTACAAACTGCCGAAAGAAGTCGGCCACATGTAAGGAGGTAGGCTGTGATGAAGAACATGGCTCTGAAGAACATTGCTCAAAAAACACAAACCCCGTTGACCGACTACCTGTTACGCCTTGGGGACAGCGCTTTGGTGCTTGGCCAGCGCCACGCGCAGCTGTGTGGCAAGGCTCCAGCGTTGGAAGAAGAGCTGGCCTTAATGAATGTAGGGCTCGACCTCTTCGGACAGGCACGCAACTGGCTTGGCTATGCGGCTGAACTGATGGTTGCTGACCTGGTAACTGACAATATCGATGCCGATCATCTGGCCTTTCGCCGCGATGCCCAGGACTTTCGTAATCTGTTGATCACCGAGCAGCCCAACGGTGACTTTGCAGACACCATAGGACGTCAGTTCCTGTTCGATGCTTGGCACGTTCATCTACTTGATGGCTTGGCTGGGTCCAGCGACCCGCGAATTGCCGAAGTGGCTGCTAAATCGCTTAAAGAAGCAACGTACCACCTTCGCCGCTCCTCTGAATGGGTGATTCGCCTGGGCGATGGCACCGAAGAAAGCCACACCCGTATGCAGCGCGCGCTCGACAACCTTTGGCAGTTCACCGGCGAGCTATTGCAGGTCGACGAGATTGATCAGGCCATGATAGAAGCCGGCATCGCGCCTGATCCTGAAACCATTGCCGTGCGCTGGAAAGCGACGATAGAAGAAGTACTTGAGGAAGCCACGCTGGAGCGGCCTTCCTACGACGCCTGGATGTATACCGGCGGCAAAGTCGGCCATCACACCGAGCACCTGGGCTTTCTGTTGGCGGAAATGCAATACCTGCCGAGGGCATATCCCGATGCGACCGTCTGGTAACCCACCGCCTGCGCCTGTCAGTGATGGACCTATCGATAACAGACCTATCGATAACAGGCCTACCGATGATTGGCCTTCAAGCGACTTGATCGGCAGCGACCGTCGCGGGCTGCCACCCGCCGGTGAAAAAGGCGATATCGACGCCGTGCTGGCGGTTTTAGAGCAAGTGCCAGACCCAGAAGTGCCGGTGGTCAGCGTGGTTGAACTGGGAATTGTGCGCGATATCGACTGGGTGGACGATCGGCTGGCGGTCAATGTGACCCCCACCTACTCCGGCTGCCCGGCGACGGAAGTTATCGAACAGCATATTCATGAAGCGTTGGTGGCCGCTGGTTACTCAGACCCGCTGATTCAGCGCCGCCTTTCACCTGCCTGGACCACCGATTGGTTGACCGACACCGGGCGAGAAAAATTGCGCGCTTACGGCATTGCACCACCGGTGGGAAGTGCTGGCAAACGCAGCCTGACGGGGCAGTCTGACCCGGTAGTGCCCTGCCCTTTATGTGGCAGCAACGCGACCGAACGCGTCAGCGAATTCGGCTCTACGGCTTGCAAGGCGCTCTACCGCTGCCTCGATTGCCTGGAGCCTTTCGATTATTTCAAGTGTCTGTAAAACGACGAGACCATTTCCCATGAGCCGATTTCACGCCTTGACCGTCAAGGATGTACGCAAGGAAACCCATGATGCCGTTTCCATTGCTTTCGACATTCCCGACGACCTGCTGGACGCCTTTCGCTTTACCCAAGGCCAGTACCTGACACTGCGCCGCGACATCGACGGAGAGGATGTCCGCCGCTCATATTCAATCTGCACCGGCGTCCACGAACACGAGCTAAGAGTCGCCGTCAAGCTGGTGCCAGGCGGTAGCTTCTCCACCTTTGCCAACCAGCAACTGCAGCCTGGGGAGCAATTAGAAGTGATGCCGCCACAGGGCAAGTTCTTCGTGCCTCTCGACCCAAGTCGTGAAGGGCACTATCTGGCGGTGACCGCAGGCAGTGGCGTCACCCCCATCATGTCGATTGTTGCCACGACGTTGGAAAGCGAGCCGAAAAGTCGTTTTACCGTGATTTATGGCAACCGCTCTACCACGGGCACGCTGTTTCGCGAACGTCTGCAGGATCTCAAGGATCGTTACCTCGAACGCCTCAACATCATTTACGTGTTCAGCCGCGAACAACATGAAATCGATCTTTACAACGGCCGTATCGATGCCGATAAGTGCAACGCGCTGTTTGACCGTTGGGTAGACGTACCCAAGCTCGACGCTGCGTTTATCTGTGGGCCGCAAGAGATGACCGAGATCGTGCGCGATGTCCTGACCCAACATGGAATGCCAAAGGAGAAGGTGCACTTTGAGCTGTTCACTACTGGGCTGCCGACAGCAGGCGCCAAGCGCCGCCAGGCAGCCAGAGCCGGTCAACTTGAGGCTGAAACTTCGCATATCAAGGTGATTATCGACGGCCGCACCATCGAATATAACCTGCCCCGCAATACCCAGAATATTCTGGACGCGGGTAACGAGCACGGCGCCGACCTGCCGTTCTCGTGCAAGGCGGGCGTGTGCTCTACCTGCAAATCAAAAGTCATCGAAGGTGAGGTGGAAATGGACGCCAATTACGCCTTGGAAGATTACGAAATAGATGCCGGCTACGTACTGTCCTGCCAGTGCTATCCGATCAGCGACAAAGTGGTGCTCGATTTTGACGAGGTATAACCCCTAGTCCACCTACTTCCAAGCCGGCGACTGCGTCGGCTTTGTTTATGTTGTACGGGAGAACACGCAATGCCAGTTTTGCAAAGTTACATCGCAGGCCAGTGGCTCGGACAAACCGAGTCCAAAGCCCTTATCAGCGCCATCAACGGCACCACCGTTGCGCATACTCACCAAGAAGAGATCAATTTCCGCGAAGCGGTGGCGTACGCCCGCAACACCGGCGTGAAGAACATTCTGGCGCTGGATTTTCAGCAGCGGGTTGCCATTCTTAAGGCGCTGGCCGCCTATATCCAAGAGCGTAAGCGTGAGCTCTATGCCATCTCTCACCACACCGGCTGCACCAAGGCCGACTCCTGGATCGACATCGACGGCGGTTTCGGCACCCTGTTTACCTACGCTTCCACGGGCCGCAAGGAACTGCCCTCAGGCAATGTGGCCCACGAAGGCCCAGTGACCCAATTAGGCAAAGAGAACCACTTCAACGGCACCCACATTCTGGTACCCCGCCGCGGCGTCTCGGTGCATATTAATGCGTTCAACTTCCCTATCTGGGGTATGTTGGAGAAGTTCGCGCCCGCCTTTCTGGCAGGCATGCCGTGTATCTTCAAACCGGCAACGGCGACGAGCTACTTAACCGAAGCAGCCGTACGCGTCATCAACGATTCTGGCCTGCTGCCGGAAGGTGCGCTGCAACTGGTGATCGGTGGAGCCGGTGACCTACTCGACCACCTGGAAGAGCAGGACTTTGTCACCTTTACCGGCTCGGCAAGCACTGCCCTAATGCTGAAAAGCCACCCTAACATCATGGCCAAGAGCATTCCGTTTAACGCCGAGGCGGACTCGCTCAACAGCGCCATTATGGCGCCAGATGTAAGTCCTGAAGACGAAGAGTTCGAGATTTTTGCCAAAGAAGTGGTCAAGGAGATGACCGCCAAGTCAGGCCAGAAATGCACCGCGATCCGCCGAATTTTAGTGCCTGCCGAGCATCTCGATACATTGGCAGACACAATCAAGGCGCGCCTTGCCAACATCGTCGTCGGTGATCCTCATCAAGAAGGCGTGCGCATGGGTGCACTCTCTTCCCGTGATCAGTTGAGAGACGTTAATCATGCGATCGAACAGCTGCTAGAAACCAGTGAGTGTGTCTTTGGCAGAGACGGCAGCTTCAAGCCTGTCGGCCAAGAGGTGGAAAAGGGCGCGTTCATCTCCCCCCACTTACTGATCAACCGCCAGCCACTGAACGACGGTGGCGCGCACGACATCGAAGCTTTCGGCCCCGTCGCGACGTTAATGCCCTACAGCGGCATTGATGAAGCTTTGACCATCGCCGCCAAAGGCAAGGGCAGCCTAGTAACCACGCTGACCACCAAAGACCCCGCCATTGCTGCCAAAATGATCCCCGTGCTGGCGGCCCAGCATGGCCGCTTGCAGATTCTGGATGCCCAGGCAGCAAAGGAATCCACTGGCCACGGTTCTCCGCTGCCGATGCTCAAGCATGGCGGCCCCGGCCGCGCAGGTGGTGGCGAGGAGCTCGGCGGCATTCGTGCTGTTCACCATTACCTACAACGCACCGCTATCCAGGGCTCTCCGACCATGCTCGCGGCCGTCACAGGGGAATATGTGCGTGGTGCGAAGGTGATCGAGAACGATATTCATCCGTTCCGCCGCCACTTCGATGACCTGCAGGTTGGCGAGTCACTGTTAACCCACCGTCGTACCGTCACTGAAGCCGATATCGTCAATTTTGGCTGCCTTTCCGGCGACCACTTTTACATGCACTTCGACGATATTGCCGCAAAAGAGACCCAATTTGGCCAACGCATTGCCCACGGCTACTTTGTACTGTCGGCAGCTGCTGGTTTGTTTGTTTACCCAGGCGAAGGTCCCGTATTGGCTAACTACGGCCTGGATACGCTGCGCTTTATTACGCCTGTGCTGGTTGGCGACACCATCCGCGCCCGCCTCACCTGTAAGCGTAAGATTGACCAGGGCCGGGCATCTCCTGACGGCCACCCGCAAGGCGTGGTGATGTGGGACGTGGCAGTGACCAATCAACATGATGAGCTGGTCGCCAGCTACGACATTTTAACGTTGGTCGCTAAACGGCAGTAACGGCTCAGCCTAATAGCCAGACATAAAAGCAAGGCAAAAAAAATGACAGGGCAAACGCCCTGTCATCTTTTTGTATCGTACGAAAGTTAATAAAACCGTTTTAATACATCAGTCGCGGTAGGAAAAGCACGATAGCAGGGAAGATAAGCACTAACAGTGCGCGTATGGTTCCCGCGACCCAGAACGGGGTGACACCGCGGAAGATCGTGCCTGTGGATACGTCTGGCAACACGGCTCGCAACACGAATACATTCATACCGACAGGGGGCGTTATCAAACTGATTTCGATAACGATGACCACAAGAATACCGAACCACACCAAGTCGTAACCCAGCCCTGCGACGACAGGGAAGAATACTGGTACGGTGAGCAGCAGCATCGACATACTTTCAAACACGCACCCCAGCACGACATAGATCGCGATAATCACCAGGATGACCACAAAAGGCGCCACATTCAGGCCGTTAACCAGTGCTAGCAGGTCGCCAGGCAGCCCTGCTCGGTTGATGAAGTTGGCAAAAATCAGCGCCGTTAGTACTACTGCAAACAGCATCGCGGTGGTGCGCACGGTGTCCATTAATACATTCATCAATACTTGCGGGGTCAGCGCCCGACGCATTAGCGCGATCAGGAATGCACCCATTGCACCGATACCGGCAGCCTCAGTGGGCGTAAACACCCCGAGGTAAATACCGCCAATCACGAGTACAAACAGTGCTAGCGTACTGCCTACGCTTTTTAGTGCCTTAATCCGCTCTGGCCATGGCACTTTCTCTGCCGCAGGGCCAGCAGTGGGGTCGCGCCAAAGAACCCACTTGATGGCACCAATATAAAGAAAGATGCCAAGAATGCCGGGGATAAAGCCAGCGGCAAAAAGCTCGCGAATACTGGTTTCGGTCAGGATCCCATAAATCACTAGCATGACGCTGGGTGGTATCAATATACCCAAGGTGCCACCCGCCGCGATGGAAGCGGCAGCAAGTGAATCCTTATAGCCATACTTGCGCATTTGCGGCATGGCGACTCGGCCCATGGTGGCACACGTCGCTAAGCTCGATCCGCATATCGCGCTAAAACCACCGCAAGCGACGATTGTCGCCATTGCCTGACCACCCTTACGGTGACCTAGGAAACCATTTGATGCTCGAAACAAAGCATCGGATAAGCCTGCATGAGAAACAAAGTTGCCCATTAGAATGAACAATGGAATGACGGACAGGCCGTAATCCATGGCGGTGTCTACTACCCGGCGCGCCGCCATTGCTTCAGCAGCATTCCAGTTACCCGTTAATAGATAGAACCCGGCGAAACCAACGATCCCCATCGCGAACGCCAGTGGCACACGCAGGAACACAAGTATCAACAATACTGCGAAACCGTACAACGCTTCAGTCATGGGGCTCTCCTATACTCAATGGGCCACCTTTTTCGATTACCTTAAGCCCCTCAAGCAAATAGAAAGCGGCTCGCATAAGGGTCAGTAGTGCTGAAAGCGCGAGCATGATAGCGATCAGCCCGATCAGGTAACCCCGAGGTATGCGCAGAAACTCCGTCACATCCCCCCATGAAAAGGCACGCTCTGCCAACGCCCATACACGCTGAGCCATCAACCACAAAGCTGCCGTCACTATCAGGTTAACGATCACTTCACGTAGCCAGATAAGTTTTGCAGGAAATACCGCATCGAGCAGATCAACGCTGACATGCTCTTGACGCCAACAAACGACTGGCAGCGAGAGAAATACCAATGCCGCCAGCATTAGCTGGGTTAATTCAACAGCACCTAGAATGGGGGAATTAAAAAAGTAGCGGCCGCCTACGTCAGCAGTGGTCAACAGCATCATGCCAAAGAGGGTAGCGCCAGCCACCCCCTCTAATGTCAGCTGCAGAACCCGACTAACGCGCGTAGCACGTGCCATTTGGGTTTGCATGGTCACTCTCCATCTAGCGCCAGTGGGGATTTACTTTGCGTCGTCTGGTACTAATTCATCTGGCACTAGGCTGCTAACACTCTCTTCTTCCGCTGCAGCGTTAAGCTGTTCGCGATAGAACTCGATGGCGGCCATCGCATCCACATTGCGGTTTTCTGAAACAGACTCCGCCCACTCAGCGATCATGCTGTCACTCATGCTTTTCAGTGTATTGAGATCTTCGTCACCGAGTTCAGTAAAGGTATGGCCAAGCTCTTCAGCAAAGTCGACGCCACGGACATCCGACACATCCATCATGTAGCCGAACAGACGCGATAAGCGCTCACCTGAGACGGATTCAACGGCTTCACGATCTTCTGGCGACATTTCATCCCAGATCATGGGATTAACAACGATGGTGAAACTACCGCGATAGAAGCCACCATCTACTTTGAGGGTGTAGGGGAAAATCTCTGCGACACGGAAGCTACGCAGCCCTTCAGGAACAAGCATGGCCCCGTCGATGACGCCCTGAGAGCCCGCTTCATAAACACCTGTGGGCGGCAAGGCGACACCGGTTAACTCTAGGGCGTTGGAGAGATCCCCCATCACGCCACCGCCAACGCGAATGCGCTTACCTTTAAGGTCTTCTAAGGTTTCATACTGTTCGCTGCTGAAGATCCAGCCGGGACCGTGGACACCGGCAGCAACAACATCTACACCACGGTGTTCACCAGCGGCTTCCAGGTACTCTTGATGCGTATGCCAATAGGCACTGGAGGCATTTTCAGATGAAAACTCTTGAAAGGTGGGAAACTCCGGCAGCTTGGTTAACTGAAAGCGGCCAGTGTTATAGCCGTGGAAAACCCAGGTAGCATCAGCGATACCATCAGCGACCATCTCCATTTGTGACGCTGGGGGCCCCATATCATGTATCACGTCTACTGTAACGCGGCCTTCTGTCGCTTCTTCAATCCACGCTTTCCAGGTTGGCCAGACGATGGTGTTAATGCCGTGATTAGGGCCCGCCCAGGTACTCACGGTGATTGTCGTTTGCGCCAAGGCGGTGGTGCTCAGCGTTGCAGCGGCGATAGCGCCAATCATCAGGTTTGTTGTTTTATTCACTTTTCTTTCCTCTGGTCGTCACGAAGTGGTAGCGCAAAACATGATACTTTATTTTTATCTTTTTCAAATCTAGTGAATCACGTTATTTATCACAATGCCTGCAGATATGTGGATCATGCAACGACCCATCGACTAATAGATGTTAATACTTAAGTATTAATCCTAATATAATTATTAATTTACATGGTGTTATATGAAAAACAGTCGACTTTTTGAGTCACTACCAACGGCTATTGGGAGATCATTTAGAGCCCGCCTTTTGTTACAAAAATCACATTCTTTTTGATATCAATGACACGCCACTAACAAAATACGGGCACTTTTTACTATCTTGGCTGGTCTTTCCTGTGTCTCGCTTTTAACCAATTCTCTCCAACTGACGCTCAAGCTTGCGCATGGTATTGAGCAAGTCACGATATTCGCCAACGCTTAGGGTAGACACCAGATCGGCTTCCCACGCCTGAGCTTCGGGCACTAGTTTATTAAGTAGCGCTTGCCCTGCATCTGTCAGATGTAAATCATGAAGTCGCTGATCTTGCTGGGATGGCGTGCGGCTTATCAGCCCACGTTCTTCCAGCGACTGAATAGCGCGAGATACGCGAGCCTTATCCATATTGGTGTAGGCACAGACCTTCTTCGCGGTTAAATCATCACAGTGGCTTAACCACGCAAGCACGCGCCACTGGGCGATGTTGAGATCATAAGACTCGGCATATAGCTTCTCTAACGCCTGACTGATGCGGTCAGCTAAACGGTTAAGCTGATAGGGTAAAAACTGGTTGAGATCCAGCTCTGCCCTGGATGAAGACTCCAGAGCCGTATCGCTTTCTGCTTTATCCATCGTCATTGTGTTTCTCCTAGAGCCACCGCTTGTCAGGGGGTAGTGATGATAAAAATCAGCACCATAGCTGGGAATATGGGCACCAGCAACGTACCTATCCATACTGCCCACCTTGAGGAAGAGAGTCCTCTTGGCTCCATCCAATAACGCTGTTTCCAACAACGCTGTTTCGAATAAAACGACTCATCGCTTACTCGCCGTCACCACACAAAAATGTCATCAGCGTTAGGCTGCCCACGCTCGGAAAAGTCCTAACAGGGTAAGGCAGAACAGTGCCGACAGATACTCTCTTATGCAACCAATTTACCGATTTTAATTATTATACTTAGGTATTATTTTGCAATAATCGTCTGATTTATTGAGATTTATTGTTAATTTTATGCATAAGAAAGACCGGCTCGGCCATGGAGTACTGGACATTTAGTTTCATTAGAAACTATCCTCCTGGCATATAACATTCCAATAAACACCTGAACCACCCTGTTAGCACCGGAGATACCATGAGTAAGAAATTCGCGTCCCATGCCGATACCGAAGAGAAACAGATCAGTTTCACCAAGCTGGCAGAGGGGCTCTATGCTTACACGGCCGAAGGTGACCCCAACACGGGCATCGTGATTGGCGATGACAGCGTGATGGTCATCGACACCCAGGCAACCCCCATCATGGCCCAGGACGTTATCCGCCGAATCCGCGAGGTGACTGACCTACCGATTAAGCATGTGGTAATGACCCATTACCATGCCGTGCGTGTTCTCGGCGCTTCTGCATACGATGCCGAAAATATCTATGCTAGCCAGAACACCTATGACCTGATTGTCGAGCGCGGCCAGCAGGATTATGAATCCGAGGTTGGCCGGTTCCCCCGCCTGTTTAAGGGAGTGGACTCCGTACCTGGTTTGACCTGGCCAACCATTGTCTTCCAGGAAAAGCTGACGGTGTTTATGGGTGAGCGTGAGGTACAAATCATCCACTTAGGCCGCGGACACACCAAGGGCGACACCGTTGTCTGGTTACCGAAAGAAAAAATCATGTTTTCCGGTGACCTCGTTGAGTATGGCGCTACCCCATACACCGGCGATGCTTACCATGAGGACTGGCCTACAACACTTGATCGCCTGCAGGCCATGCAGCCTCAAAAGCTGGTACCCGGACGTGGCGATGCGCTGCAAACTGCCGAGCAGTGCCAGGAAGCCATTCAAGGCACCCGCGACTTCTTGAATGATATGTATGGAAGCGTCAAAGCAGGCAAGGCGGCGGGTAAATCGCTCTCCGAGTGCTACGCCGAGACCTACGCGGTTCTTAAGCCGAAGTATGGCCACTGGGTTATTTTTGATCACTGTGTACCTTTCGATATCACTCGCTGCTACGACGAGGCAGGAGGCGAATACCCTGATCCACGTATCTGGACGGCAGAGCGCGATACCGCTATGTGGCACTCCCTGCAGGACGCCGTCGAAAATCAGTAAGTGCTTACTAGAGACACCCACTGATCATGCCCAGCTGTCGGGTGTAACGCACCCGACGCTGTAGGGGAGCAATAGATGCCAACAACCTATAAAAATCCTGTCTATCCTTACCGACGCCCGTCTGAACTCGATGTTCAAGACGTTCGCCATTGTCCAGTGGTGATTGTCGGAGCTGGTCCTAGCGGCCTCGCCGCCGCCATCGATCTGGCTAAGCAGGGCATTCACTCAATTGTCCTGGACGATAACAACACCGTAAGCGTGGGGTCGCGAGCGCTGTGTTTTGCCAAGCGATCACTGGAAATTATTGACCGTTTAGGGTGCGTCGAGCCGATGCTTGAAAAAGGCGTCACTTGGCAACATGGCCGCGTTTTCTTTCAGGACCGCGAGGTCTATGACTTCAACCTGCTGCCAGAAGATGGCCACCGCATTCCCGCCTTTATCAACTTGCAGCAGTATTACTTTGAAGAGTTTCTGGTCAACCGCGCCCACAACTTTGCTGAGCAAATTGATCTGCGCTGGAAACATAAGGTCATTGAGGTCGATGCTCAGCCTGACAGCACCGCTCTCACAGTCTCTACTCAGGATGGTGATTACTCGCTGACCTGTGACTACCTGCTTGTCTCGGATGGCGCCAACAGTCGCATCCGCGACATGCTAGGCCTTGAGTGCAAAGGCCAGGTATTTCAAGACCGCTTCCTGATTGCGGATGTGGTGATGAAGGCTGACTTCCCGACAGAGCGCTGGTTCTGGTTTGATCCGCCCTTCCATCCCAACCAATCGGTGCTGCTGCACAAAGAACCAGACAATGTTTGGCGTATCGACTTCCAGCTAGGCTGGGATGCTGACCCGGAAGAAGAAAAGAAAGAAGAGAACATTCGCCCGCGCGTGCAGGCAATGCTTGGCCAGGATGTGGAGTTTGAGCTTGAGTGGGCCAGTGTCTATACCTTCCGCTGCCGGAAGATGGATAACTTTATTCATCACAGCGTGATATTTATGGGCGACGCCGCTCATCAGGTATCACCCTTTGGTGCCAGAGGTGCCAACGGCGCCCTGCAGGGCGTGGAAAACTTAGCCTGGAAACTGGCTCGCGTTCTCAAAGCCCAGGCGCCAAAAACACTGCTGTCCACGTATAACACCGAGCGCCAGCACGGCGCGGCAGAAAACCTGCTTAACTCTACCCGTGCCACTGACTTTATTACCCCGAAGAGCCATATCAGCCAAGTATTCCGCGATGTGACGCTAGAGCTGGCTGAGAAACATGCCTTCGCACGTAGCCTAGTCAACAGTGGCCGCCTTTCCATGCCGTGTCGCTATGACAGCTCACCGCTGAATACCCCCGATGTTGATGGTGGCCCAAGCGAGGTGCGCCCTGGCAGCCCAACCAAAGACGCGCCTATTCGATTGGGCGAACAGAACGCCTGGCTACTCAACCAGTTTGGCGATGGCTTTACGTTGCTGCTTGACGGCCGCGTTGAGGATGAACATGCCGCCACATTATTCAAAGACCTGGGTGTCCTGCTAGACCGCTGCTTTGATATAAACCTAGTGATCGTTGGCCCCACGCCACATGCGCTTAGCACGCTACCGCGTACTACCGTTATAAACGATACCCAAGGATTAGTGACGCAACGCTACGGCCTGAAAGCAGGTGCCGGATACCTTATCCGTCCTGACCAGCACGTTGCTGCTCGCTGGCACGCTATCACTGCCCACCAGGTTGAAGACGCATTAGACCGCGCGCTAGGCGTTTATCTTGCGGGTACCGCTGACACTACCTTTCAGGAAAGCTGCCATGCCAAAGCTTGAATTAAATCCCAACTTCACTGACCCGGATGCTTTTTACGCGGCACTCACCGCGCTACATCGCGACCGCAGCGAAGCCGAAAGCGAACGCATCAATGCCCGCCTGATTCTGCTACTGGCTAACCACATCGGCGATCAAACCGTGCTCGAAGAAGCAATTTACCTTGCGGTTGGTGATGGCGATTAATCGCCGCTTCTTAGATCTATAAAAAGATAGATCTATAAAAAGATAGATTTATAAATAGATAGGTTTAACAAAATATAGATTTAACAAAATAACGTTCAAATAAAGCAGGCCTTAACAATGACTGAACAATTGAAATATCAAAATGGCTTTCATAACCACTTTTCAAGCGAAGCGCTGCCGGGTGCACTGCCGATTGGGCAAAACTCACCGCAAAAGTGCGCTTACGGTTTATACGCAGAACAACTCACTGGTTCCGCTTTCACTGCGCCCCGGCATCAAAACTTTCGTAGCTGGCTTTACCGCATTCGCCCTTCAGTTGTTCAGAGCGCGTATCAGCCACTGGAAAATAACAACGTACACACAGCCCCGTTAGAGAAGCCTGCGGCGGACCCCAACCAAATGCGCTGGGACCCGGTTGCGATACCGGATGCACCGACTGACTTTATCGATGGCCTGTTTACCATTGCGGTAAACGGAGATGCGGCCACCCAGGCTGGTGTGGGCGTGCATGTTTATACGTTCAATGAAGACATGACCGAACGTTTTTTCTACAACGCGGATGGCGAACTGCTCTTCGTTCCGCAAATGGGCGCTATTCGTTTACGCACCGAGTTTGGTGAACTCGAGATCGATAACGGTGAGATTGCCGTTATTCCTCGCGGTGTGAAATTTCAAGTGCGTAAAGCGCAGGGTGTTGACGCTGCACGGGGGTATATTTGCGAGAACTACGGCAGTCCTTTAGAGCTACCCGGCCTCGGCCCCATCGGGGCCAACGGCTTAGCCAACCCGCGTGACTTCCAAAGCCCCGTGGCAGCCTATGAAGACCTGGAAGGTGATTACCGTTTAGTCGCTAAGTTCTCTGGCCGTTTCTGGGAAACTAAACTAAACCATTCGCCGTTAGATGTGGTGGCGTGGCACGGCAACTGCGCGCCGTATAAATATAATCTCGCTAATTTTAACACCATCAATACGGTGAGCTTCGATCATCCAGATCCGTCAATCTTCACCGTATTAACGTCCCCCTCCGATACGCCGGGAATGGCCAATCTTGATTTTGTGATCTTCCCGCCGCGCTGGATGGTTGCCGAGAACACCTTCAGGCCGCCATGGTTCCATCGCAACCTGATGAGCGAGTTTATGGGGCTTATTCATGGCGAATACGATGCGAAAGCGGAAGGCTTCACTCCAGGTGGTGCCAGCCTGCACAATTCAATGTCACCACACGGCCCGGATGCTGAGACATTTGAGAAAGCTTCCAACGCTGAGCTGAAGCCACAGTTCCTGGGGGATACCCTGGCCTTCATGTTTGAAAGCCGCTACTTCTTCCACCCAACCCCTGCGGCTCTGGATGCTGACTTCCGCCAACGTGACTATGTGGATGTTTGGTCAACGCTGCGTTCGCACTTCAACCCAAACCAGCCCTGAAACTTATCGCCCCCTGACGACAAGGATTGAATGACCATGAAACTTGCAACACTTAACAAAGGCCGCGACGGCGAACTTATCATCGTCTCCCGTGACCTCTCCCGCGCGGTGAGCGCTGTTGATATTGCTCCCACGCTTCAGGCGGCCCTTGAAAGTTGGGAAGCCGTTAGCTCGCAGCTCGAAGAACGCTATGCACAACTGAACGGTGGCGATGCCGACGGTGCTTTTGAGCTTGACCAGCGTGCCCTGCACTCTCCTTTACCACGTGCCTATCAGTGGGCCGACGGCTCCGCCTATCTGAACCATGTCCAGCTGGTGCGTCAGGCACGCAATGCCGAGATGCCCGAAACCTTCTGGACCGATCCGCTTATGTACCAGGGCGGTAGCGACTGCTTCCTGGCCCCCACCGAAGATATTGAGGCGGTGAGTGAAGAGCATGGTATCGACTTTGAAGGTGAGATTGCGGTCATTACGGATGACGTGCCGATGGCAGTCACTCCCGAGGAAGCCGCTAAACACATTAAGTTAGTGATGCTGGTCAATGATGTCAGCCTGCGTGGCCTCATTCCGGGTGAACTCGCGAAGGGCTTCGGCTTTTTCCAAGCTAAGCCCGCCTCTTCTTTTTCGCCCATCGCGGTGACCCCAGATGAGCTGGGCGATGCTTGGCAGGATGGCAAAGTACACCTGCCGCTGACCGTGCACCTGAATGACGAGAAGTTTGGCGAGCCAGAAGCCGGGCCGGATATGATTTTCAGCTTCCCTCAGCTGGTTGCCCATGCCGCCAAGACTCGTTATCTCGGCGCGGGCGCTGTGATTGGCTCGGGCACGGTTTCCAACCCAGACCCTGACGGCGGCCCTGGAAAGCCGGTGGCTGATGGTGGCGTAGGCTATAGCTGCTTGGCCGAAGTGCGTATGGTCGAGCAGATACTGTACGGCCAGGTGAAAACTCCCTTTATGCGCTTTGGCGACCGGGTACGCATCGAGATGTTTGACCGCGATGGCAACAACCTATTTGGTACCATCGATCAGCAAGTCGTAAAGTACCAGCCCAAATAAAAAAGCAATATGAGAAAGACAACATAAGGAAGGCAACATGACGACGCTCTACGGCTATTTCCGCTCGTCGGCTGCTTACCGGGTGCGGATCGCCTTAAACCTGAAAGGCTTGGACTACGATCAGGTTCCGGTCAATCTGGTGAAAGGCGAGCAGCGTGGTGGCGAGCATCTGGCGCGGAACCCTCAGGGGATGGTGCCTAGCCTGGTACTGGACGATAGCTCAGTAGTTAACCAGTCGCTGGCGATCTGCGAGTATCTCGATGAGGTACACCCCGAGCCCGCGCTGCTACCGGTTGATGCGTTAGCGCGCGCAAGAGTTCGTGCGCTTGCGCAGTCGGTGGCTTGCGAGATTCACCCACTCAATAACCTGCGGGTACTCAAGTATCTCGTCAGGGAGCTGGGGGTGGATGAGGCGGCGAAGTTGGCGTGGTATCGCCATTGGATTACCGAGGGCTTCGCAGCCCTGGAAGCGACGCTCTCTACTGACCCCAGCAGCGGCGACTTTTGCCATGGCGACACCCCAACGCTTGCGGATATCTGTCTGATTCCCCAGGTGTATAACGCAGAACGCTTCGAGTGCGATTTGTCAGCCTACCCGACGATCCAACGCATCGCTGCCAATTGTCGTTCGCTGCCAGCCTTCGAAAAAGCGGCACCCGAGGTGCAGCCTGACGCCAGCTAAATCAAGCAAAAACACGCTATACTAAGCAGGCTAACATAAGCGGGCGTCTTTCCATTCGGGAAGGCGCCCGCCTCGTGTCCGAAGGGGCATCACGTCCAACCATAAGGAGTTAAGGGGTGCTAAAGCTGCCCTCTACCGCCACCGTCATGGCCCTGGCCGCGGTGACTGCGCTCGGTCCGCTAGCGACGGATATGTACTTGCCAGCCATGCCCGCCATGACAGAAGCGCTGAATACTGGCCCAGACCGAATACAGCTGACCCTTAGCCTCTATATGGCTGGATTCGCTCTGGCCCAACTATTGTGCGGGCCAATCTCTGATCGCTTTGGCCGCCGACCGGTGATGATCGCAGGTTTATCGCTGTTTCTCGCTGCGAGCCTACTGTGTGCCTGGGCGCCTAGCGTCGAGTGGTTGCTGATAGGTCGCTTTCTACAAGCCTTCGGCGGTGCTGCTGGGCCGGTATTAGCACGGGCATCGGTGCGTGATATTCATGGCCCTATCGAGGCTGGGCGCATTCTCTCCTATATGGCAAGCACGATGGCCCTCGCCCCTGCTCTGGCCCCTGTGGTGGGCGCAGGGTTACTGCTGTTTTTTGGCTGGGAATCGGTGTTCGTGGTGCTGGCGCTCTACGCGGCAGTGATGCTGGCGGTGCTCATTTTCATGCTGCCCGAACCCCTGGCGATAGAGCAGAGGCAGTCGATCCATCCAAGAACAATAATGGCAAACTTTCGCCTACTGCTAAGCCAACGCGCCTTTCTTGGCTACACCTTGGTGAATGCGGCCGCTTTTTCCGGGCTGTTCGCGTACCTTTCTGGCTCATCCTTTGTGCTCATCGAGTACATGGGCGTCGCTCCTACGTTGTATGGCGTGCTGTTTACGCTGATTGTCGCGGGCTTCTTCGTCGGCACTCTGGTCAGCGGCCGCTATAGCCACCGCTTGGGTCGTGATCGCCTTATCACTCAGGGAACAGTGGTCTGTGCAACGGGAGGCATCGTCATGGCGGGTTTGGCTGCCGTTGGCGTTCATCATCCGTGGGCGGTAGTGGGGCCGCATATGGTGTTCATGCTGGGAGTAGGCATTTTGATGCCGCAAACAATGGCTGGTGCACTGGCGCCCAACCCTCAGTGTGCAGGCGCGGCGTCTTCTTTATTTGGTTTCTTGCAAATGACGATTGCCGCTGTGGTAGGCGGATTAGTCGGGCAATTCCACGACGGCAGCTCGCGCACCATGGCCTTGACGATCGGGCTGATGGGGCTACTCGCCTTGCTAAGCCACTGGCTGCTGGTACGCCGCCGAAAAGAGACGTAGCTGAATCAACTGTATCTACCTAGCAAAAGGCCACGCATTGCGTGGCCTTTTTTACCTATATTGAGTTGCCTTAAGCAGCTTCGACAGCGATGGTCTTCGAGCGACCTTCACGTAGTTCCTTCAACAACGTCTCACGGCGCTCGTTGGCTTTCTCAGCGGCAGTTTCGCGGACTGGCCCGAAACCACGAATCTCTTCCGGCAGCTTAGCAAGCGCTAAGGCCGTGGCGTGATTCGTGCCATCAAGACGGGCCACTAACTCATCAATCAACTGCTCATAGTCAGCCAATAAAGCGCGGTCGAGCTTCCTGTCAGCGCTGAAGCGGAAAGGGTCAAGCGCGGTATTGCGCAAACCGCGCATCTTGGCCAACGCACCCATTGCCTTCAGCACCCAGGGGCCAAAACGGCGCTTCACCGGACGCCCTTGCGCATCTTTACGACCACCCAGCAGCGGCGGTGCTAAATGGAAGGTTAGCTGGTAATCACCTGAGAACGTCGCTTTGACCTCATCCAGAAAATCGCTCTGGGTGTAAAGGCGCGCCACTTCATACTCATCTTTATACGCCATTAAACGATAGAGCTGATGGGCGACGGCTTCACTCAATGATTGGCCACCTTTTAGCGCGGCTTCTGCTTCACGCACTTTCGTTACCTGAGTAACGTAACGCTCAGCCCAGGCACGGTTCTGATAGCGCTCCAGGTGGCGACTATTACGTGCAACCACGTCGTCCAGTGTGGCATTCGCGGACAGTGGCATCGTGTCCAAATGCTGCTGAAGGTAGTCGGGCTCCACTGCTGCCAAGCGGCCCCAGGCAAATGCCTGACGGTTCTTCTCCACGGCGACGCCATTAAGCTCCAGAGCACGCTGCAGTGCAGGTTCAGAAAGCGGCACCAGCCCCTGCTGCCAGGCAAATCCAAGCATCATCATATTAGAAAATACCGTATCGCCCAGCAGCTGTTCGGCTAGGCGATTGGCATCCAGAGAAGCAAAGCGTTCATCTCCTACCGCTTCACGCAACATGTTAAGGCGCTTGCTGGGCTGCATATCAGCATCGCGATAAAGGACATAATCCGCCGTGGCTAGCTCGGCCAGATTCGCCACAATACGCGTGGTCGGCTGCAGCACATTCAGCGCTTTCTGCGAACTCGCCACAACCATATCGCAAGCGATCATCGCATCGGCCTGACCGGCTTCGATACGTACCTGATTCAGCTCACTGGGCTGGGATGCCAGACGCACATAACTAAGGACTGCCCCGCCTTTTTGCGCAAACCCCATAAAGTCGAGCACGCTGCTGCCCTTGCCTTCCAGGTGAGCTGCCATGGTGATCAGCTGGCCGACAGTCACCACGCCCGTGCCACCAACGCCCCCCACCAGCAAGTCATAAGGGGCCGTCAAAGTGGCAATGGCAGGGTTAGGCAAATGCGCTATACGTTGCCAAAAGGCGTTATCGGCCGTGACGCCCTGGCCTTTACGCAGCCCGCCACCTTCAACAGTGACAAAACTGGGGCAAAAACCACCGACGCAGGACATATCCTTGTTGCAGGACGACTGATCGATTTTGCGCTTGCGACCTAGTTCGGTCTCGCGAGGCACCACCGATAAACAGTTGGACTGTACGGAACAATCACCACAGCCTTCACAAACATGATGGTTAATGAACACTCGGCGGGCTGGGTCTTCCATCAAACCACGCTTGCGCCGACGACGCTTCTCAGCCGCGCATGCTTGGTCATAAATCAATACGGTGCAGCCAGGAATTTCGCGCAGTTCACGCTGCAACGTGTCCATTTCTTCGCGGCCGTGAAAGGTAACGCCCTTGGGGAATTCCTTTTCATGCCCCCGGTATTTCTCCGGTTCGTCACTGACCACCATGACTCGGCGAACGCCTTCATCCAGCGATTGCCGAGCAATCATGGGCACGTTGATTTGCCCATCCACAGGTTGGCCGCCCGTCATGGCGACTGCGTCGTTGAATAAAATTTTGTAGGTAATATTGACGTTGGCAGCCACTGCTTGGCGCACCGCCATTGAGCCCGAGTGAAACCAGGTGCCTTCGCCTAAGTTCTGGAAAATATGACCGTTGCCGGTAAAGCGGCTCTTGCCCACCCAGTTAACACCTTCGCCACCCATCTGAATTAACGATTCGGTGCTGCGGTCCATCCACGACGCCATAAAATGACAGCCGATCCCCGCCAGGGCTTTACTGCCTTCCGGCACCTTGGTCGAGCTGTTGTGTGGGCAACCAGAGCAGAAATACGGCATGCGGCGTACACCACCAAGCTCTTTAACGCCGGCGCGGCAAGCATCAACGGTTGCCAGCTTGTCGCTAAAATCAATGTTGAAAAAGCGCGCTAAACGCTCGGCGACAAAGCCTGCCAAGAGGCGCGGGCCCAGCTCTCCAACAAAGGGAATCAGCGGTTTGCCAGTTTCATCCTGCTTGCCGGTAACGATGACCTCGCCTGGATGGTCGGGTTCCGACATGTACTCCTTCAACTGGCTTTCAATAATGCCGCGCTTCTCTTCAATGACCAGCACTTCGCGCTTGCCATGAATAAACTCAAGAATGCCGGGGCGATGGAGCGGCCACACCATCCCGACCTTGTATATTTCTACCCCCAATTCACGCAGCTTCGCTTCATCCAGCCCCAATAAACGCAGCGCCTCAAGTAAATCCAGGTGGCCCTTGCCTGTGGTAACCAGCCCAAATGTCGCCTGTTCTTGGCGAAATAAGTACTGATCAATCGGGTTGGCCGTGGCAAACGCCTGAACGGCGGCCAGCTTGTGCTCAAGACGGGTCTCAAGCTGCGGCCCCGGCAAGTCAGGCCAGCGATAGTGCAGCCCTCCTTCCGGCGTATCGAAAGCTGGCGTTACATACTCAGGCAAAGGTGGCACCTCCACCGACGCGCCGCTCTCTACGGTTTCAGAAACGGCTTTGAAACCCACCCAGCAACCCGAGAAGCGTGACAGTGCATAGCCCCACAGCCCAAAGCGCTCATATTCCGCCAACGATGCGGGGCTTACGACCGGCATAAACCACGCCATAAAGGCGACATCCGACTGGTGTGGCATTGAGGATGACACACATCCATGGTCATCACCCGCGACCACCAGCACACCACCCGTCGGCGAGCTACCGTAGGCATTACCGTGCTTTAACGCATCGCCCGCGCGATCAACGCCTGGCCCTTTGCCGTACCACATGCCAAACACGCCATCTACTTGCTTATCGGGGTCTGTCTCCACCTGCTGGCAACCAAGCATCATGGTGGCAGCCAAGTCTTCGTTGATCGCAGGGACAAAATCGATGTGATGCGCTTCCATAGCGGCTTTCGCCCGCCAAATCTCTTGGTCCACACCGCCCAAGGGCGAACCACGATAGCCACTGATAAGCCCTGCCGTGTGGCGGCCATTGTGGCGATCAAGCTCCGCTTGGCGTAAGGCGATGCGCACCAATGCCTGGGTGCCCGTTAGAAAGACACGGCCTTCACCGCGGGTATAGCGATCAGCGAGCTGATAGTCATCAAGAAGATTGTCATTGAGAGAATTGTCATCGAGTGCATTATCGAGAGGCGGGGTAATAGAACCCGCCTGCTCAGCAATTGAGGGGGTTGTCATGAGAGTTCACCAGTACGGTTGAAGAGTTATGGTTGTAATACGCTTGAGTCTAGCCAAGAGCGCACTAAAGGTGCTTGCTAATTCACTCTTCAAACATCTGGTTATTAATCATTACTTTCATTTTTTTAGTTTTGACGCAATGATGTTCAACAAACCACAAATAAATGAAATGACACGATGAAAGAAGTAACCAAAGAAATCACCTTAGACAGGCATGATCAGCGCATTCTTACCCTGCTTCAGCAACAGGGTCGCATTACCAATAATGAGCTTGCCGAACAGATCGGGCTTTCCCCCGCCGCCTGCTGGCGACGCGTAAAGGCCTTGGAAGAGAGTGGCGTTATTCGCCGCTTTGCAGCGTTGGTGGAGCCCAGCCTAGTGGGCCAGCCACTGTCGGCACTGGTCATGGTGACGTTGGTTCGCCACCACATCGACAATACCGTCGAGTTCGAAAATCGCATTCTGCAATATCCAGAAGTGCTGCAGTGCTATGCCACCACCGGCAACGCCGATTTCGTATTGCGGGTAGTGATCGAAGACATGGCGGCTTATGACCGTTTTCTGAATGAAAAACTCTTCACCTTGGATGGTATTTCCCAGGTTAGCTCTAATTTCGTGCTACGTAATATTAAAGAAGAGACCGCTATCCCGATTCGTTGAAACCAGACGCGCACCGTAGCGTTGACATAATAGCGATAGCTAAGCCATTCCAGGTTAAAGAGGGGAAGGACTTTCTCCTCTTAACATCCCCCCTTATTTATATCCCCCTTTATATCCCTTTCTTAACTCGCCTGTGCTTGCCTTTAACTGCCCTCTTCATCCATTTGAATACCCTCGCGTGCCTCATTCATCGCTGCTATTACCTGGTTGATATCGGGTATCCGGTGGGCCAGTGCCAGTGCCAGCTGGGCAAGCAATCGTGTGTGCTGCGCCTCAGGCACCGAATCTAGCGTGACAGCCAGCTGTTCATAAACCTGTTCAAGGTCGGCAAACGGCAAAGCCGCTTGTGAAGAGGCTGTTGATGTCGATATCGCTGTCATGAGCATTCTTCTCCCAGTGCTGTCTTGAAGGCGGTGCTAAGGGAAGCAGCGTTAAGTGCTTTCCAGCGGGCAGTAATATGACGGTCAGGTCGTACTAAGTAAGCGCTTCCAGCACTGGCATCATAACCATCAAAGCAAGCACCCTGGTGATCAATCAATGTAGTAAAAAACGCCGGGCTGGCATGACGGGCAATCACCAACACATCCAGACTGCT
This sequence comes from Halomonas sp. GT, assembly GCF_002082565.1. Taxonomy (NCBI): domain Bacteria; kingdom Pseudomonadati; phylum Pseudomonadota; class Gammaproteobacteria; order Oceanospirillales; family Halomonadaceae; genus Halomonas; species Halomonas sp. GT. The sequence continues at coordinate 3,827,332 of NZ_CP020562.1, forward strand.
GTAGTGTTTCTGAAGGTCAACTAAGGCGGCCTGTAGTTCAGGCGTGACGCCACCATCCTCACTAAACACCAGCAGGTTAAACCCCGTTCCCAAGTGGTCGAGCAAGAAGTTGTTTTCGCCTAATCGGCGATTGATTAACGGTGCGCCAGGTATCGGGCCTGCGCTAAACCCCTTGTCATCCTCTGCCGTCACTGAGCTTTCAGCATAGGTGTAGGGAGTGACCTGCCGTGGGTCGGCAAAACGACTTGCGTAGTCGTTACGTAGAGCCAACGATAACGCGGCATCTCGCATCAATCGATACCCCTGACTGGGAGGGGTCATAAAGCGGGTGCTCTTACCGGCATTCGCGAAGACCTCTAATGTGGCACCACGCCGCTCTGGACTATAGCTCTCCAACAGTTTCTCGGAAGCCTCGCCTTTGAGCACCCAGGCTAGCTTCCAGGCGGCGTTAACCGCATCGGCCAGCCCGTTGTTAAGCCCACGCACACCAAAAATAGGGACTAAATGGGCGCTGTCGCCAATAAACAGCACACGACCATGGCGATAATCGTCGAGGGCCAGCGTGTAGGCTTTGTAAAGGCTCCACCACTCAAGCTCCCACTCCCCCTCTTCGCCTAGCATCTCAATGATCATACCAACGCGTTCGCGAATAGCGCTCTCGGTAACGGCTTGATCCGGGTTTTCACCGGGCAACAGTTGATAGTCGATGCGCCAGATATCATCAGGCTGTTTATGCACCAGCAGAGTAGATTCAGGCATTACCGAAGGACTAAAAAAAGCCCTGCGCTCAGTTGGAAAGTCAGATTTCATGCGTACATCAGCAATCACATAGCGCCCTTCATAGGACTCACCGTGCAAGGGCAGGTCAAACGACTTGCGCACAACACTACGCCCACCATCCGCCGCAAGCAGATAGTCGGCTTCTAAGTGATATTCGCCCTCTGGGGTAGTCACACGCAGTGTTACGCCGGTATCACTTTGCGTGACATCGCTAACGGCCTGCTGCCAGCGCATTTCAATTAACGGACTTTCCATCGCCTTGTCGACCAGAAACTGCTCAATATACTGCTGTTGCAAGTTATACATTGGCAGAAAGCGCTCGTGCTCTGAGTGTGGCATCTCAAAACGATAGACTTCCTGATCATGGAAATAGGAGCGCCCTCGCGTCCAGCCAAGCGCTTTGTCGATAAATTGCTGCTCGACGCCTAATTGTTGGAGTATTTCCAAGCTATGACGGGAAAGACAGATCGCCCTGGAACCGTCATTGAGCGTCGCCTTATCATCAAGCAGTACAGACTGAACACCTTGACGCGCGAGTTCCAGCGCGGCGGCGACGCCAACGGGCCCTGCCCCCACAATGGCAACCCGGTGCTGCTTTCTCTCACCTTTCAATTCACCGGGACATACAAAGGGAAAATGCGGATAATCAAAATACAACGAGTCAAGCTCACCCTTGCCTGCTGGTCGCATGACATACTCCTATTACTGTTATTTTTAAAATTGGTGTTTTACGGAGGGCATATGGGCCGTATAGAGCGCTAGCCTACACTGAAGGTTTCGGGGGGGTTGTCCCGTAAAAAACGGGACATGACTGCCTTTAGCCACCAGCAGCTTTAGCTCATCTCGTGATGGCGGGGGACATATGAAAGAAACGACTAACACCCAGCTAATCGAACTGGGAAACCTTCTGCCAAGTGTGGCGACCTGCATTGAGGCCGTGGAAAGGGACAACTTCGAAAGCCAACTGCTCGCGTTACTGCATCAAGCCGTTGGTATCGAACAATGTATGATTTTTGGCTACTCGACGAGCGGTGAGATCGATTGTTTACTGGCCGCCAATCATCAGCTTCCACGCGTTGCTGATCGTCTGGCTCACATCTACGTAAGTGGCCTGTTCCGGCAGGATCCGAATTACCTGCAACTAAGCCAACTGGCAGGCCAGCCGGAAAATACATCTACCGACGCCTTGACCACCATGCAGGTTGAGGCAATGTCACCGGCATATCGTAGTCATCTATTTGCGTTTCCAGATCTTGTTGACAAGGTATCACTCAACATTGCCGCCAAAGAGGGCGCTTATTATCTTAATCTTTATCGAGGTACACGGAGAGGCCCCTTCACCTCAGCTAATCTGGATTGCTTAAATAGCTTAGCCCCGCTGTTGACCAGTTTAATTCGCCGCCATTACAGCAATGCCCCTGCCAGGCCCGAGCGGCTTAGTTCTTGCGAGGCTGCCGCGCTGGCCCCGCTATCCGAACGCGAGCGTCAGCTGTGCCTCTATCTACTACGTGGCCACACGCTCAAAACAGCGGCGGCCAAACTCGATATCGCTTTTTCAACCACTGAAACCTACCGCAAGCGTGCCTACGCCAAGCTCGGCGTAGCATCTAAGGCAGGCTTAGTCGCACTTTGCAAAGCGGGTACCTAGAATAAGATCTTCATAACGCTGTCATCGTCACTTGGTAGCAACCACGGCCCCGCCTTTTTGTTTCACTTGAAACCAACTTGATCCGCGTCAAGATAGTTTATCTCTCGTCGGTTGATACTGATGTCATCATCAAGAACCGCCGAGGGAGATTGACCATGGATACTGCTCAGCACACAGATACCACCTCTTGGTGGGGACGCCTCACAGAGCGCTGCTATACATCATCAACCACGACGTTAGCCCGCAACATAAAGCAGGAAGCAGGGGCTAGCTATGATGCACTTATCAATGATCTGGAAAGACCGCTAGAGCCACGCTTTGAGCAGGCAGTGGCAAGGCAGCTAGCCGCAGGCCAACCCGCCCATTTCAGACCAGCCAAAACCTTAATGCCTGTCATGATGCAGCGCTTCGGTCTTAAAGAAAGTGAGCTTCATGGAAATGGTCTGATGAATCATGCCGACTATGTTGCACTGCGTGACACCTGCAACGCCTGTGCCGCCGTTAGCGATTGCTGGAAAGCAATGCGAGCAAATGCAGAGCTAGATGAGTGCCGTCACCTATGCCCCAACGCAACTGCCTTTGATGCCTTAGCGGCACGTTAACGCAAAGCGCTCCCTCGATAGTCGATGGGAGCGCTTTAATGTCTTACGAGGCCTGATGACGCAGTCGTGGGCTAGCCAATTCTCCCACTACGGTAATAACCACCAGCAGCGCTAGCAGCCACGGCCACTGAGTGCCTACCTGGAGGGTGGCGAGGCCCAGCGCATCGATGAAGATTAATACGATGCCTAACGGGCTGACATAACGCACCATAAACAGCCACAGCATGTGCTGGGTGTGGGAGAGTCCTAGTTCTTCCCTGAATAGCTCAGTACGCAGCAGGAAGCCAGCCATCAGTGCCATACCTAAGCCGCCCAACGGCATCATCCAACGGGAGGTCAGGTAATCCAGCCAATCGAAGAAAGTGCGGCCTGCTACCGTCCAATCCGCGCCCATGTTGAACGACAGCATAGCCAAGGTGCTCACCAACCACAGCACGATGCCCACACCCCAGGATGCCCGTTTACGCGTCATCCCTTTGCTTGCAACGAGCCAGGCCACGGTCGCTTCGATCATCGAAATTGACGACGTAAGCGCGGCCATCGACAACATCACGAAGAACAGGACGCCAAACAGCGTACCAAACGGCATTGCTTGGAAGGCCAAGGGCAAGCTCATAAAGATCAATCCTGGCCCTTGGCCGGGATTCATTCCGTTAGCGAAGATAATCGGGAAGATAGCCAAGCCAGCCATCAGCGCGACAACGGTATCAGCAATAGCCACACTGAATGTCGTGCGCGCAATAGAGTGACCTTCTGGCAGATAAGAGCCATAGGTAAGAATGGCACCAGACGCAAGCGACAAGGTAAAGAAAGCATGCCCCAGTGCCGCTAAGAGCCCTTCACTGCTTAACCCGTCGGTATTGAAAGAGAACAGAAAAGACCAAGCTTCGGCAAAGCCACCAGAGAAAGCACCGTAGCCAATCAGTATGCCCAGCATGATCACCATGCCCGGCATCATCCAGCTGACACTCCTTTCAATCCCTGCTTGTACGCCTTTACCAACGATTAACATGGTCAGCACCGTTACTAGCGTGCTCCAGGCGCCTAACGTGAAAGGGTTCGCATTATTAGCGGCGAAAATTGCCGCCATGTCATCGACGCTGTTGCCCGCCAGTCCGCCGCTCAGCATTTTCCACAGATAGGAAAATGACCAGCCAGCAACGACAACGTAGAACGACAGAATCATGAAACCACACAGCATGGCCATCCAACCGAAAATCGACCAGAAACTGCCACGTCCCGACTCGTGCACCACTCGACGGATAGCATCAATCGGGCTGCCCCTGCCACGTCGGCCAAAGCTTATTTCAGCCATCATGATAGGAACACCTACCGCCAATATGCAGGCCAGATAGACCAGCACAAAAGCGCCACCCCCGAACTCGCCAGTGATGTAAGGAAACTTCCAGATATTACCCAAGCCCACTGCAGAACCAGTGGCTGCCAGCACAAACCCCCAGCGGCCCAGCCACAGCGTTTTGGGGGGCGTATTTGTCGTTGTCATTGGGAAACCTTATAAATTTGTATTGTTTTTAGGCTATTTATTATGAGCAGCTAGAACAGCTACTTAAGAGCGATTAGCTGCCTATAAAAGCCAACCAACTGCGGTCAACCAGTCATAAAGAGCAATCTATAAAGAGTCTATGGAGATAGCCATAGAGCAGGAATGGGGTTAAATCGCATTCGGGAAGATGTTACCCGTAGAACCGGCGCGCAGCTGTAAACTAATCGTTACACTCAAAAGAAAATACCCAAGGGCGGGGTCTTACTGTTGTATTTTTCTGACAAACTGTAAACAAATCGTGACAGTTAATTCGCCTGTCGTAAGGACTTTTTTAAGAATTCTCTTAAGTAGTGTCTTGAATGTGGTTTCACGTACGGTTTCAAGTGCCGTCTTGAGCACCAATACCGTAACGTTTGAGTTTATTGGCGATGGTTGTGTGGGAAACACCCAACCGCTTTCCTAGCTGGCGGCTGGAGGGGTACTGCTGATACAGCGTACTCAAGATATTTCTTTCTACCTCGCCTAGCATGTCGCTCAAGCTTCCCTCTAAAGGAATACCCGCCAGCTCAGAAGACTCCTCGCTGTGAGGAAGGCGCAAATGCACCGGTTGAATGGCTTTCTCTTCACATAGCGACACCGCCTGGAACAACACATTTTCCAGCTGACGCACATTGCCCGGCCAGTCGTAGCGGGTGATCTTTTCCAACGCAGCAGGCGAAAGTTCAGGCAAAGGGCAACCTATCTGACGCGCTGCACGATCAAGCACATAAGCTGCCAACTCTTCGATGCCATCTAAACATTCGCGTAAGGGTGGGACCTGTAGCAACAGCACATTAAGCCGATGATAGAGATCCAGCCGAAACAACCCTTCACTACACAGCTGCGGCAGGTTCTGTTGAGTGGCACAGATTACCCGGACATCCAGGAAGGTTTCCTCGTCACTACCCACACGCCGGAAGCCGCCATCTTGAAGAAAACGCAACAGTTTCGTCTGCAACCGCGGGCTCATTTCACCCACTTCATCGAGAAAGACGGTGCCACCTTCGTTAAGCTCCAGAAGGCCAAGCTTGCCTTCTGGCCGAGCGCCCTCGAAGGCACCGGGTGCGTAACCGAAAAGCTCTGTCTCGGCCATTGATTCAGGCAGCCCGGCACAGTTAAGTACCACGAACGGCGCTTGCCCGCGGGGGCTTGCCAAATGACAGGCTCTGGCCACCAACTCTTTTCCAGTCCCCGTTTCCCCTGCAATCAGCAGCGGGGCATCCAGTGGTGCCATGCGCCGCGCCTCATTGATCACAGCTTCCAATCGCGAACTCGATTGAAAGATGGCCTCAAAGCCACGCAGTTCCTGGCGCTGCACTTGATAAATACGTGCACCAATACGGTCGGCACGGTGCAACGTCACCACCGCCCCGGCTAAAGAGTCTACCTTGGTATCTTCAGTGTGCAGTGGCGCGATATCGGCAAGATAAGTGTCGCCTTTCAGTTTGATTCGCAGCCCATTGATACGTGAGTTGTTGCGGCGAATCACATCGGGAAGGTCGACTTCGTCAAGGTAACGATCTAGCGAGAGCCCTGGCACTTCTTGAACGCGCACCCCCAGTACCTGAACGGCGATACGGTTGGCCGCTACAATCCGCCCCTGCATATCTATCGACATGACAGGGTCGGAAAGCGAGGACAACAACGCATCTAACTCCAAATGACGACGCTCGCTAGGCATCAAGCTCGCGCGTTTGACGCCAAAGACGCCTGGGATAGCTTCTAGTACCGGCTTAAGCGTACTCAACTGGGCATTAAGCAACTTTGGGACATGCAAATAGATGGTATTGCCCTGCTCGCCCCCGACTTCGCCCCGCGCGACATTTATGCGGTAGTCAGCAAACTGGGCCACTATATCGCGAAGAATGCCGATACGATTCTGGCAGTAAAATTTAAGACGCATAGATCCCTCACGGCATAAAAAAGCAGCTACCTAAGGAGCCTCTGGTAGGCGTTACCTGCAAAATCGGCGATTTCAGACTCAGCCTAGCCACCACCCACCGGCAGCCCCTGCTCTTCTTTCATACTACGCAGTATGATTTCAGAGCGAACCTGGGTGACATTAGGATGAGGTAATAAATGATGGTGAATAAAGTCTGAAAACTCGGTGAGATCCTTGGCGATAACGTGCAACACATAATCTGCATCCCCCGATACAGAATAGGCCTCACGCACCATGGCGTGCTTCGTCAGTAACGTCACAAAATCATCATCCATGCTTTCACCATGCGCTTTGAGATTAACGCGAGTGATCGCACGCAAGCCAAACCCTAGACTGGAGGCATCCAGCCTCGCCGAATACCCCTTAATCACCCCTTCGGCTTCTAACCGCGCTTTGCGCCGGGAGCATTGAGAGGGAGACAGACTAACGCGCTCTCCCAGCTCTGAGTTAGTGAGGGCCGAGTTCTTTTGTAACACTGATAAAATTGCAAGATCATATCGATCCAAAGAAATCCCGTGCATATAACACTCCAGTTGCGCACAAGCTGTGCGCTATTTGGCGTTATCTTAGGTTAGTTTGCAACCTAATTGCACCGCCTCTTCCCTATACTGAGTTTGTTCACTTACAAGACAATACTTGTCCACTTATAAGACAATAATAGGAGAGACAGCGATGGGCCCTTTTCCTCATGACGCGCCAAAAGTAACCATAAGCGATGCAAACCCAGCGGGCACCGATGGTTTTGAATTTGTTGAATTTGCCCATCCTGAGCCGGAAAAATTAGACAGCCTGTTTAGGCAAATGGGCTTCGTCCCCGTTGCAAAGCATCGTGACAAATCAATCACCGTTTATCGCCAGGGTGACATCAACTACCTGCTTAACAGCGAGCCTAACTCCCATGCGTCAGCGTTTATTGAAGCGCACGGCCCCTGTGCACCGGCAATGGCTTGGCGTGTTGTTGATGCTCAGCATGCCCTAAAACGTGCCGTTGCTTTAGGGGCTGAAGAGTTCACTGGCAATAAGTCCATCGATGCACCTGCCGTTATTGGCATTGGCGGTTCGCTGCTTTACTTTATTGATACGTATGGCGAAAAAGGCAGTTGCTACTCAAGCGAGTTTGAGTGGTTAGATGAGGAAGATCCTAAGCCTAAAGGGTTTGGTTTTTACTATCTTGATCACCTCACTCATAACGTTATTCGCGGCAATATGGACACGTGGTATAAGTTTTATCACGACACCTTTAACTTTCGTGAAATACGCTACTTCGATATCACCGGTAAAGTCACCGGTCTTACCAGCCGCGCATTAACCTCTCCCGATGGTAAAATTCGCATCCCGATTAACGAAAGTGCCGACGATCACAGTCAAATTGAAGAGTACTTGCGCGAGTATAACGGCGAAGGTATTCAGCATATCGCCATTGCAACGAACGATATTTATACCGGCACTGACTTAATCGCGGACGCGGGGCTTGAATTCATGCCTGGCCCGCCGAGCATCTATTATGAAAAATCACTTGAGCGCGTAAAAGATCACCAGGAGCCTCTCGATAAACTTCGTAACCGCGGCATTTTGATTGATGGCGAAGGTGTCGTGGGCGGTGGCGAAACCAGAATTTTGCTACAGATTTTCTCAAAAACAGTGATTGGCCCGATCTTCTTCGAGTTTATCCAGCGTAAAGGCGATGATGGGTTTGGAGAGGGCAATTTTAAAGCACTTTTCGAATCCATCGAAGAGGACCAAATTAACCGAGGCGTGTTGCAAAGTACTGCAGAATAGCAAAAACGCTAAATAACAAAATTAGCGCTGACGAAAAGGAAACACTGTGCAAGACGCTTGGCGTAATTATGCAAATGCCCCCCAAGAGGGGGCTATTGTTTGCCCTTCTCATCTTATAGAAGAAGGCAATGCACACTGCATAGAAGTTATTAGTAACGATGAATCTTTCCCCGTCATTTTAACGCGCATAAATGGTGTCATTTATTGCTACGTTAATGCCTGCCCCCACCAGTATTTACCATTAAACTACCGGTCAGACAGTATCATTTCGTCAGATAGAAGCCGTTTGCTATGCAGTGCCCATGGCGCAGCGTTTGATATTAAAACAGGCAACTGTTTAACGGGGGCTTTTGATATACTTGATGCAATACCGGTATTTGAAGATCTAGAAAGTAATGTATGCATTGGTTAAGCTGATATTAAATTAAACTCTTTTAAGAAACTTCTCCTCTTTCTAGCAATTATCAATTAACACCTACTCGCGATGACCAAGTAGGCGTCTTCTGACGCCTATAAATCGCGATACTCATTTGCCCTCCTTTTCCTCGTTAGACGCTGATGCCCGCCACCTTACAAAAAAATTGCCCCTGTCGGTTCAGAAAGCGACGGCTGATACGTCGTGTGTTATGAACAAAATGTAATGATTATCATTTCATGAAATTTACTGGCGTTACTAACACTCGGCGCCACAGCAAGAGACGCAATCAATAGCTACCGGCGAACCTGCTGCTTTGCAGCGCAACGGATAAACGAGATGACACCATGACGACAAAGGTTCTAGACGAGAGCAAGTCCCTCAGCAGCGCATTCGCCCCGCTGGCAACAAACCAACTGTTCAATGCCGACCATTCAGAAGCCTATTGGCAGCAGGCCACTCGTTGCATCGACTTAGTAAGGCGCAAGGTCGCCCAAGTAGACCGCCCCTTCACTGGCGCTCGCCCAGAAGAGCTGCGCGGATTGTTCCAGGCCATCGATCTTGACGCTCCGCTTGGCAGCCTAGAGCCTGCGCTGCAAGAGTTGTCACGGCTCTATTTGGATGACGCCGTTTACTTCCACCATCCTCGCTACGTGGCACACCTCAACTGCCCCGTTGTGCTACCAGGCATCCTCGCCGAGGCGATTCTCTCACCGATCAACTCGTCCCTGGACACCTGGGATCAGAGCGCCGGAGGCACCTTCGTCGAACAGTCGCTCATCGACTGGACCGCTGCCCGCATTGGCTTAGGCCAGGACGCCGACGGCGTCTTCACCAGTGGTGGTACCCAATCGAACCTGATGGCGTTGATGATCGCCCGAGACCATTACGGCGCATCTCTTGAGGGGCACGGCGGCAATAAACATGAGGGCCTGTCGGCAGACTTTCGGCGACTGCGCATTCTCGGCTCGGAGGTCAGTCACTTTAGCTTGCAGAAGTCGGCGGCAATTCTTGGGCTTGGCTATCAGGCGGTGATGCCGGTGGCTTGCGACGACCACTACCGTATGAGCCCCGAGTCCCTCAAGACGCGCCTAGAAGAGTGCGTGGCGATGAACCTGATTCCCATCGCTGTGGTCGCCACTGCTGGCACCACCGACTTCGGCAGCATCGACCCCCTTGAGGAGATCGCCGCACTTTGCCGGGAGCATGGTATCTGGCTGCACGTGGATGCCGCTTACGGCGGTGGGCTGCTGTGCTCGCGACGCTACCGTCACCGTTTAGCGGGCATCGAGCACGCCGACTCGGTCACTATCGACTATCACAAAACCTTCTTTCAACCAGTGAGCTGCAGCGCGTTCCTGGTAAGGCGTCGCAGCGACCTGCGCTATCTGACCTATCACGCCGACTACCTTAACCCGCAATGCCAAGCCGAGGCGGGCACCCCTGACCAGGTCAACAAGAGCCTGCAGACGACCAAGCGCTTTGACGCCCTCAAGCCATGGCTGACCCTGCGCATCATGGGCGCCGATGCGCTCGGCGAGATGTTCGAGCGGGTCATCGACTTGGCTAGCGAGGCTTACAACGAGCTGGTCCGCCACCCAGACTTCGAGGTGCTGCTCGATCCTCCCATGAGCACCGTGGTGTTCCGCTACCGCCCGGCGAGCCTGCAAGAAGCAGAACGACATGAACCAGAACGACACGAAACAGAGCTAGACGAGCTCAACACCCACGTGCGCTCGACACTGTCCCGCAACGGCGAAGCGGTAATTGCCGCCACTCGCGTCGGAGGGCGGCTTTACCTCAAGTTCACCCTACTCAACCCGGATACCAGCCTGAAAGATCTGGTGGCCATCATCGAGCGTATCTCTCACCACGGCCAAGCATGGTGCGATGCCCAGACGCCAACCCGCGCAGTAGCTTCCTGATTCCAGCGAGATATGACCATGACACAGACTGTCCACGACTTTATCGCCATTGGCCTTGGCCCCTTCAATCTTGGCCTAGCCTGCCTCACCGACCCAATTGATGAACTTGATGGCCTCTTCCTAGAACGCCAAGACGGCTTCGACTGGCATCCCGGCATGCTGCTTGAAGATGCCACTCTGCAGACGCCTTTCATGTCAGATTTGGTCACCATGGCCGACCCCACCAGTCGCTTCAGCGTCCTCAACTACCTTAAACAACAGGGTAAGCTCTACAACTTCTACATCCGCGAGAACGTCTTCCTGCTGCGTAAGGAGTACAACCATTACTGCCAGTGGGCAGCCGCCCAACTAGACAGCATCCGCTTCGGCACCGAGGTGACTCGCATCGATTATGACGAGCTCACGGGAATTTACCGGGTGAGCTGCTGCGATACCCGTAGCGGCAAAGCCCACATCCACCTGGCACGGCGTCTGGTACTTGGCACTGGGACTAGCCCTTATCTGCCAGAGGGCTGCCGAGAGGTGGACCCACGCCCGCTGCACTCCAGCGAGTATTTAAAGCATAAGGCCGAGTTGCAGCGCCAGGAGGCTATCACCCTGATTGGCAGCGGCCAGAGTGCCGCCGAGATCTACCATGATTTGCTCGCTGACATTGACCGCTTCGACTATCGCCTCGACTGGATCACTCGCTCGCCCCGCTTCTTCCCACTGGAGTATGGAAAACTGACCCTTGAGATGACATCACCGGACTACATCGATTACTTCCATTCCCTGCCCGAAGCCACCCGCAACGGGTTAATGCAGCGCCAAAAGAGCCTCTACAAGGGCATCAACCTGGAGCTGATTGATGCAATTTACGACCTGCGCTATGCCAAGGCGCTAGGCGGCGAGGTTCACTCTGACCTGCTCACCAACACCAACCTAGAAACCTGCCGCTATGATGCCGAGCGCGGCGAATACGACCTGACCCTGTGGCACACCGAGCAGCAGCGCCACTACCGTCACCGCACCCCAGCGCTGATCATGGCCACCGGCTACCGCTACCATATGCCGGACTTCTTAACGCCCATCACCTCGCGCATTGCCTTCGACACCGCCGGACGCTACGCCGTAGGCCGTTTTTATGACATCGACGGCGGGCGCGGCGAACTTTTCGTGCAGAACGCCGAACTGCACACCCACAGCCTGGTGGCTCCGGATTTGGGCATGGGGCCCTATCGCAATGCCTGCATCATCCGTGCCTTGACCGGTAGAGAGGTCTACCCCATCGAGAAGCGCATCGCCTACCAGCACTTCGGCGCTCCGAGCGAGGCTGTCTTTGAACCGATGGACGCGGAGCCTGCATGAGACCGACGCCCTGGCTGGTAAGTGTCACTGCCGTGGCGGTGGTCAGCGACTCCATGCTACTGCCCTTCTACCCGCAGTTCTTTGCCGATAGATTCGGTGTGACCGACCCCGCCCACGTCGGCGGCTACCTGGCCATGAGCTGCCTGGTGGTGATGCTGGCACTGCCCATCTGGGCATTGCTGGCCCGACGGTTCGGCACTCTGCAGCTGCTGGTGGGCACCCAACTCGTCGCTGGCGGTCTGAGCCTGTCCTGCGCGCTGGTCACTTCACTGCCGCTTTTCTGGGGGCTGTCACTGGCCATGCTGGTGGCCAAAGCCAGCTACCTACTGGTCTACCCGTACCTCATGCACTTTGAACCCCAGGACCGCCACGCCACCCTAATCGGCATGCTCTCAGTGGTGGTACATGCTGGCGGCATTCTTGGTGCCATCGTCGGTGGCCTGGTACTGGAGCTCTGGCACCCGGCTCGCGTGTTCCAGCTGATGGCGGTGAGCGATATTCTCCAGGTGGCGGTTTGCCTGCTGTTGCTCAGCCGCGGACAAGTGCCCCACGCGGCGCCCGCCACCCCAACCTCTCCCAGCGCCAGCGGCGCTATTTTGCGCCTGGGTGTGGTGATGCTGCTGTTCACCTTCAGCGCCTATCTGGCACGCCCCTTTTTCGCCCAGTACTGGGCGCTAGTCTCAGGCCAACCAAGCGCGACGCTAGCTGGCGCTGTCTTCGCTATCCCCGGCGGCGTTGCCGTGGCACTGCTGGCGTTCGACCTGTTGGGCCGACGCCCAAGTGGTGCGGCCATTGTCCTGCCACTCGCAATTGGCCTAACGGGCCTGCTGCTCCAAGCCAGTGGCGACATTATCGCCATTCTCGCGGGTCGGCTGCTATTCGGCTGGGCACTGTTCCGCGTCTCTGTGCGCCTAGAAGTGCGCCTATTTCAGCTCAGCACACCAGCACGCTACGCCAGCGACTTCAGCAAAATCCATATCTTCCAGGGTCTCGGCGTGCTCATCGCCTCCTGGGGCGCTGGTCGCTTGGTCGATACCCAGGGCCTGGCCAGCCCCTTTTTCGTCGCGGCGCTAGGTTTCGCTCTCTGCGCCCTCGCCTATCGTCTGCTGCTGGCCGGATCACCGGCGAACCACCAAGCGCAGCCAACTGATCCCGTTTCTGCAAGGACCTAACCATGAATCTCTTTCAACCAACCCCGACCACACGCATCACCTACAGCCGCCACGCTCAGGGGCTAGGCTGCTTCAGCCTCCGCCCGCTGCACCTACCCGAGGACCTGCCCCTGATACACGATTGGGTTACCGCACCCCGAGCAAGTTTCTGGGGAATGCAGGGCCACTCGGCTGAGCGCGTTCTTGCCTTCTACCGCGACCTGCAGGAAAGCAATCAAGCACAGAGCTACCTAGGACTATTCAACGATCAACCTGCCTTTCTGGTGGAGTGTTACGACCCGCGCCACGACCCTATCGGTGAGCACTATGATGTGGCCGAGGGCGACCGCGGCATGCACTTCTTGGTGGCGCCTACCAAGACGCCACTGACCGGCTTCAGCGTCCAGGTGATCACCACCATCCTGGCCTTTATGTTTGAGGACCCCGCTACACGGCGCATCGTGGTAGAGCCGGACGTCAACAACCGCAAGATACATCCGCTCAACCGCCGAGTAGGTTTTGTTTACGAACGCGAAGTGCAGCTGCCCGAGAAGACCGCCCACCTCGCCTTCTGCGACCGCGAAGCGTTCGCCTCGGCGGTGAGCCGCGAAAACCCGCGCCTCACCCAGGTACTGGCCGCCGACCCCACACGGGTCACTTCCCACCTAACCCCCGACCACTGGGCTCAGGCCAACCGCTGTCTGACCCGCAAGGCGATTGCTGAGTTCTCCCATGAGCGCCTGCTGGCCCCCGAGGCACTGCACGTGGATACCAAAGGCAACGGCAACTACCGACTGACCGCCCCGAACGCGGCGGTCGAGTACCACTTCCGCGCCCGTCGTCTGGCGCTGGATCACTGGATGATCGACCTCAACTCTCTTGATAAGCGGATCGATGGCGTCTCAGCCGAGATCGACGCACAGCACTTCATCCTCGAATTCCGCCAGCCCCTGGGGATCAGCGATGAGATGCTGCCGGTTTACCTGGAAGAGATTGCCAGCACCCTGTTTGGTGGCGCCTACAAGCTCGACGACAACCGCCCAGATGCCGACGGGTTGGCCGATGCCGACTTCCAGACGCTGGAGGCGGCCATGACGGAGGGCCATCCTGTCTTTGTGGCTAATAATGGCCGCATGGGCTTTGATGCCGTTGATTACCACGCCTTTGCCCCGGAGGCCGCAGCACCCATCACCCTGGTATGGCTCGCAGTACATCGCGAAGACGCTCATTTCAGTGTCATCGAGGGCCTAGACTACGAAACACTGCTACGCGAGGAACTCGGCACAGCAACATTGAATGACTTTCACCAACGGCTGGAAGATCGTCATCTCGACCCCACGGACTACCTGCTGATGCCCGCTCACCCGTGGCAGTGGTTTCACAAGCTAGCCATCACTTTCGCCGCTGAAGTGGCGCGGAACCGCATTGTTTGCCTGGGCTACGGCCACGATCAGTATCAGGCCCAGCAGTCGATCCGTACTTGGTTCAACGTGAGCCAGCCAAATCGGCGCTATGTGAAGACCGCACTGTCGATTCTCAACATGGGCTTTATGCGCGGCCTCTCGCCCAATTACATGCGCGCCACACCGACCATTAACGACTGGATCAAGGCATTAGTCGACGGCGACCCTGAGCTTCGTGCCCAGAGCTTCACGATTCTGCGCGAAGAGGCTGCAATCGGCTTTCGCCGCGATGCTATCGAGCCAGCCTTCGATAGCCGCAGTGCCTACAAGAAGATGCTGGCCTGCCTTTGGCGAGAGAGCCCCATGCGCTACCAGTGCGAAGGTCATCAGCTGATGACAATGGCCGCCTTGCTGCATGTCGATGCACATCAACGCGCGCTGCTACCGCAACTGATCACTATTTCCGGGCTTTCCACTGCCGACTGGCTGGGTCGCTACTTAAGAGTTTATCTGCGCCCGTTGCTGCACTGCTTCTACGTCTACGACCTAGTCTTCATGCCCCACGGTGAGAACCTGATTTTACAGCTCAAGGACGGCGTACCGGTACGCGCCATCATGAAGGACATTGCCGAAGAGATCGCCATCATGAATACCGAGGTGGAGCTGCCCGAGGCCATTTCGCGAATCCGCCTCGATATGCCCGAGTCGCTCAAAATATTATCGATATTCACCGATGTGTTTGATTGTTTCCTACGTTTCATGGCGGGGATTCTTGTCGAGCAAGGCGGCATAACGGAAGACGCCTTCTGGGAGCAAGTTGCACGCTGCGTCGTTGATTACCAGCAGGACCATCCTGAGTTCGCAGAGAAATTCGACCAGCACGATCTGTTCGCACCTGCGTTCACCCTCTCCTGCTTAAACAGGCTGCAGCTCAGCGACCATCAGCAGATGCTCGACTTGGCCGACCCCGCAAAAAATCTCAAATTTGCCGGCAACCTAGCCAACCCCATTGCTGCTTTCCGGCCCACCACATACGCCAAGGCAACTCAACCAATGGCGCTAACCTGAGCTGTCACCACCGGGCCCGCAGCAAGGGCGGGCCCTACAAGCACCAACATCATTCGAGACCCTGACACTATGACCGTTTTCCCATGACTGACCGCCTGGATCTCACCCGACTTTATCGATTGCACGCCGGTGATCTAAATGGCTATTTACGACAACGGCTTCGCTGTCCTGCCCTCGCCGATGATCTCTGTCAGGAGGCGTTCTTGCGCCTGAGCCAACGGCCATGCAACGAAGGCCTTGAAGAGCCACGCGCCTATCTGTTTCGCATCGCCAATAACCTGATGATTGATCATCATCGCCGCTGTTACTCACGTATTGACCACCAGCCACTCGATGACCCTCATCTTTGCCTCGCCTGCCCCTACTCTTGCCCAGAAACGGCGACCGAAAGCGCCCTGTGCCAGCGCCAATTGCGGCGAGCCATGGCATCGTTGCCACCACGGCTTCTCCAGGCGTTGACCTGGCACCGTCTTGAAGGGCTGACCCAAGCCGAGATCGGCCAACGCATTGGCGTTTCTGAACGCATGGCGGGGCGTTACATCGCCCAGGCGCTTGAACGCTGCCGCAATGAGCTGGCCGGGTCTGCGCCCTTGTGCCAGGAATAGACGCAAATCTGATCATTGCCTATCATTTTGCCGGCCTGTGCGTCAGTCTATTCACTGACACTTGTTATCGATGAACAATTACACCGCCAAGGCATAACGTTGGCGCACAAGGAGAACGGCAAGCGATGGGGCGCAACCAAACGGTACTCAATGCCTTACTTCTCCTGCTACCTCGGCTGGCGCATTTTGCTTGGCGTGTAGTGTGTCATTTCCTGAAAAATCGCGGCATCCTGCTTGCCGGTGGCGTGGGTTACAACATTTTGCTCTCCATCGTGCCGCTATTTGCAGTGTTGGTCGTGCTGTTAACACAAGTAGTGGATCAACAGCATTTGCTCAACGTTCTTGCGGTACAAGCGCGCCACCTCGCACCGGCCCATGCCGAGGTTTTGATGGACGCCGTTCGCGGCTTGCTGGAGTCTCGCGACGTCATCGGTATTCTTAGCTTACCCATTCTGCTGCTCTTCAGCTCCTTTGCCTTTCGCATGCTTGAAGATGCCTTGGCGATTATCTTCCATGCGCCAGAAAGCCCCCACATCAAGCGCAGTGTGTGGGTGTCGGTGATGCTGCCTTATGCTTTCATGTTGGTGTTAGGGGCAGGGTTGCTGGCCTTAACGCTGGTAGTCACCCTGGCCAGCTCGCTCAATACACTGATGATGGCGCTCTTTGAGCGAGAACTACCGTTTGCGGGCTTCTCCGAACCAGTACTCAACTTATTCAGTTTTGCCGGGGTTTTCTTGTTGTTCAGCGCTATCTATAAGGTGCTACCGGTCGTGCGTATCGCGTTGCGCCGAGCGATCATCGGCGGTTTCGTCGCGGCACTGCTATGGGAAGGCGTGCGGCTGCTCCTGGTTTACTATTTCACCCACCTCTCGTTCGTCAACGCCGTTTACGGCTCCCTAGCAACGCTGGTCATTGTGCTGCTCAGCTTGGAAGTCGGCGCTATCATTTTATTACTAGGCGCTCAGGTCATTGCTGAGTTGGAGCGCAACACGCGCCTCGGCCTGCCTTGGCATATTGACCCCGACCGACAACCCATCACCCACGTTGATTAAGACATTGCATTTAAATGCCGCCATCTTTTGATGGCGGCATTTATTTGAGCGCTATTTATAAGAGGGCTGCCCTCTTTATGCTCGCCTAGCGTCAGGCCGTCGCATGAACCATCTGGCGGTCACGTCTGGCACTCCACACCAGCGTCATCAGAAACAGTGCCAAGCCCAAGAAGTCCAGTAGCAAGTTTCCGTGAGGCCACAGCATTAAAGCACCAATGGGGAACATGGCTAGGCGCAGCCACCAGGGCAACTCGCTTTCCAGATAACCTTCCAGCCCTGCGATAATGGCGTAAATACCGAATAACGCGAAGGCAAACACGACCAACATCTCGGTCGGCGTCCCGGTGATCATTGGCGACCACACAAACAGCAAGGGAATAATGTAGAGCCCCTTGGCGATTTTCCAGGCAGTAAAACCGGTACGCATAGGCGGTGTTTTCGCGATAGCCGCCGCAGCGAAGGCGGTAAGGCATACTGGTGGAGTCACATTGGAGTCCTGGGAGAGCCAGAAAATCACCATGTGTGCGGCCACCAGCATCATCGATATCGTGTGCGGCGAAAGCGCTTGTTCGTAAAGCTGTGAACGGAAATCATCCGGCACCACTGCCAATAGCTGTTGAGCACTGGCGGCGTCCATCGGCGCATTCAGCGCGTCTAGAGCATCTGGCGCAGCAAGCATAAAGATCGCACGCGCCTGCTCAGGCAAATCACCGGCCATCATCAGCTCTAACAGCTGGCTTTCTGCCATCAGGCCATACAACGCAGGTGCCGATAGCGTGCCCAGTACGATATAAGCGGCCGTCACCGGTAGGCCCATACCCAGTACAAGAGAGGCCAGCGCGATCAACACGATGGTGATTAACAGACTGCCACCTGCCCAGTCTGAGATCATCAACGAAAAGATGTTACCAATGCCGGTCGTCGACACCACATTGACGATCAAACCCACCGTTAGCAGTAAAATAGCGGTGGAAATCATGTTGCGGGTGCCCAGTACCAAAGCGTCGATGATTGCCTGGAGCTTCATGGGTGAACGTGATAACCAGGACGCCACTACCACTGACACGATAGCGATACCGGCAGCGTAGGTGGGAGTGAAGCCATTGATAAGGGCGATGACCAGCACCGCAAGTGGCAACAGGTAGTGCCAACCGCCCTTCAATACATCCATCAGTTTTGGAGCTTGTTCCGTTTCTACCTGATGAGTACCGCTACGCTTGGCTTCGATGCGCACGAACATGGCCACCGAAAGGAAGTACAGCAGTGCAGGAAGCGCAGCGACGCCGATGATGGTGAGATATGAGACCTGGGTGTAAGAGGCCATGATAAAAGCCCCCGCCCCCATAACGGGAGGCATAAGCTGGCCCCCGGTTGAAGCAGCGGCTTCAACGCCAGCCGCAAAACGTGGTGGAAAGCCTGCCTTACGCATTAAGGGAATAGTAATCACACCGGTGGAAACTGTATTGGCTACGCTGGAGCCAGACACTGACCCCATAAGTCCTGAAGCGAATACCGCTACAAACCCCGGGCCACCAACAAAGCGACCGGCGGCACAACGTGCCAGCTCGATGATGAACTCTCCAGCGCCCGAACGAACCAGGAAGGCACCAAAGAGAATAAACATGAAAACGTAAGACCAGGAAATCCGCGCAATCGAGCCCAGCATGCCGTCACCGCCGAGGAAGCTGCGAAACAGAACAGTTTCCCAGTTCAGTCCGGGGAAATTGAACACCCCGCCGACATAGCGCCCCCACCAGGCAACGTACGTCAGCGCAATGATACATAGCAGCGGGATAAACCAGCCGGTAGTCCGGCGGGCAAATTCTAGTACCAACGCCAAAGCGGTAATCGACACGATCCAGTCAGCCAGGGAAAAGCGTACCCCACGGGCATAAAGCGCATCCTCAAAGCCAATTAAATAGAACGCACAGCCTAGGGCAGCTAAACCAAGGCATACGTCAACTGCAAGTAACAGGCGCTGACCAGTTGCAGAGCGCGCTTTGAACATCGGTACGGAAAGCGCGCACAACAGGCCGAACATACCGAAGTGTAATGCACTAACCCAAATCTCTGAGACAGTACCCAGGGTGTTGAAATAGATATGCGAGAAAGCAACGACGATGGCGAGCAGGCTCAGAATCCGCCCAAGCCAGGGGTGCTCAAGGCGCTCTGAAGCGCTGCTTGCAGATTCATCGCGCACCGAATCAGGTGTCGAATGGCTCATGGTGTACCTCATGAAACTAAGAACGGCATAGGGATGGCATCGGCGTGGCATCGAGATGGTCTGCCCGGCTTACGCTAGGCAGATGCAGGACGATAGGCCATCAGCCTTCGAGAAGATGCTCAGGAATTTCTATGCCTTGTTCCTGGAAATAGCGCGCGGCGCCGGTATGCAGAGGCATCGGCAGGCCGTCGAGGGCTTTTTCCAGTGCCATATCACGCGTTGCAGGATGAATATTATTTAGAAACGGTAGGTTCTCGAACATTGCCTTGGTGATCTGATACACATGCTCTTCTGGAACATCGGCGTTAACCACCAGAATGTTGGGCTGAGCAATGGTGTTGATCGGGGCGTCCTGACCAGGATAAGTGTCGGCAGGGATATCAAAAGCGTTCCACACTGGATATTGGCGGTTAATGCGCTCAAGTTGCTCAGCGGTCACGTTCAGGGTGGTAATGTCATCACCCATATTGGCATAGGCACTGGTCACCGCAGAAGCCGGAACTCCTGCGGGTATATTCATGCCGTCAATATTGCCGTTCTGCATAGAGTCAGCGCTGGCACTGTAACCCAGGTAAGCGATATCCATCTGTTCTGGATCAATATCCAAACCCGCTAGAATTTGCCGACCAGAGCCTTCGGTACCGGAATTACGCGCACCGATAGAGAAACCGCGGCCGTCTAGCTGTGCCAAGTCATCGATAGTGCCAGTATCAACAAGGGCATTGCGCATCACGAAGTGCTCAACGTTCTGCCACAACATGGAGACTGAGCGTACATTGTCATAGGCTTTGGGCACTGGCCCCTCGCCAGACCATGCCCAGGCGCCATAGAGCGCTTGAAGAATACCGAACTGGGCTTGATCATCATCCATCAGGCGCAAGTTTTCCGCAGAACCCGCAGAGCTAATCGCGGAAACGGAAATACCGTGGGTAGGTTCAAGCTTGACCCGTATCAGCGTGGAAAGCGCAACGCCTACTGGATAGAACGTGCCACCGGTAGTGGCGGTGCCCATGATGTACTGGCCGCTTTTGGGGGCCTCCTGGGCGGTAACGGCGGAGGCACTGACGCCTAATGCAGCGGCGGTGACGAGACAAAGAGCGGTTTTAAGAAATTGGCGTTTCAGCATGGTGTTGCTCCCAGCTTATTGGAATTGTTGAAGTAATCATTACTCCCTTCCCAATAGAGCGAGAAGCCAGCCAACTTTAACCAAAGCAATGAAAATCAATTGGTTAGCTTTTTTCTTATTCGACAAAAGGCGAAGATGATGGCTCGGCTGTCGGCTATTTTTCGCCGATGCTTTTTACCCTCATCGGCAAAAAATGGCCGATGCATCGCCCCTAAAATTAGGGTGCGAGAAAGTCTTCGCGGCGTAACTGGTGGCGCTGCATTTTCTGATTGAGCGTACGGCGAGGCAGATCGAGTTCGTCGAGCACCGCTTGAATATTGCCATTATGGCGCTGTAGCGCTTCTTTCAAGACGGTAGCCTCAAATGCTTCCATACGCACCGAAAGCGCAGACGCTTGATGTGTCGGCATAGGCGAACTTTCCCAAGGCAGATCCAGCCCAAGAATATAGCGGGTGGCGATATTACGCAGCTCCCGGAGGTTGCCCGGCCAACGACGCTGACTGAGAGCCGTCAGCAGTTCTGTGGTGGGTTCGCGTAGTGGCCTTTCGTGAACATCAGCGGCTTGATGGCAGAAGTGGCGAAACAGTAAGGGAATGTCTTCGCGGCGCTCACGCAAGGGGGGTATCGCCAGCTCAGCAATCGCTAAACGATAATAAAGATCCTCACGAAAATCCCCCTTCGAAACCAATTCCAGCAAGTTCTCTTTACTGGCCACCACGACCCGAAGCGTTAGGTGAATGACTTGGTTGCTACCTAGCCGAGTAATTTCGCCTTCCTGAAGTGCGCGCAGCAACTTGACCTGGGCAGACAGTGGTAGTGACTCTATTTCATCCAAAAAGAGCGTGCCGTGACTGGCGGTTTCTAGCCGACCTATGCGCCGTTCTCCCGCACCGGTAAAGGCGCCTTTTTCATGCCCGAAAAGCTCTGATTCGATTAGCTCACTGTTCATCGCACCACAGTTCAACGCCACAAAAGCGCCTTGGCTACCGGTGCCAAAGTCGTGCAAGGCGCGGGCCACGACTTCCTTACCACTGCCCGTTTCCCCATTAATGACCACGTTAGCGCGACTTGCGGCTAGGTTTTCCACTTGGCGCCGTAGCGCCTGCATCAGCGCAGAGTCACCGAGCAGGCGCGTACTCAAAAAGTTATGCCGTAACGCCTGCTGTAATTGTAGGTTTTCCAGCGCCAGCGCACGGTGCTCTAGCGCCCGCCGCACACACTCTTCAAGGCGTTCAGGATCGAAGGGCTTTTGCACAAAGTCCCAAGCTCCTTGCTGAATCGCGGCGACCGCCATGGGAACATCGCCGTGACCTGTGATCAAAATCACCGGGGGCGGCGTATCGAGTTCTTGCACGGCACCGAACAAGGCCAAGCCATCCATCTCGGGCATTTTGATATCGCTGACGATAACACCGCACGGCTGGCCGCCTTGAAGTGCACTCAGCGCCTTAAGAGCGCGCGAGAACGTGCGAACTTCTAATCCCGACACCTCCAACCATTGGCTAAGAGAGTCACGAACATCGGCTTCATCTTCCACCAGCCAGACGGGCAGAGAAGCAGCGGGTAGTCGAGATAAGGTGCTAGAAGATGCGTGCGTCATGAAGGTTCCTCACCATGCGGTAATGCCAGACGAAACCAAGCGCCTCTAGTGGAATGATTGCCCGCGCTGAGCTTACCGCCAAGATCCTGAGCAATGCCGTAGCTGATAAACAACCCCAGCCCTAAGCCTTCCCCAACCGGTTTAGTCGTAAAGAATGGATCAAACATCTGCTCAATCACTTCTTGAGGCAAGCCAGGGCCATTGTCATGGATCGTCAGCTGCACTTGCTCCGTAGTTACCTCAACATGAAGACGAATGACGCCATTGGATATGTCGTTCAGGGCATCCAGCGCATTACGCAGCAGGTTGGTGAGCAACTGCTCAAGACGAACGTCATCGCCACGTACCCATAGGGACTGCTGCCAATCACCGTCACGCTCCAAACGCACTTTTTGCTGCTGGAAACGCTCCTCCAGTAGTTCTAGTACAAAGTTCAGGCTAGCCGGAAGATCCACACTCTCACGGCTCTCGCCCTTGCGAGCAAAGAGCTTGAGCTGCTCGATTAACCGAGCAAGACGTTTGCTCAACACCTGAATACGTTGAAAGTTGTCGCCCGCCATCTCCTGGCGGCCAAGCGCCAACAACCGCTCACCGTTGGCAGCATAAGTACGTATGCCTGAAAGAGGTTGATTAAGCTCATGGGCAATGCCTGCCGCCATGGTACCCAAGGCGGCCAATTTACCCGCTTGGACCAGTTCAGCTTGCGCATCCTCTAAGGCCTGGGTGCGTTCCTGGACACGCTCTTCCAGGCGAATATTGGTTTGCTGGATGATTTTCGCCTGGGCATCGCGCATGTGCTGGCGTTTTTGGCGTTCACGTAGCCACAAGCCAAACAATAAAAGCGCGGAAAGTGTGACTAAGCCCGCCAGGAGTATGTTGCGAGCACTGGTGTAAAGCGGTCGCACCGGGCTTAGATAATGCATCGACCAACCCAGAGTAGAAAGCGGCAAGGAAGCAACCAGAAAACGCTCGCCTCCCCCTTGCCCTTGGTTGCCTATTACCAGCGTATCATCACGCAGGCGCTGGCCGAGTGGGGAGAGCGGTTTATCAAGAAATTGGCGCTGGGCATTAATCTGCGCCAGTGCCTCATCAGAAAGCCCATCAATGTGTTGAAACCGCCACTGCTCGCGGCTGGAAAGTATCACAACGCCATTGGCATCCGACAAAATGACGTTCTCTTGTGCTCGACGCCAATCCTCTTGAAGTGCTTCCAGTGAAACTTTAACCACCAGGACACCCGCAGAAACAGTGTCGTCGCCAAGCGTGACGACATACGAGGTGAAATAACCCGGCTGCCCGGTTGTGTCACCTATCGCAAAAAATTCACCGCTACCGTCCTGCATGGCATCGAAAAAATAGGGGCGGAAGTGATAATCGTGGCCAATGAAACTTTGCTCGAGTTCATAGTTGCTGCTGGCCAGAGTGACACCTTGCTCATTCATCAAAAAAATGGTGTCGGCGCCCGAACGCTCAGCGACCTCTGCCAGATGCTGATTAACTGGAGATAAAAATAGATCACGGGGTTCGCGTAGGGCAGCTTGGACCAAGGGCTGCTGAGCCAGTAAGCCAGGTAAATAGGTAAAACGCTCAAGCGCGCCTTGAAGGCTACTGGTATAGAGCGCTAGGCGATTGTTAGCGTGGCGTTGGGCATCCGCTTGGGCGTGGTTGTATTGCCAATGCCATAACCACCACAACCCTACAAGGCTCAGCACCACTAAAGATGCCAGAACCAAGGCACGCAGCCAAAACTTTCTGCTCACAGTGATGTTGCCTCAACGGTTGAGTTATTAGGCCTAAGAGCTTATCACCCAGGCGTGAGCACTCCCATGACGGAGGCATCGCTAGCGCCTGGGTGAATAGCGTAAGACTCTCGCCCATGACCTAAAAAACCAGCAGATACAGCTGAATTAACTATTATCTACCAAGAAAAACGATTCCTACCTTTTCCCTTCAAGCCATCCACCGGCTCATTAGGCTACTTCTGATTAGCAGATGCGCTTGGCATGATCAGCGAATAACTCCTACGTTGTTTTAAAGGCCAGTTTTAAAGACCAGTTTTAAAGACGACCGCCTTAACGACCAAGCATAACAACACAGGGAGACGTAGCGATGGATGCACTTGCGAGGAAGCTGGGCCTCAAGACAGATCCCGTCATTTTTTTCACGTCCGCAGGGATCATGATCATTTTCCTGATGGCGCTATTGATTGCGCCAGACGCAATAGGTGAAGCTTTCGGCGCAGGGCGGCAGTGGATCGTTACTAACCTTGGCTGGTTCTTTATTTTAGGGGTGACGAGCTGGGTAGCGTTCCTACTGTGGATAGCGCTTAGCCGTTATGGGGCGATCCGCCTGGGTGGCAATGATGCAAAGCCGGCCTATACCAATATTTCCTGGTTCACTATGCTGTTTGCTGGCGGTATCGGCACAGTGCTGATGTTTTGGGGCGTGGCCGAGCCCATCTCCCACTTTGCAACGCCCCCGCGGCCGGATGTTGAGCCCTTCTCGGTGGACGCCGCCGACGATGCCATGAGTTTTTCAATCTACCATCTAGGGCTGCATACCTGGTCAATTTTCGCCATGCCGGGGCTGGCCTTTGCGTACTTCATCTATCGTTACAACCTGCCAATGCGCTTCAGTTCGGTTTTTTACCCGCTGATAGGCGAGCGCATTTACGGCCCTGTTGGCAAAACCCTCGATATCTTTGCCATTCTAGGCACCCTGTTTGGTGTGGCAGTTTCGATTGGCCTAGGTACCCAGCAAATCAATGCGGGGCTAACAGAACTGTTTGGCGTACCAGATGCAGTAATGACGAAAGTCATCATCATCGCCGTTCTAACGACTGTCGCCGTGGGGTCGATCGTCGCGGGGCTGGATGCCGGCGTGAAACGGCTTTCCAATATTAATATCGGCATGGCCATCGGCCTGCTGATATTTGTGCTGTTTACCGGATCCACCGTTTTCCTGCTGCGTGCTGTTGTCGAGACCTTCGGCCTCTATATATCGAACCTGTTGCCCATGGCGTTCTGGAATGACACGCTGGCCAGATATACCAGCAATGACGGCAGCGGCTGGGGATGGCAAGGCAGCTGGACTGTCTTCTATTGGGCCTGGACAGTCACCTGGTCGCCCTTTATCGGCATCTTCGTCGCGCGCATTTCCCGTGGGCGAACCATCCGCGAGTTTGTTCTTGGGGTGCTGTTCGCGCCCTCCATTTTCACGCTGGTTTGGTTTGCGATCTTTGGCTGGTCTGCAATGGAAATCGATGGGATTGGCGCTGAGGCCCGCGCAGCCATGGGGGCTCAAGCCGGCACATTGTCCGCTGCCGTCGGCGAAAGCATCCCCCTCGCTATGTTCGCGTTTTTTGAAAACTTCCCAGCCGCCACTTTGATTCAGGGCTTAGCAGTGGTCATCGTCGCCATCTTCTTTGCCACCTCATCAGACTCCGCTTCTCTAGTCGTCGATATGCTGTGTACCGGCAGTTCCGACCCGGGCCCTTGGCATCAGCGGGTATTTTGGGGTGTCTCTGAGGGTATGCTGGCAGCCATGCTTATCGTGCTGGCGGGGGATGCTGGGCTTACCGCCTTGCAAGAAGTGATTACCGTGGTTGGCTTACCGATGTTTATCCTGGTGTTCGCCATGATGTTCTCACTGTTCCGCAGCTTAGCCCATGAGGACCTCAGCGAAGTACGCGTCGGTACGCCACCCAGCCCGAAGGAGTTACGGCCGGAGAAATAGATCATACAGCGCGATCAACCGCCTTTTCGGCCGTCCTGCAGGTGCGATTCACTCCCTTCACGGAGGCGCTCGATGGAGGCGCTGCCCTGCTTGGACAAGGCCGCCAAGCGGTCAATCTGCTCATCCAGCCGCGGCAGCGCTTCTTGGCGATAGGTCGAGAGATCATCAATAGCGCCCATCACCTCACCAAAAGCGTCTTCCAGCATTTGCATATCGAGCATCGCCGAAGAAGCACGCTTCTGGATATCCACGCCCTGCTGACGCAGCGCCTTGGCGGTTCCACCAATCATCTGCGAGGTCGTGGTATTGAGGGCTTCAATGCGATCCAGCACTAGGCGCTGATTAGCCATGCCCATCGCCACGGTGACCGCAACGGTGAGCGCCGAGACGGTGACGTTAATGGCCCTGTCCACCCCACGCATCAACTCCCGGTTGTTGCGAATGATGACTTCCAGCGCCAGTACGCCTTGCTGGCTAACAGCCAGTTGCTGCTGAAGATCGACGATGCGCTGACGGAGGGGAAAGAGCAGTTCCTCCTCAAGAAAGTGACGCCGCGGATCATCGACAGCGCGCGTGTCGATGTCATCTTTCAAGCGACGGTCAATCAGGCGACCCAGCGTAACCTGGCGGTTCAATTGGGACAAAATGTCCCTCAGCGCTTGCTGGTCGTCGTTCAAAGTGAGGTTGTCACGATGCAACATGTCGCGACCGCTCTCTAACTCGTCGATGATCGCATCCAGCGCCTGCTGAGCATTCTCAAACTTGCGAAAGTAGCGCTGCAGGCGGCTGTCGAGGCCAGGAATAATCGCCATCACACGATCCAGGGCACTCGGTGCCAGACGATGGCGGGCAGGGTCAAGCCCTTCCATGCGACCACGCAGATCAGATAGTGCCTTGGCGACTGGCCCGCCTTCGTCGCCTTGATGCGCCAGCTGTCGCAGTGGCGTCTGTAGCATGGCACTGCGATGGGCTGCTTGCTGCTGCAGTTCAAGCCCCATCTCGTCCACGGCACGACGCTGGTTAACCACCGATGCTTCGTCACCTTCAGCCAGAATTTCCGTGACAAAGCGCTCAGCCATGGCCTCAAGTTCAGGATCAGCACCGGGATCATCGGAGGTAACTGCGTCAGCAATCTCCTCGACTGGCGGTAAGGAAAGGCGACCTGTGTCATCAGATGGCTGAGTCATTGGCATCTCCACTGTCCTTGAAAATCGTTCTTGAAACCGTTCCTAAAAACCGTTCCTAGAAACCGTATGGCAGCACGCTATCGAATTAATCTTTACGCGCATAGCGACCCGCGCCTTCGACGAAATGGCGCAAGTCATCCAGTGCTTTCTCTGTGGTGACCGATGCCTGAGGGCGTGCGGTTTCGATACGCGCCATGGAAACGGCCGTGTCGTCGAGCACGGTCAACGCCGACTCCACCTGAGCCGAGAGCTCCTGAAGCCGCTTTTCAGTCTCGCCGAGCAGATCCAGACGCCGCATCAAGGCAGCCCGTTCTTGCGTACTCAATCGCTGGCTTTCTCGTGTCAGGCGGTCGCGAACGTAATTACCGTCCACACTCACCACGCTGCGCGCCTGAGAGGCCATGGTGGTCAGCGTATCTACCGAACCAAGACATACCTGCGCGACCAAGCCTTGCGAGCGCTCAAAAGCCAGCTCACCACGTTGAAATCGGCCACTAAGCACCTCCATCACATGGTGGTAACGGCTATAGAGGCGGTCAGCCAGGATCGCCAGATCAGGACGCTGAACGTCGAGCAAGCGCTGTTTAGCGTGGCACATTGCCATTACCAAATCATCGGCTCCCTCGGGCGGCGCAGTTGGGTCGAGCACCAACACGCCTGCTTCATGGGCATTGCGCGCTTGTTGAGCACGGCGCTGTTGCGCTTTGGCGGTCATCTCGGCCTGCTGACGACGCGCGCGACGGCGAGCCAGCCAGCCTCTCAGGGTTCGCTCAATGGGCAGTGCCACCGGGATGGCGACAATCCCCGCCAGCCACCCCAGCAGGCTTGGGCTGAAACCGCCCCACAGCGAGGTCAGCCACAGCAACATGCTGATGAAAGGCACTGTCAGGCAATAGCGCAAAACAACATGCAGCCGACCAGGCGCTGCCACCGGAACTGCCAAGCCAGGATTGAAGAGCCCTACCAACAGCCAGGGCAGGCAGGTCATAAAAAGACCATAGGAAAATCCCTGCAGGAATCCCAACATTGCTCGGCCACCCTTATGCGTGGAACGCAAATAACAAGATGCAAATACCCAGAATAGTATCACTAAAAACAGAGTATCCAAGATGAGACATAAATCACTCGGGTGCTGCCAAGCGTT
Organism: Halomonas sp. GT; assembly: GCF_002082565.1. Lineage (NCBI taxonomy): Bacteria > Pseudomonadati > Pseudomonadota > Gammaproteobacteria > Oceanospirillales > Halomonadaceae > Halomonas > Halomonas sp. GT. The sequence goes on from NZ_CP020562.1 coordinate 3,855,608, forward strand.
GAAGGTGCAGTGGCAGCTAACTGTTCCACGGCCTAGCCCACAAGGATCTCAGCGAAGTACGTGTTTGTACCCCATCCAGCCCGAACTGAAGGAAAAGGGAATCGTTGAAACTTATTCTCATGGGCCTCAGCCCACTTAGCCAGCTTGTGCTAGGTTAAGTTTAGTAGGGAACTAGGTATAAAAGCTGCTAACGACCCTGAACAGACATCAGATGTGTCATGCGTTTAACTTTCCGGCCCGGTCTGGAGATGACTGCTAGCCAGCTATGCTATTCAGTTGCTTTGCCATTAAAGACTAGAACTGACGAATTGAGATGTATCAAAGTAGCCTATGTTGATGCCAAAACATAATAGAGGCGTTCCATGTCAGCACACAGCGGTGACGTAAAAATCCTTAGCCTAAATGGCGGGGGAGCAAGAGGTCTGTTTACCATCAATGTACTTGCTGAAATCGAGCGCATCATTGAACAGCAAACTGGCCAATCGAACGTAAAAGCAGGCGAGTACTTTGATCTGATTACTGGCACCTCAATTGGTGGAATTCTGGCGCTGGGACTTGCAGCTGGAAAAAGCGCAAGAGAGCTAGAGTCAGTTTTCCGCGATCAGGCACCTTTAATTTTTCCGCACAGAAGATCTTGGCGTAAAAAATGGATGGCTGCTTTTGGAGCCCGATACAATAGCGAACCGCTCTTGAAAGCGGTAGCCAGCATGATAGGGGCGGAGACTACCTTCGGTGACTTGGACCGTAGGGTAATGATTCCAACAGTGAACCTCTCAACTGGGAAGCCTCAATTCTTCAAAACTCCACATAACCCATCATTTAACCGCGATGCTCGCCTTACGCTTCTAGATGCGGCAATGGCTACATCAGCCGCGCCTACGTATTTCGCTCCTCATTATTGTGCGGATCTGGATGCATATTTCGCTGATGGAGGTCTGGTTGCTAACAATCCCAGCTTCATCGGTTTACATGAGGTCTTCAGAGATATGACCTGTGATTTTCCAAACGCCACGGTAGCCGACGTCAAAGTATTGAACATTGGTACCCTGGGCGAGGAGTACACCGTGAGCCCTGCCGCTTTGGCGGCAAAGTACAACAATGGATATCTGGGGCTGTGGGGGTTTGGTGAACGGCTGGTATTAACCACTATGACTGCAAATCAGCAGCTTCATAAAGCAATGCTAGAACGGGAGCTATGGACTCATAACGCATTAGACAACTATGTCTACCTTGACGATATCATTCCAAACGAAGCAGCATCCGACATTACTTTGGACAACGCGAGCGAAAGCAGCCTGCGCAACCTTGCTAGCCGTGGAAAGCAGCTGGCCACGAACGAGTTCACCAAAAACAGTCGATTACGGGCCTTCTTCGATCAGCCCTCCCCCCCCTTTGGCAGCGGCAGGCGCTCCCCTGCTCCACAGGAGACAAAGAAATGACTTGGAACTTCCATCGCTATTATAACGATCCCAGTGACGGGCTTATTGGCAAGTTGAAATTGAGTGATTCACGCGTTACCGAACTCAAACAATTACGCGCGAAGATCAGAGATCGCACTAAAAAGGTGTTTGAAGAAGCGAAAGAGCTTGTCCAAACGTCGAGCCTGACGAGCTCCTTAGAGAGCTTTAAGGCGCGTCTCTCTGATACAAACCTCAAATACCTCAGCGATGAAGATCAGGCTGAAATAGCAACATTGCTGTGGCACATGGATGAAGACGCAAGAAATTCATTCCGGAATCTCAAGCCACGTTTCTGGACACAAGGGAGCTTCCAGTACGATACCCTTAATAATCCCTATGCCACACCGCCCCAGGAGATGGACATAGACGATGGTACCTACCTTCCTATGGAAGTTTTTAAAGGCAAACCTGTCATTGGTCACAGGCTTTTAATACTGCTTGTAGACTCTTCATTGAAGTCCTTGGAGAAAGAAAATGCAGGCTGGCAGTTTGATTCTTCAAAGGCCACCTGCGCGCGCTTGAAAATTCCTGCTAAGCATACTCATATTGACGTTCCCATGTATGCGATACCGAAGGATCAATTTTTACACAAAGAGGAATCTATAGCGGTAGCAAAATCGCGTGGGTCCGGTATGGAAGCTATGGATTCAATTAGCGGGTCCATCATGCTCAATCGTGAGGATTACAGGCTTGATGAAGATTGCGTGAACCTTGCTTTGCGCGAAGGTGAAAAGAAATGGATAAAGAGTGATCCAAAAGTTATAGAAGACTGGTTTATTGAAAGTTGCGAACGGATAGGCCCTGATTTGCGCAAAGTCTGCCGTTTTATGAAGTCCTGGCGCGATGCGCAATGGCAGGAAGGTGGCGGTCCTTCTTCGATTTCACTTATGGCAGCAACCGTTAGCATTTTCGACAGAGTGCCGCTCCAGAAAGGAGATCTTGGAGCGGCTATGATGTCGCTTGCCGAGAATCTTCCAGGGGAGTTTTCCAATGGAGTAGAAAGCCCAGATGACACTGATGAAAAACCTTTATTTCCAGGCCATCGAGAGCATGGTGATAATGAGCGAGAGGTTATTAAACGACTCAGCGAACTGCAGGGGATTTTAGTAGAAGCTCAGAACTCTTCGACCAAGGTAATTGCTCTGGATTCAATCAATAGGGCATTCGGACAGCGCGTAATTAAGAGCGAACTGATCGTTAGAGAAGTATCTGCTCCAGCGTTTGCATCTGAACCTTCTCGTGGAAATGAAGCCGCTAGCATCAGTTCAACCATGGCAAGTGGTTAATACTACGTGTCTAGTGAACTGCATCAGATATTGCTGGGTTGCGGGTATCAGTACACCAAGGCTCAGCATATTTCTGAAATCACACCTCTGCGCGCCCTCAACTCCTCCAAAGGTTTTTACGTTAAAAATTATGGAACTGCAGGCGGTCAGTTCAGTATTGCACTAAGCTTACCTGCCGATCCGCATATCACTTTACCTACCGCACACATCCTTAAAAAACCCAAAAAATTCAACGGCCTATTATTGCCTCATGTTAACTTGGGGTGGTACCTCTGCTACGTTCGGGAGATGGAAGCAGACTGGGATGCTAATAACCTGCATGGACTTTATTTGCAGGTAGATGATCAGATCCAACGAACATTGGAGGCAACAGTCGCTTCAGTGATGCATGGCTCACCGGATGATCAAGAGATGGAAGGAGAGTTCGCTTCCTATTGGTTACCTGAGAAGGAACTCTATCTCCTATCAGATGCTGTAGAGAAGTTGGAGATGCAGTGTCATGTAGCAATCAATGTGCGAGAAAATGAGAAACCAGAAAAGGGAGCAGGTGAGGAGTGGGTTGTCTTTGAGAAGGAAGAGGAAAATGAGTTCAATGAGTGGATGAAGCAAAGGTGCCTAACGCGAGGTAGTAATAGGAGCATTCTCACCCGTTATTTCAAAGTTAATCCGTCGCGCCTAGCTGGAGTGGAGTGGCCACCGCAAAACCTCCGGGCTTTACTCCAATGGCTTAGCGAAGTAGACCTGAGCGCCCTCAGCCGCCTCCTAAAACACTTCGTTGATAATCCTGTTAAACGCCACGTAATCCTGTTCGACGTACACCATCAAGATCTAGTGGGCCTCTATGTTGAACTTGATCTTGCTGCGACCGGGCTGCTTACCTATCCCAAGAAAAAAAATCGAAAGAAACATACGAGACGCGTAGTAAATAGTAAGAAATTGATCACCTGTCTTTCCGGCAAACGTTCGGTACATAAATTTACTAGAATAGGGGTCACGAAGGCGGATAAAAAAACAATTCTTAGCCGCAACCGGCGTCGTGTAACTAGTGGTGATTTGAGCACTAAGCATATCGCGCTTATAGGCTGTGGAACCATTGGTGGGCATCTTGGTGGGCTACTGCTTCGCTCTGGGGCAGGATGTGGACAGGCGAAGTTTGACCTCTACGACAACGACTCTTTCGGGCCTCAAAATTTTGGCCGACATCCCTTATCCACCAAGGATTTTGGCCAGAACAAAGCAATATCGTTAGCAATGACACTTAAATCATCTACACATATGAACTGCATTGTTGAGGGCAAATCTTATCAGTTTTCGATTGTTCCTGAGCTATTAAACCAATACGACATTGTCATCGACGCTACTGGTCGTCCCCCAGTTGCGAAGCGTCTGGCCCATGTAGTTCGCACCATGGTGTGCGATGAGAGACCTAAGCTCATCCATGGGTTTAATGACGGCAATGGCCGAGCATCAAAAGTCTTAATTGACGACGGCATGTGTTGCTATGGTTGCCTATTAAACGCTCCTGCATTTTACAAAAATGGCTTGGATCTACGTTTTAAGAATATTGATGTTAGCCAGGAGCGTTTCGTCAGTTGCGGGAGCACTTTCACACCTTATGATGCGGCGGTCAGCGTAATAACTGCGGCAATGGTGCAGGAAGCTGTCCTGTCACTCTTGGAGCCCAGTTTGAGCTGGACGTACAGCGAGCATATGCTCGATGGCAGCCGAACTAGGCGACCTCGCCTTTTACCGCGTAACTCCAATTGCCCAATCTGTCATGATTGAGATGGAACTAACATTTACAGATAGTCAGGGCAGGCTGCTTGTGGTTTTGCCTTCAGTTCTGAGTAGCTTACTAAGCTATCGCCAGTTTAATTTGAGTAGCAACGAAGCCGCTGGTGTGCTCATTGGCGAGCGCCGCGGCTCGCACTTAGTAGTGCATCAAGTCTCGGAGCCGGGAAAAGGAGACATTAGACGTCGATGCTTTGTTGATCGACGAGGGCCTCATCATCAAGCAGCCGTCGAAGATGCCTTTTCACGTTCGTCCGGCCGTCTTCAATACCTTGGGGAATGGCACACCCATCCTGAGGATATTCCCTCCCCGTCTTCAACCGATTTAAATTCATGGAAACGATATCTGGTTGCTGATGAACCCATGGTCTTGCTCATAGTGGGTAGGAAAGAAATATGGGCTGCTAAAAAATGCAACGCAAAAGTCATTCCGCTTCTCAAGATTCGCTAATAATTTTAGGTGCTCAGCTATTAACGTAACCTAATGTTAAATATCCTACCAACTTCCTGTGTAATAAAAATTTCAATTGAAACGTTCATTGCATCGACATTCATTAACTAACATTTGGAGAATTTATGTCTCAATATTGGCGTGACCGTTTTTCTAGTTGGTCTAGACCACCAAGTGATAGTGAAGAGGACAAAGCGGACCGGGCAGCAAGGATGATAAACGATGCTATATCCAGATGCGTTTCGTTGGAGAACAAACGAACAAGTGTCTACGGAACAGGTTCCTACAAAAACAACACTAACACTCGAAACGAAAGTGATATCGATATTGCAGTAGTCCTACATGACTGTTTCTTTTCAGAATATCCCGTCGGGCAGTCGCCTCAAGCAGAAGACTTAGGTCATGAGGGGGGAGTGACGTACGGATTAAAAGCATTTCGTGAAGATGTGGGACGCGCTCTGGAGGCTAAGTTTGGGCGTGACGGAGTGACCGCTGGTTCAAAAGCATTCGACGTTCACTCTAATACTGCTCGTTTGGATGCTGATGTAGCGGTCTTTTTGGAGCACCATAGGTACACCGGAAAGATAAACGCTGATGGAACATGGCACTATTTGGAAGGTGTCGAAATGCGGGACAGGGATGGCTCAAGAATTATTAACTGGCACCAGGATCATTATGCAAATGGCGTTAACAAAAATTATCGCACCAGTCGCCGATATAAGCGCATTGCGAGAGTCCTAAAGTGTCTTCGCAATGACATGAAAAACAGTGCTGAACAGTCGGTGCAGCAAGCCGCCGACGTACCATCATTTTTTTTAGAGTGCTTAGCTTTCAATGCATCAGATGCTTGCTACCAGCAAGGCGATTTGTACAATATTTTAAAAGCTGTAATCACCGAACTTTGGAATGGTACTAAGCCAGAGGGGGATGATTTCGTTTATGTGGAGGTTAGCGGCTTAAAATGGCTTTTTGGTCGAGAGCAGCCGTGGACAAAAGCTACTGCACATTGCTTCCTTTTAAACGTTTGGCAGCATGTAGGGTTCACCAAATGAATAGAGCCTTCGCAATTATCATAGTAGGCCTCGTCGCAGCTACATGGGCCGCATATTTGTTGCTACAAGGTGAAACTTTGACCTGGAGTTATTTGGGGCCTTTTTCGCTAGCTGTTGGCGTGCTTACTGGAGCGGGAGTCGTATTTAAACACTTGGCATGGCATTGGCCTGTTGTTCACTTTTTAACTAAGACTCCACACATAACCGGAACATGGATCGGCAAGCTTAGATCCGATTATATTCATGAAGGAGAAACTGAACCACGAGGGGCTATTGATGCTGTATTAGTCGTGACTCAAACGGCTGATGAAATTAATATTCGTCAGTACACTAAAGAGTCATCATCCACAACTGTCACGGCATCAGTGACGGCTGAACCCGGGGATAAGTTTATTCTCGCCACTGTTTTTTTGAATGAGCCTGATATCGAACTACAGCAGACCCGTAGCCGCATGCACTATGGGGCTACGCGATTTTCCATAGAGGGTCCTCCACGATCGCCGGAGCAACTAGTTGGAAATTACTGGACTGCCAGAAAGACCTCCGGATCACTGGAGTTCCAGCTTGTGAGTAGAAAGCGTGCGCACTCTTTCGAACACGCATACCGACTTCAAAAGGCTCTAAAGTGAGACTCAATTTGGTGTCAGCTTGCAGGATTCCTAACCAGTGGCGTCTTTCGGACTGGTTTGTTTCATGCAGCCCACAAACCTACCGCTGCGCGCAGCCGCTAGATTTCTTATGAAGGACTGTCGATGACCCCACCCAAACGATTAAGAAGCCTGCTGCTGAGAGTCCGTGACTCCATCCCAAACGAGGAGTTCTGCGGAGTTGGAGTTGTTGTAACGTCAGATTTAGAGCGTCTGCCTATTGTTTCACTTTGTACTGATGCAAATATTCCTGCCCAACAGGATCTTGCCGAGCAGATTGCCGAATGCAGCTTATACAGCCAGCTTTGTCATGATGGATTCCAAATCGTTTCTGGACAGTGGCAGTTGATAAAGCGAAATCAGTATTTCGCACCTTTTCCCGCTGCAGAATGTCGAGAGCTTATTGGTAATGTAAACGTAGGTTCTCGGTACATGGCAGCTAGATTAGGGTCGCTAATCGAGGGAGTTGTGTGCACCGGCCTTCTGAGCGAAAGAGACGGAATCTTGGTTTTTGAAGGTGGTCTGCCCGTTGATTAATCTACTACCAATAACACAGTTAATCGCTTGGATAGCCGGTCTTTACGCGGCTATTGTGGTGCTAATTTCCTTACTGATTGGAGCATCTGGGGTCGCATCATTTGAAACAGCTTTAAAAGGCGTGGCCATTCTGAATCTAGTACTGCTCGGCATAGCAATAGGTGGGTGGAGGACAGTGTGGCGGTGTATTCCTAAGCTAAACGGCTGGGTCTTCCCCGATCTCAACGGTAAGTGGACGGTTGATATTCATTGGAACTGGGGTAACAAATCTGGCGAGAAGACTGCGACTGCATTCATCAAACAGAGTCTTTTGAAGGTAAGTATCGAACTGTCTTCGGACGAATCAGAGTCTGAGACATTGATGGTCACTCCCCATAAAGATGCCCAATCTTCGCGTCCTGGCTTGTATTACATCTACAGAAACGTGAGCACTGCTGGTGCGGCAAAGAAGCAGGATCCTCACATAGGGGCAGCAATTCTCAAGGTCAGCCAAGAATCACATGACGTGCTTCATGGAAATTATTTCACCGACAGGTCAACAAATGGTCAGTACACTATGCGCCGTGCCGGCGAAATCTAACAAATCGATGCAGGTGATGTTTGACGCGCCACCTAATTTTGCTGAAGCAAAAACGAGTGACGCCTCACACACCTGAGTCCAGGTGCTATCACAGTGACGCCTAATAGGCCGCTTTTGGCCGAAATCGGAATGCTCGTGTACTAATCCCTTCGCTCCTATTCAGATGCTTAGCGTTGTTGCAACATTGTGTAAACTGTAAGAAAAAAGATCGCTTCCTGGTCATTAGACACCTCGCTTATGGTGGTGATATTACCATCTACCTTGTTTCCGGAATTAGTGAACCACTACAGCGGAAGGGCATTCTGCATCCTACCTAAGATTTCGGCGCTGTTAAAAAAAGATTTGATGTATTTTAGTTATCAATAGTCTTTGGCTACTGCTCGTACCTGAACGTCCGCTTCATGGACGGATGAGGGAATTTGATCTAAGCTATATAAAAACTAATTTTAATGAGAATGCAAGGTGTTTATGCTGGTGAAGACGAAGATACTTCTATTTTTCCTTCAGATATCATGGTGAATTTAGCACTTTAAATTTAGTTTTATCCGCTATTAAACATAAGAAAAAATTATCAATTTTTTCGCGAATTGTAAATTCGATCATTAGTTGTTTTGGAGTTACTCTAATATATATATAGTTAAGACTAACTCTTCTGGCTTAGCCAATAAATCCCTAACCATATCAGCTTCAGCTGAATTAAACCTAGTTAGAAAATATGGGGAAAATAAAATGCTAGTCTTAGATGAGACATATACGGGGGCCCTTTTTAGCCAGGCTGCAAAAGATGGATTCATTAAGCATGCCATCCATGAAGGTTCTTTGCACAAGGATCCAACGACTTCCATATTGCTAAAAAAAGGCCTAAGCCCTATAGTGAGGCAAGATGTCTTATGGGACTTACTGCTTTTTCACCCCGCCATATGCTTTCCATTCGATAATTTTAATGTGGATGCATTAGTGACGGAGGGGTTGATAAGAGATCAATTGTCACTTGAAGAACAGTCTGAGTACACAAAGGTAATTGATAATAGTCCAGAATCTATCCTTCTATTTGAAAAGCTTATTTTAGGAGACTTGAAGGATCAAGGCCTAAAAGCTATAAGTCAGGCTGATATTAAAAAATATATTAACGGCGCCAAAAAGTATAATTTTCCAAGACTGTATTCCGATGGAATATTATATTGGAACCATTCAAGTTATGAGGAGTTATTAAATTTTTATCGTTCAGGTTTTTCTGGGTTGGAATTAAATTTACCTGGTTCGACAACCGACACAACGATTTCAGGTGATGATTTTTCAGATTGTTTGCTTGCCCAATTAACAAAAGAGAAATTTAATTTTTATAAAGAAAATGAACAACTCCTCAAACAGGTAAAAGCAATTAGGGATTCGGCATGTAAATGGTTCATGATGACTGGCGCTGCAAATAAATATAATGCCGTACTAAAGATAAAAACACCAAAGATAAAACTAATCGAAAAAACTCCATATCCAGTGCAGACAACTTCTGCAACAAGTGCTGTAGTTAAAATATGGCTTTCTGAAGTAGAAGTCCTCCCAAAGTTAACAAAAATAGAAGATGTGCTTAGGCTTAGAGAGGATAAGTCAATAGAAAACTTTAAAAGCTCAATACTGGAGTGGGCTGATGCCATAAGTTGTGGACATGAAAAAGCGGAAAAGAACCTACGTTCTTATATAAAGACTGCAAACAAAGAGTTAATAAAAATTAAGAAAATTCAAAAAGTTGCAGGTTGGGCTACACTTATATCTCTGCCAATCGAATTTGCTTTGTTAATGAATGGTAGTCCTACTATTCCAACATCACCGATCGGATTTGGGCTTTACGTCTATGAAAAAACCCAGCACAAAAAATACGACTGGATTATGTTTGGAAGATAATGGTTCGCGATTCCTACTAAAAAAACTTTATACGCTGTGTTTCTAAAAACCTTCAAAGCGCAGCGTTATATCATACCTTGCTGAATGACAGCCCCTGGCCGATAACAAGCAAAACGAAAAAGGGTCTGCGATGTCTCACAGACCCTTTTTCGTTAATTCTGGCGCGTCTGGCAGTGTCTTACTGCATTTCTCATTTTCTTAAATCACAGGTTTTCGTAAGCGTGATCTGATGAAAATCGAGGGGGCACGCCCCGGTGCCCTCTTCTGTGCTTTTCGATAGAACCTGTGTCAGTTAATCGCCAAGCTATGTATCAACCTTAGAATAATTAGCTACTCTAATAACAGAAGCTGTAGCCATGTTCCCTACTGGACAGGAGCCTGCAGCCATGCGCAGATGATGGCTATTAAAGACAGCTCACTCTTATATCCATGATTACACTACATCATTGAAAGAGATAAATAGCGCTATGCAACGTCTATACATCCACCTCCCCCTACTCGCTACTCTACTGGCTAGCACTGTCGCTTACGGTAACAAAACATCGCTCTCGTATGAGGCATGCATGCAGCAAGCCTATAGCACTCTCGATATGGTCACCTGCATTTCAAACGAATATGAGCGTCAGGATCAGAGACTCAATGAAAACTACCAGCAGCTTCGTAGTCAGTTGAGCAGCGAACGGCGCGACCAGTTGCTTACCGCCCAACGCGCATGGATTACATACAAGGAAGTCAACTGCGACTTCTATGCCGATCCAGAAGGGGGAACGCTAGCCCGCATCAATGCCAACTCATGCTTACTCAACGAAACCACTAAACGCGCGGATGAGCTGAAAAACCTGATGCAGCCCTACTAAGTCAGATTTGAGATCAGGATTATCAAGGCTTCCCCAATCTGGCTACTATGCATCCACCGGAGGAATGAACTTAGCGCGCATAAAAAAGGGCCTGCGATATCTCGCAGACCCTTTTTCGTGCATTTTGGCGCGCCCGGTAGGAATTGAACCTACGACCTTCGGCTTCGGAGGCCGACACTCTATCCAACTGAGCTACGGGCGCTTTGGGTGCGTATCGTACCCGCGTGGACGCGCTGTGTCCAGCGAGTCAGGGGTTTTACAGGCGCTTTGATTGACCGTTTTCGTTTCTCTAGTGCATGCTTTGAAAGCACTTCCTATCCTTAGTGAAACTGGGAACACACTATAATGAAAACTTTTGCACGTAACACGCTGGCACTGGGCATTTCACTGGCGCTGGTAAGCGCCGCGAATGCCGCTGATTTTGCTGATATGGACCCCGTTACCCTGCGTTTGGCCCACGTGGTCAACGAGCAGGATGGTTTCCATATCGCCGCGACCAAGTTTGAAGAACTGGTGGAAGAACGCACCGATGGCAAGGTCAACATCGAGATCTACCCCAATGCCTCGCTGGGCGACGAGCGCACGCTACTGGAAGGCATGCAGATCGGCACCGTGGATATGGGGCTGATTACCAACGGCCCGGTGGCCAACTTTGTGGAAGAGATGGCAGTGTTTGAACTGCCGTTCCTATTTCCTTCACCAGAAGCCGCTTATGGCGTGCTCGATGGCCCGATCGGCCAGGAACTGCTTGATAAGCTGTCTGACGTGAACCTGAAAGGCCTGGCCTACGCAGAGCGCGGCTTCCGCAACCTAACCAACAGCGAACGCGCGGTGAATTCACCGGAAGACCTGGATGGCCTGCGTATTCGTGTGATGGAAAACCCGGTGTACACCGACACCTTCCGCGAGCTGGGCGCCAACGCGATTCCCATGGCGTGGACAGAAGCACTGACCGCCATGCAACAGGGCACCATCGATGGACAGGAAAATCCGGTGAACGTGATCCATTCGTTCAAGCTGGATGAAACCCAGAACTACATGACCCTTTCCCGCCATACGTACGCCCCGGCCATTTTTGTAATGGGCATGCCCGTTTGGAACCAACTGCCTGAACAGGCACAAACCGTACTGAAAGAAGCCGCCCAGGAAGCCGCTGAGCATGAGCGCCAAGTGAACGCCGATATGGAAGCCGACCAATTGGCGGCGCTGCGCGAAGCCGGTATGGAAATCAACGAAACGCCGGATATGGAAGCCTTCCAAGCCGCCGTGGCGCCTGTATATGAGAAGTACGGCGAGCAGTTTGGTGACTACCTGCCACGCATTCGGGAGGCGCTGAATCAGTGATGGCCTTTGCACAGCCTCTTTTGACGCTGCTGCAACGTAGTGAACGCGGGCTGGATGCCATCATCCAGCCCGTGGTCTTTGCGGGCATGGCAGCATTAATTGGCGTGATTACTCTGCAGATTGTGTCGCGGGTGCTATTCAGCGCCGTCGGCTGGACGGAAGAGGTCGCGCGCTTTCTGCTGGTGTGGATCACGTTTTTAGCCAGCACATTAGCCTTCCAACGCGGGCGGCATATCGCCGTGACCTTTGCCGTGGATGCGCTTCCCCTGCCCTTGCGCAAACTGGCGCGCTTGGCTGCACTGGCGGTGGTGCTGGCGTTTATGATCGCGCTAATCATGATTGGCTACCGCTATATGCAGGTGCAGAGCTTTCAAAAATCCGCCTCACTGCGGCTTTCGATGACCTACATCTACGCAGTCATCCCACTTTCTGCCGCCATTATGGCGTGGTACGCCCTGGTGGATATGATTGACGTGTTGGTGAACGGTGAACCGACAGTCGCCGCGCCGGAGGAGCCACTATGACGCTGGTGCTGTTTGGGCTGTTCTTCCTGTTTATGCTGTTGGGCGTGCCGATTGCGTTTGCGATTGGGGCAAGCACGCTTTATGCGCTGTACCAGTCGGGCGTGCCACTAATGGTGGTCACCCAGCAGATGTTCCAGGGCATTAACTCGTTTGCCTTGGTCGCGATCCCGATGTTTATTCTGGCCGGCGATTTAATGGCCCAGGGTAAGGTCAGCGAGCGGTTGGTGAGCTTTGCTGATTCGTTAGTCGGCTTTATGCGCGGCGGGCTTTCGGTGGTGTCAGTAATGGCAGGCATGTTCTTCGCGGCTATCTCCGGCTCTGGTGCAGCCACCACTGCCGCGGTGGGTTCAAGCCTGGTGCCAGAGCTTAAGCGTAAAGGCTACGACCCTGCCTCAGCGGCGAGCTTAATTGCTGCCAGCGGCACGATTGGCGTTGTAATCCCCCCTTCGGTGCCGATGATTATCTACGCGGTGATTGCTCAGCAGTCGGTATCAAAGCTGTTTTTGAACGGCTTTTTACCGGGGCTGGCAATGGGGCTGGGGCTCATGGCCATTGCCATCACTCAAGCCTATAAGCGTCAATACCCCAAAGGCACACCGCTGTCGCTGCCAACCATATGGCGCACACTGAAAGCGGCTAGCTGGGGGCTGATGACGCCGGTGATTATTTTGGGCGGTATCTTTTCGGGTATTTTCACGCCGTCGGAAGCGGCGGTGGTAGCAGTCAACTACGCGCTGCTGGTGTCGCTGTTTGTGTATCGGGATTTAACCCTACCCCAGGTGTATAAGCTGCTGATTCGCTCGGCGATGACCACCGCAGTGATTATGCTGGTGATTGCCATGTCAGCAGTACTCAGCTGGACGCTTTCAAGCTGGCAGGTACCCGGCGCGATTGCCCAGGCGGTGCTGTCGCTTTCCACCAATCCCTACGTGATTATGCTGCTGGTCGTGGCCGTGATTCTGCTAACGGGGGTATTTATAGAGACCGCTAGCGCTTTGATTATTCTTACCCCGGTGCTGCTGCCGCTGGTACTGCAGTTGGGCATCGACCCTATCCACTTTGGTTTGATTATTGTGGTGGGGCTGTCGATTGGCATGATTACCCCGCCAGTGGCAATCAACCTTTATGTGGCTTCGTCAGTCACTCAGCTACCGCTGGAGCGCATCACTCAGGCGATTATCCCGTATCTGTTAGGGTTGATTGGCGTGCTGCTATTGGTGGTTTACGTACCGATCCTGCTGGGCTGGTCGGGTAGTTAGCAAGCCGTTAATACTGAGCTGAAATGCGTTGATATGAACAAGGGGCTTGCCATGTGGCAGCCCCTTTTTTCTATTTCACCTGTTGGCTACTGCTGGCTTTTTAACAACGTGTGTTTTCAGCCAGCAGTGAGCATAACGTAAGGCTTAGAACTCTTCCCAATCGTCGTCGCCTGCTTTAACAGGGGCTTGCTTAGAAGAGAGCGCGGGGCGCTTGAGTTCCTGGCGTGTACTTGGCGCACCAGAAGGCAGTGCCTGACGCGGTTGATTTAACGCCGGCCGTGTCGATGAAGTTTGTGGCTCATCGTCGCCAAGCACGAAGGTGTTGATCAGCTCATTAAGGTGCTCAGCGTGACGGCGCATATTGGCCGCTGCCGTGGTGGATTCCTGTACCATGGCGGCGTTTTGCTGGGTCATGGTATCCATTTCCGCAACAGCTGTATTGATCTGGCCAATACCGCTGCTTTGCTCCTTGGCGCCAGCCGTAATCTCACCGATCACATCGGTCACCTTCGAGACACTTTCAACAATGTCATGCATCGTCGCACCCGCCTTACGCACTAGCTCGGCACCGGTGTGGGTGTGCTTAACAGAGCTATCAATCAGCGTGCGGATCTCTTTCGACGCGTTACTAGAGCGGCTAGCCAGTGTGCGTACTTCTTGCGCGACGACCGCAAAGCCACGGCCATGTTCCCCCGCCCGTGCGGCTTCCACCGAGGCATTAAGTGCCAGAATATTGGTCTGGAAAGCGATGGCATCAATCATGGTGATGATTTCGCTGATACGCGTCGCCGAGTCGTTGATATCGTGCATCGTCCGCTCGACCTGTCCCATGGCTTCTTCACCATGGTGGGCTACTTCAGCAGTAGACTGCACCAGCTGATTGGCCTGCTGGGCATTATCTGCACTGTGATTCACGGTCGAGGTGATTTCTTCCATGGAAGCCGAGGTTTCTTGCAGATTGGCTGCGGCCTGCTCGGTACGGGTAGCCAGTTCCTCGGAGCTATGGGAAATTTCTCCCGCTGAGTGATAAACACTCATTGTGCTACGGCGCACATCACGCAAGGTTTCCTGCATGCGCTCAACAAAGGCGTTGAACTGAACCGCTAGGTTGCCAACCTCGTCATTACTTTCTACCGCTAGGCGGCGGGTCAGGTCGCCACGGCCTTGGGCGATATCGTGCATAGCGCTGGCGGTGCGTTTAATCGGCCCTACAGTGCGGCGGACAAAGCCAAACGCGAGCAGTGCCACTGCAACTAATAAGACAGCCCCCAACAAAATAGCGAACAGGATAGACTGGCGTAGATCCGCGTTAGCGGCCGCCTCAAGTTCAGCAACCACTGCATCAACATCGGTGACGTAAACCCCAGCACCGATCATCCAGCCCCACTTTTCTAAACTCTCTACATACGAGTGTTTCGGCTCAATTTCACGGGTGCTTGGGTATTCCCATAAGTAGCTATGAAAACCGCCACCGTTCTTGGCAACCTGAAGAATATCGCGAATAAGGTAATTTCCGTCTGGGGTTCGTACGTCCATCATGTTGGTACCTTCACGCTCTGGCGCAGGGGCCGTCACGACATTGTTACCATCGAAGTCGTAGATAAAAACGTAGTTATTACCTTCAAAGCGCATAGCGCGCACGATCTCTGCTACCTGCTGTTTGGCTTCCTCATCATTGGCACCTGCTTGCTCATAAATAGGGGAAATGGCGGTCGTTGCCACTTGAACAATGTCGCGCACTGCATGGCGGCGCTCTTCAATCAGCACCTCACGCTGATTCGCCAGCGTCTCGCGGGTGTTTTGAATGCGCTCATAGGCGTTAAACGCGACTAACCCTGCGGTCACTATGAAAAGCGGCAGTAGGACAAGCGTCAGCACTTTAGCCTGTAAGCTTAGGCTTCTTTTTGGCGGAGTCGAAGAAGAAGGAGGAGTAGCCATAAAGTGTTTCTCAGTAGGTCATCGGAAGAATTTTTAATAGTTTTATGCATTTTTTATCGACCTAACCTGTGTCAACTTTAACCACTTCGCGTATTTTTTTGTTTATGAACAGCAAATTAACGCTCAAAATTGAGCTTTCATAACCTGCGTTAAGGTTATCTTTAGCCTATCCAGTCACTGTAGGGGTGTGGTGGCCAAGGACGGCCCGTTTTAGCAAGCCGCTAGCCACGTTTTTTTGACTGCTCTGCCCCCTCTTGGGGCAGGGCAGTTTTTTATTGGGGGCGATTTTCGCAACGCTTATGCCGTTGCTGCCTGTGGCCGACGCTCATCCAGCATGCCTTTATCGAGAATAAAGCGGATGATCTCCTCAAGCCCAACGCCATCGTAGAGGTTGGTGAACACAAAGGGACGCTCGCCGCGCATTTTCTTCGAATCCCGCTCCATTACCTCAAGAGAGGCATGTACCTGCTCGGCAATATCAATCTTGTTGATAATCAGCAGGTCTGACTTGGTAATGCCTGGCCCGCCTTTACGGGGGATCTTATCGCCTGCGGAAACGTCAATCACGTACAGCGTGAGATCGGAAAGCTCAGGGCTGAACGTCGCAGAGAGGTTGTCGCCACCGGACTCCACCAGTACCAGCTCTAATTTTGGATGGCGGGCATGTAGCTCGTCGATGGCCGCCAGATTCATTGAGGCATCTTCACGGATGGCGGTATGCGGGCAACCCCCGGTTTCCACACCTAGGATACGGTCAGCAGGCAGCGCATCGTGTTTGAGCAGAAAGTCGGCGTCTTCGCGAGTGTATATGTCGTTGGTTACGACAGCGATATCATAGTAATCCCGTAGTGCCGAACAGAGCTGCTTGAGCAGCGCGGTTTTACCGGAACCCACCGGGCCACCCACACCTACACGTAAACAGTGCGTCATTGTCATCTCCTACTCATAAGCGTTTAACTTCTAAACAAGCGTGAATATTGTGTTTCGTGCAGAGCGCTTGCCAGCGCCACGCCGGGCAGTACCGGGCCAAGATCATCATCTTCTAGCAACAGTGCCTGGTCGACGGCCGCCACCAGTTCCCCGCGCAGCTGTTCAATCACCCGCTGGGCGGCGGTATGGCCCAGGGGAAGTGCTTTGCAGGCCACTGCCAGTTGGTTTTCCAGCCACGCCCAGCCAAACCCTAATAGCGCTTGGCGCGGGGGCACACGGCGCATAAAAGCGGCGTAGCTAAATAGCGTCACATAGCCTGCATGGGCAGGTAATAAAGGCGGCAGACAGCCTTCACTTCGCTCATCCTGGCAGGGTAATAAGTCCAGGCTGCCCAGCAGACGTTTGAGTGAAGCGCCCAAGCGGCTATCCTCAGCGGCTAATTCAGCGGTTTCGCGGGTGGCGGCTAGCCATTCGTCCCACTGAGCGATTGCATCGCTGTCCTGCTGCTCAAGGGCGGTGTAAAAGCGCGCGATCAGCGGCAGTTCACAGCGGGTTAGGCCATCTTCCAGTACGCCAGAAAGCCACTCAGAAAGGCTTTGCTCATCACTTACCCAGCCTAGCTCAAAGGCACTTTCCAATCCTTGGGAAAACGCAAAGGCACCAATGGGCAGCGCGGGGCTGACCAGTTGCATTAGCCCTAGCAGGGCTAAGTCATGGCTTTCTGGTGCGGCATGCTCAGTGGGCATGATGATGCTCATGCGTGTGTGAATGATCATGTGGATGCTCATGGTCGTGGGAGTGCCCATGACTATGAGAATGACCTTGAGAATGCCCTTGTGAATGCCCGCCGCCACCTACTTGGTTATAGGCGCCTGGTTCTGGGTCGAAGGTGGCGTTGTGATGCTCAAGCTCAGCCCCCAGTAGTTCCGCCAGTTCTTCTAGCACATGGTCGGGTGGAAAACGCACCCAGCCACCCTTTTCGTCTTCGCCCAGCGCCAACTGTACATGGCGATTGCCAAGATGATACGCCAGCCGCGCCAGGGGTAAGCCGGTGCTAACTCGCGCGGTCACCACCGGCTCGATGGCGGCACGTATGCGCACCACCTCCCCACTCTCAGCTTTTAAGCCTTCGCCATCGCGCAGCACCGGGCCACGGTCTAGAAACAGGCCCAAGGCTTGGCCGCTGTCGCTGTCCGCTTTTAAGCGCCCGCGAATGCGCAGTTCGAAGGGTAGTGTCAGCGTGTCGCTGGCGGCACGCTCTTCCACCGGCCCTAAACGTTCTATCAGTTTCAGCATCTCTACCGTCCTTTCGCTATCTATGAGGCTGTGCCGGGGGTAGGCCTACGAGAGGGCGCTGTGAATACATCCCTGTACGCTACTTTTGCCATCCATGGCAAAAAACCCTCTCTTCGGCCTCCCCCGTCACCTCTACCTAAATGAAATAGCCCCAATTAAAACAAGTGATAACGCTGGGCTAGTGGCAGTTCGGTGGCGGGCTCGCAGGTGAGTAGCTCGCCATCGCAGCGCACTTCATAGGTTTGTGGGTCAACGGTGAGCTCTGGGCAGGCGTCGTTGAGCTTCATATCTTTTTTACGCACGCCGCGCACGTTCTTGCACGCCGTCAACGTGCTGTGCAAGCCCAGGCGCTCTTTAACCCCCGCATCAATGGCGGCTTGGCTCACGAAGTTGAGCCGTGTCTGGCTGGCGGCCTTTCCAAACGCCCCAAACATAAAGCGATAATGCACCGGCTGAGGGGTAGGAATAGACGCGTTGGGGTCGCCCATGGGCGCTGCCGCAATCATGCCGCCTTTTAAAATCAGGGAGGGCTTTACGCCGAAGAATGCCGGCTTCCAGAGTACTAAATCCGCCAGCTTGCCAACTTCGATAGAACCTACCTCATGGGCAATGCCGTGGGTAATCGCGGGATTAATGGTGTATTTGGCGATATAACGCTTGGCGCGCAGGTTATCAGCGCCCAATGCTTCATCTTCAGGCAATAAGCCGCGCTGCACCTTCATTTTATGGGCCGTTTGCCAGGTACGGCAGACCACTTCGCCCACTCGTCCCATGGCTTGGGAATCCGAGGCAATCATCGAGATCACGCCCAGGTCGTGGAGAATATCTTCGGCGGCGATCGTTTCACGGCGAATACGTGAGTCGGCAAAGGCCACGTCTTCGGGAATGTTGGGGTCCAGGTGGTGGCAGACCATCAACATATCCAGGTGTTCGTCGATGGTGTTAACCGTATAAGGCCGCGTCGGATTAGTGGAAGACGGCAGCACGTACTCTTTGGAGCAGGCGGTCAGGATATCCGGCGCGTGACCGCCGCCTGCCCCTTCGGTGTGATAGGTGTGAATGCCGCGCTCTTTAAATGCCGCCAGGGTGTCTTCCACAAAGCCGGACTCGTTGAGTGTGTCGGTGTGGATCGCGATCTGCACATCGTACTTTTCTGCCACGCTGAGGCAGTTATCAATGGAAGCAGGCGTGGTGCCCCAGTCTTCGTGGAGTTTGAGCCCCATGGCACCTGCTTCCAACTGCGCTTCCAACGCTTCCGGCAGGCTGGCGTTGCCTTTGCCCAACAGGCCAATGTTCATCGGCAGGTCGTCCACCGCTTGCAGCATTTTGCCAATATGCCAGGCTCCAGGCGTACAGGTTGTCGCATTAGAGCCCGTTGCAGGACCAGTGCCGCCGCCCAGCATGGTGGTCACGCCGCTCATCAGCGCTTCTTCTACCTGTTGGGGGCAAATAAAGTGAATATGCGCGTCAATACCGCCAGCGGTGAGAATCTTGCCTTCGCCTGAGATAATTTCAGTGCCGGGCCCAATCACTATATCCACATCCGGCTGAGTGTCGGGATTACCTGCCTTGCCAACCGCGGCAATGCGCCCGTTTTGCAGGCCGACATCGGCTTTAACAATGCCCCACCAGTCTAAAATCAGCGCATTGGTAATCACCGTATCCATCACCGTGGCGTCGTTAAGCTGGCTTTGCCCCATGCCGTCGCGGATGACCTTACCACCGCCGAATTTCACCTCGTCACCGTAGTGGGTAGCGTCTTGCTCCACTTCGATCCACAGCTCGGTATCGCCCAGGCGCACGCGGTCGCCCACGGTGGGGCCGTACATATCGGCGTAGGCTTGCCGACTGATTTTGTTAACCGGTTTCATTGTTTATCTCCATCGAGCGCACCCATCACATCGCCACGGAAGCCGTAAATTTCGCGCTTACCAACGAAGGGAATTAGCGTGACCTCGCGGGTCTGACCAGGCTCAAAGCGAATCGCGGTGCCTGCTGCGACATCTAAGCGAAAACCACGGGCTTTGCTGCGATCAAATACCAGCGCGGGGTTGGCTTCAGCGAAGTGGTAGTGAGAGCCGATCTGAATGGGGCGGTCGCCGGTATTGGCCACTTCGACGCTAATCCGCTCGCGGCCCACGCATAGCTCAATATCACCGTCTTTTAACTGGTACTGTCCTGGAATCATTGGGCCGGAAATCATGGCAGCCTCCTGGTTGCTGACGACTAGTTGATTGGCGTGTGAACGGTCACGAGCTTGGTGCCATCCGGAAAGGTGGCTTCTACCTGCACCTCATCCACCATTTCCGCCACGCCATCCATGACGTCATCACGGCTAAGGATTTCACGACCGTAGCTCATTAAGTCAGCAACACTTCTACCGTCACGGGCGCCTTCGATAATTTCGAAGCTGATCAGCGCCACGGCTTCGGGGTAGTTAAGCTTTAGGCCGCGTGCTTTGCGGCGCTCGGCAAGCTGGGCAGCAGAAAACAGCAGCAGCTTATCTTTGTCTCGTGGGGTCAGTTCCATGGGGGCTCCATTGGCTTGATCAGTGGGAGCGCTCAACAGAAACGACGGTGCAGGATTCGGAACAACGCTCCCAGACTATCGAAACCGAGCACGCCTATTTGAAGCAATACAGCGCAACCGCCGTACCAAAATGGTGAATATGAAAAATAGTTATTATTATTCAATAGTTTGAAAAATATCGACTTTCTCTTATTCGCACCAAAAGTGCACCACGCTAATTAACCAACCCTTTAATCGCACCAAAAAAGTGCAACAAAACTCCCCGTTTAGCACTTACTACCAAATAGAAATAAAACACATTACTATTTGCACGCGTCTTTTAAATAAGGCTTTTGTTGAGCCTCTATTTCTACATCAGGTTGAGACACACCACGTGACCATCAGCACCCGCTATACCGTTGATCATTTTTTGGGCTACGGACGCCGATACAGTATCGATTACTGCTTTCCCATCACCTCCAACGCTGCCTGTACGCCGAAAACATCGATCGCTCAAGGACGTGTAGAAGACGTTAGCTTAGCGGCGGGTGTGGAACTTTTTATTTCTGATTTGGAGGTGCTGCGACCTTATCAATCGTTCTCTAAGGGTAATACCGACCTGCTGATTGTGGTGATGTTAGAAGGCTGCGCACATTTCGATATTGATGGCAAAAAGCGTTGGATAACAGCAGGGGAAGCTTGCTGGCTAAGGCTGGATACAGGTTTAACGCTAAGCGCTTTTCATCCTGCTAATCAACGGCTTCGCACGCTATGCCTGTCGCTCGACGCATCAGCGATGCACGCTTGGTATGGTGCTCACATCTCATCGGCATCCCCCCATGTCTGGCAACTCAGCCCTGGGTTACAGCTAACCATCGATGAAGCGTGCCGTGCTTCCAGTAGCGCTGAGTCACAGCGCATGCGCTTTCAGGGTTTAGCACTGCAAATCATCGCCCAGGGGCTGGACTGCCGTTCGCCATACACAGCTAACAATGGCGCACTGTATCGGCAGCGCTTGGCGCTAATACGCCGCTGGCTGGATGAAGAGCCGTCGTTTGACCATACGCTGCAACGCTTAGCGGATCGCGCGGCCATGAGCCCAAGTACGCTAATGCGGCATTTCAAGATGGCTTATGGCCTAGCGCCCATCGACTATTTGCGGAAGCGTCGGCTTTCGCTAGCCCGCGAGCTGCTGCTGAGCGGCCACAGCGTTCAACAAGCGGCACATTTAAGCGGCTACCGTCATGCCAGCAACTTTATTACTGCATTCAAGAAAAACTACGGTATCTCGCCGGGTGCTTTGACAGAAAGTTCCCTTAAACGCCCCTAAAACGAGACGGCTGACGTTTGCGCATAATCAATTGCGCGGCGGGCATAACCACCCGCCCACCATAAGTGGAATAATTCTCATTATGAAATACTAACTATTGGCAACATCCACTTTGGAAAACCGCTCCATGCCATTTTCATATCGATCAACATGCACTGCGCTTATTCTTTCCTACCCGTTGCTTGCTTTCGCTGAAGCTCCTGACGAAACATTGGACAATTTGCTCGTCACCGGTGAGCGCCTCAGCACCAGCAGTGAGGGCACTCAACGCTATACAGTTCCCGCTAGTCGCAGTGCGGTTGGGCTGTCATTAACGCCACGCGAGACCCCCCAATCGACAAGTGTTATTACTCGCCAGCAGATCGACGACCGTGCGGTACAGACAGGCGGTGATGTTTTAGCCCAAGTACCCGGTGTTTCGCCAAGCCGAGCTGACAGTAACCGAATTAGCTATGCCGCGCGTGGCTTCTCGATACGTAGCGTGCAGTTTGACGGACTCAGCATTCCGCTCAGTGGTTTTTGGAATTTTGGCGATACCGACTGGGATGCTGCGATTTATGACCGTGTTGAAGTGGTGCGCGGGGCAACCGGTTTATTGACCGGCGCTGGTGAACCTTCGGCAAGCGTTAACTTTATTCGCAAACGTCCGTTATCCGAAGCCGCTGCGTCTGTTTCCGCAGGCATCGGCCGTTGGGATCGTCGCCGCGCCACTGCGGATGTGTCTGTACCGTTAAGCAGCGACGGCACAACAGGGGCCCGCTTTGTCGTGGCCAAAGGTCAGAACGATAGCTTTATCTCTCATCTCGAAGATGACCATGAAACACTTTACGGTGTTATCAGTAGCGAGCTTACCCCCGCTACTCAATTAACCGTAGGGGTTGAATATCAGCACAACGAGACGGTTGGCGCAGGGGCCAGTGTCCCGGCTTTTTATGCTGACGGCAGCCGAACGGACTTTGACCGCAGCGCATCTAACAACACCGACTGGTCAACGTTTTACAACGAGACCACGCGCGTGTTCGCTGACCTTAGTCACCAATTGGATAACGGCTGGACGTTACGCGCCGCCGTTAGCCATAACGATGGTAACTATGGCCTAGAGTACCTTTATCGCGGCGGTTTCCCAGACAGGGAGACAGGCCTTGGAATGTCCAGCTCCTTCTTGAATTACCGCGGCAACCGCACTCAACAAACCGTGAACATTACAGCCGAAGGTGATTTCAGCTTATTTGGCCGCCAACATGAGCTGGGCTTTGGCTGGATGCATAACGAAGATGACTTTGAGATAAAACTGGCCACGCCAGTTGGCACACCGCCTTCCGCGGGCAGTTACTTTAATTGGCGAGACAGTGTGGTGGCCAAGCCTCAGTGGGGGGAATTCAGCAGCTCAGACAATATGCAGGTAACGCAAAGCGGCGGCTATATGGTGTCGCGCTTTTCGTTGAGTGATCCGCTTAATCTCATTCTTGGCGCACGCCTGAGCGATTGGGAATTGGATCAGACTTATTATGGGTCTGAGCGGCAATACCGATACAGCAACGAAATAACGCCTTATGCAGGCATTATCTACGATATTAATGACTATGCCTCTGTTTACGCGAGTTATACCGAGATTTTCCAGTCTCAGAATGCCCGGCGTGAGGATGGCTCTCTGCTGGATCCTATTCAGGGTCGCAGCTATGAGCTGGGCGCTAAGGCAACCCTTCTGAACGGCCAATTGGATAGCAGCATTGCACTGTTTAGAACAGAGCAAAACGGTGTAGCCGAAGCCATTCCTGGCGTTGATGTGATCGGCCAGCCTGGAACCTCAGCCCACCGCAGTGTTGATGGTAATCAGGTCAATGGCGTAGAGGTCGAATTGATTGGCGAAGTGGCCTCTGGCTGGAATGTGAGCGCCAGCTACACGCTAGCCAATGCAGAAAATTCCGACGGCGAGCGTACCAACACGACCCATCCGCGCCAACAGATCAAACTGTTTACCACCTACCAACTGCCGGGCGCATGGAGTGGCTTAACATTGGGCGGCGGGGCACGTTGGCAAAGCGATATTTGGCGGAACACATCTAGCCCCAATGGCCAGGTTAAGGTTGGGCAAGACGCTTACGCCGTTGCTGATCTGATGGCACGCTATCGCTTCAACGATCAATTAAGCGCGCAGTTGAACATCAATAACGTGTTTGACAAGGACTACTACGAGCAAATTGGTTTCTACAGCCAGTATTGGCTTGGCGAACCGCGTAGTGCCGTCATGTCAATCAACTGGGATTGGTGAGAAGCTAATGATGCTGCGCTCATTCATCACGCTGCTCATTGCGGCTGCCCCCATGACGGGGGCAGTGGCTGATGCCTCTCTCTTTCCCGTTGTCATCCAAAGCCCACTGGGAACAGCCACTATTGACGAGCCACCTCAGCGCGTCGTTACCCTTGGCGTTGGTGCTGACGACATTGCTATTTCACTTGGCATTGTGCCGGTAGGCATCAGCCGTGCAGAGTGGGGCGGCGATGAGGACGGCTATTGGCCATGGGTACGAGATGCTCTGGAAGCACAGGCAACGCCGCTACCCACGACGATTACGCAATACCCCGAGCTGGATGTTGAAGCACTGCTCGCGCTGGAGCCGGATGTCATTTTGGCGCCTTCCAGTGGTGTTCCAGACGCCATTTATGATCTGTTGTCGCCACTGGTGCCCATTGTCGCTTACCCGGAGCGCCCTTATCTCACCTCTGTCGATGAGCAGATTGAACGTATTGCAGAAGCGCTTGGCGTGCCGGCGGAAGGTGCTGCCTTAATGCGTCATCTCGACACATCGCTGAGGACTGCAGGCGAGGCTTACCCAGGCCTTGCGGAGACCACTTTTGCTTATGTACGACCCGACCCAGCCTCTGGAAATGTCTCCGTGTATTTAGCAGATGACCCTCGCGTTGGCACGCTGACAGGCCTTGGGCTTCAGTTGTCACCAACGGTTGAAGGCCTATCACCAAGCGGCAATCACTTTGCGCACTACCTAGGGTTTGAGCATCTTCCCATGCTGGAAGATGTCGATTTAGTGGTCTCTTGGTATCACAGCGAAGAGCAGCGCGATAGAGTGGCTGAGCTACCGCTTTTTGCGTCTTTGCCAGCCATTTCACATGGCCGCTATCTGGCGCTGACCGATCAACCATTAATCGTTGCTAGTTCTGCCGGTTCGCCACTAGCGACTCAATGGATGATCGAGCGGCTATTGCCACGCCTTGCCGAGGCAGCTGAACGGCGATGAATGCTGAAGCTGGCATGGTGAACGGCCTATCTCCTTCTCTATCTCCTTCTTTACGGCAGCGAACACGCTGGCTGGCAGGGCTAATAGGGGCGATGCTTCTGTTTGGCTGGGTCAACCTCTCGGTGGGAGCAGAACACCTTTCCCCTTATCAAGTATGGCGGGCGCTTCAAACGGCAGGCCCCAGCTACGCCAACGACTTAGTGGAAGCTCGTCTCTCACGCACACTGCTCGCTATCGCTACCGGCGCTGCGCTTGCCGTCGCCGGTACGCTGCTACAAAATTTGACCCGCAACCCGCTTGCCGAGCCGGGGCTTCTGGGCATCAATGCAGGCGCAGCCGCGTCTCTGGTCACCGCTGGCTTGGTGCTTGGCTCGTTGCCTGCAGGCGCTTTTTGGTTAGCGCTACCTGGTGCGCTTATAGTGGCTGTTTTGGTAGGCGTTCAGAGCGCTTATCGCCAGCATGACCCATCACACCTGCTGCTGTTAGGGGCGGCGCTTAACGCCGTTCTATTTGCCTACGTACAAGCCATTACCCTTACCCACCCTGCCTTATTTGCCAACTATCGCTTCTGGATCGTTGGGTCCATCAATGGGCATACGCTAGATGAGGCCCAGCGGCTATTTGGCTGGATAGCGGTCGGGCTAGGCCTGTCGTTTATCCTCCCGCGCTTTTTGCACGTCCTACAAATGGGTGACGGCGTGACGAAAGCGCTGGGACTGAATGCGGGTTGTTTGAGGCTGGCGGTGCTTAGCGGTAGCGCGTTGCTAGCGGCAATTTCAACCGCCACAGTAGGCCCTATCGCCTTCGTGGGCTTAGCCGTGCCGTTATTGGCCAAAAAAATTGCCGGTCATTACATTTATTGGCAACTTGCCATCGCGCTGGTGATGGGCCCCCTAATGATGATACTCGCAGACCTGCTCGCACGCCTTTTGCTAAGCCCTTCTGAAATCATGACTGGGATCCTGACGGCGCTGCTAGGCGCGCCATTTCTATTAGTCGCTTTGCGCATTAACCAGCGCGCTGTGTGAGCCATGATGAAACGCTTTAATACGTTACTGCCAGCCCCCCGTCGTTTGCCATCCCTAGCTTTAGCCCCCTACATGTTGGTCAGCATCATCGCTTTAGGGCTATTACTTGGTTCTCTGATGCTGGGAAGCCAAGGACTTAGTAAAGAAGCGCTTGGGCACCTTATCCAAGGTAATGCGACACCGTTTGAACAGTGGCAGGCGTTTACGCTGCGCTTACCCCGGGCATTCGTCGCGCTGTGTGCTGGGTTTGCGCTAGGCGTATCGGGTGCCCTGTTTCAAGGCATCACCCGTAACCCATTAGGCAGTCCCGACATTATCGGCCTTACCGCCAGCGCTAGCCTCGGAGCACTGCTGGCAAGCAGTTGGCTGACGGGCATTGTCTCTACCACGATGGGGGCCGCACTGGGTGCGATCATCGGCACGCTAGCGGTCTATAGCGGCTCTGGGCACGGCTTTCGCCACCCCTCTTCAATGATTATTGCTGGCATCGCTATCAATGCCTTAGCCCTAGCAGGCGTGCAGCTAAATTTGACGTGGCTGGGCCAAGAGCAAGCGCGAGATGCGATGATTTGGCTTAGCGGTAGCTTAGCAGGACGCCAGTGGCACGACCTTTGGCCAATGCTTAGCCTGTGCTTGCTGTTACTGCCCGGTATTGTGCTGATAGCGCCCCGGCTGCGCCTTATGGCACTTGGCGATCCAGTCGCCAAAAACCTCGGCGTTAACTTGGCAGCATCACGCTTATTAAGTGCCGTAATGGGGGCTTTTCTTGCGGGTGGCGCGGTTGCGACGGTAGGGCCGATTGCGTTTGTATCCCTTGCCGCGCCCCAGTTGGCGTTACGCCTTTGGCGAAAACCCGGGCCTCTCCCCTTAGCGGCAGGTGTGGTCGGCGCCCTACTGCTATTAGCGGCAGACTTAGCGGCTCAGTACTCATTGCCTTCTGGGGCGTTACCCGTCGGTGTTTTAACGGCTGGGCTGGGCGGTGTCTATTTGGTTTATTTATTAAATCGCCAGCGGCGGGGGTAATTACGGCTGCTGGCGGAAACGCTCAAACATCGCCAGACCAAGAAATACCACTCCCGCCGAGATGCTTAGGCAACCAAGCCATAGCGTTATTGCCAGCCCTGTGCTCCAGGTTTCCATTGCCAACCAAAGCGGCCAACCAAGTATCGCGCTGCCCGCCCAGAACCAAGGTTTTTGTTGAGCAGGCTTAAGGCCACAACGGCGTCGATGGCGGCTATCCGATAGCGCAATTAATGCAAAACCCAGCGTACAGAGTGCCAGAATCGTGAGGAGCATCATGACGCCACCTGAATAGTCTGCACACGGGTGCTCGCTTTTTTAGCGGCTCGTCTCATTTGCCATACGATGATCAGCGCGCTGACCAAGCAGATCAGGTCAACGCTAACACGCTGCCAGTTACCTGCAACAAGATCACCTAAAACACGATAGGAAGGAACCAAGAGATTCAGTATTGGCAAGCAAAGCAACAAGATAACGGTCAGTGTTAACTGCTCCCGCCATGCCTGCGAGGCCGAGCGCCTGAAGACAGCGTGTAGCAACGCGAGCAGCCAGGCGGCAAAGAAAAAATGAATTTCCCATTGGGCACGCCCACTAAGCGCCACCGGTAAAAGTCGGTTGCTGGCTAAAAAGACCAACACGGCAATCGGCATGCCCGCCAGCGTCGCTATGTTAAGCCGCTCGACACACCAGATCCCCACCACACTGCCCTTCTTGTGCTTACGCTTTGACGTCCATAGCAATAGTCCGGTTGCCACCATGCCACACCCAGCAGCGCCCAACGCAAAATAGATCCAGCGCATACCCCAGTCGGCAAAACGTCCTGCATGTAACCCCACCATGACGCCGTGTGCTTGTTCATCAACACGTTGCGACTGCGTTTCTGCTAACAACGCGCCCGAACTTGCCTCATAGATACGTTGTGGGCGGTGTGCGGATAACGCCTCGTAAGCACTCTGCCAAACTACGACACGCGCGCCCGCATCGCCAGGGTGGCTGACCCTCAGGGACTGCACCGGCTTGTGCCAATGCGATTCAGCATCACCGACTAGTTCACTTAGAGCATGTAACGCTGCAGGCTGCCCAGTGGCTGAGTCAGAGAGGGGAAAGGCATGCAGTTCACTGGTCGCTTGGCGACGCGCGTCAGCATCGGGAAACGCGTGTTCTACTCCCCAAGGCATATAGAGCGACATGAGCGTTATCAAGCCGGTATAGGTAATCATTAGCTGAAAAGGCAGCGTTAACACAGAAAATGCATTGTGAGCATCTAGCCAGCTACGGGCGCCCTTCTGGGGTCGGAAAGCAAAAAAATCCCGCAGAATTTTTTTATGGGTTATCACGCCGCTGATGATTGCCACGAACATCATCATGGTGGCGATACCAATGATCCAGCGACCATAAACGGCGGGGAGGTGATGCAATTGAAAATGGAATCGGTAGAAAAAATCACCCCCACGCGTTTCACGCGGGGTTACCAACGACAAAGTGGTTGGGTCAAGCACCAACTGCTCTCTCCCATCCTCCCCAAACCAAACGGCTGTCGAGACCGACATGCGCTCATTAGGAAAGGTAATCTGCCAGCTTCTCGCCGATGAGGCATGTTCAGCAAGATAGTGCTGCCAGTAATCAGCCAGACGTCGGTTATCCCACTCAGCGTTCGCGGCGACACTCGGCAGCTCGGGCTGCATCCATAACGAGATACTCTCTTTGAAGTAACTCAGTGTTCCCGTCAGAAAAACGGCAAACAGCAGCCAAGCAGCTAACAAGCCGCACCATGTGTGCAGCTGAGCCATATTACGCCTCACGCTGCGCTTAGTGGATACCATAGTTAGCCACCAATAGAAGGCCGCAAGCGGCTAGACCGATAGCCCCCCAAAGGCGAATCAAACTCGGCGCGATGAATGACCAGGTCGCCACGCCCGCCCAAATAATGAAGCTCCCCATCATGCCGATACGCAGAGACATCATGATATCTAGCGGTAAGCCAAGCGCTGCCACCGAGAACAGTGCAGCGACTATATAGCCGCCAAGCGTCGCGGCCAGGATGCGTAAGATAAGCAGCCAATACGAGGAGGGTAAAACGTTGAGCAACATGGTGCATCTCGGTGCAGGTCACAAAACAACACTTTAATGCAAAAGGTTTTCATTTGCATTAGTGGAGGTAACTTATTTAGCACCTGCTGCACAACGTTTAGGTTAACCAAATGCGCGGCGTGTGGGCGGCACGTGAGATCCAGCGCGGACGTAATAGGTGCCAGGCCTGTTCACACAGCGCCCAGGCTTCATTACGGGAGTTTCCAAGGTAGCGTAGCAGCAGAACACCATGGCGTACGGTAACTGCCCAGCGTGGGTTGTCCGGCAGCGCTTCGCGTAGTTCATCAATCGCCGCACCGGCATCTTCTAAACCAACCGCCCACAGCGTGGCTTGCACCGTGGCGCCCCCCTGCCCCCAGCGCCCGTTAAAACGCGGATGTACAGGGTCCAACGGTTGGCGTTCAAGCCACAACGGCTTGCCATCTAGGGTTAAACGAAAGTGCTGCTCAATGCGGCCTGTTACATAAGGAAGCTCACTGGCAGGGCGACCCAGCGCCATGATTTCCCAGCCCAGGCAGCGGGCGCTGCCATGCAACGCAATATGGGTTCGCTGAGTGCCTTTGGAGCCATCAAAGGCAATGGTTTCCTGGGGCAGCCATTCAAGGATGCCGCCATCATCCACGTTCAGTTCGGTATCTTGATTCCAGGCGACGCCCTGACTGTCAGCTTTATAAAGCTTGTTCGCCGCAGGCGTGGTGAGTAGCGCGTGGGCGCCACGCTCGATGTGGGCGCGAATCGTCAGTGCATCACCGCTAACCAAGCCACCGGGCGGGTGAAGCACATACACATGGCAAGCTTCTGTGCTGCCTTCTGGGTAAAACGGGCGTTGTACTCGTAGAGGTCCTTGATGACGGGCCTGCACCAACCGGGTTGTGCCCTCACGGTTAGCAAAACGAAGCGCCAGCGATGCCGCCCAGTGACGTTCGCCATCAAAGCGATGACCTGAGCCAGCAGCGGGTGTCGCAAGTTCACACAGAATCATGGGCGCTATCGCTTCCTGTTGATAAATATTTCAACTTGAAATGCAAGGAATGCGCCAAAATGGTGAAAAATGTGAATACACTGCCAAAGCGCCCGTTTTAGATGAACAACGGCACGTTCATTCTGCCCATTTCGCACCAAAAAGAGTCAATACAGCGGTAGATCGCACCGCAATTGAACATTTATGTATTTTGCACAATTACCCGATCACGCCCACCCCGCTTCGCTTGGTACAAAGCTTGATCAGCGCGCTGTATCGAACGCTGATAATCAGGATGACCGTCGTGAAGCGTAACACCTACGCTGACAGTCACGTTCAATAGTGTATCAGCGGCAGCTAGCATGGGTTCTTTGGCCACTGCGCGACGCAGGCGCTCGGCAAATAGTCGACTGCCATCTTGATCAGTATCGACCAATACAATTAAAAACTCTTCGCCGCCCATACGGAATACATAGTCACCGCCCCGAGTAGAGCGATCGAGTATACTCGCCACCTGCTGTAGCACATGATCGCCAGCATCATGACCATGGGTATCATTAATCGTCTTGAAGTGGTCTATATCTACCATGAGCAGGGCAAAGCGTTTTTCTGAATGGCGAGCAATTTCAATTTCCCGACTCAGCACCACGGACAGAAACTTACGATTCAACAAGCGCGTCAAACTATCGCGTCCCGCTTCTAGCCCCGACGCACGCTCGAGTACGTCATCTAGCAACATGAGAATAGTGCGCGCCGCATCGCGAATATCACTCAGGGCATTAAGCCGCTGGCCCATGTCATCCTGACCCAGTGCAACAAGCCACTCTTGATCGACCTGACGGATATGTCGCGAAATCGTGGTGATTTCTGGCGCGCCTTCAAAGGCATGGCAGGCTTTGTGAAAATACCACAAGCCAAATTCCGATTTGGAAAGTTTGGGCAGTGTTGCCGTTTCCTGCTGCGCGGCAACGGCAAACATTAGTGTATTTTCCCAGTTCAGTAACGCAGAGCGCTGACGCTCGCGTTCATCACCAATATTCTGGGTGAGCGCGAATAGCTTGTAGGCTTCTTCAGTGCGCGCATTACGGTCATTGGCGACGGAGTAGGCGTGGCTCATTATCTCCATGGCCATATCGATATGATCTGAGACGTAGACGCAGGCATCACCTGGCGAAAGAGGTGCTGTTAGCGTGGCGTTAATTTGTTGATAAAACGCTTTTTTTAGCTGCCTTGCCCCGTTAAGCACCAAGTTGACGGGGATATCGACGCGGGCATGCACATGCCCCACCTTCTCCTGCTGTTCTACCAAGGCGTAAAAATCGGCATGCTCAACGGCAAACATTGCCTTCAGCCAGCGCCGCATAGACGGATTTAAACGCTCTCGCACCTGATCATTGGAGAGAAAAAGCGATGCATGGGGGTCTTCCAACATTACCCCATAAAAATGATCCGCAAAGCGGTCACAGTGGTGCTCTACCAGCGTTTCCACTGCTTGGCGCAGCAATAGTGGCGTGCGCTCTAAAAGCACTTGCCATTCGTCGGCGAGCTGATATTTATCTTTATAGCGCATTGCGCACCCAATTATTATTACGAAGACAAGCCATCTTACACGCAAAATAATAGTGCCAATGCTTACTCAGCGCAGGGTTTTAATAATAAGCCCGCCATTGCCTTGAGTGAGGCAACATTGTGAATAAGGCAACGCTGTGAATAAGACAGTGGCGGACGTCAGTGAAACCAGCTGTGGATAACTTAAACGGTCAAATGCTGTTTGATCAGTTCGTTGGAAAGCTCAGCGATCTCGCCTTTGGCGACCGGTCGGCCGCGATCCATAATCACAAAGCGGTCGGCGTACTTGCGGGCAAAGGGCAGCTTCTGCTCGACCAGCAATACCGTTAAGCCATCCTCTTTGATCAGTTGGCGAATCACCTGACCGATTTGCGCCACAATATTGGGCTGAATACCTTCCCCTGGCTCATCCAAAATCAGCAGCTTGGGCTCTATCACCAGCGCACGGCCAATGGCCAGCTGCTGCTGTTGCCCACCGGACAAATCACCGCCACGGCGATGCTTCATCTCTTTTAAAACAGGGAACAGTTCATAGATACGCTCGGGAATTTTTCTCAGCCCATCACTGCGTGCTGCCAAGCCGGTGCGTAGATTTTCTTCCACGGTGAGCAGCGGAAAAATCTGCCGCCCCTGGGGGACAAAACCAATGCCCAAACGGGAACGTGCCTCAACGGCTTTCTTCGTTAGTTCAACCTGACCTTCTTTACCGTTGTGATAGCGTAGCTGGCCACTCTTTACAGCCACTTCGCCCATAATGGCTTTCATCAAGGTAGTCTTACCCACCCCGTTGCGGCCCATCACACAAGTGCACTGGCCTTCAGGCACATCGAGATCTAAATCCCACAGCGTGTGGCTTTCTCCGTAAAACTGGTTGAGTTTTTCAATCGCCAGCATTAGGCAGCCTCCTCGTCGTCCGCACCCAGATACACCTCAACCACGTTGGGGTCGCTTGAAACCTGATCCATACTGCCTTCCGCCAGCACGCTGCCTTGGTGCAACACGGTCACTTTACGGGCAATAGAACGTACAAACCCCATGTCATGCTCTACCACGACCACCGACTGCTTACCAGCGAGGCCCGTCAACAGCTCTGCGGTACGCTCCATCTCCTGTTCCGTCATCCCGGCAACGGGCTCATCCACCAGTAGCAGGCGCGGGCGCTGCATTAACAGCATGCCAATTTCCAGCCACTGCTTTTGGCCGTGGGAAAGAATCCCTGCTGGCTGGTAGCGCAGCTCGGTCAGGCCAATCGTTTCAAGTACCTCATTGATACGGTCTTTAATTTCACCCGTCATGCGGGCCGTCAGCGTGGGGAAAATACGCTTGTCGGCGGCCATCGCCAACTCCAGGTTTTCAAACACGCTCAGCGCTTCAAATACCGTAGGCTTTTGGAACTTACGACCAATCCCCAAGCTGGCGATATCCGGTTCATTCATTTGCAGTAGATTATGACGGCTACCAAACCACACGCTGCCTTCGTTGGGGCGCGTTTTGCCAGTAATGATGTCCATCATGGTCGTTTTACCGGCCCCGTTAGGGCCGATAATGCAGCGCAGTTCACCATCATCAATGGTTAGGTTTAAGTTGTTGATTGCCTTGAAGCCATCGAAGCTCACCGAGACATCTTCCATATACAGAATCGGGCCATGACGCACATCTACCGGTGAGGCCTGAGGTGCCATAAAATCAAACACCCGATCCCGCGTGGTTAGCGATTGCAGCAAGCTCATGCGGTAGCCTCCTTCGGCAAGGTCTCGGATTTTTTGCGGCGTTTTAGGTGGAGCAACAACCCCGCCACGCCTTTGGGTAGAAACACGGTGACCAAGACAAACATCGCGCCCAGGGCAAATAACCACGCATCCGGCATCACGCCAGTGAAAATTGTTTTGGCGTAGTTGACTAAGATCGCCCCGATAACCGCCCCATAAAGCGTGGCACGGCCACCCAGTGCCACCCACAGCACAATTTCAATCGAGAAAATAGGCGAGAACTCACTGGGGTTGATAATCCCTACCTGAGGAACATAAAGCGCGCCAGCCAAGCCTGCCAGCATGGCGGAAACCACGAATACAAATAGCTGGAAGCGTTCGACCCGATAGCCAATAAAACGCGTGCGGGCCTCGGCATCCCGGGTTGCCACGCACACTCGACCTAGTTTGCTGGTGACAATCGCTCGACACAGGATATAACCCAGCGCCAGCGCAACGCCGGTGGCAATAAACAGCCCTAAACGTGTGTCGTTACTGCGCAGGTTGAAGCCCAGCAGCTCGCGGAAATCAGTCAGCCCGTTGTTGCCACCAAAGCCCATCTCATTGCGGAAGAATGCCAGCATCAGGGCAAAGGTCAGCGCCTGGGTAATAATCGACAAATACACCCCAGTGACCCGCGAGCGAAACGCTAAAAAGCCGAATACCAATGCCAATAACCCAGGGGCTAACAGCACCATGGCAAACGCAAACCAAGCCATATCAAAACCGAGCCAGTACCAGGGCAGGCTGTCCCAACTGAGAAACACCATAAAATCCGGCAGTACCGGGTCGCCGTAAGTACCGCGGTCACCAATTTGGCGCATCAGGTACATGCCCATGGCGTAACCGCCAATGGCAAAAAACGCCCCGTGGCCCAGGCTCAAAATACCTAAATAGCCCCATACCAAATCCACCGCCACTGCCAGCAGCGCGTAGCTTAAGTACTTGCCGAACAGGTTCACGGTGTAAGCATTGACGTGCAGCGGGTGGCCTTGGGGCACCGCTAAATGCAGTACCGTGACCAGCAGCAGTGCGGCAAACAGCACCCCAAGAAAAATCTGCGTGGCCCGTTCGCCAAACGGGCGGGTTAGCCAAAACTGGCTTGAAGATGAGTGCGTCATCATAGGTTAGCCCTCCGCAGCCCGGCCCTTCTGCGGGAAGAGTCCACGCGGGCGTTTTTGAATAAACAGAATGATAAATACCAGCACGATAATTTTGGCCAGCACGGCGCCTGCCCAGGGTTCCAACACTTGGTTGATAATGCCCAGGGAAAGCCCGGCCACCAACGTGCCCCACAGGTTACCTACGCCGCCAAACACCACCACCATGAACGAATCAATAATGTAGTTCTGGCCCAGATTGGGGCCGACGTTGGTAAGCTGTGATAACGCAACGCCTGCCAAACCTGCGACGCCAGACCCTAACGCGAAGGTCATAATATCGACCCGGGTGGCGCGGATACCCATTGAACGTGCCATGGCGCGGTTTTGGGTCACTGCGCGCACTTCAAGCCCTAGGCGCGTGCGGCGCATAATCAGCATCAGCGCGGCAAACACCACAAGTGCAAAACCGAGTACAAACATACGATTAAGCGTCAGCGACAGGGCGTCGTTAATCACTAATGAACCGCTCATCCATTCGGGCGTTATGACCGTCCGATTTAGCGGTGAAATCACCGTTCGCACCAGCTGTTGTAAAATCAGGCTGATACCGAACGTCGCCAGTAGGGTTTCCAACGGACGGCCCTTCAGAAACTGAATAACGCCTCGCTCAATGGCAATACCCACAAGCGCAGCCACCATAAAGCCCGCGGGAATCGACAGAATTAGCGCCAGCCCTGGCTGGCCGGGCAACAGTTGCTGCATCATCCACGTGGTATAAGCACCCAGCATGATTAGCTCACCATGGGCCATATTGATAACGCCCATTACGCCGAAGGTAATGGCCAAGCCAATCGCCGCCAGCACTAACACCGAGCCAAGCGAAAGCCCAAAGTAGAGCGTTTCTAAACCACGATTAATTTTGAGATTCTGCTCAATGCTGATCAGCGCTTCATTGGCGGCATCGGCAATAATAGGGTCATCGCTATTAGCTGCCCGACTAAGCGCTACGCGAACACGTGGGTGCAAACTGCCTCGCAGCGTTTCAACGCCTTCAAGCTCGCCGCTTTCAACCTGGTAAATCGCCAGCGCCTGGGTAAGCCTACGCATTACCTCAGCATCTTCTTCCTCAGCGATAAGTTCATTGAGCGGTTCAGCCAGCTCTTCATCGACCTCACCCAGTAGTCGGCTGGCTGAAGTACGACGGCGCTCAACGTTTGGCGAATACAAATCCACTACGGCAATAGCGCTACGTAACTGATTACGCAGTGCATTGTTAATGCCAATACGATCTAAGTCACGCCGAGACATTTCTCCAAGTGGTTCACCGGTTAACGCATCTGCAACTGGCCAATCGCGACCTTGATTATCGAGCACCACCACAAAACGGCCGCCGTCAGTGCGCTGCAAGCGTCCATCCAACAATGACTGCAGCCAATCACGCGCGCGCTCGTCATCGCTTTGCAAAATAGCGATAATCGCTTCGCCTTTGGCTGGATAAGAACGCACATCTAGCGCTTCTAGTAGCTCAAGTGCCGCTGCGTCATCAGCCTCAGCGGTGCCGCTTGTTTGTGCCTGGGCGGTAACTGTGACGCTTAACAACAGCAGGCACAGCAACCCTAAGGAAAGGAAACGCCTCATGGGGTTCTTCCTTTGGTTATATTAGAAACAGTGATCTAAAAAAGGGAGGTAGCGTGCTCCCCCACCACTCAGCGTTTAACCAAGCAGCGAGGGATCATCATTTACTCAGCGAGGGCGGCTTCGGCTTCTTCCGCTGCGGTGCTACCACCACAAGAGCCGTTCACCACGTTGAAGTTGCCGCACTCCATGGGCTTGCGCCAATCGGCAATCAAATCACGTGAGCCAGGCAAGTAGTCAGACCATGCATCGCCCGCCACGGTAGAAGGCGTTTGCCAGACGATATCGAACTGACCATTGTCTTGAACTTCACCAATCAACACCGGCTTAGTGATGTGATGGTTGGGCATCATCGCCGCATAGCCACCGGAAAGATTAGGTACAGTGACACCGATAATCGCGTCTTTCACCGCATCCACGTCGGTAGTGCCTGCTTTACGCACCGCTTCCGCCCACATGTTGAAGCCAATGTAGTGCGCTTCCATGGGGTCGTTGGTGACGGCCTCTTCGTCGCCGGTGTAGTCAATCCAGGCGTCGATAAAGTCGTAGTTGTCATCAGTATCGACGCTCATGAAGTAGTTCCAGGCCGCCAAGTGGCCGACTAACGGACCCGTATCAATGCCGGTGAGTTCTTGCTCGCCTACAGAGAAGGCGATGACCGGAATATCGGCAGCATCAATGCCTTGGTTAGAGAGTTCGGTGTAAAACGGCACATTGGCATCGCCGTTAATCGTTGAGATAACAGCCGTGGGTTTACCCTCTTCACCAAAGCGGCGTATTTCTGACACGATATTCTGCCAATCTGAATGGCCGAACGGCGTGTAGTTGATCATGATGTCCTCATCAGCGATGCCATGCTCATCTTTGAGGAAAGCTTCGAGAATACGGTTGGTGGTACGCGGATAGACGTAGTCGGTACCCACCAGCGCAAAGCGCTCGATGCCGACTTCATTAATCAGATACTCAACCGCAGGAATCGCCTGCTGGTTGGGGGCGGCACCGGTATAAAAGACGTTTTCCGAGGACTCTTCACCTTCATACTGCACTGGGTAGAACAACAGGCCGTTAAGCTCTTCCACTACCGGTAGTACTGCCTTACGGGAAACGGAGGTCCAGTTGCCGAAGATCACGTCGACCTCTTCTTGCGCCAGTAGCTCTCTAGCACGCTCGGCAAATAGCGGCCAGTTAGAGGCTGGGTCGACAACAACCGCTTCAAGTTGGCGACCCAGCAAGCCACCCGCGTCGTTTTGCTGCTCAATAAGCATCTCAACGGTGTCTTTGAGAACAGTCTCACTGATCGCCATCGTGCCTGAAAGTGAGTGAAGAATACCGACCTTGATCGGATCGTCATCCTGGGCGACGGCTTGTGTACTGGCTCCCATGACGGCGGCGGTCATTAAGGCAGTAGCGAAACGGCCAACGGTATGAGGGTGTGTCTTGCGCTGCAATGTGGTCACTTGAACCTCCTTGCGCCCCTTATGACGGGGCTCGTTATTTGAGCTTCGCGGCCAAGGCTTCCCGTTATGTAACGTGGGTACGGCCATTACGGGGCTTGGTGCATCCACTAGCCCTTAGCTTTTGCAAGGTTTGCGCCACACTACAAAAAGAAACATTAAAAAATTTAAAATCAAAAGGTTGGCTTCAAAAAAAGCAGTCCCATCTTCGCCGGCCGCACTATCGTGGCGCGCCAACATCCAAAAAATGCACGCTGTTTATGCACCACAACGACACCTCGCACCAATAGGGCGCTTTCTATCTCCCACACCTATTGATCTAACCAATTTTTTCCACAAAAAAAGCGCCCTAGGAACCCCTAGGGCGCTTTACACGCATGTTTGTGTTCTATTCAGCAGTATTCAAGCGCTTAGTGCGGCGCTTTTTCAGCAACGGCAAACCAAGCGATAGCACCGCGATAACCAGTAACGACAGGGAAATTGGTTTGTCGATAAAGGTCATCCAATCACCACCGGAGATCTGCAGCGCACGGCGCATGGACTCTTCCATGATGTTGCCTAGAATGAGCGCCAAAATCAGCGGCGCGGCGGGGAAACCGAACAGGCGCATCCCTAGGCCAACCAAGCCAAAACCAAGCAGCAGTAATAAGTCGAACACGCTGAAGCTCATGCCGTAAACACCGATCATGCAGAAGATCAAAATCAGTGATAGCAGCAGCGGCTTGGGCAGATCGAGAATCTTAGCGATCAGCGGAATCAGCGGCAGATTAAGCACCAGCAGGAAGATATTGCCGATATACATACTGGCGACCACGCCCCAG
Source organism: Halomonas sp. GT (assembly GCF_002082565.1). Lineage (NCBI taxonomy): Bacteria > Pseudomonadati > Pseudomonadota > Gammaproteobacteria > Oceanospirillales > Halomonadaceae > Halomonas > Halomonas sp. GT. Next base: position 3,893,984 of record NZ_CP020562.1, read on the forward strand.
AACACATCCGGGCGCTGCTCAAGCATCATCGGACCAGGATTAACGCCCATCACCAGCAATGCGCCAAGCAGTACGGCGGTGGTGCCAGACCCCGGCACACCCAAGGTTAACAGCGGTACAAACGAACCGGTGCACGCCGCATTATTTGCTGCTTCCGGCGCTGCAACACCCTTAATGTTGCCTTTACCAAAGGTATCACCGTCTTTGGCAATCCGTTTTTCCATGCTATAGCCAAGAAACGAACCAATGGTCGCACCTGCACCCGGCAGAACACCGGTAAAAAAGCCCAATACTGAACTGCGGCTAACCGGCCCGGCAATCTGCTTCACTTCACTGCGGGTCAATTTTAACGAGCCAATCGCATTGCGCGGCGCTTCTTTACCGCCACCACCCCGCAGTAACATGTAAAACACTTCGGCCAAGGCGAAGATACCCAGCGCCACTACCAGAAAGTCGATACCGTCAAGCAAGTGGGCAGAACCAAAGGTGAAGCGCTCGGTGCCGGTTTGCATATCAATCCCGATGATCGAGATCATTACCCCAATCACGGCCGCAATTAATCCTTTAACCAGTGACTTATCGGATAGCGACACAACCGCTGTTAGCCCCAGTACCATCAATGCGAAGTACTCAGCAGGGCCAAAACTCACCGCGACTTTGGAGAGCAGTGGCGCAATCAACATCAAGAAGACAACGGAGATAGTACCGCCAACAAAGGAGGAATAAGCGGCAATGGCTAGCGCCTTACCTGCCAACCCTTGCTTGGCCATCGGATAGCCGTCAAAAGAGGTCGCAACCGTTCCCGCCACGCCGGGGGCGTTAAGCAAAATAGATGAGGTGGAGCCGCCGAAAATAGCGCCGTAATACACCCCGGCCATCAAGATCAGCCCTGAAGAAGGCTCCATAGCGAAGGTAATCGGGATCATCAGCGCCAACGCGCTGATCGGCCCAAGGCCGGGCAACATACCGATAATAGTGCCAGCAAAGACACCGGCAAAGACGTAAGCGATATTAATAGGCTCAAGCGCGATGCCAAAGCCATACATTAGATTGTTAAAGGCATCCATGGGAGTGTCTCTCTTTTAAACCCGCTAACAGTGGGCAAGCGCGGCTTGGTTAAAACGGCAGCACGCCAGTGGGTAGGTAAACATCCATTACCCGCGTCATGGTCAAATACAGCGCCAACACCACTCCAAGTGATGTTGCCAGATTGACCCCATGGCGGCGGTAGCCGTAGTAAGCCGTTAGGCCAACACACAGTAGCGTCGAGGCCAGCACAAAGCCCAGCGGCACGAGCAGGAACGCGTAGGCAGCAATGGCGATGGCGGTGACGATCACCCGCGCCCAAGGCGTTAGCAACAGCGGCCCTTGGGTTTCGGCTTGATCAATCTGATCGGTACCCGCAATAGGACCAGGACGCTCAAAAAACAAGCACGCCGACAGCAATAGCAGGGAAACACCTAACACTTTTGGAAACAGATCAGAATCCACTGGACGGGGCAGCGGAAAGTTTGGAATTTGCCAGGCCATTGCCAGATAGGCAGCCGCCACTAACGCCAACACAAGCGCTAGCCATTGGTTGGTATTGAATCGAGTCATGGGAAAGCTCTCCGAAGATGTCATTGCTGTACAGCAAGACCCTTGCGGTATCAGACGGAAGATCCCGGTGGCACGCTGCCACCGGGGGAGCCTTTGGGACGAGCGCTTACTGGCGCATCAGCCCCAGGTCGGTCAACACGCTGCTGAACTGCTCTTGTTGCTCATCCAGAAAGGTAGCGAAGGCGTCGCTATCCTGGTAGGCATCAATCCAACCCAGCTGGTCGCTTGCTTCGCGCCATGCATCAGTTTCGAGCATCTCGGCGAAGAGCGTCTCGTAGTATTCAACCGCCTCTTCAGGCATTTCCGGCGCACCCATTACGCCACGCCAAATATCGAAGGTGTAGTCGTAACCCTGCTCTTGATAAGTGGGTACATCCGCCAGTCCACCGCCCAGACGCTCTTCGGAAGAAACGCCCAGTGCGCGCAGCTGGCTACCTTCGCCCAACTGCCCTACCGCTTCACCGGCACCGCCAATGACTGCCTCGATATGGCCACCCATCAGGTTAGTCATGGCGTCGCCACCCCCTGAGAAGGGAATGTAGTTGACCGAAGAGGCTTCCATCCCCGCGGCGGAAGCAAGACCAGCAACCGAGATATGATCCATCGAGCCCGGCGCACTACCACCGCCCACGCTTAAGCTAGGGTTCTCTTTAAGCGCTGTAAAAAGATCATCCAGGTTTTGATACTCGGAGTCTGCCGCTACCAAAATAATCGAATAGTCGGTATTGATGCGCGCAATCGGGGTGAAATCGGTGTGGTCGTAACGCGATGCGCCTGCCAGAGGTACCAAAATCATCGGCGGGCTGGTGGCGAAAAGTTTATGCGGATTGCCGTTATCACGGGCTACCTGAGCCCAAGCAACCGCACCGCCGCCGCCAGGCACGTTAATGGCTGCAAAGCTTTCGTCAGCCAGCTCTTCTTGCTGAATAACGCGGGACATGGTGCGCACTAGCGTGTCCCAACCGCCACCTGGGTTGGCCGGGGCAACAAATTCAATCGAGCGGCTCGGTGTCCACTCTTGGGCGTTGGCGGACGTTGTCATGGCAAGGGCTGCCATTGGTAAGGCAAGCACGGCAAAGCGCTTAAGGGGAAGCATGGTCATGGGCGTTCTCCACATTAGCTAACTATTGTTATAGATGGTTGTTGTCTACGTATCTTTGTGTGGTTACACCCTTCACATTAGAAGACCGCTACTCCTCGCGACAAGCTTATGACCATTAATGGCAAAAAGTGCTTTTTGTGCGTTTTGTTCATTTTGTTCACGACCGGTTTATAACGGCTCGTTTACAGTGATTCCAGCCATGTTGTGGAGGATTCCAGCAGCCGATAGCGCCGCTCAGGGCGGCCGACATCACCGTAACCAATTTCGGCGTTAACCGCTTGTTCAGCCACTAAGAACTCCAAATAACGCCGCGCTGTTGAACGGCTTGCGCCCATTGCCTGCGCTACCTGCATCGCTGTTTGAGAGTCATGTTCGGCTGCCAGCGAATCCACCACACGGCGCAGGGTCAAGCGGTCGATGCCTTTAGGTAACGTGCGCGTCGCTAGCCGCGGAGGTTCACCTGGTTGTAAGCGAGCAAGCACTTGATCCAGCTCGTCTTGACTCATTTCAGCTCGATTCGCCAATGCCTCTCGCTCGCGGCGAAAACGTGTCAGCATTTGCGTCATACGCGTCGCTTCAATTGGTTTAATCAGGTAATCAAAGACGCCACCACGCAACGCTTCGCTGATAGTTTCTACTTCCCGGGCGGCTGTCACCATGACGATATCCACATGTACATAGTCGCGGCGAATGGCCCATAGCAGCTCCAGACCCTCCACATCAGGCAAGTAAGCATCTAATAAGATGAGTTGAACAGCATCAGCATGCTGGGCCATCAAGGCTTTTGCTTCGTTGCCGTTACGTGCTAACCCCACCACATAAAAGCCGTCACTTTGCTCGATAAAAGCCTTGTGGATATCGGCAATGCGAAAATCGTCTTCGACGACCAAAATACCGTATTGCGTCGCAGACATAGTGTTTCCTCTTCCTGGCGTCGTTATTATGATTTAAGGCGTTGTGGCTACTTCGTCGCAAAGCGAACGATCCAGCACGGCAATAAAGCACGCGCCACCTAACTCGCTCTCTTCTAATGTCACCTCACCGCCATGCTGACGGCACAGCCGCGCGACCAGTGCTAAACCAATGCCACGATGTTTACCGGTTTTGGTAGAAAACCCATCTTGAAAGATCGATTGTGCATGCTCGCTGGGGACACCTGAGCCGTTATCCTCTACCTCAATCAACAGCTGCTCACCCAAATCCGTGAAGAAAAGACGGACTTTCGGGGTGTCTCTGCTGGGGCCATTAAGTGCGGCATGGCAGGCATTATCTAATAAGTTGCCCACAACGCTCATCATGACTTCTTGCCCAGTGACCGTCAGTGGGCATGAGAGCGAACTCTGTTCATCAATTTCCAGCGCGACGCCTAGCTCTCGGGCTCGCGTCAATTTACCCAATAAGATGCCGCTGAGTACTGCGTCAGCCACGTGACGCATTAAAAAGCTCATTTGCGCTTGAGCACGTTCGGTTTCGTGATGAATCAGCGCTAGCGCTTCATCAACGCGGTTAAGCTGCAAGAGACCAGAAATGGTGTAAAGTTTGTTGGAAAACTCATGGGCCTGGGCACGCAGCATATCCACATCACGGCTTGCTTGGGTAAGTGCCTGGGAAAGATCAATAATTTCACGGCGACTGCGAAATGTCGCAACCGCTCCTTCAATCTCGCCTTCGTGCAAAATGGGCACGCGGTTGGCCACCACGGGATGGTCACCCAGCCACATTTCCTGGTCAAACTCCTGCTCGCCGTGCTTTAACACCTCGATTAAGCGTGAGTTGGGCACCACCTCCCGAATTGGCTGCCCCAGCAAAACCTTTTCATCCGATAGCCCTAGAAAACGGCGTGCCTGCTGATTTACTAATGTGATCTGACCATCGCGGTTAACCGCCAGGATCCCCTCGTGAATAGATTGTAGGATGGCCTCTTTTTCCATAGCCAAGCGGGCTATTTCATAAGGCTCTAAACCAAGGATGACTTTTTTAAGATGCTGCGACAGCCAATATGCCCCAGCAAATCCTAGCAAAATCATCAGCGCCACCAGCGCCCACCCCAAGCTGGTATAGCGAGCCACATCCATGTCAACTCGCTCTAGCATGAAGCCCACCGAAACCACCCCGATGATGTTGCCTTCTTCATCCCAGATGGGTGTTTTGCCCCGCATGGCGGTCCCTAACGTTCCGGTAGCTTCCGACACATATGACTGACCGTAAATCAGCGCCTGATCGTTATCCCCTCCCACCATTGGCTGGCCAATGCGCTCAGGCACCGGGTGCGAGTAACGAATCGACTGGGCATTACCGACCACCACATAACGAGCACCGGTCTCGTGGCGAACGCGTTCTGCAAGCGGCTGAATAATCAGCGAAGGATTGGGAGTCGAGAAAGCATTAACAATTTGCGGCATACCCGCGACGGTCTTGGCCACTGCTAATGCCCGCTCGCCCATTTGGTGGGTGATAATTTCAGCTTTACGGTGGTTCAGATAGGTGCCTTGCGCTAGTAACATACCCGCGAGCAGCAAACCGACCAGCAGCATGACCTGCAGGCGAAAACTTCGCTTATACCAGCGGCGTTTGGCACGAGTACGGCGCCAGCGCTGTAATTCAGCCAGCGTACGAGGGCGTGGAGCGGTCATAAAGGAACTCACTAGGCGCGATAGCGTCATTATGGCATGCAGCGCCAAGCGACGTTAGCCACTGCGCTTTTTCGATTGTTTGCTTATTTAGCAGCCACTGATTTTGCTTTTACCGATATACTCACCACTTTTAAAGCGTGTATGACGAGCTCTCATCCTGCAGCATCGCTGCCTCTCACAAAGTCCGCTACTCACGGAGGAGTTACGTGTTGAGTTTATTAAGAAATGTCTTTTTAGTTAGCTTGTCGTTGTGGGCAACGTCCGCCGCCGCTTATCCGTTTTATGCCCCACCACCGCCACAAGATGACACACCCGTATTCAGTGGCGATGCCGAGCTTGGTTTTACCCACCTTTCCGGCAACACCAATAGCCAAACCTTAATTGGAAAGACACGCCTGACGTGGCTGACGGGTGATTTCACCCATTCGTTGCGAGGCGAAGTTCGCAATGTGAGCAAAAATGGAGAAACCAGTGCTGAGCAATATTTAGTGGCCGGCAGAGAGCGTTTTGACTTTAGCGGGCCCCACTACCTGTTTGGCTTTGCCCGCTGGGAAAAAGACCGCTTTGCTGGCTACGATCAGCAGCTTTCTGCCATTGGTGGCTATGGCCGTCAATTGCTATCCGGTGAGCAACACTCACTATCGTTAGAAGCAGGCCCTGGGTATCGTAATGACCGATTACGCGACGCCGATAATGAGCAATTGGCGGTTGCTTATACGGCGCTCGACTATCGATTTGGCTTCTCAGATTATGCTGATATCGCCCAAGAAATGTCGGTGGAATATACCCGAAAGAACACCACAGCACGTTCATTAACGGCACTAACGGCCCGGCTAAACTCGCGACTTTCGCTACGCCTTTCCCATGAAATCAAGCACAACTCGCAGCCACCTGAAGATGCCAGCGAACGCACTGACAGCACCACCAGCGCATCACTGCTCTATCACTGGTAACGCGCGCCTGCTTCCCTTCTAAGCAACGCCTGCATTTTTTACTTTATTATCAGCAATTTGACTTGCAACTCAATCAGCTATGACTGCCCCTAGCCTATTCATAGTGGTGCATCTCTCTCATTTTTCGCACCATTTTCATGCAAATCCTCTCTCATCGTTAGACTTTGGTCTATGATAAAGATATACTGAACACAGTTTCCTGTCCTCGCGCCATTCATTGAATGGCGCTTTTTTTTGTTTCGAAAACCGGATGCTTTTAGGCGTTAAGCCTACTCACGCACGGTTTTGTTAAGCTCAGTGCTCTGCTTACCCATCCCCCTCATTAAACATAGGTGTTCTTAATGAACCACCCTGCCAACACAAGCGAGGGTACTTCGCGGTTTTCCCTCGGCGATCCCATCGTACTGGTGCTTAGCATCGGCTTTATCGTGGCGTTTCTTGCCCTCTCCTTTTATGACATCGATCTTGTCGCTAACTCAATCAGCGCTGGCTTTGCTTGGACAGCCCTGGTGCTGGGCAGCTACTTTCAATTGTTACTGTTACTGACATTTTTTATTGCCATTGGTCTGGCAGTTACGCCAGCGGCAAAAGCCAAGATTGGCAATCTCGATGCACCAGAAATGAGCACATTTAAGTGGCTATCGATCATTCTGTGCACATTACTAGCAGGGGGTGGCGTCTTCTTCGCCGCCGTAGAGCCGGTCTACCATTTTGTGGTCACACCACCTGCCTTTGACACCGAAGCCGGCACCGCCGAAGCCGTCTCAAGCGCCCTTGCTCAATCGTTCATGCATTGGGGCTTTTTGGCCTGGGCGGTGCTTGGCTCGCTAACCGCGGTGGTGCTTGCTCACGCCCACTATGTGAAAGGCCAGCCTCTGCAGCCACGCACGCTGCTTTACCCTGTTTTAGGCGAGCGGCTTATGCGTGGTCCGCTAGGCGGCGTAGTGGACGCATGCTGTGTGATTGCGTTGGTAGCTGGCACGGTCGGCCCCATCGGGTTTCTAGCTACTCAAGTAAGTTTTGGTTTACATGAACTGTTCGGTCTTCCCGAAGGCTACCCCGGACAGCTCATTATCCTTGCGGTACTAGGTTGCATTTACGTGCTCTCTTCAATGAGTGGCGTTCATAAAGGTATTCAACTGCTGAGTCGCTTTAATGTACTGCTAGCACTTGCCATTGGCGCGGTGATCATCGTGTTTGGCCCCACGCTGTTTTTGGTCAACACTTATGTATCTAGCATGGGCGCTTACATAAGTGAGTTTTTCACCATGGCAACTATGACCGCCGACACTGCCCCCGCTTGGTGGATGCAGTGGTGGACAGTCTTTTTCTTTGCTTGGTTTATTGGCTATGCACCGCTGATGGCGATTTTCGTGGCACGTATTTCACGCGGACGGAGTATTCGCGAAATGATTCTTGCCGTGGCGGTACTCGCCCCTATTGCGACTACCATATGGTTCACACTGCTTGGTGGCTCAGGCATTTATTATCAGCTCACGGGCGTCATTGATCTGACAGAGGCACTGAATAATTTCCAGTTTGACGTAGCGACGCTTACCGTGGCCCAAGCACTTCCCGGCGGCACCTGGATGGCTCTGGCAATTTTGTTATTGACTACCATTTTTGTGGCCACCACCGGTGATTCGATGAGTTATGCCATTGCCGTAGTAGGGGCTGGTCATGATGACCCAAGCCCTTACGTGCGTGCTTTCTGGGGGATTGCCATGGCGCTAATGGCGGCGGTGCTTCTGTACATGGGAGCGGGGCAAATTGGCGCCTTACAGCAATTTATCGTGATTACCGCGATTCCCGTTTCACTAATTTTACTACCATCGTTGTGGAATGGCCCGCAGGCAGCTTATGCCATGGCACGCGAGCAAGGTATTATCGAGTAACGGTTGATGGTTCTTATGTAGCCCTTATGTTATAGACCTTCCAGTAGGCGCAAAATCATCTGCGGCTGCTGGTTGGCCTGGGCCAAAATAGCGATACCGGCCTGCTGTAGAATTTGCGCGCGAATTAGATTGGAAACTTCACGTGCATAATCAGCATCTTGGATGCGCGACTGAGCAGCAGAGGTGTTGATAATGTTGGTATTGAGTCCATCGATCACACTTTCGAAGCGATTTTGCACCGCGCCTAAATAGCTCCGCTGGCGATCCACCTGTTTAATAGCGTCATCCATCACCGTTAGCGGGCTTTCTGTTGCGCTACCACCCTCCAAAACACTAAAGTTTTCCAGTCCCAATGCCTGCCTATTCATGGCTGCGAAGCGCACCTTAATGCTATCGCCATCGTTAGCACCCACCTGAATATTCACCGCCTTGGTACTATCAAACAATTTGATGCCGTTGAAATTACTCTGCTCGGCAATGCGATCAATCTCTTCTAGGCGTTGATCGATCTCATTTTGAATTGAACCAAGATCATCAGAAGAATTAGTGCCATTAGCCGCTTGAACACTCAATTCACGAATACGCTGCAAGTTATCATTAATTTGGTCGAGCGAACCTTCTGCTGTTTGCACCATGGAAATGCCATCATTGGTATTGCGAATGGCTTGCTCCATACCACGCAGCTGAGCCCCCATGCGATTGGCAATCGCCTGGCCTGCCGGATCATCCTTGGCACTATTAATACGTAGCCCAGAAGAAAGGCGCTCCATAGCGGTCTGCATCGCTTGCTGACTGCCACGCAGATTATTCTGCACGATAAGAGACATCAGATTTGTGTTTAGGCTTAGCAACGCTCGCCTCCGGGGAAGGACAGCCTGCCCAACAATAGGAGGCTACATTGCTATTATCGGCCGTTGCGCGAAAATCATGAACATTCTCGTTGTTTAAGCGTACGGCAACTGGCAGCAAGCACTTCATCTACCGGGCGACGTACATAACTATGCTGATAATACCCCTCATCGATAACGTTACCGTCCCACGCCACAATATCCAGATCCATGGTTCTCGGCCCTGATTTAATGGGGCCACGCACACGTCCAAGGCGATCTTCTACATCTTTTAGGTAAGCACGGAAAGCGTCGTGATCAAGGGAGGTACGCACAAGTAACGCTGCATTTAGGAAATCGGGCTGGTGTTGATAGCCAACTGGCGTTGTGCGAATCGCCTCTGAGCTGGCTATCAGCTCACATTCGCTGCGCAAAATGGTGAGTGCTTCGTGAAAGTGGTGTTCCGGCTCAATGTTGGTACCGAGAGAGATTAAGCATTCATGGAGAGCCGTACCTGGCGAAGTGTTTAACGACGAGAGTGGCATAGCGGCATCCTAATGTTATAGACCCTGCTCTTAGAAACAAAACCCAAGAGGCCAGTTATCAAGTCAGACTGATGAAACGTAAGATTAGCTTGCCTGTTATTTTGTTCAAGCTCTGTACAAGATATTGACAAACGCTACGCTCACGCAGAAAGTCATGCTTACCGCTAAATACGCTGAAACGTTAATCCACTGAGGGGAACCTTGCATGAGTTCATCAGCTGCACTTGTCACTGGCGGCGCCACACGTTTGGGGCGCTATTTCGCCGAAGCTCTGGCAAATAAGGGCTATGATATCGCCTTGCATGTGAATAGCTCCCGTGGTGAAGCTGAAGAGGTTGCTAAGACGATTCGCGCCAAAGGACAGCGCTGCGAAATACTGCCATGCAACTTTTTGAGCGACTCTCTTGAAGAGCTTGTAACAGCTGCCAAACAGCACTTCCCAAGCCTAAATGTGCTTCTGAATAGCGCCTCTGCTTATGAGCCGGCACCCATTGCAGACACCGACTTGGCTATGCTGGAAATGCAGTTTAGGGTCAATATGTTTACGCCGTTGCTACTCACTCGGCACTTTGCAGATGCCGTCGATAACGGTCAGGTCATTAATATCATTGACAATAAAGTGGCCTACCACCAGTACCCCTATGCCGCGTATTTGCTGTCGAAAAAGAGCCTTGCTGACATGACGCGTATGGCAGCATTAGAGTTCGCACCTCGCCTGCGTATTAACGGTATTGCCCCCGGCGTGGTACTGCCCGCTTCTCAACGCACCAGCGACTACGTTCAATGGCGTATTGAAGGCATACCCATAAAACATCAGGGCGCCCCCGCCCACCTTGTACAAGCTTTGCACTACTTATTGGACAATGAGTTCGTTGCTGGGCAAATCCTATTTGTCGACGGCGGCGAGTCGATCAACCTTGAAGGGCGGCATTCCGAAAATTATCCAGGCTGACAGACATTCAATCTGTCTTTCAAAACTGACTTTCAAACCGGTCTTAAAAGCCCTCCTACGCTATGTGCTGCCGATGCTTATCAACCGCATTCGGCAGTTTTTTCGTTGATGGTAGATTAAGCCCCACACGATTTAACCAAAGGCCACATTTCCCGCCTTCCATGGGCAGAAGGATTGTCTGTAGACTCCTGAAAGTCGTCTTATTTCAGCTGGAATACAACTTATCTAGTCGACTATTCCAACAATAAAAAGGAATTTCTCATGGAAAAACTCGCGCAACGGCTGGGGCTGCGCACGGACCCAACTATTTTCTTTGTCTCTGCAGGGTTGATGCTACTGTTTCTTGTCGCACTCATCATTGCCCCCGAGACGATCGGAAGCATTTTTGCCACTGGCCGCAGCTGGGTGGTTACCAACCTTGGCTGGTTCTTTATTTTTGGAGTTAGTTTCTGGCTGGTTTTCCTGCTGTGGATAGCACTCAGCCGTTACGGCAATATTCGCTTGGGCGGCGAAGACGATCGGCCGGAGTACGGCAATATTTCCTGGTTCACCATGCTGTTTGCTGGCGGTATCGGCACGGTATTAATGTTCTGGGGAGTCGCCGAACCTATTTTCCACTTTGCCAACCCTCCCCACGGCGATATTGAGCCACATACGGTAGAAGCCGCCCGTGAAGCGATGGGCTTTTCGCTTTACCATTTGGGCTTGCATACCTGGACCATTTTCACCTTGCCAGGCCTAGCCTTTGCCTACTTCATTTACCGTTACGACCTACCTGTGCGCGTCAGCTCGGTGTTCTATCCGCTGCTCAAGGAGCGTATCTACGGCCCAATCGGTAAAACGATCGATATCTTTGCGGTGCTCGGAACGCTATTTGGAGTGGCCGTTTCTATCGGGCTAGGGACCTCTCAAATTAATGCAGGGCTAAGCGAACTCTTTGGTATTACTGATAGCGTGACCACTAAAGTCATTATCATCACCGTGTTAACGGCGGTTGCGGTAGCCTCTATTGCGGGCGGGCTGGATAAAGGCGTAAAGCTGCTTTCCAACGTCAATATCGGCCTGGCCGTAGGATTGATGTTGTTTGTATTGTTTACCGGTTCTACGGTTTTTCTCCTGCGCGGCATTATCGAAACGCTTGGCATTTATATTTCCAATATCGTGCCTTTGTCGTTCTGGAACGACACGCTGGCGCAATATACGCGTGAAGAAGGCAGTTGGGGCTGGCAGGGCAACTGGACGGTCTTTTACTGGGCCTGGACAGTGACGTGGTCTCCCTTTATCGGCTTGTTTGTTGCTCGTATTTCCAAGGGTCGTACTATTCGTGAATTTGTCCTTGGTGTTCTGTTTGCACCTTCGGCGTTTACGCTGGTGTGGTTTGCTATTTTTGGCTGGTCGGCGATGGAAATAGATGGCATCGGCGCAGCCGCTCGCGAACAGCTGGGTGACCAAGCTGGCGTAATGACGGCCGCCGTCATGGAGAGCGTGCCCTTAGCGATGTTTGCGTTCTTTGAACATTTCCCTGCTGCTAAGCTGATTCAAGGACTTGCCGTGGTTATCGTGGCAATTTTCTTTGCTACCTCATCAGACTCTGCTTCGTTGGTCATCGACCTGCTGTGTACCGGTGATACAGAACCCGGACCAATTCATCAGCGGATATTCTGGGGAGTCTCGGAAGGGGCCGTCGCTGCCATGCTGATCGTACTCGCAGGGGATGCGGGACTAGTGGCGCTTCAGCAAGTGATTACCGTCATCGGCCTCCCCATCTTTATTATGGTATTTGCCATGGTGTTTTCACTCATGAAGGCGCTAATGAAGGAAAATATCAAGATTGTACGCCCCCGGCAGGCTCCACACCTGGATAATCTGTAAGCGCTTCCCGCCATATAATAGCAGTGCCGCACGAACAACAATGCCGCCCTTTCGGGCGGCATTGTTTTCTAGTCAACCGTTTCAATGACCGGCATCCTAGTGATTACACATCATCAACATCACCATGATCAGGTTTTAGATGATCAGGCTCATTTGTGGCCTGAGCTGACTGATTTGATGGCTGTTCGCTTTCCTGACGGATTGGCGATGTTTCTACCTTTTTCCGTTCAGCAGTGGAGTCCAACACGCGCACATTAGCGGGGGGTGTTTTGCCACCTTTCGTTTCACCAAAATAGAGCGTGGTATGCGGGAATGGAATCTCGATACCTGCTGCATCAAAGCGCAGCTTCACTAAGCGGTTGTAGGCACGTCCAACCCCCCACTGATCGCCCGGCGTCGTTTTGATCACCACACGAATATTGACAGAGCTGTCGGCCAGCGCGGTAACGCCTGCAACTGTCAGGTCAGCCAGCAGCTTATGGCTGTGTTCTTCGCTCTCTTTCAGATCTTCGAACGCCAACTGCAGCTGCTCAATCGCCTCATCAATGCTCTCGTTATAGCCAATACCGTATTCGCCGACGTGGTTACCGTACTCACGCATATAGTTCGACACAGTATCAACACTGGAGAACGGCACGATGTGGTAGGTGCCCGACAAATCACGTATCCCTACCGAACGGATACTTAATCGCTCAGCAGTACCGGTGACACCGCCTACTGTCACCACATCACCGGTATTCATGGCATTCTCTATCTGAATAAAGACACCCGTAATAACATCCTGCACCAACTTTTGGGCACCAAAACCAATCGCCAAGCCCAGCACACCGGCACCAGCAATGAGCGGCCCGATATTAATGCCTATTTCCGATAATACGATCATGCCGGTAATCGTCACCATGGCAATCACTAGGGCGTTACGGAACAGACTCAGCAGCGTTTTAGCACGCGCAGAAGGCTCGCCATGCCCCGTTTCCGGGTTGAGCTTATGTTCGATCAAACTCGCTAGCCCCAGCCACACACCGAACGCAACGATCAGGATTATGGCAACGCTGGTAAGTTTCCCAACGAGGTTAGCGCCACGTTCAGAGGCATACCATGCCGCTAAGTTAAACACTCCCCAGGCATCCAACACGACCATAATGACCGCTATTAATAACACGGTGCGCAGCACGCGTAAGGCATTGGGCACATAGCTATTTAAGCGCACTTCCAGCATCGGTAGCTTACGACGCAGATCATCGGATAGCTGTATACGACGGCCAATCGTTTGCGTAAGGAACGCCGAGATCAACAGGCCGATGACCACGGCTGCCAATGTCTTCAATGTGGCGAACAGTACAAACGGCAATGCATCCCCAGGGCGTGTCAACGTAAGCACAAACACCATCAGGAAGTAGAGCAATGCGAATAAGTGCCAGGTTCGAGCAAACAAGCGCAGCGATACTCGGCTGGCGGTCATTGTCGCTCGCGCTGCCATCTGGTTAAGATTATCACGCAGGCGTACGCGGTTTTTAAGCACGACACCTACCGCATAGATGAAGGCCAACAGCATAATAAAGGTGCCGACTGCTTGGCCCAAGGTTGCCGCAATATAGAAATTAACCAGTGGCACGACCACCATCAAGCCATAGCCAACCATGCCGATTAAACGCGCTAACCAGCGATTCCAGTAGGAAGCTTCTTTTGCTGAAATAGGTAACAAGCGCAGCCCTTCATAGCGGGAAGAGAACAGCATACGCACACCGGCTTTCAACAGTTCAATAACCAGGAAAGCGTTTAGGAATAGCGAGGCACGAGTAGAGAGTTCGCCCGTTTCCCCTACCGCAAACGCCGCCACCAAGTTACCGCCAACATAGGCAAAAGCAACCAATAACACATCTACGACGGCAGCAATAGCGACACACAACACCAAACGCAGCACGGGCGTTAAACCACTGCCCTGTTGAGACCAGCCACTGATTTTAGTGAATAACGGTTTAGCCAAACGACGGGAAAGTAAAAATATCGCGAATGTCGTAACAATCACGATACCTAGATTAATTGCCGCACTAACAAACGCGGCCATGTCGAAGGTGCCCGCCCCTTGACCGGTAAACAGGCCACCTACAACGGACACCGCCTGCTCTATCTGGCCGCCAACATCCCCCACTACGCGGCTGGTTAGCTCTGCAAGCTGCCGGGGCAGCGACACATCCTCAGGGGCAAGGTCGCTGCCCTGGGCGGCGGCCTCCGGTGATAATTCACTGGTAAGCTCATTGGGTAATGCTGACGCTTGGTTTCGCAACAGCTCAATCAGCTCTTGGCGCGCCTGCTCATCTTCCAGCAGATCGGCAAGTGCCGAATAGGAGGGTTGCTCTTCTGCGTTAGCGGTGTCTTCGCTCTGCGCACTTAGCGACGTTTGCGCCAGTGCAGGCGTTGTCAGAAAGGCGAATAGCATCAATAACCAGACGCCTAGCCAGGGGAATAAACGTAATGGCGTCACACCTAAACCTCCCTTTGGGTGAGTCTTTTACTCAATGTCATAACTAACTCGTTTTATGCACATCATAGTGCACGCTATTCACATTGCACTCCACGTGGGTGCAAGATTTGTATAAAAGATAAACAGGGTAACATGAGAAAAAGAGCGTGGCTCGCCACTAGCCTCGTCAATATTTGTTACGTCAACGCTACTTAAGTGGGCATCTACTGTAGATTTATCCGCAAAGCGGTGCCAACCATTGGTGGGCTAGCGCTAACAGCAACGCATAGCGCGCCCCTTTGGCCACCACAATCCAGAGAAGCGCACGCCACCAGGGCAGTCTAAAGATACCTGCGAGTACCGTAAGGGGATCACCCAGTACGGGCGCCCACGAAAGCAGCAAGCTAACTTCACCAAAACGTTTATACCAACGCTCTGCGCGCGCTAGCCCAGTAGGCGACGCAGGGAACCAGCGACGATGTTGAAACTGACGAGCATAACGTCCCAGCGCCACGTTAATCATACTGCCTAGTGTGTTGCCAGCGGTGGCGACGAACCAAAGCCCAAGCGCGGGCTCGCCTAAGCACCACAACCTTGCCAGCCACACTTCTGAGCCGCCAGGTAGTAAGGTGGCGCTAGCCAGCGCCACCCAAAATAGGCTAAACATAATGTGCGTCGTCTTTGTCAGTCACTACAGGTGGGCAAAGCACTGCTCATTGAGGCAATTGGCCACCCAGCTGAAGGGTGATTTCATTGGCGATGGTGCGCACTAACGCACCTAGCGCCAATAGACGCTCTTCAGGAATACGCGCCATGGGTCCAGAGACTGAGATAGCCGCTAGCGGCGTACCATGCTCATCATGAATGCAGGCAGCCACACAATGTAAACCTACTGCGTGTTCCTCGCGGTCACAGGCAAACCCCTGAGCACGAATTGTGGCCATTTCGATCAACAGCTCATCGGTTTGATGCAGCGTATTTTCAGTCACCCGGGCAAGGTCGTAACCCTTAAGCAGCGCGGTACGCTCGTCTTCGCTCATCCAAGCCATTAGGGCTTTTCCCACCCCAGAAGCATGCAGCGGCGCCCGCGAGCCTAGACGAGTAATCATTCGCATCATCTGCGGTGACTCATGCTGGGCAAGAAATACCGCCGTCGCACCATCCCGAATCCCTAGATTCGCGGTTTCACCCGTTTCTGCGGTTAAACGGCGTAAAAAGGGCCTGCTATGGGCGACAACGTCACGTGCTTCTAAAAAGCTATTACCAATGCGGAAGGTTTTAACATCAATACGCCAAAGCCCCTGCTCACTCTCTTGAGTCACGAACCCTTGGCTTTGTAGCGCTTGTAACAACCGGTGAGTGGTGGATGGCGCAAGATCAGCCATTTCCGCCAACTCCGATAAAGCTAACCCTAATGGGCTTGCTGACAAATGCTCTAATAGCGTGAGGCCACGTACTAATGATTGGCTGTGCCCACCGCTCGCCTTGGTGGCCCCCGCCGGACGTCCGACTGACCTACGCTTTACGTCACTCACCTTACTTTCTCCTGAAAGCGCCTCTCCTGAAGGCATAAAGTGAGGGAGGATAACGCGCCAGCGGGGCCGCTGTCGCGTTTACGGAAACAAATTCCACCAATGATATCTCGAGAGTTACTAGCGATGGCGCCACTGAGGTGGGCGTTTGGCGATAAAGGCATCAATACCCTCAGCTACATCGTCGGCCAGCATGTTGCACGCCATGGTTTCGCCAGCAAAAGCATAGGCTTCCTCTAACGGCATCGCTAGCTGGCGGGCGAACATGGCTTTGCCAGTGCGCACCGCCACTGCGCTCTTGGCGCAGATGCTCGCAGTCAGTGTTTCCACGGCACTATCGAGTTCGCTCTCATCGGCAACCCGGTTAATGAGCCCCCAGTCCATGGCCTGGGAGGCACTGATAAACTCTCCAGTCAGTAGCATTTCCATCGCCCGCTTTCGTGACAAATTGCGCGACAGTGCCACTGCAGGTGTCGAACAGAAAAGCCCCACATTAATCCCTGACACGGCAAAGCGGGCATTGCTAGCCGCTACAGCCAAATCACAGCTAGCAACGAGCTGGCAGCCAGCGGCTGTCGCAATGCCCTGAACTTTAGCAATCACAGGAACAGGCAAGTTAACAATGGCCTGCATCACCGCGCCGCAGCGAGCAAACAGCGCCTGGTAGTAGGCTTTTTCAGGGTTCGCACGCATCTGCTTTAAATCATGCCCTGCGCAAAATGCCTTGCCGTTCGCGGCCAACACCACGCAGCGCACATGCTCATCCTGGGCAATGTCATCAAGCGCATGTTGCAACGCCGTCAACATGTCCTCAGACAGTGCATTAAAGCGTTCAGGCTGGTTTAAAGTAAGGGTCGTTACCCCTTGATAGTCAGTGCGTTGCAGCAGATCTGAAGACGCCAGTGGCGCATCTGAAGAGGCAGACATAGAAAGCTCCTAGACAGTCGAGTGTTGCTCAGTCTAGCGCGTACAAAAGCTAATGTTGGCGAGATACGACCAAAGAGGCCTCCTGAAAAGCAGGAGGCCTCATGCGTTACGTGTTTGCGCGGCTGCCTTGGCGATGGTTATAGCCTAGAGGGTGAGGTTCGCCACGGGCCTTAGCCAGTTCGATTTGGCGTTGACGCTCTCGGGCGGCAGCACGGGTTTTTTCGGGGAGTGAGTCGATGCAGTGAGGGCAACTGATGCCAGGCTCATAGGCCGACGACTGCATATCATCAAGCGAGATGGGCATACGGCAAGCGTGGCACTGCTCATGCTCACCTTCGCTAAGGTCGTGACGCACGGTGACGCGGTTATCAAACACGAAACACTCACCGCGCCATAAGGACTGCTCTTCCGGGACCTTTTCGAGGTAGTTCAGCACACCACCTTTGAGATGATAGACCTCTTCAAAGCCCTCTTTAAGCATAAAGCTGGAGGCCTTTTCACAGCGAATACCGCCGGTGCAGAACATCGCGACCTTCTTGTGCTTTTCCGGGTTATAGTGCTCACGCACGTACTCAGGAAACTCACGAAAGGTGGTCGTTTTCGGGTCAATTGCCCGTTCAAAGCTACCAATCGCTACTTCGTAGTCGTTACGGGTGTCAATGACCAACACGTCTGGGTCGGAGATCACATCATTCCAATCTTCCGGTTCCACGTAGGTTCCCACGGTGTCGTTGGGGTCAATATCCGGCACGCCTAAGGTGACAATCTCTTTTTTCAGTTTCACCTTAGTACGGTAAAACGGCGTTTCGTCGCAGTAGGACTCTTTGTGGTCGATATCGCTTAAGCGAGGATCGGCGGTCAGCCAGGCCAGCAGGGCATCAATGCCTTCACGCGTGCCCGCCACGGTGCCGTTAATGCCTTCTTTAGCCAACAGCAGCGTGCCTTTAACATCGTTATTGACCATCGTCTGACGCAGTGGCTCACGCAGCGCTTCAAAGTCGTTCAGAGTGACAAATTTATACAGTGCCGCGACCACAATGGGCGGCATTTGGGTGGTTTCCATCATGGAATACTCCTGGTAGTCGCCCTCGCAAAGGGCGGACCGGGTAAATAAACGCGCGTAGTTTAGCAAACAATTCAGGCAAAGTGCTGCTTCGCCTAACGATGGCCAGGGGAGCGCTGGACAATCGTCGATTAATTCGATCTGACCATCTAAAAAGCTTCACCCCACACACTAGGCGGGCAGCGTATATTGGTGTTATCGCTTATGACGCTTTCGGAGAACACCATGCACATCCGTCGTTCTAACGAGCGAGGCTATGCCGATCACGGCTGGCTGCGCTCTTTCCACACCTTTTCGTTCGCCAACTATGTGGACCCTAACCATATGGGATTCCGAGCGCTGCGGGTAATTAATGAAGATCGGGTAACCCCCGGCAATGGCTTTGGCGCCCACCCCCACCGAGATATGGAGATCATCTCCTATGTGCTGGAAGGGGAAATGGAGCATCGCGATAATATGGGTAACGGTGAAGTTATGCGCCCGGGCGATGTACAGCGTATGTCCGCAGGTACTGGCGTGTTGCACAGCGAGTTTAATCATTCAAAAGAGAACGGGCTGCATTTCCTGCAGATTTGGATCGAGCCTGCCAAGCGCGGCATTTCACCTAGTTATGAGCAGAAAGCCTTTCCAACCGCTGAACGCCAGGGACAGTGGCGCTTAGTCGCTTCTCAAGATGGGCGCGACGGGTCGGTGAGCGTTAATCAAGACGTTAACCTCTACGCTGGCTTGTTCGACGCTGGCGACCACGCGGCTGCCCCACCGTCACGCTATGCCTGGTTGCATGTGGTTAAAGGCACGGTCGACGTTAACGGCGAAACACTAGGCTCTGGAGATGCCGCTGCCTTTCAACCGGGTGAGACGTTTAGCGTGACAGAGGGACAAGCAGCCGAAGTGCTGCTGTTTGACCTCGCCTAGCGCAACCTCAGCCCTGAAACGAAAAAACGGCCCCATAAGTAGGGCCGTTTTAGTTGATCACGCTGACAGCAGTGACTAGCTGTTATGCGCCGAGTACAGCACGCGAATTTTCAGCGTGTGCTCAACTTTCTTCAACGCTTCTAGGGCCTGTGGGCCGTAGGCTTTATCAACATCAATGACTACATAGCCCACTTTGTCATTGGTTTGCAGATACTGACCTGAAATGTTGATGCCGTTTTCAGACAGTACGCGGTTAATTTGCGATAACACGCCAGGCACGTTGTCATGAATGTGCAAAAGACGATGCTTATCCGGATGAGCAGGCAGCGCCACTTCTGGGAAGTTAACAGAGGTAACCGTGGTGCCATTATCCGAATAAGTAATCAGTTTTTCAGCCACCTCAATACCGATATTCTCCTGAGCTTCCAGGGTAGAACCACCGATATGGGGCGTTAAAATCACGTTTTCCAGGCCGCGTAGCGGGCTTTGGAACTCTTCATCGTTGCCTTTCGGCTCTACCGGGAAGACATCAATGGCGGCACCGTTAAGCTTGCCAGCCTTAATCGCCTCTGCCAGTGGCTCAATCTCAACAACGCTACCGCGGGCTGCGTTAATCAGGATGGCGCCCTGTTTCATGGCTGCGATCTCTTTCTCACCAATCATCCAGCGCGTAGCAGGCAAGTCAGGAACGTGCAGGCTGACCACGTCAGAGCGTGCTAACAGCTGCTCCAGACTCGCTACCTGATTCGCATTGCCCATGCCTAACTTGGTGATCACATCGTAATAGATAACATTGAAGCCAAGCGATTCAGCCAATACTGAAAGCTGCGCACCGATGCTACCGTAACCAACGATACCCAGGGTTTTGCCCCGCGCTTCGTGTGAGTTTTTCGCTGATTTCAGCCAGCCGCCTTGGTGAGCACGAGCATTCTTCTCAGGGATGCCACGTAGCAGCATGATGGCTTCCGCCAGCACTAACTCTGCGACCGAACGGGTATTGGAGTACGGCGCGTTAAACACCGCGATGCCGCGCTTAAGGGCTGCCGTCAAGTCAACCTGGTTCGTTCCGATACAGAAACAGCCAACGCCCACCAGCTTTTCTGCCGCGTCAAATACGCGCTCATTGAGCTGCGTACGCGAGCGAATGCCGATGAAGTGAACATCACGAATCTTTTCGATCAGCGACGCTTCATCTAGCGATGTCGGCAGGTGCTCGATGTTCTCGTAACCTGCGTTGTGAAAATTGTCCACCGCGCTTTGGTGGACGCCCTCGAGCAGCAGGATCTTGATCTTGCTCTTGTCCAGGGACGTTTTGGCCATGGCTGAATCAACCTCTATGGTCGGCGGCATGCGCCGTGTATCGGTTCACGGGAGGCCCATATGGTAGCACAATCACTGCCGCTCTCGGCGTCTTGAGATGATGAAAAGTGTGCGTTTACAAGATGAACCAGACGCAAGTAGAGGAATTGAACCAGGATGAGGGCAGACGCCACCCCCTTAGCTCGGTGTATACTGGGCGTTTATTTTTTGATAACACGGCTATAGCCACATTCGCCGCCCTTAGTCAGCGTCAGGGCGCCAGCAAAATAGTAGGCCTTACCCAATGAGCGATAACACTCCACCAGCGCAAGATTTCGCCGCAACGGTTTCACAGCTTGAAACCATTGTGGAACGCCTTGAGTCCGGCGAACTCTCATTGGAGAACGCTCTGACCGCGTTTGAACAAGGCGTAAAACTCACGCGTGAAGCCCAGCAGCGGCTCGACAACGCCGAACTAAAAGTTCGCGCATTAAGTGAAGGCCGCGATGGTAAGCTTGACGTTACCTCTTTTGCGACGGGTCCAGAAACGGATAATGCCACTGATCACGGCAACGATAGCGAGGAAACGCCGCCATGGTAACGACTGCTAATGCTTCTCAACTGGCGACGCTGCGCCACGCGAGTAACACGCGGGTGGATGCCACACTTTCAGCCTTGTTTGACACCCAACCCGCCGTCGCGCCATACCTTGAAGCCGCTATGCGTCACGGCCTATTGGTGGGAGGCAAACGCTTGCGACCACTGCTGGTATATCTCGCAGGTAACGCGCTAGGGGCGCGGGAAGACGCGTTGGATGCCCCTGCAGCAGCCATTGAGCTGATTCATGCGTACTCATTGATTCATGACGATCTGCCTGCCATGGACGATGACGATCTGCGTCGCGGCCAACCCACCGTGCATAAAGCGTTCGATGAAGCCACCGCGATTTTAGCGGGAGACGCTCTGCAAGCACTGGCCTTTGAGGTACTTGCCAGCCAGCCTCATCCTCGGCTTGGCAGCATGGTCACCACGCTTGCCGTTGCCTCTGGCCGGGCAGGAATGGTCGCAGGCCAGGCGCTAGACTTAGCCGCCGTGGGTGGCCATCCGGACGTGGATGCCCTCGCTCATATGCACGCCCACAAAACCGGCGCGCTGATTGTGGCCGCAGTGCGCTTAGGTGGCTTAGTCGCGGTAGATGAAAACGACCCCCGACTTGCCGCTCTGATTCGCTACGCCCGCGCCATTGGTCTAGCCTTCCAGATTCATGATGATGTCCTTGATGTGACGGGCGATACCGTCACGCTGGGTAAAATCTCTGGCGCTGATGCTGCACGTGCCAAGCCGACTTATCCCAGCTTACTGGGACTTTCCGGCGCACAGCACAAAGCAAATATGCTTATCGAAGAGGCCATTGCCGCCCTCGCCCCGCTTGGCGAGCAAGGCGCACCGCTGGCCGATCTTGCCCACTATATGATCGAGCGCGACCACTAAACGATGTCCATGACCCTGTCCATGAAAACATGCCTATGAAGCTGTTCGACGAGATTCCCCGCGAGCGCCCGGCAACGCCGCTGCTCGACTCTTTTGATCATCCCGCTGCGCTGCGGGCCATGAATGCTAGGCAGCTTGCCCAGTTGGCTGACGAACTACGTGCCTACTTGCTATACAGCGTTGGTGTAACAGGCGGCCACTTCGGTGCAGGTCTGGGCGTTGTGGAACTGACCGTAGCGCTTCACCACGCCTTTCATACGCCCAAAGATCGTTTGGTGTGGGACGTAGGCCATCAAGCGTACCCGCATAAAATTTTAACTGGCCGTCGCGAAGCGATGCTCAGCATTCGCCAGCATGGCGGCCTTGCAGCGTTTCCCCGCCGCGCAGAATCCGATTACGACACTTTCGGTGTAGGCCACTCCAGCACGTCGATTTCAGCTGCCCTGGGGATGGCGCTAGCCGCCCAAGCACAAAACGACCCGCGTCGCGTGTGTGCCATTATTGGCGATGGCGCACTCACTGCGGGAATGGCGTTTGAAGCGCTGGCCCATGCAGGCCACGTTAACGCCAATATGCTAGTGGTGCTGAACGACAATGAGATGTCGATCTCGGAAAATGTTGGCGGCATCGCGACCTATCTAGCCCGTGTGCTGTCTAGTAAGCCCTTCCTTAAGATGCGTGAAGAAGGCAAAAAAGTGCTCTCCCATCTGCCAGGCGCACTCGAACTTGCCAAACGCACCGAAGAGCATATGAAAGGCATGGTGAGCCCTGCCACATTATTTGAAGAAATGGGCTTCCACTACATTGGCCCAATCGATGGCCACGACCTGGAGGCGCTCACCGAAACATTGCGCAACCTGCGCGACCAGGACGGCCCTCAATTTCTGCATATCAAAACAGTTAAGGGTAAAGGCTTTCTGCCCGCCGAAGCTGACCAAATTGGTTATCACGCCATCACTAAGCTAGAAAAGCCCAGTGCCACTGCCAATGCACCACTGGTGAAGCCCCCGGTAGCGCCCAAGACCCCGGCTAAGAAAAAGTACTGCAACGTGTTCGGCGACTGGCTGTGCGATATGGCAGCCACTGATTCAAGGCTGATGGGAATTACCCCCGCCATGGGCGAAGGTTCGGATTTAATTCGTTTCTCCCAGCAGTATCCTGAGCGCTATTTTGATGTCGCGATCGCTGAGCAGCATGCCGTAACGCTTGCTGCAGGCATGGCCTGCGAGAGCATGAAGCCTGTTGTGGCGATTTACTCCACGTTCTTGCAGCGCGGCTACGATCAACTTATTCACGATGTGGCCGTCCAGAATCTAGACGTCACCTTTGCGATTGACCGTGCAGGCCTTGTGGGGGAAGACGGACCAACGCACCACGGCAGCATGGATCTATCTTTTTTACGCTGCATTCCAGGTATGGTGATTTTAGCCCCTGCTGATGAAGCAGAGTGTCGCGCCATGCTCAGTGCCGCTTACCATCATCCCGGCCCAGCAGCGGTTCGCTACCCTCGTGGCACGGGCCCTGGCGCAGCCATTCCCGAACACTTAGAGCCGCTGCCCATTGGCCAAGCACAGATACGCCGCGACGCTGGAAATGAAGGTGTGCGTATTGCATTGCTAGCATTTGGTAGCGTCAACGACGCCGCCGCAGCGGTCGCCGAAAAGCTCGACGCAACGCATATCAATATGCGCTCTATCAAGCCACTGGACCGAGACACCGTGCTGCATGCCGCTGATGAACATGAGCTGCTGGTCACGCTGGAAGAGAATGTGATTGCCGGTGGTGCAGGCAGCGCCGTGAACGAGCTGCTGCACGCAGAAGGGGTACAAATCGAGGTGCTTAATTTAGGCCTGCCTGACACCTTTGTTGAACACGGCACCCCTGCAGAGTTGTTACGCGACTGCGGCCTAGATGCCGACGGTATCGAGCGCGCTATTCGCGCACGTCTCCCGTAACTTTTAACTTTTCAACGGTTGAGAACACCATGCTATTTTTGATTATCTTGTTTGGCCTGATTGGCCTTGCTGTCGGCGGCCCCATTGGCCTGCTGGTAGGCGGTGGGTTGGGCTGGTGGCTAGGACGACGAATTAGCCGCCGCTTAAGCGCGGCTCGCACACAAATCCAAGAAGGCTTTTTAGAATCGATCTTCTCGGTAATGGGCTGTTTGTGCCAAGCCGACGGTAAAGTCACCGATGGCGAACTTGGCGTGGCCGAAAAACTGTTTGACCAAATGCACCTTCAAGGCGAACAGCGTGCCAAAGCGCGAGCCGCCTTCGAACGCGGTCGTGCCGACGACTTCAACCTAGATGCAGAACTGGCGAACGTTAACCGACTGACCCAGCGCCAACCGATTTTACGCCAGGTATTTTTGCAAGTTCAGTTAACCGCCATTGCTGCCGACGGCGTGTTGCACCCTGCCGAGCACGAGATGATTTTGCGTGTGGCCCGCGGAGTAGGCTGTAGCGACGCCGAAGTACAGCAAATCGAAGCCATGCTTCACGGTGCAGCTGCGAATTCGCAGGGTTCCAGCGAAGAGGCATTGAAAGACGCCTACCGCGTACTTGGGGTGAATGAAGACGCCAGCGACGCAGAAATCAAGAAAGCGTACCGCCGCCTAATGAGCCAAAATCACCCCGACAAACTCGCAGGCAAAGGGCTGCCTGAAAGCATGCGTGAAGTGGCTCAAGCGCGCACTAGCGAAATTGGCAACGCTTACGAGCGCATCCGTAGCGCCCGAGATCAGTAGCTCGACAGGTTTCTAAGCACTCGCTACAGTTAAGTCTCACCGCACTGCTTAGGAGCTGCTTAATGATAACGAACTACAGTTTTCCGAACTCTCGCTCGGTGCGGGTTACCTGGACACTTGAAGAACTGGGTCTGGAATACCGCTGCCAGCATGTCGCACTGGATAAAGGTGAGGGGCAAACCGCTGAGCACCTAGCCCGCCACCCAGATGGCAAGGTGCCAGTCATTGAAGATGGCGAGCTAACGCTGTTTGAATCGGCACCTATTTGCCGCTATCTAGCCGAGCAATATGGCGATGGTAGCCTTCTGCCCGGAAGCGCCGCTGAGCGAGCGCAGGTCGACCAGTGGCTAAGCTTTATCGTCACCGAAATTGAGCAACCGTTGTGGCTTCAGGCCAAGCATAAATTTGCACTCCCCCAAGATAAGCGCGTGCCTTCAGTATTGCCCACCGCCGCCTGGGAGTTTCAGCGGGCACTGCTAGCGTTAGAACGCCGTTACCAGGGCCAGGAAACGTTAGTCGGCGAGACATTTACCCTGGCGGATCTTTTCCTTACCCATACATTAACGTGGGCAGCCAGCATGAAGCATCGCCTGCCCGAATCCCTAATTACCTACCGCGCACGCCACGCTGATCGTCCAGCGCTAGCCCGTGCCATGGAAAAAGAGCAAGCGGCAGTTGATTGCTAGGTAACCGCCCTATGAGGTAGAACAGCGCTATAGACGGCAAAGTAGTGGCAAATACTTCCAGCAATCACAAATAAATGCCAAATGGCGTGATTGTAGGGGATGGCACGCACGGCATAGAAGATCACCCCTAGCGTGTAGATGATTCCCCCTGCGGCAAGCAGAGCGATGCCGGCCACTGATAAATTGGCCGCCATCTCTCTAGAGGCCAGGACGATCATCCAGCCCATCAGTAAATAGATAGTCACGCGTAGTACCGCGAAACGCTGTGGCCATAGCAGTTTGCAGCCAATCCCCACTAGTGCTAGCGACCACACGGCAGTAAATAAGACCCAGCCTGTGGTGCCGCGCATATTAACGAGCAGAAAAGGCGTATAAGTACCCGCGATAAGTAAGTAAATTGCACAATGGTCAAGCAGTTGAAAGCGTTGCTTCCAGCGCCGATGAGATATGCCGTGATAGAAAGTCGAGGCAGTATAAAGCAGAACTAACGTGGTGCCGTATAGGCTTAGACTGACAATTTTCCAAGGGTCGACATGCACGGCCAAGCTTGCTACTGCCAGCAGCACGACCATACCCACCAAGCTAAACACAGCACCAACCCCGTGGGTAATGCTGTGTAACCACTCTTCGACAATGCTGAACTCACCCTGCTGAGGCAGTACGTCATGCCGTTGTTCATCTAGAGCTTTCATTGTGGGCCACTCTCCTAGGTTTAAAAAAACCTAATAACTTTATCGCCCCTTACGCTTGTATCAGCCTTTACGTTCAATATCCACGTCACTGGCCTGGGTAAAGTCATCCAGCGCCATCATATGACCAAGTTTGCCAGCTTTGGTTGAGAGATAGTGTTCATTGTGGGGATTTAGGCCCGTAGTAATCGGTAGGCGCTCAACCACATTCACCCCGTCGCGGGTTAAGGCATCTACCTTCCGCGGGTTATTGGTCATCAGCTTTAATGCCGTGATACCCAAGTGGTTAAGCATTGGCACACACAGGTCATAACGACGCATGTCTGCACCAAAACCAAGCTGCTCGTTGGCTTCGACCGTATCAGCACCTTGGTCTTGCAGATGATATGCACGGATTTTATTCAGCAGCCCAATTCCTCGCCCTTCCTGGCGCAGGTAGAACAGCACACCACGCCCTTCTTCGGCAATGCGCTTGAGCGCTTCTTGCAACTGATAACCGCAGTCACAGCGCATTGAGAACAGCGCATCGCCGGTTAAACATTCAGAATGCACGCGTCCCAGCACCGGCTCGCCGCCGCTCACATCACCTAGCGTTAAAGCGATATGGTCTTTACCCGTGGCTTCATCTTCGAAACCGTGCATGGTGAATGTGGCCCAAGGCGTGGGCAGCCGGGAAGCGGCAATGAAGCGAATGGTCACAGGTTACCTCGTTGATTAACCAAACCAGCTAACCACACCGGTGTTGGAAAAATAAGAAAACAGTTTACCAGGAAGCAGCGGTGGCCTCACGGTCTCAACAGGGAGAGACGTTTTTAAGTACGTTTTTAAGTACAATTGCTATCTTCAAGCACAGTTATCTTCAAGTACCGTTATCTTCAAGTACAATGACTCCCTTACAATGCGGGCAAACTTCTCAAGAGCAAGTGTTTATGACCACCACACCTTTGCAAAACGACCGTTTTCTTCGTGCGCTGGCTCGCCAGCCCGTCGACCGCACTCCGGTGTGGATGATGCGCCAAGCAGGCCGTTACCTGCCAGAATATCGCGCCAGCCGCGCCGATGCTGGCAGCTTTATGGATCTGTGCCGCAACCATGACCTAGCCTGCGAAGTAACGTTGCAACCCCTTGAGCGTTATCCGCTAGATGCCGCCATTCTATTCTCCGACATCCTCACAATCCCGGATGCGATGGGCTTGGGGCTCTATTTCGAAACCGGCGAAGGCCCTAAATTCAGAAAAACCGTACGCACCCCAGAAGAGGTGGCGGCGTTAACAGTGCCCAATGCCGAGCGCGATCTCGACTATGTGATGCGCGCCGTATCGACCATTCGTCGTGAACTGAACGGCCGGATGCCGTTGATTGGCTTTTCGGGTAGCCCCTGGACGTTAGCCACCTACATGGTGGAAGGCGGTTCTAGCAAAGATTTCCGCCATCTGAAAACCATGCTCTACGATACGCCAGACACCATGCACCAATTGCTAGATACCCTGGCACAGTCGGTAACCGACTACTTAAACGCGCAAATTCGCGCTGGCGCTCAAGCAGTACAGATTTTTGACACCTGGGGTGGCGCACTATCTACCCCCGCCTACCTGGAATTTTCGCTGCGCTACATGGAGCAAATTGTCTCCGGCCTGATTCGTGAACACGATGGTCGCCGCGTGCCGGTCATTCTGTTTACCAAGAATGGCGGCCAGTGGCTGGAACATATTGCCTGCGCCGGCGCCGATGCGCTAGGTATCGATTGGTCCACCGAACTTTCCGACGCCCGCGCACGGGTAGGCCATAAAGTGGCGCTGCAAGGCAATCTCGACCCGAATGTGTTGTTCGCACGCCCTTCTGCCATCCGAGCCGAAGTTGCACGCGTGTTGGAAAGCTATGGGCACGGCCCGGGCCACGTCTTTAACTTGGGCCATGGCATCAGCCAGTTCACCAACCCCGATCACGTCACCGCCTTTATGGAGGCGCTGCACGATTTAAGCCCGCAGTATCATCAAGGCATTCCTACCCAAACGAACGCCCCGCGTCCAGGAGCAAAGTAATGAGCGATTTACGCGACGACCAGTGGTTTACCGAAGTGTTTGATAGCCACGGCAGCGCTTTCTCGCTGAAAGTCACTGAAAAGTTGCTGGATGTGCAAAGCCCTTACCAGCACTTGGAAGTCTATACCACGGAGACCTACGGCAACCTGATGGTGCTAGATGGCTGCGTGATGCTGACCGATCGCGACAACTTCCTCTATCATGAAATGATAGCCCACCCCGCACTGTTCACCCATCAAGATCCCAAACGGGTGGTGATTATTGGTGGCGGCGATTGCGGCACATTAAAAGAAGTATTACGCCACCCCAGCGTTGAAAAAGTGACACAAATCGATATCGATGAAGAAGTGACTAAGGCCGCCGAGCGTTTCTTCCCAGCGCTGGTAGAAGCTAACGGCGACCCACGTGCTGAGCTGCTGTTCGCTGATGGTGTGAAGTGGGTAGACGACGCTGCCGATGAGAGCATCGACGTGCTGATTATCGACTCTACCGACCCAGTCGGCCCCGCAGAAGGGTTGTTCAAAACTGATTTCCTGAAGCGTTGCCACCGTATTCTAAAAAATGGCGGCGTGATGGTGCAGCAAAGTGAATCACCGCTTTACCACAGCGGCTCTATCATTCGCGAACTGCGTAACGATATGCGTGAAGCAGGCTTTGATAGCGTGGCAACGCTGCCCTTCCCACAGCCGGTGTATCCGTCTGGCTGGTGGAGTGTCACGTTGGCCGGTAAAGCAACCAGCGTTGAAAGCTTCCGCGAACAGGCTGCCGCTGAGCACGAAATGCCGCTACAGTACTACACAGGTGATGCTCACCGTGGTGCACTATCGCTGCCGCCTTTCATGCGTAAAGCCTTCGCATAACGCTGCGACTGCGAATAGCCAAAAGGCCGAGCATTGCTCGGCCTTTTTTATGGGCTTACGTTTTTGAGCTTACGCTTACTTGCCCTTTCACGTTAAGGAATAACAAATGAAAACCGTTCGTTGGTTGGGATTAGGAATTAGTGTTTTAGTACCCGCGATGGCCATGGCCAGCACGCTGGAAACCGTTCAGGAGCGCGATAGCGTGCGCTGTGGCGTTAACGCTGCCCAGCCAGGCTTTTCATCATTAGATGACAACGACCAATACCGGGGCCTGGACACCGATGTATGCCGTGCCATTGCCGCTGCGGCGCTTGGCGACGCGACAAAAGTAGATTTCGTGCCACTCGACTCGGTAGAGCGTTTCACTGCTTTGCAGTCTGGCGAAGTCGATGTCCTATCACGCACCACGACCTGGACCTCAAGCCGTGACACAACGATGGGAATGAACTTTACTGGCGTGAGTTACTACGATGGCCAAGCCTTTATGGTGGCCAGTGATCTTGGCGTGCAAAGCGCCAAAGAACTCGATGGCGCGGCAGTTTGCACCCAATCCGGCACTACCAGCGAACTCAATCTTTCTGATTACTTTCGTATCAACGACATGACCTATGACACCGTCGTATTTGATGCACCCGAACAATCTATTGCAGGTTTTGAAGCAGGCCGTTGCGACGTTTTAAGCTCTGATGCTTCCCAGCTTTATGCTCAGCGGATGCAGCTTGCTGATCCCGACATGGCGGTCGTGCTTCCTGACATCATCTCAAAAGAACCCCTTGGCCCAGCCGTTCGTCAAGGTGACGACCAATGGTTCAATCTTGTGAAGTGGTCGCTGTTTGCCATGCTAAATGCGGAAGAGCTGGGCATTACACAAGCTAACGTAGATGAACAGCTTAATTCGGAGAATCCTGATGTCATGCGCCTGCTTGGTCAAGATGGTGACTTTGGTGAGCCAATGGGCATCAATACCGATTGGGCGTACCAAATCATCAAGCAGGTGGGTAACTACGCCGATATCTTTGATAGAAACGTCGGTGCTGACTCTGACTTCAAGATTGCCAGAGGCTTAAACGCCTTGTGGAAAGATGGTGGCATTCAATACGCACCCCCTATTCGCTAATCCTGTTTATCTTTCAAACCCGTTAATCTGTAACGCTTAAACCTACTATTCTAAAACTATCAGCAACGTTAGCGACTCGCACCAAAATAGAGCAATCGCTAGTCGCTAATGTTCCTTTTTGCACCAATACTTTCGTATACAGCTGGCATTTTGCGTTGAAAAGCGCTGAATTTGACGACATATCCTTTCTGGCACCTTCCTTGCTAGCTTTTAGTGTCATGCATCTGCATGCATAACGACATTAAATCGAGTAAGGGGAACGACCATGATGAATAAGAAACACTTGGTACTACTGGCCTCTGCGGGCGCTATCACGTTGGCCGGTGTCGCCACTGCCCAAGCTGATACGTTAGAAGACACAATGGAACGTGGTGCAGTACAGTGCGGGGTCAGTGACGGCCTGCCAGGTTTTTCCGCCCCGGACGATGAAGGTAACTGGCAAGGACTCGACGTTGACGTATGCCGTGCCGTTGCAGCTGCCGTTCTCGGCGATGCGGATGCGGTGAACTATATTTCTCTGAACGCTGTAGAGCGTTTCACTGCCCTACAATCTGGTGAAGTGGACGTACTTTCACGCAACACCACGTGGACCACCACCCGTGACACGACGCTGGGCCTCAACTTCACTGGCGTTAACTTCTATGATGGCCAAGGCTTTATGGTCTCCCGCGACCTGGGTATTTCCAGCGCGTCTGAACTGGACGGTGCCGCTATTTGTATTCAGTCTGGCACCACGACTGAGTTGAACCTAGCAGACTACTTCCGTGCCAACGGCATGGAATTTGATCCCATCGTTTTCGATACCTCTGAGCAAACCGTTGGCGGCTTCCAAGCTGGCCGCTGTGACGTTCTCACTTCCGATACTTCCCAGCTAGCCGCACTGCGTATTCAGCTAGACGACCCGTCTGGCGCGATGATTCTGCCTGACGTTATCTCTAAAGAGCCGCTCGGCCCGGTGGTACGCCAAGGCGACGATGTATGGTTTAACATCGTGAAGTGGTCGTTATTCGCCATGCTTAACGGCGAAGAGTATGGCGTCACCAGCGAAAATGCCGAAGAAATGCTCAACTCTGATAACCCTGATGTTGCCCGCCTGCTTGGTCAAGATGGCAACTACGGAGAAGGTATGGGCTTAGAAGCTGATTGGGCCTACAACATCTTGAGCCAAGTCGGTAACTACGGCGAAAGTTTTGAGCGCAATGTGGGCATGGACTCCCCGCTTGAGATTGAACGTGGTGTTAACGCCCTGTGGAACCAAGGTGGTTTCCAGTACGCACCGCCGATTCGCTAAGCGTCTCGTTTGACCCCGGCCCGCCGCCCCATTCTTCCAGGGGCCTTGGCGGGCCATTTGATTGATCGTCCGTACCGCGGAGACGCCTTCCATGTCCGTAAGTCCTAACACTCGCCCCGCTGGCCACAAGCCGCCGTTTTGGCGAGACCGTGCCAAACGTGCGCTTATCTTCCAGCTGCTGCTCGTCGCTGCTGTGGCAGCCTTTTTGCTCTACATTGTCGGTAATGTCCAAGACAACTTATCCGCACGTGGTATCACCACCGGGTTTGGTTTCTTGGGCAACACCGCAGGCTTTGGAATTGTGCAGAGTCTGATCGACTACTCTTCCCAAAGCACCTATGGCCGCACCTTCCTGGTCGGCTTACTCAATACACTGCTGGTAGGTGGCCTAGGGGTATTGGCTGCCACCATCATTGGCTTTATTGTTGGCATCGCCCGCCTGTCGCCTAACTGGCTACTGGCGCGCTTAGCCACCGCCTATATCGAAACCTTCCGCAACATTCCGCTGCTGCTGCAAATTTTCTTCTGGTACTTTGCCGTACTACGTACGCTGCCAAGCGCGCGGGAGAGCATGGCATTTGGTGAAGCTATTTTTCTCAACGTGCGCGGGCTGTACTTACCCCAGCCGCTGTTTGAGTCTGGTTTTGGCTTAATTCCCCTTACCTTTCTTGTCGCCATTGCTGCCAGTATTGCCCTGGTGATATGGAACAAGCGTCGCCATGAAGCCACCGGTAAACGCCTGCCGGCCTATTGGATTTCGTTTTTACTGATTTTTGGCTTACCGCTATTAGTGCTCGTTGCCACCGGTGTGCCGGTTACCTGGGAAATGCCGGAACTACGCGGCTTTAATTTCCGTGGTGGTATTACGGTGATCCCTGAGTTCCTCGCGCTTTGGCTTGCCCTGTCGATCTATACCGCCTCCTTTATTGCTGAAATTGTCCGCTCTGGTATTCAGGCAATTTCTCACGGGCAAACAGAAGCCGCCCAGGCGCTAAGCCTGCCGCGCAACTTGGTTCTTCGTCTGGTGGTTATCCCTCAGGCGTTGCGCGTCATTATTCCACCGCTAACCAGCCAGTACCTGAACTTGATCAAGAACTCATCGCTGGCAACCGCCATCGGTTATCCCGACCTTGTCTCGGTGTTTGCTGGCACCACGCTGAATCAGACTGGCCAAGCCATTGAAGTCATTGCGATGACCATGGCGGTCTACCTAACCATCAGCCTGCTGGTGTCCATGTTTATGAACTGGTTCAACGCCCGAGTGGCACTGGTTGAACGCTAGGCCGACGGTGAGGATGTTTACATGATCCATAATCAAACAATCATTAAAGAGCGGCCAGCCCCCAGTAGTTCTGTCGGGGCGGTTGCTTGGCTACGCGCCAATCTGTTCAATGGCCCGATCAATACCATCTTTACCCTGATCGGGCTTTACATACTGTATTTGCTTGTTGTTCCCACCGTTCAGTGGGCGTTTTTGAATGCTGACTGGATAGGTACCACACGGGATGACTGCTCTCGGGAAGGAGCTTGCTGGGTCTTCATCAATGCACGCTTTACCCAGTTTATCTACGGCTTGTATCCCCGTGAAGAAATCTGGCGAGCCAACATAGTCTTTGCTGGCTTCTTTACGCTGATAGCCTGGCTAGCAATTCCCCGCCTGCCCCTCAAACGTTGGGTGGCGGTATTCGCTCTCGTCGGTTTCCCCATCGTTGCTTATGTGCTGCTGCACGGCGGCTACTTTGACATGCCTCGCGTGCCCACGCACCGCTGGGGTGGCTTAATGCTGACCCTACTGCTGGCCACCGTCGGTATGGTTGGTGCGCTGCCAATCGGCATTGTGCTGGCATTGGGGCGACGCTCCAATATGCCCATTGTGAAAAGCTTCTGCGTGGTATTCATCGAGTTCTGGCGCGGGGTACCACTGATTACCGTACTGTTCATGGCTTCGGTAATGCTACCGCTTTTCCTGCCTTCCGATATGAGCGTCGACCGCCTAGTACGCGCACTAATCGGCTTAACACTGTTCCAAAGTGCCTACATGGCCGAGGTTATTCGTGGTGGCCTGCAGGCCATCCCTAAGGGTCAGGAAGAGGCTGCCGCTGCGCTAGGCATGACCTACTGGAAACGCATGGGCCTGATTGTGCTTCCTCAGGCGCTGAAGATGATGATCCCCGGCATCGTGAACACCTTCATTTCGCTGTTTAAAGACACCACCCTGGTCATGATCATCGGGCTATTTGACCTATTGGGGATCGTACAAGCGGCGTTGGCCGACTCACGCTGGCTAGGCTTCTCGCTGGAAGGCTATGTCTTTGCCGCCTTCATGTTCTGGATCTTCTGTTTCAGCATGTCGCGCTATAGCCAGTATTTAGAACGCAAGCTGCACACCGGCCATAAGCGCTAACGCCGCTTTTATTAACGATTTTTTAGCAGGATAAAGACATGACTCAAGCAGCCACCAACATCTCTGGCACCCCCACTTCTGACCTGATGGTTGAAATGCGCGGCGTCAATAAATGGTACGGCGATTTTCACGTGCTGCGCGATATCGACCTGGAAGTAAAGCGCGGCGAGCGTATCGTTATTTGCGGGCCTTCAGGCTCAGGCAAGTCAACCTTGATTCGCTGCATTAACCACCTGGAAGAGCATCAGCAAGGCGATATCGTGGTGGGCGGCGTGCCGCTTACACAAGACGTTAAGCGTATCGAGCAAATCCGTCGTAGCGTGGGCATGGTGTTCCAGCACTTCAATCTCTTCCCCCACTTAACAGTGCTGGAAAACTGCTGTATAGCGCCAATGTGGGTGCAAAAAAAACCACGCCGCGAGGCGGAAGAAATGGCCATGCAGTACTTAGAGCGGGTGCGTATTGCCGAACAGGCACTTAAGTACCCGGGTCAGCTTTCCGGCGGCCAGCAGCAGCGGGTCGCCATTGCCCGTTCACTGTGCATGCACCCTGACGTGATGCTATTCGACGAACCAACGTCGGCACTTGATCCAGAAATGATCAAGGAAGTGCTAGACGTCATGGTGGAGCTTGCTAATGAAGGCATGACCATGCTGTGTGTGACCCATGAAATGGGCTTTGCCAAAACCGTCGCCGACCGGGTGATTTTTATGGACCAAGGGCAAATTATCGAAGAAAACGCTCCTGAGCCGTTCTTTAATAACCCGCAGTCAGAACGTACACAGCTATTCTTGAGCCAAATTCTGGGGCACTAAGTAAAGCAATTGATAAAGCAATGGGCCTCATCGAAGGCCCATCTTTGTATTTCGCTTATATCTAGCGGCGCCAACTCATCGACACAAGAGAGACCGTTCAAGATGGAAAAGCTATTTATTGACCGCGCCCCACAGCCGATTGCTCCCTTTTCGCACGCTTGCCGAGTGGGCGATTTGGTATTTATTACCGGCCAGATGCCCACCGTACCTGAAACCAACGAAATGCTGTTGGGCACCTTTACCGAACAAACTCATCGCGTCATGCAAAACCTAGCCATCGTGTTGGAAGAAGTGGGCAGTCGCTTTGAATACGTCGTGCAGTCACGCGTATTTATTACCAATATGGGCCACTTTGACGAGGTTAATCGCGTGTATGCCAGCTACTTCAAACAGCCGCTGCCAACCCGCACCTGTATTGGCGTCACCGGTCTTGCCGGCGGGGCCGATGTAGAAGTGGATATGATTGCCTGGATCCCACCCTCACCAGCACCCTCACCCAAAACCGACTAACTCCCCAGCGGGGTAATGCTGGCAGGCTGCAGGGCAGGCTGCTCTCGGTGTTGCGTTAGCGGTTTATTGGCGAGCGCTGTGAGCAGTATCTGTAACGGGTCGCCATGACTCACCACCAACACCGTCTCGCCTTCGCAGCGACGCTCCAGCTGCTCAACAACTGCGCACATACGCTTGGCGACGTGACTTACCGCCTCCACCTGATGCTGTTGATGGCCAGCATCCTGGGCATCTAACGCCCATACGTCAGGGTAATGCCGATCCGATTGGCCATCGAGCTCACCAAAGTAGCGCTCACGAAGGCGCTCCTCTTTCTCCAGCGTTAAGCCAAACGCTTTAGCGACTCGATCAGCGGTTTGTGTTGTCCGCAAAAAGTCCGAGTGCACCACCTTGGTGGGCGTCGGCCAACGCCATTGCTCAATGACGGTTGAGAGCTGCTCTTCGCCCAGAGGTGACAAGCCGAAGTCGGAGAGCCCACGCCCAGGCGAACTAATAATGAGGCCTTGTTCGTTCGCTTGGCTATGGCCATGGCGCATCAAAAGATAGCGATTTCGCCAATGGTAGAAGGTGGCTGTGAAAGTGTTTGACATATCTTTGTAACAAATCCTAGATTGAAAGAGATCGTTTTCGAAAAATAAACATCTAGCGCTACAAATGTCCACTTGCGAAACGCACACGAAGCAAAAGAAGCACTGAACTCAATAGTGGATAGCACAACACAAAAATAACGCACATAAGAGGCTAACTATGGAAACATCACGTTTCTGCAAGCGCCCGCTTGCCATGCTAGCGGCTGCATCACTGCTCCCCTTCGCACTCCTCTCTACCCATGCCTTCGCAGAATGCGAGCGCGGCGACCTGGATTCACTGTACTGCGATGAAAACGGCGACATGGTGGCTGATCGGCCAAGCGATGAGTCAGAGTGGGCAAATCCAGACACCCTTATTTTTGCTTATACACCGGTAGAAGATCCGGCCATTTATTCGGATATCTGGCAACCCTTTATTGATCATCTATCGGACGTTACCGAACGCGACGTGCGCTTCTTTGCTGTTCAATCTAATGCCGCACAAGTGGAAGCCATGCGGAGCGGGCGCTTACACATTGCCGGCTTCTCAACCGGCCCTACTCCCTTTGCCGTTAACTTGGCAGGCGCGGTACCCTTCGCATTAATGGGGTCAGATGACGGCCAGTTCGGCTACACCCTGCAGCTATTTACTCACGTAGACTCAGACATTGAGAGCCTGGAAGATCTCAAGGGCAAGCGTGTTGCCCACACCTCACCAACGTCCAACTCCGGTAATCTAGCGCCGCGTGCCTTACTGCCAGAGCTTGGCATTACACCCGAAGAAGACTACGACGTTGTTTACTCGGGCAGCCACGACCAATCGATGCTGGGCGTAGTCGCTCGGGATTACGATGCCGCGCCGGTTGCTTCTGAAGTAGTCGAGCGCATGGCAGCACGTGGTCTTTACGATGAGGAAGATGTACGTCTGATCTACGAATCTGACCGATTCCCCACTACCTCCTATAACTATGCCCATAACTTACACCCGGACCTTGTAGAAAAAATCGAGGAAGCCTTCTTTACCTTCGATTTTGTTGGCACCGAGCTTGGCGAAGAGTTTGAAGGCGTCGAAAAGTTTATTCCGATTAATTACAAAGATAACTGGCAAGTGATTCGTACCATCCAGGCGGCTAATGACGTGAGCTATACACGAGAAAACCTGGAGTAACAGCGATTGCGCCGCCCCCGGCGGCGCAATTATTCGCCTTTCGATGGAAACAATCACATGCTGGAAATTACGAATCTGGTCAAACGTTATGGCCACAACGAGGCAGTGCTGAAAGGGCTCGACCTTAAGGTAGAGGACAACAGCGTTGTTTCTATTGTCGGCGCGTCCGGTGCTGGTAAAAGCACCATGCTTCGCTGTATCAATCGGTTAGTAGAACCCACATCGGGCTCTATCAAACTCAACGGCGCCGAACTGGTTAAGGTGAAAGGCGCTGAATTACGCCGCGCTCGACGCAAAATTGGCATGGTTTTCCAGGGATTTAACTTACTTGACCGTCTCACCGTCATGGAGAATGTACTTGCTGGACGACTTGGCTACGTTAATCTCTATCAAGCAATTTCACGTCGCTATCCCCAAGCCGATATAGAGCGCGCGTTTACTCTCATGGAGCGTGTTGGGATTGCTCATTACGCCAATAAACGAGCCGATGAGCTTTCCGGCGGTGAGCGCCAGCGTGTCGGGGTGGTACGGGCATTAATGCAAGAACCCGACCTGCTGCTGGCCGACGAGCCAACGGCATCGCTCGACCCGCGCACGTCCGAGCAGATCATGATACTGCTGCAGAGCCTTGCCAGTGAGCTTTCGCTACCGGTATTGATCAATATTCACAACGTTGCGCAAGCAAAAACCTACACTGAGCGCATTGTCGGCTTACGCCACGGCAAGATGATTTTTGATGGAGTGCCTGCGGACTTTAATAAAGACGCGCTTGATGCCATTTATGGAGGTATTGAAGCGCCTGACGATGCCATTACCGAGCAGCCCGATGCCCGTGCAGAGGAGCCACGACATGACGCCGTCTGACTCCCCTTCTCCCCCGCGCACCTGGAAAAAGCCGCCTTTTATTGCCAATCCCGTCATCCGTTACGGCATTTTTATTGTCGCAGCGATTTATCTGGTGTGGGCTTTCGGTTCTTTACCGTTTAATTGGGCGCGCATTTCAGAAGGCTTACCGCGGGCAGCGCGCATCTTTAGCGGAGGCTTCCCACCCAGCTTGGAACGATACGAGTTGCTGCTGACAGGTTTTAAAGAGAGCTTCCAAATTGCCATTCTCGCCACATTGCTAGGCGTTTTCCTATCGATACCGTTTGCGGTGATGGCCGCTCGTAACATTGCACCAATGCCCATTTACGTTATTGGCCGCGCGGTCATTATTATCTCGCGCAGCTTCCACCCCGTTATTGTGGCCATCTTATTCGTGGCGGCCGTTGGGTTTGGGCCACTGGCAGGAATTTTAACGCTGACTCTCTACTCCATCGGTTTTGTTGGAAAGTTGTTAGCAGAAGAGATCGAAGAGATTGATTGGGGGCAGGTAGAAGCCATGCGAGCGGCGGGTGCAGGCTACATTGCTACGTTGTATTACGCCGTCTTTCCTCAAATATTACCCCGCCAGGTCGGCCTGTCGATGTACCAGCTTGATAGCAATCTTCGCGCCTCTGCGGTGGTTGGGATCGTCGGTGCAGGCGGTATCGGTGGCACGTTAATGAATGCCTTTGGTCGTTATGATTACGACTTCGCCTTTGCGATTCTGCTGGTCATTATCGCGGTTATTTTGCTTAGTGAAGGCATCAGCGGCTGGGTGAGGAAAAAAATATGGTAGATCACGCACAGCAACTTGCCGACCGCGTTTGGCATCGCTACGACCGTAAAGAGCGGCTCATCCGCTACGCCGTGCTGCTGGGCACGTTAATGCTGGTGTTCTGGGCGGTTCGCGATATTGATATTTTCTGGCCCTGGGTATGGGACGCTCCCAATCAAATGTCTAACTTGGGTGCGCGCATGTGGCCACCCAGCGCTGCCGGGCTAAGCAATATTCTGAACGCGCTACTCGAAACAGTGCACATTGCAACATTAGCCACATTTCTGACTATTTTTCTCGCCTTGCCGGTCGCCTATATCGCCGCACAGAACACCACTCCCAATCGTGTTTGCCTGTGGCTAGGGCGCTTTATTCTAGTATCAAGCCGCTCGGTGAATACGATTATATGGGCGCTGTTATTTGTGGCTATTTTTGGCCCCGGCGTGCTGGCAGGGATTTTAGCGATTGTGTTTCGCTCAATTGGCTTTATCGGCAAGTTAATGGGTGAGGCGATTGAAGAAATCGACCGGCGACCGGTGGAAGCGATGGAAGCGACCGGTGCCTCCAAGGCAAAAGTGGTTGCCTACGCCATTGTGCCCCAGGTGATGCCAGCCTTTTTTGCCATTGTGATTTTGCGCTGGGATATTAATATCCGTGAATCCACCGTGCTAGGACTCGTTGGCGCAGGCGGCATTGGTGTGATTCTTCAAGGCGCTATCGACACCTTTGCCTGGCCGACGGTCGCCACCATTTTGATCGCGATTATCATCTTAGTACTGATTGGCGAAGCCATTACTAGCCTGCTACGCAGCAAAGTGCTTTAAATTCACACAGTACTTTAACACACAGTACTTTAACGCTCGCAAAGAGGCTCTAACGCTACGCAAGTGTTTGACCAAACGGCAAATGCTTGCCATGGTTAGAGGGTAACTAACGACAAGGAGGACGTACGACGATGACCACCTATATCGTGGTAGCTGACGCCGCCCGCGCGCGTATTTTCACCCGTGATGCGTTGAATCTCACTGAGCTTGAGAGCCTTGTACACGCAGCAGGCAGGCTGCACGAAGGTGATTTAATCACCGATCGCCGCGGTGCCGATGTTCATGAATCTACGTCAACGTCATCGCGCTCGTCTGGAGAAGAGGGCGCTGCCTCGCAGCATGAAAATGAGTTATTTGCCAAAGAAGTCGCCAAGCGCTTATATGGCGCACGCGTCGATAACAGCATGGAAAAGCTTATTATGGTCGCACCGCCGAAATTTCTTGGGCTACTGCGAGAAAAACTCGATAACCCCACCCATAAGTTGGTCATTCACACGCTTTCAAAAGATTTGAGCAAAGCGTCCCTGACCGATATTCAACACGCCGTTAGCGACTTACGCTAATGCTCTTTACGCCACCCACGCTTTTCGTCTAAGCACGCTTTTCTGCTAAAGAAATGGTCGCTCTTGCCGATAGTCGTCTGACCCCTGACGATT
The DNA here is from genome assembly GCF_002082565.1 of Halomonas sp. GT. NCBI lineage: Bacteria > Pseudomonadati > Pseudomonadota > Gammaproteobacteria > Oceanospirillales > Halomonadaceae > Halomonas > Halomonas sp. GT. Next base: position 3,934,069 of record NZ_CP020562.1, read on the forward strand.
TAGAGAGCGACCATGTTTTCCTCCCTACGAGCCCGCATCTTACTAGCCGCCCTCACGGCCATTATTGTAGCCCTCATCATTAATGGCATAGCCAGCTACACCACCGTCAAACATCACAACACTCAACAAATAAGCCGCAATCTCAGTGCCGTTGTTAACGGTAACACTCAGGCGATTAATGAGTGGTTTAACGCTCGCTATACCATGCTGGCCAGCATGGATGATGCCGTCAGCAGCAGCGACCCGCTTGTCGCCTTACGTCAGTTGGCTGATTCCGGCAGTTTCATGACTGCCTATATGGCTTATCCCTCTACGTCTGATGCTGTTTTTTCTGATAACTGGCAGCCGCCTAGTGATTATGACCCTCGCCAACGCCCCTGGTATCAAGACGCTGCCAACGCCAAAGACACCATTATCACAGCGCCTTATGTCGACGCCCAAACAGGGGGGTTAATCGTTACCTTTGCACGCCCCTTCTACCGTAACGGACAGCTCGCTGCTGTCATTGGCGCAGACATCACCATTGAAGATGTTATTGATATTGTGGCCAGTATCGCCCCGACACCTTCAAGCTTTGGTTTTTTGACGACAGAAGATGGCACGCTGGTGGCACACCCTGACCCCGAGTTAACGCTTGAGCCATCCTCTGTGCTGAGCAGCGACCTAACTAACGACAGCTTGGCTAGAATTATTCAAGCCGAAGAGCCTCAAGCGCTTGAGCTGCAAAACAGTGGCAAGCTGCTCATGGGCAGCACAGTGGGCGGCAGCAGTGGTTGGCAGTTAGTGGTGGCGCTTGATGAACACGAAGCCACCGCAGGCCTGCGTGCCATTGCGACCACCTCAATTATTACCCTGTTGATTGTCGCGGCCATCACCGCTGTTATATTTGGTGTGCTGCTGTCATTAATGCTTCGTCGACTGCTTGGCGTGCGTAATGCGATGGATAACATTGCCTCGGGAGATGGCGATTTAACCCAACGCCTGCCAGAAGAAGGCAACGATGAAGTGACTCAAATTGCTCAGGCGTTCAACCGTTTTGTCGGCAAAATGGAAGCCGTGTTGGTTGATGTCCGCACGAGCAGTGAAGCGGTTCATCACGCGGCCAACGAAATTGCCATGGGTGGTCAGGATTTATCGCGCCGTACCGATAACGCGGCTGCAAGCCTGCAGCAAACGTCAGCGTCAATTGAGGAAATTACCAGCACCGTTCAACACACCGCCGCGTCCGCCCAGGAAGCCAACCAGCTCTCCCATGCAGCATCAAACGTCGCAAAGGAAGGCGGTCAAGTGGTGGCTAACGTCGTCACAACAATGGAAGACATTTCTCAAGCCTCTAATAAAATTGGTGAAATTGTCACGTTAATGAACAGCATTGCCTTCCAAACTAATCTGCTGGCACTCAACGCCTCCGTGGAAGCGGCTCGAGCAGGTGAACATGGCCGCGGCTTTGCCGTGGTGGCCGACGAGGTCCGCAAACTGGCGGGGCGCAGTAGCGATGCTGCTAACGATATTCAAAAGCTAATCGAAGACTCGCAAACCAAAGTCAACAATGGCACTTCTCTGGTACAAAATGCGGGGGCGACGATGCAGGATATTGTTTCCCATATCACCCGCGTTACCGATGTGCTGGAGGAGATTAACGCAGCCACCAGCGAGCAGAGCGACGGCATTCATCAAGTCAATATCGCCGTTGCCGAGCTTGATCGCATGACCCAGGAAAACGCCGCGATGGTTGAGGAGTCCACCACCGCCGCCGAGCAATTAAAAGAGCAAGCTGAACATCTCGCGGGGACTATCAGCAGTTTTAAGCTGTCCCACACCGCTACACCTGCTTTGCAAGTGCCCTATCAAGCACCTGACAGCCAACGTCGCCATATCGCCTAGGGATTACACTATGCATTTTCGCTCGTTACGCTCTTTTGTCGTGGCACTAGCAGGCCCTTGCCTGTTAGCCATCGTGGCCGCCATGGTGGTGTATAACTTGATCGCCGCCGCTCACACCCAACAAACCGTGGATGACCACACCAGTGAGCTCATGGAAGGCGCGCTAGATGCCCGCTTAAACGCCATTGCCGATGCGGAAGGCCAACGCATTCAGCGCGAGCTGGACAAAGCGATGACGCTGGCCAGCCAACTAGCCACGACCAATGCGTTAATGGGCATGGAAGATGCAGAAGGCCAACGCGCGCTGTACTTAAGCCGCCGACAGCTCTCGAATCTTGTCCGTCAAACCGTCGCCGATAATCCTGATCTATTGGATGCCTATATCGGCTGGGAGCCCAACGCCTTTGGAGATGACGCCCGCTACGCGGGTGACGAGCGCTACGGCCATGACGGAAGCGGCCGCTTTATGCCCTGGTGGTACCGCACCGATGATGGCGAGCTGGCGATACTACCGCTAGGTGAGGACATGGAAAGCGAAACGCGCCTAGCCAGCGGCGTGCGCGAAGGCGAGTATTACCTGTGTCCGCGCGAAACCTTAGCGCCTTGTATTATCGACCCCGCAGCTTACGACTTTGGCGGCGAAACCCAGCTAGTCACCTCGTTCAATGCGCCAATTTTGGTGGATGGCGAATTTCGTGGAGTGGCGGGGATTGATTTGGCGCTTAACTTTATCCAAACCCTGTTAAGCGATGCTAACCAGGCGCTTTATAACGGCGCTGGACGGATGACACTGGTGGCGGGACGTGGTGGTTTGGTAGCAGATACCGCTGGCGAAGAAGCCCTGGGCTTGCCCGCTAGCGATTCGCTAAGTGACACGCTATTGGCAGGTATTGAGCAGGCAACAACGCAGGACAGCCTACACAGCAGCATGGCCGACGGCATGCTCCAGCGTTATCAGCCTATCACCCTTGGCAACACGGATCAGCCCTGGGTGCTGATACTGCAGCTCCCCGAGTCAGTGGTACTGGCCGAACTGAACGCCTTGCAAGACGTACTTAGTGAGCAGCGCCAACAAAACACGCTCGGCATGACACTGGTAGGCCTACTGCTGGCAGCCATTGGTGTCGGTGCACTGTGGTGGATTGGTGGACGAATCGCACGCCCTCTTAAACGCTTAGCCAACCGAATGGAAGAAATCGCGACAGGACATGGTGACCTTACCCAACGCTTGCCAGTTCATGGCCGCGACGAGAGCGCAGCGGTAGCAGAACAGTTCAATGCCTTCGCGGAGAAAATCCAAACCATCTTGCTGGATGTACGGCGCAGCAGCGAAGCAGTCAACCATGCAGCCAATGAGATTACCCAAGGAGGGCACGATCTTTCACGGCGTACCGAACAGGCCGCTGCCAGCCTGCAACAGACCTCTTCAGCCATGGAAGAGATCAGCAGTACCGTTGGTCACACCACTCACGCCTCACAGGAAGCCAGCGGGCTTTCCCAAACAGCCTCGGAGCTAGCGTCCCGCACTGACAGTGCATTTGAACAGGTGGTCGCCACGATGACGGATATTCGCACCAACTCTGATGAAATTCAGAGCATTGTCAGCGTCATTGATGGCATCGCTTTCCAGACTAACCTACTGGCGCTAAACGCATCCGTAGAAGCTGCCCGTGCTGGGGAGCATGGTCGTGGTTTTGCCGTCGTGGCTGATGAGGTACGTAAACTCGCCTCGCGCAGCAGCGACGCCGCCAAAGATATTCGCCAACGTATTGATGCCTCAGCCGGTAAGGTAGAAAGCGGCACACAAATGGTGCGCGATGCCGAAGCCGCTATGCATGAACTGGCTCAAAGCGTGACGCGTGTTACTCAAATGCTGGGCGATATCAGTACGGCCGCGCGAGAGCAAAACGACGGTATTAGTCAGGTAAGCATTGCCGTTACCGATCTAGACCAGATGACTCAGCAAAACGCAGCCCTAGTACAAGAGTCCACCACCGCCGCCGAACAGCTTAAAGATCAGGCGGACCGGCTCGATGCACTGGTGGGTGGGTTCACGCTTGAAGCACATGACAGCCGCCATACACAGGGCCAGCGCACACTGCCTGCGCCAGCGCTGGCACAGTACTAACCTACTATAAAATCAGGCCGCCAGGGGATCGGTAGTAGCGGAGGTTTATCGCTACGCTGGGCTCCGGCGGTCCTTAGCCTGCCAGGCCTCATTTCGAGGCCCACCTCGTTATCCACCCTGCCTTAGCTCCGTTTACTTCAGTGCGTGTTTTCCCACTTACGAACCGATAACAACACGATATTAAGCATACGCCTAAAGTCGTATTCATTGGTGCCGATAGTAGGGCTGCAGATAGTACCTATCAGATAGTACGTAACAGATAGTACGTAACAGATAGTACATACAAAGTGGTCTATTTCAGGCCTTAGCTTTCCTAAATAGCGAGACTATATTCATGCTGTCGTCCCTACGCTTGCGTATTCTCATCATCACGTTACTGGTAATTACGCTAGCACTGGCTATTAATGCCTCAGTCAGCTACCTGACCCTGCAAACACATAATGACCAGCAGGTAACTCGGCAGTTGGCCTCTATTGCGCAGGGTAACGCCCTAGCAATTGAGGAGTGGATTGATGCCCGAGCCGCCATACTAGAAGCAGCGCGCGCACCCGTGCTCGATAACGACCCGCTTGCGCCACTTGTCCAGTTAGCAGAGTCAGGCGGTTTCCTAGCGGCCTTTTACGGCCAATCCGATGGTAGCCACCTTTCGTCCGATGGCTGGGTACCTGGCAGTGATTATGATCCACGTCAACGTGACTGGTACCAAGCAGCAACAAAGCAGGATCGTACTATCGTCTCGTTGCCTTACGTGGACGCTAATAGCAATCAGCTAGTGGTTACCTTTGCTACACCAGTTAAGCGTAATGGCCGTTTATATGGGGTGATCGGCGGCGATGTCGTCATCAACAACCTTGTCAGTCAGGTCAACGCTATTCGGCCAACGCCTTCGAGTTTTGCCTTTCTAAGTAGCAAAGGTGAAACAGTGATTGCCCACCCCGACACTGCACTGACGCTCAAACCGCTGAGTCGAATTAGCGACACCTTGTCCCCTGCGGCCATCGAACAGCTGAGCACTGCGCAAGACGCTTGGGAGCCTATCGAAGTCGGCGGCCTGGATAAGCGACTCTCAGTGACCCCGATTGCAGGAACCGACTGGGAACTCGGCGTGGCGCTAGATGAGCATGAAGCCACTGCAGGGCTGCGTGCCATCCTCAAGTCGTCATTGTTTACGCTAATCGCCATCATTGCTGTCACAGCTCTGCTGTTGAGCCTGTGGCTCAAGCATACTTTCGCTGGCCTAGAACGGGCTCGTGATGCCCTGGATGATATTGCCAGCGGTGAAGGCGATCTAACCCGCCGACTTCCCGAACAGGGCCGTGATGAAGTGGCTCAGATTTGCGGTGCCTTCAACCGTTTTGTGGGCAAAATGGAAGCGGTATTGGTTGATGTACGCACCAGTAGCGACTCGGTGCACCATGCCGCTAACGAAATTGCACTGGGCGGCCAGGATCTATCCCGGCGTACCGATAACGCGGCTTCTAGCCTGCAGCAGACCTCTGCCTCAGTAGAGCAGATAACGAGCACTGTGGAGCACACCGCCGCCTCGGCCCAAGAAGCCAACAAGCTCTCCCATACGGCCTCGAAAGTAGCGAAAGAAGGAGGGCAAGTGGTCGCCAATGTGGTTACCACGATGGAAGACATTTCCCAGGCCTCCCATAAAATTGGCGAAATCGTCACGCTAATGAACAGTATTGCGTTCCAAACCAATTTATTGGCCCTCAATGCATCCGTAGAAGCCGCCCGGGCAGGGGAACATGGCCGTGGTTTTGCCGTAGTTGCTGATGAAGTACGGAAATTAGCAGGACGCAGTAGTGAAGCCGCCAACGATATTCAAAAACTCATTGAAGACTCACAAAGCAGAGTGAATAACGGTACTGCATTAGTGCAAAACGCGGGCGCAACCATGCAAGACATCGTCGCTCATATCACTCGCGTCACCGATGTGTTGGAAGAAATCAATTCCGCCACAAGTGAGCAGAGCGATGGCATCAAACAGATCAACATCGCCGTGTCTGAACTTGACCGTATGACCCAGGAGAATGCTGCCATGGTGGAAGAATCCACCACTGCCGCTGAACAGCTGAAAGAGCAAGCTGATCATCTTAAGGGTACCATCAGCAGCTTTAAACTGTCTCAACACCCCTCGGCTCCTCTGATAGTCAACTCGACCAACGCTTTGCCATCGTATTAAGTGACTATCATATTGAGTGACTAAGGAATCGGCGGTAGTGGAATATCATCACTGCGTTTGGCACCCGCCGTCATCTCTCGGCAAAGTCGCAAGAACTCTCGTACCCCCGTGGTAAGGTACTTGTGGCGGTGCCAGATGAAAGTGAACTGACGTTTTAAGTCTAATTCCGGTGTTGGCAGAGGCACTAAGCTGCCACGCCGGAAAGCATCACGCAGTGCTAGCCTAGAAACGCAGCCAATCCCCAGGCCGGACTCTACTGCCCGCTTAATACCTTCGGTATGTTCAAGCTCCAACAGGGTATTAAACCGACTACGCCGATGCCGAGCGGCGTGCTCAAGGGTCATGCGGGTGCCAGAGCCCTCCTCGCGCATAATCCAGTCTTCACGCAACAGCTGTTCCAGCTCAAGATGCTCGCGACCCGCCAACGGGTGGCGCGGCGAGCAGAATACGCACAGCTCATCCTCTACCCATGGTTGGCTGATAATCATATCGTCGTCGCACTGCCCTTCAATCAGCCCTAAATCAAGCGAGTGCTGGCGTACACTCTCAATGATGTGACGCGTGTTACGCACCGCTAGCCGCACCCGACTGCCGGGGTAGCGCTGCATGAAATCGCTGATCAACAGAGTTGCTAGATAGTTGCCAATGGTTAGCGTTGCGCCCACATCTAATGCGCCTACGCCCTGCTGGCCGCGCAACAGTTCCTCAACCTCTTCGGCCCTGTCCAGCAGGGCTACCGCTTTTGGCAACAGTTGAAAGCCCAATGCATTAAGCTTCAGCCGTTTTCCCATGCGGTCGAGAAGCTGGCAGTCAAATTGACGTTCAAGCTCCGCTAGCGACGTACTGGTAGCAGATTGGGACATGGCAAGGGCACGCGCCGCCTGGGAAACACTTTCGTGCTGGGCGACGGCCACAAAGACTTCCAACTGGCGCAGGGTGTAATGCATAGAGACAACCTATCTTGTTTCAGCGGCATATCTATTTTTTAGATAAGTGTTATCAGTATAATTTGCTTAACAGATATATCCCGGTTTATTTAGAATTAGCAGCAACATATTTAGCCATCTTTTATGCTTTTTTAGAATATGGCAGACGAGGCTTAGGCCACTCTGCCCATTGGAGGAGTTAGCATGAGCAAGTTTGCCCTGGAAGAAGTCCTCAGCGTTCACCACTGGAACGACACCCTGTTCAGCTTCCGCACCACTCGCGAGCGTAGCCTACGCTTCAAAAATGGTCAGTTTGTGATGATTGGTCTGGAAGTGAACGGCAAGCCGTTAATGCGTGCTTACTCCATTGCCAGCCCCAACTATGAAGACCATCTGGAATTTTTCAGCATCAAAGTACCCGATGGCCCGCTCACTTCGCGCTTGCAGCACCTTCAAGTTGGCGACCAAATTATGGTCAGCCGCAAGCCTACGGGCACGCTGGTATGCGATGACTTACTTCCAGGCCGAAACCTTTACATGCTTTCCACCGGAACGGGCCTTGCACCGTTCATGAGCCTGATCCAAGACCCAGAAGTGTACGAGCGCTTTGAAAAAGTGGTGCTGGTGCATGGCGTGCGCGAAGTATCTGAACTTGCCTATGCCGACTTCATTACCAAAGAACTGCCTGCTCACGAATATTTAGGCGAAGAAATTGCCGAGAAGCTGGTGTACTACCCCACGGTCACCCGTGAAGAATTCCACACAATGGGACGCCTGACCGATCACATTCGCAGCGGCAAGCTGTTTGAAGATACCGGTCTTCCGCCGATTGATCCGCGCCAAGACCGCGCGATGATTTGCGGCAGCCCCGCCATGCTCGACGACACGAGCGCACTATTGGACGAACTGGGCCTGAATATTTCCCCGCGGATGGGCGAGCCGGGTGATTACGTAATTGAGCGAGCCTTTGTTGAAAAGTAAGGAGTGAAGAGTAATAAATAGAAGGCAGGGAAAGTGTTTGCCAACAAGTAAGAAAACGCAACGCCCCTCTAAGCAGACCGCTTAACGGGGCGTTTTGGTAACTTTTAGGGAGTGAACACCCGTCGCGATTAAACCGCGTCTTTACCGGTTTCACCGGTACGAATACGGATCACCTGCTCCAGCGGCATAACAAAGATTTTGCCATCGCCGATTTTGCCTGTATTGGCAACCTGCGTGATGGCATCAATAACCTGTTCTGCCATATCATCATCTACCGCAACTTCTAGCTTTACTTTGGGCAGGAAATCCACCACGTACTCTGCACCACGATATAGCTCTGTGTGACCTTTCTGACGGCCAAAGCCCTTCACTTCCGTTACCGTAATGCCCTGCACGCCGATATCAGAGAGCGATTCGCGTACGTCATCAAGCTTAAACGGCTTGATAATGGCTGAGATCAATTTCATTGCGACATCCTCTAGCTTGGTGGCCTTTTATTAAAGGTTGGCGGGACACTGCTGTTAGCCAAGCCCGTTAGCGTTAAGCATACACCGCTACAGGCAGAGAATAAAAAATCAACGCCAATGGATTGTAAGAATGCACTAAGGCAAAAAGGCCTCCCGATAGGGAGGCCAAAAGAGCACGCCAGCTCATTTAATTAGCGTAAGCTTATTTCTTAACGCTAAATTCGGGATAGGCTTCAAGACCGCACTCAGCAATATCGACACCTTCATACTCTTCTTCTTCGCTGACGCGGATGCCCATGATGGCTTTCAGCACCAACCATACCACCAGGCTCGCGACGAATACCCAGCCAAAGATACCAACAATACCGATCAGCTGTGCGCCGAAAGAAGCGTCGCCATTGGTCAACGGTACCGCAAGCACGCCCCAGATACCCACCACACCGTGTACCGAGATCGCACCGACCGGATCATCAAGCTTCAGTTTGTCCAGCGTGACGATCGCAGCGACAACGATCAAGCCACCCACAGCCCCAATCACCGCAGCGCCCAGCGCAGAGGGTGAAAGAGGATCGGCAGTAATCGCGACAAGACCAGCCAGTGCACCGTTAAGTGCCATGGTAAGATCCGCTTTACGGAACCACAGTTTGGCAAGAATCAGTGCGGCAAGCACGCCACCAGCAGCGGCCGCATTGGTGTTAACAAACACCTGAGCAACGTTGTTGGCAGAGCTGATGTCGGACATTTTCAACTCAGAGCCACCGTTGAAACCGAACCAACCCATCCAAAGAATGAAGGTACCCAGTGTGGCCAGCGGCATGTTGGCGCCTGGAATCGCATGGATAGACCCATCTTTACCGTACTTACCTTTACGTGGGCCAAGCACCAATACACCCGCTAAGGCAGCCGCGGCACCTGCTAAGTGAACAATCCCAGAACCCGCGTAATCGGAATAACCGACTTCAGACAACCAACCGCCGCCCCATGTCCAGTAGCCAGACACTGGATAAATAAAGGCTGTCATCACCACCGCGAAGGCCAGGAATGCCCACAGCTTCATGCGCTCAGCAACCGCACCAGACACAATCGACATGGCAGTTGCCACGAACACTACCTGGAAGAAAAAGTCAGAGCGCATTGAGTAGTAAGGCGCATCATCACCGCCTGCAGTCACTGCATCCACGCTGTTTTCAGCGCCGATTAAGAAACCAAGGTTGGGTAAGAAGCCACCTGCGCTGCTGGAATACATGATGTAGTAACCCACCAGCAAGTACATGGTGCAGGCAATTGCAAACAGCGCGATATTTTTGGTCAGGATTTCGGCGGTGTTTTTTGACCGAACCAAGCCAGCTTCAAGCATTGAGAAGCCAGCGGCCATCCACATTACGAGCACGCCGCAAATCAAGAAGTAAAACGTATCGAGCGCATAGCTCAAATCAGCTAACTCATTCATGAGGTGTTCCCCGTTGTATTAAGAGAAGTTATACGTAAAAGGCAGGCCGGAAAGCGTTACACGGCGTCAGCGCCCCGCTCACCAGTACGAATACGGATCACATCTTCTAATGGCGTTACAAACACCTTGCCATCGCCGATCTTGCCGCTGTTGGCCGCGCTGCAAATAGCATCAAGAACGCTTTCCAGGCGCGCATCATCGACAGCAACTTCTACTTTTACTTTGGGTAGAAAATCGACAACATACTCTGCCCCACGATACAGCTCGGTATGCCCCTTCTGACGACCGAAGCCTTTAACTTCAGTCACCGTGATGCCCTGAACGCCGTTGTCGGCGAGCGCTTCACGAACGTCGTCAAGTTTGAATGGCTTGATGATAGCGGTGATGAGTTTCATCCCGGATCTCCCCTGCTGGATTAGGTAGCGGCAGCGCCGCCCGAGTTAACTACTTATCTCGTTAATGCGCATACCGTGCCACCCAACTTTTTTTTCTTATAAGTCAGCAGGTTGTTTTATAAAAATTAAGATTGCTCGGTGGCAAGGAAGACTTAGCAGCAGCCACCACGACCTGCTTGCACCATAAAAGAACATTAATAAAAACGAGGTGCTTCATTTCGATGCACTGCGTCGATAAAAAGAGGCCAGACGCTAATTTTCAAACGATACATGCGTATCGACGGCGGGTTGCGTATCCTTATTAGCAAGCAGTGCACATTTATGCGTAGTCATTTAAGGAGAGAGCGATGGCGCCTCAAGATCGCATTAGCCGTTTAGCCCAGCAAATTGGGGATCGTTTGCAGAACGCGTCCCAAGCCCCGGAAGATATTCAAAAAGGCGTACAGCAGGTAGTGCGTGGTGCCTTTGACAGGCTAGAGCTGGTGTCACGGGAAGACTTTGATATTTTGATGGATGTATTACAACGCACCCGTTCCCGCGTTGAAGCCCTGGAGCGCCAAGTGGCCAGCCTTGAGGCAGCGGTGGAAGCCTCTACCTCAACAAGCAGCACCCCGGTTGAAGCAGAAGCGCCACCAACGCCCACTAAGCCCCACAGCGCTCAAACTGAAAACACCCAGCCGCCTAAAGCGGATACCTGAGCGTAAGCGACATTCTGTTGCCAGCGGCAAGCAATTCTCCTTGCCGCTGACTCTTCCTGTTAATAATAATCACTATCATTGACATTCGGTATGATGGTGATATCTTGCCTGTACGATAATTTTTTACCTCTTTTGAGCACCAATAAAGGGCAGCCATACAAAGCAGTCCCACATTGAAACTCATATTGAATAGGTAACTGCACCAAGCTGCCCTCACCGCGATTACTATCACCACGATGCCACAGCAGCAACGCGCTTCAACGCCTGAAATCACGTCACAAGCACTTGTGCAGCTTGGCCAGCGCTTTGGGATTCACTACCGTATTGAAGACTCACCTAGTCCTCTTGGCCCGGTAGCATTAGGTCATGTTCACGATGTAAGTCTTTCGCAGGCTCTCCATCTAACGCTTTCTGATCTACAGGTGGAACGCACTTACACCTCTACTTCCTATCAGAGTGTGCCCTGGTTTATCAGCGTTATTTTGGAAGGCGAGATCAGTGCTCAACTAGGTGAGACGCCCTACCGATTAAAGGCAGGCGATGGGTTTTGTGCGCATTTTGATGCCCAGCACCCAATCATCGTTCGCCAGCCTGCCCAGCCACGTTTGCGCACCGTCAACTTAGCGGTATTGGCGACGGCACCACTTGCGCTACCGATACCGCCACACAGCCCGCAGTTTCAAGTATGGCAGTTACCTACTGCACTACGGAAAACGCTTTGCACCACCATCGATCAACCGCCCACCGCTTGGCGTCAATCATTATTATGGCAAGGGCTGGCGCTGCAACTCCTGGGGCTTGGGCTACCGGAACAGCGCCAGCAACAGCCTAAATCGCCCAAGCTTTCCCAGCGTGACCAACGCTGCATCACCGCGTTGCATCAGAAAATCGCGGAGCACCCCGAACAGCGTTATCACCTGCAAACATTGGCCAAAGAAGCGGCCATGAGCCCCAGCAGCCTGCGTCAGAAATTTCACTCTTATTATGGCTGCTCAATTTTTGAACACCTGCGCGCTTCCCGACTGCAAAAAGCTTACCGCGATTTAGAAAAGGGCTTTAGTGTGCAACAGGCTGCCCATGCATGCGGCTATCGCCATGCCAGCAACTTTGCCACGGCCTTCAAGCGCCAGTTTGGTATGACACCTCACAGCATGCAGAAGTAACCACCTTGGTGTTACTTCTGCATGCTTAGCCACTGCTGGACGAACACCAGTTGCTGTCATCTATTACAACGAGTTCCCTCCTTCCGCGGCATTTGGCAGGACGCATAACTAGTTTGGCATTGCGCATACCTTTGAAGACTCTCAAAAAGTAATAATTCTCATTACTTATTTTGCTTCCTCGGCCTACAGGAACTCCTTATGTCGTCACCACAACGCCGCTTTCTCCTGTCACCCCTTAGTAGTGCAATGCTGATAGCCTTTACCGCCACGCCGGCCTTTGCTCAGCAGGCTTCCGAGCTAGCAACCGTCACCGTGACTGCCCAGCAGGCGGCTACCAAAGTTACCACCCCTTTTATCGAAACACCTCAAAGCGTTTCTACCATCACTCGTGAACAAATGGATCACCGTGGGGTGAGCACCGTTCAGCGCGCCACTAACTACACTCCCGGCGTGTACAGCAATCAGGTCGGCGCTTCCAATCGTTTCGATTACCTAGTATTGCGCGGGTTTTCTGACGGCAGTTTGAGCAATACCTTCTTAGATGGCTTAAAGGTCATGGGTGATGCCAACTCCCATAGCAGTATGCGCATCGATCCGTGGTTCTTAGAGAGTATTGAAGTCGTTCGCGGGCCTGCCTCGGTGCTCTATGGTCGCGCGTCACCTGGCGGAGTGGTGGCGCTAAATAGCAAGCGCCCTGAATTTGAACAAGGCGGTGAGCTACGCTTTCGAGTAGGCAATAATAACCAGCGCAGTGCCGCTTTTGACCTCACTGGGCCAATTGGCGCAGAGCAGCGAGTGGCCTTTCGCCTGACCGGTATTGCCAGTACCGCCGACACCCAGTTTGGCCCCGCCGAAGAAGAGCGCTATGCCATTGCGCCCCGGCTAACCTGGGATATCACCGATGACACCAGCCTAACGGTCGAGGCTTACCTGCAAGATGAGCCAGAAGGCGGCTACCACTCTGGTGTGCCCTATGAAGGAGCGGTAGTACCCAGAAATGGCAAGAAGATCAGTAACAACTTTTTTGATGGCGAAGCCGACTATAACGCCTACGAGCGTACTCAGCGCATGGCTGGCTATACCCTGGAACATCGCTTTAATGACGACGTAACGGGCCGCCAGCTACTCCGTTATCTCAATTCCGATGTGGTGCTTAACCAAGTCTATGGCTATGGCTGGACGTCAGCTACCTCTGACGAATTAACTCGCTACTATTCTGTCAGCGATGAATCTTTAGAAGCCTGGACTATCGACAACCAGCTTGAAGCTACCATCAGCAGCGGCTTTATGGACCACACCCTGCTTGCTGGGGTCGATTACCAACAGCGGGAAAATGACGTGTCATGGCCTTCTGGGTACTTTCCCCCCATCAATGCCTTTAATCCCAACTATGGTAGCGGCCCGATTGAATTTTACGCACCTACCCGTGAACGTCATGAGATCGACCAAACGGGTGTTTATCTACAGGATCAAATCGCCGTCGATAACTGGCGCTTCACGCTAGGCGGCCGCTACGACTGGGTGAATATCGACAATACCAACCGCGATAGCGGTGACACCAGCTCACTTAGCGATACCCAGTTCAGTGGCCGCGCCGGTATGGTATATCTGTTCGATAACGGTGTAGCGCCCTATGCTAGCTATTCCACCGCTTTCACGCCTACCAGTTTTGTAGATGAAAACGGCAACTTATTAGCGCCGATGGAAGGTGAGCAGTGGGAAGCTGGCCTAAAATTCCAGCCTAACGGCAGTGCTAGCCAATTCAGCGCGGCACTGTTCCATATCAGCCAAGAGAATGTCGCGACCAAAGAACAGCCCTCCGACCCTTATCGCGCGGTAGGTGAAATTGAATCACAGGGGGTGGAGTTAGAAGCACAAACCCAGCTAACGGATACCCTCTCGGTTCAGGCAGGCTATAGCTTCACCGACATCACCTACGCCAAAAGCGATGATGGCAATCAGGGCAACAATGCGATCTATTCGCCGCGCCATCAAGTGCAGCTGTGGGGTCAATACGCCGTCAACGATGGCTGGCTGAACGGTGTGGATGTCGGGGTTGGCGTGCGCCACTACGCGGATATTGCCGCCGATCGAGCCAACACTGAAACCGTCCCTGACTACACCCTGGTCGATGCCACCATTGGCTACGACCTAAGCCAGCTCGGCGTTGAAGGGGTTGAGACACGCTTAAATGTAAACAACCTGCTGGATAAGGAGTACGTGGCTTCCTGCAACTCGCTGGAGTACTGCTACTTCGGCGCAGAACGAGGCGTTACCGCCAGCGTTCACTACCGTTTCTAATCCATTGTTTCTAAAATACTGCTTCTAAAAACGTCAGCACCAGTGATGCCCTGGTATAGCGCCTGGGCATTTTTTTCCTCAAGCTTTTCCCGAAACCAATGTTTGCAAACAATAAACATTATCGTTTAAATATACGCCTTACTTCTTGGATGGCTTCTCACCACCATGCGCCACCCCAGCTTGCTCTCTTTGCTCGTACGCGGCGGGCTCTTTGCCGTTTGCCTACTGACGTTTTCTACCGCCAAAGCACAGTGGGCAACTATCGACTGGACCATTGCAGAAACCTTACTGGCGTTAGACGCCCCTGTCGGCAGTGTCGCTCAGCAGAGCGATTACCATGCATGGGTAGGCGAGCCTCGGATACCTGACAGTGCCACCGATATGGGGCTACGCACTCAGCCAAACCTGGAACTGCTAGCCCAAGTACCTCCAGAACAAATACTGCTATCCCCCATGTTTGCCGGGTTAGCGCCTCGCCTGGAGCGGATTGCTCCTGTCAGCACCTTTTCGTTCTACTCACCGGGCACTGATACGTGGCAAGAGATGCAGGCACTAACGCGCCAGTTAGGGGAGCTAACCAACCGCAATACCCAGGCAGAAAAGCTGATCAACGAGACGCAAACCCTAATGGCCAAACTGCGCGACCAGGCCCCTGAAAGTGCGCCGCTGCTGATGGTGCAGTTTATGGACGCCCGCCATGTGCGAGTGTTTGGAGAAAGCAGCCTCTACAATGCTGTACTTAAGCAACTAACACTGCCCAATGCGTGGGACCAACCCACCAACGCCTGGGGCTTTACACTGGTGGGGATTGAGGCCCTGGCACGCTACCCAGAGGCAACGTTAGTGATTATCGAGCCGCTTCCCGCCGGTATCGAGGAACAGCTCGAAAGCAGCAGCCTATGGCAGCACTTACCCAGCGTTAAAAACGCTC
This sequence comes from Halomonas sp. GT, assembly GCF_002082565.1. Lineage (NCBI taxonomy): Bacteria > Pseudomonadati > Pseudomonadota > Gammaproteobacteria > Oceanospirillales > Halomonadaceae > Halomonas > Halomonas sp. GT. The sequence goes on from NZ_CP020562.1 coordinate 3,949,584, forward strand.
AACTGCTACGCCTACCACCCGTCTGGAGCTTCGGCGCACTGCCCTCTGCCCAGCGCTTTGCAAGAGAATTGTTCGCTGCACTCTCGCTAGACAGCCCAGCTCAAGCAACTGATCCAACCGTTAACTAAGGTTACCTTTCCCGGCGCACGCTATTTTTAAACGTTCCAGATACCGTAGGGTTACGTCAGGAATCAAAACTAGCGAGGGAGCGCCATGACACTAGCCATTGTGGCCACACGCGCAGGCGTTGGGCTGGAAGCCCCCGCCGTGCATGTCGAGGTACATCTAGCCAACGGATTGCCGGGGCTGACGCTGGTGGGCCTGCCGGAAACCGCCGTCAAAGAGAGCCGTGAGCGGGTGCGCAGCGCCCTCATCAATGCCGGGTTTGATTTCCCCAACACCAAGCGCATTACCCTCAACCTTGCCCCCGCCGACCTACCTAAAGAGGGCGGTCGCTTTGATTTGCCGATTGCGCTTGGCATTCTGGCCGCCTCCGGCCAAATCCCAGTGGATGCGCTGGAAGGCATGGAGTGTGCCGGTGAGCTGGCGCTGGATGGCAAACTACGCGCCGTACCCGGCGTACTGCCTTTTGCTCTCGCCACACGACGCGTCAATAAAGCACTGATTATTCCCCGCGCCTGTGCCGATGAAGCTGCATTAGCGGGCGATTTGTCGGTGCTACCCGCCGACACCCTTTGGCAAGTGGTTGCTCATTTGCTGGGACAAGAGAAAATACCGCCCCACCAACTGTCTGCTTCGGTGAGGTCAACGGCCCCTGTTGCTGATTTAGCCGACGTGCGCGGCCAACAGCAGGCACGCCGCGCCCTGGAAGTAGCGGCCGCTGGTGGCCATAACTTGTTATTAGCAGGGCCTCCTGGTACCGGTAAAACCATGCTCGCTAGCCGCTTACCGGGCATTTTGCCGCCGCTTTCCGAAGACGATGCGCTGCAGGTGGCCGCGGTGCGTTCAGTATGCGGGCTTCCCTTGGAAGCAGACTGGGGCCAGCGCCCCTTTCGCCAGCCTCACCACAGCGCCAGCGCCGCCGCGTTAGTGGGTGGAGGCTGTCATTTTCAACAATCGTTGCGACTAAACAATAATTACTGCGACAATCTCTATGTTGAGTTTACATAGAGCACGCCCTTGTGACCGTTTCTCTCAAACAATGCAGAACCTTTAGCTTTCAAGATGGCACCCTTAAAGACGAAACTGAGCGCTTGGTCGTTTGGTGGTACGGGCCTATCTTCAAAAATATCCGCTCACAAAGCGTCCCTAAAATTTATGTATTTTTAAGACCTATTGATCAGGAGAACAAATTAGGAGATGTGATTAAGCGAACGACGGTCTTAACGCATGTCGGGCTATTGAGAATCGGCTCCGTCTGGGAAAAGGGCGTGAGCAACTCCCGCATCGCATTTGAGGAGAAAACATTCCCTGTTTCGTTCTCTCCGGGCGGCTGGCGGATTGTCTCCTTAGACGACTTACACAAAGCAGGGCGCAGCCTCTATACCTCCTTTCATGAGGCAAGCTATTTACCGCTGGACAGAAAACACAAATCGTACCTGATTGAATTTGACCTCCCAGGTGGCAAACATCTGCTCATCCCTTGCACCGAATTTTTTGCACGCGTTTACGGTCGATCATCTGAAATCAAGCGTGTGCTCGCCACTTACTGTTGGGAGGAGGTCAAAGAACGGCTTTATCGACCGCTTAATGCGCCCCCATCGCCAGGTACCTGGCCGGTCAGATTTACATATCGTGTTCATAGGCACGATGCGATTTTGCTCGCGCACATGCTGTACGACCCCTATGCCGAACAAGCTGCCAGAGATATTTATGCGCAGACTGAAGCCAGCTTCCCCCAAGATAAGATGCTTTTAAAAGTCACTCCATGGTTTCAAGGCAGCGGGGAAATCTCTGTTTCTGGCGTTCCAATTGATTGTGGCAACACATTCCTAGGCTTGCAGATATTAGGCTGTACGCAGCCCGATGGTGCCACGATCCACCGCGAAAGAGAGAAATCAACGACAGTACCAGCCACCGATGGCGACGATGCCTCCTCTCAGTTCCCCTATCATCAGCTTCAAGACATCCCCGATGTCATTGACCTGACGGATGATGACGAGCCCGACCACGGTTCTTCCTGGCTAGACCTTACTGAGGACGAATTCGTTATTTTAGGTAAGCCTCGCGCCGTCTTGGATAAACGATATACTCGAAAAAATGTGCCCGATACACGAGGCGTCCCCGTTCCGGGTGACGAAACCATTTTCTCCACTGGGGAGCCACATGGATCAGGAAAAGGGGTCGGACAGGCCTCTATTCATGCTCCTATTACACTGGAATCACAGGGCTTTCTACGTGATATGTGGAATGCGCTTCTCTATTTACAATCGGCCTATCCCGCAACGATTCGTGGCGTTAGCTGGTTTACCTTTGAAGACGGCTTTAGCACTTCTCCTGACCCTCGGTTGATCAGCCTCGAACCTTTCGAAATAGACGAGGAGGTGAAAACGACAGTCGCCAATTGGGTTTACATTGATACTCAGACCAAGGTACCTCGCGGGGTGCTCGTCATTAGGGTGCATTTGTTAGATCAAACACTCTATCTCATGGAGATTCAACGACGCCCTCCAAAACCCAGAGCTGGCGGTAGCGAGGAGGCATCCAAGCCTCCTTCCTATAAAGGTTTGGTCTTCACGCTGAGCCACCAAGGCAGCTTCGAGCAGTGGTTACGCCAAGTGCTGTCTAACGTGCGGCACGTAGAAGGTGTTGTCCAAAAACTAGTTCGTCACTGCCCAGGATTCGCCGATACGTTCAAGCACCCTAAATCCAAAAAGGAACAGATACCCTGCGAAGCCTCTGTGTTAAATGCTTTTAGCAAGGTCAGTATTGGTCGCAGTGACTTAGCATAGGTACTATTTGCCACCTTTATGAGTAGCGGTGTCTGTTTTGTCGGTAAGAGCAACCTGTACACCCCGTGTGCAGGTTGCTCTTCTGACGAAGAGCCGATACGGCCATCCCTTCAGTGGCGGGCGAGGATCTTCGCTGCGATGGGCGAAGTGATCATTTGAATCACGGCAAAAAAAGCGGCTGGAATTGCGATCTCTGATGGCAAGCCAGAAGCAGCGACAAACGCTGCAGCGATGCTGAATTCCTTTTTACTGACCGTGAAAAGATAGGTAATCACCTCTTTGCGATCAGAAGTGAGTAACCGTGAGGACATACCTACCAGGTACCCAATCAAATTGAGGCACAGGGCCGCCCCCGCAATCACAAACGCATACCCACCATAGCCAATGATCGTGGCGGCATTCGGCCCGACCACAGCGAGTAGGATCAGCAGATACAAAATTGACCCTATCCCTGCATACGCTGAATCATGCCGTGCAAAGAAAGTCGAGAACTTTGTCCGCAAGCTGACCCCAATCACGGTAGGAACAAGCACAATCAGTGTTAATTCAAGAATAATTGAGCCCAGCGGTACGTCTAACTGGAGGCCAGTGAGCCATAAAAACAGGAAGGGAACAATAAACGGACATAACGCAGTGTTGACTGCGTTGAAAACAGCGGCAAGCGCCACATTGCCTTTCGCCATCAGTACCAAAAGAGGAGAAGACACATCTGTCGGCAGCGTGCCGAGCAAGGTTTGGCCAGCAGCCAGCGGGCCGCTTCCAAAAAATAGACGGCCCGTTAGCCACCCGGCAATCGACATAGGCCCATAGACCAGCCCCAATGCCAACAACTGCCGTGACGGCTTTCGGAACACGATGCGCACTGCATGCGCATCGAATGTGAGGCTGATAATCAACATCAGTAATGCCAGTAATGGCCCAATCGCGAACTTAAGCATTATTCCGGTGGCCGGAAAGAGTAAGCCTCCCCCCGCGACGACGATTACAAACCAGACAAGGTGCGCCTCGACAAAATAAATGAATCTACCCATGGTGGATTGGACGTTACCGGTTGAAGTGGATTGAGCCCCGCACCTAAAACATGATCACCTTCGGCCCAGCACACAAAGGCTCCTTGGTAGCTAGGGACGTGCTTCCCAATCCAGCGATGCAAATAGATAATGCTCAAGGGTTGAAGCTTTAGTTGCTAGAGGTTTTATAGTACCAAGAACAGATAATTCGAGAGAGGGTAACAGATGGGACATCATCATGATCATCCCCACATTGATCCTGCCTCTGGCGACCGGCGCGTCAGCATCTCCATTTGGGCCAATGGGCTCTTAACCATCGCTCAAATTGTCGGTGGCATTATGGCGGGGAGCCTATCGCTGATCGCTGATGCGTTACATAACTTTTCTGACATGGCAGCGTTAGTCATTGCCTTTGCTGCTCGTAAAATCGCCAGACGGCCTGCCGATGCGCATATGACCTTTGGCTATGGCCGCATCGAGATAGTGGCAGCACTCATCAATTACACCACCCTCATTATCGTCGGCGTCTACCTGATTTACGAAGGCGCTATGCGGATGATCGATCCCCCTGAGATAGAGGGATGGACAATCGTGATTATTGGTGGCGTCGCGCTTGTCGTCGATGCCCTTACCGCCGTGCTCACGTGGTCAATGCAAAAAGAGAGTGTCAATATCCGCGCCCTTTTTCTGCATAACTTATCGGATGCGTTTGCCTCCATCGCTGTGATTATCGGTGGTTCGCTTATTTTACTGTACGACATGCGCTGGGTAGACCCCGCCATCACGATAGGGATTGCGCTATATATTCTTTACCTTGCCTTCTCTGAAATTGGTGGCCCTATCCGTACGCTAATGCTGGGATCTCCCCCGGACATTGACGGGCAGGCAGTCGTTGAGACCGTCCGAAATATCGAGGGAGTCCAGGATATTCACCATGTGCATCTATGGCAGATGCAGGAAAACATGGCAGCCCTTGACTGCCACGTGGTTCTGACAGAAACCGGCTGGCAGCAGCTTGAATCCGTCAAAGCAGAGATCAAGGAGCAGCTTAAAATGCGCTTCAGTATTGCTCATTCCAGCCTAGAGTTTGAGCATAGTGATCACGCGCATCAAAATGCCAATCTATATGGGCACGAGTGACAGACCGAGGCCGACTCCCGGCTCAGGTAGGTAGCGAGCGACTTACTCCCATAGCGATTGGCTTATTTTTCAACCCTACTTTTCCACCCCATCGTTGAGACAGAGAGAGAAACATGTTCAAAAAAGCGTCTTTTATATTAGCTGGTACGTTAATGCTGACCGCTGCAATCGTCGCCGTATCGAAGCCTGCCCTCTTAGACATGCAAGCTCAGGCAGCAAAAGAGAGCGGTGTCCAGGCCGAGGACTCCTTGGTGCGTTCACACTCCCCCATCTTGGGACGAGAAGACGCGCCGGTGACGATTGTGGAATTCTTCGATCCGGCTTGCGAAGCCTGCCGTGCCTTCTACCCACTGACAAAAAGTATTCTGGAAACCTACCCAGAAAAAGTGCGGCTCATCGTGCGCTACACTCCTTTCCACGGCGACGTATCTGATAAGGCCATTCGGGTATTAGAAGTTGCTCGTCGTCAGGGCGTCTTTGAACCGGTACTGGAGAGGCTGCTGGCTCGCCAGGATCAATGGGCTTCACATGGCAGTTTTGATGAATCCGCTATCCTCGATATCGCGAGCCAAGGGGGCCTTGATTTAGCGGCTGCCGAAGAGCAACTGACTTCTGCTGAGGTGCAGGCGGTGATTGACCAAGACATGGCGGATGTCAGAGCCAATCAGATTCGCCAAACACCCACCTTTTTTGTCAATGGCGAGCCTTTAGACCCCTTTGGTATGCAAGAGCTGATTGATGCCGTCGAGAGTGAAGTAGCGGAGATCTCTGGGGAAGAGGATGGCCAGTGATGCAGCGCTGGTGGTTACTAGGCTTGGTGGGCTTTTACCCCTTGCTAGCCGAAGCCAATTGGCAAACGCATCTTTCGTTGCCGCCGTCTGAACTTAGCCCTGTCAGGTTACAAGCGACTAGCGAGCAAGAAGGCACATTACCGCTTGATAGCGTTGATACCCTAACCTTTGGGCGTGATGTCATCATTGATACCACCCTCTACGAGGCTTTAGCAGCAGAAGGTGTCCCTACGCGTTTCGCCAGTAAACTGGAAATACTGCTCAGCGAGTTTATCGCAGCGCCGCTGGAGTTTTCTGGCAGTGAACGTATTCAATTAGTGTGGGAGGAAGATCGACGCCAGGACGGCACCCGTGTTGGGCCACCACGCCTCAGTTATGCAGCTCTGCCTGATCAGGCAGAGCCCTTGGAGGTCGTTTGGCCGGTCACCCAAAAGGGGGACGTAGCTCTTTTCAAAAGCGACACCCTGCTAGGCACGTTGCGGTTGCCCGTGCTTAGTGCCCGCTTAACGTCTCGCTTTGGGAATCGGCGACATCCTGTGTATGGAGGGATGCGTCCTCATAATGGAATTGACTTGGCTGCGCCGACAGGAACGCCGGTCATTGCCACCGCACCTGGGCGCGTATCCTTTATGGGTCGCCAAGGGGGATATGGGCAGGTGATCGAGGTGGAGCACGACACAGGGGCAATCAGTCGCTACACACACCTTAGCCGATTTTCCCCACAGCTAGTGGTTGGGGATTTAGTCAATGCGGGAGAGTCGCTCGGAGAGGTAGGTGCCTCTGGGGTCGCCACGGGGCCCAACCTACATTACGAAGTGAGAGTCAATAACCAGCCTGTTGACCCCCTTGGTCAAGGTCAACGCATCATGCTAGGCGAACAGCCGACTCAAAGTGAATATCAAGCGTCACTTTACGAGGCAAGAGATCGCTTAGAACAAGCTATCGGTACGGCGTCACTTTATGACTTGATCTCGTTTAACGAGCCGTAACCACTCGTGCTTAACAACGTTGCATGGGGGTTAGTAACGTGAACGTGCGCTTGTCTCGTTATGGAACCCAAGCCGTGTAATCACTCATCTATCACAACACAGGTAATCGGTATGGAAGAGGTTTCTCCCGTCACCATGGGGGTATTGGCAAGCCTTGCGGCGGGCTTGATGACGGCTGTAGGGGCGCTTCCTGTCTTGTTTACCAAAACACCGAATCGTGGTGTTCGCGATTTAGCGTTGGGGTTCGCCGCTGGTGTCATGCTAGCGGCCTCTTTCTTCTCACTGATCATACCCTCCTTAGAAGCCTCGGAGCTGCGTTATGGCGGTAGCGTGGTACCTGCTGCCATTGCTTGTGCGGCCATTTTGCTAGGGATTGGAATGGTCGCACTACTGAACGAGCTCTTACCTCATGAGCACTTCGAACAGGGGCGAGAAGGGCCAGAGGCTGCCTCACTACGCCGTATCTGGTTGTTTATTATTGCCATTACGATACACAACCTGCCAGAAGGGCTGGCCGTTGGCGTGGCCTTTGGCGCAGGGGGAAGCGAAGGAGGCATGCCGCTAGCGATTGGCATTGGACTTCAGAATGCCCCAGAAGGACTGGCCGTAGCAGTATCACTGCTAAGCGTGGGCTATTCACGTTGGCGGTCATGGACGATTGCCGCCCTTACGGGGCTTGTTGAGCCGTTGGGTGGCTTATTAGGCGCTGGAGTCATCAGCATGTCACAAGCGCTACTGCCCTGGGGGTTGGCCTTTGCAGCGGGGGCGATGTTGTATGTGATCAGTCATGAGATTATTCCCGAAACTCATCGGAGCGGGCACCAAAAAAAGGCCACGCTGGGCCTCTCCATCGGATTGGTACTCATGCTGTTTTTGGATGTTTCGCTGGGCTAACCATTGGGCGTGGGGCGTAGCGTTAGTGCTAACCCAAGTCGTGAGCCCCTCCGTGCGATTTTTCAGTGATACAGAGCTGATGATCACTGATGACCTCAATGATTCGGCAGCTTTCCACTTTACCACCGGCACACTGTGTGACCATCCGTTGAAGCTCCTCACGCAGTATGGACAGTCGTTGAAGGCGGGACTCCACTTTCTTTAGGTGATGCGTGGCGATGGCATCGACTTCTTGGCAAGGCATATCAGGTTGATCTGACATGGCCAAAAGCTCTCGCACTGACTCCACCGAAAAGCCAAAGTCACGGGCATGACGAATAAAGGTCAAGCGCCGCACAGCGTCGTCTCCATAGCGGCGCTGTCCTCCGCCGGTTCGTGTCGCATCGCGCAACAGCCCAATACGCTCGTAATAGCGAACCGTTTCAGGTTTGCAATCGGCTCGTCGTGCTAACTCACCAATGCTGATACTTTGCCCCATCATCGACATGGTAAAACTCCTTACGCAGGGCTTGAAGCTGTAGTTGCTACAAGGTTTACACTTCAAAACCATAGCTCATTGGGAGAAGAGGCACCATGAAAACATCAACGCAGGCGACAGCGCCTACCGTCTTGACACTGCGTGTTGAAGGCATGGACTGCGGCGGTTGTGAGCGCAAGGTTGTGTCGGCGCTAGAGCGGCTGGACGGCATTGAGGAAGTCACGGCAAGCTCCGTCACAGGATCGGTGAAGATTCACCAGCGCGATCATGGAGGCCCCTCGCAACAGACCATTGAGGGCATCCTGAACGAACTAGGCTATCAAGTGACTTCCCCTGCTGGCCAAACACGCGCATCTGGTGCTTCATCCTCTTGGTGGCAAACCGCTAAAGGGCGCTTGGTCATTATCACGGGAAATCTGCTGATCGTAGCCTTCGCGCTTCGTTTAGCATGGCCTGCGCTGGGTAATGTGCCGTTCATTCTGGCCACGCTGGTCGGCTTAATGCCCATTGCGCAGAGTGCCTGGGGCGCCCTCAAAATGCGCAACCCCTTTACCATCGAGATGCTGATGTGCATCGCTGCGGTTGGCGCATTGGCCATCAATGCTGCTGCTGAAGCTGCGATGGTCGTGTTCTTGTTCGCCGTAGGTGAGCTACTCGAAGGGGTAGCTGCGTCACGGGCGCGCCGCAGTATCTCAGCCTTGGCAAACTTAACACCCTCAACGGCGAGGCTGATGGACAACGGCCATCTGCGTGATGTCTCGGCGGAGTCACTTAAACCCGGTCAGCGTGTGCTGGTGCGGCCCGGTGATCGCGTACCCTGCGATGGACGCATCCTGGTGGGCACCTCCGACATTGACGAGTCGCCGGTAAACGGCGAGTCCATACCTCGTTCGCGAGCGCCTGGTGATGACATTTTTGCTGGCACAGTGAATCTTGATGCCGCCCTGGAGGTGGAGGTAACACGAGGCGCTGATGACAATACGATCGCACGCGTTATTCGTCTGGTTGAAGAAGCACAGGCCGCCAAGGCACCGATAGCACGCTTTATTGATCGTTTTGCGTATTACTATATGCCCGCCGTCGTCTTACTCGCCCTACTGATGGCGATAGTGCCACCGCTGGTATCGACCATGGCATGGTCGGAGTCGATTTACCGTGCGTTAGCATTGCTGTTAATCGCATGCCCCTGCGCGTTAGTCATTTCCACCCCTGCCGCCATCGCCGCCGGTCTCTCGGCGGGAGCTCGGCGCGGACTACTGATCAAAGGGGGAGCCGTTCTTGAACAGTTAGGTAAGCTTCGCTTGGTGGCATTAGATAAAACGGGCACCCTCACTGCGGGTACCCCAAGAGTCACAGATGTGGAGTCTTGGATTGCTGAGGAAGACGATAACAGCGTATTGCGGCTCGCCGCCGCAATAGAGCGGGATTCCAGTCACCCTATCGCCACGGCTATCGTTGAGCATGCCCGACAGTCGGGCATCAACCTCCCCACCGTCACCGGCGGCCGCGCTCTGGCGGGGCGCGGTGTTTCCGGCCAGGTGGAGGGTCGCGAGCTGAGCTTAATGACGCCTCGTCACCTTCACGAGAAAGTCATCCTTGAGGAAAGTCTCAGTGCTCGGATTGTCGCGTTAGAAGAAGCCGGTAAGAGCCTCGCTCTCCTCGTCGAAGGCGAGCGTTTACTGGGCTTGATCGCGGTTCGCGATGAGCCACGCGAAGATGCCATGGAAGGCCTAGCGGCGCTATCCCGTTTAGGCGTACAGGCGGTCATGCTCAGCGGTGATAATGCCCGCACCGTCGCTGCCACGGGGGGTCGCTTAGGCATTGAAGCGTACGGCGAACTAATGCCTGAAGACAAGGCAGCGTATGTTCGAGACTGGCAAGCGGCAGGCCGTGGCCCCATCGGTAAAGTAGGCGATGGCATCAACGATGCACCGGCACTCGCGGCAGCAGATGTGGGTATCGCGATGGGGGGTGGCACGGATGTGGCGTTGGAAACCGCCGATGCAGCCTTGCTCAAGAACCGCGTTACCGGCATCGCTGAGCTGATAGACCTCTCTCGTGCCACGCTGCGCAATGTGAAAACCAACGTTGTTCTCGCCCTTGGCTTAAAAGCCATTTTCCTAGTTACAACGGCGCTGGGTATTACCGGCATGTGGATTGCGGTGATGGCCGATACCGGTGCTACCGTCCTGGTGACGTTGAACGCCATGCGACTGCTGGGTTACCGCTTTTCGCCCAGTACCGCAATGACAGGCCTGTCACAAGGAAAAACAACGTCATGAGAACAGCGCCAAACGATAGCCCTTCACGTCGCTGGCCATGGTTCACATTAGCTTGCGTGATGGCTCTAGCCGATCAACTGGTCAAGGAAATTGTGCATGCCCAGATGTCGTTTGGCCAAGTCATTCCGCTAACGCCGTTTTTTAACTGGGTTTATACCGGGAACACAGGAGCCGCTTTCAGCTTTCTCGCAGAAGCAGGGGGTTGGCAGCGCTACCTCTTTCTTGGTTTAGCGTTGGTGGTGGTCGTCGTATTGGTTGTGCAGCTATGCAAACCCCTGTCGCGCTTGGAGGCCTGTGCGTACAGCCTGATTCTTGGCGGCGCGCTCGGTAATACTGTTGATCGCTTAGCGCGAGGGTACGTCGTCGACTATCTGGACATTTACTGGGGCGAATGGCATTGGCCCGCCTTTAACATGGCCGATATCGCGCTATTTGCCGGTGTATTGATGTTCGCGGTGGCGTTATGGCGTGAAAGTCCTGCTTTTAAGCGCTCTGAGTAACGCTATGGATGTGGTCGATAAAGATAAAGAATATACGCTTTTTGCTGGGCGCTCCTCACCAATAGTCGATTGCGTTGTAGCGCTCGCCGCTGGGGTGCTGACCACCTTGAGTGCCGCCCCCTTTTCCCTATGGTGGCTTGGCCCAGTGAGCGTGGCACTGGTCTATTGGAGAATAGCGTCGCTAACGCCCGCCATGGCCACCCTGCGTGGGTGGTGCTATGGGGTAGGCCTGTTCGGTTCAGGCACGTCGTGGGTCTTCGTTGCTATTCACGATTTCAGTGGCACCGGGGCCTTGGTGGCGATGCTCCTCACCACTCTTTTTGTCAGCGTCCTGGCGCTCTTCTTTGCAGTCCCCTTTGGGCTCTATCGACGCATCACGGGGCCACGGTTCGCCTTTCTTAGCTTTGCCGGTATGTGGGTGGTGAGCGAATGGCTACGCACTTGGATGCTCACCGGCTTTCCCTGGTTATTGCTGGGCACCTCTCAGATTGATTCTCCACTAGCCCCATGGGCGCCCGTTGGTGGTGTATACTTGCTGTCACTCATGACCGCGCTGACAGGTACGTTAGGGGTAGAGGTACTGCGTCGCCGCTGGAGTTTCCTTGTCCCAATGGCCGCCTTGTGGATCGTTCCATTCCTATTGCCCGCCCAATGGACAACCCCGGCTGGCAAGCCCATCCGGGTGGCATTGCTGCAAGGGAATCTTGACCAGCGCATTAAGTGGACTGCCCAAGGGCAGCGCGAAGCGATCAGTATCTACACGACGATGACACGAGAGCAAGCAAGGGATATCGATCTCATCGTTTGGCCTGAGGCAGCCCTTCCCATGCTTGAGCAGGAAGCACAGCAAATACTTGAGCAAGTAGCGTCCGACCTGGGGCCTGACACCGCCTTGTTGACCGGCATTTTGCAACGCGACAGTGAAGGGCGCTCTTATAACAGCGTCATAGGGCTAAATGATGTGCAGGGCGAATACCAGAAGGCGCACTTGGTGCCCTTTGGCGAGTATTTGCCATTCCAAAGTCTCCTCGCTGGCACCCTTGCTTTTTTCGACTTGCCAGTACCTCGCCTGACCCCAGGGTCAGGCGAACAGGCTCCGTTACACGTGGCTGGAGCCACCATTGGCAATGCCATTTGTTACGAAATCATTTTTGCCGACCATGTCGCCCAACAGGCGCGTAATGCCGAGCTGCTATTAACGGTTTCCAACGATACGTGGTTTGGGCGCTCCATTGGCCCACACCAACATCTTCAAATGGCGCGTCTACGTGCCTTAGAAAATGGTCGTCACCTACTTCGAGCTACCAGTAATGGCGTGACGGCCATCATCGATTCACAAGGTCACGTCACAGCCCGTGCCCCACAGTTTGAACAGGCCAGTTTAACGGGCGAGGTGACCCCGATGCAGGGCCTAACTCCTTTCACACGCACCGGTAGTGGCCCCGCTTGGATACTCGCTGCGGTGCTGACACTGCTCGGGTTACAACTGAACTTATCTCGATCAAAAAACGACGCATTAGATGAAAAAGGAACCTAGCGATGCTCTTGGCAAAGAACGCAGCAATACTTAAGAGATTCCTCCCATGGCCAATGCAGATCGGCTTCATCGTGAGTGTGATGGTTTCGTTTCTGGCATGGCTCCCTGTCGCCATGGCGGCACAACCTTCCACTGCCCAGGAGACGGAATGGCCCAAGGGGCATTACCCGCTACCTGAGGAAGGCAATATTATCGGAGAGGCTGACACCTTCATCGTGAAGAATTACGAGGATACTCTGATTGATATTGCCAGACGTCACAACCTTGGCTACCAGGAGATTGTACGTGCTAACCCAGAGGTCAGTATTTGGGTGCCCGGAGTGGGTACTGAAGTAACCATTCCAGGACGCTTCATCCTGCCGAATGTCGAGCGTACTGGGGTCGTCATCAATATCGCCGAGCTGCGGCTTTACTACTACCCAGATGTCAAAACCGGTGAGACACCGCGCGTTGAGACCTATCCTATCGGCATCGGTCGCGAAGGGTTTGATACACCCCTTGGTGTGACCGAGACCACCATGAACATTAAAAACCCCGCATGGTACCCGCCTGAGTCGGTAAAACGTGAAGCGGAAGCACGCGGCGAAACCGCACCAAGCGTTGTACCGCCCGGCCCCGATAACCCGCTAGGAGACCATGCCATCATCCTAGGCTTCGATGGCTATTTGATTCACGGCACCAACCAGCCCGATGGCATTGGCATGCGCGCAAGCCGAGGTTGTATCCGCATGTTACCCAAAGACATCGAATCTATATTTGACCGCATTCCACCCGGCACCCAAGTCAACATCATCAATCAGCCGATCAAGATAGGTTGGGAAGGCGGTCAGCCGCTGATTCAAGCCTTTCCGCCGCTTGGAGAAGAAGAGCACAGTATGACCGCACTCACAGAGACCATGACACGCCTTAACCAATACAATGTCGATAACGTAAACCTCGATTACGAGCAGCTCAGCGATGTCCTGTCACTCTCTAACGGGCTTATAACCCCACTACATCCAAAGCAGGAACAGGAGCCACAGCGCCACAGCCCAGAAGAGAAGGCTATCAAGGGCATTTATGAAGACCTGGTTTTGACGTCATCTCAACGGTCATGACACGCCTTTTGGCACCCCGTTGAGCCCTGGCATATAGGTAGAGAGCCATAGCCCCGTCCAAACGGCGGGGCGACATTCGCCTACAGAGTCGCGGGGCCCTCCAAGTGACTGCGCGCTATCAGTGTCTTAGCACTCAATATCCAGAGGCAGCCAGTAGGTAACGCCACCCACTACCACCTGTATCCCGTCTGTCGTCCGCTCTACGGTCTGTTGTCGAAGCATTTTCTGCGTTAATTTTGTGTCATGGAAATACTCCATGGCAGCAACGATCCATGCCTCCCTCCAGGCCTCTCCTTGATCAGCACACCGGGCCATCGTCATCAGGGTGCGGGCTAGTGTTTCTTTTCGCCGCTTTCTTGCCCGTTTTACATCCACCCGAGGAGCCAACGTGGTGGCATGTTGGCGATTTAAGAAATTAGTAAACCCCGTGACCGAGGCTGCTTGTCCGGGCACCGCATGCAAATAGTTGTCCACATCGCCCTGTTGAGGCAGTCGCTGCCCCTCCCGGTCAGTAGCGAGTAGCAATGCGGCTGCCGCTCTTAGTGCAAGTCGTGCGGAGGTGTGGGACGTTTTGCCCGCCTCTATACGGGTTTCCAATTGCAGCCAATAGGCTTGCAGCACTTGGTCTGATAGCGAAGCGAACGGCATAGAACTGAGACACGCTTGAATACGTCTTTTCTCTGAGTCGATCCGCTTTGCTTGGTGATCCGGCTCTACCCCTTGCTCTTCATGCAACCATCGCATGGGAAGCCTCACACGCCGCAAGCCCTCCGCCCCGAAGTGATGAAGTAGCTCCGAATAGCTCGGTATCCGTGACCATGCCTGGTCGAGCTCAAGGAAGAACGAGAAGAAATGATTGATCTTGAGGGCAGCCTTATGCGGCCCAGTGATACGAATCAGCCATTCACCAAATTCCCCAAAGGCCTCACTTAACGCTTTGGTAGTGATACCGGCTTGGCCAATGGAGATCCGCTTGCGGCATGTTCGCGTCCAATAGCAGGGCTCACAGGCATCACCTCGACCCGCTGGCATGGGATTACCACACGATGGGCAGGCAATTTCCCCTTGCTCATTACAGGCTTTGCACAACGCATCCCCGTTGGGTGCCACCACCAATAAACGATGTCGACGACATGCAGAACAGGTACCGTGGTCTGCTGTCGAACAGCGTGGACATAAGCGATGATCATGCCCCATACGCGCCACTCGGGTAAGACGTTGAGATGCTTTCCCACACGCCTCGCAGGGCTCTGGTTCTTTGAAATAGGGAGCGCAGGCGATACAGACAGGGCCGTAGGGAGTGACCTTGCCGATGTTGTAGTCTGAACTGGCTTTTCCACATCGTGCACACGGTTTGTCAACGTTGCACTGACGACAGACGGCGTCTGGGTCATTCTTAGGCAGACGGGCTAACTCACCACATCGTGGGCACATCCGCCGCTTAAACACACGAGCATAGCAAGTTGAACAGTAGCCGTGCCCTTTATGGCGTCGCCACAATTTGGAGACTTCTCGGCCACACTCATCGCAGTCGACCGTTTGGTGTTGATTCAAGAGGTTGGCTCCGCTTTCATTCTGCGTTTTAAACGCGCCCATGAGGCTCTAACAGCGCGTTCCGACATGGGGCGACAAGCCGGGGGAACACGGCGGCGATGCGGCCCATGAGGGTGGTGAGATAACCGTAATAGCAGCGGCAACAACACAACGGGGGGTGACTTTCGGTGGTCATGAAGCGCGCTCGTTTTCACATTGAACGCGACCAACGCACTGAACGTTTCCTCAACGCCTATACTGAGCAAACGCTCCACCGACGCCAATAAAGCACTACGCTCGCTGACAGGCAACAGTTCAAACGCCAGCCCAGACAAAGGCATTCGACTATCCGTAACCGAAATGCCCAATGACAGAAGCGCATCGGCCAGGGGGGACGCAGGCCGCCGACTTGCACGCCGAACAACGCCAATAAAGAAGGCCACCATAGAAAACCAATCGGCGGGTGCGATAGGGGCCTCCCTAAACGTCACGTTGCTGCTTTTTAAAGCACGATCTGCCATCACTTGAACACTGAACGCTTCTGCTAAATGCAACGTGCATACCACCTTTCTAAAATCGTCATGGCACCGACTGCACTGAGCTAAATGTTGATCTTCCGCTGACAGGCGATGGGGCTCTATAGGGGCCTTGCATGCTGGGCATTCATCTATCAGCTGCACCCCATGAAAGCGGCACCCAGTGTGCCAAGCGAATCGCCAGTGTCGGCGCAAGTAAGGGGTTGAGTCCTCTGCCAAGCACAACGTGCATACCTGTTGTCCTCCATGGCGGGTTCGATTTCGGCTGCCGAGTGCCAACAACCAGGGCCAAGTCCGCGTTTCCGGTAATGAGTAACCGGCCACTTTCTCACAATCGTCACGCACCCCAGCTTTCTGAAACTCAGCGGACGATATCCCCGATGCATTGACTAATGGGCGCATTCTTACGAGGGGAATTTCCCTATCAATATCCCTTGTCCATATACGCCATGTTGGCCAGATAGCCCCGGTGAGCGACAAAGGATCACACCCCTGTCTCAACGCCGCCCGTACCAGCCATGAAGAAAGCGACTCTTCAGACAACAGAGGCACACTCAGCGCCCAGGGCATTACAGCATCACCTCCCTAATGCCACGGGTAGGTCGCACCCATGATTTACTCTGAATAATTTTCTCATCGATACGCTCAGCCCCGGACAAAATAGCGGCATTGGCACACTCAATCAGCAGCCGGTGCAGGTCGCCAAAATTGCCGCCAGAGATCGCGTGAAGCTGGGTCGCCAATTGTGGCTCATGCAGTTGGGAAGGATGTTTGAGCGGTAATATCTTCTCAAAGCCAGCGAGCAGCTTCTGAAACTCCTGATTGAGCTCCCACTTGGGTAACGCGACCACATCAAAGCGACTCGCATGCTGCGGGTCTGAATGCAGCACCCGCACGGCATCCTGCGTGCCCACGCCAACGATGGGAATCATTAACTCATTGCACAGGAGCTTAATGGCATTCATCGTTTCTCGCTGCTTGACGGCACCACCGGTTAGCAGTGAGTGAAACTCATCAATGATCAGCAGGCGCGTATGGCAAGCACGCAGTTGATGAATCACCTGGTAGCGCAGCTTGGGAACCGGATCAGTAGGTCGATAGGGAGCCCAGAAACTCTCTAGTACCGCGATATACAGACTTTTCTCATCGGCACTCGGTGGGGCCTGAGTGACGACAACCGGCTTTACCGGCTCTACGTCTTCATTCACGTAGCCTTCACCATACTGCTTATGAAAACGCTGAACGATGGTGGTCTTCCCGTTATTAGAGTCACCCACGATCAAAAGATTGGGCATACGAGGACGACTGGGCTTCTCCATCAACCCGCGCATAACCTCAATAACACGGTTGGCCAATGGATAGCCCAACCATCGCGGTTGATCCATAAACTCCATCCGCTCTTTAGCGGACAGCCCCAAGACGTGACGGAGGTCAGGATGAAGGTGTGTGCTCATGCTATGTCCCAGTTCACATCGATATCACCCGTTAAAAGACCGTTTCCTTGAGCGGGTGACTCTTGAGGGGCCGCGTTTGAGGGCGCATTTAACAGAGGATCTGCAGGCGTCACCTTCTTCTCATGCTCTTTGCGGCGTTGCGCCTGACGGCGGCTTCGCTTGGTGCGCGCTTGCGACTCCTCCACATGGGTTCGAAGCTCACTAATAGCGCGTAGAATTTCAGACTCATTCACCGAGTTCCTGCCTTCCTGGCGAAGGCGTGCCTTAGCCTGGGCATACTCCCAAACACTCATCGAGGGGAGGGCAAGATTGGCAAAGGGAATGCGAAAATAGTGCCCGAGTTCCGGGTCTTTGAACCAAATGACGCTAATGTCGCGAGGATCGCGCCGGAATACAAAGGTTCGTTTCTTGTCTGGCATGTCTGGATCTTTGGCATTGATCCACGGCCTTAGCGCCTCATCGTAATAGTTCATGCCATCGATGGTCACACCAAAAGTCTGGATCGTGCGCTGAAAGCTGGGCAAAAAATCGAGCAATACAGAGAGCCTGTCAGCAGGCCTCGGCGCTAATCCCACTCCCTGCACGTCAGCATTGCCAAACACACCAATTTCCCACTTCTTCATCGGCGACATGCCAATTCCAGAATGAAGGCGCTGGTGGTAAACCTTACAGATCAACGTCACCAGCCACTCTTCAAACTCGCTTTTCGTCATGGCTGCATGTTTCTCTGGATCGTACCCCTCTTTCTCTTTAATGGAGGAGAAGGTTGTCCCAGGCAGGTTATGGATTTCCTTGAGAAGAGATCCCAGCACCCGCTCAATGTGGCCACCATAACGAGGCTGCTTAACAGGTCGAAACTCAAGATTGATCCCATAGGCTAGGCATGAGCGCCGAAACGTCTCTGAGCGAAAATCTGGGCCGTTATCGACGTGAATCGTGGCGGGTGTGCCCCATACCGGCCACTCAGCCTCCACGTTATGCAGTAGCAGCCACTCATCTTTAGGAAGCATGGATTGCGCCACACACATGCCTACGGATGTTTCAGAAGGCGGGTCAAACGATAAGTAGTACCCCGTGACCATGCGAGTACACACGTCCATGGCCAACGTGATCCATGGACGGCCAATCGGTTTGCGATACACGTCATCGACCAAAATAATATCGGCAGGCGTGTGGTCAATCTGCATGACGGCTAGCGGATAGTCCGCATTGGGAAACTTTCCGGCAGCTGGCTGAAACTTATTAATCGCTTTCTCTCTAAAGCCATGGCCACGCAACCGATCACGCTCTGGGATGTCACGCAGACGAGCACGAACGGTACCAGGGCTCGGCGGATCAATGCGCCGCTCGTGGCAGCGACGCATGACCTCCTGTACCGCCTTTTGTGCTGAGGGACGCTGCAGCGTCAAATAAACCTCTTTGATAACTTCCTGAATCACCGCCTCCGCATGCGCGGGGATACGCGACTTCCCCTTCTTCCACCCTGGCTTTTGAGGAATCAATGCGAGCACCGAGCCCGTCGCTTTATACCGCTTCAACCAACGGTAGATCGTAGCCGTATCAACCCCCGTTTGCTTAGCACGCTCCTCCGCTGCATCTCGCCCCACGGTATGGCGATCCACCAAGGGCTTAATGATGGAAAAGCGATGCTCGGCCTCCCGCCAATCGGCATCCCCAATCTCGGACATATCCTGCTCAGGGGGTACAGACCCGCTATTGAGAGGCGCTAGTTCTTTGATGCGAAGCGGGCAACTACGCCCGGACTCAACGGCAATGCCAATGACCGTCTCAAAATCGAGCACCTGGGAAATTCGGTAAACGGTGCCATCTTTCTGAACCTGCTCACCCACCATGATCTGCAAGTGTTGGCGTCTTTGGGCGACTCCATTATTTGGTTCAGTTGTGTTGCCACGATGATTATTCATGATCGGGTACCCATACCTCCGATAGAGGACTGAAGGATTGAGCCATATCGCAATCTAGCTGTCGGGTCGCCAGTAGATGCCATAAATGCGCAATCCCCTCTGCCCGGTAAATATCGCCCATGAAGTGCCGAGAAAGCAGGTAATCCAAGGTCGCCACCCCCATCTCCCTCACCGTATTGAGGACTGCCTGGCTTTCGACAGAGGGAAACACCATCCGCTTATAGCGCGCTAGGAAGGTAATGTTGTCCAAGGTCTTATCACGAATGCGGCTTTCATCATGAATGCTAAAAGACCATCCCTCGTTGCTAGCATGCCGCATCGCCGCCTTCCATTTAGGCGACCATTCACGCCAATGTGCTTGCCACTTTTCCCGTGGTTTGACCTCCACCAGGAGAGGTTTTGGGTAGTCCTTGTAATGACGGTTACCGAGACGGTAATAAACCAAATAATCCGGGGTGTAGGTGTAACACCTACCGGTCACAGGATGATGAAACGGGATCTCGCACGGCTGGGAAATCACACCAAGGACGCTCACATCAAAGTCAGCCTTTATGAGGAAATCACGTTCGAGCGTCGACTCGAACGCAATAGACTCCTCCCCGCGAAAGGCATAGTAGCCAGACACACTTCGTCGGGTAGGGCCGATTTTACGAACAGATGTAGGCAGTGGCATGAGCAGTCGCACCAAATGTTGAATAAAACGTGGCCTGTCGCAGCAATTGCTATTAATTCTGTCGCATTCAATCCTGCATAGACTACCATAATAGCCCGATATTACGTGCTGAGGGTCGCATTAATTGCTGAAAATGACAGAGGCTCAAAACCCAAACCAGGGGAAATCTCGCTTGCTCACCACGGCGTGCTGTTTTTAGACGAGCTGCCAGAGTTTTCGCGTAACGTCTTGGAAGTTTTACGGCAGCCACTAGAAACGGGGGAAATTCACCTCTCACGCGCCAGTCATGAACGCCGTTATCCGGCACAGTTTCAGCTCGTTGCCGCCATGAATCCCTGCCCCTGTGGCCACCTGGGGGACCCGCGCCAGCGCTGCCAGTGCAGTGCCAGCCAGATTCAGCGCTATCAGGCACGGCTTTCTGGCCCGCTGCTAGACCGCATTGACCTGCAAGTGGAAGTGCCCGCCCTTCCGCCCGAACAGCTCACCGCCCAAACTCAAGGTGAACCTTCCAGCGCCGTGCGCGAGCGGGTGATGGCCGCCCGAGAGCGGCAGATGGCGCGAGGTGCACTCAACAGCCAGCTTAGCGGCAAAGCCCTAGAAGCCGCCTGCGCGCTGAACGATGAAGAGCGCGCCTGGTTGGCAGGCGTGCTGGAAAAGCTCAAGCTCTCTGCCCGCGCCTATCACCGTGTTCTGCGGGTCGCGCTTACCCTGGCCGACCTACAAGGCGAACCCAAGCCCACTCAGCCACACTTTATCGAGGCTATCGGCTACCGGCAGTTGGATAGGCTGCTAAGGGGAGCCTAGTGCACATTTTCAACAAAGTTATCCAAGGCATCAAACAGCACTTGCCGAATCGGTTCGGCCTCGTTAACTAAGTGGTGCCGTGCTTCTGGGTGGCGGTAGATCTCAGCATTGGGAAACTTCTCCTCTAATACCGCCAAATTCCACTCCCAATCGACGGTAAGATCTTGCTCGCCCTGCAGAATAAGCGTCGGCAGCGGATTAGGTGACAACGCTAGCAAGCGCGGCATCCAACGTCGCATGGCAGTTATCCACGAAACGCTTAACCGTTCGGGCTGAAGCGGGTCTTGGTCGCGTAGAAACGCCGTAAACTGCTCATCAGTGGAATTGGGGCGATACTTGCGCGGCAACTCTTTTAAAAAAGGGCTCGCAATGAGGTGCAGCCAGCTAGACTGACTCCAACGCCAGGGGCGCACCAATGGCGCCAGCAGTACAATACCCGCCCAGCCTGCTGCCTCACGGCGGGTGAGCGCGTCGGTCGCCAAGATGGCCGCACCCGTACTCTGTCCGACCCCTAGCCACGGCTTAGGGGCCATACCCTGGCATTGCAATGTCGCCTGCAAATGCGCAAGGCAGTGCTGGTAGTCGTCAAAATCTTCAATGTCGGCACGTGGGCCGCTGGAAAGGCCGTGACCAGGAAGATCCCACAACACCACCCGCCACCCCTTGGCCAGCAGGCAACCGAGCAAATGGCGGTAAAGCCCTAAATGGTCAAAGTAGCCATGAATTACAAACGCAGTGCCCGTGGGGACAGGCGGGCTCCATACTTGGCACCAAAGAGCAAAGCGTCCAGTATCAATAAAACCCGCGTGCACTTCGCTGGTGTCGTTTAAAAGCGTTTCTAAGCCGTAGTGGCGAAAATAGTCATGCACAGCGTCCGTTAGCTCATCGCCCGGCCTAAGCCGGGAGAGCGATGATTCGCCTGCTGCTTGCCTAAACAAGCCTTCCAGGTGTTGGAAATTATGCATTAACGTCTCTCCGTGAACGCCACCTATCCATTGGCTGAATGACAGCGGAGACCACTACCGCTCTCATCATTTGGTCGAGCATTTTGCTGCTTTACGGCATCGGCTGTTTACATGCCAGCGCAGTTGTGGAAGTATTTTCCATAAATATATGTTTACCCTGACCGTGGCACGGTAATATCCCACGGGCATCTTTACAGGAGAACCCCATGAGCGAGCGTATCACGCGTCACCGTTTACAGGTGTCAGCAGACCTGGACCGTTTCATCAATGAGCAAGCATTACCAGGCACGGGTGTCGACGAAAACGCCTTTTGGGCCGGCGTTGACGCCCTCTTCCATGATTTGACACCGAAAAATCGCCAATTGCTTGAAGAACGCGACACGCTTCAAGAAAAACTGGATGTCTGGCACCGTGAAAATCCGGGCCCGGTTAGCGATATGCAGGCTTACCGCAGCTTCTTAAAAGATGCTGGTTACCTAGTGGATGCGCCGAATAGCGTTAAAACCACCACGGCTAATGTAGATCGCGAAGTCGCTGTTCAAGCAGGCCCGCAGTTGGTCGTGCCTGTGAGCAACGCCCGCTATGCGTTGAATGCCGCTAACGCCCGCTGGGGCAGCTTGTACGATGCTCTATACGGCACCGATGCGATTTCAGAAGAAGATGGCGCTGAGAAAGGCACCAGCTTCAACCCGAAGCGTGGCCAAAAAGTTATCGCCTATGCCCGCGGTGTGCTTGATCGTGCAGCCCCTCTGGCCACAGGCTCTCACCGCGATGCAGTGAAATACGCTATTCGTGACGGTCACTTGGTCGTTAGCCTGGAAGGCGGTCGCGAAACCGGCCTAAAAGATTCCGGCAAGCTGATCGGCTTTAACGGCGACGCATCTGCGCCAGAAGCAATCCTGCTTGCCAATAATGGCCTGCACCTGGAAATCCAGATCGACGACAGCCACTCGATCGGTAAAACCGACCCCGCTCACGTGAAAGACGTGGTGGTGGAAGCGGCGCTGACCGCAATTATGGATTGTGAAGACTCCGTTGCTGCTGTCGACTCTGAAGACAAAGTCGGTGTTTACAGCAACTGGCTTGGCCTGATGAAGGGCGATCTGGAAGAGAGCATCGACAAAGGCGGCAAAACCTTCAAGCGGACGCTGCACGCTGATCGTACTTGGCAAACCACCGATGGCAGCACCGTTAAACTGCCGGGTCGTTCGCTGATGTTCGTGCGCAACGTTGGCCATTTGATGACCACGCCTGCCATCCTAGACGAAAACGGCAACGAACTGCCGGAAGGTATCTTGGACGCAGTAGTGACCTCACTGCTGGCGCTGCACGACCTGAAAAAAGACGCCGATCAGCCGCGTAACTCACGCGCTGGCTCAGTGTATATCGTGAAACCGAAAATGCACGGGCCGAAAGAAGTAGCATTCGCCAACGAGCTGTTTGGTCGCGTTGAAGACATCTTGGGCATGAGCCGTGACACTCTGAAAATGGGCATCATGGATGAAGAGCGCCGCACTACCGTCAACTTGAAGGCGTGCATTGCTGAAGCGGCTTCTCGGGTTGTATTCATCAACACCGGTTTCCTTGACCGCACCGGTGATGAAATGCACACCGCCATGGAAGCAGGCCCGATGGTTCGCAAAGGCGATATGAAGAGCGCTGCGTGGATCACCGCCTACGAGAAGAACAACGTGCAGGTAGGCTTAGCCTGTGGCCTGCGTGGTCGTGCTCAAATCGGTAAAGGCATGTGGGCGATGCCGGATCTGATGCATAACATGCTAGAGCAGAAAATTGGCCACCCGAAAGCGGGTGCTAACACGGCATGGGTGCCCTCTCCAACGGCGGCTACGCTACATGCGCTTCACTATCACCAAGTCAACGTAACGGATGTACAGCGCGAGCTGGAAGCCCAGGGCGAACCCGATTTCTTGGATGACCTGCTCACCGTGCCAGTCGCCGAAAATGCCAACTGGTCGGATGAAGAGATTCAACAAGAGTTGGATAACAACTGCCAGGGCATTCTGGGCTACGTAGTGCGCTGGGTTGAGCACGGCGTGGGCTGCTCGAAAGTGCCAGACATTCATAACGTAGGCCTGATGGAAGACCGCGCTACGCTGCGTATTTCCAGCCAACATATTGCCAACTGGCTGCACCACGGCATTGTCGATGCGCCGCGAGTGGAAGAAACGCTTAAGCGTATGGCTAAAGTGGTTGATAAGCAGAACGCTGGCGACCCCACCTACACGGCCATGAGCGCCGACTTCGAAGGCTCAACCGCCTTTAAAGCAGCCTCTGACTTGGTGTTCAAAGGCCGCGTACAGCCTTCTGGCTACACCGAACCGCTACTTCACGCGTGGCGTCAGGTGCATAAGGCGAAGTAAGCCCGTTTTACGGTATCATCAGCCTCGAGGCGCATGCCTCGGGGCTTTTTTATAAAGGACAATAATAATGACCGTAATGACTGCCGAGCAGATTGAACACTTTTTAGATGAGGTGTTTCCCCAGCGGATGGGCAGAATTGAAAGCGTTGGTGCGATGAGTGCCACCCTGCGACTAACTATCGGTGAGCAACACCTTCGCCCTGGCCCCAGGGTGTCTGGTCCGACCATGATGGGCTTTGCTGATGTGGCATTGTATGTGGCCATTTTGGCACAAATAGGCCCCGAAGCCATGGCGGTCACCAGTGACTTAAACTGCCATTTCTTACGTGCGGCCTCTGGCGAACACGATATTGTTGCTCACGCCAAACTCATTAAGTTAGGCCGCCGTTTAGCGGTAGGCGAAGTGCAGATTTTCTCTGTCAGCGATGACACTAAGCCGGTTGCGCACATTACCGCGAGCTATGCGCTGCCAGACAGCCCAACTGGCCAACCACCGCGCTAACGGCTGAGCAGCGCAGTGACGGCTAAGCCTAACCAGCCTGCCATCAACAGCAAACCACCGATGGGCGTTACAATACCAACGCTAAGCCCTACTAGGGCCATTAGGTAAAGTGAGCCCGAAAATGCGGTGATACCCAACGCCCATAGCGCTAGCACGATGCGCTGTCCTGGCTGAGGGCACTGGCTGCGCCAAGCCAGCACCGCTAACATGGCCAACGTATGCCACGCTTGGTAACGCACGCCAGTTTCAACGATGTCGACCATGGCAGCAGTGGTACGCGATGCCAACCCATGAGCCGCATAGGCCCCTAGTATCACCATTAACGCCCCTGAGAGGGCTACTAAACACCACCAGGGTTTGTCTGCTCGCTGCATGCGTTACTCCTGTTTATAAATACTCATTATAAGTACTTGAGATAAGTGCTTGAGATAAGTACTCGACATACGCACTCGATGTTTCACTGACATGATTCACGTTGTTACATACCTTGAGCGGTACGAAACCGCTACAATAGACAATGTTTTGCCTCACCGAATGGGACACTTACCGTTATGCCTACTCCTAATGAGTCGATACAACTGACGCTCAATGGCGAATCGCATACGCTGGCAGCTGGCCTTAGCGCCGCTGATCTGATTGAGCAATTAGGCCTGACCGGGCGCCGTATCGCTGTGGAAATTAACGAACAGATCGTGCCCAAAAGCCAGCTTGCTCAAACGCATTTAGCCAATGGCGACCAGATAGAAGTCGTTCACGCCATCGGCGGCGGCTAGCGTAGCCCATCACCGTTTTTGCTTTCAAAAGGAACCGCTATGACGCCACTGACTGATACACCGTTTACCGTTGCTGGGCGCGAGTTCAGCTCCCGCCTGCTCGTGGGTACTGGCAAATACAAAGACTTTACTGAGACTGGCGCGGCCATTGCACAAAGCGGCGCGGAAATTGTCACCTTTGCCGTGCGCCGCACCAACTTAGGTCAAGATGCCGACGCGCCTAACCTTCTCGATGTCATTTCCCCTCAACGCTACACCTTGTTGCCCAACACCGCTGGCTGCTACAACGCCAAAGACGCCGTGCGCACCTGCCGCTTGGCGCGTGAGCTACTGGACGGCCATAACCTGGTCAAGCTGGAAGTGCTCGGCGACGATCACACCCTCTATCCCAATGTGGTCGAGACGCTAAAAGCCGCTGAGACACTGTTGGCTGATGGCTTTGACGTCATGGTGTACACCAGTGATGACCCTATTGTGGCACGTGAACTAGAAGCCATGGGTTGCTGCGCCATCATGCCGCTAGGTTCGCTGATTGGCTCGGGGCATGGCATTCAAAACCCGCATAATGTACGCCTGATTGTTGAGCAAAGCAGTGTGCCCGTGTTGGTCGATGCGGGCATCGGCACCGCTTCTGACGCTGCCATGGCCATGGAGCTGGGGTGTGACGGCGTACTGCTCAACACAGCGATTGCTCACGCCCGCGACCCGTTGCGTATGGCTAACGCCATGAAGCTTGCCGTAGAAGCTGGCCGCGATGCCTTCTTAGCAGGCCGTATGCCTCGCCGCCAGAGCGCCGACCCCTCTTCGCCTTTTGCAGGCCGAATTAACGGCTGATACAGAGACACCATGACCGATACGAACGACACTACGCCTGAAAGCAACGCTGCTGGCGCTGAGAGCAACACCACAGGCCCTGAAAATGCTGATGCCCCGCTACACCGGCGGGGGATTAAGAGCTACGTGATTCGCGCAGGGCGCATGACCCCAGCGCAAAGCCGGGGCTTAGAAGACGTTTGGCCACGTTTAGGACTGACGATTGCCGATGGGCGTCAGGATCTGGACACCCTATTTGGCCGCCAAGCGCCACGCGTGGTGGAAATTGGCTTTGGTATGGGTAACTCACTCATCGAGCAAGCCGAACGCCACCCAGATACTGACTTTATCGGTATTGAGGTTCACGCGCCTGGTGTGGGCAAGCTGCTAGACGAGGTAGATAAACGCGGCTTAACCAACCTGCGCGTTTACCGCGAAGATGCCTTAGCGGTGCTGGAGCAGTGTCTACCTGAAGACTCATTAACCACGCTACAGCTATTTTTCCCCGATCCCTGGCCGAAAAAGAAGCACCACAAGCGGCGTATTGTGCAGCCTGCGTTTGTTGAACTAATTCGTACGCGCTTAAAACCTGGCGGCACCTTCCACATGGCGACCGACTGGGAAGCCTATGCCGAGTGGATGGCCGAGGTCATGGACGCCGCACCCGGCTATGCGAATACCGCCAGCGCCGACACAGCACCCTACGTTCCGCGTCCCGACTTTCGCCCGCTAACTAAGTTTGAAGCCCGCGGCGAGAAACTTGGCCACGGCGTATGGGATTTGATTTACCGCCGTGACGTTTAAACACAGCGATTAAAGATAGCTCAGCGTCGTTTACGTTCGCTTATCGTAAACGACGCGATGCAGCGTACCGCTACCGCTTTCAAAGGCATCAATATTCGCCACTGTGGTCTCGGCGATATTGGTCAGCGCCTCGGTGGTAAAGAATGCCTGGTGGCCGGTAATCAGCACGTTGTGAAAGGTCGTCAGGCGCATGAACTGATCATCGTCGATCACACCATGAGACAAGTCTTCGAAGAACAGCTGCTCCTCCTCTTCGTAAACATCTAGCCCTAAGCGGCCAATTTTGCCGCTTTTCAGACCAGCGATCACCGCCGGGGTATCGACCACTCGGCCGCGGCCAGTGTTGATCAACATGACACCCTGCTTCATTTGCGCGATGGCATCGGCGTTAATCAGGTGATCAGTATCGGGTGTTAATGGGCAGTGTAGCGAAATAATATCTGCTTGAGCATAAAGCGACTCAACCGGCACGTACTCCACAAACGGCTCGGCATTCGGGTTTGGTAAAGGATCGCTGGCAACTACTCGGCAGCCAAAGCCATGCATGATATTGGCAAAGATCAAGCCAATCTGCCCAGTACCAATCACGCCCACGGTTTTGCCATGCAGATCGGACCCCAGCAGGCCATCCAGGGCAAAGTTGCCCTCGCGCACTCGGTTGTAAGCGCGGTAGGTCATGCGGTTCAGGCTTAACACTAGGGCCACTGCGTGCTCTGCTACGGCATAAGGTGAATAAGCAGGCACCCGCACTACGGTAATTCCCAGCCGCTCAGCCGCCGCCAAGTCAACATGGTTAAAGCCCGCCGAGCGCAGTGCTACCAATCGTGTGCCGCTAGTGTGTAGCTGCTCCAGAACGTCCGCATACAAATGGTCATTTACAAAAGCACATACAGCTTCAAACCCCTTCGCGAGAGGCGCCGTATCAACGGTCAAGCGCGCATCAAAAAAGCTTAATTCGTGTCGATTCGCGGCATTAGCACGAGTAAGAAAGGTTTCGTCATAAGGCTTAGCGCTAAAAACGGCAACGCGCATGGCATTTCTCCTGGCTCTGGATAGATGATCAGCATAGGCAATTTGCCTATTGTCTGCCTAAACGTCAGAAGAGGTATTCACCGAGATCAAAGAAAGATGCCGCTAAAAGGAGTAAAGCCGCTCCAAGCGGGAGCGGCAAAAGACCGTGACTAGCAAGGAAAGAGGAACAATGACAGGAAACTGGCGCTGATTTTTGAAATAGCGTCGTGGTTGCCAATCTTTCAGCAAACACGGGCACTAGAAAAAAGAAAGCCGCTCCAAGGGAGCGGCAAAAGACCGTGACTAGCAATGAGAGGGAGAAACTATGACAGGAAACTGGCGCTGATTTTTGAAATAGCGTCGTGGTTGCCAATCTTTCAGCAAACACGGGCACTAGAGAAAAGAAAGCCGCTCCAAGGGAGCGGCAAAAGACCGTGACTAGCAATGAGAGGGAGAAACCATGACAGGAAACTGGCGCTGATTTTTGAAATAGCGTCGTGGTTGCCAATCTTTCAGCAAACACGGGCACTAGAAAAAAAGAAAGCCGCTCCAAGGGAGCGGCAAAAGACCGTGACTAGCAATGAGAGGGAGAAACCATGACAGGAAACTGGCGCTGATTTTTGAAATAGCGTCGTGGTTGCCAATCTTTCAGCAAACACGGGCACTAGAAAAAAGAAAGCCGCTCCAAGGGAGCGGCAAAAGACCGTGACTAGCAATGAGAGGGAGAAACCATGACAGGAAACTGGCGGTTTCTGTCGTGGTTGCCAACGTCTCATCAAACGCTGACAATCACAATATAATCATTCTCATTTACCCCGTCAACCTAAATGCGAATACTTTTTATTTATTTTTAAGACAGTTTTTTTACACTAGCCCACTAACTGCAACCAGACGGGCAACGTCAGCATCGCTAACAGCGTCTGGCCGGTAATAATTGCCGCCATAAGCTCTGCATCACCTCCCAACTGCCGAGCAAGAATGTAAGCAGATGTGGCGGTAGGCAGCGCTGCAAACAGCAACGCCACATCACGACTGATAGGGTCCAGCCCCACCAGCCACGCTAATAACAGCACCACCGCAGGCATTAACAACAGCTTGATGCTATTCGTCGCTATCACGCCACGATCCAGCCGTAACAGTGCTGCAGGGCGCAGCGCCACTCCCACGGCAATGAGCCCTAGCGGCAGCGCCGCACCACCCAATAGCCCTACTGTATCCTTGCTCCAACCGGGCAAGCCAACACCCGAAAGATTGAGCCCGATACCTGCTAGGCAGGACAAAATCAGTGGATTTTTAGCCAGTGCGAGGGCACTTTGGCCAAGGCTTCCACTGCCCAGCGTACCTGCCGCGACAAAGCTTGCGACACACATTACGTTCACCACCGGTACCATGAGTGCCACCGCCACAGCGGCGGTAGTCGCCCCCATGCTGCCATGTAGCGCCGCGGCTCCCGCGACGCCCACGTAGGTGTTAAAGCGAACGGCACCTTGGAACACCGACGTGAACGCCGCAGGCGTTAAGCCAAGGTAACCACGACAGCGCCATAACAACAGACCCAAAACCCCCATAGTGCCGAGCAATACCAACGCGATGCGTCCAACCGGCACTTGGCTGACATCAGCAGTAGCCAGCGTACCTATCAGCATTGCTGGAAATAGCACAAAGTAGATCAGACGCTCCATTTGCGGCCAGAACGTAGCACTTGGCCAACGGCCATAGCCAATGGCAGCGCCCAGCAAAATCAATAAAAACAGTGGCCCAAGTGCGCCAGTAATGCTCTCCATTGTTATTCCTTGTTAACTGCGACATCCCAGCACAGCGACATCCGTGCGATTACTGTTACCATGAAACTAACTTCCACCTTACGGCCTGCGTAGTGACTATTCTGCCATGAAGAACTTGCCTAAACCTGTCTACTTCACGGGTTTTCCAGCACTAAAAGTGCTTATCCTCATCACTGGCATCTCACTGGCCGCCTGCACGTGGTACGTTTTCGCCAATTGGCTACGTGATGATGGTGATATTGCATGGTTTACACCGGATGCCGACTGCAATCTACACACCAGCACGTGCTCGGCAGTTCTGGGGGATAAAGGCCGCCTAACACTGACCGTTGATGCCGATGGCCGTATCGACGCGCTGGATATTCTGCCACTGGATGTAGAAGTAGAGGGCCTCAACCCAAGCCATGTGACGGTCGACTTTATTGGGCGTGATATGGATATGGGCTTACACCGTTTTGGATTAACCGCTACTGCACCCGGGCACTTTCATGGCCAAGGGCAAGTCGGTATCTGCACGCAAGACGTGATGCCCTGGCGGGCGCGGGTTATCCTGGAAACACCGGAAGGAAAGTTGGGCAGTTGGTTCGACTTTGACGTGATTAGGAGTTAGTACGCATGGCCGCTAAACCAAACAATCGTAAAGCACTCTGGCTAGGACTAGTGCTGATACTTGTCTTGCTGACCATTTCGGCTATCGGCCTTTACCAGTTTGCCTTCCAGCCTAACAGTGACGACGTGACGGGGGGGCCGATAGAAATGCCCTCTACCCAAGGTGATTTCTCTCTCTCCCAGCTAGATAAAGACGACATTGCGATTGTTTCATTTGGCTACACCTACTGCCCAGATGTTTGCCCAATGAATCAGGCCGTTAAACGCCAGGCATTGGCCCAGCTAAGCGACGCACAGCGCGAACGCGTGGTGCCGATAATGATAACGGTTGACCCTGAACGCGATACGCTGCCACGCATGGAAGAGTATATGCAGTTCTTTGGTGATGCGTTTATCGGCTTGGTGGGCAGTCAAGAGCAGCTTGAAGATGTAGCAGCACGCTATGGCGTTATTTGGCGGCGAGTAGAGGCACCCGATTCAGCCATGGCCTACACCATTGACCATAGCGCTTCGCTTTTCTTGGTTAACCGTAAAGGTGAGATTTTGCAGAGAGTGCTCTACTCCCCAGCACCACACGGCTTAGTGTCAGCGCTGGAGAATGAACTAGATAGCTAGGACCAACTGAAAATCTGAGTTTATCGTTTAGGCGGTCCCGGGGTTAAGGTGTGCTTTGTAGGTGATCAAGCATTGCCATTAGCGCTCTGGCTTGAGTGCCATCACGCGTGTCATGCAACGGATTGAGTTGCCACGTACTTTCGGCAAAGCCCCACCAATCCCAGCACCCCTGCGGATTAGCCATGCTACTTTCCGCCTGTGGGTACAACACCACTTGTCCATGGTCTGCTGCCCAACGGTTCAAACCACTGTGACGTACAAACGTATCGCCAATGGCTTCAACGCTCATTTGACAACCATGCAAAGCTATTGTGACAGGGCACCCTCCCGCTTCACACGCCTCGGGAATAAATAGATACCCCACATCAGCCAAGCCTTTAACCGCGTACTCCGACTGATCAAAGGCAATCACTTCGCCCTCGCTAGCATTAGCCTCACGCTCAGGGTAAAGCCATGAAAGCATATCGCCAGCCACATTCTCATCACAGGCAAGCACATGACTGCCCCCGCCCTGGCGACAGCCACCAAGTGCCTGGGGGCTAGCACTGGCCTGCTTCGGCAATTTTATGGGCCAGCCATGACCTGTGTTCTCACTGCTTACGAAACGCAGCTGCTCAGAAGATGCCAGCCAGCGCTGCCACTGTTCTGCCAACAAGCTACCCAGCTCAGGAGACACCGTGTCATCTTCATCACCGTGCCATACATAGGCACGCAGTTGGCTTAACGCGTCGCGCTCACCCACCTGCTCAAGTGACTCGTAACGCTCGCGCCGACGATCCAGCTCATCCAAGGAAGGCAACCCCCGGCGAGTGCTCATACACTGGTTAAGGGCCAAACTGAGCGCGCCCTGGGCACAGCTCCAAGGCCCCGCCGCTAATACACCTACGCCACTAAAGCGCTCTGGCCAAGCAACCGCCAACTGTGCAGCCATGTAGCCGCCAGAAGAGACACCTACCACGCTAGCATGATCGCTCGCTGCGCTGAGTGCAGGTAAATCACCAGGCACGTCCTCTGCTTCAGCCTGAACAACCGTGC
Organism: Halomonas sp. GT; assembly: GCF_002082565.1. Lineage (NCBI taxonomy): Bacteria > Pseudomonadati > Pseudomonadota > Gammaproteobacteria > Oceanospirillales > Halomonadaceae > Halomonas > Halomonas sp. GT. The sequence goes on from NZ_CP020562.1 coordinate 3,981,431, forward strand.
TGCCTAACAGTAAAAGCGCGCCAACAAGGCAAGATGTAGAAACGGCGGAACGTATCATTTACTCAACGCCTAACAGTTCAACGCGGAACGTCAGCATCTCATTCGGGCCAATCGGGCCTTGACCACCTTCCCCATACGCCAGCTCAGCAGGGATATATAGCATCCAGCTATCGCCTACGCTCATCAGTTGAAGCGCCTCCTGCCAGCCTTCGATGACCTGGTTTACCTGGAAACTCACCGGCTGACCGCGCTCAAAGGAACTGTCGAATACGGTGCCATCCAGCAGCATGCCTTCATAATTCACTTCTACGGTGTCTTCTGCGCCTGGAGTTGCGCCGTCGCCGGACTCAAGCACTTCATACTGCAAGCCAGATTCAGTCACTTCAACTTCTTCACGCTCAGCATTTTCCGCTAGGTAAGCCTGGCCTTCCTCTAGATTAAGCTGAGCAATTTCAGCGGCTTCTTGCTCGCGCTCCGCCATAGAACGCTCTTGGAAAGCGACCAGCGCCTCCATCATTTCTTCTTCGCTTAACGCCAACTCCTTGCCATCAAAGACATCGCGCATGCCGTCCGTAAATGTATCTAGATCGAGGTCTTCAATATCAGCCTGCATGCTCTCGCCTAGAGTGACGCCTAAGCTATAGGCAAGACGCTGTTCGTCGGTTTCAGGCGCCGCTGCAGCAAAAGGAGCAACCAGTAACAAACTCGCCAAGGCGGTGGAAGAAAACAATGCTTTCATGTAAAAAAACCTTATCCAGCGGCGCAACGCGCCAAATGTTTGAGTAGCTCAAAGACTAACACCCGCCACCTCAGGCTGCATTACCTGAGAAGGCGGGTGTTAGTGAGACCGCTATTAAGTTCAGTAGTTTGGTGTCTTAAACGACCAATGTGGGACAGTGTGCCGCACCCGCCACCCGTTGGGAGACACTGCCCAACAACAAGTTCTTCTCGCCGTTGGTTCCTTGAGCACCAATCACGATTAAATCGCACTCCCGTTTACGGGCAAAGCGCACAATGGTTCGTGAGGGGCGCCCGCCTTTCACAAACGCCCTTATTCGCGCGCTGTCCGCCCCCATCTCTATGGCATAGGACTTGGCGTGGACTGCAATTTCCGTGGCGTACTCTTTCAGTGCATCATCGGGCAAATCAAGTTTATTCGGCCGCACCATGGAAAGCGATGCTTCCAATAAGCTGTGGTGCTTAAAGACACACAGCAAATAAAGCTCTGCACCGGTAAGCATATGCAGGCCAACCGCTTTATCCAGCGCCTTAATCGCCCCTTTTGAGCCATCTACGGGAATTAAAATGCGATTAAACATCCGCGATCTCCTTGTGACTGCTTAGCGGAAGGCAACATCACGCAAAAACAGCGCAATCTGCGGGAACATGATCAGCAGCGCTGCCGCTAGAATCAGCATAAAGATAAAGGGCGGTGTGCCTTTGATAACTTCCCAGTAAGGCCGCTTAAAGATTGCAATCGCGGTGAATATATCGCACCCAAAGGGCGGCGTCGCCGAGCCTATCGCTACTTGTAGCGTGATCAAAATACCCACTAGCACAGGGTCGAGGCCGGTCGCTGCAATCGCTGGCGCAAAAATGGGTGTTAGCACCAAAATGACCACAATTGGGTCAACAAACATACAGGCGACAAAGAAGGAGATACAGATTGCAATCAGCACACCTGTAGGCCCAGCCTCATTGACACCTACTGCTTCCAGAATCATTTGCGGAATCTGTGCGAACGAGATTATCCAGGAGAACCCATTACCAACAGCGACCAATATAAACACTACTGCGGTAATTAAACCGGTGGATTTAGCAATCGCATAAATATCGTTCATCTTGAGCGAACGGAATACCACAAACTCAAGCAATACGGCATATAGCACACAGGCTGCGGCTGCTTCCGTCGGGCTAAAAATACCACCATAGATACCGCCAACAATTATGACGGGAAAACCTAGCGGCCATAGTGCTTTTTGTACGGCTACAGCGCGCTCTTTCCAGCTAGCGCGGGGCTCAGTAGGCACGCCTTTTACCACGGCATAAATAATGCAATATATTGAGAACATAAACAGGATTAAAAGCCCTGGCCCAATACCCGCGATAAACAGCTCACCAATAGATGTTCCTGAAATAACCCCATAAATAATCATGCCAATACTTGGGGGTATCAAAAAGGCAATGTCACTCGCGTTAATGATCAATGCCAGTGTAAAGGGGTCTGAGTAGCCCGCTTTCAACATTTTGGGTCGCAGCGGTGAACCCACTGCTACTACGGTTGCCTGAGTAGAGCCAGAAACCGCGCCAAACAGCGTACAGGAAGCCGCTGTACTGACCGCAAGACCACCTTTGATATGGCCTATAAAGGACATCACCATATCAATTAAGCGATTGGCCGACTGCCCTCGAGTCATGACATCTGCCGCCAATATAAACATTGGCACCGCAATCAGCGAAGCAGGCCGAATACCTGCCATCATCTGTTGGATCAACGTATCCATTTGGCCGAAGCCGTTAAACATCATATAAAAACCGATCACCGCGGCGGTAATCAGCGGGATCATCATAGGAAAGCCCAGCAGCAGCAGGGCAATCATGGTGACTACCATTATCGTCGTCATAGCGTTCCCCTAGGGTGCAAGCCCTGCTTTACACTTCTGTTTCGGTGTCTTTGTAACCGTCGACTACCCCTGTCGAGAGATATACATCCCGAGAGGTAAGGTTTTTAATTGCCGTTAATAGGTACTGAATGCCCGTAATTAAGAACCCCATAGGCACCCAGACGTAAATGATCCAAATAGGCAACCCGAGCGATGGCAACACGCGACCTTTACTTTGAAGGTCGAGGATGTAAACCACGGAGTAGTACAGCAGGAAAAACATAACAAGGGAGGTAAATAACGATATACCTATCATCAGCACCTTACGCCCCCCGACGGGCAAGGCATCATAGATGGCTGACATACGTATATGGCGGCCGTGGCGAGCAGCGTAGCCGATACCCGCAAAAGTAATCATAATGATTAAAATACGGTTTAATTCACCTGAAAACATAATGCTATTACCAAATACAAAGCGGGCAATAACATTGGTGACCGTATTCAGCGCCATTAGCAAAACCCCCACCGCCAGTATGACTGACTCGATTTTGCTAATTGCAGTGTCGATCACGCCTAGTATGCCAGGCAAGCTAGAGCTGTAATTCTTTTCGGATTCTTCTTCGGTCATGGCCGATCTCCTCTTATGCAGCGTGGCAGCTAACTATTCAAAACCTAGTGCCTCTTCCTTCACTGACCACCGAACGGAGCGTGTCCGGCCTTACTCATTTTGTAGCGTAACGGTTAATAACTCTTTCCGCTTCAACGCTGGATGTACGTAAATTTTTCTGTCTTTTACGCACGGTAACGCGCTTTTTTTGTTAGATGGCTGTCAGCATCGGGTAAGCGTATAAAAATAAAAAAGGGGGCAGCGCTGGCTGCCCCCTGGTGTTTTACCGTTAAAACGAGTGTACTAAACGGAGAGTTACTCGTTAGTGACGGCTTCGAGATCAGCTTTGAACTGCTCAAGCAATTCAGAACCTTTATCGCCCGTCATTTCTAAGAAGGCTTCTTCAACCTGAGGAGCACGGTCACGGAAAGCTTGGATTTGTTCTTCATCCAAACGTGTCACAGTGACTTCATCCGAAGCTTCCTGGATTTTAGCTAATGCCTCGTCGGCTAGGCCTTTAATGTGCTCGATTGTGTGATCATAAGCAGCATCAGACGCCTCCTGCACTAGCTCCTTATCTTCATCAGACAAGCCTTCATAGAAGTCTTGGTTAGCCATCATGGCGGTAGTGAACCAGCCATGGCCTGTGAAGGTAAGATGCGGTGACACTTCATATAAACCGCCGGACTCAATCCAGAAAATCGGGTTTTCTTGACCATCGATAATACCGGTTTGCAGGCCACCATATACTTCGCCCCACGGCAGCGGCGTTGGTGTTGCACCAAAGGCATCATACGTTTCTGAAAGCAATGGGTTCGTCATGGTACGAATTTTCTTATTATTCATATCTTCCGGCGAGCTAATCGGCTCGTCGGTGGTAACGACCATTTCACCTTCAGGGTACATCTTCAGTAGCTCAAGGCCTTGTTCGGCGTAGAGCTCAGGGAACATCTCGTTAATGGCCTTACTCTCATCGAAGAAAGTGAGGACGGTTTCTTCATCTGTTGGTAACAAATAAGGGATAAAGAAGATTTGCGCTTCTGGGATAAGAGAACCCGTGAACCCAGGCGACTGGTTGACAAACTGAAGAATGCCGTTTTGGGTCTGCTCCATGATGTCGTCAGACTCACCTAACTCACCGAAACGGTAAACCTGAACGGTATGATCTGAATTCTCTTCGATATATTCTTTGAATGCGTAAGCGAACACATCTTGGACATCGCCTTCGTACTCTTCGTGGGCGTAACGCCAGTTATCTGCTTGAGCGGCTGCGCTGAGACCAAATAGTAGTGCACCAATGCTCGCCGTTGTCATTAACTTAGTCGTTACTGAACGAGTCGAAATTAACTTGCTTGCCTTCATGCAGAGTTCCCCTAGCAGTGGTAAGCGCGCTATGCGAGTGCGCCAGTACTTAATTTTTGTATAAAGCGTGCCGCTCTCAAACGCTCTGTTAGTTGTCAGTAGCTTTAGAGTAACTATTCATAAAAGCATCCTTCATAAAGCATGTTTTCTTGAATACATTTAGAAACAGTTACACATGCAATAACAACCTTAAAACACGCGTTATTCAAAAATAGCTTAATTTCAGGCTAGCGCGGTCGCTCGTAGCGGTCAAGCTGTGTCGCAAGCATATTAAGTGCCTCCCTGACGTTCTCGCGCTCGGGTGACACAGCCACCTGATCAAATGCAAGAGCATCGTAAAACAGCTTACTTTGCAGCCATTGTGCAACATCTTGCTTACTTATAGCGCAGTTTGTTAATCGCTGGTTATGTTTAGACGCTTGCAATATCCAGTGCTGCCAGCGTTGAAGATTCTCACGCTCAGCTTGAAGTTCGGCCTGCTGAAGCGTCTTTCGCAACTCAGCAATATCCTTATTCATGGCAGCTTGGGGCTTAAGGTCGCGACGCAATTGGCGCAAAACAGCCGTGACCGATTGCTGCCAACGCTCGCGCGCTTTGCGCTCCACTGCCAGCGCCCGGGGTGATGCCTGAAGACCGTGCTGATAGAGCCAGCCGTGCACTAAAAGCTCACACACATCCACCTCTGCACTGTCCTGCAGAATAAGACATGCTTGCTCGACCCCGGGTTGGGCATAAAACGTCAGTGCAAAATCCCACAGCGGAGCCTGCTGTAAGCGCTGGAATCGGTTAGAATCGAACATTGATTTACTCACTTTTTCGGGAGAATGCATGATCGCACTGCGCCAAGTCGCCCTGCAACGGGGTACGCAAACGCTACTCGATAACGCTGACCTTACGCTCCACAGCGGCATAAAGGCTGGCATTATTGGGGCAAACGGCGCCGGTAAGTCGAGCTTATTCAAACTCCTGCTAAGCGAGCTCGGCCCCGACCAAGGCGACGTCGAGATGAGCGGTGGTCAGCGGATTGCCCACATGGCCCAGGAAGTGGAAGCACTGGATCGCCCCATTGTGGAGTATGTATTAGATGGCGATCGTGCATTGCGGCAAGCAGAAGCTGATCTTCTGGCTGCACGCAAAGCAGACGATGCGCATCGGGAAGCCGAGTTACATGGGCTTATCGAAACGTTGGATGGCTATACTGCAGAATCACGGGCATCGCAGCTGTTGGTAGGGCTCGGTTTTGTGCAAGCAGATCTTAAGCGACCCTTGTCGGACTTTTCCGGGGGCTGGCGTATGCGAGTGAATCTAGCCCGCACACTGTTTATGCCTTCCGACTTATTACTGCTTGATGAGCCGACCAACCACCTTGATCTCGACGCTCTACTTTGGCTAGAACAGTGGCTAACCCGCTACCCAGGCACATTGCTGCTGATTTCTCATGACCGCGACTTTCTGGATGCCGTGTGTGATCACATTGTGCATATGCATCACCAAACGCTTGAGCTTTACCGCGGCAACTACTCTCGCTTTGAGCGCACGCGGGCTGAAAAGCTCGCTCTACAGCAAGCAGAAGCAGCCAAACAGCAGGCTCGCCGCGAAGAAATTGAGCGCTTTATAGCGCGTTTTCGCGCTCAGGCAACCAAAGCAAAGCAGGCGCAAAGTCGTGTAAAAATGCTGGAGCGTATGGGGGATATTGCTGTTGCTCATACGGATTCGCCTTTTCACTTCACCCTGCCTGCTGCAGATAAGACCTCACATCCACTGCTCGTGCTTGACCAAGCGACCCTTGGCTATCGCAGCGAAACAGGCGATATCGCGCAGTTAGAGAAGGTCAACATTACGTTATTACCCGGTAGCCGCATCGGCCTATTAGGCCCCAATGGCGCGGGTAAATCGACATTGATCAAATCATTGACCGGTGAACTTTCGCTGTTAGAGGGCAAGCGCGTTCCAGGTGAGCATTTAGCCATTGGCTATTTTGCCCAGCACCAGTTGGAAAGTTTAGACGTGACGACGACACCGTTTGTACATGTGCAACGGCTCTCTCCCACGGCAAGTGACCAGGAAATTCGCAATTTTCTAGGAGGCTTTGGCTTTAAGGGCGATGACGCCTTTGGCGAAGTCGGCACCTACTCCGGCGGTGAAAAAGCGCGCTTGGCACTCGCGCTAGTCGCCTGGCAGAAACCCAACCTGCTGCTGCTCGATGAGCCAACCAACCATTTGGACTTGGAAATGCGTGAAGCGCTAACCGAGGCGCTGGCAAGTTTTGAGGGCACGGTCATTCTTGTGTCTCACGACCGGCATTTATTGCGTGCCACGGTTGATGAATTCTGGCGGGTAGCAGACCATCGTGTTGAACCCTTTGATGGCGATCTCGATGACTATCGGGCATGGCTAAAGGCGCGTTTGGAAGAAGGCAGACGCGATGCGCGTAGCGAAAAAAGCGAACGCCAAAGTCAGCAGCCTAGCGGTGACCGGAAAGCCGCTCGCAAGGCAGCAGCAGAACTACGCGAGAAGCTGCGACCACTGAAAAAAGAGCGTGATCAAGCTGAAAAAACTATGGAGAAAACTCAGCAGGCGCTTGAAGAAGTAGAAGCTATTTTGGCTGATCCTACGCTTTATACCGACAGCGCTCGCAAAGCAGAACTGACCGAAGCACTTGCCCAGCAGGCGAAAATCAAAAGTCGCTTGGATACTGCTGAACAGCAGTGGCTAGCCGCAGAGGAAGCGCTGGAAACAATGGAAGCAGAGCTGTTGGCCAGCGAAGACGCCTAGCCTTACGCTGGCTAATCCTCACTGCTTGAAACCAACGCTGTTTGAAACCTAGGCTAATTAACTAGGTCAGCTTTCAAGCATGAACGTTACCGGCCCATCGTTAATTAGCGCCACTTGCATATCAGCACCAAATTGGCCGGTCGCGACGCTAGGCCAGGTTGCGCTCGCCTTGGCCACCAAATAGTCAAACAGGCGCTCGCCATCGGCAGGCGGTGCAGCGCTAGAAAAACTGGGACGCAAACCTTTGCGAGTATCGGCGGCCAACGTAAACTGTGACACCAGCAATAAGCTACCGTTAGCCTGTTGAAGGTTATGATTCATTTTGCCTTCTTGGTCGCTGAAAACGCGGTAGTGCAGCAGTTTATGCAGTAACTTTTCAGCATCGACCTCACTGTCGCCCTTTTCAACGCCCACTAAAGCAAGTAAACCATGCTCAATGGCTCCTACCGTCTTACCTTCGACCGTCACGCTGGCGTTTTTTACCCGCTGAATCAGTGCCTTCACACTTGCCTCTTGCGATGTGTCCCAAAGATAATACAGTGTACTCGCTGGCACAGGCATCAGACAAAACCCTGATTTGAATTAACCCTGGCCCAGTAGCGCATCACGAAAACCATCGCTTAGAGGACGCTCGCCCAACCAAATACCAAACATAGCGCTGGCGAATTCAGCACTGTCATCTTCAAATACCACATCGCCATTAAGGGCGAGTTGCAGCGACTCCCCATCCCAGCTGAGTAGATAGCGATCACCAGGTGCTACATCACGATAGCGCTGATTCAGCCGCTCTAGGTCCTCCTCAATTTGGCTAAACTCATAGAGTGTCAGCGACTCTTTTAGCGTTTTCTCAGTCGCTTCAGCAAAATCAGCCGCCTCAATGTCATGAAAATAAGCTAACTCAAGGCGGCGAGGAACATCACTCAATGGCAGCGGCTCAGTTTCTCCCTCAAGCTGGTAGTAAGCCCCTGCATAGGCGGTCCAGATCATATAGCGGAACACGCCAGTACCCATTAACGCGTAGCGCTGACCATCAATTTCAACGACGCGCTCAAAGCGCTCTCCCCGTTCAGTCACACTATCTGCCAGCACACTAGGTGCCGATAAAAATGTACCGACTGACAGCAGCGTGCCCAGCATTAAAGGGTGTTTGTATACATATAGCATAGCGAAACCTCTATTTTTTTCAGAACACTAGCTATACATACACAAAACAAAAATAAAGGTTCCGTACAACAACTACCAGGAGCGACATAGCATGAGGTCGCAGTGAGGTTCGCCTAGCAGCATTTCGGTCACTTGGCTGCTGTGCTGGGGCTGGCCGCGGCTTCCAATAATCACCAAATCTGGAGAGTGTCGCTTCATGTAATCTTGAAGCACATCACAAGGTTGCCCTGGCTCGAGCACTAACTCAACATCAGGGACGCCATCAAGATCGCGCATTAAACTCTCAATCTCGTTATCCAGCGTCCTACGTAAGCGTTCTACTTCATGGTCTCGCCACTGGGCAAAATTAGCCTGGGAGCCCAACTCACGCTCTCCAGGCAAACTCCAGGCATGTAGGAGCGTCAACGTCGCTTCTGGAAAGCGAATGAGTGCCTCCCTGAGCGTTTGGCGTGCGGTAAGCGAAAAATCGATCGGCACCAGAATATGTTGCCAAGGCTGCGTTGGTAGATAAGAGGCGACCACCACTGGGCAGGGCGCACTTCGCAGCACACGCATCACGGTGGTTCCCAAAAGGAGGTCTTTCTGTCCGCGCTTACGGTGCATGCCCATAATAATTAATGAGGCATTGCGTTCGTGAGCTTCTCGAACGATTTCAACATGAGGCGCCCCCACAACGGTTTGAATAAACAATGAAGGCGCTTCCAGCGCGTAATCTTCGCGCAGATCGGTCAATGTAGCACTGATATCTTCGTTAACCGCGCTTTCAACGTCGTGAAGAACACGGCGGGGCAAGTAAGGGTCAAGGACGTGAAGAATGTCGAGCTGCGCCCCTTGTGCATAGGCCAGCCGAAGGGCGCGAGCAAACGCAGCGCGGTTATCCTGAGAAAGGTCCGTGGCGAACAGCAGCGTGCGAGACATGGCACAACTCCTTGGCCGACCAAGTCGGCACCGTCAGTAGGCACGTTAGATAGCCAAACAGGCACTGTTCAGCATGGTGTTCGTTTGCGCATACTGCAAGGTGTGTCTTACCTTTTCGATTGCTGCTCTGCACGCTTATTGCGCTAGGTCATTTACATCACCACCACGCATGGAAATGGTGCACTGGCCCACGCCCATGACCGACATTTAGCCGAGTGCTCGCTTCTAATGCGGCATGTAACCACACCTTAGCTTCGCCAATCGCTTGCTTAGGTGCATCTGACGACGCATTGTCCGGTAGTTTTGCTAGACACGCAGTGATCGCAGACGAGAGCGCGCAACCCGTGCCGTGCAAGTTATCAGTGTCGATACGCGAGGCAGGAAGCCATGTGTGGCCGTCCGGGGTTGCCAGTAAGTCTGGGCAGGTATCTCCACGTAAGTGCCCACCTTTCAGCACCACATAAGGAGCGCCCAACTCAACCAGCGCTGGCAGCATCGCCTCCATGTCATCCAGCGAATTCGGTGATTCGGCATCTAAAAGCACAGCCGCTTCAGGCAAATTGGGCGTAATCACGTCAGCCAACGGTACCAATATATCGCGCACAGCACGAATGCCTGCGTCATCGACCAGAATATCCCCACTTTTGGCTACCATTACCGGGTCCAGCACGATCCAGCGGGGGCGTTTTTGCCGCAATACTTCAGCAATTACTTCGGCAACCTCGCGGCTGGCGACCATGCCAATTTTAACGGCATCTAATGCCACATCATTTATCAGGTTTTCTAACTGCTCGCGAATAGCGTGAGGTGAAACCGGATACACAGAAGCCACACCACAGGTATTTTGGGCGATGACAGCAGTGATGACATTGGTCCCGTAGACACCCAGCGCAGAAAAGGTTTTCAGATCACCCTGCAAACCCGCACCACCCGAGGGGTCGGAACCAGCGATGGTAAGTACATTGCGAAGGCGGAAATCGTTGGACATGGGGCTCCTTACTTAACGGTTCAGTAGTGCTCTAGAATACCCAAGTACAGCGCTCAATAGGGGCTTCTTAACTAAAACAATGGCCGCCTCTTAGGCGGCCATTGTGTGTTCAACGAGAGCAGCATGCTAATAGCATAGTTACATCGCTATTGAGCCGCTACTGCGTTGTGTCTCCATCTGGATTCCGTGCGTTGTAGTACGCCTGTTCAGAGATTGCATGGTAGTTTTCGACCTTATCCTGGAAGGTACGATAGGAGTCATAAATCCGTGTACCCAACTCGCTCGACTCAGCCAACTCAGCAATGACTTCTGCTGAATACTCACGGGCCTGAGCCAACACGTCGTCAGGAATGCGGCGCAGCTCAACCTCATGTTCGTTGACCAACGTCTCCAGCGCATCGTTATTACGCGCGGTGTACTCATCAAGTACGCTCGCATTAATATCGCGCACTGCGGTCGTCAAGATAGCCTGCAAATCAGCGGGTAACTCGGCTAAGGCTTCTTCGTTGACGATGGTTTCAAACATCACCGTCGGTTCGTGCCAGCCAGGATAGTAGTAGTAATCGGCAGCCTGATGTAGACCAAAGGCTAAATCATTGTAGGGACCAATCCACTCAGTCGCATCAATGGCACCTGACTGAAGTGATGTGAAGATTTCGCCGCCTGGCATGTTCACAATGGCAACGCCCATACGGCTCATCACTTCACCGCCTAAGCCCGGCATGCGCATTTTCAGGCCATCAAGATCCTCAATGGAATTGATTTCCTTGTTATACCATCCGCCCATTTGAACGCCAGAAGCCCCCCCCACCATGACATCCACACCAAAGGGCTCGTAAACTTCGTTCCACAGTTCCATGCCACCGCCATAATACAACCAGGCATTCATTTCCTGTGCGTTCATGCCAAATGGCACCGCAGCGAAGAACTGTGCTTCAGGGGCTTTACCCTTCCAGTAATAAGAAGCAGAGTGGCCAAGCTCAGCAGTGCCGTCAGACACAGCATCAAAGACTTCAAACCCAGGCACCAATTGGCCAGCGCCGAATACTTCAATGGTTAGGCGACCATCGGACATTTCTTCCACTAGCTGCGAGAGACGCTCAGGCCCCTGCCCCACGCCTGGAAAGTTTTTCGGCCAGGAAGTGACCATTTTCCAGCGGAAGTTTTCTTGTGCCTGAGCCTGATTATCAAAACTTGAGACCACTAGCAAGCTAGCGGATAGAGCGGTTGTCATCGCAATGGCGACAGGTAGCGCTTTGGCTTTCATACATAACCCTCTTGCTTCTATTGTTGCTGTTATAGTCAGGGGGAGGCCGCCTAGCCCGTTTGACTAAGCGGTTTGTTGCAAGCCGTTCGTTGGCACAGCTAGGCTGCTTTTAATTAAGATTGCCACGTAGTTGCGTTGATAGTAACGATAGTTTTCAACTGGGCACTAATCTAAATGACTTAGCCTAAAAAGATGCCTTTTTCAAAATTGAGTAGGGAGCCAAGTGGCCAGTTGAGGGAAATACGCTAGCATCAGCAACATGCCAAGCTGCATCAGGATAAACGGAATGACTCCACGATAAATCGCCGAAGTTGGCACTGAAGGTGGTGCTACACCGCGCAGATAAAACAGTGCAAAGCCAAACGGTGGGGTTAAGAACGACGTTTGCAGATTGATGGCGATCATGATGCCCAGCCAAATCGGATCTAGCCCCATGGCCAACAGAATCGGCCCAACGATGGGCACCACCACGAAAGTGATCTCGATAAAGTCGAGAATAAAGCCAAGCAGGAAGATGACCAGCATCACGATAATAGTGGCGCCCACCACACCGCCGGGCATGCCTTCGAACAGATCAGTCACCATATGCTCGCCGCCGTAAGCTCGGAAAACCAGCGAAAACAGCGCCGCACCAATCAATATCATAAACACCATGGTGGTCACATGGGTGGTTGAACGCAGCACATCTTTCAGCGTTGCCCAATCCAACTGACGATAAGCAATGGCCAGCACCAGAGCACCAAAGGCGCCAACGGCAGAGGCTTCAGTGGGGGTTGCAAAACCGCTTAAAATCGAGCCAAGCACCGCGACAATAAGTACGACGGGAGGCACTAAGCCTTTCAATAGCAGCCATCCCAGACCTGATGTATGACCAAGCTCGGCCATTAGCTCTTCACGGTCAGCAGCAGGCGCCATTTGCGGGCGTAGCCAAGCGACCATAGCAACGTAAATCATATACATAACTACCAGAATCAACCCTGGCACCAGCGCTCCCATAAACAGATCTCCCACAGAGACCGTTTTAGGACTAAAAATGCCCATCGAGAGCTGAGCCTGCTGGTAAGCGGACGACAGCACATCGCCAAGCAGTACCAATGCAATGGAGGGCGGGATGATCTGGCCTAGCGTGCCGGTCGCACAAATGGTGCCGGTCGCAAGCGAGGTGCTGTAACCACGCTTTAGCATGGTAGGTAGCGACATAAGCCCCATGGTCACCACGGTGGCTCCCACAATGCCGGTAGACGCCGCCATCAGCATACCGACCAAGGTCACGGAGATGCCCAAACCCCCCCGCATAGCACCAAACAGCAGCGCCATTGCATCGAGCAGTGTTTCGGCTACTTTGGACTTCTCAAGTAAAACGCCCATTAAGACAAATAGTGGCACCGCCAATAACGTTTGATTGGTCATAATGCCGTAAAGCCGATTGGGTAGCGCGGCGAGATAACCACTGTCGAAATTGGCGCTTACACCGATAGCCTCAAGGCCTAAACCCATACCAGCAAACAACAGCGCGGTGCCCGCTAACGAAAGCGCCACAGGAAAACCGAACATGAGTACGATACAGATGGTGGCAAATAAAATAAGCGGCATAAATTCCAACATCAAACGCGCTCCTCAAGGTGGTTATCACCACCAACAGATGGGGGTATCCGGCCAGTAAATACGTAGCTATTGCGCACGACCTCAATGACACCTTGCACTATCATCAGCGCAGCAAAGATCGGTATTAAGGTTTTCAGTGCAAAGACGGCTGGAATGCCACCGTAGTCTGAAGAGGTCTCCATAACACGCCAGGAGTTAGCAACGTAGCCTAAGCTTGAAGCAATGATAAACATCATCACGGGAATCAAGAGCGTAATAATACCCACGATGTTAACCATCGCCTGGCGGCGAGGCGTCATTCCTCGATAGAAAATATCGACACGCACATGGCCATCGTGGCGAAAGGTGTAAGCCGCAGCGAGCATAAAGACACTGGCATGCATATACATCACCAGCTCTTGCATAAAAATGCTGTTAACGCTGAAAACATAACGAAGCAGTACAATCGCGAACTGAATCAACATCATAATGATGATCAGCCACGCAAGACTACGCCCGAACCATTCCGAAGCGCGGTCCAGCGCAGCGATAAACGCAGGTAGTTGTGTTGTGTCTGACATGGAAGTGTCTCGCGTAAAACGGCTAAGGGGAGTCAGCGCCCCAGACAATAGCGCAAATACGCAGACAATGCAGCGCCCATAAACCGCCTAGCACGCTTATTATTAAACGCTTTGGCGGATTGCCGCTAGACAGGCTGGAGGTAATGGTAAATCGACAGCAATCGGTAAATGGTCAGAGAACAGATGGTCCAACACATGGACATCTGCGGTTTCAAGTGTCTGGGAAAGCAGGATGTGATCCAGCGCGCGACGGGGTTGCCAAGATGGATAACTAAGCAGTGGCTTAACCGGGTGAAGTGGCAGCGACATGCTAAAACGTTCATGGGCATGAAGCTGATCAGGCGTGCAGTTTAGATCCCCCATGACGACCACATGGCGCAGCGGCTCAATAATATTGCTTAAATAATTCAGCTGACGCACACGCCCACGCTGACTCAGCGCCAAGTGGGCTACAAAGATATGCAGTGCATCAGGCCCCTCACCATAGCGTGCGTGAATTGCGCCTCGCCCTGGCAACATCCCTGGCAAGCGATGCTCTTCGATGTGGCTAGGCACGATACGTGACAATAGCCCATTACTGTGCTGAGCAAACTGCCCTAGATTACGATTTAGCTGCTGAAAGTAGTGGGGAAACCTTGCTTTAGTGGCAAGGTATTCAACTTGGTTAACACGACCGGAACGAAAACTACCGCCATCAACCTCTTGCAGACCCACTACATCAAATGGCTCTAACACATTGCCCATTTGCGCCAAGCGTTTAAGCCGTTGGGGATGAGGCAACACGTGCTGCCAACTACGCGTGAGGTAGTGATGATAGGCCGACGTTTGAATACCTACCTGCAAGTTAAACGTCAGTAAGCGAATATGACCACGCTCGGCCAAAGACAACGCAGACGAGCCTACTTGCCCACCTGCGTGACCATGCTCTAACACCGTTATTGTGCGCGCTCGTTACGCACGCGCTCGACAAGCGCATCCGCAATTTGCGGCATATTTTCCAAGCTACCTGCCGTGCTTGGCGACACAACGTAGCGGCCATCAACAATAAGTGCCGGCACACCCATCAGGCGCATTTCACGCATGCGACTATTGGCTTTGTTGACTTCGCTGCGAACGCCAAACGCCGTCAACGCCTGCTTAGCTTTTTCTTCGCTGACGCCGTAATTAGAGAAAAATTCTGCGATTTCATCCGCATCTGTCAGTGAGCGACCATCTTCATGAATGGCCTCAAAGAAATCAGCATGCAGTTCATCTTCGATACCCAGAGATTCTGCTGCATAAAACGCTGTCGCGTGGGTGTTCCAGTCACCGCCCATGGTGGCCGGCATGTGAACAACGCTAACGTCGTCCTCAAGTGTTTCGTACCACTCACTTACAGGTGTTTGCAGCCGGTAGCAATGCGGGCAGCCAAACCAAAACGCTTCGGTCACTTCAATCTGTCCCTCTTCGACCTGTGTCTCCACCGGCGACTCGAGCAGTGTGTAGTGCTGACCTTCTACCAGCTCCTGAGCACTTACTGCCGCAGATAAACCTAAGCCAGCCATCGCGACCATTAACGTTTTCAACATAGCGAAAATTCTCCAAGAATGAGCGAGACTGTGACTGCTGAGCATGCATAGAGGTTCCCTATCTCTTTAATTACCAGCGAGATAGGGCACCTTGATTAGCTGCGACTAGTTCAAGCCTAGCAGGTAATTCGCTACAGCTTCCATATCGTTATCGCTCATTTTGGAAGCGATATCACCCATGATGTTGTTCGGGCTGTTAGCACGCTCACCGGAAGCAAAGTCTTGCAACGTGGACACTGTATACTCTGCGTGCTGACCTGAAAGCGCCGGGTATACTGCGCTGCCGATACCGGCCCCCGTCGGTGTATGACAAGCGCTACACGAAGGAATGCCTTTGGACATATCGCCCGCCCGGTACAACTCTTCACCGCGAGCTAAAAGCTCTGAGTCTTCATCACTAGTCTGGCCAAGGTTCGCGTCTTGCCCTGCAAAGTGAGCCGCGACATCCCAAGCGTCTTGATCCGAGAAATCATCGACTTGACCGGCCATGGTGGGAACCATGCGGTCGCCATCGCGGATATCCATGATTTGCTTGGCTAGATAGGACATTTGCTGCCCCGCTAGGTTTGGAAAAGCGCCCGATGGGCTAACACCCTGCTGGCCATGGCAGGCCGCACAGGACTGAGCCAGTTCACGACCTGCCGCCGCATCCGCGTCAGCTTGGTGGTCGGTTTGAGCGTGTACGGTGCCAACGGCACCCATGGTAATTGCCAGGCTTGCCAGTAACTTTCTCATTGCTATTCCACTATGCCGTTTGATTATTGACTGGTACGCACCCTGGGCGCTGCCCAGGTTCAGCACTTTACCAGGGTCAGCTCCGCCAAAACGAACAACATGTCGTGTTGGTCGCTGCTGGCTAGAGCGCGATGGTACACTAGCGCCCCAGGTCGCAGTTATAAACCGCTTGCATTATAACGAATCACCCTAGCGGCGGGAATGCAAGTCCAGGTCTGCTTTTGGGGTAATTCGTCGCGGTACCGTCATTTACTCACGTTAACGTGGTGAAACGGGCCGTCTTATACGTCTGTTTTTCAGGATTAACACCATGTCTACTGCCAATGATCACCCAGTCGCTCGACTGAACTATCCCACTGCCCGCTTTATGATTAGCGCACCAACACTTGCTCTGTGTCCAGACGATACCGGCGCAGAAGTCGCGTTTGCTGGACGCTCGAATGCTGGTAAATCAAGCGCGATTAACGCGCTTACTCAACAGAATGCCCTTGCCCGCACCTCGCGTACACCAGGCCGCACCCAGTTGATCAACTTTTTCAGCGTCATGAACGACGAATCGCGCCGCTTAGTCGATTTGCCCGGCTATGGCTACGCCAAAGTGCCTGAAGCAGTGAAGCTTGAGTGGCAGCAGCATCTGTCTGACTATCTGCGCGGCCGCTTCAGCTTACGTGGCCTTGTACTGCTAATGGACGTGCGCCACCCGCTAACCGAGTTCGATCAAATGATGCTCAATTATGCGGATAAGCGCGAAATGCCGGTTCACATTCTGCTGACTAAATCCGATAAATTAAAAAAAGGCCCTGCTAGCGCCTCGCTGCAAAAAGTACGTTCTCGCCTTAAAGAGTGGGAAGACTTAGTCTCAGTTCAGCTTTTCTCATCGCTCAAGCGCGACGGTGTAGATACGCTTTCTCAAAAGCTCGACCAGTGGCTGCATACTCCTGAGTAAACCAAGGATTACCGAACAAGCCAAGTTTTCTCCAATAAACGGAATCTTGCCAAACACCCCATTGTTCTTAAACAAACCGCTTTTTCACGAGCGTCGCTCCAACCACTCGATCAGCTCAGGCAATTCTTTCACGTGGGCAATGCGGTGGGTACGTGCTGGCAAAGCTTGGTCGCCCTGCGCGGCGATCCATACGGCGTGCATGCCCAACTGCTGTGCGGGTAGCACGTCCTCTTGCCAAGAGTCACCTACATGCATGGCCCGGTGTGGCACAACATTCAGACGCTCCAAGGCAGTGAGAAACGGCTTAGGATCTGGTTTTGGTGCCAGTAATTCGCCTGCAGCAATAGCGACGGGAAAGTACGCTGCTAACGGCTGACGCTTAAGGTGAATATTGCCATTGGTAATAGCGGCTAGTTGGTAACGCTCGCTCAACGCGGTTAATAGCCCCGCGGCTTCGGGGTGCGGCGTTACTTGAACCCGCAGGCGATGAAACTCATTCATAGCAGCGGCGGCCCATAGCAACGCACTACTGCGTGTTAAGCCTTGAGCTTCCAACTGTGCTTCTAACGCCCGCAAACGCAGCCAGGTAAAGTCGCCACGCCTTTCAGGCACTCGCTTGGCCCATTCTTGGCGGCGGTCCAAGTAATCAGTCAGCCCCTGCTGGTAACTCAGCGCTAATGGCGCTTCATGGCGTGCTTTGCGCCACGTTGCCAGCGCTTCAATTAGCCAACGATAGTGACCCTCTTCCGTTTTTAACATCACGCCTTGGTTGTCCCATAGCGTATCGTCAAGATCAAACGTAATCGCTTGCAGAGAAGCCATGGTTAACTCCGTGTCGTGCGGCGTTTTGCGCGGGGGTGAGCAGCATCATAACTTTCGGCCAAGTGCTGCCAATCCAGGCGAGTGTAGACTTGAGTGGTCGATAAATTAGCGTGGCCCAGCAATTCCTGCACCGCCCGCAGATCTTGGCTGGATTCCAATAAATGACTTGCAAACGAGTGGCGCAGGCGATGGGGATGGAGGTGTTCAGGCAAACCACGCACAATAGAAAGTTGCGCCAAGCGCTTTTGAATACCGCGGTGTCCCAGACGCTGCCCACGCTGGCCGACAAATAACGCCATCTCGCCCGTTGCCGCCAGCGCAGATCGACAAGACAGCCACGCCTCAATAGCTTGATCCGCTCGCTTACCAACGGGCACTTGCCGAGGCTTACTGCCCTTACCCATCACTCGCACATGGTGAGCATTTAAGTGACCCACATCCAGCGCGGCAAGTTCCGCTAACCGTAGGCCGCTAGAGTAAAATAACTCAAGCATAGCTTGGTCACGTATTGCCAGTGGCGTGCCATCGTGGGGCGTATCTAAAAAACGTGATAGCGCATCAACATCAAGCGGTCTTGGTAAATGGCTAGGCTGCTTTGGCGTGCGCAATAGTCCAACAGGATTGTCGGCAAGCACATGTTGCTGCACAAGATAATCAGCAAAGCGTGATAGCGCAGCACGGCGGCGAGCTAAACTTCTCGGTGCGAGGCCGCGAATGCGCTCCGCTCCTAAGAAGGCGCGCAGAAATGCAGTGTCTAACGTCGCCGCATCGGTGACGCCGCGTTGCTCAGAAAAACGCAGCAGAGCGTTTAAATCCTGACGATACGCCGCCACCGTGGCAGGGCTTGCATGGGTACCAAGCTTACGTAAATACGCTTCGATCTGCGTCGTTAATGCGCGTGGGCTACCCATGGTGTTCCAGGCGAAGCAGTAACCGTGCCACGATATCGCTCAGATACTCTGTAAACAACGTATCCATGCTGGCGCGATAACAGTCGGGATCTGGGCTTGCGAGAAGTAAATACCCCAGCTGCTCGCCCGCGGAAAGCCGCGAAACGGCACAGGAGCCCGCACGCCGGGGTGCTTTGGTATGTGGCAACAAACACTTCCAATCGCTAACACTGAGCTTGGCACAACGGCTGGTGCGCCCATCTAGTAGGGCGGCAAGACGAGCGCTGGCATGCTGGTCTAGCACGTGACGCGGCGGTTGAGGCGGTGTTGGCTCATCGTCACTTAATGAGGATGGGCACCATAGCGCCATTGCCGGCGTTTGAAAGTGCTCACTCAACTGAACAGCGAGCGCTTGTGCCAGGGTATCGCGATCTTCTGCCTCAACCAGACTGAGCAGTGTCTCCCGTAGGCGTCGGTATTGGGCTTCGTTATGCCGTGCCGTTTCTAGAAGATGCTCAAGCCGTCCCTCTGCTGTTTCAGCACGCTGGCGTAAATCAATCACCAAACGCTCTAGCAGTGATACCGCCCCATCAATGTGGGGATGCGGCACCTTAAGTTGCTGCAGTAAGCCTTCACGACCAACAAAAAAATCGGGGTGACGAGCCAGCCAAAACGCCACTTGATCAGGGTCGAGCGTTTTGCGCGGCTCGGGGGCTTGAGACATCGCCGTTCTCCTCGGATTAATTGAGTGTGACACGACCGTCGAAGACGCGTGTAGCAGGGCCCACCATCACCAACGGCGCTTCGGGGTCGGGCCACTCAATGCTTAACTGACCTCCCGGCAGGTGAACGGTGACCGGGCTTTTCAACAACCCCTGGCGAATACCACTGGCGACAGCAGCACAAGCGCCGGTGCCACAAGCAAGCGTCTCGCCACTGCCACGCTCATACACCCGCAGGCGAATTTCGCTGGGCGACACAACCTGCATAAACCCCACATTCACCCGTTTAGGAAAGCGAGGGTGAGACTCAAGCAACGGCCCAAGATGCTCTACCGGCGCACTATCAACACTTTCCACCTGCAGCACGGCATGGGGATTGCCCATTGAGACAACCCCCAGCTCCAGCGTGTCACCGTCGACCTCGACAGCGTGTAGTGGTTGGTCCCCCGGTGCCTCAAACGGCAACGTGGCGGGATTAAAACGGGGTCTACCCATGTCAACGCGCACCATACCGTCGTGTTGAACATTAAGTACCAATGGCCCACCGGCAGTTTCCACATGAATTTCATGCTTATGTGTCAGGCGCTGATCGCGAACGAAACGTGCAAAGCAGCGCGCACCATTGCCGCAATTTTCAACTTCGCTGCCATCCGCATTAAAAATACGGTAGCGAAAGTCCATCTCTGGGTCACGGGGCGGCTCAACCACCAATAATTGGTCGAAGCCAATGCCAAAGCGCCGGTCTGCTAGCTGACGAATCTGCTCATCGCGCAAACGCGCTCGCTGAGTAACCAGATCCACCACCATAAAATCATTACCCAGACCATGCATTTTGGTGAAGTGCAACAGCATCAGCGCTCCCCTTCCGGCAGCAGAGTTTCACCGGCCCACAGGCTTGCAAGGCTTTCCCGAGCGCGAACCACATGATAGTTGCTGCCATCGACCATTACTTCCGGAGGACGCGGACGGCTATTGTAATTCGATGCCATCACAAAGCCGTAAGCACCTGCTGATCGAACGGCCAGTAAATCGCCCTCAGCGATTGCCAGATCGCGCTCTTTACCAAGGAAATCACCGGTTTCACAGACAGGACCTACCACATCATAGACCGCACGCTCACGCTGCTGGCGGGTATCCACCGACACAATCGCCTGCCATGCCTGGTACAACGCAGGGCGGATCAGGTCATTCATGGCGGCATCAACAATCGCGAAATTTTTGGTTTCGCCGGGCTTTAAGAACTCTACACGGGTCAGCATTAAACCTGCGTTAGCGGCAATAGAGCGACCCGGCTCAAATAGCAAAGTAAGCGCTTCACCGCCCTCCCAGCGAGAAAGGCGTGCCAGCAATTGACTCGCATAATCAAACGGCTGAGGTGGCTTTTCGTCACGATAAGGGACACCTAACCCGCCACCTAAATCCAAATGGTCAATCTCGATGCCGCGCTCACGCAACCGCTCCATCAACATTAACAGCCGCTCAAGAGCATCTAAAAATGGTGCCGTTTCCGTGAGCTGAGAGCCAATATGGCAGTCTAGTCCGGTGACGCGCAAGTTGGGTAAGCTGTCAGCCAGCGCGTAAACATCCAACGCTTCGTCGACTGGAATACCGAACTTGTTGTCTTTCAGCCCAGTAGAAATATAAGGATGCGTGCCTGCATCCACATCTGGGTTTACCCGCAGTGATACCGGCGCCACCTTGCCCAATTCCGCCGCAACAGCGTTTAATCGCTCAAGCTCGGGGCGGGATTCAACATTGAAGCACTTAATGCCGACATCCAGCGCACGAGCCATTTCATGAGGCTGCTTGGCAACGCCTGAAAACACGACTTTTTTCGGATCACCACCCGCTTTCAGCACGCGCTCAAGCTCACCAATCGAAACAATATCAAATCCAGCGCCCAATCGAGCAAGCAAACCCAACACTGCCAAATTAGAGTTAGCCTTCACCGCATAACAAATTAAATGGGGATGACCACCCAAAGCTTCGGTATAGGCTCGGAAATGGCGCTCTAACGTGGCTTTTGAATAAACATAACAGGGCGTGCCCAGATCAGCGGCGATCTGGGTAAGCGGGACGTCTTCGGCATAAAGCACGCCATCACGGTAGTTAAAGTGATCCATTACCCCTCCTGCTCAGCAGCCGATCCATTGGTGTTTTCGTCAGGCAAATAGAGCGGCCCTTTCTGACCGCATCCCACTAATAGCAGCGCGAGCAGCAGCACCGCACTAACGGTGGTAACCCAGCGTTTCATGCATCACCTTTCAGCGCTGCCAACGCCTCGCGGGCACGGCTGGCAGCAGCGCGAACCTGCTCAGGCGCGGTGCCACCGATATGGTTACGGGCGGCTACGGAGCCTTCTAACGTGAGCACCTCAAAAACATCCTGCTCAATCGTGGCAGAGAACTGCTGCAGTTCTTCAAGGGTCATTTCAGACAGATCTTTCTTAGACTTCAAACCGTAAGCCACTGATTGACCGACAATTTCATGGGCATCGCGAAAGGCGACGCCTTTGCGAACCAAGTAATCAGCAAGGTCCGTGGCGGTTGAGAATCCGCGTCGTGCGGCCTCATACATGCTGTCCTTTTTCGGCTCAATAGCTGGCACCATGTCGGCAAAGGCTTTTAAGCAGTCGCGCACGGTATCAACGGCGTCAAACAGCGGCTCTTTGTCTTCCTGGTTGTCTTTGTTGTAGGCCAGGGGCTGAGACTTCATCAGCGTTAATAGCGCCATTAAGTGACCATACACTCGGCCCGTTTTACCGCGAACCAGTTCGGGAACATCGGGGTTTTTCTTCTGCGGCATGATTGAAGAGCCGGTGCAGAAGCGATCAGGCAGATCGATAAAGTCAAATTGGGCACTGGTCCACAACACCAACTCTTCACTCATCCGCGATAGATGCATTAGCAGAATGCTGGCAAAGCTGGTGAATTCAATAGCGAAGTCACGATCAGAGACAGCGTCCAGCGAGTTTTCTGCTGGGCGATCAAAGCCTAGCAACTCGGCAGTGACATGGCGGTCGATGGGATACGTGGTACCCGCTAGCGCCGCAGCGCCAAGAGGCATAACGTTCACGCGTTTACGGCAGTCAAGCAAGCGCTCGTGGTCACGGGTTAACATCTCTTGCCATGCCAGTAGGTGATGGCCAAAGGTCACCGGCTGCGCCGTTTGTAAGTGGGTAAAACCAGGCATAATGGTATCGGCTTCACGGTCGGCTAGCTCAATCATGCCTTCACGCAGACGAACCAATTCCGCTTCAATCACGTCAATTTCATCGCGCATAAATAGGCGGATATCGGTCGCTACCTGATCATTACGTGAACGGCCTGTATGTAGCTTTTTGCCTGTAATACCGATTTTATCCGTCAACCGCGCTTCGATATTCATGTGCACGTCTTCAAGCGGAATCGACCAGTTAAACTCGCCTCGCTCGATTTCGCCCTGAATCTCGGTGAGGCCGTTGATAATGGTGTCACGCTCATCATCGGTCAGTACACCAACCCGAGCCAGCATAGTCGCATGGGCAATGGAGCCCTGAATATCCTGGCGCGCTAGGCGCTGGTCAAAAGTCACAGACGCGGTGAAGCGTGCAACAAAAGCATCGGTGGGCTCGCTAAAGCGACCGCCCCAAGATTGGTTCGTAGCTTGGCTCATCGGAGGCATATCCTGCTGACTAAACTAAAGGAATCGTTATCAGAAAGTGTACCAGAGTCGCCGCACTCAGCGGCATGCCGATTTATAGTCGTTTTTACGTCGGCTGTGGTTCAAGATCACTAAACGGATAAGGAGATTCGCGTAAAAAAGTGCGTATGGCTGAAAATGGCATTGGACGAGCAAAGTAGAAGCCCTGGAAATGCGTGCTATGACGGGCATTGAGGTACGCATACTGCTCTGCTGTCTCTACACCTTCAATTAAAACCTCAAGACCCAGCTTGGCCGCCATGGTTACCACACCGTCTACAATCGCAGCATCCCGAGAGTCGTTAACCACATCTCGTACAAATGATCGATCAATTTTAAGCTTGTTAATTGGCAAGCGTTTGAGATAACTAAGGCTTGAAAAACCGGTACCGAAATCATCCAGTGCAATATGCACGCCCAGAGAGCGCAGATCCTGCAATGTTTTTATGGCGTGCTCTGTACTGTCCATTAGCACGCCTTCGGTAAGCTCTAGCTCCAATAGTTCGGGCGCTAGTCCGCTCTTCTCAAGTACCTGCTGAATAGATGCCAGAAAACCTGAACGCTGAAACTGCATGGGCGAAATATTAACCGCCATTGTAACGGGCATATTTGCGCTCGCATTAAGCCTGACAGCATCACGACACGCCCTCTCCAACACCCACTCGCTGATCGGCATAATCTGCCCGGTGTCTTCTGCCAAACTAATAAACTGGCCTGGGGAAATGTTGCCACGCTCTGGGTGATACCAGCGAATCAGCGCCTCCACGCCAGAGACGCCACCAGTGGGGCCATGTATTTGCGGCTGGTAATGCAGCTCAAATTGCGATTGCTCTATGGCTTGTTGCAACGCATGACGTAAATTAACCCGTTCGGAAACTTTACGATTTAGCTCATCGGTATACCACTCATAGGTATTACGCCCTTGCCGCTTGGCCTTATACATCGCCAAATCTGCCTGCTGTATAAGCTGGCGCGGCTCGCTAATCGTTCCATCATCAGTGGCAATCCCTATACTGGCAGTAATACGCAGCTCGCTGCCTCGATACCAGTAGGGCGCAGAGAGACGAGCGAGAAGTCGCTCCACCACCTGCATAACATCTTTTTCGTGGGCGAGGTCAGGCAGCAAAACGATAAATTCGTCGCCCCCGAAACGCGCTACGGTATCCCAAGGGCGCAACTCTTCCTCAAGGCGCTTGGCGACTTCAATGAGAATATGGTCGCCTACCTCATGGCCAAGCGTGTCATTAATGGGTTTAAAGTCATCCAGATCGACAAATAGCACAGCTATATAGCGATGATAGCGCTTAGCAAGCAAGCAGCCCTGTGCCAGTCGTTGGTCGAGCAGCAAGCGATTGGGCAAGCCTGTTAATGCATCGTGGCAAGCGTTATGTCGAAGCTGCGCTTGGGATTCGCGTTGGGCGGTAATATCATTCTGCACACCGATAAAGTGCGTTACAGCACCTGCTGTATCGCGCACGGGAGAAATATACAGATCATTCCAAAATGGCACCCCGTTACGACGGTAATTGCGTATTACCACATGAACTTCTTGCTGAGCGTGAATCCCTCTACGCAACTGATCCAGTGTGGCGGGGTCTGTCTCTTCGCCCTGAAGAAAACGGCAGTTTTGCCCTAGCGCCATATCGCGAGAGTAGCCCGTAATTCGTTCAAATGCCGCGTTCACATAAACCATTGGCAAATCGTGACCCTGGGCATCAACAATAATCACACCATTCGTGCTTGACTCAACGCTCCGCTCTAGCAGTGTGAGCTGTCGTTCCGTCGCTTTGCGCTCAGTGATATTTTGGGTTGACCCCTGAACTTGAATAATTTGTCCTAGCTCGTCACGAACGGCTTTGCCGATGACTCTTACCCACAGCTTTACTTCTTGCCGAGTGATGATTTCGAGTTCTTCATCAAAGCTAACCCCGCTCTCGCAACAAGCTTCAAAAACCTCACGAATACGTGGCCTTGAACTCGGCGCATAGAAATCAATCGCCTCCTCAACAGTGGGCTGAAACCCGGGTGAAACGCCATGCAAGCGGCACACCTCGTTAGACCAAATGGGCAGCCTTTCGGCCATATCGACATACCAGCCGCCAATCAGCGCGGTCTCGCCAGCTATTTGGAAGAGTCTCTGATTACGAATAAGCTGTTTCTCAACGGTTTTTCGTCGCGAAATATCACGGGCGATGACATAAATGACGTGCTCTCCCACTGCGGCGGTAACTTCCAACCACACCATTTTCCCCTCTGCCGTTACTGCTCGAACATCAAACGGAGGTACTTTCTTTTGGGACTGTAGGCGCGCCAATGCCTCCTCAATAACCGGAATATCGCGACGGTCCACTACCTTGCCACAAGACTCGCCTATCCATGCGCTAGCGGGATAACCCAGCAGGGTTTCGAACATCGGATTGACGTTAAGTAAAATACCCGCGAAATCAATGCTGAAGAATAAATCTTGCGATAATAAAAAAAACTGATCTAACTTGCCTTGAGATTTAACAACGGGCATGGCATTACCTAAACATGTGGTTTGCCTGACAGCACTGGCCTTAAATTCGGCCGGTTATTTTTACTGTGTGGCTGGGTGCTTTATGATGAGACTTATCATAGTTCGTCGCGACCTGTCAGCGACAAAGGGAGAATCACGTGTCATCCATCACTAAATTGCGCATTGCCACGCGTAAAAGCCAGCTTGCTATGTGGCAAGCCGAGCACGTCCGCGACCGCTTGATGGCGGCACACAGCGGCCTGGAAGTCGAGCTTATTGCGCTATCAACCAAGGGCGATAAAATTCTCGATACACCACTTTCCAAGATTGGCGGTAAAGGGCTCTTTGTGAAAGAGCTGGAAGATGCCATGCTCGATGGGCGCGCAGATATCGCCGTTCATTCAATGAAAGATGTTCCTATGCACTTTCCTGAAGGACTCGGCCTTTCTGTCATTTTGGAAGGTGCCGATCCAACCGATGCGTTTGTTTCCAACCACTATACTAGCATCGACGAGCTACCAGAGGGTGCTCGTATTGGTACTGCTAGTCTACGTCGCGGCCTGCAAATGCGCGAGGCGCGACCTGACCTGCAGATTCTTAATCTACGCGGAAACGTGCAGACTCGCCTAGCAAAATTAGACGCTGGCGAATTTGATGCCATTATTCTTGCCACTTCTGGCTTGAAACGCTTAGGTCTCGATGAGCGCATTGCGCAAGCCTTGCCGCCTGAAATATGCCTTCCCGCCTGTGGCCAAGGAGCATTAGGCATCGAATGTCGTCTCCATGACCCCGAATTAATCGGATTATTAGCCCCGTTGGATGATCCCGACACAGCGACTCGTGTGCGTGCCGAACGCGCCATGAACACACGCCTAGAAGGCGGTTGCCAAGTACCTATCGCAGGTCATGCTGTACTTGATAAGGCAGGCGACACCATTTGGCTGCGCGGTTTGGTTGGTAACCCAGAAGGCACAGAGGTACTGCGAGCAGAGGGCAGTGGTTCTATTCATGAGCCCGAAGCCTTGGGTATCCGAATCGCTGAGGACCTGTTAGATCAAGGGGCAGGCGATATTTTAGCCGAGGTGTATGGCCGCAACGTATGAGTCAACCGGTACTGATCTGCCGCCCTGGTGATCGGGGAGAGGCACTAGCAAATTCGCTGCGTTCTCAGGGGGCTTATGTCGAGCAACTTGACGTTATGCGCTTAGAGCCGCTGCCCGAAGATTATGTGCAGCGCAGCATTTGGTTAGATATTGATCAGTACCATAAAATAGTGGTGGTCAGTCCCTTTGCCGCTTACTGTTTAAGCGAAGCGCTTGATCGCTACTGGCCCCAACTGCCTGTTGGCATTGATTACTACAGTGTCGGCCGTGCGACGGCAGGCGTACTATTTGAACAGCTGGGTGTACGTGTCCATATACCTCCGCCTGACCATGGGGAAGACACGAGTGAGGCACTGTTGTCACTTGCCTCTCTCAAAACGCTTACGCACCAACGTATATTGCTAGTGGCTGGTGAAGGTGGTCGCTCATTATTAGCCGATACCTTAGGCGCACGCGGGGCCAATGTGACCCGCATCGCGGTGTATCGACGTGTATATCAAGCGCCAACGCCTGCCCTGCAGCAGCGTCTATTAACAGGCGATTATCAAGCGTTAATCGCTACCAGCGGCGAACTGCTTCAACATCTGGCAAGATGGTGTGAACAAGCAGCGTTGAACCAACCGCTAATCGTTTCCAGTCACCGTTTAGCTAAACTGGCCGGTAAACTGGGTTTTCGTGACCTCAAGGTGGCGTCGGGAGCAACGCCAGCTGCACTGGCAGCGGTGTTGGGTCGGTCCTGCAACCCAAAGGGTGCCGATGTCGATCAAGGAACTTAATAAGGGCTAGCGACAGATGAGCAAACAACCAAACGATCAGGAAGGCGTACACAACGCGTCTGCCGATGCATCTCAAGACGACGCTAAACCGAGCGACACGTCCTCGTCGAGCGGCGAAACGGCAACAACAGGCAACACGACAGCGTCTTCTTACGCCGCTAAAAACAGCCGCTCGCGTCGCCGTAATAAAGGGAGCTATAACGCGCCCAATGCCAGCACCGTATCAGCGAACGTCAATCATGACCAAGCCTCGACCAAACCAAGTGCGGCCCCCCAACAGACAACGGATACTAAGTCATCTGTTGAGCCTAAGCCTTCTGCAGAACCTAAGTCTTCTGCAGAACCTAAGCCTTCGGCAGACGTTAAATCATCAGCAGGAACCAAGCAGACGGCAAGCACCAAGCCAACGAGCGGTGGTACTAGCACGTCTGGAAATGCTGCACATGTCCCGCCTTCTTCTAAGAACAGCACCGCGAACAGTGGCAATGGTGGCGGCAAAGGCAGCGGTATCGCCATTGCACTGGTGATTATCCTGGCACTCGCCGTTGCGTTTGCTGCTTGGCAAGGCTGGCAGCGCTTGGATAATCAGCAGCAGCGTATAGACGAGCTGGCCCAGCAAACGCAAAGCAGTGCCTCGCAGCAAGAGGTTAGCGACCTAGCATCACGTATTGAAAGCAGCGAAGCCGAGCGCACCCAAGCGCTAGACAGCACGATGAGCGAGCTGCGTAGCGAACTGGATAGCTACCGTGGTGAGGTCAACAGCACATTAGACGACGTGCTAGCGCAGCTGTCTCAAGAGCAGGAGACCGATGAGCGTGACTGGCTACATGCCGAGGCCGCTTATCTGCTACGGCTAGCCAACCAACGCCTGCAATTGGAAGGTGACGTTGAGGGTGCTGCCGCCCTACTACGCACTGCCGACGCTCGCTTGGTTGATGCTGACAATCCGGCACTAACGCCAGTACGTCGTGAAATTGCGAATGAACTTGCAGCCCTGGATGCCGTACCGCAGGTTGACCGCACCGGTATTTATCTCGCGCTGAACGCTCAGCAAGAGCGTATCGCTGGCCTACGGCTGTCACAAGAGATTGAAGAGCGCGCTGTTACTTCTAGTATTGAGCAGCCGCCCACGGGCACCTTCCAGCGTCAGTTGGCTCGCTTTGGTGAAGAACTAAAAGATCTTGTAGTGATTCGTCAGCACGATGAAGCATTAGAAACACTGATTACACCAGAGCAAGAGTCCTACTTGCGTCAAAGCCTACGCTTGATTCTTGAACAGTCTCAGCTGGCACTGCTGAAAGAAGAGCAAGCGCTTTTTGAGGCAAGCATCGATAAGTCACTAGCGCTGCTGAACGGCTACTACGACACCGAACGTGAAGAGACTCAAAGCGTTATTGCTCGCCTGCAAGAACTAAAGCAAACCCAGGTGCAGCCTGAATTGCCGGACATCAGTGCTTCGCAACAAGCACTAGCGGGCTTCATTGAAAACCGCTTTGAGTCGCGTCGCCAAGGTGGAGGTGATGCATGAGAAAACTAATTCTCTTAGTTGTTGCCGGCCTAGCGGTCGGCGCACTGTTCGGGCACTTGATGATGTCAGTGCCAGGCTATTGGTTAATACGCGTTGGTGACACCTCGGTACAAACGTCGTTTTGGTTCGGCTTGGTACTGCTGCTAGGCGCCTTTATCGTCTTACACTTTGCCTTACGCCTGCTCAGCGGCATTATTCGTCCGGTGGGGCGTTTTCGCACCTGGAATAGCCGTGCCCGCAATCGTCGTGCAATGAAACGTACCGTGCGCGGTTTGGTTGCCTTAACCGAAGGCCGCTGGAAAAAAGCCGAGAAAACGCTGGTGCGAGCGGCTGACGATTCCAGCACACCACTTGTCAACTACCTTTCTGCGGCACTGGCGGCGCATTACCAAGGCCACCATGAGCAGTCTCAAGAGCATTTAAACCAGGCTCAGCTCACTACCGAAGGGGCTGATACGGCCATTGGTCTGATGCAGGCTCAACTGATGGTTGATCGTCAGCAGCCTGAGGAAGCACTGGCTATCCTGAACCGCCTGGATAAAAAGCTGCCCAACCACCCGCAAGTGCTCAAGCTCCTTAAGCAAGTGCACCTAAGCGTTAACGACTGGGAAGGCTTACGCCAGTTAATACCACGCCTAGCGGCACAAAAACTGATCACCCAGCAAGAGCGTGAGCAGCTGGAATTCAAAGCGTACCGTGAATTGATTGTTTTTGAGGCCAAAAACCCCACGAACATTGAGCGGGTGCGCGGGTTATGGGCCGATATGCCGGACTATCTACGCGGCAATACCGAGCTAATCGTGCTCTATACCGAGGCACTTTTACAGGCCAACGAAGAGCCTATCGCCGAGCGCTTGCTTAACCACTCGCTGGACAGCCACTGGGATGCGCGTTTAGTGAAACGCTACGGTCTGCTTAACGTAGATGCCTCACGCCAATTAGCAAAAGCGGAAAAATGGCTTCAAGAGCGGCCCAACGATCCCGAACTATTGCTGACCTGCGGCCGCCTTTCGCTGCGTACTGGCAAGTGGGAAAAAGCGCTGGAGTACTTTGAAGCCAGTCAGCGTCAACGCCCTAACGGTGAAGTATGCGCCGAGCTTGCTCGCCTCTATGCAAGCCTTGGCGAACACAACAAGAGCCAGCTCTACTACCGCCACAGTGTGGATATGCTCGCTAAGTCACTGCCCTCGCTTCCGCAACCAAGCGACGCCAATGACAGCAAGCAAAGTGAGCCCAAAAAAGCCGTTAAGAAAAGCGCTTAACGTCGTCAGAAAGCCGTCAATGAAAGAGGGTGCCCAATGGGCACCCTCTTTATTTACATTAACGCGTTATTTAGCCGAACCTGACGTCATTTCAGCCGCATCCTCAGCGGTTAATTCAGACGTACAATGGCCGCAGCGCACTGCTTTAATAGGCACCACCATAAAGCAGTATGGGCAAGGCTTTTCCGTCGGGTCAGCAGGCGCAACCGCCTCTTCCCGTTTCATTCGATTAATCGTGCGAACCAACAAAAAAACCACAAAAGCAACAATCGTAAAGCTCACCACCGCGTTAATAAATAATCCCACATTGAGCGTTACCGCCCCTGCCGCCTGAGCATCAGCAAGCGTTGTATACGGCCCACCACCGCTCCCTTCTCTTAGTACGAAAAAGAGGTTCGAAAAATCGACTCCACCCACCAATAAACCGATCACCGGGTTCATAACATCGGCAACCAGGCTTTTCACAATCAGCGTGAAGGCACCACCAATAATGATGCCAACGGCCATATCAACCACGTTTCCCTTCACCGCAAACTCGCGGAATTCCTTAAAAAATTTTGCCATTTAACGTACTTCCCAGCCAGCCCTTGTAAACACTTCTATTCTGCCCATGATACCAACACCGCATCTAACGCAGCGCGATAACCCTGTACACCCAATCCCGCAATCACGCCGTCGGCGCGCAGAGAAACATACGAATGGTGGCGGAACGCTTCACGCTTATGCACATTCGATAAATGCACTTCGATTACCTTGCCGTCGAAAGCATTCAATGCATCGAGAATAGCGACGGACGTATGGGTATAAGCGGCCGGATTAATAATAATCGCCTGAGTCCCATCAATACGCGCAGCGTGAATAGCATCAATCAACTCGCCTTCATGATTACTTTGTAGGCAAGTAATATCACAGCCCGCCATCACTGCTTTTTCACGCAGAAGATTATTCACGTCCTCTAGGGTTTCGTAGCCATATATCTCTGGCTGACGACTTCCTAGCAAATTGAGATTGGGGCCATGTAGTACCAAGACTTTTCCCTGACGCATGACGTCCTCCTGAACGGTTGGGCCTAACGTAAACCAGCTGAAATAGCGATATGACCCCGTTCTATCACCTTCCTCCTAACACTGCCAGCGCCTGAGCAGTATGGGTAACTGACACCAATGCTAAACGATACTTAAAAGAGTGTACTGGTATCATGTAAAGCTTCATTTCTTATCTATTTAATCGCCATAACTATGCCCTAGAAAAGCACCTAAACACTCCCGTGAAGCGATTACACTAATATAAAATCACCACCAAAGGCCTCAACATGACGCTCCCTCTTTATTTGGGCCTACCTATGTGGGCTAACCAGGATTGGCTTGGCACCCTCTATCCACGGCATGCCAAAACTGACCTGTTAAGCGATTATGCAGCGGTCTTCTCAAGCGTTGAGGGCAACACCACCTTTTATAGCGGCGCACCAAAGGCAGACACGGTGGCTGCATGGGCGCGGCAAACACCCCCTCATTTTCGTTTCTGCTTTAAACTTCCTGCCACGGTCACCCATGATCAGCGTTTAACCCAGCCGGAAAATGCCTGGGCGTTTCTAGAGGCGCTCGCACCCTTGCATGATCGCCTTGGTCCTACCATGGTTCAGCTACCACGTGATTTTGGCCCTTCGGAGCTGCCCCAGCTAGCAGCACTACTTGCGCAATGGCCGGCCCACTTACCGTGTGCAGTGGAGGTACGCCACCCCGCTTTTTTCCTCAAAGGAGAGGCAGAAAAAGCCCTTAACCGCTTGTTAATAACTTATTCAGCTAACCGCGTAATGCTTGATGTTCGTCCGGTGTTTTCAACACCCGCCAATGACCATTCTGGCTTAGCGCATGCACAGCAAGAAAAGCCGAAACTCCCGCTACACGTGCTTTCGACAGCGAATTATCCGGTCATTCGCTTCATTGGCCATATTGACAAAACAATTAATAGGGACTATTTCACGCCGTGGATAGACCGCCTCACCCTGTGGATAAGTCAGGGGAAAACCCCTTTCTTATTTGTGCATACTGCAGATAATCGAACGTCACCAGAACTAGCCCGCCGTTTGTATCATGACGTTCAACACCGCATCACTTTGCCAGCGCTTTCGTCATTCGCCGGCGAGAAGCAGAGCCAACTGTTTTGACCGATCTTTTTAGGCTAACTGACTGGCAACCCCCACCACGATCGGATAAATTGCGCGTACTTTCGGAAAATAACGCTGTAACCTCTCTATTTTCCGAAAATCAGCACATTAGGCTAATAACGCCTTATTACAATTAACTAAACAGGTGATTTCATGGCAAAACTTGCACATGCACAGTGGTCATCGCGCATGGGATTTGTGCTGGCGGCCGCTGGATCAGCCGTTGGACTTGGCAACATTTGGCGCTTTTCTTACATGGTGGGCGACAGCGGTGGTGCCGCTTTCGTGCTTGTCTACCTTGCTTGCGTGGCGTTGGTGGGCCTGCCCATTTTGGTGGCTGAATGGATGATTGGCCGCCGTGGCCAAAAAAATCCAATTAATACCATGGCTGACCTTGCAGCCGATCATGGTAAATCTAAGGCGTGGGCGTTAATCGGGGTGAGCGGCGTATTAGCGGCGTTCCTGATTCTGTCTTTTTACAGTGTCATTGGGGGCTGGTCGCTGAACTACACCCTTAGCTCAGTCATCGGTACGTTTAACGGCCAAGATGCTGACGCAATTAGTGGTCTTTTTGGCGGCATGCTGGCGAGCCCAACAACTTTGCTGCTTTGGCATACTGCCTTTATGTTGCTTGTCATTGGTATCGTCGCGCGCGGCGTAACCAAGGGCCTAGAGAGCGCAGCCCGGCTGCTGATGCCTGCCTTGGTTGTATTAATGCTGATACTGGTGGGCTATGGGATGGCAAGTGGCTATTTCGGCGAAGCGCTAGCGTTTATGTTCCGTCCTGATTGGAGTGCACTGAATGGTGGTGTTGTACTCGCTGCCATGGGCCAAGCCTTCTTTACCCTGTCGCTGGGTATGGGCATCATGATGGCTTACGGCTCTTACCTTGGTGAAGACGTTAATCTTATTAGCACAGCACGCACGGTGATCATTCTTGATACGGTGATTGCACTACTGGCGGGACTAGCGATCTTCCCCATTGTGTTTGCGAATGGTCTCAGTGCTGGCGAGGGTCCAGGCTTGATTTTTGTCACGTTGCCATTGGCTTTCGGCAACATGGCAGGCGGTACAATTCTGGGCTTGATGTTCTTCTTGCTGCTGACCTTTGCTGCCTTAACGTCAGCGATTTCACTGTTGGAACCAACGGTAGAAATGCTCGAAGAACGCACTACGATGTCTCGTGTCACTGCCACATTGGCAAGCGGGATTGGCGTATGGTTGCTTGGCGTTGCCGCCTTACTGTCATTTAACGTGTGGTCTGAGGTGCTTTTCTTCGGCCTTAATATTTTCGATCTACTCGATACGTTTACCAGCAAGATCTTGCTGCCATTAACAGGCCTAGGGGCCATTGTATTTGTCGCGTGGTGCTTGAAGCGTGACAGTGTAGAGGCCGAGCTGGGGCTTTCGTCCACTGGCGTTAGCGTATGGAACGTCATCGCGCGTTTTGTAGCGCCCGCGGGCGTTATTGCTGTGTTCGTCACAGGGCTACTTTAAGTTTAAGCCCTCACTAGCAACCAGCACTGTTGGCTAAGATGCCGCCCTGTGAATGAACGGGGCGGACTTACTCAACCGCCCTACTATCTTAAAGTGCACCCTTTAGTGCACTTTTTTAATGCAATTCACTCTCTTGCTGCTCGTCATCGTCTGGCAAGGGGGCAATATCCCGCGATAACTTCTGAAACTCCCGATGCAGCTCGATTCCCCTACGCGCCCTTAGGCTGCGCTGCGCGGCACTGCGCCGGCGTTGAACATGCTCATCCACTTCCATACTCATAAAGATATCGAGCAGTTCGCTTTTTACCGAGGTAATTCGTTCGACGTTTCTCATAATCGACGTTCCTCCAGGTGAATATGCCTACGTCCACCTGCATCCGTGACGACTGTTTTTTAAATGATGCAGTGCGGCACTTCACTTCTTACTATAACCTACTTGACAAAATGATGACGAATCCTGCTGAAATGTCTTAACGGCATTTAAACGCATGACTAAAACGCATTTATACTCTTTCTGCATCGTGGTCCCTATAAATACGTTGCGGAAAGCACTCAGGCATACTGTAGTGAGCATGCCCGAACAAGTACTAAAGAGAAATTAAGGAGCTGAACGTGAGCCGCGCCCTGTTCGATGAAATGAGACGCCGCATGGAGCATTTCCGTCGCTCCGAGCAAAAGGTTGCGCGGTTCGTACTGCGCAATCCTGACGAGGTCATCCATATGCGGATTGTCGACCTCGCAACAGAGGCTAAAGTCAGTGAGCCTACCGTCGTGCGCTTCTGTCGCGCACTCGGCTGTAATGGGTTCCAGGACTTTAAACTCCAGCTTGCCCAGATGCTGGCTAGTGGCAGTCAGTTTGCCCAGTTCTCAATGAACGATAGCGATTCGGTTGCCGAATTTTCCCACAGCATTTTCGACTCCACCGTGGGCACGCTTTTATCGGTGCGCGACCGACTTGATAATGATGCCCTCGGTCGTGCGGTCAACGCTCTCGCCATGGCAAACCGTGTCGAGTTCTATGGCTTTGGGGCCTCTGGTGCCGTGGCCTTTGATGCCCAACATAAGTTCTTCCGCCTGCAAATATCGACCTCCGCTTATGCCGACCCTCATATGCAAAATATGTCGGCGGTCACGCTTAAAGAGGGCGATGTCGTGGTCGCTATCTCGCAGACAGGTCGTACCAAGGCGTTGGTCGCTAGCGTTCGTTTAGCGCGTGAAGCAGGTGCCACCGTTATTGGTCTGTGCCCAAGTGACTCGCCGCTGGCCAGCGAAGTGAGCCTGCCGCTGTATATCGACGTGCATGAAGATACCGAAATCTACACGCCGCTTAGCTCACGAATCGCCCATTTGGTACTGATCGACGTCCTTGCCGTTGGCGTTGCCAAAACGCGCGGCCCGAAGCTTGCTGAGCAGTTGAAAGCCGTCAAGAAGAGCCTGAATACCCTGCGTTACCCTGAAGAGTCGTAGCAGCCTATTCGACTGTATGCACAGCCAGTTCGCTGGCTGTGCTAAACTGGCCGCCCATTTTTCGAACCGGCAGCGGCTTATATGGACGACGTCACGGCGATACTTGATCAGCTTAACCCTGCCCAGCGCGAAGCGGTAAGCGCGCCTCAGGGTAACTTACTGGTACTGGCGGGTGCCGGGTCCGGTAAAACCCGCGTGCTGGTTCATCGCATTGCATGGCTAATGCAGGCCGAAGGGCTTTCGCCGTATGCCCTGTTGGCGGTCACGTTTACCAACAAGGCAGCGCGGGAAATGCGCACCCGCCTGGAAGCCCTGCTGAGCATCTCCATGCGCCATGTGTGGGTCGGCACGTTTCACTCTATCGCTCACCGCTTGCTGCGCACTCACTGGCAGGATGCTCGGCTACCACAGCACTTCCAAATCATCGACTCCGATGACCAGTTACGGCTGGTAAAACGGATGCTCAAAGATTACTCCATCGATGATGAGCGCTTCCCACCCCGTCAGGTGCAGGGATTCATCTCTGGCTGCAAAGAGGAAGGCCTTCGCCCCCACCAAGTAAACGTGGACGGCGATGGTTATCTTGGCCAGATGGTAGAGCTTTATGAGCGCTACCAATTTATCTGCGAACGCGGCGGCCTAGTGGACTTCGGTGAACTGCTGCTTCGCAGCCTGGAACTGTTGCGTGACAACCCGCCTTTGCTAAATCATTACCGCGAGCGCTTTGGTCATGTATTAGTCGATGAGTTTCAGGACACCAATACGCTGCAATACGCGTGGTTAAAACTACTCACTGGTCTGCAAACACCCATGACCGCCGTCGGTGATGATGACCAGTCAATTTACGGATGGCGTGGTGCCAAAGTGGAAAATATTCGCCGCTTTGAGGAGGAGTTTCCTAACACTCACACCGTACGCCTAGAGCAGAACTACCGTTCCACAAGCGCGATTCTGGAGGCCGCTAACACGCTGATTAGCCATAACAGCGAGCGGCTGGGCAAAAACCTATGGACTGACGGTGTCGAAGGCGACCCTATTTCTGTCTATGCCGGGTTTAACGACTTAGAAGAAGCTCGCTATATCGTCGATACCATCAAAGAAAAGGTCGATGAAGGGTTTAATCGCCGCGATGTTGCCATTCTTTACCGCTCGAATGCTCAGTCGCGTTTACTGGAAGAGACGCTGATCCGCCAAGGCATGCCCTACCGTATTTACGGCGGGCATCGCTTCTATGAGCGCTTAGAGATCAAAAATGCTCTAGCTTACCTGCGTCTACTGCTTAATCGTGATGACGATGCCTCTCTGGAGCGTGTGATTAACGTCCCCACCCGCGGGATTGGCACCCGCACGGTAGAAATTGTGCGCCATCGCGCTCGGGAACAAAGCATTTCACTATGGCAGGCGCTGCACGATGCCATTCAAGACGGCACGCTAAAAGGCCGTGCGGCCAACGCCGTGCAGACATTTGCCAACCTCATTGAGCAATTAGACAACGATGCATCTGGCCTGCCACTGCATGAAATTATCGACCACATCACCACTCATACTGGCCTTATCGAACATCACAAGAGCGAGCGCGGCGAAAAGGGGCAAGCGCGAGTGGAAAACTTGGAAGAACTGGTGACCGCTGCTCGCGCCTTTACGCATGGCGATGCCTTCGAAACCCCTGAGGCGGGCGAAGGCATGGCGGCACTGGAAGCATTTCTTTCCGAAGCGGCACTTAATGCAGGCGACCATGAAGCCGATGAGTTTGAAGACAGTGTGCAACTGATGACCCTGCACTCAGCCAAAGGCTTGGAGTTTCCCGTGGTGTTTATTGCCGGCGTTGAAGAGGGACTGTTTCCTCATAAAATGTCGATCGAAGAGCCAGGGCGACTCGAAGAGGAAAGGCGACTTTGCTATGTCGGCGTTACCCGCGCAATGCAGAAGCTCTACCTGACCCACGCCGAAACCCGCCGTCTGCACGGCAAAGAAGTGTTCCCCAGGCCATCGCGCTTTCTACGTGAACTTCCACCCCATCTCTTGGAAGAAGTCCGCCTTCGTGGTCATATTTCCCGTCCCGTTACCGCTTCACGCTCAAGTTTTGCGCAGCAGCGTGTTGAAAGCGACGGCGACCTACCTGCCCTGCATGTTGGCCAGCGGGTAATGCATCCGGTGTTTGGCGAAGGCATCATTCTGAATGCGGAGGGCGAAGGTGCCCGCGCCCGCGTACAGGTTAGCTTTGAAGGTGAAGGGGTGAAATGGCTCGTACTAGGATTTGCCAAACTCACCCCACTTTGAGCGATGTTAACGTAAGCGTAAAGCTGTAGGCGAATACTTGCCCATTAAAACCTGCTTAGCGCATACTGGCTGGTGGACACTGCGCACACTGCGCGTTAATAAAAAAACATCAGATAATTTCGGAGTTATGCCCGCCATGCAACGCCGCCAATTTCTAAAAACCGCCGGCCTCGGTGCCGCCGGTGTCGCTGCTGCGCCTTTTGTTTCCACCGCTAGCGCCAATGAAACCTATACCTGGGATATGGTGACCTCCTGGCCGAAAAACTTCCCGGCGCTTGGTACAGGTGCTAATGACTTTGCACGTCGAGTCGAGCAACTCTCTAATGGCCGCATGCGCATACGCGTGCACGGCGCAGGTGAGCTTGTTCCTGCACTTGAGGTGTTTGATGCAGTCGCTGCTGGTACTGCCGAGATGGGACATTCCGCGTCCTACTACTGGCGCGGCAAGGTCGCAGCCTCTCAGTTTTTCACCGCGGTACCGTTCGGTATGAACACCACTGAAATGAACGCGTGGCTGTATCACGGTGGCGGTCAGGAACTGTGGGATGAAATCTATGCCAACCACAACCTGAAGCCTTTCGCTGTTGGCAATACCGGGACGCAAATGGGCGGCTGGTTTAAAAAAGAGATCAACTCTCTCGACGATATGCAGGGCCTGAAACTTCGTCTGCCAGGCCTTGCTGGCGAAGCGATGAATGGCATTGGCGTTAGTACCGTCAATATGGCGGGCTCAGAAATTTTCACCTCGCTGCAAACGGGTGCGCTCGATGCAGCGGACTGGGTCGGGCCCTACAATGATATGGCGTTTGGCCTTCACCAAGTGGCGGATTACTATTACACCTCCGCATGGAACGAGCCGACAGCCGTGCTAGAAGGCACTGTCAATTTAGACGCTTGGAATGCGCTGCCAGAAGACCTGCAAGACGTTATCCGAGAAGCCGCCCGAGCCTCCAATCTCGCTATGATCAGCGAATTTGCCTACCGTAATGCCCAGGCGCTTGAAACACTGGTCGATGAACACGGTGTTCAACTACGCACCTTCCCGGAAGATGTGATGGCAGCGCTGTATGAATCCTCAAAAGAGGCTATCCAGCGCCAAGTAGACAATGACGAAGAGTCTCGCCGGGTTTATGAATCTTACTCGGCCTTCCAAAAATTGGTGCGTCCGTTCAGCGATGTCGGCGAATACGCTTACCTTAAAAACCGCGATAATGTCGGCGCCTAGACATTTCCCCATCTTTTGGTAGCGACAAAAAAGGGCGCCAAGGCGCCCTTTTTGATGCTAATAAACAGTATGTTTCTCAGCTATGTACCGCGCGGATACGCCCATTATCGTCTAACGCCACCATAACAAAACGCGCTTCGGTCACTTTTTGTCGCTCTTCCAAATGACGGCCTTGAGGTGGGCGCACCCATACCTCAACATCAATCTTGATCGAGCTATGGCCTATTTCCCGCACGCAGGTATAAACGCTCACCATTGAGCCCACACGCACCGGGCTTAAAAAATCCATCGCCTCAATCGCTACGGTCGCTGTGCGACCGCCTGCCTCTCGGCCCGCGGCCAGTTCGGCGGCTTGGTCCATCTGGTTAACTAGCCAGCCACCCGGAATATCACCATAGAGATTGGTATCTTGCCGAGAAGCCAGTAACTTTAAGGTGAGCTGCCCCTGCGGAGCAGGCACATCGTCCAAATCAGTGTCCAGCGGTGTCATAAGGTGGTCGCTTCAAAAGGTTATTGTTGTGATGTTGCTGCATCGCAATAGGCTGGTAATAGTTAATCACAAGAGGGGTGTCGTTTGAAGCGTTACAATTTACGACGTGTGAGGAAACATCAACTGCTACTGATTCTGACTGGCTGGCTTTTAATGGCAGGCACTTTTGCTTGGGGGCAACCAGCCTCGGTGAGCGGCACATTAGGTGCCGTCGGTTCTGACACCATGGCAGGCTTGGTGCTGCGCTGGGGCGAAGCCTTAAACGCCCGCTATCCAGATATCAATTTGCAGTTTCAGGCCGGAGGCTCAGCCAGCGCGCCAACCGCCCTAATGGCAGGCACCACCCGACTAGGGCCGATGTCGCGCCCCATGACCCATGCTGAACGCCAGCAGTTTATTGACCGCTACGGTTATCCACCGCTTGAACTTCGTGTTGCTCGGGACGCATTAGTCGTGGTGGTACATCGCCATAACCCTCTGGATACCCTAACGCTCCCTCAAGTCGATGCGATTTTTTCAACTAGCCTCGCTTGCGGCTCCCCCCGCCACATCCGGCGCTGGAGCGCGCTGATGCCGATGTCGGATTGGCCCTATGGCCAAATAGCCCTTCATGGTCGTAATCTGGCATCAGGTACCTATGGGCTCTTTCAGGCGAGGGCCCTTTGCGGTGGCGAGTTCAGGCTTGATATTAGCGAACACCCAGGTTCATCTGCGGTCATTGCAGCAGTGGGAGCCTCCTTCAATGCGATGGGCTATGCAGGCTACAACCATTTAAATCCGATGGTGAGCGCTCTACGGCTAGTAGATGAATCCGGCGTTGCTGTTGCGCCCACTGAACGCTCGATTCAACAAGGAAGTTATCCACTATCACGTGATCTCTATCTTTACGTTAATCTGCCGCCCGGCGAGCCATTACCCCCCGTAGAGCAAGCTTTTCTGGCGCTTATTTTTTCTGAAGAAGGTCAGCAAATTGTCAAAGCAGCCGGTTTTGTGCCGCTTCCCAAACATTTACGTGATGCCCAGAGCTTAGATGATGCCCAGCAGCAACGCCCGTAAACTGTCATTTAATTGTCATAAATAAACGATAGGGTAAGGAGACTCGACCATGCATGCTTATTTTTGTGATGGCTTTCGCTTTTCTATGATGTCGACATGACTCCTCCTCGGCTACCCTTTTCGCGTCAGCCGCTGCGCCATATACAAGACCGACTTGCTACCGGGCTTATCACCGCCGGTGGTGTTGGTGTTTTGTTGGCAATTTTAGCCATTGGCGTCTTTCTTGTATGGGAAACGCTACCGCTGCTCGCGTTTGGCAACACATTCACCCTTGCAAAACTCTCGCCTCTTGCCTGGGGAACGTTAAAAGCGGCCCTGGCTGCCATGCTATTCGCAACGCCTATTGCCCTGGGCGCGGCAATGTACTCTGCACTATTTATGTCAGCACGACTCCGTAGCCGTTTGAAGCCAACCCTTGAATTGATGGAGGCGGTGCCTGGTGTTGTCATCGGTTTTATTGCCGGTTTACTACTCGCCCCCTGGGTGGAACAAAACCTAGCCAGTACATTGATGATCATTATTTGGCTACCACTAAGCGCAGCGCTCGCGGGATATTTGTGGCACCGGACTGCCGCTCGCGTTCGCCACCGACTACCGCTCTCTTGGGCAGGCTTATGGCTTCTTCCGTGGCTGGCTGGCATGACGGTACTCGCAATATGGCTTGCCCCAATTATTGAGCAACACTGGTTTGGTGGCGATCTGCGTCGCTTGCTAGATCAACATTATGGCCTTGATTACGCCACGCGAAATGCATTGATTGTAGGTATTGCGATGGGGTTTGCGGTGATACCCAGTATTTATTCACTCGCGGAAGATGCACTTGCCGACGTGCCCCCTACCTTAATGGAAGGTGCTCAAGCACTTGGCGCTAGCCGCTGGCAAGCACTGTGGAAGGTTGCTCTACCCACGGCAGGCCCTGGGGTTTTTTCAGCGGTAATGATTGGCGCTGGCCGCGCCGTCGGCGAAACCATGATTGTCTTAATGGCCAGCGGCAACACTGCGCTCTTCAGCGCCAGCCCGTTTGAAGGGCTACGTTCACTATCAGCCTCCATCGCCATTGAACTTCCCGAGGCCTCACCGGGCGGGCTGACCTATCACTTACTGATACTGGCGGCGCTAGCCTTGTTCATTTTTACCTTTGTGGTGAACACGCTAGCTGAAATTGTCAGGCAGCGATTGCGCCGACGCTATCAACGCTTAGGGAGCACACTCTAATGCGTTGGCAGCGTACTGGTATTTCAAACGTTGGTTTTTTAAAAATGAGCGGCAGCGGCCTCTGGCCTTGGCTCTGTGCTGCCTGCGTGGCGCTTTCGTTATTGATGTTGGCATCATTATTAACGCTACTGGCACTTCGCGGATTAGGCCATTTTTGGCCAGCACCGTTAGAGGAAGTTACCCTAAACTCAGGTGACATCGTCATTGGACAGTCAGTTCGTGAAACGACGCTGCCCAAAGGAGCGGGGGCAGAGCGGCTCTATTTCACTGGCAATCAGGATATTACAGGAAGCAACTGGCAGTGGATTGCCATTGATGAGATTAGCCAGCAGACCGAGCCAGCCGACCTTATCCGCTTAACGCGCACCCCATGGGGAGATTTTATTGGCCGTTTAATCGCTGTGGAGAGTGGCGATCAACGACTAACAGATCAGGCAGCCTGGGCCTTCATCCAAGATGCGCTTGCCTTACCTGTCAACCAGCGCGCCCCTGGAACGTTAGTGCTAGCCGCCGCTGATGGTCAAACCCTACGCCAGCCGCTGGCAAGTGTTACCCACTTTCAGACGCCGAATGCTATGTCCTGGGGGCAAAAAACCATCGCCTGGGGGCAGCGCATCTGGCAATTTCTAAGTGAAGGGCCGCGCGCTGCGAATACTGGCGGAGGTGTCTGGCCAGCCATTTTTGGCACTGTCTTGATGGTCATTCTGATGTCAGTAATCGTTACTCCGTTTGGAGTTCTCGCGGCTATTTACTTAAACGAAATCGCTCATCAAAACCGCTTAACGCGCTTGGTTCGCATTGGCGTACGCAACCTTGCAGGCGTGCCTTCAATTGTTTATGGCGTGTTTGGCCTTGGGGTATTTGTATATGGAGTAGGCGGTTCTATCGACAGCTGGTTTTTCAGTGATGAACTGCCCTCACCCACGTTTGGAACCGGTGGTCTTCTTTGGGCCTCGTTAACGCTCGCCTTGCTCACGTTACCCGTGGTGATTGTGGCTACCGAAGAGGGGCTAGCACGGATACCCGATGCCCAGCGTGAAGGCGCCGTTGCGCTAGGGGCGACACGCTTAGAAATGTTGACGCGGGTGGTGTTGCCTATGGCAACGCCCGCCATGCTAACGGGGGTGATTCTAGCCGTCGCCAGAGCCGCAGGCGAAGTGGCGCCGCTAATGCTGGTAGGCGTCGCCAAGCTAGCGCCGCAAATGCCTGTAGATGGTGAGTTTCCCTACCTTCATCTAGAGCGCAAGTTTATGCACCTCGGCTATCATTTATTTGATACTGCCTTTCATGGTGAAGATGTACAGGCTGCAATTCCGCTGGTTTTCGCCACCGCGCTGCTGCTGGTGTTAATCGTACTCGTGCTTAATCTAACTGCCATATTTCTGCGTCATTATCTGAGGCGTCAGCGAGGAAACGAATGTTAGCGTCATTATCGTCCGACAATGCGGCTCAAGCACCCGTGACGCATTTTTCTGCCGAACAGCGCTGCTTGAGCATTGAAAAGTTTCACCTCGCTTATGCGGGGAAAACGGCGTTGCGAGACCTAACGTTAGACCTACCACGTCACCGTGTAACGGCCTTTATTGGCCCTTCAGGCTGTGGAAAATCGACACTGCTACGCGCGATTAATCGATTGCACGACCTTAATGAATCGGTAACACACAGTGGCCATATTCAGCTTGAAGGTCAGGATATTCACGCCCCGGACATGAATGTTACCGAGTTGCGACGTCGCGTTGGGATGGTGTTTCAAACACCCAATCCTTTCCCCATGTCGATTTATGAAAACGTAGCCTTTGGTCTGCGTTTACAGCAACGCTTACCCAAGCGAAAACGAGACGACATTATCGAATGGGCGCTTACATCGGCAGCGCTTTGGGATGAGGTTAAAGACCGCCTGCATCGTTCGGCTTGGCAGCTATCTGGCGGCCAGCAACAGCGCTTAGTCATTGCTCGTACGCTTGCCGTTCAACCGGATGTACTGCTACTCGATGAACCAGCATCAGCATTAGATCCTATCTCAACGCTGAAAATTGAAGAGCTGATTCGTAACCTTAAATCACAGCTAACGCTTGTGCTGGTTACCCACAACATGCAGCAAGCCGCGCGGGTTTCTGACTACACGGCTTTTTTGCAGCACGGTGAACTCGTTGAGTACGGGCCAACGGATCAAGTGTTCACCAACCCGCGTTTACAACGCACCGAAAACTACATCACCGGCCGCATCACCTAGGCCCCAAAGACATTACGTCAGGAGTGCTCAATGGATATTACGAGCGATAGCCATAGCCAACATATCTCTCGCCAGTTCAACCAAGAGCTGGAGGAGCTAAAAACCCACCTGATGGCCATGGGCGGTCTGGTGGAAAAACAAGTGCAAGATGCTGTTTTTGCGCTACTTGAAGGTGACAGCCGTCTTGCTGAAAAAGTGCGCGACAATGACCGCCAAGTGAACGATCTGCAACTGCAAATTGACGACGAATGTACGCGAGTATTAGCGCGTCGTCAGCCAGCAGCTTCTGATTTGCGCTTAGTGCTGGCAGTTATTCGCGCAACGTCTGACCTTGAGCGTATCGGCGATGAAGCCAGCAAAATTGCTCGAAATGCGCTACTTTTGAGCGAAAATAGCGGCAACATTCGTGGCTTGGTAGAAGTGCGCCATATCAGCGAGCACGTGCGTAAAATGCTTCGCGATGCGCTTACTGCTTTTGCGCGTTTTGATACCGATCTTGCCATGCAAGTGGTGCGCGAAGATGAGTT
This sequence comes from Halomonas sp. GT, assembly GCF_002082565.1. Lineage (NCBI taxonomy): Bacteria > Pseudomonadati > Pseudomonadota > Gammaproteobacteria > Oceanospirillales > Halomonadaceae > Halomonas > Halomonas sp. GT. The sequence continues at coordinate 4,025,967 of NZ_CP020562.1, forward strand.
CGTTGACGACGAGTATGGTAGCGCTATGCGCTCACTGATGACCTTTATGATGGAAGACTCGCGTTCGATTAGCTCCGTACTTAGCATTATGTGGGTGCTACGAGCCCTGGAACGCGTCGGTGATCATGCAAACAACCTGGCTGAGTACGTCGTCTACTTGGTCAAAGGGTTAGATATCCGCCATAGCGATCCCGACACTATCGACCCACAGGTACTTAAAAAATCTTGACCTAGCAGGCGTTTCCTCCTGCAATACGCCCAGATATTCCATCTGGGCGTTTTTTATAAGGAGCAAACATGTTGGATGCGATGACAGCGCTGAGCCGAGGCACTCGCCTGGTATACCAGAAAGGCCTACGGCGCTATATTTTCCTACCCATCTTGGTCAATATAATCGTTTATGCCAGCATGCTCAGCTTCGTGGTCAACCGCTTTTCTGGCTGGCTAGACAGTGCTATGACAATGGTGCCAAGCTGGCTAGAGTGGCTCTCATGGCTAATCTGGCCACTTTTTTTTATCAGTCTACTGCTGGTGATCTTTTTTACCTTCACCCTGGTCACCCACTTAATCGCCGCACCTTTCTATGGTTTTTTAGCAGCGAAGGTAGAACGTCAAGCGACAGGGCGTGAACCCTTAGATGACCGCGGGCTCGCTAAAACCGCCGTCGATGCCTTGGGGCGCGAGCTAGTCAAACTCGGCTATATTCTGCCACGCATGGTCATACTGTTTATCATTAGCTGGATACCCGGTCTAAACCTGATAGCCCCCATTTTGTGGATGCTTTTTTCCGCGTGGATCATGGCAATCACTTATTTAGATTATCCCATGGATAACAATAAGATTACGTTTCGCGATATGCGTACACGATTATCGCAGCGGTGGTGGCCAAGCCTCACCTACGGCGGGTTGATTATGCTAGTGACTTGGATCCCCCTCGCTAACTTGTTCTTAATTCCCGGTGCAGTAGCAGGCGCCGTATTAATGTGGGACGACCACTACCGCGGTACACGCGACATTACGCCTCATCGCTGAAGGCTTAATCGCTATAACGCTGACACAACCTATTTGTTACATTAAGTTTGTTTGGCTTCACTATTATTCTCAAGATTAAGCATAAGCCTTGTTAAGAAAATAAGGCTCCTACAAGGAATACGACCATGCTGACCCGCGCACTCTGGTTGACGGCTCTCCTCACTGGCTCAATCTCTTTCGCGTCGGCTCACGACGTTCAAACCGACCAGTTAAGGATTGCTCATCCTTTTGCCACGCCGACACCTCCCGGTGTGGTAAACGGTGCCGCTTATCTAGATATTACGGCTCATGCAGAATCCGTCACACTGGTCAGTGCGCAGACACCTGTGAGCGAAAGTGTTGAGCTACATGATATGCAGATGGAAGGCGATATGATGAAAATGCGCCACGTCAATGCTATCGAAATCGCTAAAGACGAAACGCTGACAATGCGCCCGGGTGGCGGTTATCACTTAATGCTAATGGGCTTACACCAGCCACTGGAAGAAGGTGACCGGTTTCCAATCACACTCGAATTTGCCCAGCAAGACGATATTGAAATAGAAGTTTGGGTTCAAAGTGCCCAAGAAGGAAGCAACGCGGCTGATCGCCATCATCAGCATTAATAGGGTTAATCGATAATATTCTTAATCGAAAAAGCCCTGCCAAAGCGGGGCTAATTTACTCAATAACCTTGTTTGTCACACACTTTTAACCACAGCCTTCTTTACCAGCGTGTACTGCTACCTTCTTCACGGTTTAGTTCTTCAGCGCGATAACCTGCTCTATTGTTAGCTTTAGAGTCATCATCGGTTGTGCTGGAACGGCTTGAGGGAGTGTATATCAGAGTATTGTCATTGTCGTTAATCAGATCCTTAGCTGAATAGGTCGCAGGGCCCGATGTGTTACGAGATTGAGGCTGAATAATTTCTTGGTTATCAGCACGCTCTTGGTTCAACTCAATGGAAGATTGCGCAAAAGCCATTGGGCTTGCGACAAGGCCCAGCGAGAGGCCCAAAACTGAAGTATTTTTAAAAAATGTTTTCAACAACATAAATAAAAGCTCCTTGCTACATGGAGCAACCGACAATGTAATGATACAAGGTACCTTTTTTGCCAGTCGCTGAACGTGTCATCTGAATAATTGCATTTCTAATACCAATAAACAGTGGGCAACGTGACAATGATTATACTATATACAAAAAATTAGACCCCACCGAAGTGGGGTCTTGAGCACTCTTAATATCGCGATACGTAACACTAGCTTCCTATCCGTTTGAGGGACTCCAACCTTGGAATTAACCCTAACTAGCGTGTTGACCGTCGAAAGATTCAGTCCTTGAATCTAGGAGCATCCATGCGATTTGACATCCTTGCCTCTGAATAGCTCATCCATAAGCGTAAGAGTTTTAATACCTTTTGAAAAGATATGTAACCAAAGTTAATGTTACATGCCGCTATTTTCTTCAGGCAACTCATCAGTGCTGTCATAGCCAGCATCTGAATCGCCATGATTCGTTGAGCTTGGCTCCATGTCGCTGGCGTTATCGCCTTCGTCATGGGTCAAATCTTGGCTGTCATAATCACTCGAACCTGTTGTGCTTTCAGGCTGAGAATCGACAGGCTGTTCATCTGGGGAAATATTGTTTGCTGGATCCGCTGGCTCTTGAGCAAATACCGCAGGGCTAGCAACCAGACCAAACGCTACACTTAAAATACCAGCTTTCTTGAGTAATTCCTTGGACATCATATTCCATCTCCTCGATCGCTGTTCAATACTGCTAAATGGTAAGAAAGACTGCCTTTCGGCTTACCAGTTCCTGTGGTTTTCTCTCTTACCTAAAATAATGCAGACGCCATGCCAAAAAATAAAAAATAATAAAAAAACGTTAATAAACATTAATTTATATTTTTTTAAAAAATAAATAAGACGCTTAGAATCTTTCAATTTAGGCAGGAAAAGTGGCTACAAATGGCACATGAGCATTATTTGACCATACTTATATGACACCGTGACACACTTATACAATATCTATATCTAGACAGCATTACGCGGTATGGACTCGCTTTCGACAACGCGTGATGCCGGAAAAACACAGCGAAAGAGAGCCCCTTCGCCAGGGTGGGATTCAATTTGTAGCAGTGCATCATGTCTCAGCAACACATGTTTCACAATCGCTAGACCAAGGCCCGTTCCACCGGTAGCCGTACTGCGACCTTTATCAACACGATAAAAACGCTCGGTTAAACGCGGAATGTGGACAGGGTCTATTCCTTCGCCGTCGTCGTCGACCTCAATACAAGCACTGCCCTCCGGCATGGACTTCCAGCGAAGCGTTATCTGACTACCCTCCGGGGTATAACGCACGGCATTAAAGACAAGATTAGAAATAGCACTATGCAGTTCTTGCTCGCTGCCAATGAGCCGCGCATCACTTTCAAGCACGACTTGGACATTGTGCTGTTGATTAGAGAGCGCTAGCGCATCGCGTCGAATACTGTCGAGCATTGGCCCTAACACCAGCGCATGATGATCCTCGCCTCCTTGGTCAATTTCTAATCGAGAGAGCAGTAGCAGATCATTGACTAAGTTTTGCATACGCTTCGTCTGCTCTTCCATCTGAGCGATACCTCGCCCTAAACGTGGTGGAAGTTGCTCTTTCAAGTCGCCGTAAGTTTCTAAATAACCCGTCAGTACTGTTAGCGGTGTGCGCAGCTCATGGGAAACATTGGCGACAAAATCACGACGCATCTGCTCTAGGCGATGCAAACGGGTAATGTCTCGCGCCATTACCAAGCGTTCATCATCACCATAGAGTGTAATTTGATATTGCAGGATACGACGTTCATCGATGGGCGACGTTAACGTTAGCGGCTCACCGTATTTACGTGCGTTAAAGTAGCTGATAAATCGAGGATCACGAAGCAGGTTGGTAATATGCTGGCCACGGTCGTGGGCCGTTTGTAACCCCAGCATTTCGGTCGCGGCACTATTCCACCATTCTAAGTCACCATGCCGATCTAGCATGACAACACTGTCACGCATTGCTTCGGATGATTCCTGAATACGCGCAAGGGTGGCACGCAATCGATTCTGGGTAATCCGTTGACTCTTTTGATAGCGATACAAGCGATCAAAAAGTTCGCCCCACATACCGCTTGCAGCAGGGGGTTCATCATGAGGGTGGAGCGTTAACCACTTAAAGAGTGCGCGCAGTTGGCGCAGTTGATAAACCAAGCAAACGGCAAGGCCTGCAGCAAACCCAAGCCCTGACATACCTAGCAACCATCCGAGACAAGCCCCCAGGGCAGCTAACCATGCAATCCGCCATAATTCTCGGCTCCACAAGCGCACCGTTACACCCGCGCGGAAAAACGGTACCCAGTGCCTCTCACCGTTTGAATGAGACTCTGGTGAGCTTCCCCTAAGGCCTTACGTAGACGTCGGATATGAACATCTACTGTCCGCTCCTCAACATATACGTTACCGCCCCACACTTGATCGAGCAATTGGCTACGCGTATAGGCACGTTCTTGGTGCGTCATGAAAAATTGCAGCAAACGATATTCAGTAGGCCCCATTTCCAATGCCTTGCCGTAAGCACTTACACGGTGACTCACGGGATCTAATAGCAAACCATTAATCTCGATAGGATCTTCGACGCCACGAGGGGTGGTACGTCGCAATACCGCTTTTAAGCGCGCTACCAGTTCACGGGGAGAGAAAGGCTTGGTGATATAGTCATCCGCTCCAGCCTCAAGCCCCTGAATTTTATTATCTTCTTCGCCTTTAGCGGTTAACATAATGATAGGCACTTCGGCAGTAGCTTCTTCGCGCTTTAAGCGCCTTGCAAGCTCAATACCGCTGGTACCTGGCATCATCCAGTCCAGCAAAAGTAGATCTGGCTGGTGGTCAACCATCATCGCGTGGGCATCCTGGGCGTTATCCGCTTCAAGCACGCGATAGTCAGCCATTTCCAGCGCCACTGCGATCATCTCGCGGATAGGCGCTTCATCATCGACAATCAAAACGGTCTTGGCGGTCATTCCAGGGCCTCACGGTGTTCAATGAAAGGTAAATCAAAGACATGTCAGTGACGATAACACCATGACTAGATGACAATTCTATGACATAGAGGATATTTAGCCAGTTATTGGCCACCAACTTAGTGCAATACCTGCAAAAATTAACAAACCAGACCAGTGATTATTAAGAAATGCCTGGAAGCAGCGGCCACGCTCACGACCAATCAGTAACCGTTGTTGGTGGACAAACGTGGCGGCCATAGCGGCTAGCCCAAGCCAGAAAAATCCCCCTAAACCAACACGCCACCCTACCCAGGCAAGCAGTCCCAGTGTTGCCACTTGTAGCACACCAATTATCAGACGGTCAGCGCTACCAAACAGCACCGCGGTAGATTTAATACCAATTTTAAGATCATCATCGCGGTCGACCATGGCGTATTGGGTATCGTAGGCAACGGTCCACAACACATTCGCGCTAAACAATAACCATGCTTCAAACGGGACATGACCCAATACCGCACCGAATGCCATGGGGATCGCCCAAGAGAACGCAGCCCCCAACACCACCTGAGGGAAATGGGTGTAGCGCTTCATAAAGGGGTAAATGAACGCTAATACAACACCGCCTATCGACAACAGCACCGTAAACCAGTTGGTCAATAGCACTAAAATGAAAGCAATAGCTACCAGCGCTATAAACAGCAGCTGTGCCTCGGTTTCACTGATACGCCCAGTGGCTAGCGGACGCTGCTTAGTGCGCTTTACATGGCCATCGAAATGGCGGTCAGCGTAATCATTGACCACACAGCCCGCGGCGCGCATAACGTACACACCAGCAATAAAGATCAGTAGAACATTCCGGCCAGGCACGCCTTCTGCCGCTATCCACAGCGCCCATAAGGTGGGCCACATCAATAGCCAAGTACCAATTGGGCGATCCAATCGCATTAAATGTAAAAAATCAGCCACTCGAGCCCATCCCGTTGGCCTCAACAGAGAACGGTCCATGCTTACCTCTCAAAAAGAAAACGCTGACGATAGCCTAGCGCGAAGGCAGGCCAAGATCATCTGCCATGGCGGATAAAAAATATTCCTGTACCAATAGCGATAACCCACTGTGTTGAAACACTGAGCGCCGTCCCCATACGCTGTCTGAAAGAGAAGCGCACTGTTCAGCGACAAAGCGTGGCTGATGGCGGGTGGCGTAGAGTGGCCCGCGCACCAAGTCAGGCTGTTGAAACAACCAGCTACCTAGTGAGCGCTCGCCAAGTCCATCTAACCCCTTCCCTTGTAATTGATTAAGTGGCGCTACCGAGCGTGCTACCACCCAGGGCTTATCGTCCAAACACAACGCTACTTCCCTCAGCCATGCATAGCAGCGTGGCTTAATACCCAACGCTAGCGCTTCATCTCGTAGAGGTAGGCCAATCGTTTGTCGCAACAATTGCACCCGAAACGTGCTGACGCCACCTGCAACGATTAGCCGCGTCGTTAAGGAATCCGTCGATGCCACCCACTGCCACCACGAAGCGCTCATTGCAGGACGAGCCGCAGCAACAGGAAGCCAGTGAGGAAATAGCCGATAAGGAAGTAGAGAAGCTTGCCGAACAGTAGGGGCGATCACCAGGGTCTCCAAGGCGGTCAATACACAGAAAGCTAGTGTAACATGGTGACCTCACAGGCTTTTGTTCCGCCGACTTTTGGTGATTGCATGCCCGCACAAGAAATACCGCTATTTTCCCATTCATCACTGATTATTATTGGCACCGGTATGGCGGGGATTGGTCTTGCCCGCGCCCTACGCCGACAAGGCGATACACGTGCCATTACCCTCATCAGCGCCGATAGTGGCGATGATTACAGTAAACCGCTGCTTTCTACAGGCTTTGCGAAACGCTTAACGCCAGATCAGCTCGCCCAACGCGACGCCCACAGCGTCGCAGAAGAACTTAACGCTGAGTTAATTACCCACACCCAAGTCGTACACTTGCATGTGGATAACCAGCGCATAGAACTCTGTAACGGCCAGCAACTCCACTATGACGATCTAGTGCTAGCCACTGGGGCGGCTCCCTATACGCCGTTCAGCCTGCCCGAAAATGTCGCCAAACGATGTTTCACGGTGAACGACTTAGACGAGTATCGCCAGTTTTATGCCGCATTAGGAGCAGCGTCTACTAAGCGTGTCGCGATTATCGGTGCCGGACTGGTGGGCTGCGAGTTCGCCAATGACCTTCATGCTGGCGGCCATCGAGTCACCCTCATTGCGCCAGAAAGCACACCACTGCAACGCCTGCTCCCCGAGCCGCTAGGCCGGGCGCTGGCTAATGCGTTCCAAGAAGCAGGCATCCAACTTGCGTTAGGGCATAACCTGCAAACACTGGCTCTTGACGCAGATAACGCCCTCTCACTTCGCCTTGAGAATGGCGACCATTATGCTGCCGACATCGCGCTACTCGCCACCGGCTTAGTCCCGCGCATTCAACTTGCTGAAGCAGCAGGTTTGGCGGTCACCCAGCGCGGTATCGTTGTTGATCGCCAATTACGCACCTCTCAACCGAACATATTTGCGTTGGGGGATGTGGCTTGCGTTGAGGGAGTTAACGCTATGTACGTGCAGCCCTTACAGGCGAGCGTAAAAGCGCTGGCGTCGACACTTGCCGGAAAGCCAACCGGAGTCAGCTTTGGCGCGTGGCCCGTCATTGTGAAAACGCCGTTACTACCCGTGGTTGCCTACCCACCGATCACCACACCAGCACAGTGGAGAATTGAGGGAGAAGGCGGTGAAATGACAGCGATTGCTGAAAATAAAGACGGTCGTTTGATTGGATTTGCGTTGACAGGCAGCTGCGTGAGAAGGAAAGTGGAGCTTTCCAGAGTAGCACCTGCACTGCTAGGCTGATTCTCGCCGCTTTAACGGCTAGGCTAAAAAGCCACCAGCTGGGCAGTGCCTCTAACAACACTGATGAGCTTACGCTTGATTTTCACATAGGGAGATACCTTTATGCGCAAACCTGAACTCGCCGCCGCAATTGCTGAAAACGCTGATCTATCCAAAGACAAAGCAGGTCAAGTCCTGAACGTTATTTTGGACGAAATCACTAACAGCGTTGCCAAAGGCGAAGATGTCGCTCTCATTGGTTTTGGAACGTTTACCGTGCGCCAGCGTGCCGCACGTACCGGCAAAAACCCACAAACTGGCGCGCCTTTACAGATTCCCGCCAGCAAAAACGTTGCGTTCAAGCCCGGCAAAGCGCTTAAGGACGCCGTTTCCTAATGAAACTCAAGCTGACGCTGTGGCTACTGAGCTTATTGCTTAAAAGAGCCCTGCGACGCAAACCACGCTTTCGTGAGCAACTTGAGCGAATGCGTGGCTTGGACTGGGGTGTTGCCACGGAAGACCTCAGCATTGCCCGGTATTATCGAATGACGCCGAAAGGCATTGATACAGGCAAAGGGCTACCCGTTGACCTAGACCTTGAGCTTCGTTTTCGCGATCAGGATGCCGCGTTGAAAATCCTTAAAAAGCCAACGCAACAGGCATTTCTGGATGGCATGGTAGCCGGTGAAGTCCGCCTAGTGGGCGACTCCGCCGATATGAACAAGCTTCAAAAGCTACTGAAAAATATGTAATAACTAACTCGCCACCACAAGGTGGCGGGTTCCTTCCTAAGATTCTTCTTATTGCTCCTGCTATCTTTCAAGCCAAACGCTCACTGACTAGGCTCTTGTTGCCAAGCCTTACGCTTGTTCGGCTATGCTTTAAATAGTGATGCATGCTTTAAATAGCGATGCTTTAAGTAGCCATTGAACACTACCGTTAAAAACGGTGGATAAAGACAAGCACACCCGCTTCCCTCTATACTAAGCATTAAACTAAAGTCTAAAAGAAGCGACCCATTAGAGACTCTATGCCTATTTCATTGCCCCTGCGGCGTCTATGGACCCTAGATAAGTTCGCCTACAGCCTGCGCGTGTTTATTGCGTTCAGCGGGGCACTGCTGTTTAGCGGTTTTGCAGGTGACATCGCGCTGGTGATTCCGCTTTTTTTGGGCATTATTGCGAGTGCGCTTTCTGAAACCGATGACAGCTGGCAGGGGCGCTTACAGGCGCTAGTGGTGACACTTGCCTGCTTTGCATCGGCCTCGTTTGTTGTTCAGTGGCTCTTCCCTTGGCCGTGGCTGTTCGCAGCTGGGCTGGCAGTTTCTACCTTCACGTTAATTATGCTAGGTGCCATTGGTCAGCGGTACGCGACCATTGCGTCGGGCACGTTAATCCTATCGATCTACTCAATGATCAACATTGAACAGCACGGTGGCGTGGATGCAGACGTGGCTTCCCGGCAGTTGCTGCTGCTTGCGGGAGCTGCGTGGTATGGGGTTATATCAATCCTATGGTGCGCCCTTTTTTCGCGACAGCCAGTTAAACAGAGCATGGCGCGGGTATATAAAGCGCTAGGTGAGTTTTTAATCTTGAAGTCTGCGCTGTTTGAGCCTGTCCGTGGGGTCGATCTAGAGGCGCGACGCGTGGCGCTAGCCAGGCAAAACGGCAAAGTCGTCGATGCCCTCAACCAAGCAAAAGAGATGATTTTTCGCCGCTTAGAGGGGCAGCGTGGCAGCCGCAAGCTGAACCGCTACTTACAGATTTACTTTATCGCCCAGGATATTCATGAGCGTGCAAGCTCTACCCACTACCCCTATAGCGCGCTCACCGACGCGTTTTTTCACCATGACGTGCTCTTTCGTTGCCAGCGACTCTTAGACCAGCAAGGCCGCGCCTGCCGCCAGCTAGCCAAATCGCTATTGCTTAACCGCCCCTTCGGTCATGAACAGAGCGAGCAGGCACTGGCCGACCTACGCGCCTCTATCGACAACCTAAGCGAACGCGGTAAGCCAGAATGGCGTCCGCTCATGCACCCGCTCAATGCCCTTGCCGATAACCTGTCTATCCTGGAAGCTCAGATTGCCAGTGCCCACAATCCAGACACCGACGATGACCGTCGTGATAGCTCGCTTTACGACCGCTCCCCCTCCAGCGTGCTAGAAGCGTGGAAACGCGTTCAGCTAAATTTGACGTTGGGCTCACCCACATTTCGCCATGCCGTGCGCTTATCCACCGCACTGTTAGTGGGCTATGGGTTGCTCCAGTGGCTTGATCCTGAACAGGGGTTTTGGATTTTGCTTACCACGCTGTTCGTCTGTCGCCCTAACTTTGCCACCACGCGTCGTTTTCTCTCACAGCGCATTCTCGGCACTGTGCTTGGCCTCATTGCGGGCTGGGCATCCATTAGCTTGTTCCCCCAAGCCAGTATACAAAGCATGATTGCGGTGGCTGCGGGCGTTTGTTTTTTTGCCAACCGCGAGCGTCACTACGTTATCGCCACCGCCTCTATCACACTGCTGGTACTGTGCAGCTTTAACCAGGTCGGCGACGGTTTTAATCTGATCTTACCTAGGCTATTAGATACCTTGGTGGGTTCGTTGATTGCTGGGCTAGCGGTATTTTTTATTCTGCCTGACTGGCAAGGGCGTCGACTGTATCGGGAGGCCGCAAAAGTCCTCACCAACCACCGCCGCTATTTAGATGAGATTGTTCACCAGTATGAAGAGGGAAAGCAGGACGATTTGGCTTACCGGTTAGCCCGCCGCAATGCCCACAATGCAGATGCAGCGTTCTCAACACTGCTCACCAATATGCTCCACGAGCCGGGGCACTATCGCAAACAGGATGCCGATAGCGGCCTACGCTTTCTAGTGCTGTCTAACACGCTGCTAAGCCATTTATCTGCCCTAGGCGCTCATCGCCATCAGTTGGCTGAAGATGAGGATGACGCTGCCTTAGTGCCCCTTGCCAAGCGCATCAGCGAGCTGCTGGAGCAACTGGCAGAGCAGCTCAACAAGCGCCAGCCCGTCACGCCCCTAGCTGATCACGTCAACGACCTACTCGCGCAGCTAGAGCAGAATGCCTCAGATTCCTTCGATAAGAAGGGCTCAGAGGGAGGCGAACAAGCCATTGCCCTTTACCGTCCCATCCAAAGCCAGCTACGCCTGATTGCCGCGCAGCTAGGACCCCTTGGTGAAGCCGCCAACCGTTTAACTAACGCCCCAGTAGAGAGCCACCAAGAAGTGAGCACCACTGCTTAAATGCTCCATCACGCCCTAAACCTGTCCGTAGCGCCCGGCGGCTTCGCCTAACCAGCGCCGTACTAAGACAGCGGTGACCTCAGTGTTGCCTTGAAGCGCCTGAGCAAGGGCGGTGACACGCTCTAGCTGGTCGGCATCACGTTCAAGATCAGCAATTTTCATCTGAGCCAGACCGGTTTGGCGAGTGCCGAGCACTTCGCCGGGGCCACGAATTTCCAAGTCCTTTTCAGCAATACGGAAACCGTCGGTGGTTTCGCGCATTACGCTCAGGCGCTCACGGGAGCTTTTCGATAACGGCGGGTGGTAAAGCAACACACAGAAGCTTTCCGTGCTGCCACGCCCTACTCGACCGCGCAGCTGGTGCAGTTGAGAGAGCCCCAGGCGTTCCGGGTTTTCGATAATCATCAGGCTGGCATTCGGGACATCTACACCCACTTCAATAACGGTGGTGGCCACCAACAGGTCGAGCTCACCCGTTTTGAAGGCCTCCATCACCTCAACTTTTTCGCTGGCCTTCATGCGCCCGTGAATAAGACCAATAGCGAGTTCAGGTAGCGACTGGGTTAGCTCATCACGGGTGACTTCGGCGGCCTGACACTGCAGTACCTCAGACTCTTCAATCAACGTACACACCCAATAGGCCTGACGCCCATCACTGCAGGCGTTGCGAATGCGTTCGACTACTTCGGGCCGCCGCTCATCAGATACCACCACGGTTTTAACCGGCGTACGCCCTGGCGGCAATTCATCAATTACCGATACATCCAAATCAGCGTAAGCACTCATGGCCAGCGTGCGTGGAATTGGTGTGGCGGTCATGATCAGTTGATGCGGTGTTAGCCCGCCCGCTTCGCCTTTCTCGCGCAGTGCCAAGCGTTGATGAACGCCAAAGCGATGCTGTTCATCAATAATTGCCAACCCTAAACACTGAAAGTGTACGTCGCTCTGAAACAGCGCGTGGGTGCCCACCACCATACGGGCACGGCCATCGGCAATCGCGGCTTTGGCATCTAACCGTGCTTTACCTTTTAGCTTGCCTGCCAACCAAGCCACTTCGATGCCTAGCGGTTCAAACCAGGCTTTAAACGCCCGATAGTGCTGTTCAGCAAGAATTTCCGTAGGGGCCATCATCGCCGCCTGACAATTGCCCGCCAGCGCTGAAAGCGCCGCCATCGCTGCAACGACCGTCTTCCCCGAGCCAACGTCGCCCTGCACGAGCCGTAGCATCGGAGCGGGCCGCGCAAGGTCTAGGGTAATCTCTTCCATCACGCGGCGCTGCGCACCGGTAAGGGCAAACGGTAGTTGGGCTAAAAAGCGGGTTTGCAGGCTGCGGCCCGACGGCAGCGATGGCGCACCATCCGCCTGAATACGTAACCGCACTTCACGCAGACTGAGTTGGTGAGCCAGTAGCTCTTCCAGTGCCAGCCTACGTGTGGCGGGATGATGGCCGTGGGCAAGCTGCTCAATGTCCACATCCGGTGGCGGTTGATGTAGCAGTTGCAGGCTAGCGTGTAACCCAGGCAGGTTGAACCGCTGGCGCAGGGCATCTGGAATAACGTCCGGAAGTAACTCAGGGGAGCGCTGCAGTAGCGCAAGCGCTTGCTGGGTAAGTGCGCGCAAACGCGTCTGATGCAACCCTTCAGTGGTCGGGTAAATCGGCGTGAAATACTCCTCAACCGGTGAATCGTTACCGCCGCTTAGCCGGTACTCAGGATGGTAAATTTCCAGCCCTGTTGCCCCCGCGCGCGCCTCCCCAAATGCACGCACAGTAACACCGGGGCGCATCTGTTGCTGCTGGGCAGGCGAAAAATGAAAAAAACGCAGGCTTAAAATACCGCTTCCATCGCGCACTCTGACTAACAAACTACGCCGACGTCCCTTAACAACATCGCACGCGGTGACTTCCCCTTCTATCACCGCCTCACTCCCTGCGCGCAGCAGGCCAATGGGCGTTAGCCGTGTACGGTCCTGGTAGCGCAACGGCAGGTGAAATAGCAGGTCGCTTACGCAGTCTATTCCCAATCGCGCCAACTTTAGCGCGAGCGCCTCACCAACCCCTTTCAACGACGAAACCGGTGCAGAGAGGTCACTCATGAGGATGGGCTAGCAGTGTGTACAGGCTGCTGACATTGGCTGATCGCCTTGGCTAGCGCATCAATTGCTTTTGGCCGGGGAAAGCTTGCCCGCCACGCAATGGCAACGGTGCGCGAAGGCGCTGGTTCAACAAAGGGTCGGCTCACCAGCATGGCATTTTCATACTGATCTGTGCCCAGCGCCGACTGTGGCAGTACCGTAATGCCTAATTTAGATGCCACCATATGGCGAATGGTTTCCAATGACCCCCCCTCTGCAATCAACGTATTATTTGGACTGTTAAGCTTTTGGGTAATCGCCGGACAGGCTTCTAAAATTTGATCGCGGAAGCAATGCCCTTCACCCAGCAGCAGCAATCGCTCTTCTAACAAATCTTCTTTGTGAATCGCGTCACGGCTTACCCAACGATGGCTGGCGGGCATCAATACCTCAAAATGCTCGTCGTAAATCGGCTTGGTAACCACGTCGGTCTCTGTGAAAGGCAGCGCCACAATAATGACATCCAGCTCGCCACTGCGTAACTTTGCCCGTAGAGAGCCGGTCATACCTTCTTCGATATACAACGGCATTTGCGGAGCGGCACTAGCCAGTGCTGGCACTAGATGGGGAAATAAGTAGGGGCCAATCGTATAAATTGCGCCTATGCGCAGCGGGTTAGCCAACTGGTCTTTGCCAGCATTCGCCATTTCGTAGATAAGTCGGCTCTGTTCCAGCACGCGCTGGGCTTGAGCAACGATTTTCTCTCCCAGCGGGGTGACCTGCACGGTTGATTTGGAACGTTCAAACAACGGTGTATCAAGCTCGTCTTCGAGCTTTTTCACCGCCACCGAGAGCGTTGGCTGCGAAACATGGCAGCGTTCGGCGGCACGACCAAAGTGACGTTCTTGGGCAAGGGTTACGATGTAGCGTAGTTCTGTTAAAGTCATAGTGGTGCCAGTGGCATCCTCTCGTTGCAGCTCGTTACAGGTCATCGTGATAGCGAGATGGAAAAGGACAAACAAACCCTATTGAAGATGGCACATCTCATAGGGACTTTGTATCTGATAGGGAATATTAATCAAGAGGAGTGACCAAGGTGAAGCTAACGGTACTGATTATTGGCTGCGGAGATATCGGCATAACGCTTGGACGCGAGCTACTCAGCGAAGGCCATCATGTTATCGGCGTGCGCCGTCAGGTCGAGGCATTAAAAGACTCAGGCATTGAGCCATTAGCGCTTGATCTTAACGATCTCGAAGGCGCTGGTGCAGACGCGCTGCCTCATGCTGACTACGTTATTTATTCCGTCAGCGCTGACCGTTTCGAAGAAAGTGCCTACCAAAGCGCTTATCCGGATGGCCTCAACCGTGTACTTAGTGTGCTTGAGCAGCATAAAACGCCACCAAAACGCATCTTTTTTGTGTCGTCGACCAGTGTTTATGGCCAGCAGGAAGGCGAGGTCGTTAGCGAAGACAGCCCAACCGGTTCAACCAGCTTTTCTGGCAAGCTGATGTGCGATGCTGAACAAGCACTAATTAACCATTCAATCCCCGGCACAGTCGTGCGCTTTTCCGGGATTTATGGCCCTGGCCGTGATCGTTTGATTCATCAGGTCGCAGAAGGCCGAATCGCTGCGGTTACGCCGGTCAGCTATTCCAATCGTATTCACCGTGATGATTGCACCGGTATTTTGGCGCACTTAATTCGTTGTCAGGAAAAAGGCGCTCCACTCGCTGACCTTTACCTGGGCAGTGACTGCGAGCCTGTTACCCTGCATAACGTGATGGCGTGGTTGGCCAAACAGCTCAAGGTTGAATCTACCGAGACCATGCAGTCACCACTGCGCCGCCGAACCAGTAAACGTTGCGATAATAGCCGTATCCGTGAGACGGGCTATGAGTTTCGCTATCCGACTTACAAAGAAGGCTACGCACAGGTGCTAAAAGAGGGCGGCTTCTTAACGCCACAAAAAGCCTAATCGTTTCGGTACTAATTCCTTTGCACTAACCTCAAAAAAAGAGCGAGCACTTGATGATAGAGTGCTCGCCCGTTTTTAGTGAAGACAGTTGCTGAAGACATTAGGCTCAGAGGCTTAGTCGCCAATGACCATCACAGCTTCTGCTTCTACTTGGCTGCCTTTAGGCAATGCTTTGACACCGACCGCTGCGCGGGCAGGGAAAGGCGACGAAAAGAACTCTTCCATCACCTTATTCACGATCGCAAAGTTATCCAAATCAACAAGGTATAAGTTGAGCTTGACGATATCGCCCAGCGTACCCGCAGCCTCTTCACACACCGCCTGCAGATTGGTAAATACTTGACGCGCTTGCGCCTCAAAGTCGTCAGAGATAATTTCCATTGTCTCTGGGTTCAGCGGGATCTGACCCGAAAGATACACTGTGTTGCCAGCCTTAATCGCTTGAGAGTAAGGACCGATTGCAGCGGGGGCTTTTTCTGTATTAATAACCGCTTTGTTGCTCATGAGATAGCACTCTCCTGTCGTAATTAGCGTATTTTTAGACGTAAGTTATAGATAGGGTGATTAGCGTTAAAGATTAATTCTTATGGCCCGCCATAGCGATCGCTGCCAGCCTATCGCCAGCAGCAAACTAACGGGTGATTAATTGGTCATTCTGGTTATTTTGCCGACATTAGGAAGGTTGCGTATACGCTTAATGATGCGCGCAAGATGCACTCGGCCTTTTACCGATAAAGTTAAATTAACAATTGAAAGCCGCGCATCTCGCTCTTCAATGCCGATACGCTCGATATTGGCATCGGCATCGGTCACCACGCCAGCCAGCTCTGCCACCAGCCCACGACGGCTCTCAATTTCAATGCGCAGCGCAACCGGGAAGTCTTCATCTATGCTGTCCGACCACTCAAGTGCAAACAGCTTCTCTGGGTCGTTTTTACGATCACCTAGGTTTTTGCATTCACTGCGATGTACCACCAACCCTTTGCCAACTGACAAGTGGCCAACAACGGGGTCGCCCGGCAACGGATGGCAGCAGCGGGCAAAATTAATCACCATACCTTCGCTACCGCTGATAACGACTGCTTTTTCACTATCCCCACTGAGAACGTAGTCAGCATTGCCACCATTGGAGACATCAACCAAGCGCCGCGCCACCACATGGGCCATACGATTGCCCAAGCCAAGTGACTCTAACAAAGCATCTAACGAAACGACGTCCAGCTCTTTAAATGCTTTCGCAAAAATACTTTCATCCAGTTCTTCAAGGCTGGTTTCAAACGGCGCCAGCGCCTTATTCAACAGCCGTCGCCCTAAGATAACCGCTTCTGCCTGCTGCTGGTGCTTCAATGCATGACGTATCGCGGAACGCGCTTTTGCTGTCGTGACGAAGTTGAGCCATGCCAGGTTAGGCCGTGCCCCAGGAGCAGTAATAATTTCCAGCGTTTGCCCACTTTCAAGACGCGTTGAGAGCGGTGCTAAATGGCGATCAATACGACAAGCAATGCAGTTATTGCCAATATCGGTGTGTACGCTATAAGCAAAGTCGATCACCGTCGCGCCCTGAGGCAGCTCCATGATGTCGCCTTTGGGGGTGAATACGTAGATATCGTCTGGGAAAAGATCGTTTTTGACGTGCTCAATAAACTCTAGCGAGTCACCCGCATGGCGCTGCATTTCTAGCAGGCCTTTTACCCAAGCACGGGCACGGGCATGGCTGCCTTCAGCAATCGGGTGGGTTGTTTGCCCTGCTTTATAGAGCCAGTGGGCAGCGATGCCGTTATTTGCCATCGCCTCCATCTCACGGGTGCGGATCTGCACTTCAATTGGCATCCCGCCCTGACCAAACAGCGTGGTGTGAAGACTTTGGTAGCCGTTGGCTTTTGGAATAGCGATATAATCTTTAAATCGCCCTGGTACGGGCTTATAGAGATTATGAACCACACCTAAGATGCGATAGCAGCTAGCGACATCTTCGGTAATGATGCGAAATCCGAAGACATCCATAATTTCTGCGAACGGCTTACGCTGGTCGCGCATTTTCTTATAAATCGACAGTAGATGTTTCTGCCTGCCGATCACGGTGCCTTTAAGCCCTTCATCGTCCAGACTCTGCTGTAGCGATGACTGAATTTCCCGCATCGCGCTACGGCGGTTCCCCCGCGCACTGGCCACCGCGCGCTTGATGCGTTCTGCACGCATGGGGTGAATCGCCTGGAAAGAGAGGTCTTCAAGCTCAACACGAATCGTATTGATACCTAAACGCCCCGCGATACGGGCATAAATTTCCAGCGTTTCTCGGGCAATACGGCGCTTCTTATCCGGCCGCAGTGCTCCCAGCGTGCGCATGTTATGCAGACGGTCAGCCAATTTTACGATAATGACGCGGATATCCCGCGACATCGCTAACACCATCTTCTGGAAATTTTCCGCCTGGGCGACGGCTTTGTCTTCAAAAGTGATCTGGGTCAACTTGGAAACACCATCCACCAATTCGGCGACAGGCTTACCAAATTGCACAGACAGCGCCTTTTTCGAGACACCGGTATCTTCGATGACATCATGCAGCATGGCAGCCATCAAACTTTGATGGTCCATGTGCATATTAGCCAATATATTAGCGACCGCTAAAGGGTGGGTCACATAGGGTTCACCAGAGCGACGGCGTTGGCCGTCGTGGGCTTGCTCGGCATAATAGAAAGCGCGTTTGACCTGCTGTATTTCGTCTGGAGGTAAATAGCCGCCAAGTCGATCGGCCAGGTCATCAATGGTGAACATTTACCGCGCCCCTAGTCGCTTCTAAGTCCAGTCTCTAGTAAACCTTAGTCGTCGATATGTGTCGTAGGCGTCATTGCTGGGCGCGTACGAACAGGGGCTTCAACCGGCTCATCTAGCACGGTGTGGTTTACAAGGCCGGCGGCTATTTCACGCAGCGCCATAACGGTAGGTTTATCGTTCTCCCAGGGCAGTTGCGCTTCACGAGAGCCACGGGCAAGCTGGCGCGCGCGCTGGGTAGAAATCATTACCAGCTTGAAGCGGTTCTCAACATTTTCCAGACAATCTTCAACGGTTACGCGAGCCATGGGGGCCTTCCTGTAATGACAACGCTGGGCCAGCGTTGTGGTTAAACGCCGCTGGCCCAGCAAAAAAAGTGGTAATGGAACCTGCTAGATTACTCGACGCTAGGCGCTTGTGACAAGAGCGCATCGAGCAGTGGCGCATGACGCACCTGCATCGCCTCACGTGTTAAGCGGCGACTAATCACCAGCGACTGCAACTCTTGAAGTGCTGTGGTGAAATCATCGTTGATCACTAAGTAGTCATATTCATCAAAATGGGACATTTCGCTAACGGCATCACGCATGCGCCGAGCAATCACTGCGTGTTCATCAGTTCCGCGGCTAGAAAGACGACGCTCCAGCTCGCTACGCGAGGGCGGCAAGATAAAAATCGACACTGCCGAAGGCATTTGTTCACGCACCTGCTGAGCGCCTTGCCAGTCGATCTCTAAAATAACGTCTTGCCCCGCGTCCAGAACAGTTTGCGCCGCACAGCGCGACGTACCGTAGTAATTATCAAATACCTTGGCATACTCAAAGAATTCACCGCGCTCAATCATCGCTTCAAAGTCGGCTACGTGAGTAAAGTGGTAGTTCACGCCATCCACTTCTCCCTCGCGCTTAGCTCGCGTGGTATGAGATACCGATACCTGAATACCATCCAAGCTCTCGATCAGCTCGCGGACCAGGCTGGTTTTACCAGCACCCGACGGGGCAGAAATAATAAAAAGCGTACCCTGGGACATGAAGCGCTTCCCTAATTAGCAAAAGATAGATAGCGAAATGATAGTCAGCGAAAGATCGTTGGCGAAGATAAACATGACAACGGTTATGCGTTGCACTGTGTATAAAGTAGCGCGCAGTATCGCACACCTATGCCATGGACTGTAGCGTTTCGGCGCAGCCACAAGGAGGTCGTTATGCGCAGTACGATCGTTATTTTATGCTTAATTGCCCTAGGGGTAGCGTTCCAAAAAGGGTTGATTGAGATTCCACGCCATTGGGCACCCTGGGCGCCACTCTACATCGATGATCCAATAACGCCCATCACCCAGCTAAAGCTCAAACGTCTAAACGATGACCGAGAAGCCTGTTTAGCCGCATTGGACACCGTGCCCACAAGCGGGCTCCGATACACACCATTAGCCGATTATTCCCCAACCGAAAGTTGCCCACTGACGAATATCGTGCGTATGCAGTCTAGTAGCGTTCGTTTTAACCAGAGCTTTGTCGCCACCTGCCCAATGGCGCTAGCCTGGGTAATGTATGAGCGTCATACCCTTCAGCCTGCTGCCCTGGAAATCATGGGTAGCAAAGTATCCCAGGTCAACCACGTTGGCAGCTTTGCCTGCCGTAACGTCTATGGCCGCGAAACAGGTAGGCGCAGCGAACATGCTACCGCTGAAGCATTGGATGTGGTGGGGTTTCAGTTTGAAAATGGCGAGCGCATTACGCTGATCAATCACTGGGATGACGAAGGCGAAACAGGGGAGTTTTTAAGAGCAGCAAGAGATGGCGCCTGCGACACTTTTGGTAACGTGTTGGGACCAGACTACAACGCCGCACATGCTGATCACTTTCACCTAGGCATGCGCGGCTTTCGGCTATGTCGTTAACTAGCTTGGTTAGTTAAGGCCAATCAGTCCAGGCTAATATCGTCTTCGTCCGTCGCGGCCCCTGTCGCAGCACCTGCGCCAGCACCCACAGCAGCACCTTGCGTGACATCACCACCAGTCGCAGCAGCGGCACCAGCCCCGACAGCAGCGCCTACCCCTGCACCGCTGGCCGCGCGCTCGCCTGTGGTTGAGCCGCAGCCTGCTAAGACCAGGGTTAATGCGGCAATAGCACTCAGCGTTAACAGACGCGGCGTTTTCGTTAATCGGGTATGCATAGGTCACCTCCTTATGGATTGCACCTAATCACCCTAGATAAAAGTTACAGTTTTTGTCAATTTAACGACGACAGCCAACTATTAATCACCGTTTATTGGTAGCCTTCAGCCGTATTGAATGTGCGTTTCTCAAGCCAGCGTCCCCAAACAAAAATCACTAGCCCGCAGAGTGCTAAACCGGTACCGACTAACCCCGTGCTCGACCAACTGAAACCCGCACTGATCACCAGCCCTGCTAACCACGCTCCTAATGCATTAGCCCCATTAAAAGCGGCATGGTTCAGCGAAGCGGCCATCGTTTGGGCGTCTTCTGCAACATCCATCAAACGGGTCTGCAGAGCAGGTGCTAGCGCCATGCTAGTGCCTACTAATCCTACAAATAACAGCCCCGTCCAAACGTTGTTAGCGGCAAAATAGAACAACCCCTGAATCACCGCACACCACACCAACGTAGCGGGAATTGCGCGCATCAGGTTCTTGTCCGCTGCACGGCCGCCAATTAAATTTCCAGCGATGGAGCCAAGACCAAAGATTACTAACACTAACGGCCCCAGCGCTTCACTCATACCCGCTTGCTGAGTAAGAGTGGGCATTACATAGCTAAAAATCGAGAACATGCCGCCACAACCAATACAGGCGATGGCCACCGTTACCAGCACCCGCTGCTTTATCAACGCCGACAACTCGCGCAGTGGGCTTGCTAAAGCATCGAACGGCTGCACAGGCACCCACAAGCGAATCAATAGCGCAGTCAATAACGCAATAATGCCCACCGCAGCAAAGGCAATTTGCCAACCAAATAGATTGCCTGTCCACGTGCCTAACGGCGCGCCAATTAGAATCGCCAGTGTCAATCCCATCATTACCCGTGAAATAGCACGAGCCCGCTGATCAACTGGCACGGCTCCCGCGGCCACTAGCGCAGCGATGCCAAAGTAAGCCCCATGCGGCAAACCAGCGAGAAAGCGCAGCCCTACAAATGACCAAAACCCTGGTGCCATAGCACTGGCAATGTTACCGACTGCAAATACCAGCATCAGCACAATGAGCAGCGCACGCTTAGGCGCCCGCGCTGCAAAGGCAGATATCAGTGGCGCACCCACTACTACACCAAGGGCATAACTGCTGATAGCGTAGCCCACCTGGGGCACCGTGACGGCGAGATCTTCCGCGACACGATTCATTAATCCCATAATGACGAATTCGCTGGTACCAATACCAAACCCGCCTAACGCCAACACGACTTCTGCCAACCGCGGGTTGCGTGCCAATCCCGATGACGACGCCTGCATACTTTTCTCCCCAGGCGCATTCAACACCTGCTTAATAAAACGGCCTTATATGACAACAAATGATCGCAGGATTAGACAAAAGTAGAAATATGCGCCATCAAAAAAGTTAGCGGGCGAAGGAGATAATTCCCAAGCGCAAGAACACTAATGCCCCAGTTTTGTTAGTGTGTTTTTAAATTGCTAAGCAAGCGAGACGTTCATGACTCTAGATACTATTGAGCACGCAATGGCGGCACTGGCAAAAGCCGACCCCGATATTGCCCGAGCTTACCCACTCGTTGGCGCACCCGCACCACGCCAACGCGACCAAGGCTTTGCAACGTTTTTTAGCACAATTGTAAGCCAGCAGATTTCGACGGAAGCAGCTCGCGCCATTATGGGCCGTGTGAAGGTACTGCTTCCTGAATTACACGCGAAAGCAGTCATGGACATTGAAGGCCAGGCGCTGCGAGATGCAGGACTCTCCTGGCGCAAAGTTGAGTATGCCAAAGGGCTAGCGGAAGCAGAGCTTGCAGGTACGTTCAGCGCCGATGGGGTGGCATTGCTGAACGATGACGAGGCGATTGCCGCCATCACTCAACTGCGTGGTTTTGGACGCTGGAGTGCCGAAATTTACCTGATGTTTTCGCTCCAACGCGCGGATATATTTCCCGCCGACGACCTTGCCCTACGCGTAGCGCTTGGCCGCCTAAAAAAGCTGGAAGACAAACCCACGCCTAAACAGGCTCGCCAGTTAGTCGAACACTGGGAGCCCTGGCGTAGCGTGGGTTCGCTATTTTTATGGCACTACTACCGTGGTGAACCGCTTTAAGGAACGAGCTTACCCGTCAGATCATCGTCATGATCAGAAGGCGCTGGCGGTGCCATGAGCACCTCAGGCTGAGCGATAAAACGATAAGCTAACGCCCCTAACGCCGCGCCGATCATTGGCGCTACCCAGAATAGCCACAGCTGCGCCGTCGCCCAATCACCCACATACAGAGCAACGCCCGTACTACGTGCCGGATTCACCGAGGTATTGGTCACCGGAATACTGATTAGGTGAATAAGCGTTAATCCCAAACCAATCGCCAATGGCGCAAAGCCTGCCGGTGCGCGGCCGTCGGTTGCCCCCATAATGATGAAAATAAACATCATGGTCATTACGACTTCCGTTAGCAGCGCCGCCGTCATGCTATAACCGCCGGGTGAATACTCTCCATACCCATTGGAGGCAAACCCAGCCGACACATCAAAACCCGCCTGGCCGCTCGCAATGAGATACAGCACGCCACCGGCAACAATGGCTCCCAGCACTTGCGCACCAATATAGTAAGGCAACTCTTTAGCAGGAAAGCGCCCTCCCACCCAAAGCCCAATTGATACCGCAGGATTTAAATGGCAACCAGAAATATGCCCAATCGCATACGCCATCGTAACAACCGTTAAACCAAAGGCCAACGACACTCCTAATAGGCCAATGCCTACGTCTGGAAAAGCCGCTGCTAACACCGCACTGCCACAACCACCCAATACTAACCAAAACGTACCAATTAACTCCGCTGCGTACTTTTTCATATTCCTACTCCTCTAATGACCAAGTACCATTGGGAATACCACGCCACCTAATTAAGCACCCATAAGGCCGCTCATTAATGTGTACGCAGTAATGCGTGCACTTAGTGCACGACATTTTTTAATTAACTTAAAGGAAGAAACTCATTCTTAAAAACCAACCGCATTGTTAAATTCTGGCATAGCGACTCAGTGTAAAAATTAATTCAACTAACTGCCTACAACAAAGACAAGCTTTTATATACCAGCCTTTAAAACCGGGCAACCAAATATCATCTTCGACTTTAAATTAAACAATAAGAAACAATTAACGCATTAATCATCAGCACTAAAAATCATGAATTAATTAAATCGCTAAAAAGTGTTTCTTTAACACCTTGCTTTTTAATTGACTAATGAAAACCATTAAGGAAGCACTAATGCTACTTAAAGCGCCCGCTAGTGATTAGCGGGCATCGCCTACTCATCGTTCATGCGGCCCACGATCTGAAACGAATCGCCCGTTGGGCGCACAACGATCATTTCGCCTGAGCTCACTCCACCGCCTGTGAGCGCCGTAATATTGACCTGATGGGTCACCAGCAACAAATTACCTGGGCCATGCCAAGCAGCTATGTGCTCACGCGCCGTTTGCGTGCGTGCACCTCGCTCACTGCGCTGACGAAAAAACGAATCTAACCATGGGGTTGGCTCCACGCGGCTCAACGCCATTAGCTCAGCAGTTTCCAGCGCCCGGCACCAGCGAGACGAATACACCGAGGCAATAGGCACATCCCGCTCACGAAATGAACGACCAATCGCCTCAGCCTGAGCGCGCCCCTGGGCTGAAAGGTTACGCTGTGTATCGCACTGAGAAAGCTCAAACCCAGCCGGATCACCAATGCCTGGAGCCAGTGCGTGCCGCATCAGAATCACCAAGCCGCCCTCCTGCAGCGCCTGCCAGGTTGATTCGTTTGCGTAAGCGTTGATGGGCAGTACGCCGAGAATAACGACCAGAAGCGTGAAAGTGAGAGTGCGCAAGGTGAGCATGAGGGTGTCCAATCAGGTTGGAAGCAATTAGTGAGCCTATCGCACACCACACATCGTGAGTAGCGCTAATTCAACGCCCTCGATGCTATTAGCGCCAGTCTTACCTAAGCCTTTCAATTTAGAACGGGCAGTGATGCTGCAGCCCGCTTTATCAAAATTCCGTCACTACCGTCACGCCCGCTCCTTCGAACTTATCCATGTTCATCAGCGCATCAATCGATTGCTCAAGATTGATTCGTTTGCCGATAAGCTTTTCAGGCGCCAACTTTCCAGACTGGATCATCGCCAGCATGGCGTCATAACGGTGCGCCTGCATACCATGACTGCCCAGTATTTCAAGTTCGTGGGCAATAACCTTACTCATGGGAATAGCAGGTGTGCTGTTCTCAGCCAACATCAGCCCGACCTGAATATGCTTACCGCGTTTACGCAGATTGCTGATGGAGTTAAAACAGGTCGTCGGGTGCCCCAGCGCATCTATTGATACGTGAGTGCCACCCCGGGTTATTTCCGTAACCGCTTCCACCACATTGGCTACCTTAGCGGCGTTCACGGTGGCAACGGCGCCCAATTGACGAGCCAGATTAAGCGCCTCTTCCGAAATATCGATGGCGACAACGTTAGCGCCGATGGCGTTGGCAATCATCACAGCAGAGAGACCAACACCACCGCAGCCGTGAATGGCCACCCACTGCCCTGCGGATGTTTTACCCTGATCGACCACCGCCCGAAAAGAGGTAACAAACCGGCAACCCAAACTCGCCGCCGTTGCAAACTCCAATGTCTCTGGCAGCGCGACCAAATTGACATCGGCGTAGTGAATACTCACATACTCGGCAAAGGAGCCCCAGTGCGTAAAGCCAGGCTGGAACTGGCTATCGCAAACCTGGTGATTGCCGGAGTGACACTCAGGGCAAGTGCCGCACCCGCCCACGAACGGCACTGTGACGCGGTCGCCAATACGCCATTTTTGTACGTCTTTACCCACCGCTTCAACAACGCCGGATAGCTCATGCCCGGGTACGTGGGGGAGCTGGATATCGGTATCGTGCCCTACCCAGCCATGCCAGTCGCTGCGGCATACCCCATTGGCCATCACCTTCACCACAACACCATGAGATTCTGGCGTCGGATCAGGCAACTGCTGAATTTTTGGTGGAGCGGAAAATTTCTCAAAAACAACGGCTTTCATGAGTAACTCCTAGGCATTTTTAGTTGGTTCAATATAACCAACCACGCCTGAAATTACTTTTCTGATAAATGAACACAAAGGCTGATTTTGAAGCACTCTTTCTGTTAATCGTGGAAATATGAAGAAACCTTCAAGATGAGCCAACTGGTTTCAATATACGCCAAGATCGTCGAACACCTGCTGGCGACGCCATAAGCGCCTGGAAGAATTAGGCATAATCGAGGGATACCAGGCCACACTGAACCCGTAACAGTTAGACGGCAACGCTTGGACTACGTGCTGTTTCATGGGCTGACGACACAGGCCCTCATGCCAGTTCGGCAATTCGGTGGTCGTGCAGGTGTTCAGGCTATGACGGAAGCGATGAAGTCCCAGATGCTGAAGGGAGAAGCGAGAGGGTTAAGCGGCATCTGCGCAGCGATCCAACAAGTGTGATAGGCCGCTGGATATGCTGCCTTAGAAAACAGTTTATAACGATTTCTAATATTAGTTTCCCTTCGTCATTTCGGGTAGCCTAGCGGACATATGCGTCCCACTGTTTAATGACAAAAGGTAATTACACGTGGCCAGCAGTAACTTCGAATTCCTGGAACATCACGATGAGCTTCTGGTTCGTTTGGCACAGACCGCTGAAGCCTGCTTTGTTTCTGATCCCAATACCACGCTGATTAAAATGCGCCAGCTTGGTGAAGAATTGGCGAAAACCATCGCTTCACGGTTGGGGGTAGCATCAGGAAGTGATGTGAAACAGATCGATTTACTGCGAGAGCTTGATAATACCCTTCGTTTGGATCAACAGGTAAAAGATGCTTTCCATAGCTTGAGAAAGTTGGGTAATTGCGCCGCACACGATTTGACCTCGTCCAACCACAGGGATGCGCTGAAAGCGCTTCAGGTGGGGCATGCGCTTGCCATGTGGTTTCATGTCCAATTTGGTGGTGCAAAAGCTTTGGGCTTTAAAACCAAGGCTTTCATAAAGCCCGAAGACCCCTCTGCCAGAGTCCGAGATCTTGAAGAAAAGATTCTGGAACTTCAGAAACAACATCTTTCAACCAAAGACCGCCTAACCCAGACCGAAGCCCTGAAAGAAGCCGAGGCCCTGAAAGTCCAAGCAGAAAGACAGCGTGCTGAACGCATGTCCGCCGAAAGCAGGGTGTGGGAGGAAGTGGCCACTGAGCATGAAGCGACCCTTGAAGAATACCGGGCCAAAATGAATGCCGCGAACATCTTGTACCGTAAGGCATTCACCCAGCAGGCGCCTGAAGTGCAAGCGGTACAAATCAGCAATGTTGAAAAGTCCACACTGCAGCTCAACGAAGCGGAAACACGTGTCCTAATTGACGAGCAACTCATTGAGGCTGGCTGGGAAGCTGATAGCGTCAATCTCAAATATTCCGCTGGCGCACGGCCAATTCCCAATCAAAACCGGGCTATTGCTGAATGGCCAACAGCTTCCGGCCCCGCCGACTATGTCCTGTTCATCGGCCTGATGCCTGTAGCCGTTGTAGAGGCCAAAAAGAGCGCCAGAAACGTTTATGGCAGCATCGATCAGGCCAAGCGTTATGCCAAGGGTCTTCAGGAGAAAGGTGCGTTTACCGTTGAAGAGCTTTATGGCGAGTTTCGTGTGCCGCTGGCCTTCGCAACCAATGGCCGTCCGTACCTGAAACAGCTGGAGCAGGAAAGTGGTATCTGGTTTTTGGACGTGCGCGACGATACCAACCGACGTCGAGCACTAAACGGTTGGTATTCGCCACAGGAAATAAAAACCTATCTCCGGCAAACCCCTCAGCAAGCTGAAGATGAGCTGGAGGCCATGGGGTTCGATTATCATCTTGCCTTGCGCGACTACCAGATCGAGGCCATTCGAGCGACTGAAACCCGTATCAAGCAAGGAGAAACTGCGGCCCTTATAGCCATGGCAACCGGGACAGGCAAAACCAAGACGGCTATTGCCATGGTCTATCGATTTCTCAAGGCTGAGCGCTTTCGCCGTATCCTGTTTTTGGTGGATCGCTCTGCACTGGGCGTACAGGCAACCGATGATTTCGGTGAGGTTCGACTGGAAAACCTCAATACCTTTGCAGAAACCTTTGATGTCATGGGTATAGCGCCAAACAAAACGCCCAAGGCGACACCGGATGATGCCACCAAGGTTCACGTTGCCACCGTGCAGGGTCTGGTCAAGCGAATCCTTTACCCGGCTGATGGCACGGCCAAGCCCGGTGTTGGCCAGTATGACTGCATCATTGTCGATGAATGCCACCGGGGCTATCTGCTGGATCGTGAGCTTAGCGATACCGAGCAAATGTTTCGTGACCAGAAGGACTACCAGTCAAAGTATCGCAGCGTTATCGACTACTTCGATGCTTTCAAGATCGGACTGACCGCTACGCCCGCCCTGCACACGACCGAGATTTTTGGCGCCCCTGTTTTTACCTACAGCTACACAGAAGCCGTGCTGGACGGCTATCTCAATGACCACCTTCCACCCATCCGAATACGTACAAAGCTCTCTGAAGAGGGTATCTCCTACAAGGTGAATGAACAGGTAACGGTTTACGACGTCGCCAATAACAAGATCGATACCTATAACACGCCCGATGAATTGAACTTTGATGTCAGCGATTTCAACCGTAAGGTGATTGCTCCCGAGTTCACGAGCGTTGTCACCCGATGGTTGATCGAAAGCGATTCGATCAATCCCTATTCACCGGCGAAAACACTGGTCTTTTGCGTAACAGACAAGCATGCCGATGATGTAGTTGAAGCGTTCAAGACCGCCATTGAGCATTATCATGGTGAAGTGGAAGATGACGCCGTACAAAAGATCACTGGTGCCAGTGACAAGCCTCTGGAAAAGATTCGCAGCTATAAAAATGATCGACTGCCTAACATTGCCGTCACCGTTGATTTGATGACGACAGGAATAGATGTTCCTGCCATCTGTAATCTGGTGTTTCTGCGCCGGGTGAACAGTCGGATTCTGTTTGAGCAGATGCTGGGGCGCGCCACTCGGCTATGCCCTGATATCGGTAAGGGGCCATTCCGAATCTATGACGCCGTAGATATCTACAAGCAGCTGGAAAACGTGAACACCATGAAGCCGGTGGTCACTAAAGTTGATCTTGCCTTCAAAGATCTTGAAGACGAGATGAAGCGGGACAGCGCTCCTGAGCATCAGGACCTTGCCCGGAAGCAGTTTATCTCAAAGCTTCAAGTCAAAAAGAACTACCTGCTGCCAGAGCAGGCTGACAAATTTGAAATCATTGCAGGCAAGTCTCCCGGTGAGTTCGCTCGTGAGCTCAAGAATATGCCTGTCTCACAACTCGCCGAATGGTTTACTGACAATCCAGGACTCGGTGAATTGCTTGATACCACCGTTACCAGTGGCGGTGGGGGCTGGAGACCTAATGTAGTGATTCATGATGGCAGTGATAAGATAGCGGGTATCACTACGGGCTATGGCGAGGGACAAAAACCGGAAGATTATCTGAAGGCTTTCGAAGCTTATATCAACGCCAACAGTAATCGACTGGCTGCTCTACAGACCGTGATCAACCGCCCGTGGGAGCTCACCCGCCAGAGTCTGAAGGAGCTCGCCGTCGAGCTGGAGCGCAATAAGTTTCGCGAACAGGATCTTCAGGTCGCATGGCGTGAACTAACACAGGAAGAAATAGCCGCGAAGATCATTGGGTTTATTCGACAAGCGGCGCTGGGCGAGCCTCTAATCCCTTGGGAGCAACGGGTGGATAATGCGCTGGAAACGATTCTCCAGAGCCAGCCCTGGAAGACCCCCCAGCGTGATTGGCTTAAGCTGATCGCCAAGCAGATGAAGGCCACCATCATTGTGGATGAGGCCGCGCTGAATCAGGGGCCATTTAAAGCTCAGGGCGGTATCAAACGCGCCAACAAGCTTTTTGATCAGCCCGTTACCGATATCCTCACACAGTTTAACCAAGCGCTCTGGGCATGACCCCGAGCGCCAACCACAAGAAGTAGACACCAACCATGAACACCCCGAACCTCGTCGCAAAACTCTGGAGCCTTTGTAATCTGTTGCGTGACGATGGCGTGACCTATCACGAATACATTACCGAGCTGACCTATCTGGTCTTTCTCAAAATGGTGGAAGAGACCGGGCAGGATGAACTGTTGCCAGCCGATAATACCTGGACGGACCTGGAGAACCAGAACGCGGCCAGCCGGCTGGAGTTCTACAAGAAAATGCTGATTGATCTTGGCGGCCATGGCTCAAGGATCACGCAGACGATCTATAACAATGCCCACACCGTCATCCGCAAGCCAGCGACGCTGGATAAACTGGTCACTGAAATCGACAAGCTCGATTGGTACAGCGCCCGCCAGGAAGGTCTGGGTGACATGTACGAGGGGCTGCTTGAAATCAATGCCAGCGAGAAGAAATCCGGCGCAGGTCAGTACTTCACTCCGCGTGTACTGATCAATGCCATGGTCGAACTGATGAAGCCGACCCTGGACGACGTGATTGTGGACCCGACGGCCGGTACCGGTGGTTTTCTTATCAGCGCCCACCATCATATTGGTGCCAATAACGACGTCGAGGCGCTGGATGAAGCGGCCTATGATCGTTACCAACACAAGACCTTTTATGGCATGGAATTTGTGCCGGACACCCGCCGCCTAGCATTGATGAACCTGATGCTGCATGACATCGCCATTGATGATCATCACGCCGGCATCCTGTTTGGCGATACGCTCAGTAATGAAGGAAAGCAGCTCCCCAAAGCGTCGCTGTTGCTCGCCAACCCGCCCTTTGGCACCAAGCAGGGTGGCGGCATCCCAACTCGGGATGATCTACTATTTTACAGCAGTAACAAGCAGTTGGCCTTCCTGCATTTGATGTATCACGTGATGCTCAAGCCCGGCGGCCGCGCCGCGGTGGTGCTGCCGGACAACGTACTGTTCGAGGCCGGCCAAGGTGCCCAGGTACGCCACGACCTGATGGAGAAGTGCAACCTGCACACCATTCTCCGCCTGCCCACCGGCATCTTTTATGCCGCGGGTGTCAAAACCAATGTTCTATTTTTCTCTAAGCCTGAAGACCCCACTCAGGACAAGGGCAACACACAAAATGTCTGGGTGTATGACCTGCGCACCAACATGCCGAGCTTCGGCAAGCGCACGCCCTTTACTGACAAATACCTTGAGCCATTCGAGGCCGTATTTGGTGACGACCCCAACGGCCAAAGCCCGCGGCAGGAAGGCGAGTGGTCATTCAATGCCGAGGAGATCGCCGTTGACCCTGACGCCACAGACGAGAACCAGGGCGTGAGTGACGAGCGCCTCGCCAAATCCCGCTGGCGCTGCTTTAGCCGCGAGTGGATTCGCGACACAAAGGGGGATTCGCTGGATATCAGCTGGCTAAAGGACAGTGACAGCGTGGATGCCGCTGACCTGCCCGAACCCAGCGTACTGGCTGGCGAAGCGATGAGCGAGCTGGTGCAAGCGATGGGTGAGCTGGATAGCTTGATGCGCGAGTTAGGGGCAGAGGAAGAGGCGGATGGGACCAGGATCTTGCTGAAAGAAGTCTTGGGCGAGGTGAATTCATGAGTGAACTCGAATCTCCCAATAGTTCTTGGGCCAGGGCTTCGCTGGGAGAACTAAGCAAAGTAAAAAGTGGGGTAGGCTTTCCCAAGAAATACCAGGGCCAAAGTTCCGGCGATTATCCCGTTTACAAAGTCGGGGATATCTCACGGGCCGTGACCCAAGGCCAAGGCAAGCTCAACGCGGCAAATCATTATGTGACGACGGATGAAGCGGCAGCATTAAAGGGGGCGATTTTTCGTACTGGATCAACACTGTTCGCAAAAATCGGAGAAGCCGTTAAGTTAAACCGTCGAGCCTTCGTAATTTGCCCTGGCCTCGCAGACAACAACGTTATGGCAGTTATTCCGCTCCTGCATGAGTCGGATAGGTATCTGCACTATTTTCTACGCACCGTAGATCTTTCTGAAGTTTCGCGATCAACAACAGTGCCATCAGTAAGAAAGGGCGACATAGAAGAGCTGAGAATCTCACTTCCCCCCCTCGCCGAACAAAAAGCCATCGCCGACAAACTCGACACCCTGCTGGCTCAAGTGGAAAACACCAAAGTCCGCCTTGAGTGCATCCCGCAAATCCTCAAACGCTTCCGCCAATCCGTGCTGGCAGCGGCGGTGAGTGGACGGTTGACGGAAGAGTGGCGATCAGGAGATACCCCTGAACAAGATTTCAAAAAACTCGGGGACGCCGGAGTAACAGTCAAGACTGGGCCTTTTGGCAGCGCTCTCCACAAGTCAGATTATGTGTATGGGGGAATACCGGTCATCAACCCTATGCATATATCAGAAGGGATTATCACTCCTTCTGAGTCTATGACAATCTCACAACAAAAGTACCTTAGCCTTGAAGCTTGGCACCTTCGAAAAGGCGATATCGTTGTTGGTCGTAGAGGCGAAATGGGAAGAGCAGCCGTTGTAGGTAGCGATGAAGACCAACTATGTGGAACAGGTTCTATGCTTCTGCGGGCTGGAAAAAACGCATTACCTAAATATCTTGAGATTATACTTAGATCCCCGACTGCTGTTAGTTACTTTAATTCAGCATCCGTTGGCTCGACTATGGTCAACCTCAATCAGAAGGTTATTAAAAACCTTGAGGTTTATTTCCCACCTTTAAAAGAACAAACCGAAATCGTCCGCCGCGTCGATCAACTCTTCGCTCACGCCGACCGCATTGAGCAGCAGGTCAATCAGGCGCTGGCGCGAGTGAACAACCTCACCCAATCCATCCTCGCCAAGGCGTTTCGTGGCGAGCTGACCGAGCAGTGGCGCAAAGATAACCCCGAGCTAATCAGCGGCGAGAACAGCGCCGAAGCACTGCTGGAAAAAATTAAAGCAGAACGGGCGGCCAAAGCGCCAACAAAACGGACAAGAAAGAAAGCATTTTCATGAATCTGGTTCAGCTATATATCCCTGCGATTGTTTTACGGCGCTAACAGCGAAGAGCCCGAAAAAAGGATCTCCAATGAGCCAGAAGAAGCAAAACGGCGAATCACACCATCAGCTTCCATTATTCGAGTTCGATGAGGATAATCTTGAGAAAGTTCGTCAGCATCGACCTTCTGCTGGCGAACAAGAATCAGAGTTCAGCAAATTTGTCGTTTACGTTGATGAAAGCGGGGATCATAGCCTTAAAAGTATTGATCAAACCTACCCAATCTTCGTTCTCGCCTTCTGTATATTCCACAAACGGCATTACAGTGAGGTTATCGTTCCGGCACTTCAGAAGTTCAAGTTTAATCATTTCGGCCATGATCAAGTCGTCCTACACGAAAATGAAATCAGGCGTCGAAAAGGACTTTTCAACCGGTTCAGAAATGCAGATCATCAAAACGCCTTTCTGAAGGAGCTAACGCAGATCATTGAGTTCAGTAATTTCGTACTGATCAGCGCGACCATCGATAAGCGGGCGCTTGGCAAACAGAATGTTGAGGATAATGCCTATCATATCGCGCTGGGGATATGCATGGAGACCCTGCATCAGTTTCTGAGGGAGAAAGGCGAGCATACCAAAAAGACACATGTGGTGGTGGAGTGCCGCGGCAACCAGGAAGATAAAGAGCTTGAACTGGAATTCCGCAGAATCTGTGACGGCAATAATCGGTTGAATCAGCCCCTGCCTTTTGAAATATTGTTCGCGGACAAAAAAGTGATGTCATCCGGTTTGCAGCTTGCTGATTTGGTTGCACGCCCCATCGGCTTGATGACACTCAGACCCGATCAGCCAAATAGGACTTTTGATACGCTGAAATACAAATTCTATTGCGAAGGTGGTCGAGACTGCACGGGAGCAGGTTATGAGGGGTATGGAATGCAGATTTTCCCTTATCCAAAAAGCGAAAAACCCCGATGATTACACCGAGGTTTAGACGCCGACCGGGATTGCCCAATCCATTTGCGTTTATTATAGACAGTACCGACCAGCAAGCGCAATTATTCTAGGGTAATACATAACAGGTCACTGAGAGCACCGGAAATTACCTCCCTTTATTTCCAACATACTGCTTCCATCGCCGTGGTACTTATCAACACCCAGATGCTGACCTGAGCGCGCGAGCGCTCCGGCATCCCGGTGTCTGAATTTGCACACAAGTGCGGAGTGAATGAAGAAAAACTGCTGGCTTGGGAAGCGGGTGAACAGCCCATCACCTTCCGTCAGGCGATGCAGTTTGCCGAAAAGGCCTATGTTCCTTTTGGCTACCTGTTTCTTACACAGCCGCCCGCAGAAGTGTTGCCCATTCCCGATCTTCGAACGCTGGAAGCGTCAAAGCGTCACACGCCCAAGCACAGCAGGCACACCTTCCTCCAATATGGCGGACGACAGTGATAGCGTCATTGATGACCCATGGAAAGGTTTACTAGGGGATGATTAACCGTGCCAAGGGGGCTAAATGGATCGATTAAGCATTCTGCAGCTCTCTTTGCATACCCTGGCGTTTAATCAAGCCCCACCTAGCTGACACCCTTGATAAAGCACGCACCCTGCGGCCTCACGCGCTGACGGAATTCCCAATGCATGAGCCTCATAAGCAGGCGCTTAGAGAACATTGGAAGCGCCTACATACTGATTTTCG
This sequence comes from Halomonas sp. GT, assembly GCF_002082565.1. NCBI lineage: Bacteria > Pseudomonadati > Pseudomonadota > Gammaproteobacteria > Oceanospirillales > Halomonadaceae > Halomonas > Halomonas sp. GT. Next base: position 4,059,865 of record NZ_CP020562.1, read on the forward strand.
CCTACCTGCCTATTAGCGGCGATGGTGAATAGCGTGTTCCATCATTCTATATTCTGAATCTTAAAATAGAATAAAAGTAAAAAACCATTTAAAATCAATATATTAAAACAAAATAAACACAAAAAATATGCAATTACTACCCAATACACTACCCAACTAGCGTTAGGGAAGACCCAAAACGAAGACCATACTGAAAGTATCGATTGCAGCCTCCGCTCTTTTGTTCTGCATCACTGACTATGGCCACTTCTATTCCCCAAACCGTCCCCCCCATGAAACAGAATAAATTTGTGCATCCGTTCATTTAGCGAAGGTCCTACCCTCATACGCATTAATTGCAATTTACCAAGCTCCAGCTCTACTTCCGCAACGCGCTTTGTTACTGAATCGCAGTATGCCTTTATCGCTTCGCTATCAATCACTGCGTTGTCCAATTTACCTACTAGCGCTTCATATCTGCAGCGGTGATCTATTTCTTCAGACAGGGCTTTTTGCAAGTCCTCAACAGCTTTACTTAAAACACTCTTGATCTGATTAGCCTCCTTCTTTTGCTTTTCCAGCTTCAACAAAAATGATTCTTTTTCTTTTTTATATTTTTCCGTGTCTTGCTTTTGCTCATGTACTGCATTGCTGATGACTTGGCCAAGCGTCTCCACCTGAGATTGACCGCTTTTTTTAGCCAAGGCTTTCAATTGCCTTTGAGCCTCTTTGGACATTTGGATTGATACGGGATTGCCATGCTTTTTGCGATGCTTGCGCACATTCCAATTAGCTTGCATACGGCGACTTAGCTCCCGAAAAACGGCAGTGTCTAGAACGTCCCCTAACATGTAAACCGTTTGTTGCACGCCGTATTGGTTGAGAGTTGTTGTCAACGCGCTAGGTAGTAATCCCGCCGTTGATTTGCGCACTAAGTAATTTGCAATCCAATTAAATTGCTCAAGATCCCCCACATCAACCCATTCAAACGGTCGTGTCATCAGCAGAACCTATAAAGAAAAGTGGAAGCAAAAATTCGTAAAAAACCATGCTTCATCGCTAAAGCAAAAGCATATTACAGTGTAAAGTTACAACGTAGTATAACAATGTAATAAATAATTGTTTATATAGTCCGCAATACCGGATTTTTATTTTCTATAAACTGCCGTATATTGCTTGCTATGAATGCAACAATACTGACCTACAGAGATGCTCGATTAACGCCTGAAGCGCGTTGGCTACTGATGCAGTGGGCATCAGTTATTGGTCTTGAAAAGAGTATCGACTGCCCTTTGCAAACCCTCTTTACTCGCCTAGGCCTAACGTATGCGCAAGGTCGCCGAGCTTGGGAGGTACTCATTGATAAGTACGGTGACAGGCAAGAACAGTTCATTGAAATTGAGCGCCTACCTATCAAAGGGCCAGGGAGGCCAGCTTCGCGTTATCGTTTGTCAGCAAAGCTTGTGAAGGCACTACAGAAGAGCCCATCGTCTTCTACGCACCATGCAGAAGAAATAGCCACACTCACAAAAACGACCCTACTGTCTGCTGAAAATAGAACGAAGGATTTGGTAAGAGATGGGCGTCGACGCCGCTCAAGGTTGACCTTACCTAACCGATGGCTACTCATGGTATTGCTAGCTCATGCTGATACGCCAGGTGTCATAACCAGCCTTGGAATATCAAAAATGCGCGTTCTTACGGGGATGTCACGCTCTCGCATAGATAGGCAACTGAAGAAGCTGGTCGATGTAGGGGTCATTGCGCACCATGAGCCGGGGCGATACTCACACCAAGCTAAAAAACGCAAAACCTCTATTTATTTTCTTGATTTAGCGCACCATTCATTTGGAAAACACACAAGAACGCCCAACACAATTGTGTCTCCACCCTCAAGCACCAAACCCGAGGTAACGGAATCAAGAAAAGGTGAAATAAAAAGAACAGAGTTGTTAGGTGGGATAGTGGATGCGGTGATGACTGCAGGGGTATGTACCTTGCAAATCGAAGCATTGTTGAAGGAGTACGATGCCATCAAGGATTCTGAGAGCATCGTGTCAGACGATACTAAGGAGGAATCAAAACAAGACAATGACCCCTATCGCGAAGCCAAAAACTACCAAAAAAAATATTACAAACTAAAAAGGGTTCTTGAACAAGCGCTATCACTGCTGCCAAACACGCGTTATCTAGAGGGCGGTATTGAAGAGCTTCTTAAACACTACGATGAGGAGGATGCAAACTGGTTACTTACCAGCGTTCATATCGACACTTGTCGTCTGCTAACTTACTCCTGGAATAAATTAAAAAAAGGTTTTCTCGGGCCTGAACAGCCATGCCATGACGTCATAGTGGCGACTGCTCGCCGTCTAGGCATAACCCCTAAGTATGTGATCGAAGCTGAACCTGAGCAGGAATCAGAACCCGATTCTGAAAAAACAGAAGACTATACAAAGGCGTTGGACGATGCAAAGCATCATAGGCCTTCCGAAGACGATCCAGTCACAGAGCAAATCTCTTATCACCCCTTGACGCTACTGTTTTATGCACTGTCACACCACCTAGCCAAACAGCTTCAAAGTGCCTTCAACCCTAATGAACAAGTAGATTTTGAAACAATGACCTACATGCTCGTTCCTGTTTTCCCCAGTTCACCTAACGGCACGACGTTACCCGCATTTCAGCTACGTAGCTATGGCCTGCGCTCCGAAGATGCTGATAAAGAGCCAACAACGACTATATTCCGAAGCTATGTCAGCGAGGATCTAAAAACTTATTGGCAAACGCATCATCAGGATTGCCTTTCAGCCATCAATGATGAGCCAGATGATGCAATAGCGTCAGGCACTCAAGAGCCTACCGACTCATAACCAACAGGCGCCAAAGCCACTCTCCAATTACAAAATACTCAGCTTCCTCATGTCATGAACGAATAACAGGAGTTCGTCATGAGCATGAAACTGATCCGCATCAAAGACGTCATGGAACGCACGGGACTGGCCAGATCGACGATCTATAAGTACATCAGCCTTGGGAAGTTCCCGAAACCCGTCAAGCAGACCAGTCGGGCTGTTGCCTGGGTTGAAAGTGAGATTGCTGAGTGGATTAATGACTGCATCAAGCGCAGAGATAATGAAGAAGTTTAACCCCCAGCTACATAAACTTTTTCTAATTTAATTGAAGAGCTGTTTGTCTACACTCTATCCCCTGCTGACCCCAGCGCCCACCCGCATCCGTCGATCTATCATCAACCTTTCTGACCCTTGTTTAATTATTATTAATATAAATTAACATAATCAAAGGGTAAGGGGAGGGGCCTCAAGCCCCGTACCTAAGTAGCCGCCGAAAGGCTAATAACCGATATACCACCACTGTATTGAATCCAGCAACCACTGGAGGATTAGTCGTGCCTGTCATAACCGCTCATGTCACAGCAGCCATGGGCCATCATTCTTATCAAGGAGCCTAAAATGCTACCAGTACACTCATCAAACGCTAACCTGCACTTACTCTATAACCCCATATTCAACGGGCTAAGAATTCAAAAAAAATATCTTCCTATGGCCAGTGAATACCTTCAGGCCCTTTACGATACGATGCACAAAGCACTGAATGACTACCCACGAGTTATGGCCTTTCGAATTGAACCGAGCATCCCTACGGAAATAAGCGACAGAATGACGCTAGAAGACCACAAGCGATTGATTAAACGGTTTATTGCTTCCTTTAAAGCCATCATCAAACACGACCGACAACAAAAGCGTATGAGTGGCTGGGTGCCTGCTACCAAGGTGCGCTATGTTTGGTGCCGAGAGATAGGCTGCAACGGCAAGCCGCACTACCACTTCTTTTTCCTACTCAACCGAGATGTTTATCACTTGCTAGGTAAGGCATGCTCTCCCAATGAGAATCTAGTCAACCGGGTGTCGCGTGCTTGGTACAGCGCGCTAGGGGCTGTTTGGAACCCTCAGGAACCGTGGGTTCATGTGCCTAAGAAACCGCACTATTGGATTGATCGAAATGATGCGGACAGTTTTGAGAAAGCGTTCTACCGTGCCTCTTATTTTTGTAAAGCAGAAACGAAACAGTATGGGTTAGGAGTACGAATGTTTGGAACTAGCCGAAACTGAAGACCTCATCATGATCATTGAGCAAGGTTGCTAAGCATCGCTTTGCCCACATGCCTCCACACCGCTAAACTCGACTCACTATTTTGTGGGGGCTATGTATCAGCCATGCCCAAGGTTATCGCCATACATGGAACCAACAATTAGCCACACCGTTACGCTGCAACAGCTGGAATCCTGCTTATGGGAAGCCGCCGATATTCTGCGCGGCAATATGGATGCGTCAAAGTACAAGGATTACATCTTCGGCATGATGTTCTTGAAGCGACTTTCTGATGCTTTCGAAGAAGCTCAGGAGTCGGTGGTTGAATATTACCTCAGCAGGGGCAAAAGCGAAGCCCAGGCGCGTGAGCTGGCTGATGATGAAGACGAGTACGACAAAACCTTCTATATTCCGCCGGTTGCTCGCTGGGGGGCTATCAAAAACCTTAAGCACAATATTGGCGCGGAGTTGAACAAGGCCACCGAAGCGAGTGAAAAGCACAACGCCACGCCGGAAGGCGTGCTGGTGTCTATCGACTTAAATATCAAGAACAAGCTCTCTTCTTTGGAACGCTGAAGTTTGAATATTTCTATTTGAACCGCTTCGACAACATTGAGCTGTTACAGGCGGGTATCTGCCACCATATCCATTACTACAACCACGAGCGAATCAAGACCAAACTAAAAGGCCTGAGTCCGGTACATTACCGACATCAGGCCTTGGCCGCTTAGTTTTTTACTGTCCAACTTTTTGGGGTCAGTTCACTTCACTGGATTTTTAGCTATAGCGTGATGGTTCATTTCTTTCTCACACCAATACACCAGTCCATCGAAAGGCTAGCCCTATTTCACGTTTGATTAATATCGACTTTATTCGGGTATCTGGGTAGCTTGGCTGGATTTTCTCAGCGTACCCTCCGTATGAGCGCGTCAAAGCCCCACCTCATGAAGCAGTCTCAAGGGTTGTTTTTCTAAAGTCTCATCCTGAGTTGGCGGTTCGATGGGCACTACTTGTCCGTCGGCGCTCTCCAGCAGTTCTTGGAGTTGTGAATAACTTACCGATTGATCCACGACGTACTGATTGAGCATCGGCTGCGTCTCAAGCAGTGATTGAATTCCGTGATTCTGATCTTCAAGAAACTGATATACCTGCACAAACGCAGTGCCATCGTCCCAGCCGACCTTGATGGGCTGATCGACGATATTAACCTGAGTGCCTAAAGGCACAGCACCGAATATTGCTTTAATATCTTCCGGAAACATGCGTATGCAGCCACGGCTAGCGCGCATGCCAATGCCGTCTGGATCATTGGTACCGTGAATTAGATAACCAGGTATATCGAGTAGGATGGCATGCTTGCCGAGTGGGTTATCGGGACCTGGCGGCACCACGGCGGGTGCTGATTCGCCACGCGCCGCCGCTTCTTCACGCATGGAACGTGGCGGATACCAGGCAGGATCCTCAAGCCGCATGGTAGTGGTGGTAATTCCCAGTGGGGTGTCATAGCCGTCTCGACCAATGCCGATCGGATAAGTCTCGACTCGGGGCACCTCACCTTCGCCTACCTCCGGATAATAATAGAGACGCAACTCGGCGATGTTAATGACAATACCAGTCCTATCAGCATCGGGCAGGATGTGCTGGGCTGGCACGAGCACTTCTGTTCCTACGCCCGGCACCCAAATGCTGACATCCGGATTAGCTCGACGGATTTCCTCGTAGCCCAGGTTATGGGTGCGGGCGATATCGAGGAGTGTATCCGCCTCGTTGCCTACCACTACCGTATAGGCCTCACCAATCAGGTCACCGTGTTCAGGCAACCTGTAGTGGCCCAGCGGCCACTCCCCCGTTTCTTCAGCAAGCACAGGTAAAGTGCTCAGCTGCGTAGCAATAAGCAACGCCCCTAGCCCCGTTTTAATAGTCATGGCAGTGATGGTGTTGGAGTACCTAAGCGTTAGTATCATTGTGTCTTCTTCTCTCGGCGGCACAGGTATGAACCGGGTTGGCTATGATTATCCACCGGCTGTTGGCGCGACCAGGTGATCAGCGCCATGCCAACCAGTATCATCGGGGCAGTCAGCAGCATGCCCATGGTGACCCAGCCAAACGCGAGGAAGCCGATGTGTTCATCCGGCAACCTCACGAATTCAACCGTGAAGCGAAACACGCCGTACAGCAGCAAAAAAAGACCAGAGATTAGCCCTCGCCGCCGCGGCTCAGCGGAAAACCACCACAGCAGCACGAACAGCACCACCCCTTCCAGGGCGAATTCATAAAGCGCAGAGGGGTGGCGTGGCTCTGGGCCCATGTGGGGAAACGGCATCGCCCAGGGCAGGTTGCTGACGCGCCCCGGCAGCTCGTGATTGATGAAATTCCCGATTCGCCCTGCACCAAGCCCGATCGGCACCAGTGGTGCGATGAAGTCGGTTAGGGCAAAGAAGCCGAGCCGATGCTTTCGCGCAAACCATAGCGTCGCCGCCAGCACCCCGAGCAGCCCACCATGAAAGCTCATACCGCCTTCCCAAACTTTGAACAGCCATAAGGGGTTGGCCAGGAACTGCTCTATTCCATAGAACAGGACATAGCCCAACCGGCCACCAACCACTACGCCTACAGCGGAGTAAAAGATCAGGTCGCTAATGTCATCGTGGGTTAGCTTGAGTCGATTAGCTCTAAGGCGCCCAAGCCACCAGGCGGCGACGAAGCCCACCACATACATCAGGCCATACCAGTGAATCGCGAACGGGCCGAGGCTGATGGCCACTGGATCAATCTGGGGATATTGCAACATGGGGTACCTCCCGATTTATTTGAGGTGCGACCAGTCGCGTCCACCGTTAGTACTGATCAGCAGTTGGTTGAGGTCATCGACCGCCGCCAAACGCTGTGGGTCGTGCGGATCCAGCGCCAGGTGCATCAGATAGCGCTCTTCCCAGCCGCGCTTGACTACCTCCCAATCCCGGCTGCCCTCCTCAACTCTCAGCAAGCCTACACCTATCATGAAGGCGTAAAGCTCTCCTTGGCTGGCCACCACCAGGCTCGTAGGGCGGCGCTCAGGGTATACTTGTCGCCATCGTTCGCCTCCGTCAGGACTCATCAATAGCCCGGTCTGGGTGGCGGCATAGAGTTGCTCTGGATCACGGCTCGAGGCGGCCAGGGCAATCAGCCCGGCCGGCGCCTTGGCGCGAATCTGCCAATTGGCACCACCATCCTGGCTGATTTGAAGCTGGCCAGCATTAGCTCCATAGAGTACGTTGGGAGTAGCCTCACTGATTGTCATCTGATGAAAATCTACCGGGCCGTCAACGCCGGTGGCTAATGGCGACCAGTTGCGGCCTGAATCCCTTGACTTAACCACGCCGAGGTCCCCCCCCCTGGCCGGGTGGCCGCTGGCAAAAAAGGTCTCGCCTTCTTCTGGGTGAGGAGCAAAACCCATGAAGTCATGGGTTTCCTCAGAGATCCGGCGGGCCATTCCATCACTTCCAACGGCATAAAAGCCATGGTGGGTGGCCAACCACAGTCGTTCGCTATCCGCTCGATCGACGGCCAGGCCGTGAATATGGGTCTGCTCTCGTAGTTGCTCAAGACTGATACTACTCGGTTCTCGGGAGCAACCTGAAAGCAAGGTAAGCAGGAAGGCCACGGCGAGTGGCCAGCGATAATAGGTCATGACATCACGTCCTTATCAGTCGTCAGGTGGACAAGCACCACGCAAAGCCAACGCGCAACGCCAAAGCAAAACAAGGCAAGGCAAGGCAAGGCAAGGCAAGGCAAGGCAAGCTCAACTCACACGGATCGTTGCCATCATGCCTAGCTCTTCGTGTTCGATGATGTGGCAGTGGAACAGCCAATCGCCGGGCTTGAGGAACACCATGCGCAGCCTGAGACGCTGATAAGGAGCCAGGTTGACGGTGTCCTTCCAGGCCAGCCAGGGCGCGTCTCGCCATTCCCTGTCAGCATCGCGGGTAGCGATCACCTGAAAGTGGGTGCCATGCACATGGAAGGGGTGATCCATATGGGAGTTATTGAAGACTTCCCACTCCTCTACCTCGCCAACCTGCCCCTCAAACAGGACGTCGTTCATGGCAAAGGCACGGCCGTTGATCAGAAAATCCACCTTGGGTCGAACCGCTCTATCATCGTCGCTAGCGTGACTCGCCCCATGCCCCGGCCCATGGGTTCCGTGATGGCTGTCACTGCCGCCGTGGCCGGCATGCGGATCGCCATTCACCGCACCGTGATTGTCATGGTCTGGCATCACCTCGGTCAGTTCCACTTGACGTCTCACCACTGGTTCGCCCAGGGGTTCGATATGGGACAAGGGGTCAGGTAACGCGACGGCGGGGTATACGCCAGTATTTAGGGTATGAATCGATAATAGCGGAGCAATCTCGTCCAGATGTGTGGGCTTAGCTCCCATCCAACCACGTGTATAGGGATGACTCGCCAGTTCAAAACTCTTTTCTGCTTTCTCGCTGATGCGTACTAGCAGATCGGCCCGCTCACCTGGAGTGAGCAGCAGTTCGCTGAGCGGCTGTGGCCGCTCAAGCAAACCACCATCGGTGCCAATCAGGGAAAGCTCATGTTCGTCCAGGCGTAAACGCAAGTACCGGCCAGCACAGGCATTGACCAGTCGCAGCCGTAAGGTGCTGCCGGGTGCAACATCGAGGCGTGGCTCGCGTTGGCCGTTGACCAACAGAAGCTCCCCCTCGCGTCCATTCATCCAATCTTCGCTGGTATGGGGTGCCACTTCGCCATCCAAATTCAGGCGCAGGTCGCTGACCACTAGCAGGTGTTCCTTCACCTCCATGGGTAAGTCGTCAAGCCGAGGTCTGACCAATAATGCACCTGCTAAACCATGAGCTACCTGTCGCGCAGTACCCTCATGTGGGTGGGGATGGAACCAGTGTAATCCTGCACTCCCCTTATGAAGAACATAACGATAATGTCTTGGCTTGCCTGGCAATACGGCTTCCCAGGGAGCCCCATCTTCCGTCTGTGGCACGGGCACCCCATGCCAGTGCAGCGTAGTTTCGTGCTCAAGCTCGTTTATCAGCGTAATGTCTAACTCATCCCCCTCGCGCACCTCAATCAATGGCAACACTTTGCCGTTGTAGAGCCACAACTTTGCCTCAAGCCCATCGCTCACTGGCACCGCATGGGCAGCTGGGGTTAACACACTTTGAAAGCGTCCAACCTGATCACTCAAGTTTGCAATCCGGGGCAGTGGTTGAAGGGGTCGTCCTGCAGGGATGCTAGTGTTATCTAACAGAGCTGTTGGTAACGTCTCGGTATGTCGTCCGGCCAAAGCGTGGACCAATAGGCCAGACCCAGAGAGGGCTATACCACCCAGAGTGGTATAGCGAAGAAATTCGCGACGTTTCATGGATATTCCTCGAAATTAAAAAAATCATCTTGGTCCGCCACAAACGAGCGGAATGTTCATCGATGAATTTTTAAACGCGAGGAGGCCGGTCAAAAGGCACGCGTGGAGCTGGTAACCAGTTGACTAGGTAACGAGGCAAGGTCGAAGCGGGGAAGGCTACGTCTTCGATAAGTAGCGCTAGATTCGCCGTACACTGGCCACAAGGCATACAGCACTCGGACGTATGAGAGTCATCGTGATGGTGGCTGCTATCCGATCCAGTATTCTCGATCGCTTCACTAATTGGAACAGTTTCAGTGAACAAACAGTGCTCATTTTCATGATGATCAATAGCCACTACCGTCATTGGCTGCGCCAAGGCAAGGCCCAGCAGCAAACAAAGCAACCATTTAAATGAGTGGCGAGTCATGAGAAAGAAATAATCACTGTCGAGTGGAGAATAATAAGAGTATTTCATGGCTCCATAGATACACGCAACCCAAGTGCAGCTGGCAAGTTGCCGAATCTCCAAAATTGATACAGGTCAATAAATTGCCTTATTTAACGTTCAGATATGCCTTAGGCATGCCTGAATGCCATATTGAGAATTGACCTAGGTGCTACACATATCCTCAATACTTCAGGCATCGGCCTTTGATATAGGCCTTCGACATCTGGGCCTAATATGGGCCTGTCGCTAAGGAGAACGACCATGGATATTCGCAAACTCACTCTCGCCTTCGGACTCACCCTGGCCCTCTCAGCCAGTGGTACAGGCGTTGCTTTCGCCCAGGGGATGATGGGTGACCAAGCGGGCCAAGGACGCTCCATGATGGGAGGAACGATAGGTGACGGCCAAGGCGGTATGGGGCCTGGCATGATGGGGGAAATGATGGGTGGCGGCATGATGCCCTGCCCGATGATGGCCGAGGGTATGGGCATGATGTCAATGCTCGACGATGAGCAACGCAGCGAGATGCGTGAGCTGATGCAGGAGCACCGCCCCGCCCAGTTCGAGCGCATGGGTCGGATGATGAACCTGCGCGATGACCTGATGGCCGAGATGCAACAGGATCGCCCCGACCCAGCCGCCGTGCAGGAACGCCATGCGAGCATGGCCGAATTGCACGGCGAAATGATGGCCGAGATGGTGCGCATGCGAAATGCCATGCATGACCTGATGAGCGACGAGCAGCGCCAGCAACTTGAGCAGACACCATCTGATAATGATGTCGATCCCGAGGATCATGACGCCCATCACTGAAACGCCTGACAAAATGCCCACCTGACGACTAACTTTTGCTTTCTGGAGGCGCTTAATAATGATGTCAGAGCACATGAACTTCATGATGAGTCATATGGGAGCTGTCGGCTGGCTCATGCACATCGCCATCCTGGTGCTGGTAATACTCGCCATCGCTGCACTGATCAAATACCTATTCACTTCGGGCAAGTAACGTGGGACATGCGACTTCCGGCAGTTAATAAGCGTGTGGGTGGGACTGCGCATGAAGGAGAAAGTCTATGGCAGATGCTCAAGAAAGAGACGACAAGAGAGAGAAAAACCCAACAACCACGGTCACTCTGACGGTCCCTGGCATGGGCAGCGACCACTGTGCAGGGATCGTACGCAAGACGCTTGAGCGCCTTGATGGCGTAGACGAGATCCAGACCAATATCGCCAACCATCATGTCAGCGTGACTCTCGATGAGGGTGGGCCCGATGGCACCTCCCTAAAGAAAGCCGTCGAGGGAGCTGGCTACGATGTGGCTGCCGTCAGCGGCGGTACCGGCAAGCAGCAGATCCGCCTGACCGTACCGGGCATGGGCTCGGATCACTGCGCCGGTATTGTCCGTAAGACGCTCGAGCGCCTGGAAGGCATCGAGTCGATTGACACCAATATTGCAAACCATCGAGTGTCAGTGAGCGTCACCGCCGACGGCCCTGATGGCGATGCTCTCAAAAGTGCCGTGGAAGGCGCCGGATACGACGTGGCGGCCGTCCAGACCGACCAGGCGGAGGATACCAACGGAGATGCTGAAATTGAAGAAGCCTATCTCTCTCAGGCCCGCAAGCGCCTGATCATCGCTGCTGTTCCCACCACCCTGATCATGCTGCTGATGATGCCGCACATGTTCTGGCAACCGATCCCAGGCTATCTGGCCATTGTCGCTCTACTCGCGTTTCCGGTGGTGTTCCTTTTTGGCGGTATTGCCACCCATAAGTCGACCTGGCGGTCGTTAAAGAATGGCACTTTCAACATGGACGTGCTGATCTCAATGGGTAGCCTGCCCCCCTACCTGATCGGTCTAGTCGGCTTCATTACTCCAATGACATCGTTCATCGAAATGGCCGCCACCATCATGACGTTCCATCTGTTGGGCCGCTACTTGGAGGCACTGGCCAAGGGGCGTGCATCCCAGGCCATCCGCCGCCTGATGACCCTGGGCGCCAAGACGGCACGGGTAGAGCGCGACGGTGAGGAGGTCGAGGTAACGGTGAAGGAGTTGGCTCTCGGCGACATCATGATTGTGCGTCCCGGCGACAAGATACCCACCGACGGCGAAATCGTCGAGGGCGAGAGCCACCTCGACGAGTCCATCGCTACCGGCGAGTCTATACCCGTCTACAAGAGTTCCGGCGACAGCGTGATCGGCGCGACTATCAACAAGGAGGGGAGGCTGCGGGTCAAGGCGACTCGCGTCGGCGGTGACACCTTCCTCGCCCAGGTGGTACGTCTGATCGACCAGGCCCAGGGCTCACGGGTACCCATACAGGAGTTCGCCGACCGCATGACCGGCCGCTTCGTACCGGCAGTGCTGTTCATCGCCCTCGCCAGCCTGGTTGTGTGGCTGCTGGTTCCAGACGTCATGCGCCCGATCCTCGACTGGGGCGCGAACTTCCTACCCTGGGTGAACCCCGAGGCCGCAACCCCTGTGCTGGCCATACTCGCCGCTGTGGCTGTGCTGGTCATCGCCTGCCCCTGCGCCTTGGGCCTGGCCACCCCTACGGCGCTGATGGTGGGTTCAGGGATCGGCGCCGAGCGCGGCATCCTGATCCGCTCCGGGGAGGCAATACAGACTTTCAAAGACGTCAAAGTCATCGTGCTCGACAAGACCGGAACCATTACCCGCGGCGAGCCGAAGCTGACCGAAGTGGTTACCGCCGAAGGTGTCGATGAAACCAAGCTGTTGACGCTTGCAGCCAGTGTCGAAAACGCCTCGGAACATCCCATAGCTCGCGCCATCGTGGAGGGTGCCGGCGAGCGCGGCGTCAAGCCCAGTGATGTCAGCGAGTTTCGTTCCACCGGTGCCCGTGGCGTCTCCGGCAAGGTCGATGAGACGCACGTACTGATCGGTAATCGCCTACTCCTGGAGGAAGAGGGCATACTAGGTCTGGAAGCGCTTGATGAGGCCATGCAGGGACTCGAAGGTAAAGGACGTACCGCTGTCATCGTTGCCGCCGACGGCCAAGCCATAGGCATCGTGGCGGTCGCCGATACCCTCAAAAAGGAGTCGATCGAAGCTATTCGCGGCATGCACCAGCTCGGCATACACGTGGTAATGATCACTGGTGACAACGAGCGGGCCGCCCGCGCCGTAGCCGACGAGGTTGGCATCGATGAGGTTCAGGCTGGCGTACTGCCAGAGGGCAAGGTCGAGGCCATCCGCGCGCTACAGGAGAAGCACGGTAACCACGTGGCCATGGTCGGTGACGGTATTAACGACGCCCCTGCTCTTACTCAAGCCAACGTGGGCATCGCCATCGGGGCCGGGGCAGACGTTGCCATTGAGGCAGCGGACGTGACCCTGGTGCGCGGCGAGCTGACCGCCGTGGTCGATGCCATGCTCCTATCCCGCGCCACCTACGGCAAGATCGTACAGAACCTTATCTGGGCCAGCGCCTACAACATCGCAGCCATTCCCATCGCCGCTATTGGCCTGCTGCACCCCATGATCGGTGTCATCGCTATGACGGCAAGCTCTCTCTCCGTCATTGGCAACTCGCTGCTACTCAAGCGACGCTTCGCCACAAACAACCCTCAAGGAGGCTCAAAATGAACCGCATTCACCACTGGATGATGACTGCTTGCTTAGTAATGATGGGAGTGGCCATGATCTTTCTGATGTGGCGCGGTCAGTCACTAAGCACTGGAGCCTGGCTGATGCTTCCCCTGGCACTCTGTCTTGGAATGCATTTCCTGATGCATCGCCATTCCGGTTGTCATCAAGGGGATAAGGATGAGAAGTGAACCAGCGTCATTGCATTCATGAAATCGATGACTTTGACATCGAGCATGGTGCGAGACCCAACACTTAGAAAGGGAAGCTTACTTGCATAATGCTATTTCTGAAACGGAAGAACATCTGCTCGTGTGGCTCGACCAGACCTTATGGCACTGTGCTTGAGCTTGAGAGGCACCACGTTTTCGCCAGCATTTGGCTGAACACTCAGGTAGCCAGGGCGTAAGCTACAAAGCATCTCAATGGTTTCTGGCGGCAACCCAATCTGATACGCCAACTCAGTGCGTTCGAAGATGCCGTTATCTACCAACAAATGAGCGCCGCGCATCATGAGCTTGGGCTGCTCGAAAGCGAAGGTATCATCGCCCGGCTCACCCTTCGTCCATTTACGTGCAGAGCGTCCTTTCCAAAGTCTTAATTCAAGCTGGTCCGTCAGCAGTAATAGATCGCGACAGCGTACGATCATTGAGGCCACAGAAACTTTCCAGCGAGATTTAAGCGAGAGCAAGTTATCAAGCGTTGGCCATACAACCTCCTGCGCAAAGCTCTCGGGAGGCATCAGGAAGGCGCTGGCAAAACGGTGTGCCTGCCCTTCTAAAAGGTTATAGAGCTCATTTTTCGCATATTGCGAAGCCGGAATTTTCGAGTGTAGTACTAGGTGCCCAAGTTCATGCGCTGCGTCGAAGCGGTTGCGAATCGCATTCGCTTTGTCTTCAGCGATCAGCACATAGGGTCGACCATCCAAAATGGAGACATGGGAAACGCCATCCATTTTGACATGCCCCAGGGTCGCACGAGTACAAATGATCCCAGCATTTTCCATTACTTGGATAACATTCGGAATAGGGGCAGTGCCGAGATTCCAAACCTCGCGGCATTCGCGCGCGATATCTTCTATTTCTTCATCACTGATCAGGCGGCAGTCATCGGCATCAAGCATAGGCACATTGATCTCAGGCCACTCCATTGCATCCTGAAAGAAGTCTGAAATCTCTTGAAGCCATGCTAAATACAACTGCGACCGCTCACGGGCCTGTTTATGAGCAGATGCTTGAGAGCGGAAAAAATGAGGGCGCTGTTCCCCCTGGAAAGCTAGCGGTATTGGCTTGAGAAACCACATTCGTGAAACATTGAACACGTGGCAAAGGCGATCAAAGGACTCAGCCTCAGGTAGCTGGGCACCTTTTTCCCATGCCGAAATCGTGCTGGAAGAGCGTTCAATTTGCTCTCCCAGCTCCGCGAGGGTCAAATTTTGGGCCATACGCAACTGGCTCAGCCGCTGGCCTTGAAATCCATCAACCCCTGTTCTCATGTCACTCGCTTCCGCCTTCGTTTTGGTCTCGACCTTCATCGCGACGCATGCTAGCACGCAGCTTCGGATAAGCAACATCGCCGATACCATCTATTTCGTCGTAATACTGTAAAAGCTCATCAGTGCTAATTCGCAAATGGAACCCTGCGCTTGGATCACTAAATGGAACGGCCAACACTACACCCAAAGTGGAGCTGTGATCGCTTTCTGTCCATTTAGCTGTATAGGGCAGCAATAAAGCATGCAACGAGTCGTCATTCGGACCAAGGGGCGGGGTCAACGACTGAAATAGGTCAGGATGCTGATTTTCCAGCCTTTCGTTAATAGCGCTGAACTCGCGCCGGTATTTAGCCGAAGTGGGCTGTGCCTTGTCTTGCGTCATGACACTCGTAGTAATTTGTAACGAACCAGCACGAATTAGCGCAAAGTGACCGCCTGCTGGTTGAGTAGGATAGTTGCTCACCTCAAAGCTTTCGCCAGCCTGCAAACCTAGAAGCGCCTCTTGCACCGTGTAATGATGTAACTGCGGCCCAGGGCCAGGCAGTGGTACATGCTTGAAGGTCTCTTTGAGAAAGGTATCGCTCTTCTTAAAAGCTGCTTCGATGCTTTCAAGCAACTGATTTAAATCAGGACGAGATAGCTGCTGGCAGATAAAGCGGCATAGTTCTTCTCTGTTCGTTTCTTTTTGGCTCACGATTGCCTCCAAGGCGCCGATTCGGTAAAGCAGATTATAGACCCATTTTTTCCTGTTATCCACGCAGCCATTTATTCTTGCTTGCTAACCAGGGCAAACCGACCGCTTTAGAAGTTGCCCTCTACAAAGGGTATTATGTGGCCAAAAGCCCAGCCCAAGTCACACGCTGCTAAGGAACACACGAGTACATGCCCATACTGCGATGGTTGACCCGAGACGAAGACGTGCGCGCCGCTGAAAAGGTGCCCTATCGCTTGATGGAGGAAGCGCCCGAGCTTGGCTATGGTGACCAGAATTCAGGAAACATGCTCATCCAGGGCGATAACCTCGACGCCCTCAAGGCACTACTGCCCTATTACGCCGGGCAGGTTAAGTGCATCTATATCGACCCACCCTACAATACTGGCTCCGCTTTCGAGCACTACGACGACAACCTGGAGCATTCCAAATGGCTAGCGATGATGTGGCCTCGCTTGGAGCTATTGCGTGAGCTGCTAGCTGAGGATGGGTCGATTTGGGTTAGCATTGATGATGATGAAGCTCACTACATGAAAGTGATGCTAGACGAGGTTTTTGGCAGAAAAAACTTTATTGTGAATGCACTGTGGCAGAAGAGAACGTCGCCTGACAGCCGTATCCACATGGGAGATGCGCATGACCATATTTTAGTCTATGGCTCCCAGCGCGCCCGCAATAATTTTAATGAAATCAAACTCACAGACGAACAAGCCAAAGCATATAAAAACCCAGACAATGACCCCCATGGGCCATGGGTATCAACTGATTTTACGGCGCAAGGGTATCGACCGAACCAAATGTACGAAATCACTACCCCAGCAGGAGAGAAATACACTCCTCCGCAAGGCAGATGCTGGGGAAATATCGAAGAAAATTTTAAACGCTTCCTTGCTGAAGGCCGTATGTGGTTTGGAAAAAATGGCAAGGCTAGGCCACGAATAAAAAACTACCTTTCAGAAGCCAAAGGAGTTAAATCCTGGAGTTGGTGGACCAATAAAGAGGTCGGCAACAACCAAGAAGCCAAAAAAGAAATTAATGTGCTTTTCGGACATACAAATGCTTTCGATACACCAAAGCCTGAGCGACTAATTCAGCGCGTTTTACAGATCGCCACCAATCCTGGGGATCTAGTGCTTGACAGTTTTCTGGGATCAGCCACAACAGCTGCCGTGGCGCACAAAATGGGCCGTGGATATATCGGCATCGAAATGGGCGAGCACGCCGTCACACACTGTGTTCCCAGGCTCAAACAAGTCATTGATGGTGAGCAAGGCGGCATTTCTGAAGCGCAGAATTGGCAAGGCGGCGGTGGCTTCCGTTTTTATAAGCTTGGCCCACCCGTTTTTACGGAAGGTGGCCAAATTCAGCCCGACATCAAATTCCCAGTCTTGGCAGCCCATATCTGGTTTACAGAGACGAGTACCTCGTGGTCGAAGCAGAATGATCAAACGCCGTTTCTTGGCAGCCATAATGGCCATGGTTATGCCCTCCTATACAACGGCATTCTTGGAGACAAAGCTGCTGCCAATGGAAACGTACTAACTCGGAAGACGTTAGCCGTGATTCGCGCTGCGCAGGGGGATTTTGAAGGCCCCATGACCATTTATGGCGAGCGCACCATGCTGTCAGAAGCAACGCTTGACGCCGAGCAGATCGAGTTCAAGCAAACCCCTTACGATGTTAAGGCGCGCACATGAAGTTAAAGGATTACCAACACGCCTCGCTTGATACGCTGAAAACCTACCTGGAAGAGGCGCGGGTGATTGGCCCGCAAGAGGCGTACAAAAAAATTACCGAAAAGCCTGAAATAGCGGCACGGCTTCGGGGTTATCCTGCGAAATACACGCCGATAAAAACGCTACCTGATACGCCCTATTTATGCCTACGCTTACCCACCGGAGGCGGTAAGACGATTCTCGCCGCTCACTCAATTGGCATAGCCAAAGATGCTTGGGTAGAGAAGGACTTCCCCTTGGTGCTGTGGCTTGTGCCCACAAACACCATTCGTACGCAAACGGCTGAGGCTCTTAAGAACCCCCGCCACCCCTACCGAAAAGCGCTGGACGAGGCGTTTGGTGGGCGCGTGCGAATCTTTGATATTGGCGATTTTACTCAAATCAAACCGCATGACCTACGCTCCAATCTCTGTGTGGTCGTCGGCACGGTACAAACGCTGCGCGTAAGCAATACCGATGGGCGCAAAGTCTATGCGCATAACGAGGAGATGGAGCCACACTTCTCAGCGGTTCCGCCTCAAACGCCAGAGCTAGAGCGCACTGAGAAGGGCAATATCAAATTCAGCTTCGCTAACCTGATGCATCTTCACCAGCCGCTGGTCATTATGGATGAAGCTCATAAGGCCGGCTCCAAGCTCAGCCAAGAAGTTTATGAGCGTATCAACCCGACCGCGCTCATCGAATTCACCGCCACGCCCAAGGGGTTTAATAATCTACTTCACTCCGTGACTGCCCAGGAGCTGAAAGATGAAGAGATGATCAAAATGCCCGTGGTGCTGGATGAAGCTGAGACCTGGCAAGGGGCGGTTAACTCGGCCATTTTGAAGCGCGCCGAGCTACAAGAGCATGCTGAACGCGACCGAGAAGCTTATATTCGCCCTATCGTGCTCTTTCAGGCACAAAAAAAAGGCGAAGAAGTCACCGTGGAGGTGCTGAAGCAGCACCTGATCGACAATGAGAATATTGATCCAAGTAAAATCGCCGTGGCTACTGGCGCGCAACGCGAATTAGACGGCATCAACCTATTCAAGCCTGATTGCCCTATCGAGTACGTCATCACAATCGAAGCACTCAAGGAAGGCTGGGACTGCTCTTTCGCGTATGTTTTCTGCTCGGTGGCTAATATTCGCAGCTCCACCGACGCCGAACAGCTCCTGGGCCGTGTGCTTCGCATGCCTTACGCTCAGAAACGTAAAGAGAAAGCGCTTAATAAATCCTACGCTAAGCTGGTCTCTAAGCATTTTTCTGAGGCGGCCCACAGCCTTCGCGATAAGCTCATTGATATGGGCTTTGAGGAGAGCGAGGCAGAGGACAATATCGAAGCCGAACAGCTCGGCCTTAATGATGGGTTGTTTGGACGACAGCCTCGGCCCATTCCGACGATGAAAGTCGCCATTCAGGCCAGCCAGGAAGAAGCCAGCAAGATGAACACGGCGGTGCCGTCGAAAGTACAAGTGACTTTTGATGAGAGCGGCAAGAGCCACGTGGAAGTAAAGGGCTTTCTCAAGCCCGAAGAAGCCGACACATTGATCAGCTATGCCCCTGAATCGTTTAAGCCTCAGCTTCAACAAAGCATCAACGAGCACCACGCTAAATACCAGCACGAGATACCGCCATCACAGAAGGGAGAAACCTTCACGCTGCCCCGCTTAATGGCCTACGTGCAGGGAGAGCTGGTATTTGGAGACCCGGACATTCTCATGGAGCAACATGAGTGGTCGCTTGCTGACCACCCTGCTCGCCTGGAAGCGTCCGAATTCAGTATCGTGGATACCACGAATACGTTTGAAATTGATTTGGACGGCAACCGCGTCACCATTGGCTCTGGCGATGCCGCTGAGCAGCTCACCATGAACGTCGAAGTTGACGACTGGACGCCAACCAGCCTCGTGCAATGGTTGGATCGCAAAATACGGACACCGTGGCTGAGCCAAGCTGAATTACTGGCCTGGCTAAGTGACGTCGTGACCTACCTAACACGTGACCGCGAGCTAAGCTTGTCGCAACTGATGCGCTGTAAATTTATTCTCGCTCGCAAGCTGTCTGAAAAAATTCATGGCTTCCGCCAGTCGGAACGCGAGAAGGTCTACCAAGCCAACCTGTTCGGGCCTGATGCCCATATTGAGGTTTCCTTTAACCAAGGCTTTACCTTCTTCGATGAGATGTATGCGGGAATTCAGAAATATCGCGGTGCTTACCGGTTCAAAAAACACTTCATGGGGCCTGACGACGTGCCCGTCTTTGATTCCAAAAAGGTCAATGGCGAGGAAGAGCAGTGTGCTTTTATGATCGATTCGCACCCGAGGGTAAAATACTGGACGCGTAACGTCAGCAAGCACCCAAATTCGTTCTCGCTGCCGACCTCCACCGATAAATTCTATCCAGACTTTGTCGCCCTGGTCGACGATGGCCGTCTGCTTGTCGTGGAATACAAGGGCAAAGATCGCACACCCGAGGAAAACCGCGATTCACGCGAGAAGAATCTTATCGGCCAACAATGGGCAAAGGCTTCCGATGGTAAGGCTGTCTTTGTGATGGCCACTATTGAGAAGGGTGATCCGAAGGAAGTGCGCGTGGCGATTGATGAAGTAGTAGGGAAATAGCCAACCCCTTAGCGCAAAACCCGCTCCAGTAAGGGGCCTCTGCGGTGCAGAAAAACCAAGAATCTTGTAAACGGAAAATGGAGGGGATTGCCCCCTCCATATCGCTTACTTCTTCTTACGAACCTTGATCGGGAACACCTTGCCGTTTTTAGGCCGAATAATCTTCCCGTTCTTACGGATGTAAGGCCGATAAATGATCTCGTAGTCGTCGTGAATAACGCCCATAGATCACCTCCATCTACCATCACGGCCTTAAAAACTTCGCGGCGTTGACCTTTAGCCAGGCAAAGATTAACCTTCGCCATGCTATCGAATATGGCAACTCGCTAAGAGAACAGGACCGCCATGCTAAGTCCTGCTCTTTTGCGTCCTCCTATCCAAGGCGGCAACCTTGGCTGGGAATCCTTCCTTCATGTCATCTTCCCTGACTCCCTTGTAGTAGTGTTCCAAGAAGAGAACCACTACATGTAGTATTCCTATGTCTAAATCTACATATCCGGTTGACAGGTGCCAACCCAGTCACCATATTGTCAACTTAACTCACCTTAAAACAAGGTAGAAAGTCATGCTGCATGATCGTATACATCGTGCGCGTGTCCTCAAGAATATGACCTTGCAGCAGGTAGCTGATCTGCTGGGGGGCATAACCAAGCAAGCTCTGTCGAAATATGAACAGGGCAAGGACGCGCCCAATTCGACTCGCTTGATCCAACTGGCGGACGCGCTTGGGGTTAACCCTGAGTATTTTTTCCGTTCCGACGCCGTGGAGCTGGGAAAAGTAGACTTCCGTAAGCACTCTGCCTTCGGAAAACGCCAGCAAGAAGCCGTCAAAGAACAAGTGCGTGAGCACCTTGAGCGCTATTTAGCGGCAGAGAGCCTGTTCCAAACCGACCAATCACCTAGTGAATTTTCCAAATGGCATCAGCGTTTTTCCGTATCCAATATCGATGGGGTTGAACAGGCAGCGAATAAACTGCGCGAAGAATGGCAGCTTGGGCTAAACCCCATTGCCAATCTGACTGAAACCCTGGAAGAAAATGGCATTAAAGTCGTCAGCCTTCAGGCCCATGAGAAATTTGATGGGCTTTGCGCCCTCGTCAACGATGGCGCGGATGCCGTTATTGTCAGTAATACTGAGCGTCCTGGTGAACGTCAGCGTTTTAATCTCGCCCATGAGCTGGGACATTTGGTTATGTCATTGCCTGAGGCGCTTCATGGCACTCGGGATGAAGAAAACTGGTGCCACCGCTTTGCTGGGGCGTTTCTCTTCCCTGCAAATCAAGTGCGCGTCACCTTTGGTGAGCACCGCAAACGGGTGCTGTTCCAAGAGTTTCTTTTGGCCAAGGAGGAGTGGGGTATTTCTATTCAAGCCACTTTGCGCCGGTTATATGACCTGGATATCGTTAGTTCGAGCTTATATCAGAACACTTTTCGCCTGTGGTCGATGAAGGGTTTTCGAAAAAGTGAACCTGGTCGACAAGAGCCTGAAAAATCCTATCGCCTGAAGCAATTGGTTTACAGGGCGCTGGCTGAAGGACTGGTTACTCCTTCAAGAGCAGCGGAGTTACTCAGTGTAAGCCTCGGCGAGATTGAGGAAATTATGGCAAACGGACAGGCAGGTGACAGTGAGCATGTCAGCGAAAATTCTTGTCTCTGATACTAATATCTGGATCGATCTACACCGCAGTGGCCTGCTTGAAACCGTGTTTGCCCTACCTCACCAGTTCGTAACCACCGACTTTGTGTGGCGGGAGCTAAAACAGCCCCCTGGTCAAGAGTTAACGGGATTAGGCCTTGTGGTGGAGACATTCAATGGTGAAGAAGTTGCAACGCTTTTTACGCTACGCCAAACATTAGGTAACTCCTCGCTCGCGGATGTGTCGTGCTACTTCCTTGCAAAAGAAAGAGGCTGGACGCTGCTGACCAATGACGGCGCGCTCAGGAAATCAGGACAACAAAGCAAACTAGAGGTTCGTGGTGTACTTTGGATATTAGATGAACTAGAAACTCATGCCCTTCTTCCGCCAAGCCAACTGGCCAACGCTTTGGAATCGATGCTAAAAGCAGGTGCCAGGCTACCGGAAAGCGAATGCCATCAACGATTAAACCAATGGCGATAAATACGGCGCTCAAGATGAGTGTCCCAAAGCAGGCAAAAGACTTCTTGTCGGCTATGAATATTAACCAAAAAAAAACAGCTCAACGGAAGGGTTCCGCTCCCTAAGAGCGGCGCTATATTTATATATTTAGAGTTAATCAGTTACAGATACCCCATCTCAGCAAATGACTGACAGCCATCGCTTCCCACCACTACGTGATCAATCACCTTGATATCCATCAGCCCCAGGACTTCCTTCAGGCGCTCAGTGATTCGCCTATCTGAGTCGCTGGGCTCAGGATCCCCGCTAGGGTGGTTGTGTACCAGTATCACCGCAGCTGCGTTGTAGACTAGCGCCGCCTTCAGCACCTCACGCGGGTAGACGCTGGCGGTGTCGATAGTACCCCGAAACATTTCCTCAAAGCGTATTACGCGGTGCTGTGTGTCGAGAAACAGGACGCTGAATACCTCGTGCTCATAGTCCTGGAGCAGTAGCCGCAGGTGCTCGAAAGCCTGTGAGGGCTGGGTGATCTTGCAGCCTCTGGCGAGCTTTCGTCTTGCAAAGCCTTTGGCCATGGTGATGATGTCGGTTTCGGTGACCGGGGAGGTGACGTGATAAGTGCCTGCCACTTCACCGGCTTTGAGTTTGCTATGGGGCATGATGACCTCCAAAAAATAAAAAACGCCGGGGTGGTGGCCCCAGCATCTACGTCATTAGATAGCGTGTTTAATATTGAGGTAAGGGTTCCGTCACGCAGCCATCACTTGGCTCATGCGTCGCTCCATCTCTTCATGGAAAGCTTCGACCCGTTCAGCAATGGTGCGGATCATGATGTTGTCGCGATACGTGCGCTTGATGAACAACGGCATACCCGGCCAATAGCTCACAAAGTCGATCCATTCCCGCTCGCTGACCCATAGCCCGCCCTGGCACTGGGGCACGTGCTCATCAGGTATTTCTCCATTCAGCAGTACCTCGATTTGGAACTTAGGTAGCTTGGTTTTGATTTCCAGCAGGCCGTTAGCGCCTACTAAGCTATCGGGGGAGTACCCCACGTTGTGGTTGAGAATAATGCCTACTTCACGTGGTTGCGGTTCGCCAGTGGCCTTGCAATAGAGCGCACGCGCAACGCCTTCCAGCGTTTGACCACGGCGGGTGTGCATATTCCCTTGGAACGGCTCGGCGAGCTCACCGGTAATGCGTTCGCCGATCAACTGGTGCATGTAGGTAATGGCTCCGGTACCCAGACCACCGGGGCCTTTGCCGTTAACCAATAAGGTCTTGAGTTCCGACATGGTGACGCGCCCTAATCGCGCCGCCAGCCATTCGGGCGTGCCTTGCTCCATGTTAAGTACTTGCATAGAAGCCTCCTGCAAGAGGGGGTAGAAAATCGGTTACTTAACCGCCCGCTTGGAGAGTGAGGCGCGTAGCTTGTCGAAGTCACCCTTGGGCACTTGCACGGCTGCCCCGTATTTGCCGCTGAACCACTCCTGCGTGGTGGCAGGGCATTGACTGATCAGCCGCTGGATCTGTCCCGCCTGAAAGGGTGTCACTAGTTTGATAGTAGCTTTGGTACTGTTCTTGCCGTTATCGTCTTGTCCCCGTGTAGTGATATTGAGTAGTGCGCAGAGTACGTAGCGCTTCCCATAGCTGGTAGATGAGCCAAACGCCTGTACGGCATTTTTGTTACCACTGATATCGGCGGGGAGCAGCATGCTGGTTTCTTCGCGGTGGCCATCCTTATGCATCAGTACACCGGTGATTTGAATACCGCGCTCCTGGGTTTGAATACGAAAGCTCACTGCAAAGCCATGTTTTTGCATGATGGGGCGCAAGGTATCGACGATATCCTCCAAGGTGGCATAGCAGCCATTGTTGGTTTGCCCACGCTCTTCAATGCTGGGAAGCTCGGTCTGCATCGCTGCCATGGCCGCGCTGTAGGCCATCATGGCCTGGCGGTCCATCACCCGCTCCTGCATCTGTAGTAAGCGCTCCATCTTATCGATATCGACGTCCGGGTTGAGCGCGGCACGCTCAATCACCTGGATGATGGCAGTGCTTTCCGTAAGGTTAGGAGGTACTGCAGGAACCGCTTGTAGTGAAGATGATGCAGACTCGTGATTTACCACATTAGTGTTGGTTGCCATGAGAAGGCTCCTTCAATAGTTATTAAAAATCGGCAGGGAGTTCACTGGGAGGGACAGGGCGTAGGTGCAGCTCGGTGCGATACAGCTGTCCTTTAGCCATCACGTAGGTTTCGGCATAGGTTTGCTCCTGGGTGAGCAGTCGTTCGGTCAGTTGGGTTAAGGCAATATCTAAATCGTGGCTAAGAGAGGCCATGGTGTGTGCTCCAGGTATAAAGCAAAAAGCCCAGCCTGTTAGGGACTGGGCTTATCGCGCTATCCAATGAGGGGTAGAACCAAAACGAAGAAAATCAGCGCTAAAATGATTAGAAGCAGCATGTCAGCTCACCAGCGCAAGAGCCGTTTGTAGCGCATCTTGCTTCAGCTGCGCCCCTTGACCAAACCACGCGGAATCCAGGCGGGTATCGTTACTACGCGCACGCTTGTCGTGATCCACGTACTCGGTCACGGCATTGAGAAGTCCCCAGGCGGTGTCTTTGGCCGTGTCGAGGTGGGAGCCGCGGCCTTCACCGTGGTAAAGCTTCTGTACCTTGTTGAGCGCCCGGTAATTAGGCAGCTTGGAAGGGTCGTCTATCGGCTTATCGATACCGCAGAGTACCGACTGAAAATACTGCTGTGCCTCGCGGTGATCAATCTTACGTTCCGCCAAGGCCTTCATGCGATACATGAAGTCGTTCCATTGGGAAACAGAAATACCCAGCTGGCTTTTTACCGCACGGGGATCGAACTCTGACCGGTGGGGAACCTTCACCGCTTGCGATGTGCCATCCACGGCAATCTGCAGCGTGTTGTTACACACCACCCGCACCGTGGTCGGCGTCGCCATGGTGGCCAAGGTGCCATCGCATGATGTAGCCAACAGCAGGTAGTCGTTAACTTCATCCTGGCCTTTCAGCGACGTGCTTAAGCCACTGCGTGCCAACGCCCAGAACTTACGCCCACCTTTCAGCACCCCAGCGGTTTCCAGCTCATAACCGGCGTACTCGGTGAGATCGCGGTAGAACTCCAGTATCTCTTCGGGCTGCACCACCTTATAACGCTGCGATACCACCGAGAGCGGTGCTTTGGTATCCGAGCGGTAGAGCACTTTCTGCTCGGGGAACGAGTGAATGCTGCCCAGGTGGCTGGCACCTTCAGCGATAAAGCGCACCGGCGCTTCTTCAATGTGCCAGTTCATACCGGCCTGTTGCTGCCAGACCTCTAACGGTTGTTGACGGGATAGCTGTTGCCCCAGGCCGTGCCAAGGGGTAGTGCCAACGTAAGCCATTTGTTCAACGAGATGAGCCATGAGTGAGTCTCCAGACATAAAAAAAGCGCTGACAAAGGCCAGCGCTATTAGGTGAGAAAAAGGAAAAACCAAACAGGCGCGACTCAGTGAGCCGCAGCCAAAGGGGGATAGGACTGTCGAAAGGTGTGCCCACAGGCAAGGCATAGCCAAGGGGTACCGGTACCGGGTGGCAGCCACTGAGCGAATAGAGACGTCGTTACCCGGATACCTGACTGGCCACCGGTAACCGCGCCGATCATGGCGGCTGGGAGTTTAGCGAGTGGAAAACGCGCCGTTGCCAGAAAAAGCGGTTGGGTCACCGCCGTCGCACGTAAGGCGCCTATCGCACCACCCACTACGCACCCGCTGACAACACCAATGCGTTGAGCGGTATCGAGATTGATCAGGCGGGTAGCGGCACAGCGCTGACAAGGTGGGGGCATTAGCAATGCTCCTATGCATCACGAAGCGATTCGTGGGGTGGATTCATAGGAGTGATATAGGTCTATAATTTTTTGGAAATTAGCCACTCAAAATTTACTTTAGTAAACGCTCCAATGCTGGCAATGGTGAAATGTCTCGGGCTTAGCGTTTACAACAAAATAAGCGCAACACATTAGAAGCAAAGAAGCACGAGTACCGCCCTTACGTCTCGTCGCTATGTATGGTGCCACTCGTTACCGCCTTACATTTAAGATATATCAACGCCTTGACGATGAACACTCAGTAACCTCTCCCCCCTTGCCATCTTTATGCCGGAAATGGGTATACAGGAACTGTTGAGGGCTGCCCGTTGGCGTCTCATGTACCTCAAGATGATCACTCAATAATTCAAACGAAGGGCCAAGTTGTTCGCTAAGCTGCGAGGCCGAGTATCTCACCACGTCCAAGCCACTACAGCGTGTTGGCCCCTCTGGCCCAAAGGTTGCCATCACCACGTGCCCACCGGGTACAAGGCTATGGCGAAGTTGCAGTAAATAAGCCGCGCGAGAGACTGGATCCACCAAAAAGTGAAAAACCGCACGGTCATGCCAGACGGCATAGTAATGCCCAGGCAACCTTGCTTGCGTAATGTCCCCAACACGCCATTTAACGCGGCTGGAAACGTCAGCTAAACGGCGCTGTGCAGCTTCAATGGCGCTTTCCGAAATATCCAAAACGGTAATATCGTCGTACCCAAGCGCTAGCAAATCATCTACTAGCGTTGCTTCACCGCAACCCACATCAATAATCGCCGTGTGTGGGTCTGGAGCCGCTGATTGGATATAATCAAGGGAGGCCTCTAAATGAGGCCGAAACCAGCTTACTTGGTCAGCAGACTTGCGTTGATACACCGACTCCCAGTGGTGTTTTGAATTCATTGTATCGGCCCGGCTTATTTCAGAGCGTCATAAACGCCTTATCTTCCTGATCCGTGAAGGAATACACGTCATAGGGCGCTTCCTGAGGTCCTGGCATACCCGGTGTACCGATGGGCATACCTGCCAGGCCAATGCCATCTACATCAGGCTGTTGCTCAAACAGCGCCTGTACGGCTTCCATCGGCACATGGCCCTCGATCCAATATTCACCTATTTCGATGGTATGGCACGATCCCAGACCGTAGGGAACGCCCGCCTGCTGCTTGATATCACCCAGTTCGACGTCGTCAACAATAGTGACGTTAACGCCAAGTTGCTCCAAATAGCGCGCATACTCATCACAGCAGCCACACTGGGGGTTTTTGTAAAGCGTGGCTTCATCCGGCAACGCGGCCTGAGCCTGAACCGAGGCGGCTCCTAGGAGCAAAACACTAGATAGTACCGTAGCGGTAAAACGTTTCATGAGCAATCTCCTTGAGGTGTGTGACTAAACAAATATTTGGCCAACGAGGCGATCCCCAACCCTACCAACAGTAAAAAAGTTAGCGGCATTAACCAAGCAAACCAGCCCATCGAGCTCATAAAAGCAAAACAATCTGCGTTCATCATGGTAAGTCTCCTACCAAGGCAGTAAGCAATATCGCTGTAAGCTTACAACCCTGGGGTTACCCTAAGGTCAAGCCTTGGGACCTTGCGGACAACGGAAGGTTGCTATAGATCATGTTTTCCCCCTTGGGTTCAGGCTCGTTTCAGGTTAACACCGTATAAAGAACGGGTGACAATAACCTCTGAGGTAAATGACCATGCTAAAAACCACTCTAACAACGTCTTTGTTTGCCCTTTCACTAAGCCTGATCACGGGCGTGGCGCTGGCTGCACCCGGCCACGGCGGTGGTGACAGTGGTCTAACCGAGGCTGACGTCGACCGTACGATCAGCCTTGAGGCTGGTGATATGTGGTTCGACCCTGAAGAGCTACAGATGGCGGCTGGAGAGGTGGTTAAATTTGAAATCACCAACACCGGCCATTTAGAACATGAATTTGTAATTGGAAGTAAAGAAGCCCAGGAAGAGCATCGTCAAATGATGCTAGATATGGCCAATGGTGGAGGCCATGACATGTCGAATATGGCACACGGCGGCGGTCACGACATGGCCAACATGAGCATGGCCGGCGTCACCATTGCGCCTGGTGAGACAGGGACTCTACTATGGAGTGTTCCTGATAATGCCAACGAGCTAGAGTATGCTTGTAACATCCCCGGCCACTATGAATCCGGCATGTACGGCAATTTTACACTCTAACCTGACGTATACCGATGAAACTGTTGCTACTCGAAGATGATGACTTGCTTGCGGAAAGCTTGGCAGAGAGTCTCAAGGACAACGGTTACCTAGTTGATTTGGCCGCTTCATTGAAAGCGGCCAAGTCGCTTATGGCAACCGAGCACTATGAACTGGCTATCTTGGATGTCGGCTTGCCCGACGGCTCGGGGCTGGATCTGCTCGCCCAGTGGCGCAGGCAAAAACGCGATACCCCTATTTTGATCCTGACGGCCCGCGATACCTGGGAAGATAAAGTCGTCGGCCTGGAAACAGGGGCCGATGACTACCTGACTAAACCCTTCCATGAAGCTGAGCTCATGGCCCGCTTGAAGGCCCTACTGCGCAGGCAATCCGGTCAGTTATCGCAGGTGATCACGCTTAACGGCGTGTCGCTAGATGGCGCAGGTCAACGGGTGTGCCTAGAGGACGAAGCGTGGCGTTCGCTCACGGCGACGGAGTTTCGACTACTACGTTATTTAATGCTTCATCCGGATCGCATTCACTCTAAAGAGCAGCTACTAGAGCAGCTTTATGCTTTGGAGCAGGATGCCGCCGCGCCCAACTTGGTCGAAGTTTATGTCGCTCGTCTTCGCCGTTATCTGGGTAAATCCATTATCCAAACGCGCCGCGGCCAGGGGTATTTCTTTGCTTCACATTGATCGGCGTAGTTTACGTTTTCGACTACTCGTCTGGTTAGGAGGCGTGGCGCTCTTAGTGGTGGTGACGACTTGGCTACTGCACGGCATATGGTTACAGAATCTTGCTCGGGATTTTTTGGGTGAGCGCCTTCAGCGCGAAGCCGACCATGCCGTCACCCAGCTTGAGCAAGGGGAAGCCGCCGTACCTGCCGCGCTTGACTCAGTTAGCCAAAGCTATCAAGTCTTTCATCATTTATACGTGATGCGCCTTAACGGCTCGGTGAGCGCCTCCAACCCGCAATGGCAGCAACAGCTGGCTCCTCTGCTGGAAGAAAACGGCGATGCTCTTTTGGATGTCAAACATGACGATCAGCATTTGCTGGTCTACCGCCGCCATTTTGAGTGGCAGGGTTCTAGCGGCGTATTACTGGTGGGGGAGGATTTTTCCAAAGTTGAAGCGGGCTTAGCGACGCTACACTGGTGGGTAGGCGGGATTGCCGCAGGACTTTTAGTGATGTTAATTACGCTCAACATGCTAGCTGTCAACCGCAGCCTGATCCCGCTATGGCAGCTTCGTGGACAGTTGGCCGCACTACAGGCAGGCGAGAGAGAGCGCCTTTCGCTAACCGCGCCAGCCGAGTTGGACTCTCTGGTCGCTCAGCTTAACCGCTTTATGGACGACATCGACCTGCGTCTACAGCGCTCTCGGGAGTCATTCGCCAACCTTTCCCATGCTTTAAAAACCCCGTTGGCAGCGGTTACCCAAGTACTGCGTGGCAACCGGCCTATTGATGAACGCAGGCGACTAAAGCTACTAGCCCGAGTAGAGGATATTAATGCCCAGCTGGATGCGGAACTGCGTCGTTCACGGATTGCAGGCCCTAACGCAGGGCGAATGGCCAACGTCACGCGTGATAGCTCACGACTCACCGAGATGTTCCGCAGCCTTTACCCTGAGCGTATCTTCAACCTCACCCTATCGGTACACGAGAAAGACCAAGTGCCTATTGAGGCTCACGACTTTTCTGAAATATTAGGTATCGTGCTCGATAACGCTGGTAAATGGGCGAGTAGGCGCGTTAATTGCGATATTGCCGTCTCCGCTACCACCCTCACGCTCAACATTGATGATGACGGCCTCGGCGTTGCAGAAGAGGATCTTTCGCGTTTGGGTGAGCGTGGCACACGGCTGGATGAACGCCGTCCTGGCTACGGCTTAGGCCTGTCGATTCTTGCGCAGTTAATCGCCCGTTACTCGGGGCACTCGCATTTTGCACGCAGTCCACTGGGTGGTTTGCGCGTTACGATTACATTGCCTCTAGCGGTTGAAGTGACTAATTAATCACTATTCAGCTTTGATTCAGCTTCTTCCATCAAGATGGTGCTATTCATCATTGATGGGAGTTACACATGGCACGCTCAAGCATCATTTCTCACCCGCTTTCTCGCCGACAGGTCATAAAAGGCGGCGCTGCCTTAGGGTTAGGTTCCGCGGCGGCAATGGGATTGACCCCTGCCTGGGCAAACCCCTGGGGACGCACCAATGTCTATGCGCAGGGCGTTGAAGAAGGCCCCGAGGTATCGCTGGCCATTCGCCGCGAATCACACCCGATTGATGGTAAGAATGCGATGCCCATCACCATCAATGGCACTAGCCCAGGCCCGATGATTCGTCTGAAAGAAGGTCAAGACGCGGTACTTCGTGTGACAAACCTGCTCGATGAGTCTACTTCAATTCACTGGCATGGCCTCATCCTACCGCCGGAAATGGATGGCGTGCCAGGCGTCAGCTTTGCAGGTATCGCCCCTGGTGAAACCTTTACCTACCGCTTCCCTGTTCGTCAGAACGGTACCTACTGGTACCACAGCCACTCCGGTATGCAGGAACAGCTTGGCCATGCGGGGCCGCTGATTATCGACGCCGCCGAGCGCGAGCCTATCCGTTACGACCGTGAGCATGTGTTACTGCTCACCGACTGGACCTTTGAAGACCCCATGTCGGTGTTTCGTAATCTGAAGACCATGGAAGGCTATTACAACTTCCAAGAGCGCACGATTGCTGACTTCTTCGCCGATGTGCGCGAAAAGGGTTTCGCACAAACCGCCGAAATGCGCGGCATGTGGGCTCAAATGCGCATGAGTTCGCGGGACATCGCCGATGTCACCGGCAGCACTTATACCTACCTGCTCAACGGCCACTCCCCTCAAGAAAACTGGAATGCCCTGTTCAAGGCCGGGGAGCGCATCCGACTTCGTGTGATTAATGGCTCGGCGATGTCGTACTTTGATGTACGCATTCCTGGCCTAAAAATGACCGTGGTAGCCGCCGATGGCCAGCCGGTGCAACCCGTTCCTGTTGATGAGTTCCGTATTGGCGTGGCTGAAACCTACGATGTGCTGGTTTCACCCGAAGATAACCGGGCATACACCATCTTCGCCGAATCTATGGATCGCAGCGGCTATGCCCGCGCTACCTTGGCACCGCGTGAGGGTATGCAGGCCGACATCCCTGAACGACGCCAAATTGCTGACCGCGGCATGGAAGCCATGGGCGCCCACGGCATGGGCGGGATGGATCATTCTGGCATGTCAAATATGGAAGGCATGGATCACTCCAACATGCCGGGAATGAGCGGTGACGATGCAGGTATGGAGGGAATGGACCACTCAGGCATGTCGAATATGCAAGGCATGGATCATTCGAACATGGCGGGGATGGATCACTCTAATATGGGCGGCATGGCGGGCGAGCAGGCGAAAATCGGCGCAAATGGCATGCTGGTGGCCGGTGAGGCACAGCCCGGCTCCCGCTACGACCAAGCGGGCATCGGTATCGCCCCTGACGAACGGCGCGTTTTAGTCTACCGCGATTTAAAAGCCTTCACGCCATGGCCTGACCGCCGTGAACCAGGCCGTGAGCTTGAGCTGCACCTGACCGGCAACATGGAACGCTACATGTGGTCGTTCGACGGCAAGAAGTTTAGCGAAGTGACCGGGCCCATTCATTTTGTGAAAGATGAGCGGCTGCGCCTCATCCTCATTAACGACACCATGATGGAGCACCCCATTCACCTCCACGGCATGTGGATGGAGCTAGAAAACGGCCAGGGGGAATTGATACCGCGCAAACATACCCTGAACGTGAAGCCTGGCGAGCGTGTGTCTGCACTGATCACCGCGGACGCCGAGGGCAGCTGGGCGTTCCACTGCCACCTTCTCTATCACATGGATGCCGGCATGTTCCGCGTTGTTCAGGTTTCTTAAGGAGGCAGTATGAAAACTAAGTACTACGTAACCCTCGCCAGCGCCGCCCTCGGTATGGCCGCCGCCGCTACTGCTCAGGCCGATGATGGCTATGCGGCCCCAGACAACTGGCCAGCGCCCACTGAAGAGCACAACATGGGCATGGGGCTGTTCGACCGGCTTGAATACACCGTTCCCGATAAAGGCCAAGACGCCTTGGTATGGGACTTTCAAGGCTGGTACGGCGGTGATATTAACCGCGTCTACCTCAAGTCAGAAGGCGAAAATGTCCAGGGCGACGGCGAAGATGCTGAGTTTGAATCTCTGGAACTCCTCTATAGCCGCCTAGTGGCAGATTTTTGGGAGTTACAGGGGGGTATCGGTTATCAAGGTGGTGTGTTCTCCGGTGATCACGCCGAACGCATCTATGGGGTTGTCGGCCTGCAAGGTGTGATGCCCTACGGCATTGAAACCGACGTTGCCATGCAAGTGAGTGAAGATGGCGACGTGGCCGCCAGTTTTGAAGGCGAATACGATCTGCGCCTGACACAGCGGCTCTACCTTCAGCCGCGCACAGAAATCGCCGTGGCCGCCAGTGAAGTGGAAGAATTTGGCGTCGGTGAAGGGCTTAACTCGGTGCGCGTCGGCATGCGTTTAGGTTACGAGATGTCCCGCCGTTTCGCCCCCTACATCGGTGCCTATTGGAAGAAAGAGTACGGCGATACAGCCGACCTTTCACGGGCTAGTGGTGACAACACAGAAGATACTGGAGTCGTCGCTGGTGTTAAAATAATGTTTTAACTATCTAAAAGTGTGTAACTTTTAACGTCACCCAATGGTGGCGTTTTTTATTATTTTTTATCATAAAATTCAGTTCCTTTTCAGAAACAAAGATTATTATAACAATGTGATCAACCACTGGAGTAATTGACATGAAAGTTAAATCTATTATTTTTGGAACATTAGTAGCAAGCATTCTTTCAACACCTGTATTAGCTAACTTAGGGAATACAATCCAGGATCTTCCCTTACTCGAAAGAGGCGTGTCTTCTACACAGCTGCTTGCCCAGG
This sequence comes from Halomonas sp. GT, assembly GCF_002082565.1. Taxonomy (NCBI): domain Bacteria; kingdom Pseudomonadati; phylum Pseudomonadota; class Gammaproteobacteria; order Oceanospirillales; family Halomonadaceae; genus Halomonas; species Halomonas sp. GT. Next base: position 4,093,075 of record NZ_CP020562.1, read on the forward strand.
GGCAATCCAAGCGTTTCAATATTAACATTGAACAAGCGACTACGCTGAAAGTAGCGAGTGATCACTTTCCAGGCTTTACCAGCACTGGCAACCGTATTTCAGCGGTCCTCTATAACGAGGCAGGACAGCAAGTAGCAGGAGCTTCTAGCCCACGGGGGCACTTCGAACTTGTTAGTCAGCTACAACCTGGGAAATACCAGCTTGAGGTGACAGGTAGCTCAATGGGAGGTACTAAGGAAAATGATAATAACAGTTATGAGCTACATGTTGACTATTAATATTTAGTTGCTAATTTAAGATATAGGGCCAGCCTTTAGGCTGGCTTTTTTAACTCCACCTTTGACAGTATATATCTTTAATTTTTATTTTAGTTTTAAAATAAATGAGTAGGCTACTCTTGCCTATGTGTAGCACAAAGGTTCTATTCTTTTAATAAATACCATATTCTTAGCAAAGGAGACTCAATGCCAAGGTCAACACCCACTACCTCTGCACGGGTTTACCGGATGAAAACCGCCGAGCATATGTGCCCGTTTGGTTTGAAGACAGTTGATCTACTCAAGCGCAAAGGCTTTAAGGTCGATGACCACACCTTAACGTCCCGCGATGAGATCGACGCGTTTAAGCAACAGGAAAACGTCGACACAACGCCCCAGGTGTATATCGGTGACCAACGCATCGGTGGCTATGAAGAGCTGCGTGAGCATCTGGGAATGAGCGTGCCCAACGCAAAAAAAACCACTTACCGGCCGGTAATTGCCATTTTTGCTACTGCACTGCTGATTGGCTTAGCGATTAGCTGGGCTACCCAGGGCACACTTTTCACTGCACGCATGCCGGAGTATGCCGTTGCCACGGCGATGGTGCTGCTCGGCTTGCAAAAGCTGCAGGATGTCGAAAGTTTCAGCAGTATGTTTTTGAATTACGACCTTTTGGCCCAGCGCTACGTGCCCTACAGCTATTTTTACCCCTACGCAGAGACACTTGCAGGCATTTTAATGCTGGCCGGAGCACTAATTTGGCTGGCAGCACCACTGGCGCTATTTGTCGGAACGGTGGGGGCGGTCTCCGTGTTTAAAGCCGTGTATATCGACAAGCGTGAGCTTAAGTGCGCCTGCGTCGGCGGCAACAGCAATGTGCCCCTGGGGTTTGTGTCGCTAACCGAAAACCTGGTAATGATCGCTATGGGGCTGTGGATGCCGTTGCGGATGTTGTTGGGGTAAGACCCACACTCTTACGCCAAACCATGATATGGATCAGTTAACTGACTGGCCCATATTCAGGTTGCGTTCAGCTAACTCAACCACGCTTGGTCTTGAACTTATTCCACATTGGCTCAAGGCGGTGTACATGCACGTCTTGGGATTAATCCTCAGGAGTGTTTGCATGGCTGATCAGGATAGAACGCCACAGTACGAAGAAGGAAGTCTCTCACTAATCGGTGCCGTGGCACTTGGCACTGGGGTAATGATTGGCGCAGGTATCTTTGCGTTAACCGGACAGATGGCGGAAATGACCGGCCCTCTATTTCCCCTAGCCTTTTTGGCTGCCGCGGTTATTGTCTCTTTCAGCGCTTACTCTTACGTCAAAATGTCCAATACCTATCCATCTGCCGGGGGTATCGGCATGTATTTGCAAAAAGCGTATGGCTCAACGCTTCCTACTGCCTTTCACGCTCTCTTGATGTATTTTTCCATGGTAATCGCGCAGAGCTTTTTAGCGAGAACTTTCGGTTCTTACACTCTGGAGTTATTTGACCTGGGTGATCGCTCGCTGTTTGTGCCACTACTCGGGGTTGGCTTATTGCTAGTAGCTTTTTTGATCAATTTATCCGCCAATAAGTTGATCGAGACAGTCGCCTCGGTGCTGGGCTTCATCAAAATTGGCGGCATCATCGTGTTTGGTGTTGTCGGTGTTTTTATTGCCGATTCTATCGAAATGGGTACTGGCGGCGATGCACCATCCCCAACTATCTCCGGTTTTTTAGGCGCAACGGCGTTAGGCATTTTGGCATTCAAAGGTTTTACGACCATTACCAACAGCGGCTCGGAGCTAAAAAATCCCAAACGTAACCTGGGCAAGGCCATCATGATCTCTATCGGCTTGTGCGTGGTGATCTATGCGCTTGTTGGCTTTGCGGTTGCCAGCAACCTTTCCTTGGACGAAATTATTGAAACACAAGATTATTCGCTAGCAGCGGCGGCCCGGCCTGCGCTAGGTGAAGCCGCCGTTGGCTTTACCGTCATTTTAGCCATGCTGGCAACAGCAGGCGGGATCATCGCCAGTGTTTTCGCAGTATCACGTATGCTCGCCATGCTGACCGAAATGAAATTGGTTCCCCACCGGCATTTTCATATGCCGGGAAGTGTGCAAAAGCACACGCTGGTGTACACCATTGTTTTTGGTTTGGTGCTGACCGCATTTTTTGACCTTAGCCGCATCGCGGCGCTCGGCATTATTTTTTACCTGATCATGGATATCGCCATCCATTGGGGAGTATTGCGCCATCTCAGGGAAATCGTAGGCGCTAACGCGATCATTCTAAGCATCGCCATTTTGTTAGATGCCCTCGTATTAGTAGGCTTTGTATGGGTAAAGGCCACTTCCGACCCCCTGGTACTTATCGTTGCCATCATAGTGATGGCCGTATTATTGGTAGGCGAATGGCTATTTCTCGCCAATCTTGACAAGTCGGACAATAACGATCACTCGCATTCTCACTAGCAAGAACAGCACAAGGAGCGGTTTATGGAGATTAAAACGTTTGGAGATTTAATTGATTGGACACGTCAATTGCATGCCCATCTTGCCAAGTGCTTGGCCCACTGCGCGAATCAGCATGAGGAAGAGCGCGCGCGAATGCTTCTTAACTATCTATCTCTTCATGAGGCGGAAATGCAGCGGGTTATTGCTGGCTTTGAAGACACTGCAAGCGCCAACGTACTGCACACCTATGTCTACGACTACCTCTCTCATCAGCCTATTCGCAGCCACCGTACCTGCGATGCGCCTTACGCCACGCTAGGGTTCGATGCTATCTGCAAAGAAGTGTTAGATTTCCATGAGCAGGCCATACTTTTATATCGCAGCCTGATAGGCAAAGCCGAAATCCGCGAGGCTAAAGAACTACTTGAAACACTTCTCGACTTAGAAGAGCACGAGGCCATGCGCTTGTCGCGGCAAACTGGAAGAATGCACGATGTCTAAAGCTACAAAGCCTCTGAACAAAGCATTTTGCGGAATGGAGGTTAACCGCACACGACCAAGTACCGCGAAACTCACGCTGCAAAACTGAGTATTTAAGCTAGGAAAAGTGCCAAGACTAATTTTTATCCAACTCTGACACTTACTTTAGCGAGAAAACACCATCATCTGAACCCGCCGTGCCTGGGGCGAAGTATACCCGCTCCATGCACCCGGTTAGTCCAAGCACTAATAGGCGGTGTAGGTTATAAGAATGTGTTATGGAATATCAAGAATTGTTATAAGCTTAAGACGTTATTTAAAACCAAGTGGGCTTATTAGATTTCTTTATCGTTGATAGATGGCTCAACCAGCTCTGCCACCTTGATCAGGGCCTGTTTCCGCTCTTCATAATAGTCATACCGGTCATAAATCCCCTCCACACCTTTCAGCTTGTGATTCAAGCAACGCTCAGCAACATGACCCGGCACACCTGCTGCAGCTAGCAAGCTGCGGCAGGTACGTCGCAAGTCATGCACAGTAAACTCAGCGAGATCACCCATTTTGTTCTTGGGCTGTTGCTTCTTGCCTGGCTCCTTACCAAATAGCTTGGCAATTGCTCGGTTCAATGTGTCTTTACCCATATGGGGTTGCTTACTACTACGACGGCTAGGAAATACATACGGCGAACCAAAAGCACGAATCTTTAGCTCTTCCAGCCAAGCAATAGCTTGTGGAGGGAGAGGTATCGCAATCCCGACCCCCGATTTGCTACGTTCGCCCGGTAGATCCCAATTCGCATCGTTTAGGTCGAACTCGGACCACTTAGCCTCTGTAAGCTCTGTTTTGCGCACCCCTAAAACGACCAGCAAAGCACATGCAAGATAGTTATCACGGGTAAAGCTAGTACGGTTCTCTCTGAACACAGTAAAGGCTTTACTGAGTTCATCGATGCTTAGCGCCCTGTCGCGGCTTTTCTCAACCCCACCCGCATCGTTGACGTTGAAAGCAGATGCGGGGTTATAGGTAAGCAACCCTAGCTTGATGCTGTGATTAAATAACTGCTTTAAATACATCAAGGCATCATTAGCAATGGTTGGTCGACCACTGCTAGTTACCTTTCTGACGATGGCACGTACATCCATTGGGGTAACGCTATCCAGCGTTAGCGAACCGATGGCGGGCGCAATATCCCTCTCAAATAAGCGTTTTGGGATTTTGGGATGCTTAAGACGCTTTTCTAAATCTTGGTACCAATCGTCGAACAGATCCTGCACCGTACTGATGGATATTTTTTCTTCACGTTTGCGCTCTGTAAGAGGGTCCGTACCGTTACGAATGGCCCTCTGAGTCTCAACCACTTGTTCACGAGCTTCAGCTAGGGAGAGGTGAGGGTATTTACCCAGTGTCATACCACGACGTTTACCCGCGAAGGTATAACGGCACATCCAATAGGCAGCTCCTGCCTTAGGAATCATCAAGTACAAGCCGTTGCCATCTCCATAGCGCCCTGGCTTGGCTTCTCTGACCAATGATTGGATTCTCTTGGCAGTAAAGCTCCCCATCCCCTCGCCCCTCCATTAACGCTTCAATACTTCCCTATTTTTCAAATTATTTTCAATTACTTATGTAAAAAGTGGGTAGTACTTTCAAGTAATTTTGCCCCAATAGTGGGTAGCATGGCATTTTACTACCCACTTTACTACCCACTTGGCGCTGGCTTAAGCTGGATCTTGGTAGACAAGCGTAGACAACGCCTGATTTAAAAAATATAAAAAACAAAAATTTATACATTGTAGTAGACAACCATGGAAACTATTCAATATTCTGAATCTGCTCCCGCATCTGCTCAATCAGCACCTTTAACTCCACCGCGCAGCGGGTTGTCTCAGCCACCACGGATTTTGACGACAGCGTGTTAGCTTCGCGGTTGAGTTCCTGCATTAGGAAGTCTAATCGGCGGCCTTTGGGGCCTTTTTGGGCGAGCTGGTGGCTCACTTCTTCTATATGTGCGGTGAGGCGGTCGAGCTCTTCGTCGACGTCGGCTTTTTGTGCCACCAGTACCAGTTCGGCTTCCAGGCGTTGTGGGTCGAGTTCGGTTTTGGCGACGTCTAAGCGTTCCAGCAGTTGGGCGCGCTGGCGCTCTAAAATTTGCGGCAACAGGCTACGCACGGTAGCCACCTGCTCACTCACGGCGGTCAGGCGAGTGGTGATCATTTCGGCGAGTTTTTCGCCTTCCCGGGCGCGGGCGTCGATCAACTCGTTCAGTGCTTGATCAAATAGCGTTTTGGCGGCGGCTTTGATGGCATCTTGATCGAGGTGCTGGGTTTCCATAACGCCGGGTTGGTTAAGCAACGCCAGCGTGGTGGGCGGCACGGCACTGGGCACCTGTTGCTGAATGGCCGCCAGAGCATCGGCTATTTCTTTTAAGCGCTGGGCGTTAACCGCAGGGGCTTGGTTGGCTTCAGCGGCTTCAAAACGCAGACTGCACTCTACTTTGCCTCGCGCTAGGCGCGTGCGTAAGGCATCGCGCAGCACTGGTTCTAGCTCGCGTAGAGCGTCGGGCAAGCGAAAGTGTGGCTCCAGATAGCGCTGGTTCACCGAGCGGATTTCCACCTGCAGGGTACCAAACGGGGCGGCCTGCTCGGTGCGGGCAAAGGCGGTCATGCTGTGTACGTGGCGTGGGTTGGCCATTAAATTTTCCTGTTCATCGCGCATTTAGGTCAGTCTACCCGATCTTGTGCTGGTGGATACGTCTGCCTTGAATAGGCCCATCAGCGGTGGCGTTGACGTGTACAATGGTGGGCTTTCCCACTGTTAAATTGATGTGAGGTGCTATGCGTCCTGATGTTGTTCGCCCTAGCGGTCGTGAAGCCGACCAGCTCCGTGAAATTCGCATAACCCGCGATTACACCCGCCATGCAGAAGGGTCGGTACTGGTGGAGTTTGGCGATACCAAAGTGCTGTGTAATGCGAGCGTTGAAGCGGGCGTACCGCGTTGGCTGCGTGGTAAAAATCAGGGTTGGATCACCGCTGAGTACGGCATGTTGCCCCGTGCCACTCACACCCGAAGTGGCCGTGAAGCGACGCGTGGTAAACAGGGTGGGCGGACGCTTGAAATTCAGCGTTTGATAGGCCGTAGCCTGCGCGCGTCAGTGAACTTGAAGAAGTTGGGCGAATTCACCATTACCGTGGATTGCGATGTGATCCAGGCCGACGGCGGCACTCGTACCGCATCGATTACTGGCGGCTGCGTGGCGCTGGTAGATGCCATTCGTTATCTGCAGCGTGAGAAGAAGATCAAAGGTGACCCCTTTAAACAGCTGGTTAGCGCAATTTCGGTGGGTATTTATAAAGGCGTGCCGGTACTGGACTTGGATTATCCGGAAGATAGCAAAGCTGACACCGATCTGAACGTAGTGATGACTGAAAGCGGCGAGCTGATTGAAGTGCAGGGCACCGCGGAAGCAGGCGCGTTTAACCGTACCGAGCTGAATGCGATGCTTGATCTGGCGGAGAAAGCGGGCTCCGAGCTACGCGAAAAACAGCGCGAAGCACTGGGTATTCGCGGCTAAGCCGTTATTTAGAAGCACTCAACGCGCTCACGCAAACAGGCCAGCTTAAAAGCTGGCCTGTTGCTGAGACGGGTAATGCGACGCGGGAAAGTGAGCGCTTACAGCGCTAAGTCATACTCAACGATCAGCGGTGCAAACTCAGAGAAGGTCGCATCGTAATCGATCCACGCGTCGACCACATGGCGACGGAAGTTGGGGCCGACCAGCTGGTAGTCGATCCGCCAGCCTTCTTGGCGCTCACGGGGCACGTCTTGGTCGAGCTTTGGCCACCAGGTATATTCGCCAGCGTCGCGATTAATTTCGCGGAAGGTGTCGATAAAGCCGGTTGGGCCAAGCACCTGATCCATCCAGGCACGCTCTTCCGGGCGGAAACCAGAGGTAAGCTGATTATCCGACCAGTTGGCCAAATCGATGGTTTTATGGGCAACGTGCCAGGTACCACAGATGATGTATTCGCGACGTTTGCGCGACATCTTCGTTAGGTACTCTTGGTACTGCTCCATAAACGCCTGTTTGGCTTTTTGATCACTTCCATCAGGCATCAAGAAGGTAGCGATGCTGAAGCGGTCATAATCCGCCTGCAGAAAGCGCCCTTCGTGATCACACTGAGGGAACCCAAGGCCGTACATAATCGCCTTGGGAATTTTGCGGCAATAGAGTGCCACGCCAGAGAAACCATCTTCTTCTGCATCCAGGAAGTAGCCTTCCGGATAGAGAATATGGTCGTCCAGTTCAAAACTTTTTGCCTTAATGTTCTGCACGCAGATCACGTCGGCATCCTGCTGAGCCAGCCAGTCCAGGAAGCCACGGTCGACGGCATCACGTATACCATTGACATTGATGCTGGCAATTTTCATAAATCGTCCCTTTTGCGTCGCTGCTGTATGATACCCGACGTTTAGACGTTTGGGTAAATAGACAAACCAAATCTTGCTATTTAACCCCGTTTTATTGTTGCGTTTACTTAGATTCCTATTACTTACATTCCTATCGACAAGAGAAGACCACCGTGGCCACCACTCTACAACCCTATCAGCGCGATTTCATTGCCTTCGCTATTGAGCAGGGCGTGCTCAAGTTTGGCGAGTTCACGCTTAAGTCAGGGCGAGTAAGCCCTTACTTTTTCAATGCAGGCCTGTTTCAAACCGGCCGTGCCCTGGCCAAGCTAGGCCGATTTTACGCCCAGGCGATTGTCGATAGTGGCCTGCAGGCGGATGTATTGTTTGGTCCAGCTTATAAAGGCATTCCCTTGGCAGCGGTTACCGCCGCAGCTTTAGCCGACCACCACGACCGCGATATGCCCTACGCGTTTAATCGTAAAGAGGCCAAAACCCATGGCGAGGGGGGCAATATTGTCGGCGCGCCACTGGCTGGCGATATTTTGATCATTGATGACGTGATTACGGCCGGTACGGCTATCCGTGAAGTGATGAGCCTAATTGAGCAAAGCGGTGCCCGCGCGGGTGGCGTGATTATTGCGCTTGACCGCCAAGAGCGTGGTCAGGGCGAACAAAGCGCTATCCAGGAAGTCCAGGCTCAGTACGGCATGCCGGTTGTCAGTATTGTCACCTTAGAGCAAGTGCTTACTTACCTTGAAGAGCATGCTGGCGGCGAAATGCTTGCTTACGCCGAGGCCGTACGCGCTTATCGCGACCGCTACGGCATCACCGGCTAGACGCTGCATCTATCACTCATTGCCTAATGCGCCAGCATAGTCTTGCTGGCGCCACGCTTCATAGCTGACGATGGCAACGGCGTTGGAAAGGTTCAAGCTGCGGTTATTGGGCTGCATGGGGATGCGCAGCTTCTGTTCTGCGCGTAGCGCAGCATGGACCTGGGGCGACAGCCCTGCGGTTTCCGAACCGAACAGCAGTACATCGCCCGGCGCGAAAGCCGCGTCGCTATGAGCGCGGGTGCCTTTAGTGGTAATCGCCCATATCGTGCGCTCCTGCATCGCCGCTTGAAACGCCGTAAAATCAGCATGGCGGGTAACATTGGCTAGGTCGCGGTAATCTAGTCCGGCGCGCCGCAGCTTTTTCTCTTCGAGATCAAAGCCCAGCGGTTCAATTAAATGTAATCGGCAGCCATTGTTAGCCACCAGGCGCATAATGTTACCCGTGTTGGGTGCCATACGCGGTTCAAATAGCGCTACTTCAAACATTACCACCTGCCTATTATTAACTCATTGTGCGTTCGCCCAGCGCCGCTGATTGTAATGGAATTTGCCTAGGAAGCCTTTGATTAATGTGATGAGCGCAGGCCAGACAAGGCAAAAATCAACGAAAAAGCGGAGTTTACGGGTTGTAAATGAGCATTTTGAGGCGATTTTTAACGCAGTATGGCAAAGCGTAATAGTTAATCAGAGGTTTTCCAGAAACACTTGTAGAGGTCACCTTTAACCATGACGCCCCAACCGCCAAAGAGCATTCTTAGCCGTATTAAAGGGCTAAACCCGCGCCAGCAGGAAGCGGTGCGTTATATCAATGGCCCCTGTTTGGTCTTGGCGGGCGCGGGGTCTGGTAAAACCAGCGTTATTACCACCAAAATCGCCTATCTGGTGCAAGAGTGCGGCATGAGCGCGCGCAAAATAGCGGCGGTTACCTTTACCAATAAAGCCGCCAGGGAGATGAAAGAGCGCGTTGGGCAAATGCTGAAGGGTAAAGAGGGCCACGGGCTAACGGTGTCGACGTTTCACAATTTAGGCCTAAATATTATTCGCGGCGAGCTAAAAACCCTGGGCTACAAGCCGGGCTTTTCATTGTTTGACCCAGAAGATGCCAAAGCACTGCTGCGCGATTTGATGAACAAAGACGCTCAGGTAGACGCCGAGCAGATCAACGCAGTGCAGAGCAAAATATCCACGTGGAAGAACGACTTAGTGCTACCCAGTGACGCGCTTTCGTTTGCCGCGGATGATGACGAGCACTTTGCCGCACGGGTTTATGAAGCTTACGTGCGCCACTTAAAAGCCTATAACGCGGTGGATTTTGACGACCTGATTCTACTGCCGGTGGTTCTGCTACAACGTGACCCAGAGGCACTGACCCGCTGGCGGAACAAAATCCACTACATGCTCGTGGATGAGTATCAGGACACTAACGTTTCCCAGTACCTGTTGGTGAAACTGCTGATGGCGGAGCGGGCTACCTTTACCGTGGTTGGCGACGACGATCAGTCGATCTACGCGTGGCGCGGGGCAAGGCCTGAAAACTTGGTGACCCTTGGCGAAGACTTCCCACGCCTGAACGTTATCAAGCTGGAGCAGAACTACCGCTCGACCGGCACCATTTTGCGCGCGGCTAACACGTTAATTGCCAACAACCCGCACGTTTACGATAAAACGCTATGGTCGGATATGGGCGATGGCGCGCCTATCCGGGTCATCGTCAACCGCCATGAAGAGGCGGAGTCAGAGCGGGTAGCCAGCGAAATGCTGACTCGGCGCATCAAAGAGAAGGCGGAATGGCGAGATTTTGCGGTGCTCTATCGGGGTAATTTTCAGGCACGTTTATTAGAGCTCAAGCTGCAGCACTACCAAATTCCCTACAAGCTTTCCGGCGGTACGTCGTTTTTCTCTCGCAACGAGATCAAGGACACCATGGCCTATCTGCGGCTGTTAATTAATCCCGCCGATGACAATGCCTTTTTACGCATTGTGAACGTGCCCCGCCGCGAGATAGGCCCCGGCACGTTGGAAAAGCTAGCTAACTATGCAACAGAACGCTCTATTTCGCTGTTTGCTGCCTGCCACGAGTTGGGGTTAGAGCAAACGCTGCCGACTCGGGCCGTGGAGCGGCTTTCACGCTTTACGCATTTTATTGATGGCGTGCGCAAGCGCATGGATCAAGACGATGCCATCGCGGCCATTCGTGACATGCTGCGTGATATGGATTACGAGGCATGGCTCTATCAGAATGCCAGCGCCCCCACCGTCGCTGAACGGCGTATGGCCAACGTATGGGTTTTGATTGATCAGCTAGAAAAGTCGTTAAACCGCGACCCAGAAGATGCCGATGACTCCACTGCAACGGAAACCGATGGCGTCGAAGCTGCTATTTCGCGCTTGGTGCTTCGGGATATTCTTGAACAACAGGCCGAAGAAGACGACTCCGACCGTGTGCAACTACTTACCATGCACGCTTCGAAAGGACTGGAATTTCCCCATGTGTATTTGATGGGCTTAGAGGAAGATTTGCTGCCCCACCGCAATGCCATTGAAATGGGCACCGTGGAAGAGGAGCGCCGTCTGGCTTACGTCGGTATTACGCGAGCAAGGCGAACCTTGACACTGACATTAGCCCGCCAGCGTAAAGCGTATGGTGAACTAATGGACTGCCAGCCCAGCCGCTTTTTAGACGAACTGCCCGCTGATGATTTGGAGTGGGAGGGCCGCGCCGATAAAGAAGACCCCGAGAAAAAGCAGGCACGCGGGCAAGATGCGATTGCCGGGCTGCGTTCCTTGTTGGGTTAGCGGCAAGTCATAAGAACACAAAAAATATCCACAGGGGGTTTTCAAAACCCACCTGTGGATAGATTACACAACATCATAACAACAACAGCTTATTCCACTTCTGAAACCATGTAATCGACAACGGCCATAATCTCTTCGTCAGAAGCACTGCTACCACCACGCGGTGGCATCACGCCTTTACCGTTAAACACACTTTGGTAAAGTGCATCGACACCCTGCTCAAGGCGCGGCGCCCACGCATCAGCATCGCCAATCAAAGGGGCACCGGCAACGCCTGCCGCGTGGCAAGCAACACAACCAGCACTGGCATAAAGCGCTTCACCATCTAAACCGCTGCCACCACTAGAAGCTTCCTCTTCGCTAGTGGCCGCTTCTTCTTCACTGGCAACTGCTTCTTCTTCGCTCGCTGCAGCGTCAGTAGTCTCTTCATCGGCACTGGCATCCTCTGCCGCAGCCATATCGTCGCTAGCGCTCTCTTCAGTTGCTTCAGCAGCCGCTTCTTCGTCACCGCCACCTAGCTCGGGAACGTCCATGACAGGCTCAACCATATACGCTGTCGCCGCTTCCATCTCTTCGTCTGACAGGTTGGGGTTGCCGCCACGAGCAGGCATTGCACCAATACCATTAATCGAATGCTCTAGCAGTGTCGCGAAACCTTGTTCGGTACGCTCAGCCCACGCGGCTTCGTCGCCACGAACTGGAGCGCCAGCAGCGCCCGTTTCGTGGCACGCCATACAGACATTGTTATAAATGCCTTCGCCATCAATTTCACCGTCGCCGCTACCGCTAGCGGCTGTCGGCGCTGCTGCGCTACCACAGTCTTGGCCTTGCAAACAGAGTTGACCTACCGGCGCTAAGCGCTCAGCGATTGCGTCACGTGCTGCGTCTTGGGCATAAGCACCGGATGTGCCTGCCATGACGCCTAGGGCCGCCAGCCCGCTCATGATCAGCTTAGATTTCACTCTCACCACCTCTTGAGTTTTGTCATAAAACGTTTTGTGCTTAACCCCTGCGCGCGGCAGCGACATCATCAACTTGCGGCAACCGAGACGCCAAGACGTGCATATCGTATTAGTATACCGAGAACGCTAAGCGTAAGAAAATGCTACTAAGCGCGGCAATTCAACCTATGCCGTACGCTGGGCTTTTTTTAGCAGTTTAAAAAGGGTGCCAACGGTCATCTAAATTAACACCAAGCCAGTAAACGCTGCTGAGCATAACGCGTAAACCCTGCCTGAGCATATACACGCTTTGCGGGGATATTTTGTGCATCAACGGTGAGCGTGAAGTCACTGGCTCCCGCCTTGTTAGCCAACGCCTGCGCTTGTTGAACAATTGCCTTGCCCAGCCCCTCACCGCGCCATTCAGGCAACAGCCCCATCAACTGCAACGACCAATGTTGGGTAACAGGATTGGGAGCAAGTAATAGTACACCGACTATTTCCCCCTGATGCCACACCTGATACCAATGCTCTGGCGCATGCGGCGCTTGGTCATAAAATCCCGCAAGTAACGCGTCAATGGTGAGCGCTTCGCGAAGCGCTGGGCAGTCTAACGAGCCTTCGCTAACCTTCATTACCAGCGCCTGCTGTTGAGTGGGAGTCAATTCAGCAAAGGGGCTTAGCATCAGTAGATTAGCGGGTAAGTGAACGGTTTGGCACTGCCACACAAGATGCTCCAGGGTAGCAAGCGCCTGCATACCGTGGGTCACTAACATTGTTTCCCAGTTGGCCACATCGTCGGATAACGCCACATGGCATAGTGCAATCGGCTGCTCGTTTACCCAACCCTGTAACGCTTTTAACAGCTTATTGGCGGCCGAATTATGCTGCCTAGGTAGCCAAAGCTGCGCCATTTGGTTAGCCAACGGCTGTACCCAGGCAGCGGCTTCGATATGGCCCGCTTGGGTGGCTATCCATAGGCCATGCCAAACCGTGTCAGGACCCGCTTTTACGGTTGATAAGGCATGCTGCAATCCGGGCTGTAGTGCAGGGTCATGCACGGCAGCTAAATGCAGTAGCGCTTCACGCCGTTGTTCCGGTGGGCACTGCATTACTGTGGTAGCGAAGGAGCGGTGGCCGAAAGGGGCATGACGTGTCATGTTACGTTCCTGAGTAGCCCGCCGTGAATGAAAGGAGTCATCCATCTAAATGCGCATTTTACTGGTTGAGGACGACCCTAGCTTAGCGTCAGGGATTCGTATGGCTCTGAAACCTGAGCACTATACGGTAGATCATTTAGCCGATGGTGATAACGTACTTCATGCGCTTAAAAATGAACCCTTTGATGCAGTCATCTTGGATCTGGGTTTGCCGACAATCGATGGCATGGAAGTACTGCGCGCTATTCGGCGACATGGTAGCCAAGTGCCCATTTTGGTTCTGACTGCCCGCGATGCAGTGGATAACCGCATCGAAGGATTGGACGCGGGTGCCGACGACTATCTCACTAAACCCTTCGAAGTAGCAGAATTAAAAGCGCGCCTGCGTGCTTTATTGCGCCGCAGCCAAGGGCAAACCAGTGGCTTGCTCAACTGTCGAGGAATTAGCCTGGATCCTCAGACCTTACAGGTGAGTTATCAACATCAAGTGATCACGCTTTCGCGCCGTGAGCTAACGTTACTGCAGGAGTTTATGAGCCACCCAGGCCGTGTTTTCACCCGCGATACCTTAACGCGTTTAGTGTACGGCTGGGAGGAAGATGTCGAGAGTAACGCTATCGAAGTTCATATCCACCACTTACGACGAAAGTTGTTTCCTGAGGTGATTCGTACCGTGCGAGGGATTGGCTATGTCATGGATAAATCGTAATGGTTAACGTACACAAGGCAAGCCTATGAGTTCTATTCGCCAGCGCACCTTGGGGCTTGCACTGCTTGTGTTTGGTGCAAGCATGTTAGTCATTGGCTTTATTAGCTATCGCTATGCTGCCCATGAGATTGAAGAGCTTCATGATGCTAGCCTGGCACAAAATGCCCGTTTGCTAGAAGGACTACTTCAGGCACCAATGCCCGATAGCGATCGTGCGCTTTTATTAAACAGTGTGGAGAGCGCACTGCTACGTGCCGAGCAATCCGATAATCGCTTGGCAGGCCATCGTTATGAAAGCAAGCTGGCGTTTCAGCTTTGGGAAGGCGACCGCCTTCTACTGCGTTCCGCCAGCGCCCCCGACTCGCCGTTTAATCAGCAACCACCAGGTTACTCAACGATGAGGGTAAATCAACATGACTGGCGCGTTTATGTCCTGGAGATTATAGGCAGCAACAAGCGCGTGGTGGTGGGCGAACGAGAAGACGTTCGTGGTGAACTGATCAGCGCAGTGGCACTACGCATCTTATTACCGGATCTTATTGGTCTGCCATTACTGACACTATTACTGTGGTGGTCGATTGGCTGGGGGCTTTCCCCCTTATCACGAATGGCAGAGCAGATTCGCGCCCGCGACCCTCACCATCTAAAACCGCTGACGCTTCATCCGCTTCCCCAAGAACTGGAAACCATTTCTGGTGCCATAAACCGGCTGTTGGAACGGCTTCGCCAACTGCGTATTCGTGAAAAGCGCTTTATTGCCGATGCGGCTCACGAGCTACGCACCCCCTTCGCAGTGCTGGATTTGCATGCGCAAAATGCACTCGCTGCTGATAACGCCAATGACCGAGAGGAAGCGCTACACCACGTACGCAGCGGTGTAGCCCGTTCAACACGGCTCGTCTCTCAATTATTAACCCTCGCGCGCCTAGACCCCGAAGAAGAGCCGTTACCAGAGTATCGCCGTTCCGATGTATTACACGAGACTCGCGAAACGTTGGCAGAGCTTGCGCCACTGGCCGCCGAGCGACAACAGCAGCTGTTACTGGACGCTGATAGCCCTGCTAATTGGGAAATAGAAGAAGAGCCCGGCGCCATCGAAACACTGGTGCAAAATCTAGTCGGTAATGCCATTCAACATTCGCCTGCCCAAGGCGCTATTACGGTCACGCTTAAAGCATCAGCGAAAAGCGTTATCGTCATTGTTGATGATCAAGGGCCCGGCATCCCTGCAGCACAACGCAACCTGGTGATGGAGCGCTTCCAGCGTGCTGGACCTGGTGCTGGCGCGGGTTTAGGTCTGTCCATTGTCGAGCGTTTGGTCAAACGCCATCAGGGTGTCTTACTGCTTGATGATGCCCCTAGCGGTGGACTTCGTGTGCTGGCAACGTTTACCAGGAATGCCCTATCCCAACGCCAACCAAAAAATAATCGGCCATAAAGGGTCTGTTAAGATTCCCATAAGAATTCCGTGCAAGTGTGAAAGTACAAGACAGGCAAGTAGTTAATGACCTGTCTATTCACACAACGGAGATATCCTGATGAATATGCTCGTCCACACCCCCAAACCACTTATCCAGTTTGGCGAAACGCCACTGCTTATTACGCCAGCCGCAAAACAGATAACACCTGAAAGTCCTGCGTTATCGGTGCTAACGGATTTTACTCAGGTCACGCCCCAGTCGGTAGCCGCTGATACGCCCATCGACGATGCCCATTTAAAAATGCGCCATGGAGGTGTTCGCCTGTTGTTTGTTCTCGACAAAGCTAACCATTGCATTGGCGTACTCACCGCCAAAGAAGTTATCGGCACACGGCGCATTAACTTGGCGATGCAGCAGAGAAACCTTGATCGTACTGAAATTACAGCCGATATGATTATGACGCCCTGGCAAAAGCTTAGTGCGATGCCGTTTGAGCAACTTAACTCATTAACGATTGAAGACCTTGTGCTTTCTATGGAGCGTTTTACTGAGCAGCACTTGTTGATTACTGAACATAAGCATAATCAACCATTAAGCGTACGCGGTATTATTTCTGCCACCGATATACAACATGCCATGGGCAATAAAACCACGATGAAGGTCGCCTCTTCAGTAGTGCCTACTGCCAGTAGCTTCGCCGATATTTGCAAAGTCATTACTGGGCACGACTTATAGTCACTAAATTTACAGCAACTAAGTGAAACTAGAAAAACCTACTAACAGTATTAAAAACGCCCCTTATCAATTGATAAGAGGCGTTTTTTTTAGCTAAATTAGCTGCTAATTTAAAACAGCGCTGCGTTTATCAACAAATGCGTAGCAATACTGGCAGCATAACCCAGTAAAATAGCAGGCGCCCAGCGTAGATGGCCCGCAAAGGTATAAATACCCCGTGCTTGGCCCATTAACGCAACCCCCGCCGCAGAGCCCATCGAAAGCAGGCTACCACCAACACCAGCGGTCAAAGTAATCAGAAGCCAGTTGCCTTGCGACATATCTGGCGCCATGGAAAGCACCGCAAACATGACAGGGATGTTATCGACCACTGCTGAAATCAATCCCAAGACGACATTGGCCCACACTGGGTTCCAACTGCCATAAAGGGTTTCTGACAATAGACTTAAATAGCCCATGAAACCTAGACCACCAACACACATCACGACCCCATAGAAGAATAGCAGTGTGTCCCACTCTGAGCGGGCAATACGGCTGAAGATATCAAAAGGCACAACGCTTCCCAGTTGTTCAAGCTTCTTCCAGTCGCCGCGACGAGAGTAACGCTCACGCTTGCGCTCCAGGGAGCGCGGCAGACTGCGGCGCAGGTAATAGCCAAAGAACTGCAACAGGCCAAGGCCAAACATCATCCCCATCGCAGGCGGTAGATAAAGCACCGAGTGACACAGTACTGAAATAGCGACAGTCACCAAAAACAGCGCGATGATGCGGCGCGAGCCACGCTTTAACCAGACGTTTTCGGTAAGCGCTGCAGGCTGCCGATTGACGATGAAGAAATTCATAATCATCGACGGCACAATAAAATTGACAATGGCAGGTACCAATAGCGCAAAGAAGCCACCAAATGGCACCTGGCCTGCCTGCCACACCATCAACGTGGTGATATCACCAAACGGGCTAAACGCGCCGCCTGCGTTTGATGCTACCACCACGTTGACACAGCACAGACTAATAAACTTTTTATCGCCTTCGGCAACTTTCAATACAACCGCGCACATTAGCATCGCTGTGGTCATGTTGTTGGCAATGGCAGAAATACCAAAGGCGAGACAGCCAGTAATCCAGAACAGGCTACGATAACTAAAGCCTTTGCGCACAAGCCATGCCCGAAGGGCATCAAAGATACGGCGCTCTTCCATGGCGTTGATGTAGGTCATCGCTACCAGCAAGAACAATAACAGCTCGGTGTACTCAAGCAGCGTTTCTTTAAAGGCAGTTTCCGCTTCATGAGGCATGCCCGCCTGTACATAGACCCACGCCACCAGCGCCCAGATAAGTCCAGCGGCTACCAGTACAGGTTTGGATTTTCGCATGTGAATCAGCTCTTCGCTCATTACCAAGGCATAGGCAAGAATGAAGATGACAACAGAGGCGATACCCGCCAACGAAGCGGTAAGATCTAATGGGCCTGAAGCGGCATAGGAGAGAGAGGGAAAAGCAAACAAGCACAGCGCGATCAACAACCAAGCAAACCGGCAATTAGACTGCCGCATTGCAAGGGCGTTAGGTGGTTTCATAGTGAAGTGATCCTGGCAGGGTTAGGAATGACCGCCACGATGATAAGCACACTAATTAAGTGCTGCAACGCAGCGGGCATGCTAAAGATGCGGCTATTTGCCGCATCTTGTAAAGCAGTTTTACAACGCCAGAAAAAATTATTTTATTAGCTGTTTTTCGCGACCAAACACGCTTAGCCAAGTGATGAGGCTGATCTAAAACGGCACCTCTTTTCGAGCGCCACTGGGCAGTTCAACGCCGCACTAGTGGCTATTATTCGGTTTATCGGCGGGGCCTATGCCCAGTTGCTTAATCAGGTCATCAGCACTCTCTCCCAGGCTAGATTCATCGGCTCGCCACCAACGTCTGGAGACCCGCATAGTGTATCGACGACGGTACTCTGACGGTGTGACGCCCGTTGCACGCCGGAACAGCCGTCGAAAAGCACTGGGATCCTGATAACCGCAATATTCCATTATTTCCGTTAGTTCAATATTGGTCACTTCTAATAACTGTTTAGCCCGCTCAACGCGCAATCGATGTAGATAATCGAGCGGTGTCATTCCCTCGACTTCTTTAAAATGTCGCAGCAGCGTGCGCGGGCTAGCGGCCACTTCATGAGCGACCCGATCCAGACTGTAAGGTGCCTGAATATGCTGAAGGAGCCAATGCTTCGCTCGAAATACCACGCTGTCCCGGGTTTTCATCGAAATTCCAGAGGCATGCAGGCTGGAATGCTCAAAACGCAATGAGTGATAAAGCAACCCATTGGTGGCGATTTGTGCCAGTTCTTGGCCAGCGAAATGACGAATCAATTCCACCACCAGATCGAACACTGCTGCTGGTGCACCGGCTGTCAATATCGGCCCGTCCACCACGACCGGCCCCTCCATTGCCAACTGCACCTGAGGAAAGTGAGAAGCAAACCAATTAGCAATCATCCAGGTTACCGTGGCACGTCGGCCATCCAACGTGCCGGCCCGAGCCAGCATCACGGCACCGTTGAAACCAGCGGCTATTAAACGCCCCTGCGAGTGATAACGCGCAATGCAATCTATTTCATCAGTGCACTGATCAAGAACACGATTTAGATCAGGCACGCTTTTCATCTGTACTCCAGGAACAAAAAGCGCGGTTTGAGAAGGCGGCAATGCTTTGCGCCCCCGGGTGGGTGATTCCATATTCGATAGCCACTCGGGAAGAGGCAGCTCATTCCCCCTTGCATCAATCAACCGCCAGTGAAAAAAAGCACCTCGTTTATCCGGATTGCGTAACTGCCAAAGATTGTTAAAAGCACGCAAAATATCGATGACGCTAAACAGCGTACCCGACAAGTTATGCGGGCCATGTAATAAATCAATGCGGACTGTCATGGGCTCTCCTGGCGATATTAGCTTTTTTATTGGCGGCTTTAACCTTTCTCTAAACTACCTCCCTTACTCTTTGATATCTCTACCTATCATATTAACTATCTGGTCTGAAAAAGCCATGAACTCTGTAAATCATCGTTAATTAAAATTTTTATCGCGCTTCACGTGCTGCTTATTCCTATTTATATACCCTTTTTCTTGGCGATATTAACTCTATTGCTGTCGGTATCTGCTTTATAGCCATCGAAACTTCAGCGCTAGACTGAAAATCACCTTAAATAAACACTAGAAAGGTAATAATCAGTGAAAACTAAAACAACTAATACGTGGGGAATAGCAGGTAAACCGTTACTTTCTGGGTTAGCGTCGTCCTTAATTACCGCAGGCATAACGGCCCCGGCAATGGCCGGAGAACTGGTGTTTGGCGATCTTACTTCCGGTCTTGGCGACGGTATCGAATGGCAGCAGGGCGATACGCGCTTAAACGTACAGGGAGCGCTTTCAGTGGGCACCATACGGCGTATGGATAGTCCAAGCGAACGCCTTACCAGTGCTGAATACGGCATGAGCACGGTCAACGACGGCAACCTCAACTATCAGCGCGGCGATGCAGTCTCCACCTCTGTGGAAACGTATCTTCAAGCAGATCTCAGCCATCAAAACGTCGGTGTTTTGGTAAGTGCGAAGGGCTGGTACGACTACACTCAAAAACATCAAGATGTCACCCACGGCAGCGTCAACAATGGGTACCGTTCCGGTGAACCGCTTAGCGATGATGGCTTTGACGCTCAGGGACGGTTTTCGAATGTGGTACTGAACGATGCTTATGTATACGGCAACTTCCAGCCTGCCGGTCGTGACCTCCATATACGGCTCGGTGATCAAGCGATCCCTTGGGCAACGCCTACGACGATTGCTGGTGGCCTGCAGTCGGTGAATTCGTTTGATATCGCTGCCATACGCCGAGCAAGTTCGATTGCCGAAGCGCGCACCATTCCAATGCCATCCCTTTACGCCAAACTAGAACTGACCGACAACTTAACCGTCGATGCTTTTAATCAGTTTGAATTCCGCCCCAGTATTTATCCTGGCTGCGGTACCTTCCTATCAACCAGCGATTTTGCCCAACCTGGCTGCGAGCAATTGACGCTTAACGGTAGCGTGCTAAGCGCGCTGGCTGGCCAACCTGTTCGTACCAGTGACGGTGAAGCCATTCACAATCCACTGGATTACGTTGCCCGTGGCCCTGATCGTCACCCGAATAACAATCAGTACGGTCTTGGTTTGCAGTATTTATGGGAAGACGTTGGACTGTTTGGTTTGTATTACGCAGATTACACAAGCAGAAACTCATTCACCCAAGTCGTCCGTAATGGACCTGGGGTGCTGACACCGCCTGCGGCTAATCTAGGCCAAGCCATACCAACCGGGATAGCTGCAAATTATCAACGCGCCTTCCCTACCAACGTCCGCATGTACGCCGTTAATTTCAAAACTCGGTTACCCGACAGAACCGGTATTTATGCTGAATATAGTCTTCGCCCTAACCAACCCATTGCTTGGAACGGGGCAGACTTCGTGACTGGTCTGCTTGCTGGAACAGGACCTCTTGGCTACCTAGCCAGCACATCGACGGGCCATGTCGCACCTGGCTATGACCGTTTCCGCGTCAGCCAGCTTAATCTCGGCGCCAGCCGTCCTTTGGGGAACGTGTTAGGCGGCGAGATGAAGCTATCTGCCGAAACAGGACTGAAATATGTTCACAACTTGCCCGATACCGATGAACGCCGTTACGGACGAGCTGGCTTTGGGACCGCTGCTCACGATGACTATTCGGCATGTACTGGCCCTGCGGAGAAATGTGCAGTGGACGGTTTTGTAACGCCTTTTTCCTGGGGAGCCCGTTTTAAGTTAGAGAATAATTACATAGGTGTGATGCCAGGACTCGATCTGACGCCATCGCTAACGTTCGGCTATGACATCAAGGGCTACTCTTACGACGGTGTCTTTTCCGAAGGCCGCTACGCGGCAATACTCGGAGCACAAGGCGTATTTCAGAAACATTACGTCTTCGATATTAGCTATCAGCACACCGATGGCGGCGATTACAACCTTGTCGCAGACCGAAGCATGTTCCAGGCCAGTGTCGGCATTCGCTTCTAAACCCTGACACTGCTAACTAACACTATAAAAAGGCCATAATCATGCACCCTTCATTTGACCGACGGCGATTACTGATTGTGATGATGCTGATGGCGGTTGTCACCATCACTGTCCTGGAAAAAACCATTTTTGCTTTTGCCGGACCACAGATTATTGATGAACTTCAGCTCACACCAGAACAGTTCGGCTTTATCGGTAGTGCTTTTTTCTTTCTTTATTCCATTTCCGGTGTGCTGGTCGGTTTTCTAGCCAATCGGATGTCAAGCCGCTGGTTACTGACAGCAATGTCGGCCATCACCATGGTGGCTCAATTACTTGCCGCTTTGTCTACCAGCTTCTACGCGTTGCTCGCCAGCCGCATGCTGTTAGGAATCGGCTGTGGGCCAAGTACGGCGGTCACTCAGCATGCCTGTTTCAAGTGGTATGCCCCCCGTGAACGCGTGTTGCCGGCGGCCTTGATTCAGGTTGCCATCATGCTCGGCGCTATCATCGGTGCCATTGCCTTACCAAGACTCATCGAACAACACGGTTGGCGAACAGGCTATTTTATCATCGCAGGTATCGGCTTGATCTGGTTGATACTGTGGCTGCTTTACGGCCGCGAAGGGCAGCATGACGATACGCAAACTGCTGACGGCAGTATCATGCCGACCTTGCCCTACCGCCAACTGCTGCTCAATCGTACCTTTGTGTGCATCACCATGGTGGCGTTCTGCAGCTACCTCCCCAATGCGCTGATCTATAGCTGGTTACCCACTTACCTGCAACGCGGGCTAGGCCTAACTCCCATGCAGTCCGGTTATCTGGTACTGGCAACAACGGTTGGCATTATTGTGATCAATCTGGTGGTTTCCAGTTTCTCCCAGCGTGCCTTAAAGCGTGGTGCCAACGTTCGAAATGCCATGGTCATTCCACCCTTACTGGCCTGCCTGCTGGCTGCTGCTGCTTATATCACCATGGGATTCACAGCGACCAGTCTCGCCATGACACTGGGACTCTTTATTACTGGAAGCATACTGCTCAATCTACTGTCAGCGTTTGGATTCAGCATTGTCGCCTTTATCTCTCCCGCCAGGCAACGTGGCAGCATGCTGGCCATTCACATCTCTCTTTTGACGACGTCCGGCATGCTCGCTCCGCTTGTCGTTGCTCAGGCAATCCGTTGGCAGAACGATAACCTGGCGGCCGGTTTCGAAATGGCCATCGGCTTCTTCGGTGTCGTTCTTCTGGCCTTCACCCTGATTGGTCTCGCATTAATCGACCCGGAACGCAGTCGCCGTGAGCTTAATGCAAGTCATCCCTCTTCAGGGCTAACTGCCGCTAGCCAAGCTTAATCAAGCGATACCAACCTGTAACCACCTATCAATAGGGAACCCTTGATGGACGTATCCTGCTTTTCACAAAGCTACGCTGAAGCTCGGCAAAAATTTCTCCAGGCCTGTGCTGGCGCAGGCCTAGAGGTTGAAACCCATCTTCACCCCCTACCGGGTAGCGATGGCGAGCAATTGGCCCTTGATGTGGCACTTCTTGGGTCATCGACGGCAGCCAACCTACTGGTAATAAGCAGCGGTGTTCACGGGGTAGAAGGTTTTTGCGGCTCGGCCATTCAGGTAGACCATCTGCGCAATAGTGACTGGATGGAGCGCTGTCGTCATCAGGATCTGGCCGTCCTTTTTCTGCATGCCATCAACCCCTACGGCTTCTCCTGGCTGCGCCGGGTCAATGAAGACAATGTCGATCTCAACCGTAACTTTATTGATTTCAGTCAACCGCTGCCCGACAACCCCGACTACCGCTCTATCGCCTCGTTGCTACTGCCAAAACGTCAACCGCCCACGCTTTACAGCACCCTTGGCCTGGCGGGTTATGCCTTGCGTCACGGCACTAAAGCCCTGCAAACCGCCATTTCGCGTGGCCAGCACAGCCACCCTGATGGGCTGTTTTTCGCAGGCACCGAACCCACCTGGAGCAACCAGCAATTACGCCAAATTCTTCGCCGACTGGGAAGGCAATGCCAGCGTATCGGCTGGATAGATGTGCATACCGGGCTTGGGCCCTGCGGGGTGGGGGAGCGCATCTATAAAGGGCGCAACACCCCGGAAGATATCGCGCGGGCACGGCGCTGGTGGGGGGAAGAAGTCACCACTAACGTCGATGGCACCTCTTCATCCGCTGTACTCAACGGCACCCTTGATCTAGCGGTAATGGAAGAGTGTTCACAGGCTGAATACAACGGGATGACGCTGGAATATGGCACCAAACCCGGCCCCGCAGTGCTCAAGGCACTACGCGCCGACCAATGGTTGCAGAATCACCCAGGTATCGACAGTGCTCAGCGCACTCAGATCAAGCGCCAGCTACGCGATGCGTTCTACATCGACACTAACGAATGGAAGCAACAAATACTGGAGCAGGCCAGGGAAGTGATGGAGCTGACTCGGCGTGGTCTTCTCACGCAATAGCCCGTCACATAAGGGCATCCATGTGCATGTAACTCGGATGTTCACCTGTGAAATACATCTCAAACAACAAAGGATATTACGATGACCTTACAAGAAATATATAAAAAATATAAAGAAAATGAAGAAAAGATCGAAAAAATCCTACAGGTGCTTAAGAAATACATTGAGGTGAACGAAGATGAGGTAACGGCAACGCTGCAGAGTGTGGCAAGTGGTGAACTGGAGATGCCCGAAACCATTAGCTTTGAGGAAGAGAAACATTTTCGAGCGCTGTGCGGCTGGATTGTTTCATTTGGACCAATACAGGCCTTAGAGAAGCTTGAGACAGTACTGGCTGACCCTGAGCAGCTCAATGAACTTACTCTTGTTCAGGATCCTGAGTTTGCAGCCAACCTCACTCTTAGGGCACTCACCAGGTTAGCAGTTCTCCTGACAAGTTATATTTTCTACGATGAATTCCACTACCCGCAACCTGAGACTGGCAAGTATGATATAGCTGGTAATGACTTCGATAAACTCAAGTGGCTCTACCGCTACTGGTTCAATCAGCTTGAAGTGGCTGAAGAAGGGTCACGGCTAGAGGACTTCTTTGCATCACAAGATCTAGACATATTCAAACGGGTGGACAGCAATACGCGCGTTCCCGTTAGTCAATACACCTCTATTTCATGTGCAGGGGATCTGCTCGCCGTCGATGTTCTGACGCCGCAAAATACAACGCATTTGTTCGATGGCATCAAGGACTTTTACAGTACCGCCGACATTGTCAGCGCCAACCTAGAATCCACCGTCGATGAGAGCGAAGATATAGGGCGCACTCAGGAACCTGGCAATCCCGCCAAAATGAATACGTCAAAAGCGATGTTTGATAAATTCCGCCATGAAGCGAAAATCAACTACTTCAGTACGGCAACCAACCACGCCATGGATTGGGGTGTCAGCGGCGTCGATGCAACACTGAAGGTACTTAAAGATTCGGGTGCTTACTACTCTGGCACGACCAAAAGTGATGCTAGCGAAGGGGAAGAACGGGACGGATTCACCATAATAGAAAAAAATGGCATCAAGATTGCCATGCTGGCGTATACCTTCGACCTCAATGGCTACGAAAAAGATATTCCCACCAACATGCCCTATCTGGTGAATGTCGTTCGCTTCAACGATGCCA
Source organism: Halomonas sp. GT (assembly GCF_002082565.1). NCBI lineage: Bacteria > Pseudomonadati > Pseudomonadota > Gammaproteobacteria > Oceanospirillales > Halomonadaceae > Halomonas > Halomonas sp. GT. The sequence continues at coordinate 4,117,990 of NZ_CP020562.1, forward strand.
AGCCAAAGCCCGATTACTCACTTATTGAGAAGCAGGTAGCGGCGGCAAAAGCGAAGGGTGCAGACTGGATCATCGCTTACTGCCACTGGGGGTGGGAGTTTGAGATGTACCCCCATGTCAATATCAGGGAAGCTGCCCATAAGGTCATTGACTGCGGCGTGGATACGATTTTGGGCAATCACGCCCACGTTAGCCAACCGGCGGAACTTATCGAGCGCGAAGGCAAGCAAGATGCATTGGTGGTCTACGCGTTCGGTGACTTCGTCAGTTATCATCCGGAAAGCCGTAATTCCAAGCTTGCCTATATTGTGAAGTTCAACATCGTGAAACTCTCCGGAATTGGCATGGGTAGTGTTTCTCTAACAAACCTTCAGGCCCTACCCATTTATATTGTTAATCAGCATCTTGGTGGTAAGCGCTACGACTGCCGTATCGTCAAGTTCGATGACGTTCTGAGAAACCCGAATGGGTACGGACTAACCGAGCTGGAAAAAAGCCAACTGCCGCATTTGGAAGAAAAGGTATGGAAGGATATTCTCTCGCCGCTTTCTGGGCTCGGTACGCGTTAATAGGCAGGCAGACTTAACGGCATACTGATCGACTTGCTCGCTTATTGCCCTGACGGTCAGATATCTAGAACCGTCAGGGCATTTTTATGTCGATAACTGACGATACCAGTTGCCGATTTATTTGGCTTTTTTAACGGGCCTTGGCCAATCCAGCTTTTCCAACTGACGGCTGCGGGTAACCGCCAACGCATGCTCTGCCACGTCTTTCGCAATGGTAGAACCTGCGCCAATCGTGGCTCCTTTACCCACCGTCACGGGTGCTACTAGCGCACTATTCGAACCAATAAACGCATTGTCACCGATTTCTGTGCGGTGTTTATTCACGCCATCATAGTTACAGGTAATTGTACCCGCGCCAACATTTACATCACGACCTAAACGCGCATCACCAACGTAGCTTAAATGATTGATTTTGCTACCTTCACCGACATCCGCATTTTTGGTTTCAACAAAGTTACCTACCTTAGCTTTGACTGCTAGGCGTGTGCCGGGGCGTAACCGTGCAAAGGGGCCAACGTGGTTCAATCCAGCAGCGACGGTTGTGTCGATCACACTGTGGCTGTCGATAACGCTTTCAGCGCCAATCGTGCTGTTTTTAATCACACAGTAAGGCCCAACCCGCACACCTTCACCCAGCTCTACGTCACCTTCAAACACGCAGCCCACATCGATAAACACATCATGACCACAGGTGAGCTTGCCGCGTATATCAATTCTTGCCGGGTCGGCCAATGCTACGCCTTCAGACATTAACGCTTCAGCTTGCTGTAGTTGATAAGCGCGTTCTAACCGGGCCATTTGTGAACGATTATTCACGCCTTCAACTTCTACTGCGCTGGCTGGCTGGGCAGTACACACTTTGATGCCTTCGTTTGCCGCCATCGCAATCACATCCGTTAAATAGTACTCGCCTTGGGCATTTTCAGCAGACAGCTGTGGTAGCCATCGCTTAAGCTGAGTGCTGGTCATCGCCATGATGCCGGTATTGCATTCAGTAATGGCAAGCTGGTCGGCACTGGCATCTTTTTGCTCAATAATTGCCACTGCCTCACCGTCATCATTGCGAACAATACGCCCGTAACCTGAAGGATCTTCCAGCGTAACGGTCAGCAGGCCCATGTGTTGCTCATCAACGTGGCTGAGAAGTGCCATTAGTGATTCTCGGCGGATCATAGGCACATCACCATACAACACCAACACGTTGCCGTTACCTAACTGAGGCTGCGCTTGAGCAACCGCATGGCCGGTACCTTTTTGCTCTTCCTGAACCGCAAATGTTACAGCACTCTCTGCCAATGCTTCACGCAGCTGGTCTGCACCATGGCCAATCACGACATGCGTACGAGTAGGCGTAAGACCACTGGCAGTATCTAACACATGTTGCACCATAGATTTACCTGCCAGCGTATGCAGCACTTTTGGTGTTTGTGAGCGCATACGTGTGCCTTTTCCAGCGGCAAGGATAACGACATCAAGGTCTTGCATATTAGTCACCTGTAACGGTTTAGCGGTTGGCGGCGGGAGCTTCCCAGGCTTCAATACCCAGCTCATCTATGAGCGCTTCATCGAAATATTCCACGAAGGCGGGACTGGCCACACTTCGCCAATGATCGTTCTCTTTCACTAACATCAATACATTCAGATTATTTTCAATTGCCATCTGCATCCCTTCTTCGCTACCCGCTACCGAGATTGCCGTAGACCACGCGTCGGCCCATGCATTAGAGGGGTGAAAAACAGACACGGACGCTAACTGGTGCTTTACCGGCCGGCCGTTGCGAGGGTCGATAGTGTGGGAGAAACGCTCGCCATCTGCTTCAAAATAGTTACGATAATCTCCAGATGTTGCAACCGACATATTTTCTAGAGGAATAACGTGTTGTGCCTCAGGCACGCCGTTGTGCGGCACTTCAATCCCAACACGCCAAAGGCTTTGCTCTTCTAAATCACGGTATCCACGGGCAATTAATTCGCCACCAATATTGACGAGGTAGTTTTCAATCCCCTGTTGATCAAGATATGCCCCAACGCGGTCAGTGCCATGCCCCTTAGCTACACCGGACAAATCAGCAAACACATCGCGCGAGCGCCGCGCCTGCATAAGCTGAGTATCGATTTCAACTGCGTCATAGCCAATCGTGGCCATGCGTTCGCTAAGCTCTGCGTCTGAAGGCACCTCTTCAGGGCGAGCCTCAGGGCCAAAACTCCATAAATTGACCACATCGCCAACGGTAATATCAAACGCGCCGTTACTTGCTTCTGATACCGAATGGCTGATAGCAAGCACTTCAATTAACGCGTTAGAAAGCGGTTGCCATTCATTAAGGGGGGCGTCATTAAAGACCACAAGCTCGGCGTCATCGCGGTAAGTCGACATCGCTTGATCAACGTCGTTGAGTTCCGCTAGAAAACCTTCTTCCAGTGCATTCGCCTCGCCTTGAGTTAGCGGGTCCGCAATGGTGACTTGATAAAACGTCCCAAAAATGCCGCCTTCAAAGCGAACCGGGGGATCTAAAGGCCGATCATTTTCTGAACACCCCATTAATGCCCCAGCAGCAATGAGCAATAATCCAGAACATTTTAACCACCGAGACGTAACCTTCATTTTATTTTTCCTTGAATAAAACGCGCTGGGTTAACAATGGAAAACTTCCATAGCTGAAAAAAACTAAACGTGGAAAAAGCTAGAAGTGGAAAAACCATAGTAACCAAGCCCCAAACAGCACCCGATATACCACAAATGGCTGCATACCTAGCTTTTTAATCACAACCAGGAAGTAGTGAATACACACATAGGCGCTAATCCCAGAGAGTAAGGTGCCTACTAGCATGGCCGGTACATCAATGAGTTGAGGGTCTTTAAATAAGTTTATTGCCTCAAGGCCACCTGCCAGCACAATGACGGGAATTGACAGTAGAAATGAAAACCGTGCTGCCCCCTCTCGGCTCATTCCCACCATTAATGCTGCCGTAATGGTAATGCCTGAGCGCGATGTGCCTGGAATAAGTGCCAGTACTTGAGCGCCACCGATGATGAGCACATCTTTTAACGTCATTTGGTATTCGCTACGGACGCCACGTTTTTTCCAGTCTGCGTAACCAAGTAGCAGACCAAAAACAATCAAGCTGGTACCAATGATTAGCGTAGAGCGCATGTAACCTGAGATCACATCATGAAGCAAAAACCCGACGATACACACTGGCAACGTGGCAATAACGACCCAAAACGCCAACATGGCATCATCATTAACCGCTTGGCCGCGAAGTGCGGCCAAGCTGCTAGCGATCATTCTGCCAATTTCATGCCGAAAATAGATCACAACAGCGCTTAAACTACCAAGATGCAGTGCCACATCAAAGGCAAGGCCCTGATCTTCCCAAGCAGTCAAAACAGGAACCAATATAAGGTGGGCCGAACTCGATATAGGTAAAAATTCTGTGAGCCCCTGAACTACCGCTAACACAACTACCTGTAACCAATCCATGGGTTATCCTGTGCTTAACTATTAATGACATTGAAGTGCTTTGTGACATTCATGCGTTCGCGATGGCGCTAAGGATACACATCCCTTAATTCATTGTCCGCATCCAGCATACGAGCAAATGCACAAGAAGGTATAGAGCTAGGGTCACTGTGCGTTACAATAGACATCTATTGGAAGTATGTGCCCCAGCAAGGTCCCTCATGACTCAGACCGTAGAATCGCCAGTGGTTCCCAAGCATGAGCTAGATAGCCGAGAGGCCAAGCGTGTTACTTATATTGGCGCTTGGCTGGATGGCTTGTTGAGCATTGTTAAAGTCGTGGTTGGCTTTTGGGTGGGTTCGGCGGCGTTGATTGCCGATGGTATCCATTCACTTTCAGATCTTGTGACTGATGGTTTTGTGCTAGCCGCCATTCACTACGGCCGCCAGGAACCAGACGATGATCATCATTATGGTCATGGCCGTATAGAAACCCTTACCACGTTACTGCTGGGTAGCGTACTGATCTTTGTGGCGGGTGGTATCGCCTGGTCTAGCCTTGATCGTTTGTTCAGTGGTACGGAGGTCAATGCTCCAGGCATGGTGGCTATTGTCATTACAATCATCGCCTTGTTCAGTAAAGAGTGGATTTTTCGCTATACCATGCGTGTTGCTAAACGCGTTAAGTCTAAGCTACTGGAAGCAAACGCTTGGCATTCCCGCAGCGACGCGCTCTCCACCGCGGTAGTACTGATTGCATTAATTGGCGCGCAGTTTGGGGTTGGCTGGCTAGATGCCGTCGCCGCTATTATTGTTGGCTTATTAGTAGGCAAAGTAGGTTGGGATTTACTGTGGGAATCAGCAAGAGAATTAGTGGATACCGCGCTACCTGAAAGCGTTCAACAACAAATGCACAATGTTGCTCGAAGCGTCCCAGGGGTAGACAGTGTCCATGACTTACGTACCCGCCAGTCTGCTGGCTGGGTCATGGTCGACTTACATGTGGTGGTCGGGCCAAAAATCACTGTTTCAGAAGCCCATGAAATCGGCAACGAAGTGAGCCGTCGTTTACGGCATGAGTTTCCATTGCTCACCGATGTTATTTTTCACGTTGACCCCGAAGATGATGCCGGTGAAGGCGACCCAAGCCGTCTACCAGGCCTTCCGCTGCGCCCCGAAGTGGAAGCCGCACTAAACGAGCGCTGGTATATGCATCCTGTCTGGCGCACGTTAACCGAGCTGCAACTCCACTATTTAGACGATAAAGTATCGGTATCGCTGATTATTGGCGATTCAGTACACCAGCCACCCCAGTGTTTAGCCAGCCAACTAAAGGCACTCGCCAGCGATATTGAATGGCTGGGGCACGTTGAGGTCATGTTTATTACCCGCGCTGCCAGCAGTGCCATGCGTTAAAACTGTCTAAGCTAAAACTTAGCGCGTTAAACAAACTAAACGTTAGTCAATATGGCGGTGGCAATAGTGAAGTAAATCAAAACCCCAGAGGCGTCAATTAACGTTGTCACTAACGGTGCTGAAGCAGTGGCAGGATCGACTTTAAAGCGTTCTAGTACAAACGGTAGGCACATACCGATCATGCTACCAAACAGGACAATAGTCACCATGCTTAACGCCACGATGATGGCGACTGCTTCTCCGCCACGAAAAATCCCTATAGGTGCTACTGCAATTGCCATAGTGATGCCAAGCGAGCCAGCTACCAGAAGTTCACGGCCCAGCATCTTACTCCAGTCTTTCACACCAATATCGCCAGTCGCCATACCGCGTACCATCAACGTAGCTGCCTGAGCCCCCGCATTACCTCCACTACCGATTAACAATGGCAGGAAAAACACAAGCGCGACTTGGGCTGCAATCGTGTCCTCAAAGTAGGCAATTCCAGCGCCTGAAAAAAGATTGGCAAATACCAACAGCACCAGCCAGGTAACACGCTTGCGGTAAAGGCTCCACAGCGGAACACGGCTAACACCATCCTCTAGCTGGCCGATAGACATCCCCTTGTGGATATCCTCGGTAGCTTCCGATTCGGCAACGTCCATAGCGTCATCGTGGGTGACGATGCCTACCATACGACCATCAGCGTCCAGTACAGGCAATGCCAGCAAGTCGTAGCGGGCCACAATTCGCGCCACCTCTTCCTGCTCTTTATCGACCGGTGTGCTGATAACATCTTTAATCATGATGTCATCAACTAGCGCCCCAGGGCGGGCCACCATCAGTTGGCGCAGCGACATAGTCCCTATTAACTGGCCATCACTGTCTAACACATAAAGCTGATACACCGTTTCCGCATCTGGGGCCGTTTGGCGAACCCGCATCATGGCTTGAGACACCGTCATGCCACTGGCTATGGCGACATAGTCAGAGGTCATGATGGCGCCTGCTGTACCTTCTTCGTAGCTTGCTAGACGTTTAAGATCTTCACGTTCTTGGTGAGCCATACGACGCAACAATGCTTCACGGCGGTCCTCTCCAAGCAGATTAAACAAATCCGCACGTTCATCAGACCCCATCTCTTCGAGGAGCTTAAGCACCTGGGTATCAGACAGGTCTCCGACGACCTCAAGCTGACTCTCTCTTGGTAAATAGCCTAGAACGTTGGCGGCGCGCTCAGTCGAAAGAATATCAAGTATCGCAAGCGCTGCCGGAAGCTCCTCGTGGTCTTCGATTAGCTCTTCAATTACCTCACCAATATCTGCCGAGCGAATTTCAGCTAAACGCTCTGCCAATAGGGTTTTGTTCGGTTCCTCTTTGTTCAGCTCGTCAAGCAGCTCAGACTTTAGTTCCTGCAAGGTTTCATCGTTCAATGACATCGCTATCTCCCTTTGTGCAGACGCATATTGTGCAGGTGAGGTGTTACAGAAGAGCGTCCAGGCGCTGAATACGTTTTCTCATAGTACCAGACAAAAAAAACGCCCCTTAAACCCTCTCGGGTTCAAGGAGCGCTTTATGCACGCTAGCGTGTCTTAGCCTTTACCCGCCTTTTTGCGCAGCTGCTGAATCGTTCGCAGCTGTGCAACGGCTTCGGCAAGTTCAGCGGCAGCACGGGTATAATCCAGCTCCGCTGACTTCTCATTAAAGGCTTTCAACGCCTGCTGACGCGCTTCTTCAGCAGCGGCCTCATCGAGATCGCTTGCACGCGCGGCGGCGTCAGCCAGGATTGTTACAACATCTGGCTGTACTTCCATGAAGCCACCAGAAACAAAGAAGTTCTCTTCCTGGCCACCATCGTGGATCACGCGGATCGGGCCCGGCTGAAGCTCAGTCAGCAGCGGGGCGTGACCCGGCAAAATGCCGAGGTCACCCATAATCCCGGAAGCCACTACCTGCTCAACACTGCCTGAGAAGATAGATGCTTCAGCGCTGACGATATTGCAAGTGAAGCTATTCGCCATAGCGAATCCCCCTAATGGACGGGATTACTTCTTCATCTGGTTGGCTTTTTCGACAGCTTCGTCGATGGAGCCGACCATGTAGAAGGCCTGTTCCGGCAACTCGTCATACTCACCCGCGAGGATGCCTTGGAAGCCACGAATCGTATCTTTCAAAGAAACATACTTACCGGGCGAACCAGTGAATACCTCAGCAACGAAGAACGGCTGCGACAAGAAGCGTTGGATTTTACGCGCACGAGATACAGCCAGCTTATCTTCATCAGACAGCTCGTCCATACCCAAAATCGCGATGATATCTTTCAATTCTTTATAACGCTGCAGAACGTTCTGTACGCCACGGGCTACATCGTAGTGCTCTTCACCCACGACCAGCGGATCCAACTGACGCGACGTAGAGTCCAGCGGATCAATCGCAGGATAAATACCAAGCTCTGCGATAGAACGAGCCAATACTACGGTAGCGTCCAAGTGCGAGAAGGTCGTCGCTGGCGATGGGTCAGTCAAGTCATCCGCAGGAACGTAAACGGCCTGTACAGACGTAATAGAACCCGTTTTAGTAGAGGTGATGCGTTCCTGCAGAACGCCCATCTCTTCAGCCAGCGTCGGCTGATAACCTACCGCAGATGGCATACGACCCAGCAGTGCAGATACTTCCGTACCGGCCAGGGTGTAGCGATAGATGTTATCGACGAACAGCAGAACGTCGCGGCCTTCATCACGGAATTTCTCAGCAATGGTTAGACCGGTCAGCGCAACACGCAGACGGTTGCCAGGCGGCTCATTCATCTGACCGTAAACCAGCGATACCTTGTCGATAACGTTGGATTCAGTCATCTCGTGATAGAAGTCATTACCCTCACGCGTACGCTCACCTACACCGGCGAATACAGAGTAGCCGCTGTGTTCAGTGGCGATGTTGCGGATAAGCTCCATCATGTTAACGGTTTTACCAACACCCGCACCGCCGAATAGACCAACTTTACCGCCCTTAGCGAACGGGCAAACGAGGTCGATAACCTTGATACCGGTTTCCAGCAGCTCATTTGAAGCTGCTTGGTCAGCGTAGCTTGGTGCTTTACGGTGGATTGGCATACGTTCTTGCTCGCCAATCGGGCCAGCTTCATCAATCGGCTCACCGAGCACGTTCATGATGCGACCTAGCGTTTCCTTACCGACGGGTACGGAAATCGCGGTACCTGTGTTGGTCACGTCCAAGCCACGTTTCAAGCCCTCAGTAGAGCCCATGGCAATGGTGCGCACCACGCCGTCGCCCAGCTGTTGCTGGACTTCGAGGATGGTCTCAGCATTAGAGACCTTCAGCGCGTCGTAGACCTTGGGCACAGAGTCCCGCGGAAACTCTACGTCAATCACCGCGCCGATGATTTGTACGATACGTCCGCTCATCTTGGTTCCTCTCAAAAACCTGCAAATGAAACCTGTCTGCCGGGAGCTATCTTTGCAATAGCTAGCTCCCTAGGCGTTATACGGCAGAAGCGCCGCCGACGATCTCGGAAATTTCCTGGGTGATGGCGGCCTGACGGGCCTTGTTGTATACCATCTCCAGATCGTCGATCAGGTTGCCCGCGTTATCAGTGGCACTCTTCATAGCGATCATTCGGGCGGCCTGTTCGCACGCACCGTTTTCGACTACCGCCTGATACACCTGTGATTCGATGAATCGAACCAACAGGCTGTCTAGCAACGCCTTGGCATCCGGTTCATACAGGTAGTCCCAGCTTCCGGGACGGGCGTTTTCTTCGTCATGCTTCGCGTCTGCCCCCATATCGGACGACAGCGGAAGAAGCTGACGCACGACTGGCCGTTGCGTCATGGTGTTAACAAATTCGTTATACACCACAAACAAACGGTCAAGGCGTCCTTCGTCGTACGCTTCTAACATGACCTTGACACTACCGATCAGTCCTTCGACAGACGGCGATTCTCCCAATCCGCTCTTGGCAGCAACCAGGTTGCCCCCATAATTGCGGAAAAAGGCGCCGGCTTTAGAGCCGAGGGCACAGAAGTCTAGCTCTGCGTCTTGCTGTTTCCAGACAACGGCATCTTTCACCACTGCCTTAAACAGGTTGACGTTTAAGCCGCCACACAGACCGCGGTCAGTAGATACCACAATGTACCCAACGCGCTTCACCTCACTCCGCTCGACCATGTAGTCGTGCTTGTATTCGGGGTTTGCGTCAGCAATGTGGCCTACCACATTACGAATCTGCTTGGCATACGGCTGGCCAGCCTTCATCAGATCTTGTGCTTTACGCATTTTAGATGCAGCTACCATTTCCATGGCACTGGTAATCTTCTGCGTATTTTTTATGCTCCCGATCTGGGTGCGTATCTCTTTTGCAGCTGCCATAGCGATCTACCCTTCGTTCGTGGCTCTCAGAAAGCATGCAAGCCCGCCCGCAGGCGGGCCGGACATTACCAGCTCTGAGTCGCCTTGAACTTCTCGAGACCTGACTTCAAGCCGTCCTGAATCTCGCCGTTGTAGTCGCCGGTCTGGTTGATCTTTTCGAGCAGATCGTTGTGCTCAGACTTCATGTAATCATGCAGAGCACGTTCGAAGTCCAACACTTTATCGACGCTCACATCATCCAGATGACCTTCGTTAGCGGCGTACAGAGACAGCGCCATTTCCGCCACTGACATCGGCGAGTACTGCTTTTGCTTCATCAGTTCGGTAACGCGTTGGCCATGCTCAAGCTGCTTACGGGTCGCTTCATCAAGGTCAGAAGCAAACTGCGAGAACGCTGCTAGTTCACGGTACTGAGCCAAGGCCAGACGAACACCGCCACCCAGCTTCTTGATAATCTTAGTCTGCGCGGCACCACCAACACGAGATACGGAAAGACCTGCGTTAATCGCCGGACGAATACCGGAGTTAAACAGGTTAGTTTCCAAGAAAATCTGACCGTCAGTGATCGAGATAACGTTAGTCGGGACGAACGCAGAAACGTCACCACCTTGGGTTTCGATAATCGGCAGTGCGGTCAAAGAACCGGTTTTGCCTTTTACTGCACCGTCAGTAAACTTCTCAACGTAATCGGCATTAACGCGCGCAGCGCGCTCAAGCAGACGTGAGTGGAGATAGAAAACGTCACCAGGATAGGCTTCACGACCAGGCGGACGACGCAGCAGTAGCGATACCTGACGGTAAGCCACAGCCTGCTTGGAAAGATCGTCATAAACGATCAGTGCGTCTTCACCACGGTCACGGAAGTACTCACCCATGGTGCAACCAGAATAAGCGGCCAAGAACTGCATGGGTGCTGGATCAGCAGCACCAGCAGCGACAACGATGGTGTGCTCCATCGCGCCATGCTCTTCTAACTTGCGTACCACGTTAGCAATGGTCGACTGCTTCTGACCAATCGCTACGTAAACACAGGTAACGCCTTTGCCTTTTTGGTTGATGATCGCATCGATAGCAATGGCAGACTTACCAATCTGACGGTCACCGATAATCAGCTCACGCTGACCACGGCCGATTGGCACCATAGCATCAATAGACTTCAAACCTGTTTGGATCGGCTCGTCAACGGACTGACGGGTAATAACGCCGGGCGCTACTTTTTCTACCGCGTCAGTCATTTTGGCGTTGATATCGCCTTTGCCGTCGATAGCATTACCCAATGCATCGACCACACGACCTACCAGCTCAGGGCCTACCGGCACTTCTAAGATACGACCCGTACACTGAGCGGTCATGCCTTCTTGAAGTTGCAGATAGTCACCCAAGACAACGGCACCAACGGAGTCACGCTCCAGGTTCAGTACCATGCCAAAAATGCTGTTAGGGAATTCAATCATTTCACCAAACATCGCGTCTTCGAGGCCGTGAATTTTCACGATACCGTCGGAAACGCTGACGATGGTGCCCTGATTACGGGCTTCGGATGCGACGTCAAGCTTCTCAATTCGCTGCTTGATGATGTCGCTGATCTCGGAAGGATTCAGTTGCTGCATGCCATGTCCCTCAGACTCAAGCGGTCAGCGCTTCGGAAAGGCGATTCAATCGACCACGAACCGAACCGTCTATGACGGTATCGCCGGCACGTAGGATGACACCGCCAATAAGCGTCTTGTCCACCTGAGTAGTAATGGAGATTTCGCGATTCAGACGTTTCTTGAGTGCGTTCGCTAGCTTGGTCTGCTGTGCGGCAGTCAATTTGTAAGCTGACGTTACTGTCACTTCAACGCGCTGTTCATGTTCGGCACGCAAGTACTCGAACTGTTCAGCAATGAAGGGCAGTGCCAACAAGCGTCCTTGGTCAGCTAAGGTATCCAAAAACCGCGACAGGCCTTCTTGCTTTTCCGACAACATATCGGAAAGCAACGCTACCTTTTTGTCATTCTCAAGTTTTGGACTACCCAGCAGACGACGAACGTCGCTGTTAGCAACCGCAGCGCTTAAAAAACCAAGCGCTTGGGACCAGCTATCAAACGCCTCATGATCACGCGCGTATTCAAACGCCGCCTTAGCGTAAGGACGAGCGACGGTAAGTAATTCCGCCATGGGTCACCTCCTTACAGTTCAGCAGCAAGCTCATCAAGTAACTTGCGATGTGCTTTCTCGTCGACCGAAGCTTCTAGTACACGCTCAGCACCAATGATGGCGAGGTGAGAAACCTGGGCACGAAGCTCGTCTTTTGCTCGATTCACTTCTTGCTCGATTTCTGAACGTGCACTTGCCATTAGGCGTTCGCCTTCAGCGCGGGCCTGTTCACGTGCTTCTTCGATCATCTGAGCAGAGCGCTTGTTGGCTTGCTCGAGAATTTGAGAAGCCTGCTCCTTGCTTTCACGCAGCGTTTGTTCTGCACGCTCTTGAGCTAGCTCAAGGTCGCGAGTAGCACGGCTGGCTGCGTCTAAGCCATCAGCAATTTTCTTCTGACGCTCGTGAAGAGCGTTGCTGATCGGAGGCCACACATACTTTATGCAAAACCAGACAAAGATCGCGAAGGCGATCGTCTGCCCGATAAGCGTCATGTTGATATTCACAGGGATGTACCTCTGACAAGTTCGTGGCGACCGGAGTGAAACAAAACCGAGCGGTTAGTCCGCTCGGCTAAGCTGTCATTAACCGGCGACAACGAAGATCAGGTACATCGCGATACCAACACCGATCATCGGAACGGCGTCAAGCAGACCGGCCATGATGAAGGTTTTGGTTTGCAGTTGGTCGCCCAGTTCAGGTTGACGCGCAGTGGATTCAAGCAACTTGCCGCCCAACAAGGCGAAGCCAATGCCGGTAGCCAGTGCGCCCAGACCGATGATGATGGCAGCTGAGAGATAAACCATTTCCATGATGTTGCTCCTGAGTTTAAGTTTTGGTTAAGGGTTGAGGGTTAATGAAAGCGTTGTTGCTTGGTTTAGTGGTGTTCGTGCGCCGCGCTCAGGTATACAACCGAGAGCGTGGTAAAAATAAAGGCCTGCAGCGTAACCACAAGAATGTGGAAGATGGCCCACGGCACGTCCAACAGCCAGATAGCCCAGAACGGCAGTAGGGCAATCAGGATAAAGATAACTTCACCGGCAAACATGTTGCCGAATAGACGCAGGCCAAGGCCTAGCGGCTTCACGAGCAAACCAATCACTTCAAGCACTAAATTGAAAGGAATGAGTGCCCAGTGATTGAATGGCGTCAGTGAAAGTTCCTTCGCGAAGCCACCTGCCCCTTTAACTTTGATGCTGTAATAAATAATCAAGCAGAACACACCTAACGCCATACCTAGGGTGGCATTGGGATCAGTCGTCGGTACGATTTTCATGTACTCAACGCCAAGCTTATTGAACAGCACGGGGAAGTAATCAACTGGAATAATCTTCAGCGTATTCATGAGGAGAATCCACACGAACAGCGTCAACGCCAAAGGCGCAATAATGGGGTTACGTCCGTGGAACGTGGCGCGAGTCAGGTTCTCAATGAACTCAACCACCATCTCTACGGCGTTTTGTAAGCCACCAGGCACGCCGGTAGTGGCTAGTTTACCTGCTTTACGGAAGAGCCAAATGAACAGCAAGCCCATGGCGATTGACCAACCCATGGTGTCCAGGTGGATAGCCCAAAAGCCCATTTCACGTGCTTCTTCAGCGGAATGAGCCAACGACCAACCATTCTCTGGATGATTGCCAAAGGTTAGGTTCTGCAAGTGGTGCTGGATATAGTAAGTCGATGAGACTTCGTTTCCTGCGGCCATAGACATGTCACCTCAATAAGTTGTGCGATTTTCTGGGCATTAACCAAGGTGCTAGCCAATGCGTCAAAACAACCGCGACATAAGCACTAAAAAAGAAAGCGGGGTTTGAGGGGGGCACTACCACGAACACCAATGAAAAAAGTGTCACCGTCAAACCAAACTTACCTGCTTCGGCGCGAAATAAGTCCATCGCGCCAGATGAGCGACGCTTTGCGCTAAAAATACCAATTCGCTGTATAAAAAAAGCGTGTGGTAGCAAAGCCACTAGCGCCCCTTTAAATACCGATACTACGCCTGGCATATGTGCTATCGAAAAAGCGAGCAACATTCCCAAGAGCGTAACGACAAGTTGCGCCAGCATTAGTCGAACAAAATATGTTTTTTGTCGCTGGGTTTCCAAACGTTCCATAATTCCCCAGCACGTTAGGTTGATTAGTTTTTACAACCTGTTGCTCATCATCATAACGGACGACCTGCACAAATCTTGCGCGATTATAGGGAAGCGCTATCACACCTTCAACCGAAGTTGCACGGATTTCGCGCGTTTCGACACCTATTTGCGACCAAAGGGCTAAAAATACACCGCAACTTTCATAAGCCTGCTATTTAATATGCGCTAAAATCCCGTCGAGCTCTTCAAGGCTGGTATAACGAATCGTCACTTTCCCCTTCCCTTTTTGCCCATGATCAATAGAGACAGGCGCACCTAGCAATTCACCCAAATGTGTTTCAAGTCGTGCAACATCTGGCGTTTTGACGGTACGCGGCGGGGTCTGCGCTGGTGTCTGGTTAGCTTGTACTTTCTTAACCAACGCTTCAGTGTCACGAACGGTCAAATCATTATTGACCACTTCATGGGCAATTTGGCGTTGCTGGGTAGTGTTAAGCGAAAGCAGGGCTCGCGCATGCCCCATATCTAAATCACCGCGTTCAAGCAACGTTTGTACTTCAGGGTCTAACGCTAATAAGCGCAATAAATTGGCGACTTGAGTGCGTGATTTGCCAACTGCATCGGCTATTTGCTGCTGGGTGAGCTCGAACTCTTCCCCTAAACGTTTTAAAGCAAGCGCTTCTTCAATGGCATTTAAATTTTCGCGCTGGATGTTTTCAATCAGTGCAAGTGCAAGTGCCACCTCATCACTGACATCGCGAATAACGGCGGGGATAACATCTAATTCTGCCAACTGTGCTGCACGCCAGCGACGTTCGCCCGCGATAATTTCATAGCGGTTTTCACCCACCGGGCGAACCACAATAGGCTGCATCACCCCTTGTGCACGAATGGAATCGGCAAGCTCTTCCAATGCTTCTGGCTGAATATCCCGACGCGGCTGATATTTACCACGGGTAAGTTGGCCAAGAGGTAAGCGTTCTAGCCGTTCAGCCGCCGCTTCTTCCGTTGGTGCTGCAGGCAACAGTGATGCATCTGCACTATCCAGCGTCACGCCGCCGGTAATATCTAAACTGTCACGACGACGGGCGCCCGCACCAATCAGGGCATCCAGGCCACGTCCTAGCGCGCGTTTACGCGTCATTCGCTTCCCCTCGTACTTTTTTACGTTACAGCGATAGCCGCCGGATCATCTCTTTTGCTAGCACACGATAAGCCTGACTACCCCGCGAAAAACGCGCGTATTGAGTAACAGGCAAGCCATGGCTTGGTGCTTCAGCAACCTTCACATTGCGCGGAATGGTTGTTTTTAACAGCGCATCGCCAAAAAAATCTCTCAGCTGTTTGTCGACTTCACGCGTCAAACTGGTGCGCTTGTCGTACATGGTACGCAGAATGCCAGAAACGGCTAGATCAGGATTAACGCTCTGTTTAATCTGCTCAACAGTATCCAGCAGCGCTGATAACCCTTCCAATGCGTAGAATTCACACTGCAATGGAATAAGCACGCCATTGGCAGCTGTCAACGCATTAACGGTAAGCATATTCAGCGACGGCGGGCAGTCAATGAGGACAACATCATAAGCATCTGCGACCGTCTGCAGTGCTAATGACAAACGACTTTGGCGCTGGTCACTATCGAGAAGTTCTACTTCAGCGGCAGTTAAATCACCATTGCCTGGTAGGACGTCATATTTCACTGGAAGCCCACGAACAATTGCATCGCTTGCGGTTGTTTCTCCCAGCAACACGTCAAGTACACTTTTTTCCAGTGCGTACTTGTCGATGCCACTGCCCATGCTGGCATGCCCTTGTGGGTCTAAGTCTACCAGCAAGATACGACGATCAAGTGCTGCCAAACTAGCGGCGAGATTAACGGCTGAAGTGGACTTGCCCACACCGCCTTTTTGGTTGGTCAGGGCAATGATCTGGCTCACTACTCAACTCCTTTTGGGGTCAGAATCAACAGCTGCCGCTCGGCCGTATCGAAGGGTACGCTCAGTAAGTGACGCGCCTGAAGCTCAACATAGGCGGGTAACTCCCGCAGTTCATCATCAGCGCCACGGCCTTTCATCGCAAGCCACTGCCCGTGAGCAGCTGGTAGCGCTCGGGTTAGCGAAATAAAGTCTACCAAGCTGGCAAAGGCTCTGGAAATCACTTGATCAAATGTCTGGCCATTAAATTGCTCAACGCGTGCTTGGATTGGCGTAACGTTTGTCAACGCCAACTCCATCACTGCTTGACGTTGAAAGCGAACTTTCTTGCCATTGCTATCGAGCAGCGTTACCTGCAGTTCAGGTTTCATGATGGCAAGCACAAGGCCAGGTAAGCCTGGGCCAGCGCCTACATCAAGTATCCGTGGCCCATGCACATAAGGTGCGACAGCGGCACTATCCAACACGTGTCGGGAAACCATCTCTTCAACATCGCGTACAGCGGTGAGGTTATAAGCCTGATTCCACTTGTGCAACAACGCAAGCAAACCGAGTAGCTGTTCGCGCTGCTGGGTAGTTACAGTGGCGCCGAGCGCGGCTAGTCCTTCTTCTAACCGGGGTGCAACGGCTTCAGGCAAACTGTTGATTAACGGCGTTAATTGACTCATCCGTTAACGACCTCGGTAGTACTGACTAAACGACGTTTTTTCAAATGTATTAGCAAAATAGAGACCGCTGCGGGGGTCACGCCTGAGATTCTAGCCGCTTGAGCCAGTGTTTCAGGACGCGTTTCACTAAGCTTTTGGCGGATTTCATTGGATAACCCTTCAACCCGTTGATAATCCAGCTCTGCTGGCAGCGGTGTTGCTTCATGGCGCTTGAGCTTATCGATCTCATCCTGTTGACGGTCAATATAACCCTGATATTTCGCTTGAATTTGTACCTGCTCGGCAACCGCTTCATCGTCAACATCGCCGCTTTCAATGCCAGGCAGCGAGGTAATATCGTCATAGGTAAGCTCTGGACGCTTTAACAAGTCACTTAAACAGTATTCTCGGGGTAGGGGCCTACCAGTTTTTTCAGCAATTTTAGCGGCAGCAGGTGTATTGGGCTGTACCCAAACGGTTGCCAAACGAGCAGTTTCACGTTCGATGGCTTCGCGTTTTTGACTAAACGCCGTCCAACGTTTGTCATCGACTAAACCAAGCTCACGTCCCTTCTCAGTTAAACGCAGATCGGCATTGTCTTCGCGTAGCAGCAGACGATATTCCGCACGAGAGGTAAACATGCGGTAGGGCTCTTTGGTGCCCATGGTAATCAGGTCATCCACTAATACACCAAGATAAGCTTCATCGCGGCGAGGATGCCACGCCTCTAACTGTTTGGCGCGGCGAGCGGCATTCAAACCTGCCAGCAACCCTTGAGCTCCAGCCTCTTCATAGCCGGTAGTACCGTTAATTTGTCCGGCAAAAAACAGGTTGTGGATAAATTTAGTTTCCAAAGAGTGTTTCAAATCCCGAGGATCAAAAAAGTCGTACTCAATGGCGTAGCCAGGTCGTGTGATATGAGCGTTTTCTAAGCCTTTAATTGAGCGAACCACTTGTAGCTGGACATCGAAAGGCAACGACGTCGAGATTCCATTGGGATATAGCTCATGTGTATCCAACCCTTCAGGTTCAATAAATACCTGATGGCTTGATTTGTCGGCAAAGCGGTGAACTTTGTCTTCAATCGACGGGCAGTAACGCGGACCAACACCTTCGATTACACCGGAATACATAGGTGAGCGATCAAGGTTTGCCATGATGATTTCATGGGTGCGCTCATTGGTGTGCGCTATGTGGCAACTCACCTGCTGTGGATGCATCTCCCGTGAACCAAGGTATGACATGACTGGCGTTGGGGTATCGCCTGGCTGCTCTTCCAATGACGTGAAGTCAACGGTTTTGGCATCAATACGTGGAGGCGTCCCGGTTTTTAACCGATCAACGCGAAACGGTAATGCCCGTAAGCGTTCAGCTAAGGCGTTGGAAGGAGGGTCTCCGGCGCGGCCACCGCGGCTTTGATCTAACCCAATGTGGATAACGCCACCCAAAAACGTACCGGTTGACAACACAACGGATTCCGCATGGAAACGTATGCCTGTTTCGGTCACGACACCTCGAACGGTGTTGTTATCCACAACCAGATCGCCAGCAGCTTGCTGAAAAATCGTTAAGTTAGGCTGGTTTTCCAACATTCCCCGAATAGCAGCTTTGTAGCGAACTCGGTCTGCTTGAGCACGTGTTGCTCGAACGGCTGGACCTTTACGAGCGTTCAATACCCGGAACTGTATGCCGCCTAAGTCCGTGGCTAGCCCCATTGCACCACCGAGTGCATCAATTTCTTTTACCAGGTGGCTTTTGCCAATTCCACCAATCGCTGGATTGCACGACATTTGGCCGAGCGTTTCGATGTTGTGGGTTAGCAATAGGGTTTGACAACCCATACGAGCAGAGGCCAATGCGGCTTCAGTTCCCGCATGGCCACCGCCGATGACAATCACGTCAAAGCGGTCGGGATAGTTCAAGAGGCACCTCGTCTTGCGCCGTTTGGCACGGATGATGTGAGTCAGTATTGGTTCACTGATTGAGTAAGCCCGCCAGTATAAACCTCCTGTGGGTAACCGTCAGGTTTTTCCACACCCCAAGCTAAGCGTCCATCTATTATTAATAACAAAATAAAAATATATAAGAGAAGTTCTGTTGATGTTGTAATTACTAGTGTGGACAAAATCTGTTAATAACCTTAAAAAAACATTATATTTCATAAGTTTAAATTGTTAGCTTTTACATGATTAAACGGAGGAGTACCTGCGTAGAAGCCGTGCTGCGCCTGTGGATGAAAGTGCTACTTACGCACAGGCATGACAAACAACGGGTTATCCACCGGCCCATACCGAGTTTGTTACCGCACCTGTGAACAAGTGAAATCAGTTTTTTTAAAAGACCTTATTAGCGCTCATGGTAGGCGTCGTAGCGCGATATGACGCAACGTGTAAAAAATAGTATCCACAGGCAAAAAAAAATGGCCTGTCGCGGTGACAGACCATTTAACGGAGTACAAACGAGTAAAAACGTCAGATTAATTTCGACATTAATGCTTCAAAACACGTGCAAGGAAGGATTGTGTCCGCTCATGTTGTGGCGTATCGAACAGTTGCTCAGGGTGGCCTTGTTCAGCAATTTCGCCCTTATGGATAAAAATAACGCGGTCTGCCACTTCACGGGCAAAGCCCATTTCATGGGTCACTATCACCATGGTCATGCCTTCTTTGGCAAGTTCACGCATGGCGTCCAGCACTTCACCAATCATTTCAGGGTCAAGCGCTGATGTAGGCTCGTCAAACAGCATAAGGCGCGGTTCCATGGCCAACGCACGCGCCAGCGCGACACGCTGCTGCTGCCCGCCGGATAGCTGGCTTGGATACTTATCTGCTTGGTCGGCAATGCCAACGCGCTCTAATAGTCGTTCAGCAGTCTCTTCGGCATCTTGGCGGCTCCACCCACGCACTTTCATCGGGGCAAGGGTAACGTTGTCGCGCACGCTCAAGTGGGGAAAAAGATTGAACTGCTGAAACACCATGCCGACTTCCGTACGGATAGTTTGCAGTGCTTTACTGCTTTTACCATTGGGCAGTAACTGGTTGCCATCAACATCAAGAGAGCCCGATTGAAACTCTTCTAAGCCGTTGATACAGCGGATGAGCGTTGATTTACCAGAGCCGCTGGCACCGATGATAACGACGACTTCACCAGGGACAATTTCAAGATCAATATTATTGAGTACGTGCAGGCTGCCAAAATGCTTATTGAGCTGCTGCATACGCACAATTGGCGATTGTGTAGAGGTCATTGCACGTTCCTTATTGTCCTGCGAGGCCTCTGCGCTCAATTTGGCGCAGAATCAAAGAGAGAGTCCAGGTGATGGCAAGGTACATCAGCGCCACCATGAAATAGACCTCAAGTGCGGTAAAGGTAGTCGCAATATAAATTTGCCCTTGGCGGACTAATTCACCGACCCCGATAACTGAAAATAGCGAGGTATCTTTGATGCTTATGATGCCCTGGTTACCCAGTGGAGGAATCATGCGCCGTAGGGCTTGGGGCCAAATCACGTAGCGAAAAGCTCGGGTTCGAGATAGGCCTAATGAGAGCGATGCTTCTCGCTGACCACGTTCGATAGACTGCACGCCGCCCCGCACAATTTCAGAGATATAAGCCCCTGAATTAATGGCGATAGCGGCAATGCCGGCGACGAGTGCGTTGATAGGGCTGCCCAGCAGTTGGGGTAAGCCATAAAAGATAAACAGAACCTGCACTAAAATGGGCGTGCCGCGAAACACTTCGACGTATAAAACAGCTGGCCAGCGCAGCCAGCGCACTGGGCTAATACGCAATAAACCAAAGAATATGCCAATAAAGAAGCCGATCGCTAGGCCGCCGAACGATATAAGTAATGTCCAAGGAATACCTGGTAGTAGATAGGGGATCGACCCAAATGCGGCCGACCAATCAAACTGAAAGTTAACGTCCACGCGTTATCTCCAGAAAAATAAACAACGACACAGGGCCGGGGGTATAGCCGCCCGGCCCTGAGATGAAAAGTGCTCTTTAGTGATAGCGAACAGCGATGTTATTCGGCGCTGGGGGCTTCACCAAACCACTTTGTGTAGATTTCATCATAGGTGCCGTCTTCACGCATGGAGGCAAGTGCTTCGTTGGTAGGCTCTACCCACTCGCTGCCTTTATGGAAAACGATGCCGTATTGCTGACCCTCATATAGCGGGCCAACTACCTTGGTACGGCCTTCGCCGCGGGTTTGTGAGAAGTAGGCAACGTTAGGGGCATCGTACAGCACAGCGTCGACGTTACGGCCTAAGAGCGCCATGTACATATCGGCGGTGCCTGGATAGGGAGTAATGTCAGCATCTTCGCCAAGTTCCTGTTGAAGGAAATCGTAGCTAGTAGAGCCGATTTTTGTGGCAACGGTGAGACCCGCTAGATCTTCAATCGAAGAGACATCTTCGTTGTCGGCGCGCACGATAATTTGCAGACCTGAGTCATAATAGGGATCGGAGAAGTCGACAACTTGGGCACGCTCTTCTGTAATAGTGGTGCCTGCAATGGCGATTTCCTGGCTACCAGTTTGTACAGCAGGAATGATGCCAGAGAATTCCATAGTGGTGAGGTTAACTTCAAAGCCTGCACGTTCGGCGACTGCGTTGATGATATCCATATCAAAACCGATCATTTCGCCGGTTTCCGGATCCATCATTTCAAATGGGACAAAGCTTGGGTCAGTGGCCACATTGACAGAAGGCGTTTGTGCGAACGCGACAGTGGTACTGCCTAAGCCCAGTGCAAGGGCGGTAGCAATGACAGATTTTTTTAGTAGGTAATTCATTCGTTTCCCCGTGTTTTATTTGGTTAGCGACGCGAATTAAAGAAGATTTACTCTTATAAATTCCGTCTGCAACCGTTATTGACCTTTTAACCTTGGCGAGAAACCACCAAGGCGTCAAGTCACGGGGAGGGGGTTGTTACCAACGTTGGTTAGACCATGAAGGAAGCACCACAGCCGCAGGTGGTCGTGGCGTTGGGGTTTTGAACACGAAAACGGGCGCCTGCTAACCCTTCTTCATAGTCAATGGTTGAGCCCACCAGGTATTGGTAGGAAAGAGGGTCGACCACGAGGATCGCATCGCCAAATTCAATTAACGTGTCGTCTTCGGCCACGTTTTCAGCAAAATCAAACCCATACTGGAACCCCGAGCAGCCACCACCGGTGACATAAACGCGTAGTTTCAGCGCAGGGTTAGCCTCTTCTGCCATGAGTGCTTGGATGCGTTTCCGAGCACTATCAGACAAAAGTAGAGGCGTTGGAACAAAAGCTTCTGCACCGCTCATGGGTACCTCCCGCGAGCTTTAAGAACGAATAATCCACATCGGAGTGTGATTATGGGTAATTCCCAGCAAAATGGTCAACTATTGCTGGGAATTAGTCGTGCCTTAAGGCATCAACGCTGGGGCGTTGAGGCCCATATTTTCGTCAAAGCCAAACATGAGATTCAGGTTTTGAATCGCCTGGCCTGATGCGCCTTTAACAAGGTTATCAATTACCGAAAGTACGACCACAGTATTGCCATTACCAGGACGGTGAACAGCGATTCGGCAGGTATTATTGCCTTTGACGCTGCGAGTTTCCGGATGGCTGCCTGCAGGCATGACGTCAACAAACGGCTCGTGGGCGTAACGCTGCTCAAAGAGTGCCTGTAAATCGCCTGGCTCTTCAGTCAGCGTACTATAGAGCGTGGCATGAATGCCGCGGATCATAGGCGTTAAGTGAGGCACAAAGGTAAGCCCCACGGCGTTTGGCTGCATATCGCTCAAGCCTTGACGAATTTCAGGCAAATGGCGATGTCCGGACGCACCGTAGGCTTTCATCGATTCGCTGGCTTCGGCTAGCAGCGAGGCAACTTTGGCTCCACGGCCTGCGCCGGTAACGCCTGATTTACAGTCCGCGATTAAGTGACTTGCGTCGATCAAACCAGCTTCCAAAAGCGGCAGGTAGCCTAGTTGAACAGCCGTTGGGTAACATCCAGGTACGGCAATTAAACGGGCTTTTTTGATTTTCTCACGATGCATTTCTGGCAGGCCATACACAGCCTCTTTTAGCAGTTCCGGTGCGCCGTGGGGCTGGTCGTACCACTGGCTCCATTCGGCGGCGTCGCGTAGTCGAAAATCAGCAGATAAGTCGATTACCCGAGTACCATTGTCGAGCAATTCGCCTGCTAGTGCGTGGGCAACCCCGTGGGGTGTCGCAAAGAACACCGCATCCATAGCACCCAGCGCCTTGGCATCTGGCTCGCTAAACGTAAGTGCGTCATAGTGGCCGCGCAGGTTGGGATACATATCGCATACCTTCACGCCTGCTTCCGAGCGTGAGGTAATGGCTTCTACGCTTACCTGGGGATGCTGGGCAAGTAACCGTAACAGCTCAACGCCGGTATAGCCGGTACCGCCTACAATGCCAACCTTAATCACAAACCACTCCTTGCGCATTACGCACAGTCAGACCCAACAATAATTAACAGCCTAATGAGATACCTCAGGCTGTTGAACTGTAGCTAGCTATGATACACAAGAGAGCATGCGCATAAGAGCGCTATAGGGAAACAGGTATATGTTCACTAACGCGAACATGATGCGTAAAAACGAATAATAGGCGCAAGGACGGACGTTGTGGCACGTTTTTCCCGGTCGGATTTCACCTTGGAAAGTTTTCGTCGCCAGCTGGCGAATGTTGATGCCCTGCCTCAGCTGTGCGTGCTGGGGTTAGTGTCTGGGGTGATCACAGGCGCGGTGATGGTGGCTTTTCGCTTATTGCTGGAGGCAGGCGCTGCTCTTTACATGCCTGAAGGCAATCCTGAGGCCTTTGAAGGGCTCGCGCCATGGCTTCGCGCACTGCTTCCGATGATTGCCGTGACGTTGATTGGCACGCTGCTCTATCGCCAAAAGGCCGCTGCACGTAAGTTAGGTGTTGGCCATGTTATTGAGCGTCTCACCTATCATCAGGGACGTTTCCCTATGCGCAACTGGCTTAATCAGTGGTGGGTAGGCGTTGTGTCTGTACTGGGTGGCCTCTCTGCGGGACGTGAAGGCCCTGCCATTCATCTGGGCGCAGCGGCATCTAGTGGTTTAGGTCTCAAGCTTCGTTTGCCCAATAACAGTCTACGGGTGTTGGTTGCTTGCGGTACGGCGGCAGGTATATCAGCATCATTTAATACGCCAATCGCAGGGGTGATTTTCGCCATGGAAGTGGTGATGATGGAGTACACCCTAATGAGCTTTATGCCGGTAATACTTGCCTCTACCATGGGGGCACTGGTCGCTCAGTTGGTGTATGGCAACGAACCGGCGTTTCGCATTCCTGAAGTTGCCCTAGGTTCGTTAATGAATGTGCCTTGGGTGGTTATTATTGGTTTGGTGATTGGCCTATTAGCGGGCGTATTTATTCATATTTCGCGTAGTCAGTACTTACAGCAGTGGCCGCTATGGCTTAGGTTAGGCGCCGTTGGGGTGATAACGGGCGCTGTTGCGTGGTGGTTTCCTGAAGTACAAGGTATTGGTTACGACAGCGTTGCGGCTATGTTGAATAATCAGCTGACCATTACTGTGTTGCTGGCCCTGATGATCGCTAAGCTCTTGATTACTGCCATCACCGTGGCAGGGGGTGTGCCTATCGGCATTATTGGCCCTGTCTTGGTGGTAGGTGCTGCCACGGGAGCTCTAGGGGGAATGCTAGGCGGCTGGGTATGGCCAGATAAAGCAGCAGACCCCGGCATTTATGCCATGTTAGGTATGGCAGCAATGATGGGCGCTGTATTGCAAGCCCCGCTTGCCGCGTTGATGGCGTTGCTTGAACTAACGCATTCGCCACATATTATGTTGCCGGGCATGCTCGTTGTGGTGGTTGCCTGCCTAACATCTCGTCAGCTTACTGGCTGTGAGGGCTTTTTTATTAGCTCGGTGCGCTACGGCTTGCATCCGTTACAGCAGCCTTTAATGCAGGCGCTTTCGCGGGTATCGGTGCCAGCGGTAATGGAGCGCCACTTGGTACGCACAGATCGGATGATTACGCCTGATCAGGCACGGCGACTGTTGGAAACGAATCCCGTGTGGCTAGTCATTGAACGCTCTAGTGTAGAAAAACCAGTGCTGGCGCTCAAAGCTGCTGAGCTTGCGCGTTGGTTACTAGAGCATGATGAAGCGCTAGAAGGCGAAGCCCCACCAGAAGATGAGCTCATTGATTTGCTTGAGATCCCGGGGCAGCGGCTTGAAATGGCACCTATCGGATTACAAGCAACGCTATCAGAAGCGTTTCTAAAACTTCAGGACAATGCGCTAGGTGCGCTCTATGTTGTACACGGTTATCGACCAAAGCATCAGCGAATTTCAGGTATCATTACGCGTGGCGCTATCGAACGTTATTATCACTACTCTGACCCCCGCGGTGCTGATTCACAACAATGAGCCCCACACCTAAGGAGAGACCATGTATTTATGGGTAAAGGCCATTCATTTGATGGCAGTTGTTACCTGGTTTGCTGCGCTATTTTATTTACCGCGACTATATGTGTACCACGCCATGGCGCGGGACACAGGTGATGAGCAAGCGATTACTTACTTTAAAACCATGGAGCGTAAGCTTTACCGTGGGATCATGACGCCGTCGATGATCATTGTGCTGATCTTTGGTGGCTGGATGCTTTATCTTGTGCCAGCCTGGTTCAGCCAAGGCTGGATGCACGCTAAGCTGGCGCTTGTCGCTCTATTAATCGCTTACCACCATGTTTGCTTAATTTATTTAAAGCAATTTGATCAAGCCCGCTGCACCAAAAGCCATGTATTTTTCCGCTGGTTTAACGAAGCGCCCGTGATTGCGTTAATCGCGATTATTATCCTGGCGGTGGTGAAGCCCTTTTGATGCGCCAACCTCTTCCTCCCGTTGTTTTAGTGTTAGCTGGCCACGACCCCACCGGGGGAGCTGGGTTAGTGGCTGATAGCGAAGCGATAGCCGCCTGTGGTGGCTGGGCAGTCACCATTCCAACCGCACTGACCGTTCAAAATTGCCATAACGTGATACGTATTTTGCCTGCAGACCCTGCTGCAATGAGGCAAATGGCGGAGGCGTTAAGTGATATGCAAATCGCGGCTATTAAGCTGGGGTTGTTGGCTGATGAGGCGACACTGAGGGCAGCGGAACAAATCATCCGCCGTTTCCCTGGAATTCCCGTCGTCGCAGACCCGGTATTAAAAGCAGGTGGAGGTGCTAAGTTATCCACACCTGGCTTGCAGCAACTTTATAGTGATCGTTTGCTACCGCTTGTGGATATAGTAACGCCCAATCGGTTTGAGCTTGCTGCACTGACACCTGAGATAACCGACCCTCTCGATGACACGGCACGCGCTGTTGCGTTGCTAGCGCAGGGTTGCCAAGGCGTCCTTGTGACCGCCACCGACGATCCACTCCCGGGTAATACGCAACAGGTTGTGCATACGCTGCACTCTCCTGACACCACGCGCCAATGGCAGTGGCCACGTTTGCCCGAAGTATTTCACGGATCAGGCTGTACATTAGCCTCAGCACTTGCGGCTCGTTTGGCTGTTGGTGAGCGCTTACCAACCGCCTGTGAGCAAGCACAGCACTTTACCTGGGAGAGTTTGTCTCATGGTTATCAGCCCCCAAGCGGCCAGTGTTTACCGAAACGCTTGCCACGCCCCGTACGCTTTTGATCTCATTGGCAGTAAGCCATTAATGTTGAGGATGCCATGACCACATCTGCAGAACTGTTTGACCTCGCCAGTCGTCACATTCCGGGAGGGGTTAACTCCCCTGTTCGTGCTTTTAAAGGCCTCCATCGTCCACCTGTTTTTATGGAGCGTGCTCAGGGCGCCTACTTATTCGATGTGGAAGGTAACCGCTACGTAGACTACATCGGTTCATGGGGCCCGATGATCACCGGGCACGCCGATCAGGATGTGCTAGCCGCTGTGCGAGCACGGTTAGATAACGGCCTCTCCTTTGGTACGCCGACCGCTGTCGAAACCACCATGGCTGATCTGATCTGTGACATGATTCCTTCCATGGAAATGGTGCGCATGACCAGTTCAGGCACCGAAGCAACGATGTCGGCCATCCGCCTTGCGCGCGGGACAACGGGGCGCGACAAAATCGTCAAGTTTGAAGGTAACTACCACGGCCACTCAGATTCATTGCTCGTCAAAGCGGGTTCAGGCGCGTTAACCCATGGTGAGCCTAGCTCTCCTGGCGTACCCGCATCACTTGCTGAGCACACCATCACGCTTTCCTATAACGATCCTGAAGGGGTGGAAGCGTGCTTCGCAGAGATCGGAGAGCAGATTGCTTGCATTATCGTGGAACCGGTCGCGGGTAATATGAACTGCATTCCTCCCCAGCCGGGTTTCTTAGAAACGTTGCGCCGGGTATGCAATGAATCTGGCAGTATTTTGATTTTTGATGAAGTGATGACTGGTTTCCGCGTCGCTTTAGGCGGTGCTCAGGCACATTACGGTGTAACGCCCGACCTTACTTGCTTAGGTAAAATTGTTGGCGGCGGCATGCCCGTCGGGGCGTTTGGCGGTAAACGAGAAATTATGCAAAATATCTCGCCGCTGGGGCCGGTTTATCAAGCGGGTACGCTTTCTGGTAATCCGCTAGCCATGGCCGCTGGAGTTGCCCTGCTAACCAAGCTGCAAGTGCCTGGTTTCCATGATGCGCTGACCCAACGGGTGCAAACATTGTGTACCGGCTTGCAAGAGCGTGCCAACGCTGCCCGCGTACCGATGATGACCCAATCCGCAGGCGGCATGTTTGGCGTTTTCTTTACGTCGCAATCCCGTGTGGATAACTTTGCGCAGGCAACCGCTTGCAACCCCGATGCTTTCCGCCGTTTCTTTGGTGCCATGCTTGATCACGGTGTTTATCTCGCACCTTCCGCTTATGAAGCTGGCTTTATGTCGAGTGCCCACACACCAGAAGATATTCAGCTAACGTTGGATGCTGCAGAAAAAGCCTTTGCTGTTATGTAACATCAAGTAATTCGCCTGCTACACTGCAAGAGCCGCTCCTATCGAGCGGCTTTGTGGTTAGTGAGGTAAACATAGTATGAAATGGCAACCGGCTTCGCTCTTTTCACGTTTCAACGGCATCGTGATAACCACCGTTCTTACCCTTGGCCTACCGTTAATGGGGATGGCCGCACAGGAGCAGGATATGACCCAGATCCACATCACCATGGGCGGCACACCCGGCGCAGAATTCTCAGCCCAGTGGCGCATCACTCATAACGATGAAACCATTGAACACCCCGAAACACGCGGCACAGTGCCTGCTGAATTTACTTTTGAAGGCACCACGCTTGAAGGTACGGTAAAATTGCTCAGCGACAACGATCGTTTAGAAGTAGATATTTTGAAAGGTAATAACCGCTCGCGCTCCTCTACCCAAGGGAAAGGCGGCACATTAACGGTAATGGTACGTTAAACATAAAAAACCGCCCCGAGAGGGGCGGTTTCCTGAGCTAAGTAAGTACTTAAAAAGTATTTATAAAAGTACCTACAAAGATGCTTACCACTGAGTAGTGATAGCAGAGTTGTTGTTACCAGCCTGGAAGTGAGACGCTGACGCTGCGCCGCCAGCAGTTACGTTTTGACGAATGGTCGACACGTTGCTATTACCTGTCTGGAAGACATTCGCGACATGATCGTCACCACCTTGGAAGATGTAGGAAGCACTCAGGTCTGCTTCTACCTGGAGAACATTTGCTTCGTTTCCATCACCAGCTTGATGTATAAAGCTCCAGGTTTCATCGGTATTTAAGGCTTGGTAAACGTCAGCGCTGTTTCCATTACCAAACTGCTCAACAATGGAGTCGCTTTGCGCAGTATTCAGGAACTGAGCAACGGTAGAACTGTTGCTGTCACCTTGCTGGAATACATAAGAGTCATTGCGCACGCCCCCTTGTTGCACAACGATGGAATCGTTGTCATTACCTAGTTGATATACAATGGACTCATGTTCGTTGCCGCTTTGGAAAACATAAGAATCGTTGTCATCACCTTCCTGAACCACGCGTGAATACTGAGCATGGCCTGCCTGATCGGTTTCAGCAGCGTTATCATCACCTAGCTGAATAATGAGTGAAGTACGCATTGGTGCACGATCAAAGCCGTTCATACCTTCACGGATATCTTGCTGGTTTTCAAAGGCTTGTTCTGTCCCTGCATTAGCAGCAAGGTTTGTGGAGTTATCAAAATCACGCGCTTGGGTAGAGAAGCTAACAGCCATTGCAACAGCAGCAGCGATAACAGTCATTTGAGTTTTCATGGTGTTTCCCCTTTTTTCGATCGACTTGCTTTGGTTGTTTTACTGAGAAGCAGCTGGCGACTCAGTAGGTATCGATAGTGACCGGCCGTGCATTGCCCGAATAGTTTTGTTGCTGGACACTTACAGCACGTAAGCCACTGCCCGATTGTGAAATTGAAACGTCACCCTTAAATCCATCTTGATAAATATCAGCTTTAAACGAAATGTTATTTCCATGCTGATTTATAGAGGCGGTATTATCGTTGCCTACTTGCCAAATGATGCCCGTATTATTTCCGTTACTTTGTATTATGCTTGCTTGATTACCGTTGCCGAGTTGGTTGATATAGGCAAAGTTAGAAAGCTGATAACTCAAAGAACGTGATTGGGCAACACTTGCATTGTTGTTGTTACCTTGTTGGCGAATGATACTTGAATTGCTATTTATCGCTGCGGTATCAATGGCCGCAAATTGGGTAACTCTTGCGCTTTTGTTAAGTAAGTTGTTTTCATTGTCGTTTGCTTGCAATACAGACGAAAAATTTATTATTGCTATGGCTACCATTATCACGACGCTACAACGAACTCTGTCCGCAGTAGTTGCCTTGAGGTGGTAGCTGAAATGTTTCATTTTTAATTCCTTTTGAAACTCAGTGTGTCTTTTTGTTTCATGGATTGAGTTTGGACCAATATAAAAATCATGCTATAGGAAGTTTTTTTAATGCGATGGTTATATGTTTAATATTCATGTAAATTTACATTTACTATTTGTTTGGTTTTGAATGAATTACTTTTCTAATTATTTAGTGCTTGTTTTTTTAATAAAAAAGACCACTCTGTTGAGTGGCCATTGTTTTTTATAGTCTTTTTAAAGTAATGTTCCCTTGATTAATTTTTACTAAAGCATAGGTATCGAGGCATTGAGATAGTCATCCAAAATGGTGTCTTGAATATTAGTTCCAGGAGAAAGATTCCATAACCGGTTTTCAATACCTCTTGCCACAAGATGAATAACAGCAGACTCGATTGCTGACATTACCGCGAGCTGAACAGGCTCATTGGTAGTTATACCTACTTCAGCTTCTAATAAACGCCGGAAGTCAATAAATCGGTAAACTCCTGCACGTAGCTCTTTTGAGTAAATCGTTTTGGTAGTGGTGACGTTAGCTAATATTTCACCGGTTGAAATTTCCACCGCGCGTAAATTCACCGTCACCTGATCTACTTGGTATTGGCCCGACGCCCCAATGCCAAAATATTCAGCACCGGCCCCCCCGGTTCTCACGTTTGATTCATAGGCAATAATACCGCCCTCTAGCATAACCGACGCTGCTCTTAGCGATGGCAGCGTATCCGGCTGTCCAAAGCGTTCGAATTCTGCGCGAATAATGCGCCGTTCCGTTAACAAATTTTGTAGCCCAACGCGTTCAAGTGGAATAAACCAGCCAGAGTCAGACAGAGCTCCGGTAAGCATTGCTGCGGCCCCCTGTGTTACCGCCGTTGAAAACGTACTGGCGGGGGCTGGCCGATATTGTCCTGTTTGGTCACGAAAATCATACACAGAGACAAAAATCTTTCCTGACGGTGGCGGAAGCGATACAAGGTCTTGATATGTTGCTCCTCTGG
The DNA here is from genome assembly GCF_002082565.1 of Halomonas sp. GT. Lineage (NCBI taxonomy): Bacteria > Pseudomonadati > Pseudomonadota > Gammaproteobacteria > Oceanospirillales > Halomonadaceae > Halomonas > Halomonas sp. GT. Next base: position 4,148,528 of record NZ_CP020562.1, read on the forward strand.
GCGTGAGTGTTGCTTCAGCACCTTCTAAATTTTCAGACGTTGCCACTACTCCTGCACAGCCACTCAGCAGGCTAGCGATGACAAGTGAGGCGATAATTTTCATAATGATCCCCTGACAAAACAGTTAGCGTTAGTCGTTATTGATAATCTTCGGCGGTTGACATGGATGTTGCTGTTACGGGTTAAATAAACCGCCAACGCTAATCTCTGTTACATCTCCGGTAACTTTATCAACAACGCGTACAATTAATTGTCCGTTGTTATCACTAACGACGACGCCAAACTCATCGCTATCAAAACTTCCCTCGCTTACCTCGCCACGGCTAACATCTGAAATTAGCTGCGATATCAGTCGACTTTCCAAGCTTTGTAATAAGCGTTGAGTTGAAGATAAGGTTGTTGCTCTTCGTGCATTTGGGTCGGTGTTTTTGTCTTGCGACTGGGCTTTACCTAAAAGGTAACTACCTGTAAAAGGGTCACCGCCAAAAGAGGGATTAATCGGTTGATAAATTAGCTCTCCAGAGTGTGCGTGAGCACCTACTCCCATAACTACTATAAATGCAGCACAGCTGATTCTTCTGCGGGTTTTCATTAGAATAACTCCTCTTTTCCCAAGTCTTTATCTGAGGTAAGGGCAGATGCCAGCTGCTGCTGGAGAAGTGCCTCCTCAACAGTTTCTACAGCGTCCCCTGCTACGCGGTCAGCTTCGCTAATCCTTGGAGAAAGCTGTGTTCTAAAATACATCCGGTTGCCTTCCAAAATAGCAATTTGGCTACCCCAACGAGCATCAGGACGTTCTTGAATGGTAATCGTGGCATTACCAATGATGAGGTTATCCATTGCCCGCTGGCTGAAAGCGCGGTAGAAGGTCTTGCCTGCCATGGTGACGGTACGGTCGACCATAATGCCGGTAAGTTCACTACCTCTATTTCGCTGCCCTTGAATTTCTGGACCATCGGGACTTGATAGCTGGTTGATAGCTTCGACTTCTTCTTGCTCACTTGCAGCTAATGCCCGAGAAGAATCGGTGGGTTCATTGGCAAATGTGTCAGTAGTTAATGTGAAAAAAAAGACAAAAATAACCAGTAAATAGCGACGTAAATTCATAGCGATAGGCCCTTTTAAAAAAATCTACCGATGACGTTGTAAACTACGTGCTGTTTCTATATTAGGAAGAATTGGTCCGAGATTCTGATGAATCCAGTTAAGTGCTTGAATACGGTTGTGCACATTTATTTTACGGAAAATGTTATAAAGATGAGACTTAACAGTGTGTTCACTTACAAACAACTTATCGGCAATCTGTTGATTAGAGGAACCTGCACTTAATAAAGAGATGATTTCCATTTCTCGGTTAGTTAATCCACAGGCTGGGCGGAAAGCGTTGCTTTGATATTTGCGATAAAAAAGAATCAGTCGTGCCATTAAGTCCCGAGACATCCATAGCTCATCATCGAGTAACGCGTGGATACCTTTGCAAAATACTTCTAAGCTTTCATTACGATAAAAAACTCCTTTCAACTGCGCGCAAGATAGGGCTTCCAGCGCATGATCCATATCGCGAATATTGAAGGCAGCTAAAGAGGTTTTTGTTAGTGCTTCTGGCAATTTCTCTTGCCAGTCCGGCAATGCCTCTACACTAATATGATCACTGTCGATGAGGATGAGCAGTTTTTCAACGGGTGAAGAAGGTAGGGTGACGTCTGGCGAGTAAATGCTAATTGAGCAGTTGGTGTGATCGTGTAAATAGTCTGCAAATAGCTGCGATTGCGGACTTTTTTCGGTAATGAGATACACCAAACCTATGGTCTTTTCCTGTGACATTGTGAAGCCCTCGTGGAAAGAAAGAGTGAGCAGGTGCTTTTTGAAGTGTTGCCTATAAGATACATTTCGTAAAGTTTTGTTATTAGAAACCTGGTAAACATAATTTGAATATGCATATTCTTTTTAAAAATAAGCGATTCAACATCATGTTTTTGATAGCAATTATTATCAATATAAGAGGTTTTTAAATTAGTTTTTATTGATTACATTAGGTAACAAATAGCCAGCATTAGAAGTAATTTTATCTATGTAAACTCATTACCTTCATTTTGGAGATATCGTAATGGCATCGCCCAGCACCTTAGTACTAGCCAGCGGAAATTTAGGAAAACTTAAAGAATTCAAACAATTACTAGAGCCCCTTGGGTTGGATGTTCGACCTCAATCCGAATTTGGAGTAGGAGATGTGGAAGAAACAGGGCTTACATTTGTTGAAAACGCACTCTTGAAAGCTCGTGAGGCAAGTAAAATCAGTGGGTTGCCTGCATTGGCAGACGACTCAGGCCTCGAGGTGGATGCGCTTCACGGTGCTCCGGGCATCTATTCAGCGCGTTATGCGGGTGAGCCCAAAAGTGACGAGCGGAATAATGAGAAGTTATTAACCTCGCTCAGTCGCTATGCTGAAGGTCAGCGTAGTGGGCGTTATTGGTGCGTATTGGTGTATTTGCGTCATGCCGAAGACCCTGTACCTGTGATTGTGCAACGCAGTTGGGAAGGTGAAATTCTTGCGCACCCGCGAGGTAATGGCGGTTTTGGCTATGACCCTCTTTTCTGGTTACCGGATCAAGGAATGAGTGTTGCCGAGTTACCCAGTGAAACCAAAAACCGGCTTAGTCATCGTGGACGGGCATTACAGGGCTTGGTTGAACTGTTGAAGGTGGCACATGGCTGAGCGATTGCCTCCCTTATCCCTTTACATCCATACGCCATGGTGTGTACGTAAATGCCCTTACTGTGACTTTAATTCCCATGAGCCAAGTACTGATGAGCTGCCCGAAGCTGCTTATTTAAACGCCCTGCTCAATGATTTAGAGGGTGATTTATCGTTAGCGAATGACAGAGAGATTCAAACTATCTTCATTGGTGGCGGCACGCCAAGCCTGTTATCGCCAGCCTTTTACGATCAATTATTTAAAGAGATACGCCTTCGATTGCCATTCTCTTCTACGATTGAAATTACCCTAGAAGCCAATCCTGGTACGACCGAGCAGCAGCGTTTTATTGGCTATAGAGAGGCCGGGATCAATCGGTTGTCTTTGGGAGTTCAGAGCTTTCGCCCTGAACAGCTTAGCGCCTTGGGGCGTATTCATAGTGGCCAAGAGGCGGTTAATGCTATTCGCCAGGCGCGTGAAGCTGGGTTTGATAATCTCAATATTGATTTGATGCATGGGTTACCCAAGCAAACCCCGGTTCAAGCGATGGAGGATATTGATCAAGCATTGGCTTTGGGACCAGAGCACCTCTCTTGGTACCAGTTAACGCTTGAACCTAATACGGCATTTTTCTCTCATCCGCCTGTGTTACCAGAAGAAGAGGCTCTCTGGGATATTCAAGAAGCTGGGCATCAACGCCTTGAGCAAGCCGGTTTGCGTCGTTATGAAATTTCCGCCTACGCGCGAGCAGAACAACGAAGTCGCCACAACATCAATTATTGGCAGTTTGGCGATTATTTGGGTATCGGGGCGGGCGCTCATGGAAAGCTGACAACGATAGATAGCCAGGGGCAGCGGCATATCGAAAGGCGCTGGAAAACACGTCAGCCAGAGGCGTATTTACGCCGTTCAAATGATCCGCGTGGCTTTGTGGCTGGCAAGCAGCCGATAGCGACGCAGGAACTGCCCCTTGAATTTTCGATGAATGCGCTACGTTTAACCGACGGGGTCACAATGGATGTCTGGACGGCTTACACAGGGCAGCCCTCAGCCATGTTACTTTCACGGTTACAAAGCGCGTATGAAAAAGGACTTTTAATGGAAATGCCCGAAAAGCTGCGTGCATCGCCTCAAGGTCTATTATTCTTGAACGAATTGCTGGCATTAATAAGCGATGAGTGATCAGCGATATATAAAGCAATTACCCTGAAGATTATCAAGGAGTGAGTGATGCGTATTTCTCGACTACTGACCCCGCTGGCGGCAGCCATTTTGTTAGCTGGCTGTGCTACCTCAGACCCTTATGGCGGTCAGTCGCAGCGCTCTAGCACTGCAATGGGATCTGGCATTGGCGCGGCCATTGGCGCTGCTGCTGGTGCGTTGTCTGGCGATGGAAGCACTAGCCGTCGTGATCGTGCATTGATTGGTGCGGCGGTGGGGGCTGCAGCGGGTGCCGGTGTGGGCGTTTACATGGATCGCCAAGAGCAACAACTGCGCGAAAATCTCCAGGGCTCGCGTATTGAAATTGATCGTCGTGGTGACGACATTGTGCTTAATATGCCCAGTGGCGTTACCTTTGGTTTTGACTCAGCCGACCTTACCAGCGAGGCACGTAATTCACTTAACCAAGTAGCGAATGTACTGACCCAGTATCAGGATACTCGCGTCAACATTGCTGGCCACACCGATAGTACTGGAGATGCAAGCTATAACCAGCGTCTATCTGAGCGCCGTGCCCAGTCTGTTGGTAATTATCTTAGCCAAAACGGCGTATCCTCTGCACGATTAAATACGATGGGATATGGGGCGAATCAACCGGTTGCTAGTAATGATTCCGAGCAGGGCCGGGCGCAAAACCGCCGCGTTGAAATCACCTTGACCCCAACGGGAGATGGCCAGGGTTAACACTATCGATTGATAAGCTAACCTCAGCATTGCCGATGAATGCCCGCTATGATCACATAGCGGGCATTTTTTCGATTCATTGTTAGCGAGCGACTATGCTGTCCTACCAACACGCTTACCATGCCGGTAACTTTGCCGATGTGCAGAAACATTTAACGCTTTACGCGGTGGTTGATTATTTATTACGTAAAAAATCAGCCATTACATATATAGATACTCATGCGGGACGAGGTCTCTATCCACTTAACACCAAAGAGACTCAGCGGCTTCAAGAATACCGCGAGGGCATTTGGCCCTTGTGGCAAGCGAGCGAACAGCTAACCGACCCTTTATTGAGCAGTTGGCTTACCATGTTGGGAGCTGCCCAACCCCATGCATCTGAGCTTACCCATTATCCTGGCTCACCGTGGTGGCTTTCTCAGCCGCTCCGTGAGCAAGATCGCCTGACGCTATTTGAGCTTCATCCAGGTGAGCATGAGCACTTAAGTACACAGTCGCTTCCCCTTCAGGCGCAACGAATTTATGGAGATGGCCTGGCAGGCTTGAGTGGGCTAGTACCTGTTGCAACACCGCGCTTGTGCGTGTTGATTGACCCTAGCTACGAACGTAAAGCGGAGTATCAGGAGGTGGTTGATGCGGCGGCTTATAGCCTGGCAAAAGTGCGACATGCCGTGCTACTGGTGTGGTATCCCTTGCTACCAGCAGGCAACCATCACACGCTGCTAAATGGCTTGAGGGAAAGTGGCATCCGTAAAATTTGGCGCAGCGAGCTTCAACGCTATACGCCCAATGAGCAGAGCCATGGTATGTACGGTAGTGGAATGCTAGTGATTAACCCGCCCTGGGGATTAGATGAGCGTCTAGCGGCGGCAATGACACACATTACGCCGCTGCTAGGCCCGAATAGTGACTATCGATCAGAGTGGCTGGTAGGCGAATAGCTGGTTAGGCATGGCCTGTTATTGAACGAAACAGATGATTATTTCCCGATACAAAAACTGCCAAAGATTTCGCCGAGCAGGTCGTCAGCGCTAAATTCACCGGTAATTTCGCCTAACGCCTGCTGAGCATCGCGCAAGTCTTCGGCCAGCAATTCCCCTGCACCGTAGCCATCTAGCTGGGCGCGTCCAGTTTCCAGCGCAATCATGGCGCGATCTAAGGCGTCTAAATGGCGACGGCGGGCTGAGAATCGTCCTTCGGTAGTCGCAGAAAATCCCATGATGTCTTTTAAATGGGTTTTTAAGTTATCCACACCCATGCCCGTTTTCGCGGATAGCCTGATCGTGGGTGTGGTTGTGGATAAATCAATGCCCGCTGGTTCGGCGCTGGTATCGATTTTATTTCGCACCAGTGTTAGACGCGTTTGATCGGGGAGTCTGGCGACAAATTCTGGCCAAATAGTCATAGGATCGGTCGCATCAGTCGTGGAGGCATCTACCAATAGCAGCACGCGGTCGGCTTTTTCTATCTCTTCCCAAGCGCGGGCAACGCCGATTTTCTCTACGGCATCGGGAGTGTCGCGTAGCCCTGCGGTGTCGATAATATGCAGTGGCATGCCATCAATGTGGATATATTCCCGCAGCACATCACGGGTGGTGCCAGCAATATCCGTGACAATGGCGGTATCTTGTTCGGTCAGTGCATTGAGCAAGCTAGACTTACCGGCATTAGGACGTCCAGCAATCACCACGCTCATTCCTTCGCGTAATAGTGCTCCTTGGCCTGCGGCTTTGCGTACTGCTGTCAGCGCTTGCTGAACGCTGTCTAAACGGTTGGCGACGTGGCCATCGGCTAAAAAGTCGATTTCCTCCTCCGGGAAATCAATTGCCGCTTCGACATAAACCCGCAGCTCGATGAGCCGCTCCACTAATGCTGAGATACGTTGAGAAAACTCGCCCTGTAACGAGCGTACGGCATTTTCGGCAGCGGAACGGGAGGTCGCGTCTATCAGGTCGGCAATGGCTTCGGCTTGGGCTAGATCCAACTTATCGTTTAGAAAGGCTCGCTCTGAAAACTCACCCGGGCGTGCGAGACGTGCGCCAAGCTGTAGGCAGCGTTCTAGCAACATATCCATAATGATTGGCCCGCCATGTCCTTGCAATTCAAGCACGTCCTCACCCGTAAATGAGTGAGGCCCGTTAAACAGCAGGGCAATGCCTTCATCAATAATGCTCTCAGCGGCGTGAAACGGGCCATAGTGAGCGTAACGAGGGGCAGGGCAGTGGCCAAGTATGGCGGCAGCGATATCGTGGCAGGCAGGCCCTGACACGCGAATAATGCCAACACCGCCGCGGCCAGGAGGAGTTGCCAGAGCGGTAATGGTATCTTGGGTGTAAAGTCGATCGGCCATGGCGCTTCTCGTTGGTGTATAGCGAAGATTGTCGCGTTGTTCATCCTAAAACGCCAGACCCCCGCTTGGGCGGGGGTCTGGAGGTAGGAGAAGGGAGCGTGCTACTTAGTTCGCAACCCTTTGCCGACGTTCGGATCATTCTCGATATTACGCGTAATAAGGTACTGCTGCGCTACCGAGATGATGTTGTTGACGACCCAGTAGATAACCAAACCTGCTGGGAACCACAGGAAGAAGAAGGTAAAGATAATCGGCAGCATCTTCATAATCTTCGCCTGCATGGGATCGGGCGGTGTCGGGTTCAGCATTTGCTGAACGAACATCGAGATCCCCATCAGAATTGGCAAGATAAAGTATGGATCTTTCACCGACAAATCTTGAATCCAGAATATGAACGGCGCATGGCGAAGCTCAACAGACTCAAGCAGCATCCAATACAGCGCGATAAAGACCGGCATTTGCACCAGAATGGGTAAACAGCCACCCAGAGGATTGATCTTTTCCTTCTGATAGAACTTCATCATCTCTTGAGACATTTTCTGGCGGTCATCGCCATACATCTCTTTGAGACGCTGCATTTCTGGGCCAAGCTTACGCATACGCGCCATTGACTTATAAGCTTTGGCGGATAGCGGGAACAGCACCAGCTTCACTAGTACAGTCAACAGTACAATTGACCAGCCCCAGTTGCCAACGATGTCGTGGATCTTATCCAGTAACCAGAACAGTGGGTTGGCGATAAACCACAACCAGCCGTAATCGACGGTTAAGCGTAGGTTGGGTGCTACTTGCTCAAGGTAATCTTGAACCTTGGGCCCCATGTACAGCGTTGCGCTTAGCGTTGCCTCACCATTAGCGGCCACACTGCTCGTGGGGCCAGCAAACGCTACGACATTACGATCGCGTGAATCGGTAGTGACATAGTAGAGGTTTTGCTGATTTTGCGCCGGTGCCCAGGCAGATACGAAGTAGTGCTGAATCATCGCGATCCAGCCACCCTGCGCCTCACGATTTTCAAAGTTATGGTTTTGAATATCGTCGAAGTCGATTTTTTCGTACCGCGCGTCAGGGGTAGAGTAGGCTGCACCAAGATACGAGTTCATACCCATGGCGACACCACTTGAGGGGTCAGGGCTATTATCGCGCGCCAACTGACCGATAAAGCGGGCGCTAATCGGTGACTCGGTGGTGTTGGCTAAATAGTAACTAACGTTGACCGCGTAGTCGCCGCGTTCAAACGTCAATCGCTTAATAACCTCAACGCCGTTAACTTCCGCTGTTAAATCAACACTTAGCTGCTCTTCATCGTTCCCTAAGCGGTACTCGGTACGCTCGGGCGTAAAAGCAATGCGGCTAGCCTGGCCGTCCAGTTGAAGACCTGAACGGGCGACGTAGCTGCGCGTTGAGTTATCAGAAAGCAACACGTAGTTACGATCCGAATCCAGCGTTAGCTTATGCTGCGGTAGGGCGGCGTACACGATATCGCCACCATGTGGGTCAATACGTACGTCGAGCACGTCGGTCGTGACAGCAATAAAGTCTCGACTAGAGGAGTCACTTTCAGCTTCTCCAGGCATGCCTTCACTGATGGCATTTTGGGGAGCCGACGAACTAGGAACCGATAAATCATCACTGCCAACATCATTGGCGGATGAGCCGTTGCTGTTTTGGGTAATCTCAGGCGTCGAATCGACGCTTGTTTGCCCATAATCCTGATTCCACTGTACAACCAATAGGTAGGCAAGTACTGCCAGTGGAATCAGTAATAAAAGTCGTTTTACGTCCATGAGGGTTCTGCCCGATGGGTGGTGAACATGCTAATGGCGCAGTGTCATTTACTTGACCCATGACACACGAAAGCCTGCCAGGCGGCAGGCCGAGGTCGAGCGGCGAGGTGTGTCGTCAAGCGTCACGTGTTACGCCATTAGGCGGGTGAGATACAGGCACCGCCTGTGCGTCGCGCTGAAGCCGTTTCCACATGCCATTTAACTGGCGAGTAAGCGTCTCGTTATCAATATCTTGAACACCACGCTTTGCCAATATCACGATATCCACGGAGGGTAAGTGATCTTGGCGGAGGCGAACAGACTCTCTCACGAGTCGCTTAAAGCGGTTGCGATCAACAGCAAGCTTCACATTCTTTTTGCTGACCACCAGTCCAATGCGAGGATGCCCCCGAGTACTTAAACGCGCTAGCGCCATCATACCTTTGCCATGAACCTTCAGGTCTGCTTGTTCAAACACGTGACTAAAATCCCCGGCGTTTAGCAAACGTAAGCACCGGGGAAAGCCTTGATGCGGCACACGCAATCCGAGATCAGGCGCTCAGACGCTTGCGGCCTTTGGCGCGGCGGCGTGCGATAACGGCACGGCCGTTTTTGGTTGCCATACGAGCACGGAAGCCATGCGCGCGCTTGCGCTTGAGAACGCTGGGTTGAAAAGTGCGTTTCATAACTCGTTATTCCCACGTGGTTTAGGACGGAAAGTGAATTCCAAAAGACCCGGTCCAGTGAGGAACTAGCCGGGGAGTTTCAATTCAAGACCGGAAATTGTAGAGACTTCCCGCGCTAGGTGCAATTTTTCCTTGCATAAAAAGCATGAAAAAGGCAATGGCGGCTCTTTGTTCATTGCCAGAATGGCTGCTTGGCATAACGCTATTATTACTAATGAAGTTATTTAAAACCTACTGTTATTAATAGTGGGGATACTAATTGTGGATAAGCTATTTTAGCTTATTTTTATCAATGGCTTAAAATCATAAAAAATCTGTGCATAACCTTCGGATAAGCCTTAAATAAACTGTTAATTAGGTGTGCTCAACAGGTTATAAAATAGATCAAAACAGGTTTGTCCTTGATCGATTACCAGCTTTTCCCTATATCTCATGAATAGTTGTCCACAGGGCAAAAAGAGGCTTGAGTGCGTGTGGATAACCGCTCCGTTGGGCGCTACAATGGTCGGCCGTTTTCAACCGATGGTGAGATGA